>JBBSJQ010000013.1:0-140407 GCA_038257095.1 Solirubrobacterales bacterium
CACCCCGCGTAGGTCGGCAGGCCGTCGTAACAGACCGCGTGGCCCTCGTCCTCGGGGTGCTGGATGTCGTGATCGCTGTTGCAGTGGTCACAGAAGTACGTCGTGTGGCTGCTCATGAGGCGGGTCCCTCCTTCTGGGCCGAAGCGCGGCGCCGCTCGCGCGTCTTCGCCTTGCGGCTGCACGCCTTGCACAGATCGGCATGACGGGCCTTGCCTTCGCCGCAGCCGGGACAGACCTTCGAGCGGACGTCGTCCGGGTAGAGGTCGAACAGGCTCCGGGCGTCCGGCCGGTTCGGCATGCCCTTCCCGGCGCGCGCGAAGATCCAGAGCGCGCGCTGAACCAGCGCACGCTTCACCGTGGGCTCGCGGCGTTCGAGGACCGCCACGACGTCGTCCCGGCTGATGCCGTGCTCGCGAGCGAGCGCCTGGAGGACGTCGAGGTTCCGCAACCGCTCCTCGAGGTACGCGGCGAACGGCTCGACCTCGACCACGCCGGTCTGCCGCTCCAGCGAACGTGGAGCGTGACCGCGCACATACTTCGCCGGCCTGCCCTGCGGGTCGAACTGCGGCCGCTCGGTCCCGCAGCCGCACGCACAAGGCGCGTACGGGGCGCCGGCCGCGGTAGCGGAGCCGCACCGCCAGCAGGTCCCGTCGTCGCGCGGGTGCACCATCCGGGCGCACGTCGCACAGTGCCGTCGCTCGCGACCTTCGGCCCCGGCGACTGGGCTCTCGCACCATGGGCACGCACCGCTGATCGGGGTGACGACCTCGTGGCACCGGCCGCAGAACCCGTCAGGCTCGATCTCGTCGGGCGCGTCATCCGGGAACACGTCGAACCACGCGACGCCCGCGCGGTCCAGGGCGTCTTCGACCGTCGCACGCTCAAGCTGTCCGCTGCGGGTCCAAGCGCCTTTCCGCAACCAGTCCTCGTGAACGCCGAGACGCTCCCCGAGGATCTTCGTCGCGTCCGGTGGCAGGGCGCTCCCGCCGGACGTCGTGCGCCAGAGAGTCTCGTCAGCGGTGATGTGCGCGATCTGCCTCTCCAGCCACGCAACGAACGGCGCTGCGTCGACCGGCTCCAGAAGCGTGGTCATGCCGCCCGCCTGTCGCCCCACACGTCGTCGACCTCGCGGGCGCACCACTCGGTGAAGTCGCGATGGAAGCGGTCGACGTTCGCGTCTAGCTCCACCTGGTCGCGTCCGGCGATCCGGCGACGGCGTGCGGCGAGAAGATCGCGGACCAGGGCTCCTAGGACGAGGACGCCGAGCAGCAGCGCCGATAGGGCGCCGATGGTGATGAAGGCCAAGGCGATCACGAGGTCGCCTCGATCGCATCGAGGAGCTCGAGCAGCCGCGCGTACTGGCGGCAGCCGAGCTGCGAGCTGAGCGACTTCGAGCGGAGGAGGTCAGCGCCGCAGCGCGGGTCCGCGATCAGTCGGCGGATGGTGGAGCACTCGCGCTGGAAGTCGCGGCCGAGCACGGGACGCAGCGCGGCGGCGGCACCACGAACACCGATGGTGTCTCGGAGGGTGCGCGGGCCGGCGGCGTCGAGCATGCCGGCGGCGCTGCGCTCCGCGGTGCGCTCGGACTGGTTCCAGTCCTCGACGCGTTGGATGTCGCGGACGATCGCCGCGCGGTCCTCGGGGCAGACGCGGTACTTCGCGAACAGCACGGCCAGGCGCTCCTTCAGGGAGTCGACCTCCGGGCTCGGGTCGTACAGGGCGCGGGCCTGGGCGTCGTTGCACGCCTGGGCGTTCAGCACGGCCTCGAGCGCGCTCATGACGAAGCCACCGCGTCGAGGTCGTCGCAGACGAGCGGCAGGCCGGGCCCGGACTGGTAAGCCCCGAACTCGTCGGTGTCGCCGTCGTCGAACAGGACGCGGACGGACGGGCTGGTGTCGAGGTCGGCGTCATCGATGTGAATGACGGTGCCGGCGGCGACGTGGCACATCACGCGGGTGCCGACCGTGAGCGTGCGGCCCTGACGGTCCTCGACGTGGGTCATGGTCGTCATGCCGCCTGCTCCGCGTTCTCGGGCCAGAGGGCGGAGACGCTCGTATCGAGCGCGGCAGCGATCTTCTCGCGCGTAGCCTCGTCGACGTGCAGCCCGTTGGCGATCATCGACATGCGGGACTCGCTGAGGCCGACCTCGGCCGCGAGTTCCTTTTGCCGCTTCCCGCTGGCGACGATCGCCAGGCGGAGGGGGGTGACTGGTCGGTTCATGAGAAGATCTTCTCAGACACGAGAGTATCTTGTCAAGATCTTTGCTTTCCTGTCAGCGGGGCGATATCACCGCGCGCGGTGCCGAGAACGCTCGACCTCCCGCATGACTACAAGGCGCGCATCCGCGCGGCCCTTGGCTACACCGAGCTGAAGCTCCCGGAGGTCGCCGACGCGCTAGGCGTCAGCCAGCCGACGCTCGCTCGCATGTACACGGACAAGGACGGCCACAAGCCGCCCAGCCTGAGCGACCTCGAGAAGCTGGCGAAGATCACAGGGCTCCCGAAGGCGTTCTTCACCGCGGACTTCACGCACATGGGGAAGCTGCCGGCCGCCGCCACCATCCAGGTAGCGGCGACCGCGCACGCTAGGACCCGAACGCAGGCCGCGGCGGCTCGCAAGCGGCTAGCTCGCACGCCTCCAGAGACCTCCTGAACTCGTCGCGTTCGGGGTGTTCCGCGGGTAGCACCAGGAGTGCTGCCTCGAAGCCGCGCGCGACGTGAGACCACGCCTCGCGTTCCAGTCGGTCGAGGTGGTCCTGGTGGGCTTCCGGTACCTGCGGGTGCTGCTCGTGCATGGGCGACGTTCTCCATCCCCTTGCGGTCCATCTCCGTCCCCACCGGCCGATGCCTGCCGATGAACTCGCCACCGGATGAACTGCGCCGGGATGGCTACCGACGAGCAGCGAGGCGGAGAACTTCTCAGGTGCGTCGGACGAACACACGTTCTCCCTGCGTAGCGCGCTGATCCGCGACGGCGCGAACAACTAGCCGACCCATCGGCCGGTCCGTCCTCAGATTTCGTCTTGACAAGATCTTCTCACCTATGAGAAGATACTCTCATCACGAAGCCTGAGGAGGCCCTGATGGACAGCACGAACTTCGCAGCGCCCGGCGCCATGTGCGTCACCGAACTCCCCGCCCAGGGCCCGGTCCTGAGGACCTGGGTCATCGCCGACCACGACCTGGAGGAGCTGAACGTCACCGTCGTCGACGTCACCGAGCGCCAGGACGGCGTCCGGTTCGTCACGGTCTCCCACCGCGACCGCGCCGACGCTGGCTGGCGCGCGGACTCCGGCGCCGCGTCTGCGGAGCCGACGCTGTTCTACGCGGCCGAGGTGCTTGTCCTCGCGAAGGTGCTGCTGCAGGCCGACGCGCTCGCCGCGGGCACCGTGCCGGTCGTCGCGCAGGGGCAGGTGGCGGCATGAGCCTCGACGACGTGCGCTATGGCGCCGACCGCCCGTCCCGCGCGGAGCTGTCCATCGACGCGCAGGGCATGCCTGTCGAGCCGGCGGACGCGCGGTGCCCGAACGGTCACCTGCTCGACCGTCGGCACGCACCGGACGGCGCGTGCATCTGCGTGCCCGCCTACCGCGAGCAGGTCCGCGCGGAGACGATCGCCCGCTACAACCGGCAGCGGGCTGAGCTTGGCCTCGGCCCGGTAGTCACCTCCCCGGCGGAGGTGGCGGCATGACCGCGGCGACGACCCGCAACGGGTCGACGGCGTCCGTGTCAGACGTCGTGCTCCCGGTCGACTCCTTCAAGGAAGCGGCCGTCCACCTCCGCAAGCCGTTCACACCGCAGGCCGTGAAGTTCAAGGTGCAGACCACCTTCGGCGGGGAGCCCCCGACCGGCGGCATGATCGTCGCCTACATCGACGCGCGGCTCGTGGTCGAGCGGCTCAACCACGTGTGCCCGCACCTGTGGTTCGACGAGTACCAGACCCTCGAGGGCGGGAAGCTCATGTGCCGTCTGACCGTCGACGGCATCTCCCGCCGCGACATCGGGGAGGGCTACGCCGGGAAGGGCCTGTACTCCGATGCGCTCAAGCGCGCCGCCGTGAAGTTCGGGGTCGGCGTCTCGCTCTACGCGGTCCCGAAGATCTTCCTGAAGTCGCAGGACGGTCACCTGAAGGTGGTCGGCCGCCAGGGCAAGCAGTCGCTGGTGCTCACCGATGACGGGGAGGGCCGCTGCCGCGAGCTCTACCGGGCGTGGCTGGACGCGACGGGCTCGACGCAGTTCGGTCAGCCGATCGACCACGGCGACGTCGAGGAATCGGTCGGCGACGTCGCCGTGCCCGCGGTGGAGTCGGACACGCCGGCCGAGACGACGGCGGGATGGTCGGAGGAGCCGGTGTACCTGAGCGTGGAGGAGATCGGCCGGATGTCCGGCCGGTTCAGGGACGCGGGCATCGACGACGCCGGCGTCCTGACGTTTCTCGCCGCGGTCGGCGCCGCGTCGATGCAGCAGGTGACCCGCGAGCAGGCCTGGCAGGTCCGCGAGCTGCTGGACAAGCACGTTGAGCGGAGTGGGGGAGCGTCGTGAAGACCGTGACCACGATGAACGAGCTGGGCGGCACGATCGTGACCGCCGAGCACCCGGCCGGACTCTTGACGTTCGAGGACTTCGGCGTGGGGCAGTGGCTGACGCAGAAGGGCGAGCCCGCGAAGACGTCGCGGCGCCGGTACCTGCTTGACGGGCAGTCGATGGATGCCGTCTCGTCGCTCTGCGGCACGCTCTCGAAGGAGGCGCTGGTCGACTGGGCCGGGAAGGCGTCAGCGCTCGGCGCTCGGGACGCGACCCGCGCCGGCGAGCTGGACGGTGTTCACGACGACGACGTGATCGAGCGCCTGCGCTTCCTCGGGCTCGGGCACAAGGCCAAGCAACAGGAGGGCGCCGACCGCGGCAACGCGATCCACGCCGTCGCGGAGGGCATCGCCCGGTACGGCCTGATGCCGGACCCGAGCATCCACCCGCCGGCCTACCAGCCGTACCTGCAGGGCTTCGCCCGGGCGTGGCTCGAGCTGGGCATCACGCCGGTGGAGATCGAGGAGATGGTCTGCCACAAGAAGCTGGGCTACGCGGGCCGGCCGGACCTCGTCGGCACGAACCACGACGGCCTGGTGCTCGTCGACTACAAGACGGGCAAGGGCAAGGTCTACGACCAGGCCCACTACCAGACGCGCCTGTACGAGATGGCCCGGGTCGCGACCGGGCTGCCACCGGCGGACCGCATCGTGATCGTCGGCATCAGCGACGAGGGCGTGCACGAGCTGGTCGACTGCGAGGCCTCGGAAGAAGACGCGCTGCACCTGCTGTGGACGTTCCGCTCGAGGAAGAACATCAACGCGGGGATGGCCCGTCAGCGCAAGGAGCGCAAAGCGCGGCTGAAGGAGCAGGCCAAGCGCGCGGAGCTTGCGGCCGCGGCGACGCGGACCGACGCTCGCGCGGAGGCGGCAGCTTGAGCCGGACGAACCATCCGCGGCCGGCGCGTCGTTCGCCGAGCCGTCACGCGTGCGACGTCGTCGTGCACGTGGACAACGCGCTGCGTTCCCTGGCGCACGTGCTCGACACGAGCCCTTCGGACGTGGTGCGCGGTCGCGCTCACGAAGTCCAGCAGGAGCTTCGCGAGCTGCGCTCGCGCGTCATCGAGGTCCGCACGCACGCGACCTCGATCGCATCAGCAGGACCCGCTACCGCCCCGACGCTGGAGGACTAAACCCGTGAGCCGACCGAACACCCCAGAGACCTTCACGCTCGACCGCGCCCTGGCCGAGGAGGACGCCCGCTCCGCGGCGCGTATGGCCTCCAACGTCGGGTCGATGGCCGAGCAGGACCGCATGCGTGCCGCGACCGAACTCGCGGAGGCCGAGCGCGCCTACCGCAAGGCGCTCGCGGTCGCGATCACCGACAAGCACGGCGCCGGCGTCGCCTGGACGGCGTGCGCCGACCTTGCCCGCGGCGAACCGAACGTCGCGGACCTGCGCTACGCCCGGGACGTCGCGCGCGGCGTCCTGGACGCGGCCGAGCAGCGCGCGTTCCGGCTGCAGGCCGACCGCAAGGCGCTGCTGTCGCTGATCGACTGGAGCATGCGCCAGGAGCAGGGGATGAGCCCGCGCGTCCCGGAGCCCACCGTCCCCGTGATCGGACAGGCGAAGGCGGCATGATCGACGCGCGCTTCCGGCCGATCGCGCTCTGGCCCCACGACAGCACGCCGAGCTACGAGCGCCGCGGTCGGTACACGTTCAAGGCCTCGTGGGTCGACACGCTCGACCTGCTGCGCCGCGAACTCCGCCACCTCGACGCGACCGACGTCGTGATCGGATGCGGCCTGCGCGAGCAGGACATACGCAACGACGGGTGGCCCCGGGCGAACGCTCGCGAGCCGGTGCACCCCGGCGTCGAGATCTCGTTTCTGAGCCCCGTGTCCGGTCAGCGCCTCGTCTACGCGTCCGACACGTGCGAGCGGTGGGAGCACAACGTCCGCTCGATCGCCCTCGGGCTCGAGGCCCTCCGCGCTGTCGACCGGTACGGCATCACGCGCCGCGGCGAGCAGTACGCCGGCTTCAAGGCGCTCCCGGCGGGCGCCGGCCCGTCCCCGGAGCGCGGCCGTGCGCTCATCCGCGAGCACGGCAGCGTCCGCGCCGCGCTCATGGCGACCCACCCCGACCAGGGCGGCGATCCCGAGGCGTTCGCCGACGTGCAGGCCGCGCGAGAGCACGGTGCTGCGTGAGCCGGATGAACTCGGCGCACCGGGACCGCCTGGTCGGCCTCCTCTGGTACCGGGGTCCCGCGGGCATCGTGCCGAGCGACCTTCCGAAGGGCGTGAGCATGGTGCAGGCCGAGAAGCGGTTGCGCGCGCACGGCGTCGACGTTGTCGCGACCGATCGGGTCGGGGTCGAAGAGACCGTCCCGGCGCTCCGCCTGGTCGAGCCGGCCGAGCGCGCACGGATCGACGCGCGCGAGAACCCGACGACCCGCGTAGAGGCTGACGTGTGCCTCTGGTGCCGCAAGGCGTCTCCGCTGGTCGGGGACCCGGTGAACGACCCGTGCCCGGAGTGCGTGGACGGACACTCGCGTCTGGACGCGATCGTCGTGCACGGCGTCCTCGAGCGCGGCTACCGGCCCTCGTCGAGGGAGGCGGCATGAGCCGCTACCCGATCAAGGTCTCGTACGACGACAAGACCATCGCTCTCGACCTCGCGACCTGCGAGGCGTGCAAAACGGAGCGCACGCTCGACCCGGCCGACGGGTGCCCGTACGACCGCTGCCTGCGTTGCGAGTGCGGCGGGCAGATCGTGTGGAAGTACGACCCGGTCGACGCCTGCCCGTCGTGCGGGAAGCTCGGCTACGAAGCGTGCAGCGTCGGCGGTGCGTGCTCGCGGAAGTGCCAGCTGCAGGCCGAGTACGCGGCGAGCCTCAAGGCGGGGGAGGCCGCATGAGGCACGATCAGCTGCAGGATCCCTCGAGGGGTCCGGATGACCAGCTCGCGACCGATCGCGAGCCGTCCCGCGGGCAGCTCGCAACGATCGCGCACCTCGCCTGCGAACTGCTCGGCCAGCCGCTCACCACCCGCCTGCAGGCGACCGTGGCGATCACGAGGCTGGGGCTCGCGCTCGAGGACGGCGACGTCCCGGCCGAGCTGGTCGACATCGAGCCCGTGGTGCCGTTCTGATGGGCGCACAACTTGACCGCGCCCGCCGCCGGCTCGCCGCGGTGACCGCCGAGCAGATCATCGACCGCCTGGAGCAGGAGACCGCCACGCTCGCGACGAGCGGACCAGCGATCCCGTCGACGCGGTCGGTGGGTGCCCGGTGGTGGTGCAGCGTCTGCTTCGCGTTCGTCGTGGGGGAGACCTCGACGTGCGCCCGGTGTCGGCACGCGGGCCCGCACGACTTCGGAGAGGAGTCCAACGCACCGGGCTTCAAGCAACGACGCGACCGCCTCAAGCGCGAGCGCAAGAAGAGGAGGCGCTGATGGCGTGGGTCAAGCTCGACGACCGGTTCTCAGGTCACCCGAAGGTCCGCAAGGCCTGGAAGCGCTCACGCGCGTCGATCGGCCTCTACGTGATGGCCGTGACCTACTGCGCGCAGCACGAGACCGACGGCATCGTGGAACTTGACTGGGCGGACGACATGCTGCCGCAGCCGAAGGAGCGCGACGCCGCGATCGACGCGCTCGTGACCGCCGGTCTGATGCACAGGCTCGACGACGAGCGCCTGATGATCCACGACTACCTCGAGCACAACGAGTCGCGCGAGCAGGCCGAGGTGCGGCGCGAGAAGGACCGCGAGCGGAAAGCGCGAGGAGGCAAGGGCGGAAAGCCGAAGCCTCCCTCGGGAGCCCAAACGGAATCCGCGGGGAAACCGAGCGGGGTCCAGGCGGCTTCCGGAAGTTCGCGCGCCCCCGTCCCGTCCCGTCCCGTCCCGTCCGTACCCCCCATCCCCCCCAAGGGGGGACGCAAGCGGGACGTGGAGGAGTACGAGGAACAGCTCGGGGCGCTCGCCGCCTCGTGGTTCCCGGAGACGGAGCCCAAGAAGGCGTCCGGCCTCATCCGCCACTCGATCGCGGAGTTCCAGGCCCGAGGGCAGGACCCGACGCTCGAACAGGTCCGGGCCCGTGCGGCTCGATGGGTCGACGATGACCAGGCGGAAGCGGGAACGGAACTGGCAGCCCGCGGCGCGGCCCTGGAGTTCGCCGCCGGAGCGCAGGAGATCAACGACCGGGCCCGGGTCCAGGGAGCAGCAGCATGACCGCCGCGACGATCCAGGATCCGGCGCTGACGCTGCGCACGAAGACGTGCGTGCGCTGCCGGGAGACGAAGACGTGGGGCGAGTTCTTCGCTCACGTCCGGTGGGAAGACGGGACGGTCCGCCGCCCCCGATCGCTGTGCAAGGTCTGCGACCGCGAACGCCGCCGGCTGAACCAGCGTCGCGTGCGCGCCGAGATCGCGAAAGACCCAGACCAGCTCGCCGCCTACAAGCAGCGCCAGCGCGAGTACAACGCCACGTACCGGCGCCGGGCCGGGAAGGCGTACCGGTCCGGGGGGGAGATGCCGACCCCGGTGGAGCTTCTGCCGTCGGCGCCGCTCGCTGCCGCGATAGAGCATGCCGCGGCGGAGGAGGCGCAAGGCGACCACGGCCACGACCGCCGGCTCATCACCGTCTGCGAGCGGGCCGGGATCAGCGACCGCACCATGCGTTTCTGGCGGTCAGGCGTGCGGACCGAAGTCGAGTTCGCGGTCGCGGACCGCGCGCTCTTGGCGCTCGACCTTCTCTGGTGGGACGTCTGGCCCCCCGCCGACTTCCCGGAGGTCGCCCAGGTGTTCGAGCCGGAGAAAGCTGCAGCATGACCGTCCAGCAGCGACGCGCCCGCAAGCCTAAGCGCGCCCGGGCGTGCGGCAAGCGCCGGTTCCGCGACCACCAGGAGGCGGTGCACGCGGCTCGGCTCATCAGGGAGCAGGGCGGACCGGCGATGCGAGCGTACGAGTGCGCGTGCTGTGGCTGGCACCTGACCCGGAAGGGCGTGGGGGCATGACAGCTGCTGAGGCCATGACAACCGACGGGTTGGCGAAGCCGAAGTGTGAGGCGACGACGCGCGCCGGCGGCAAGTGCGGCCGTCCCGCCGGCTGGGGCACGGACCACGTCGGGCGTGGCCGATGCAAGCTGCATGGCGGCTCGACGCCAGCGCACAAGAAGGCGGTGGCGAAGCAGGACGCGGCCGAGCTTGTCCGGGTGTACGGGATGCCGGTCGAGACGACGCACCAGGAGGCCGCGGAGCAGGAGCTGTGGCGGGCGCAGGGCATCGTGACGTGGCTCTCCCGCGAGGTCTCCAGGCTCGAAGCGGACGCTGCCTACGGCCCGGTCGGAGGAGGCCAGTGGTCGGATCCCCGGCAGGAGCCCCACGTGTGGATCAACCAGCTCGGCGCGGAACGCGACCGTCTCGCCCGGGTCATCCGCCTCTGCCACGACCTCGGGATGGACGAGCGTCACGTCCGCCTGGCCGAGCAGCAGGGCATGCAGATCGCGGGCATCCTTCGCGTGCTCGTCACCGAACTCGGGCTAGCGCTCGACGATCCGAACGTGCAGCGAGCAGTCCGCGCCGCGCTGACTACCGGCACCATCGAGGGGACCGCATCGTGAAGCAGCTGCCGTTGCTCGTCACGCTCACACCGGACGCGCCGCCGGCGGGGTTCGAGGGCCGCTTCCGGCTCGTCCACCTGGTCGAGCCCGCCGAGCACCTCGACCCGACCGCGGCGTGCGAAGCGGCGCTCGGCCTGCAGCTCCCGCCGGTCGTCGTTCTCCTCGGTGGGCGTGTCGCCGCGGCCTTCGGTGCGCCCCATCTGCCGGCGGAGGCGTGGATCGACTGCCGCGGCAGCGTGCTCAGCGTCCTGCCCGACGAGGACCCGGACGGTGCACGGCGCCTGCTCCGCGAGGCGCTCGACCAGCAGGCCGCGCACGACCACGCCGCCGAGCAGGACCGCACCGGCCGACCGCTCCGCCAGGCGCTCGCCCGCAACGACCACGAAGCCGCCCTCCTCGCGCTCGAGCCGCTGTGCCGCGGCAGCATCCGGGGCCTGCGCGCGTCCGGGCTCGACCAGGACGACCTCCTCCAAGCCGCCCGTGCCGGCTGCTGGCGGGCGCTCACCACCTACCGCGGCGACCGCCGGAACCTGCGCAACGTGCTCGGATGGTGCGGCCTGCTCGCCCGCCGCTCAGCGGTCGACCTCGTGCGGTCCGCGCGCCGGCGTCAGCCGGACAGCGACCACATAGAGCTCGACGGCGTGGACGAGCGGTTCGCGCACACCGGCCCCGGGCCCGCTCAGCTCGCGGAGACCAGGGACGAACTGCGCACCGTGGTGTCGACGCTCGGCGGTCTGCCGTCCAGGGACTCGGTCGCGATGCGCCTGACCGCCGTGCACGGCATGACGCAGGCCGAGGCCGGTCAGGCGGTCGGCGTGGCGGCGAAGACGATCAACGTCGCGGTGTGGCGGGCACGCCGCGCATTGCGGGAAGCGAGAGACGCCGCGTGACTTCAGTCCTCCTGGTCGAACAGCACCTCCTCGAAGCGTCGAGCACGCGCCTCGATCACGTTGGCGCGCATGACCGCGTTCGAGATGATGGAGCTGAGCTCGCTCTCGATCGGCTGGAGGCTGATGTCGGGAGTGTCGGGAGCGATGTTGACGGAGAAGCTCACGTTGAGTGCTCCGCCGCCGTGCTCGAAGCGGGAGAACGAGCACGATTCGATTGCGAACCCGGCCGCGCCTCCCCTCTCCCGAGCTTCCTGTCCGAAGTGTCGATGAAGCGCATCGGGCCACCGCTCATCGTCGCCGCTCTGGATCTCGACGACGACCTCGATTCCGGTCGGTGTTGTGGTCACCTTCGCCCTTCGCCACATGAAGAAAGCCATCCCCCAAATGTAGACGGTCCCACGGGTGACTCATGGCTGATCTAGCGACCGGAGCGACCTCGCGCGCTCTCGAATTGCTGTATCCGCCAACCCCGAAGTACGAGCGCCGACCGACCGACTGGGTGCACGAGCGCCTAGGCGAGCACCTCTGGTCCCGGCAGCGCGACGTCGCCCAGTCCGTCGTGGAGCACCGCAAGACCGCGGTACCCGCGTGCCACTCCGCCGGCAAGTCGTTCCTGGCCGCGCGCATCGCCGCGTGGTGGCTGAGCCCGGACACGCACCCGCCCGGCAGCGCGTTCGTCGTCACAACAGCCCCGTCCGACCAGCAGGTCAAGGCGATCCTGTGGCGCGAGATCGGCCGGGCCAGGCGCGCCGCGGACCGCAACGGGCACCCCGACGCGGTGCCCGGCCGGCTCACGCTCGACGGCCAGTGGAAGATGAAGATCGGCGGCGACGAGGAGCTGGTCGCGTACGGCCGCAAGCCGCAGGACCTGAAGAACGCGGAGGAGGCCGCGACCGCCTTCCAGGGCATTCACGCCCGGTACGTCCTGGTGATCGTCGACGAGGCATGCGGCATCCCCGTCTGGCTGTGGGACGCGGTGGACGCGCTGCTCACGAACGAGGACGCGCGGGCTCTGGCGATCGGGAACCCGACGGACGCGAAGAGCAAGTTCGCGGCGATGTGCGAGCCAGAGAGCACGTGGCACGTAGAGCGGATCCGCGGCTGGGACACCCCGAACTTCACCGACGAGCCCGTCCCGGAGGAGCTGCGCCCGATGCTGCTCACCCCGACCTGGGTGGAGGAGGCGATCAAGGAGCGGGGGAGGGACAGTGGCTACGTCACGAGCCGCGTGGACGCCGAGTTCCCGCAGGGCGACGACGACGGCACCCTCATCAGCCCCGACCTCGTCCGGGCCGCGCAGGAACGCGACATGTCCGGGTCGATGCTCGGTGACCGCGGCACGCTCGCCGTCGACGTCGCGCGCCTGGGCGGCGATGAGACCGTCTTCGGGCTCCGCCGCGGCGGCGTGTTCCGCATCCGCCGGACCGAGCGCAAGCAACGCACCACCCAGACGTCCCTGCAGGTCGTCGAAGAACGCGACGCGTCCCGCGCGCTCGACGTCGTCGTGGACGCGGACGGCATCGGCGGCGCCGTCACCGACCAGCTCATCGCCGACGGTCACGACGTCCACGAGTTCACGATGACCGGCGCGGCCCTGCAGCCCGAGCGGTTCTTCAACCGGCGGGCGGAGGCGTGGTGGTCGATCCGCGAGCTGTTCGAGTCGCGCGGCATCGACCTCGATCCCGAGGACAAGACGCTCGCTGACCAGCTCTCGCAGGTGCAGTGGTGGGAGCGCCCGGACGGACGCATCCAGGTGGAGAGCAAGCAGCAGATGCGCGACCGCGGCCACGGGTCCCCAGACCGGGCGGACACGCTGCTGATGGCCTGCTCGGTCCGTCGCACCCCAACACGCCTGAAGGACCAGGTGCCACCGGACCCGCCGACCCTGTCGATCGCGGGCGAGATCCGCAAGCGCGCGTGGTAGGCCCGTCGCGATGACGAGGCGTACGTCTACGGCGTGCCCCCTGCCGTGAAGCCCCCGTCCGGAACCCTGGCCCGCGACACCGCGAACGCCGGCGTCTCGTGGGCCGCGCTCGCCCACCAGGCCGAGCACGTGCCCGAGCTCCGCTGGCCGAGCGCGCCGCGGACGATCCGGCAGATGCTCACGGACGGGCAGCTCGCCGGCCTGTGGCTTGGCTACCACATGCCGATTCGCCGTCGGCGCTGGGTGCTCGACCCTGCAGGCGCGAGCGACGAGGCCACGCGTCGGATCGCGGAGGACCTCGGCCTGTCGATCATGGGGCAGGAGCAGGACCAGACGCCGGCGGCGCACGGCCGGTTCGACCGGATGCTCTCCCGCGCCCTCAAGGCCCTGCCGTACGGGCGCTACGACTTCGAGTTCGACGGGCGCGTCGAGCCGGACGGCACGTGGCGGTTCACGCTCGAGCCGCGGCCGCCGTGGACGGTGACCCGTCCGGCGTTCGACCGGAACACTGGTGACCTGACCGGGATCGAGTTCCCGTCCCGGACCGGCCGCAGCGCCGGGTTCATCGGGACCGTTGAGGTGCCGCTCGACCGGCTGCAGTCGTTCGTGTGGGGCGACGACGACACGTGGCACGGCACCAGCATCCTGCGCCCGTGCTTCCGGCACTGGCTGCGCAAGGATGGACTGCTGCGCATCGACGTCACCAAGCACGAGCGCAACGGCATGGGCATCCCCGTGACGACCGCCCCGGAGCGTTCGACGCCGCAGGCCGACGCGGCGCTCGCGGCGATCGCGAGCAACCTGCGCGTAGGCGAGGACGTCGGCGGCAGCATCCCGTACGGTGCCAAACTCGAACTCCTCGGCGTCAAGGGAACGCTGCCCGACACGATCGCGAGCGTCCGGTACGACGACGAGCAGATGAGCAAGGCGCTCGCCTCCATGGTCATCGACCTCGCGCAGACCTCGAACGGCAGCCGCGGTCTCGGCGGCACGTTCGCCGACCTCCTCGCGATGGTCCATGACGGCTGCGCTGAGTGGATCGCCGGCACGCTGACCGAGCAGGCGTGCGCGCTGAGCGTCCGGTTCAACGAGGGCGAGGGCGCCCCGGTCCCGCGCGTCGTGTCGACCCGCGACCCCGACGGCGACCCGTCCGTCGAGGACCTCGGCCGCCTGGTCGACGCTGGGCTCATCACCCCGGACCCGGTGCTCGAGGACGCGCTCCGCGCCCGCAACCGCCTCCCGGAGCGGCCGGAGGAGGACGCGCCGACCGGCCAGTCCTACGGCTACGACCTGGATCTCGGCATCCTCCTCGTGGACGAGCGCCGCGCACAGATCGGCCTCGGCCCGCTCCCGAACGGGGAGGGCCAGGTCCGCGCCCTACCGGCGCCCGTCGCCCCCGCTGCGCAGCCGGCCGCTGCACGTGCCCGGCATCAGGCCGTGGCGACCGCGGGGGAAAGGGAGCTCCGGCGCAACTCGCAGCCGCACGAGGCCGCGATGGACCTCGACGCGATCGAGGCCACGTACACCGAGGTCACCGACGCCATGGTCTCCACGGTGCTCGACCAGCGACCGGAGCAGATCGACGCCATCCGCGCCCAGATCGAAGCCGCCGACGGCGACCTCGAAGAACTCGCCCGGCTGACCGCCCCGATCCTCGGCGCTGGCGCCATGACGACGCTGCTGCTGCGCGCCACCCGAGAGGGCCGGGCGCAGGCCGCCGGCGAGCTGGACTTCGAGCCCGACCTCCCCGAGGCTGACTCCCGGGCCCGGGCCGAGCAGCGCGCCGCCGCGCTTGCCCAGGTCGTCGCCGACGACTTCGCGTCCGTCGCCCGGCGCCGCGCGATCCTCCTCACAGGGGACGGCGGGCTCGACGCTGAGCAGGTCGCCGACCAGGTCGTCGAGCACGTCGAGGCACTCTCCGACGCCTACCTCCGACGCGAACTCGGCGGCGCCGTCCACGCCTCCCAGCACGCGGGCAGAGTCGACGTCATCCGCCAGGCCGTCGAGGTCCTCGACACCGTGCGCATCTACGCGTCCGAGCTGCTCGACGCGGCGACCTGCAGCCCGTGCGTCACGGTCGACGGCACCGAGTACGACAACCTCGACGACGCGCTCGAGGACTACCCCGCCGGCGGATACGCGCAGTGCGAGGGCGGCGGCAACTGCCGCGGCACCCTCGTCGCGGTCAGCGAGCGCGAGTCCGAGGCGTCGGTCGACGTGGCCTGATCTCGTAGGCGTCCCTCCGGGGCCTGCGTACGTGCGGGCTGATGGGATCCTCCTCACTCCGCATCGGGAACCGCCGCCCGGCCTGGCTGGCTGGGCGGCGCACTCCGCACCGCGCCGACGCCGGCCGCCCGGCGGTGACGACGGTCCCGAACGTGGAGATCCTCGAGGTCGGCACGTGGGACGCCTCCACCGGCGACACCACCGTCACGACCGACGACCTCGCCGCGATGGTCGCCGCCTCCCAGGACGGGCACATTCGCCCGCCGGTCGTGAAGCTCGGGCACCTCGACCCGCGGTTCAACACCGCCGTGGAGGACTCCTACAACGGCATGCCGGCCACCGTCTTCGACGGCACTCCGGCGCTCGGCCGCGTCGAGAACCTTCGCCTCTCCGAGAACGGCATGAAGCTCATCGGCGACCTGACCGGCGTTCCGCGCTGGCTCGCCGACGCGATGCCGACCGCGTTCCCGCGCCGCTCCGCCGAGTGGTGGACCGACTTCCACACCGACACCGGCCGCGAGCACGACGCCGTGCTCTGCGCGGTCGCGCTGCTCGGTGAACGCTACCCGGCCTGCGAGACGCTCGAGGACATTCAGGCGCTCTTCAGCGCCGACGGTCCTGAGCTCACGATCGAGGCTCCGTCCCCGACCTCCGCTTCCGCGCGCGGCACGCTGGTCATGGCGACCGGCCGCCCGCAGCCCATCGCGGCCCGCGCCACCGACGACGCCGTGTGGCGCGCGTTCCAGCAGGAGCACCTCGGCGACTGGTGGTGGATCCGCGAGCTGTACGTGGACCCGCTCGAGGTCATCGCCGACGACGACTCCGGCTCCCTCTGGCGCGTCCCGTACACCGTCAGCGCGGACGGCGAGGTCGAGTTCGGCGAGCCCGCCCGCGTGCGCGTCGAGTACGTCGACGCCGCCGCCCCCGTCGCCGCGAGCGCGGCACGCACCTTCGCCTCCCGTGCTGAGGCGCGGACCATCCCGAACCCCCCGGAGGAGAACATGACCCCGGAGCAGATCCGCGCCTTGGCGCTCTCTCTCGGCCTGAGCGCCGACAGCACCCTCGACCAGGTCAACGCGGAGGCCGCCCGTCGCGCCGACGCCGAGGCCCCCGAAACGGACGGCGACGAGCCGGCCGCGGAGGAGGGCAACGCCCCGCCCGCCGACGGCAACGGCGAGGGCGAGCAGCCCGCGGCCGCGACTCCGCCGGTCCCGGTCGCCGCGGCTGCCGGCACGGTCACCGTCGACCAGGTCACGTTCGACGCGATGCGCGCCGACTACGAGGCCCGCCAGGTCGAGGAGCGCGACCGCACCGTCGAGCAGGCGCAGGCCGAGGGCCGCTTCCCCGCCGCTCGCCGCGCCCACTACCTGACGGCCTGGGAGAACGACCCGGCCGGCACCCGCCACCTCCTCACGGCCTCGCCGGAGGACGGCGGTCTCGCCCCGGGCACGGTGCCGATCGGCACCCTCGCCCGCAACTCGGCGAGCGGTGACCCCGCCCTGTCGGACAACCAGCTCGCCCGCGTGCGGGCGTCGATGGGCCTCAAGCCCAGGAAGGAGGCCTAGTCATGGCCCCGCACGCGCTGATCGCGCGCTTCAAGCCCGGTGACAACGTCCCGGCGTTCACCCCTGGTGCTCCGGTCGAGGCCGGGCACTTCGTCAAGATCACCGGTCCGAAGAGCGACCGCGGCGACTACTGCATCGGCCACTGCGCCGCGGCCGACGTCGCGTTCGGCGTGGCCGAGCGGTCGACGACTCCGGACTCCGGCGAGGGCGCCCACCCCGACCACGCCTGGACCCGCCGCACGAACGTCGTCCGACGCGGCGCGATCGCCCGCGTCATCGCCGGCGCCGCCGTCACCGCCGGCGATGGCGTCCAGTCCGACGCCACCGGTCGCGGCATCACGCTCGCCGCCGGCGTCCGTCAGGGCACCGCCGTCAACTCCGTCACCGTCGCTGGTCAGATCCTGGAGGTCGACCTCGCATGAACCCCGTCCTGCCCATGCTCGACGAGGTCCGCGAACTCGCCGGCCTCCTCGCCCCGGAGTGGAAGCCGCGCTCGCGCGCGCTCGCCGCATCCGGCGTCCCCGTCAACGAGGACGGCTACCCGAACCCGTTCGGCATCAGCCAGAACACGGACGGCACGGCGCTCGTCGTCGACGACCTGGTCAACCCGCCCGCGATCATCCCGGAGCTCGTCCGGGACTTCACCGCGGAGAACGAGGGCTACTGGATCGAGGAGGTGTATCGCACTCCCGGCATCACGGTGACCGGCGGCGCGATCCGCTACACCGAGACCTACGCCAACGATCACTTCCTCGACGAGGACGCGGACGTCGCTCCGCGCTCCCCGGGCGCGGAGGCCCCGAAGATCAGCGGTCCGCGGCGCGTGCGCAAGCTCGCGTTCCCGGAGTCCTGGTCGGGGTCGATCGACGTCACCGACGAGCACCGCCGGTGGAACCAGGTCATGGAGGTCCAGGACGACTTCCGTCGCGCAGGCAACAGCCTGGCGATGCACCTGCAGAAGAGCGGCGAGGACCACCTCGCCGACTTCGTGCAGGCGTCCGCCCGGTTCGTGCAGGGCGTCAACGACGACTTCACCGACTGGGCGGCGGCGCCGCGCGTCACGGCCACCGATGCGGCGGGCGCTCGCCCGTCCGCGGAGTTCGCTCGCGTCTCGCGCCTCTTCCAGGAGGACAAGTCGGGGGTTGCCCCCGATCTCGTGATCGTCTCCCCGGAGGACGCGGAGGAGTTCGACCGTGTCTTCGAGGGACAGGCCGACGCCGTCCTCGCCCGGTACAACCTGCGGATGCGGGTGTCGGTCCGGCGCCCCGTCGGCCGGCGCCTGTACGTCCGTCAGGGCCAGGTCGGCGTGATGGCGTTCGACAAGCCTCTCGGCCCGCCGGAGTACACCCGTGAGGGCAAGCGCTTCACGGACGTGTTCACGATGGAGGTCGCGCCGGTCTTCGTCGCCAACGGCGCGGACGCGATCCTCGAGATGAGGGCCGCCTGATGCCCCCGGCGAAGAAGCCTGCGAAAAAGCCGGCCGCTCCCGCGCCGGTGCGCCTGCTCAAGGCGCGCTCCGTCAACGTGCTCGACGGCAAGAAGATCGTCACGCTGATGCGCGGCGACGAGGTGCCGGCCGAGCACGTCGAGTACCTCGACTCGATCGGCGCACTGCTGCCGCTCGATCCCAGCCAGATCGAGGAGGGCGCCGAGGCCCCGGCCGCGACGCTCCCCGCGCTCGACGCGAAGGAGCTGTCCGTCGAGGACCTCGCGAAGGCGATCGCCGAGCGCGAGCTGTCCACGGAGGACACGGTCGCGCTGGCGCAGGGCGACAAGGATCTCGCGCTGAAGGTGTTCGAGGCGGAGACCGCTGCGAGCGGCGGGTCTCCTCGCGAGGACGTCGTCACGCAGCTCGAGGCGCTGCAGGCGTAAGCCTGCGGTCACGAGGCCGCCCGTGCCTACGGAACCGTGGCAGCCGGACGTCCAGGAAGTCGCACCGCTGCTGCGTGCGCGACTGCGGGCGTCCGGCGCCACAGAGTTCACGGAGACGTCGACTCCCAACCTGGAGGACGCGCAGGGGGCGGTGGACGATGCGGTCACCACGGTGCTCGGGCTCGGCGCGTTCCCCGTGCGCCTGCACGGAACGGCGCGTTCGTTCGTGAAGCACCAGGCTGCCGCGACCCTCGAGACCAGCACGTACCCCGCCCAGACGCGTAGCGACCAGTCGCCGCGTCCGCACTGGCAGACCATCGCTGACGCCCGCTGGAAGACGCTCGTCGCAGGCGCGAGCACCCCGGTTGATCCGGGGACCGGTGAGCCCGCGGTCGCTGGTCTGCCGCAGTGGACGCACTCGGCCCGCCCATCGATCTCCGGGAGGCCGTGGTGAAGCTCACCATCGAACTCGCCGGCGACGTCCAGGTCGAACGCAGCCTCCTGCGGATGGCCGGCCGGACCGACGACATGAGCGACGGCCTGCGCGAGGTCGGCGAGTACCTGCAGCGCGCGGAGGGCCGTCAGTTCGCGAGCGAGGGCCAGTACGGCTCCGGTGGCTGGGCTCCGCTCGCCGCCTCGACGATCGCCTCCAAGCAGCGCCAGGGCCTGGACTCCCGCATCCTGCACGCGACCGGCGCGCTGCGCGACTCGCTCGCCGGCGAAGGGACCGGCGCGCTGCGCGAGGTCACCCGCTCCCAGCTCATCTTCGGCACCACCGTCCCGTACGCGCGGTTCCATCAGCTCGGCCAGGGCGTCCCGCAGCGCCGCCCGCTCGAGGCGCCGGAGGGTGACCGTCGCGAGATGGTCCGCATCCTCCAGCGCGCGATCGTCGGGAGCGGCCTGTGAGAGTCGGGGTCAGCGAGCACCACGTGCAGCTCGCCGCTCGCGCCGTGATCGACGCTCCCGGCCGGCTGGACCTCTACCTGTCCGCGATCGAGGACGACCTCGACCTGCCCGAAGGCACGCTCGGCCGCACCACGCAGCCCGTGTCCTTCGACCGCGAGATCGGCGGGGACGACCAGCGCGTCCCGCCCTACGTCGTCGCCGTATGCCCCGGTGTCCCAACGACTTCGCGCCGCGGCCAGCGGCAGGACGGCACGTTCCGGCTCGGCCTGGTCGCCGTCGTCGAGGGCGGCTACCGCGAGGACACTGATCGGCGCGCGTCCCTGTGGGGCACAGCGCTGACCGCGATCGCCAAGCACAACGCGTCGCTCGACGGGCTCGCCTCCGACCTCGAATGGGTCGGGAGACGCCTAGACGTGTACGCGTGGGAGCGCGGCCAGACCCTCAACGCGTGCGAGGTCCTCTTCGACGTGACCGTGCGCAACGCCGTCGACCTCTCCCAGATCCCCGACGCCGGTGACGACGTGTTCGTCGAACTCACCGAGGCGACCGTTCATCCCATCCAGCCAGGAGGCTGACCATGCTCGTCCGCAACGCTTCACCCGTCCCGTTCCCTACGTCGACCGGCCAGGTCATCGTCTCGGGCGCGACTGGCACGATCGACCCCGACAACGTGCTCGATGCGGACGGCCTCGAGCGGGGGGTGCTGCTCGACGCCTCGAAGGAGGACACGTCCCCGGATCCCGGCGGCTCCGGTGACGACACGACTGGCGGCGAGTCCGGCACGGACGGAGCGACCCCCGACGACACCTCGGGCAGCACGCCCAGCGGGGAGCCCCCGGCCCCCGTCGCGAAGCCGGCCCGGGGCGGCAAGACGCAGGCGGCCAGCACGACCGCGCGTACGTCCCCGGCGACCACGACCGATGAGGAGGGCGCGTCCACGTGAACGCCCCCGGCCTGTACGCAGTAGAGAGCGACGCATCACCCGTCCGCGGGGCACCGACCGACACGGGCACCAGCTTCGTGGTCGTCGAGACCGAGCGCGGGCCCCTCGAGCCGCGCCTGTGCCGCAGCATGAAGGACGTCGTCCGCGTCTTCGGCGAGGAGCAGGACTACAGCTTCCTGCACGCCGACGCCGAGACGTTCTTCCGCGACAAGGGCGGCGACTACTGGGTCTCCCGCGCGGTCGCGGACGCCGCGGCCACCGCGACGCTCGTCGACGCGAAGCTCGTCACCAGCGCGAAGAGCCCCGGCGCCTGGGGCAATGGGCTGCAGCGTCAGTACATTGCCGGCCAGGAGGTCGACACGTTCCGGGTCAGCATCCAGGACCTCGACGACGTCGAGCTCGAGCAGTCGTACGACCTCGCGGACTACACGGCGGCGATCCTCTGGTCGCAGGAGTACTCCGAACTGGTCACCATCACCGCGGGCGTGACCCCCGGCACCCCGGTGCCCGCCGCCGCGGAAGCGCTCGCAGGCGGCACGGACTCCCGGAACACGTTCGCCAACCAGGACTGGTTCGACGCCATCGACCGCGTCACCGCGGACCTCGGCCCCGGCCAGATCTCGGTGCCCGGCATCGGCATCAGCGCGGTCCACGTGCACGTCGCGGACACGCTCATCCCGAACAACCGGACCGCGATCCTCGACTGCGTCGCCGGCTGCTCGTACGCCGCGTTCATCGCCGCCATTCAGGCGCTGCAGGTCAGCGAGGGCGCCCGCCGCTGCGAGATCTACGCGCAGCGCGCCGAGCTCCGCCCGAAGTCCGGGTTCAACGGCCGCCGGTACGCACCGATCAGCGCGGTCGAGCGTGCCCTGACGAGCCAGTACGACGCGACCGGCCGCCTCGGCGACCCGGTCGCCAACATCTACGGTCGCTCCCGCGCCGCCATTGGCCTGGACCGCGAATGGACGGAGACGGAGCGCGAGGCGATCAACGCCGCCGGCGGTTCCGTGTACCGCGTCATCCGCGGCACCGTCACCTCGTACAGCGACCGGTCCGCCGCGAAGGCGCAGCGCCCCGACGTCGACTACGAGTTCAGCGACGCGCGCACCATCATGTGGCTGCGCGCGAACATCCTCGCCGTCCTGGAGGACTACGTGCTGCGGAAGGTCACCCCGTCGCTGCTGGCGGAGTGCAACGGCGCGATCGTCTCGATCCTCGGACGCGCGTACCGCGAGGAGGCGCTCTTCGGCGCGACCGCGCAGGACGCGTACTCGAGCACCGTGTCGTTCGACCCGGACACCAAGACGCTCGCCGCGTACGCCGAGGTCGCCAACTCCCCGACCGGCGAGGTCGTGGTCCTCGACCTCGCTCGCCGTCCCCCGACCATGGCCGCGATCGCAGCCTAGGAGAACCCTGTGAGCACGCACGAGTTCGCGACCTACGTCTTTATCGACGGCTCGCCCCGCGGCGAGTTCGACATGTTCAGCGGCGGCAGCTGGTCCGTCGACGGTCGCCTCTACTACAAGCCCGGCTCGAGGTTCCCCGTGAACTTCGGTGGTCTCGCGGAAATCGACGACGCCGAGGTGTCGCTCGACTGGAGCGACCCGCGCGCCGCGCCGATCTACGCGGAGCTGAAGAACGCGCCGAACACCCCGATGAAGATCACCCGCCACAAGCGCCAGAACGGCGTGGTCGTCCTCGAGCCGTTCGCGATCTTCGAAGGCCCGCTTACCGGCTGCGAGGCCCCGGAGCACAACAGCCAGGAGGCCGGCGACGTGCCCCTCAAGCTCACGGTCAGCCCGTCCGAGGAGATCACCGGATGAGTGGCGCACAGAGCATCCGCGACCGCCTGAAGGCGCAGGTCGCCGAGGACGTCGAGGACCTCGAGCTCGCGGTCCTTCCGTCGTTCTACGAGGGCAGCCTCGTCGCGACCTACCGGCCGGCGTCGGAGAAGGAACTCCAGAAGATCAGCGAGCTCATCCAGGCCGACCGCGTCTCGGACGCCAACTACCTGATGCTCGAGACGTGCTCCGGCATGTGGGAGCGCCAGGAGGACGGCAAGCTCCAGGAGATCCGCGACGAGTCCGGCACTCACGCGACGTGGGACGCGGCTCTCGCCTGGTACCTCGGGCTCGAGGTCGGGACGAACCGTGAGCTCATCGACCAGGTGATGAAGACCAAGGCGGCGTTCCTCGGGCACGCCGGCGAGGTCCTGACCTGGAACCGTGACCCATCCGGGACGAACGCAGGCGTCGTCCTGGGGGGATAGAAGGCCAGCGCGCGATGAGCGCGGCCGCCCAGATCAACCTCGGCGGAGGGGACGGGCGGGCGTGGGTGCGACTGGCCGACCCGTTCGATCGCGTGCTCGACGCAGGCATCGCGCGCGAGACGCTGCGCCAGGCGCTCGATCTGGAGCGGATCAAGGCGCGCATGTGGATCGGCGAGTACGCCGAGGCGATGAAGCGCGGCCAGCGCCGCACTCGACGGAGGTGACCTGTGGCCGATGACGTCAGCATCCGCGTACGCCTGCAGGACCAGGCGCGCGCCTCAGCGGGCATGCGCGACCTGGCCGGCGACGTCCGGGATGTCGGTGACGCTGCGGGCGCGACTCGCCGCGAGGCGGACCGCATGGGCCGCAGCGTGTCCGCCGCTGGCCGCAACGTCGACTCGGCCGCGAGCTCGAGCGGGAAGCTGCGCTCGGCGCTCGCGTCCGTGCGCACCCCGCTCGTCGGCGTTGCCGCGGCGGGCGCCGGCCTGCTCGGTGTCGGGTCCGCGATTGGCTTTATCGGCGAGGAGTTCACGGAGAGCGCCAAGGTCGGGGCGCAGACCGCGGCGGTCATCAAGTCCACGGGCGGCGTCGCCGGCATCACGCGCTCGGAGGTCGAGGGCCTGGCGGGCGCGATCAGCCTGAAGACCGGGATCGACGACGAGGCGATCCAGACCGGCTCGAACCTGCTGCTCACCTTCAAGAAGGTCCGCAACGAGGTCGGCAAGGGCAACGACGTCTTCGACCGCGCGACCGCGGCGGCCGTGGACCTGTCGGCCGCGGGGTTCGGGTCGCTGGAGTCGACGAGCAAGCAGCTCGGCAAGGCCCTGAACGACCCCGTCAAGGGCATGACCGCCCTCGGCCGGTCCGGCGTCACATTCACGGCGCAGCAGAAGAAGACGATCGAGGGCATGGTCGAGCAGGGCAACCTGCTCGGCGCTCAGAAGTTGCTGCTGCGCGAGGTCGAGTCGCAGGTGAAGGGCTCGGCGGAGGCGCAGGCGCAGCCGATGGACAAGCTCCGCACGAGCGTCGGCAACCTCGCCGAGACGATGGGTGGCATGCTCGCCCCTGCGGCGAACACGGTCGTGACCGCGGTCACGGGCATGGCCACGAAGGCGTCAGGCGGCCTGTCCCGGCTGCAGAAGGCGTTCGAGATGGGCGGCGTCAACGGCCTCATCGAAGGCTTCGACGGCATGGTCGGCGCGGGCGGTCGTCTCGACGGTGCGCTCGACGATGTGCGGTCCGCGCTCGGCTCTGTGGTCGGGGTCGCGAAGAACGGTGCGGCGGCGTTCAAGCCGTTGCTGCCGGCGGTGTCCGCCCTGCCGTCCCCGCTCGGCCTGGTGGCCGGCGCATTCCTGCTACTCGAGGCAGGCGGTCAGCCCCTCGCGATAGCGCTCGGCTCGGTCGTCGCGGGCTTCATCGCGTTCCGCACCGTCATGTTCGTGCAGGGCCTCATCACCGGCGTCACCGTGGCGATGGGCGCGCTGAACGCGGTGATGATCGCCAACCCCGTCGGCGTCGTCGTCGCCGGCCTGGTCGCTCTGGGGCTCGCGTTGTACCTCGCCCACCAGAAGTCCGAGACGTTCCGCGAGGGAGTGCAGTCCGTGTGGTCGTTCCTGAAGGACAACTGGCCGCTGCTCACGGGGATTCTCACGGCGGGGCTCGTTCCGGCGATCGTGCTCATCGTCCGCAACTGGGACAAGCTCAAGGGCACCGCGAGCGACGTCGTTGGCTTCGTGAAGGAGAAGTTCTCGAGCTTCGTCGACTTCTTCAAGAGCGTCCCCGGGAAACTCTCGGGCGCGTTCTCGGGCATGTTCGACGGGATCAAGGATGCGTTCCGCTCCGCGATCAACTTCATCATCAGCGGCTGGAACAGCCTGGACTTCAAGATCCCCGGCTTCGACCCGCCCGGCCCGGGCCCGAAGTTCGGTGGCGTCACGATCGGCGTCCCCGATATTCCGATGCTCGCGAAGGGCGGCACCGTCCGAGGCATGGGGTCCTGGGTCACCGGGGAGGACGGCGCGGAGCTCAACACGATGCTCCCCGGCGGCGGCGTCCGCGTCCAGCCGCTCGGCGGATCTGTCCGGTCGCCGGTGCTGCAGCCCGCCGGCGCCCCAGAGGACCGGTCCAGCCCGGGTTCGTCCGCGTCGCTGATGCAGGAGGTCACCGACCGGCTCGTCGACGCGCTCCTGCGGCATCCCACGATCGTGCAGGTCGACCGCCGCGAACTCGGCCGCGCAGTCCGCGACGACGGCGACCAGCGCGACGCACGGAGGTTCGGATGAGCATCCGTCCCGGCATGCCCGGCCGGCCTGTCAGCGGGCCTCGCCCGACCGCGCCGAGGCCCGGCCCGCTCACCCGCCCGGAGGTCCCGGTCGGGCACCTGATGATGCGCTCCGGCGCGTTCCTGGTCACCGCCCTGTGCTCCGGGCCGCCGCGGCCGCTCGGCGGCACCGGCGGCTGGCAGCCCCGCGACCGCGACCAGCGCGACGGGTACGTCGCCTACCAGGGCACGGAGCTCGCCGGCTGGGAGATCGACCTTGTGATCGGCACGCTCGTGCGCCCCCGGTCGATCCGCCTGGAGCGCCTGGCGCTGCTGGCGATGTGCTCGCCGGGCAAGCGCGGCGGCGACTTCTTCGTGCCCTCACCGTTCGAGGCGTTCGGGCCCGGCGATGTGGAGGGCGTGTTCGTCTGCGAGTCGTTGAACCGCGGACAGGAGGATTACCTGCCGGACGGCGTGACACCGATCATGCTCGAGGCCACGCTGCGGATGCGGGTGTACGAGCTGCCGGACGTCGCGTCGGCGAAGCTCGACCGGGCGACCTCGGCCGCGCAGTCGAAGGCCAAGCAGCAGAAGGCCAAGGACGACGCGGAGTCCAAGGCCCAGAAGGAGTACGCGCTCGCGCTCGCCAAGGCGAAGAAGCGAGCAGCCGGGTGAAGGCAGCGTTCACCGCCTCGCTCCAGGAGCTCGCGCTCATCGCCTATGGCGGCAAGGAGCAGCTCCGGCTCGGCTCGACGGTGGAGGGCTGGGAGCTCTTCCTCAGCATGCTGGAGACCCCGGCGCTCACCGTGCAGTGCGCCGACCCGGACCGGGCGCTGCGCGATCACCCGCTGCTGGACCGTCAGGGCGACGAGGTCCTGGACCGCGGCATCACCACCACTGTGGCCCGCGCGCGGTTCGAGCTGATGGGCACCAGCAGCCAGGGACCGACCACGGCGCTGACCCTGATCCCTCGGCACGCCGCGAGGCTGCAGCGTCGCACGCGGCCACGGTCGTTCAAGGAGGGCGCGTTCACCCGTGCCGGCGCGATGCGCACCCTGGTCGGTGAGGAGCCCGGTGTGCGGTTCGTGTGCCCCGCCCGGGGCGAGTCGAGCAGCGCGAACCTGTTCGAGCGCGTCCGGGAGGAGAAGGACCGCGCGCGGGAGCGCGGCCAGCGGCCGCCGGAGACCCGGGCCGCGGGCCCGTCGGGGATCCACCGGGACGCCAAGCTCACGGTGAAGAAGGCGCCGGCGACAGCGGCACAGAAGGAGCTCGGGGAGCGCGCGCTGCGCCGCGCCGAGGCGCTGGACGCACCACCGCGCGCGACGAAGGCGCTGATGGAGGCGCTCATCGTGGAGTCGCAGGTCAAGACGGGCGCCGCGGTGCGGCTGAAGGACGGCACGAGCCGCGGCCCGCTGCAGATCCAGGACACCCCGACCCTGGTGGACCTCAAGCGCCGCGGCTACAACATCGACACGGAGGACGTCGAGGACGCCACGACCGCGTTCCTGAAGTACGGGTTCACCTACATCACGCCGCCGCCAGACTCCGACGGGGACGTCGGACCCGCCCGGCCGATGGGCGCGATCGAGGTCGCGCGCCTCTTCCCGAGCTTGTCGGCCGGCCAGGTCGCGCAGAAGGTCCAGGGCTCCGCCCACCCGGGCCGCTACGACGACGCGGCGCGCGAGGCTGACGAGTGGATCGACGCGTACGACGGCGGCATCCGACGCGGCGACGCCCAGCCCTCCCGCGCTGCGCAGTCCCGCGGCACCCCGGACGAGCCGGAGTCCACGTGGGCGATGGGCGTCCGCATCAGCGAGGAGGTCCGCTGGGCGTGGATGACGCACCTCGACCCGATCGTCGTGATGGGCGACGAGCGCGACCTGCTCCGCGCGAAGCCCGCCCTGATCCTGCGCCCGCACGAAAACGGCGTCGACTTCCTTGACGGTGGCTGGGATGCAGGCCGCGGCGTCAACCGCCTGTCCGCGACTGTCCGCCTGGACGACCGGATCTTCCATCAGGCGGGCAGCTCAGTCCTGGTGGAGGACGCCGGCGCGCAGAACGGCCGCTACCTGCTCGAGAGCCTGCGGCTCACGTCCGGGGAGGACGCGGCGCAGCTCGAGCTCCGCCGCGCGCGCGACCCGAAGCGCCCGCCGCTGCGCGTCGAGGTCACCGCGAGCGCGTCCGGCACGACGGGCGCGTCGACCTCCACGTCTTCAACCGCTGATGGTGCACGCGCCACCGTTCGCGAGCGGATCGTCGCGGAAGCCCAGGCGACCCTGACGAGCAAGACCGGGTTCCGCCGCTACAGCCAGCCCGGCGCGCTCACCACCGACCCCACGCCGCCCGCGCCGGCCCGCACGGACTGCTCGCAGTGGGTGCGCGCGATCTACTTGAAGGCGGGCGCCCAGGACCCGGGCACGAACACGTGGAGCCAGGCAGCCAAGGGGAAGCGCACCTCGCGGCCGAAGCCCGGCGACCTGATGATGAGCGCGACCACCGGGCACGTCGAGCTCTACCTGGGCGGCGGGCGCACGATCGGGCACGGATCCCCACCGATCGACTACGCCAACGTGAGCGGCTGGCCCGGCCACTACTTCATCACCTACGGCTTCCTCGACGACTAGCCGCGGGCAGGCGGCGCGCCGAACGGTCGCGTACGTGCCGGGTGACCGTGGCCGACCCCGTGCACCTCGCCTTCCCGCTGCGCCTGAGCGCTGGCGGCGTCTTCGACACCGTCCCGCAGGGCGGTGACGACGAGATCCGCCAGAACGTCCACACCATCGCGCGCACCCCGCTCGGCCAGCGCAGCGGCCGCCCCGAGTTTGGTGTCCCGGACGTCACGTTCACGACCGGCTTCGTCCCGTCGCAGCTCGAAGCGCTCCTCGAGCAGCAGGAGCCCGAGGCGATCGTCGAGGTCGACGACACCATGAGCGACCCCCTGCAGGGCCTGGACTGGCTGCACGTTCGCGCCGGCGCCCGAGAGGCCCCCGATGGCTGACGGCTACCCCCGCCCCGACCTGCCCGAGGACGCGGCGACGCTCGCCGAGCAGTCGTTCGACGAGCTGCAGACCCGCATGCCCCGGTGGCGCCCGGCGGTCGCTGGCCCGATGACGTGGCTGCTCGAGGCTCACGCCGTCCAGACCGCAGCCGGCATGCGCTACATGCAGCTGTGGTCCGCGTTCTCCTACGCGTACCTTGGCGCGATCGACGGCCGACCGGTCCGTGACGCGCGCCCTGCCACCGCGTCGTCCACGTGGACGTTCGTCGACGAGGCCCCTTACCTGATTGCGGAGGGCATCCCGCTCACGCTCACCACCCCTGCCGGGGAGGTCGTTGAGCTCTTGGTCGCCGAGGACTACGAGCACGCCGGAGGCCTCACCACGCCGGTTGGCGCAGTGCAGCTCGTCGCCGCCGTGGCCGGCGCCGCCCCGAACGACCTGTCCGGCGAGCTGCTGATCCAGGAGGCCGCCCGTGAGTACGACGGCGCCGAACTGGTTGGCCTGCTCACGGGCGGTGCCGAAGGCGAGACCGAGGACGAGTTCCTCGGCGCTCTCACGCGGCGTCGGCGCCTCTCGACCCCTCGGCCGGTGAAGGGCGAGGAGTTCGAGGACTTCCTCATCGAGGAGCCCGACGTCGGCGGCAGCGTGGTCGTCGACCTCTACAACGCCGAGACCGAGACCGCGGACGTGCTCGGCACCACGACCGCGTTCGTGTGGGGCATCGACGGCGAGCCGCTCCCGGCGCTCCGCCAGGCGGCGCTCGAGTCCCAGATGCGCGACCTGGTGGAGGTCAACTACGACTTCTTCCTTCGGCCCCGCCAGTACACGACGATCAACGTCACCACGACCGGCGTGGCGCTCCCCGGGTACGACCCGGCCACCGTCGAGGCGAACCTCGACGCCGCCATCCGCGTGTTCCTGGACCCCGCGCGCTGGGGCCTGCTCGTGTCTCAGGACGTGGCGCGGTTCGCGAACCGCACGGTCGTCAGCTTCCTCGACTTCACCGGGGAGATCGGCGGCCCGAACATCGTCGGCCTCGACCGGCTCACCACGCTGCAGATCGCGGCGGACGGTGACCCGCTCGGCACGACGAACATCACGCTGGACGGCATCGCACCGGCGACACAGCCGGGCACAATCGACGTCACGGTGCTCGCGCCATGAGCCCGGCGCCCGCCCTACTCCCGGTCTCCCAGGACATCTGGGACGAGCTCGGCCCCTCGCTCGGCCCGCAGGACGAGGTCGGCGAGGAGCACCTCCTTGCGAACCTGATCGCGACCACCGGAGCGCCCTTGCAGGTCCTGCACGACCTCGCACTCGGCGACGCCCGTCCGCTCGCGATCGCCCTGGACCCTGATCGCTGCCCGCTCGAGATGCTGCCGTGGTGCGCCGGCATGTACGGCGTCGTCCTGCCCGAGCTCTCCGCCTACCTGACGTTCCTGGCGTGGGAGACCGCGGCCCGCACCTTGATCCGTGAGCGGCCGGCGCGCCGCCGCGGCACCCTCCCAGCCCTAGCGGCAGCCGTGCGCGAGGTGCTCCCGGACGTCGCGTTCCTGCGGATCGTGCGCCGGCGCAACCCGGCCGACTTCGACACCGACTCCCGCTGGGAGCTGACCATTCTCACGCTCGACGGGGAGCCCCCGTCGAGCGACGTGATCCTCGCCGCCGCAGAGCCGCACCGGCCGCGAGGCCACCGCTTCCATCACCTCCTCGCCACCGGCACGCCTTGGTACGACCTGACCGGGACGACCTGGGATGACCTCACGGGCTACACGTGGCAGGACCTGACCGACGGGAACTTCCCATGAGCGACGCACGCACCGGCCTGCCTGACCCGCCCGCCTCCAACGCTGATGCTGGGCTCGGCGACGACTACCTGCGCGAGACGCACGACGTCCTGAAGGCCCTGATCCCCGTTATCGGGCGCGGCACCCTGCTCGCACGCCCGGCCGCGGGCGACCCGAACCGTTTCTACCTCGTGCCCCCGGTGGAGGGTGCGCGCGGTCAGCTGTACGCGGACGCGGTCAGCGAGTGGCTGCGGATCCAGGTCGGCCTGGTGCTCGCCGAGGACCTCGCCGCCGCCGCCGTGACCGCGGCGAAGCTTGGGGCGATCACGATCAACCCGCAGACCGGCGCTTCGTACTCGCTCGCCAACGGCGACTACATGAGCGTGGTGACGATCGACCGGACGACCGCCTCGGACCTCGTCCTGCCGTCGGACGCGACCGCTCCGGGCCTGCCGATCGGGTCGGTCGTGCAGATGCTGCAGCTCGGCAACGGCGCCTTCACGTGCACGGAAGGCGCGGGAGCGACCCGCAAGTCGCTGAACTCGAAGTTCACGAGCAACGGCAACGGGGCGGCCGTGAGCGCGTTCAAGTACGCCGCGAACGCGTGGCATGTGTCCGGGGACCTCGTGTGATCGGCCTACGGCGCGGGCTCGGCTTCAAGAGCGGGGGCTTTGCGGGTGTTGAGTTCATCGCCCACACCGTCGCTACCACCACCGTAGACAACGAGGATCTCACTCCAGCACTGCCCGCCGGTACGCAGGCGGGCGATCTGGTGGTCGGCGCGGTCTACCAGCACGGACAGCGGGGCGTGACCACGCCCCCCGGCTTTGTCACCTACTCTCGGTGGGAGCAGAATGCCGCGACGGGCGCTGCCGTATCGCTGCACGCGCGGGTCTATGACGGCATATGGACGGCTCCCATATGGCCGACGGCGGCGGGCTTGGCCGTGGTGAGCCTGACGACCTTCCGCTTGGCTGGTGGGACGCCCCGGATCGGTGCCCGGGCTGCCAACTCTGCCGGGTCGTCCTCAACTGCAAACTGGGCAGCCCTCAACACTCTTGTAGACGACGATACGTCGCTCGTACTCAGGGCGGGTGGGAACAACGGCTTCTCTCCCGCTCACTCGCCGCCGTCTCCAACGACCGGGCACACCGTGCTCCATTCGCTCCAAGCGGATCACGTTGGCACTAGCTCCGACGGGCATGGGTTCGCCTTCCTGGCGGCGGACCGGAGTGATCCGGCCCTATTCCAACCGACGATCTTTACGTCGGGCAGGGTAATGGTGACGGTGCAGGCTGAGGTCGCGGCGCTTCCGTTGGATATGTCACCGATCCTCGCTACGTCAGGAAGGGCGGCCAGCGCAACGGGAGTGTTTCCTGCGGGTGTCGCGACGGGCGACCTGTTGATTGGCATTGCCGCGAAGACGAACACGATTCCCGGCCTTCCGGCAGGCTGGAACAACATCCGCGTAACTACCGACTTTGGGACGCAGGAGCTTAGAGCGGCATGGCGCGTCTATAGCGGCTTTGCCGAGCCAACTTGGACGAGTGCTACCGGCGTGACGTATCTGTTGGTCCGCGCCGGTGACTTCAACGCAGCTTCCCCGATCGGTGCAACCGGCCTGTCCGAAGTCATCAACGCGACTAGTTACACATGGGCCGCACTTGACACGCTGCACGACGACAACTCCTCTCGTGTCGTGCGCCACGTCTTCTTCAACGTTACCGACGACGAGCGTGAGAATGTGGCCGTTCCGGCGGGTCACGATCTGCTGGAGGGCCTGCACAGCGAAGCCGCGGACGAGAATCAGATCACCCTGAGCGTCCAGCAGAGGACCAACCCTGCCGCAGCCACGGTGGTCGCTGATGCCGGTGCGAACGTTGAGTCGACGACGCTCCAGTTCGAGATTCGGACGCAAGCGTTCAGTGAGCCCGTGTTCCGCTCGGCCAGTACCGGAGGCGGGGCGGCAAGTGTGACGCACACGATCGCCTATCCGACGGGCTGGCAACCGGGGGACGTTCTCCTCCTCGCGGCCACGGCCAGCAGCGCAAACTCGTTCAATGATCCGAGTGGCTTTACGCGTATTCGGGAAGGACAGGTAACCGGAACGCTGAACGATCGGGCGGTTATTTGGCGACGGGTGGCGCAGGCGGGCGACACCCCGACGGTGGACGTTACTCAGGTCGGTTCGCTCTCTACGGCGCGAGCGCTGGTCATGCTCGACTACGTAGATCCGAAGGGCACCGCGATCGACGTGGACGCGGGGAACAATCAGGCGGCGGGTCTGACCCATACCGCGCCTACGGTGACCCCGACTCGCGTCGGGCGTCGGATCTCGTTCTTCTGCTTTCCCGCCGTCGGCGTCACGAACGACGTGGTGCCCGCCGCTACCACCCTCCGCGTCCGGCATCAGCCGACGACCAAGACGATCGCGGTGGTCGAGGACAACGCACTCACCGCAGTCGGCGTGGCAACCGGCACGCGCACCATGACCCGCGCTCTGACAAACGCCAGCTCCGTGACGTTCACCGTCGTCATCTAATGACCCGGCACGACCACGACGACCGACTCGCTGCCAACGACGGGAGTCCCAGTGGCCGACGATCCCTCGACCCTCGTCACCTGATGCGCGCTCTGGTACGCCGCAGGAGCTTCTGCCCGATCATCCCTGCGGGCCCGCGACAGCAGCGCATCAGCTTCGCGCTATCGCTCGCCGCCATCCTGCTGGTCGCCGCATTCGCGACGCACTCCTACAACCAGCGCACAGACATCCGCGACGCACAGGTCGCCGGGTGCGCACGCGCCGTCGCTGACCGTCTCGCAGACGTGGAACGCGACGAAGAGATCGCCACACTCGGCAGTGACAACCCGCAGATCAGGACGGCACGAATCAGGACCCGGATAGCAGAGGTCAGGGAGCGGCTCGTGTCGTGCGCTGACTCCTACCCAGCACCCAGCCCGGTCCCGTTCGTCGGAGGCTGACGGTCGCGTGTGGAACAGATCCTCCCTTACATCCTCGGTGGTGGTGCGATCACCGCGATCATCGCCGCCCTACGCTGGGGCCGCCAAGACGCATCTGACAGTGCGGCCGCAAGCTCGAGCAACACGGCTGTGGCGATGAGTTTGCGCGACGAGATGCGCGCGGAGCGTGACGCGTGGCGCGACACCGCCCGCGGGCTTGAGACTGAGGTTCGCGAACTGCGCTCCGAGGTTGCGCGCCTTGTCCTGCTCCTGGAGGGCAAGGCATGAGGCGCCATAAGCCCGTAGACCAGCTTTCGGCGGCGAGCGTCCAGAGCGTCGAGCAGTTGCAGCACCGCACCCGGGCGCTGGCCTACGGCATCGGTGTCCTGCTGCTCGGTGTGATCGCGCTCGGTTACCTGTACGTGGACTCGCGCTCGCAGCGCGCGGCGGGTGCCGGTGAGCAAGCGCAGCGTGACGTGGCCGCAGAGAAGCGTCGTGAGCCTGCACGGCGGGCACAGCGCAACGAGGCGACCGAGACCGCGGAGCGCGCGCAGCGCAGCACTGAACGGGTCGTCGAGTTCCTCCGTGGCAATCGCGGCATCCCCGGTGTCCCGGGCCGAAACGGCACCATCGGTGCGCCCGGACCCGACGGCTCACGCGGCCCGCGCGGTCCCGCTGGCCCCATCGGACCGAAGGGTGACCTGGGCATGATGGGCGTGCCGGGGGAGCCGGGTCCACCAGGTGAGCGCGGTCCTGCCGGTCCGCCCGGTGGGGAGCGCGGTCCCGCAGGCGAGAGCGGCCCCGCTGGGGCGAGCGGCCCTCCTGGCCCTGCCGGTCCTCCTGGCCCTGCGGGGGCACCAGGACCGCCCGGGCCTCCTGGCGAGCAGGGTCCACCCCCACCCCCAGGCACCACGTACACGTCGACGTGCGTCCCGCAGCCGGACGGCACGCTCGCCTGCACGCTCACCCAAGGCTGAACCACCTCGATCTCGATCCGGGGACGGCAGGCGCGGCTTCTTCAAGGCTCGTACGTGCCGAGCATGCAGAAGAACCTCGCGATCCTCGTCGCAGCGATTCTCATCGCCGCGGTCAGCCTCACGATCAGCCTGATCGACCTCGCTAGCGACGACGAAGCCCCGAAGACATCGACCGTCACGGTGACCGTCCCGGCCGCCCCGCCGGCGACCGCTGTCGACGCGGACGGTGACGGCAAGCGCGACGACGCGCTCCCGCTCGACGCCGACGCCCAGAAGCAGCTCGAGCAGGGCCCGCCCGCACGCTCGGAGCTCGACGAGCCGCTCCGCGCACCGAACGACACCGGTCCGGCCGGCGTGCTGGAGGGTCCGCTCGCCGCTGATGATCTCGACGGGTGCCGCACCCGGTTCGTTCAGAACTTCAGCAGCCGCAACGGCGTGCGCCCGCGGATCATCGTCTGGCACCAGACCGTCAGCCGCGAGAACGGCGTCAGCTCGCAGAACGCGTTGACCGCGTTCGCCAACCGGCGCTCGTCCGGCGTGTCGTGGACCGCGCTCGTGGGCCGGTCCAACGGGCTGTGCACCTACACGGTGCCGGCGAAGTACAAGCCGTGGACGCAGGGCAACGCCAACCCGTTCAGCCTCGGCATCGAGGTCGAGGCCTACGGCGACGAGACCACCTACGTCACGGGCGCCGGCAGGGCCAAGCTCCTCTCCGTCACCCGCCAGCTCGCCCGGCGCTACGGCATCCCGCTGCAGCGCGGCCGCGTCCAGAACTGCAGGCCCGTGCGCTCCGGCATCGTCGAGCACTACGACCTTGGCGCGTGCGGTGGCGGACACGTCGACGTCGCGTCTTCCCGTTGGCAGCGCAACCCCAGTGGCGGCGAGCTGGCCGGCTGGAACATCACGCCGCTCATCGCCGAGCTCGCCCGCAGCGGACGTCCGGTCACGAGCACTGACCGCATCACATGCCGCAAGCTCAACGCCTGGCGCAACGCGGGTCGCCCCCGCGGCGGACAGTGGGAGCGCAACAGCGTCCGCCGGCGGAAAGCGCTCGACACGCGGGAGGTCACCTGCACGGCGAAGGGCCCCGTGCGGCGATGACGCCGCGCGAGGCGCACCGCCAGGCGGTCACGCTCGGGCTCGTCGGCCTGGTGGTCGTCATCTACGTCTTCCACCTCGGGTGGACGGCGTAGGCGCAGCCGCTACGTCCGGAGCTCCATCCGCACGATCTGGCTCGATCGAGTGCACCGGACCTTCGTCCGCGAGATGGAGCCGGGGTCGGTTCCCGTCGCGGCCTGCGTGACCCGGCACTTCCAGGTCCGCCCGAGCTGATCGCGCACCGCCCGCTTCTTGCCCATGAACGGGCCGGTCGCATACGAGCGAGCCACAGCACGGCCAACCGTGCACGTGGTCTTCGCCGTGATGATGTTCGAGGCGATCGCACCTTCTACGATGACCGCCCCGCACTTCGACGCGGACGCCGCAGACGCGGCGCCGAGAGGGGCGAGAACGCCGACGGTGAGGAGGAGCACGATGCGTCGCATGGCGGGAGCGTACCCGCGAGAACGCGACGTCCGCTTCAGATGCGAGCGCGCCGCGCTGCGATGCCGGATCAGGCAGACCTTACTTCGGCCACCAGCCGAACCACGACGCAGCCGCCCACAGGAACAGCGCTCCGCCGCCGACCGTCACTGCGACCAGGCCCCATCCCGGGTCGAGCGTACGCCCGAAGATTTCGGTGTTCGCGACGTCAGACCAGTTGGCCCAGCCGGACCACAGGCAGAGCGCGCCGGCCGCGGCGACGAGCCAGAGCAGGCGCTCCAGGACGACCGCGACCATCGCGACCAGGCCGGCGCCGAGCGTGACGTAAGCGTCCCCGCCGTCGAAGCCCCCTTCGCTGAAGATGCCTGCGGTGGCCCATGGTCCGAAGCTGCCGGCGATCACGATCGCGCACGCGGCGAGACCGAGCACGAGGGGCGCGCGGTTGGCGTCGGTGCTCATCGCGGGAGGGTAACCGCGCGAGAAGATGTCGCGCGGGCGGTACGAGCTTGGCAGACGCGCTCTCCGACGCGACGGAAGACGCCGCGTGGCGGCGTCAGCTCGAGCGGCTATGAGCCGCGTCGAGTTCGTCGCAGACCGTATTCGGCACGAGTGGTACCGCTCCAGGCACCTCGCGGAGCCGCTCGAGTGGGGGCAGCTGCAGCCGTCCGAACGCCGGACGTGGCTGCGGCTCGCCCAGGCCGGCCTTGACGCTGACGCGTCGTGGAGGCCCGGCAGCCGGAACGTCGTCCGCTGACTCGAGACCTCGCCCGCTACCGCGAGGAGCAGCAGTTCGAAGCGCCCTCAGCCCACCGGCTGGGGGCGCTTCGTCGTTCGGTTCTCAAGGCGTAGACTCGCACTGTGACCCTGTCAGCACCGACTCTTGTCGCCGCACAAGGAGTCTTCGGCTTTGCTTTCCCGAGCCGAGACCCTGAGAGAGATCAGGGCTTCGCCGACGCGCTCAAACCGGCGTTTCCACATCTCGTGAACCGTGTCCCGTACGGCCAGGAGCTGCCGCTGGAGGCCCCTCACCTGGTCGTCGCGAGCACATCGTCGCGACTCGCTGTATCGACCGTCCAGGCGGACTTCAGTGTGCGGTTCTATGGCGACTACGTCAACGACATCGAGCGAGGCGTGCACTACGTTCGTGAAAAGCTGGGGACGACGCTCGACGCTTGTCAGGCGGCCGGGATCTCAGTGGCTTCGCTCGGGGTCGTCCTGTCGGTGAACTTCACGGATCAGGACGGCCAGACCTCGGCCGTCGAGCACCTCCGTCAGGTACATCTCAAGAATGAGATCGACAGCGAGACCGTGCAGGATGTTCAGGTGCGCGTGGCGGTGCGGCTGAGAGAGGTCTACTTCCTCAACATCTCGCTCAGCAACTACGAGGTTCGGATGCTCGAACGACCCTTGGTCCCGGGGATGGCGACTGCGATCCGCTCTTGGGAGGGACGCGTCACCGAGTCCGGCCTCCAGATGCTCATCGACATCAACAACGTTCTCGAGGCCCGCAAGGGACAAGGGGCCGCCGAGGTGAGCGGCGTTGCCTTGAGTTCGGTCACGACGACGCTGAACGCGGTCGCGACGAACTTCGGACCGAGATACGCGGAGACCGGCGTGCTGGAAGTCGCCGACATCGCTGACGTCAGCCGGGCAGCAAACTCATGATCCCCCAGACCAGCCTCGCACCGCACGCCGTCGGTCGGCCTCTCGAGGTATTCAAGTCCGCGCCCGCGCCCGCCGGGCTCTCTATCGCGCCACCACCGGGACCTTCCTCAAGCGTTACCGTTGCCGCGCGGGTCGGGGTTGTGGCCGCTGCTCTCGCGTTCGCGGGAACCTCGCACGCAGACAGCTACATCTTCTCGGCAGCACCCCATCAACTGACTGCCCGCAGCCTCAGCCCTGCCGACGCAGGGATTGAGGTAGCGGGGCCGCTCGGGCCCAAGCTCGTTGCGCTCATGCAGATTGACGACGGCTGGGACGACGGGTCAGGCCTAGCGCCTCGACTTCCGGCCATCACGCAGGCACGACATCTCGCAAACGAGTTGGGTTCTCAGCATCTCACCTCCGTCATGTTGAACCCGTCGCTTGAAGGCGGGGTCCTCTTCGAGCGGCAGATCGGAGCTGCGCGCTGGTCGCTCGAGATCGAAGGCGATGGGGAACTCCTCCTGGTGATCGTGGACCCCGGGCACCCCACCGCGATCGACGAGCCCACGGATATAGCCCAGACCGCTGAGAGTTTCAGGGGGTTCCTAGCGGCGCACGCAAGCACGTGACGGGCGGCGACGCCGACCTCCTCGAGTGCGAGACGGTCATCTCGAACGAGAGCGAACTTCAGTGGCGGCAGGTGAAGGGCACGTACCTAGATCGCGAGACATGTGCTGTGCTCGAGATGGCGTTCCAAGCCAACGGGTACGTCGTCTCGACGTCGCGAAGTTCGGTGGTTGACGCCAAGGCCGCGATGGAGGCGCACTTGGCGAACGGTCGCGACTCGATGGGAACTTGGGCCGTATCCGTAGCCGAGGTCTCATCCCTTGGATGTCGGGTCATCGACGACCAGGCATGCGACGAGGTGGAGACCCCAGGTCACAGCTACATCGACATGCGCTCTTTGGGCAACAAGGGCTTGAGACGCGCAGTTCGTGTCGAGCTCGCAACCTTTGCGACTACGCGGGGACGGCAGCATCCTCCCTCGAGCACGACATGACAGAAAACCCGCTCGCCCGCGCTCTGGCCGATCTCGCGAGAACCGCGACGATTTACCACGGCTGCGTCGAGATCCCCGAAGCCATGGAAGGCCACACGCGGGAGGGCGCGAGCATGGCGCTCGTCGTCGCGATCGAGCGCGCGGAGCGGATCCTCGACGGGCGCCTGGAGGGCGAGGCGCCCGTGACGCTGCGCCGACGTCCGCGCCCCCGAGGACCGAGGCGCCGCTGATGACCCGCCACGAACTACTTGTCCGTGGTCCCCGGCTGACCCAACCCGCGCTCGGCCTCGAGCGCCTGGACGCGGTCGCGGAGCTCCTGGAGTTCCGCGACCGGCGCTGTTCGTAGGAAGCGTTCGGCGGCGGCGGCGGTGAGAATCGCGACGAAGCCGATGCCGACGAACATGACCACGATTGCGATAACTCGGCCGGCGTCGGTGGTGGGGAAGCTGTCGCCGTAGCCGACGGTCGTGACGGTCGTGATGGCCCACCAGACGCCATCCCAGGTAGAGAGGTCCTGAGCCTCCTCGACGTACGCGTACGCGGTTCCACCGCCGAGGACGGTCATCGCGGCGAGCACGCCTGCGTCACGAATGCCCTCCGTGGAGAAGAGCCGGCGAACGATGATCCCGAGCCGGATGAGACGGAGCAGGCGCAGGAGCCGGAAGACCCGCGCGGCCTGCAGCGAGGCGGGCAGCAGCGGCGGGGTCAGGATGATGATCGCTATCTCCAGCGGGTGCTCTCGTAGCCATGCGCGGCGGTCGTCGACGAGGCGCAACATGAGCACGGCCTCGAGGACGAAAGTGAGCCAGGTGACCCAGCCGAGCACGGTGCCGACCGGAGTTGTGTCGAAGACGATGGCGGGGATGGTGAGGAGGGCCGCGAGAAGGAGGGGCTTCTCCAGGCGCGCTTCCATTGCGCGGGCTCGATCGTTCACGGGGCGTGCTTCGACGCGTCCCGGCGATGCCCTCGCAGCAGGAGGCAACGATGACTGGCTACCGCTTCTCGCAGGCGATGCCGTCCTTGTCGCGATCCCGGCTCGTGTTCGCGTTGTAGAGACTCCGGCTGACCTTGAAGTTCGTCACGGGTCGGCCGCTGGTCTTGTCGCGGGCTCCGGGCTTGCCGACGCCGTGCGGGTAGTCCTTGTTGAGCGCGGTGCAGTTCTTGTACCTCTTCGCGGCGCTCGCGGGTGCGGTGAAGGCGATAGCAGGGGTGATCGCGAGGGTCGCGATGACGGCGATGCGGGTGAGCATGGTGACTCCTTAGGTAGTGGTGGCCCGGACGACTGTCTTTCCGTCGTCCGGGAACTGCGACGGGTTAAACAGATTGGCGTGATGACGCTAGGACTCGCAAGCGATGCCGTCCCCGTCGCGATCGCGAGGGTCACCGGGCGGCACCGGGAAGTTCGTCGCCGAGATCTCGGAGCAGGTCCCTGACGGCACTGAAGGCACCGACGGAGCCGACGACTCGTCCGGCACCGCCGCCGCCTCAGCCGCTCTCCGTGCCCGCTCTGCAGCCGCCCGTCGCGCGCGATCAGCCGCGCGCCGCAGAGCGACCGCTCGCTGCTGCGCGCGCCTGGCGGAAGCCCGGGACTGCGCAGCGCGCAGCTGCGACTGCGCCGCCCTCACGGCCTTCGGTTTGCCATAGCTCGCCGCGCGTCTGATGCGCCGTGACGCGAGCCGGCGATCGCCGCGGCGAAGAGCGCTCACTGCCGTGACAGCGATCGCGGTTGCGACGTAGGCACGGACGCGTCGCTTGCCATCGTCCCCTAGAGCGAGCGCCACTGCGGCGGCGTACTTGCCCTGGTCGGCGAGGGCGCGGGCGTCTTCAAAGGTCGGTGGAGCTTCAACGGGCTCGGGAGTCGCTTCTCCGTCGTCGGGGGCCGTTGCAGTCGTTGCCGTGACGTTGGCGACCCGATCCTTTTCTGGCTCGTCGTCCTCGCCGAAGATCGCGCCCAGAAGGACGAACGCGAGGAAGCCTCCGATCGCCCAGTGCCACCACGGGCGCTTCTTGCGGTCCTGCTCAGGCTTTGGCGCAGGAGCCGGACCCTTCCCGTACTTCATTTCGTGCTTCAGATCGTTCCAGCGTGACATCGGAGTGCACCTCAGAAGAAGACGTAGCGGAACTTGGTGCCGTCGCAGTACCGGCGTAGCTTGATTCCGAGTGCCGCGCCGTGTGACCGGTTCTCGGACGACGGCACGTACGCGACGGACGCCCTCCACCCGCGGGGATTGGTTCCCCTCTCGAGGCCTTTCCCCTTGCCGCGGCCGACGGCGGGCGGGTACTCGTCACGATCGAACCCGGGCTTCGTCGGGAAGCTCGAGCCGAGCAGCCGCGCGCGTCGCGCATCAGCGCCTCGGCGGTTGACTCGTAGCGTGCGGGGCCAGCCGGCGGCGATCGCTGACTCGGTGTGCGCGCGGATCTTTGGGTACTTCGTGCCCGAGAAGGAGATCGGAACGATGCCGCGCGAGCGGACGCACTTAGCCTTGGGTTGCTTGGCCGGCTTTCGCGAGCCACCGTTTCCCTTGCCGGGCTTCGCGCACGGGCACGGCAGGCTCTCGCAGTAGATGCCGTCGCCGTCCCCGTCCCGCGTGTCCTGCGCCCGCTGAGCCGACGCCTGGTTCGGGTGACTCGCGCAGGTTGCCGCACTTGCGGACGGCACAAACGTGACCGCGATGACGAGCACGATGAGCAGGCTGCTGAAGCCTGCTGCTCTCTGGACCATGCAGCGAGGGTAGGCCGACCCTGCCCGCACTGCAACCGAGCTTCCAGAAAAGCGACTAGGGGTTGGGTTGGAGGCGTCGAACGAGCAGAGGCCGTGCCGTAGCGATGCAGGCCCGCCTCGAACGTCCGGTCCTGATCACAACTTCAGGCTGCGAGCTGCTCGGCGCGCCGGTCGTTGGTCACCCGGCGGAGCGTCGCGATCAGGCCGACGCGCTCGACGGCGAACGCGAGCACGTCTCGGTGGTGCGGCTCGAGGTAGGGGAGGAGGTCCAGGTGCCCGCCGCCGGCCCCGTCGTCGTACGCGCGGTGGTGCTCGGGGCAGAGCGGCACGACGGCCCGCGGGTCGTCGGCGCCCTCGCCGCAGAGGGAGCGGTCTATGACGTGCGCGGGGTGGCAGGCGCCGGCGTGGCCGCGGCACACGAGGCACGCGTGGTCGTGCACGCTCGCACGCTGGTCCGGACTCGCGGGACTGATCGCGCGCCGCTTCGACTTCGAAGTCCCGTTACGTGGTCGGGCGTTACGCGCCGGGGCGTCACGCAGTGGCTTCGCGGCGGCGTGGCACGCCGGGCAGCAGTAGCCGGCGGGCGCCGTGCGCAGGCCGGGGCCTGGGTCGTTGAACCAGACGCCGCAGCCCTCGCGTGCGCACGCGCGGGCGCGCCTGATCGGTGGCACTGCGGTCACGGGTTCGCTTCGTGCGTACCTCGTGCGTACACGCGCACCCACGGTCCCTGCACTTTCCGGGCCTCCAGGGGTGTCGAATCCCCAGCGCGAATCGCAACAGCGCGTCCCGACACCCGCCTCGTAATGAAGGGGTCAGCGGTTCGAATCCGCTCGGCGGCTCTACTCCTGCCCGACGAGACCCGGGAGATCGTTTCGGCGCTTCGCGCCGCAGACCGCCTCAGCACGATCGAGATCGCACGAGCGATCGGACGCTCGCGCCCGACCACGGTCAAACGTCTCAACGCGCTGCGCGCAGCAGGCGTCGTGGCCTGGGTCGGAAAGTCTCCGAAGGATCCCCGGGCCTATTGGACGCTTCCTCGCAGCTTGTTGAAAGCACTCTCAGCCCCGACGTTGAGAGTGCTTTAGAGCAACCAGCCCTCTGGTGCGGCTCGCATCGCAAGTACAAGAAGTGCTGCGGAGCGGCGCCGGTCGCGCCGATGCATCCCGTCCCGGACGATCGTTGACCGACGGCCCAGGGCGGAAGTTCACAGGATCCGGTGAACTTCAGTACGAAGCGACCTGCGCCTGAGCAAACGCAATGTGTTGGCAGAGCAACAAAGTGATATTGTCTAGTGAGTGACTCGCACAGGTGCCCCCTCGCTGCTGCCGCTGCTGCGCTCGCGCACGCAGGCCGAACTGCTGCAGCGACTCTTCCTGCAGCCTGAACGCGAGTGGACCGTCGCGGAGCTCGCGAGCGCGATCGAGGTGACCGAGATGACGGTGCGGCGCGAGCTGCATCGGCTCGTCGATGCTGCCGTCTGCGAGGTGCGCCACGTCGGGCGCACCGCCGTCTACCGCGCCGACCAGGGGTCGCCGCTGTTCGAGCCGCTGCAGCAGCTCGTGGAGCGCTCGGTCGGTGTCGAGGCGCAGTTGCGGTCCTTCCTCGACGGCGTCGACGGCGTCCGCGCCGCGGCGATCTACGGGTCCTGGGCGCGCGGAGCGGTCGATGCTGAAAGCGACGTCGACCTGCTGGTCATCGGCGACGTCGACTACGGTCGCCTCGTTGAAGGACTCATCGACCTGCGCGAACGCATTGGCCGGGACATCAACCCTGTGGTGATGCGTCCCGGCGAGCTCGCCGAGCGACTGGGCGAAGGTTCGGGCTTCGCCGCTGACCTTGTTACCTCGCCGCTCCAACCGCTGCTCGGCGCGGACGAGCTCCAGGCCGAGGCAGGCCGTCCACTGGTGGATCCCTGATGGCAGGCCGGACACGCTCGGAGCCGCGCGACGCGCCCACGGACTGCGCGGCGGCCCGTCGCCTCCTGGATCAAGCCGAGAAGCATCTCAAGAGCGCCGACGTCGACGGTGTCGACTCGGAGAGCCGCTACGGGATGCTCTACGACGGCGGGCGCAAGGCATGCGACGCGGTGCTGCGCGCGTCGGGGCGCCGGCTGACCGTCGGACTCGGGCACCACGTCCAGTACATCGCCGAGGCTCGGCGCCTGCTCGGCACCGACGACGACGTCGCCCGACTCCTCGCGCGCCTCGAGACCGCTCGCGCGATCCGCAACACCGTCCAGTACGACACGAGGGAAGTCAGCGCGGCCGAGCTCGAGGACCTGCGTGACGCAGCCGCGGCGGTCGTGCAACGCGCTCGCGCCCACGTCGACGCCCGCTGCGGCTGAACGGGTGTCCCGAGATGTCCCCGAGGCACGGTTTCCGCGTCCTGCGCCAGGCTGGACTGGTCTGGTACGCGAAGTAGCGCACGGGTGGCGGCTCGTCGCCCCGCGCGTTCGGCGGATCCTGAGAGACTCCCGGCGTGGCGTTGGAGGTCCCCCGCGAACAGCTCGAGGCGATCATCGCCGACCGCGCGATCGAGGATCGCAGGAAGGGTTTGGTGGTTGAAGGTGCGCTGGCCTGGCTCGGGTGGCACGAGGACGCGGACGGCCCGATGTTCTCGATCTCGCGCCGTGCGCTGGTGGACTACCTCTGGTACCGCCTGCCCATGAAGTGCGCGGCCGGTGTCGAGGAGCAACTGGAGACCGCGGAGGCCCTGGCGAGCGCGCTCGAGCGGTTCGGCGATCGCGGACGCGAGTACGCGGCGATCTGCCGCTCGCCGAAGACTGCGGCGCTGATCCGCCGCTGGTCGCACGATCCGGCGGGGGCACGCAAGGAGATGGGCGCGATGCTCGACCGGGCGGGTATCGAGCCGCCGGATCTCCCGGAGTTCCAGTGGGGTCGCATCATGGGCCTGGCCGAGGCGCACGCCGCGGACGCCGTCGCGGCGAGACTCGAGGATCTCCTCGAGCGCGGCACCACGGCGCCCGGTGAGCCCGCTTGGGCAGGCGCGGCGCGCGGCGTCACCAGCGGGCTGCTCGCCGCGCCTACCGCGATCGGCGATCCGCGGGCGACGTGGCGCGAGGCGATCGACGCCGAGCGGGTCGCGCAATGGACCGGCTACACCGGCCAGGCACGGCACGCAACCTGCGGCCCGGCCGCCGCGCTGCTCGAGCGCGAGCACGCGACCCCCTCGGTGCCGGGTGCGGGCGAGAGCGCAGACGTTCTGGGGTGGCTGTTTGCCATGGCTGCCGACGGCGGGATCGCGCTCACTCAAACGCACGCGCTGGCCCGCGTCGTCGTGCGCGAGTGCGTCGAGCGGAGGCCGTCCTGGTATCCGCGAGATTGGGGCCCGCCGCATCGTGAGACCGACGTCCCGATGGTGGGCCAGCTCGCCGACCTGCTGCGCAGCAGCCGGCTGCTGCGTCGGCGCAAGAACGCGTGGCACACCACCCGCGAGGCCAAGGCGCTGGCCACGGACCCGGTCGCGCTGCGCGTCGCGCTGCTCGCCAGGTTCCTCGGGGCGCAGGACTTCACCGGGGCCGTCGGTCAGCTCGCGCTCGCCGTGCTGATCTGCGCGCCGGATCCGGTCGAGGGTCGCGCGCTCGCCGACAGGGTCACCGAGGCGATCCATGACGACGGTTGGCTCTGCGCCGGTGAGCCGCCCGACCACTGGGACATCTACGGCGAGGTCGTGTCGCTGCTGCGCGTCCTGATCGCGCTGGGCCTCAATGCCGAGTGGCCCGAGCGCGGCGACCTGAGCGGGCAGCTCGGCCCGGACGGCAGGCTTCTGGCCATCGCCGCGTTGCGCGCGGTGGCGGCCGGACCGAAGGGGCTGGGATAGGCCATCGCCATGCGACCCGACCTCGACACGGCGATGGCCGCGGGAGTCCTCACCGCGGCACGCGCGATCCTCGACGACGCGGCCACGAGCGGTCGTGACCGCCGGCTGCTGATCGACGGCTACGCGGACCTCGCGCACGCGCTCGACCGCCGCGGCGATCACGACGCCGCGATCGACGCGCTGCAACAAGCGATCGAGCACGGGTACGACGCCAGTCCTGACCCGCGCTCCGACATCGCCGAGTACCACCTGCGCGCGGGCCGCGCGGACGTCGCGGCCGGCATCTGGGCGCGATTGCGTGAGGAGATGCCCGACGACGTGTGGCTGTACAACGCCGCCGGACTCAGCCACCAAGAGCTCGGCGCTCATGAGCACGCGGTGTCGTGGTTCGCCGACGGCCTGGCGGTCGCGATGCGCACCGGGGACCCCGAGGGACTGACCGCCCAGCTCGCCGATCTGCGCGAGCGCAGTCTGCAGGAACTCGGCCGCCCATCGGACGCGCTGCAGGCAGAGGCGACCGCGTTCGCGGCAACGTGGCAGCGGCCGATTCGGGCGGCCAGCAACGCTGCCGCGATCCTCGGCGACGCCATGGAGCCTGAGCGACCCATCGTGGCGGGCGAGCAGCTACCGATGTCGCTGGCGTGGTTCCCGGCCGGAGAGTACGAACGAGCGTTGTCGCTATGGCCGAGCCTCGCTGAGGACTGGGTCGGGATCCCGCACGAGGAGTACTGCGCCCGCATGGACGGGCACGCCCGCTGGCTTGGTGCCCAAGGCGCGCGCGTCCGCGCGATCTCACCGCTCCCGGTCGACGAGCTGATCGCCTACTGCGAGTCGCACGATCTCGATCCCGAGGAGTCACGCGCGGCGTTCGCCGCCGAACAGGCACGGCTCGGGCACGCCCTGCCGCGGCCGCCCTCCCGCAACCAGCCCTGCTGGTGCGGCTCGCAACGCAAGTACAAGAAGTGCTGCGGAGCAGCGCCGGTCGCACCGATGCACCCGGACGCGGCGACGGCTGACTGACAACCGACCGGTAATTGCCGTATTCCGCGCGCAGCGAAGGATGCTAATATCCGGGAACTACCGCCAGGTTCTTCTGCGATGTCAAGCCCGCCCCAACAGCCGAGGAGCAACCGCGACATCATCCGCCGCTCGTATGACGCCATCGCTGACCGGCTGCCCGAGAGCTGGGCCCTCGAGCTGCGCGAAGGATCTGACGGCGCCGACGCGCTGCTCACGCTGCAGGCCGCGGACGGCGAGCGTGCCGAGGTGACGCTCCGCGCACGTCGCGCGCTGGAGGCCCGTGACGTCGCCGCGCTCGGGGAAGGGATCGTTGTCGGGCTCGTGGCAGCGCCCTACCTGAACCCGAGCGTCCGCACGGCCCTGGCCGAGCGCGGGATCGGATACGCGGACGCGACCGGCAACCTGCGGCTCGAGCTCGACCGGCCGGCGCTGTTCCTGCGCGACACGGGTGCCGATCGCGATCCGTGGCGTGGCCCCGGTCGACCGCGGGGGAGCTTCAACGGCGGCTCGGCGGCTCGCGTATTCCGCGCGCTGGCGGATTTCACGCCGCCGTACTCGATCCCCGAGCTCGTGCGGCGCAGCGGTGCATCGACCGGTGTCACGTATCGCGTCGTGGATTTCCTCGAACGCGAGGCGATCATCGAGCGCCGGTCGCGGGCAGGCATCATCGACGTGGACTGGCGGCGAATGCTGCAGCGCTGGAGCGAGGTCGACGGCTTCAGCACCTCCCCGTCGGCGACAGCGTTCCTCGCGCCGCGAGGCCTCGAGGACGCCCTCGGCCGGCTGCGCAAGGCTGCCTTCGACTACGCGTTGACGTCGTCCAGCGGCGCCCAGCACTACGCGCCCTACGCACCCCTGGCCGCCCTGAGCATCTACGTGACGTCGCTGGACGAGGCGGCCGAGTCGCTCGCGGTGCGCCCGGCCCACAGCGGCGGCGGCAACATCGTGCTGGCCGTTCCGGTCGATCCGGTCGCCTTCGAGCGCGCCCGGTCCTTCGACGGGCTCGTCGTCGCCGCCCCGAGTCAGGTCGCGGTCGACCTGCTCGGCGGTCCCGGCCGCGCGCCCGAGGAAGGCCGATTCCTGCTGGACTGGATGGAGGCCGATGAGTCAGCCTGGCGCGAGTGACCCGCTCGCATCTGCGCGTCGCGTACTCCTCGACGCGCTGGCGGGGCTGGTCGCCCACCGCGAAGCCGTCATCCTCGTCGGCGCGCAGGCGCTGTACCTGCAGACGGTCGGCGCGCCCGTTGGCATCCCGGCGTCCACCAAAGACAGCGACCTCGCGATCGACCGACGAGTGCTCGCCGACGAACCGCTGCTCGAGCAGGCGATGCGTGACGCGGGCTTCGAGATCGGCGCGCAGCCCGGTGCCTGGTTGGGCGCCGGGGCGATCCCGGTCGACCTCATGATCCCCGAATCGATGTCCGATCCCGGCGGCCGGCGAGGCGCCCGCGTCCCGCCGCACTCCAGGCTCGCGCTGCGGCGGGCCGCCGGGCTCGAAGCGGCGGTGATCGACGGGCGCGCGCACTGCTGCTTTCTGCGTCTGCTGAGGCATTGTCTCACCTGGCAGGTTTTCGATCCAAGCGGAAGGTTTTCGATCCAAGTGGAAGGTTTTACTGCCGGATCCGTGGTACCGTCTCTGCCATGGACGTCTCCCGCCCCCATGCTGCAGTGGCTCCTCAGGTAGGCGGTGATGTTCTCGTTGCGCTCGCGGGCACAACAGGGCAGATGACGGGTCGGCACATCGCCCGAATGGTGCGACGCGGCTCTCGGCCCGCCGTAAGCGCAGCGCTGGAGCAGTTGGTGTCACAGGGCCTCGTGCTTCGCAGCGAGGTTCCACCGGCTCATCTCTACTCGCTCAACCGCGAACACGTCGCGTATCCGGCGGTCGCTGCCCTGGCGAACATCCGCTCAGAGTTCCTCGCCAGGCTGAAAGGAGACTTCAAGACCTGGACCGTCAAGCCTGTTCATGCCTCCATGTTCGGCTCGGCCGCGCGAGCCGACGGGGACACCGACAGCGATATCGACATCTTCCTCCTCCGGCCCCGGGGCGTCGACGAAGAGGACGAAACCTGGCAGCGTCAGACCGACGAACTGAGCTTCTCCGTCGCGGCCTGGACCGGAAACCCGGTGAGCCTCATCGAGTTCAGCGACGAACGTGTGTTGACGATGCCCGAAAACGCGCTCGCGCCGATGCTCGACGACGGCATCCTGCTCTGGGGCGTCGCCGTCTCGGAGCTCATCGAACGGTCGCACGCCGCATGAGGCCCACCTCCACAAAGGGCCGCACACGCCAGTGCGGACCTGCCGAGGCGAAGAAACGACTCGCCGACGCCGAGAAGTACCTGGAGGTCGCGCAGCTCGTCGCGTCCGAGGCCGAGTACCCACCGTCGGCGACCGTCGCCGCCGGTCTCGCCGTCCTGGCCGCCATCGCCGCGTCCGACGCGGCCTGCTGCGCCGCGCTCGGGCAGAGCTCACGCAGCCAAGACCATGCTGATGCCGGGCCCCTGCTGAAAAGCATCTCGCCCGGCGGCGACGCTGCCGCCAAGGACTTTGGGCGCGTCATCGGCAAGAAGGACCTCGCGCACTACAGCTTCCTCCCGCTCGCCGCCGGCGAGCTGAAGACCATCATGCGGGCCACCCAGAAGCTCGTCGCGTTCGCCCGCGACACGGTCCAGCGACGTCCGTAGCTGCGATACCTGCACCCGGTACGCGAGGGGCCGGCTGCACGCGGGGTCCCGACCGCTTGGGGCGCGACGCCGCTACGCGACATCATGGTCGGGGGCGACGCCGAGATCCCCGTTTGGCCGTTCGCCAAAGGGGCCGGTCATGCGGTCGCCGACTTCAGGACGCGGATGGGCTCGACGGCCGGTCCGTCGTCGAACAGGGTGCAGGAGTCGATGGTCTGGCAGGAGCAGCCCTGCGCGGTGGCGAGCCATGCGCGGACGCGCTGGGCGCGGTCGATGAGTGCGTCGATCTCTGGCAGCTTGCGTTCGGCGAGTCGGGTGCCTTCAGACGCTCGTTCAGCGGGGTGGGAGGACTTGGAAGGAGCGCATCTCGCCTCGCATCCCGGCGGGGCGGTAGCCGGTGAAGAGGACGTAGGAGTGCACGACGCCGCGGCGTTGGGCGATCTCGTCGCGGACGTCGTCGGGCAGCGTTTGGCGCAGCGTCCACCTGCCGTTGGTGATGCGTGCGGAGTACTCGAGGGTTCGGGTGGCGCCTGCGGCGGGGTCGTAGACCAGTTGAACGCGCACCACGCCGCGGGCGCTCGAGCTGATCCGGCCGCTGGCGTCCAGGCGCCCGGGGGTGATCTGTGGGCGGGCGCTCGTCAGGCTCGCCTTGCCAGAGGCGGCACGCAGACGTACCTCTTGCGGCTGGGTGTCGGCATCGCCGGGGTACGACAGGGTGAGGATGCCGGTGCCCGCGCGTGCCTGGGCGCGTGGGAGGCGACGGGTGAAGCGCACCTCGCCGTTGGCGGCGTCGATCGGCGCGTCGAACGCGGTGGTCCGTCCGGCTGCGGTGAAGCGCACGCTGACGTTGCCGGAGGCCAGGCGGGTGATGGGAGCCAGCACGTCCAGTGAGCCGGAACCGAGCACCGACGCGCGCGCGACCTGCAGCTTGGTCGCTTCGCGCGCGACGTCGACGACGCCCGGTCCGCCGACGCCCGGTCCCCCGGCGCCCGGTCCGCTGACGCCCGGCCCGCCTGCGCCCGGCTCGCCTCCGCCCACCGGCGGCGTGGTGAGGTCGTCGGTCGCGCACAACGCGAACACCTTGTAGCTGTCCGGGCTGGAATCGGTGTTTCGTTGGTTGCCACGCCAGAAGCGGGCGATCTCGCCGTCGACGGCCGGCACGTTGCCGTCATCGTTCAGCGGGCCGCTCAGCTGCGTTTCTGCGGTCTTGCCGACGAGCGTGTCGGGTGTCCCAACTCCGCCTCCCGTCACGCGGCGGCCGGCCGGGCACTGCGCCTCCGCCTGGGCCCGTCCGAACTTGATCGTCGAGGCAAGAAAGGAGGTCTCCTCGACGACAGCGTCCGAGGTGGCCGAGCACAGGGCAAAGACCTTGTGAAACTGCTGGAAGTCCTTGGAGGTGTTTCTCGCATGGGCGAACCAGAAGCGCGCCTCGTCACCGTCGACGGTCCCTTCGGTGGTCCCGGTCCCGTCCAGGGGGCCGCTCACCACCATCGCGCTCTCGATGGGCGAGTTGTCGTTGATGGTGCCGATCCCGCCACCCACCACGCGCCGGCCGCTCGGGCAGGCCGCGGTCGCCTCGCCGCGCCCCTGGCCCGGAGCGGTCACGAACGACGACGCCGCGATCGTGGCATCCGAGCTTGCCGAGCAGATCGCGAAGACCCGGTAGATGCGCTCTACGTCGTCGTTGTTGACCACGTGCGCCACCCAGGAGCGGGCGATGTCGCCGCTGACGGTGTTCCCGACCCGCCCGGTCTCGTCGACCGGGCCGCTGACCGACACGGAGCTGTTCGGGGTATCGGTCGAGCTGACGCCCCCGCCGGTCACGCGCTGGCCGGCCGGGCAGGTCACCAGCAGCTCCTTCGTCGTTCCACTTCCGACTGCCGTTTTCGAGGACTCCTGCACCGTGGCGTCGCCGCCGGGCGCAGCGAGCGCCGGCGCCGGACCGATGACGAGGACCGTCGCGAGCGCCACCGAGGCCAGCACCCTCGGCCTGCGCCGCCCCCGGACCGTCGCCAACATCTCCGTCGTCCCGGCCACGGTACACCTCGGTTCGCTCGTCTTTTGGTCGGTCGCAGGCGCGACCCCCTCACGATCCTCAGACCACCGCCAACCTAGACTCGCCATGGTGACGTGTCAACGCTCAAAACTGAGGTGTAGCACCAACGCGCAAGGCCACTTGGCCTGGCGTCCAGTTCGCCCAGCCGGGCCAAGAGGACGGTCGACTGACCCCCCTGCCATGCGCTGTCAACAGGAACTGAAAAGTGCTCCGCTTTCAGGAAGCCAATAGTGCGCCGGTGGGGCTTTGGAGTTCTCGCGCTTTGATGGACAACTTGTTCCGTCTGCAACGGAACGAGAGCGAAATTGGAACGGGGGCCGATCTGTGTCAGCTGGGCCGCCTCGCGCGGCGCGCGGGGCGGCCCAGGTTCAGCGTCAGTTCGACCGGCGCCGCGCGAACGGCCCCCAGATCGCGTAGGTGACGCCACCCGCTGCGTCGATCTCCGACGGCGACGCGTTCTGCAGGCCGCGCCCACCCTGCTGGCTGAGGAAGAACGTCGATCCGTCGGGGGAGAACACGCCACCGCAGAACTCGGTGTCGTTCAGCAGCGTCCCGGCGAAGTCGTAGATCCGCCCGTCCTGCGTGATGCCGCGCACGAACTGCTCGTCGGCGCCGTCCTCCTGGACCCAGAGGTCCCCGGTGTGCGGGGCGTAGACGAGGTTGTCGGGCGCCTGCAGCACGGCCGCGTTGGTGGACTGGTAGACCAGCCGCAGCGTCTGCGCCTTCGGGTCGAACTCCCAGATCTGACCGAGGCCCGCGGGACCGCCGGACGTCGAGTCGAAGTAGACCTTGCCGCCGCCGACCCAGCAGCCCTCGAGCCGGCTGAACGTCATCATGCCCGCCGCCTGGCCCTGCGAGCGGACCGTGTCGGTCGCCGGGTCCGGGTTCGGGATCGTCACCCATTCGACGGCGAACGTCTCGCCCACCGTCGCCGCGTTGGCGTTGAAGTTGGCCGTGCCGGTGCGCTTGATCGCCTGCAGCGGACCAGTCGAAGCCGCGAGGTCGCCGGCCTTTTTCGGCGTCGGGCTCGGGAGGTAGCGGTAGAAGCCGCACGGCGTGCGGTCCTCGGTCTGGTACAGCACACCGTCGAGGTACACGACGGCCTCGTGTGAGAACGCGCCGGCGGCCTTGATCGGCACGGCCTTCGTCGGCCCGTCCTGCGACGCGTCGATCTCGAAGGAGTACCCGTGCTTGGGGCTCGTCGCGGTTGCGGCTACGAAGATCTCCTCGCAGGTGATCCAGCTGCCCCACGGGGTCTCGCCACCGGCGCAGTTCGTCGACGTCCCGCCGAGGACGTGCGTCACGCGCTTGACGCGGCGATCGCGGCCGACGACCAGGCGGGTATTGCCACCACGAAAGCTCGGGTTCGCGTCGTAGCGATCGGCGGCAGGCACCACGACAGGCAGCTCACCGTCGCGCTGGCGCATCTCGTGGTTGCGGATCAGGATCGTCGTGTTGTTCGGCCCCGGGAACGCACCGGTGCCGTCGAAGATGCCCGGCGTCGGCACCGTCTGCTCGACGCGGTCGCCGGTCACCGGGTCGGTCGTCCACGCGATCGACGGGTCGTTCTCACGCGAGATGACCCGGTACTGGAAGCCCTGCGGCAGCCGGATGTGCTCGACGCCCGTGTCGATCTCCCCGGCCGGCGCCAGTGGGCCGTAGCCGACGACACGCTCGGGCTGGGCTCCCTGCGCCGCACGTGCGGTCAGGGCGGACAGGGGCCCGCCGATCGCGACGGCACCGCCGACGGCAGCGGTGCCCTGCAAGAAGGTACGACGACTCAGCGTGTCCGGTGACATGCACGACTCCAGTACTCGTTTTTCAGGATCGCGTCGATGCTGTCGGGGACCTGTCGCGCTCGTGTGAACGCCCCGCAACCAAGTTGTGACCAGGCTGGAACTGCGAGCGGGGTCGCGCCTAGACTGTCCGCGTGCCGTCCACCGAGGTCTCCCGGCGAGGGTTGTTCACCCTCGGGCTGTCGCGGCTGCGCGAGCACGCCGCCGGCACGCCCGCCCCTGACGGGCATTCCGCGCCGCCTCCCGTCACGTACGCCGAGCGACAGCGCCTCGCGCGCGACCACGCCGACAGCGGCGATCTCTGGGCGCCCGTCCGGACGCGGCTCGACGAGGTCGCCGGGCCGCTGCCCGTGGAAGCCACGTCGCTGTTCGGCCCGATGTTCAGCGCCCATCACCACCAGGCGCTGGCGGACCTGTTCGCCGCTGCCGGACCGGACGGGGCGATCGCGTTCACGGCGTGGGGGCCACTCGGCGTGGTCGGCCGACTGCTGCGTCTCGCGGCGCTCCTGGATCCCGCCCCGGCCGGGCATGCCGCCGCACTGGCCTGGGGACGCGAGGAGCGGCTGCGGCAGGACCTCGAGCTCCACGCCGACGAACCCGAGTTCCGCCTCGAATCACTCGAGATGCGCTTCGCCGGCGAGGAGGAGGCGCTGACGCGGCTGTGCCGCGCGCTGCCGCCGCTGGCCGCGGTCGAGGATCAGGATGCGCTGCGCACGCAGGGGGCGGCGATCATCAACGAGCTCGCCGTGCCCGACGGCGACGGGATCACGCTGCCGGCGCGCTACCTGATCGCGATTGCCCGACGGCGCTCTGCCGTGCCGGGCGCGTGACCCACGCGCATCTCGCGAGGCGCGATTCGCGACCTCGCGGCGACCGGACCCCTGGCCGCGGGAGGACGCGTTCACGATGGCGCGCTTCCGCGCCGTCGGCCAGCTACCTTGACCGAAGCTCAATTTAGGAGGACGACGGGATGCGGGCAGGACACGCGCTGGCGGCGACGGCAGCGATCATGGCAATGGCGATACCGGCACTCGCGGTGGGCGCCGGCGACGAGCCGATCGCGGTCAGCGCCAACGGCAATGCCGTCACGGGCGGACTGTCGTTCGCGCCGGCCAAGCTGCAGGGCGTCGTCGGGCAGATCGTCCGCTGGAACAACACCGACGTGATCGCGCCGCACACCGTCACCGAGCGCAACGGGCTCATCGACCTGGTGGGGAACAACGTCAACGGGACCCCGATCAGCGCGTCCGGGTTCGGCCCGGGGGAGACGGTCGACCTCGCGCTGCCCGCCTCCACGATCGACTACTTCTGCCGCGTGCACCCTGAGGACATGCAGGGCGTCCTCGCCGTGCCGGTCACGCTCGTGCGCGGCCCGGGCTACAAGGCGCCGAAGACGCCGGCCCGGACGAAGCTCGGCAAGCGCCGCCGTGCCGCGCGCAAGAAGGCGTTCCAGCGCACGATGACGGCGACGTGGGCGCCTGGGGCGCCGGCGGCCGGTCAGGTCTTCGACGTCGAGCTCAAGCGCGGGACCGGTCCGTGGACGCCGCTGCAGGCCGGCACGACCACGACCTCGGCGACGTTCAAGGGCGGAAAGCCCAGCACGGTCACCGCCGTCCGGGCTCGCCTGCGTCGGGCGGACGACGCCAGTCGGGCGACCGGGTGGTCGCCGGAGGCGTCGGTCACCGGCTGAGGGGCGTACGGGGCTCAAGCGCCGCATCGCCGGCCTCGCTGAGCCTAGACTCGCCGGATGCTCCGGCCGGGTACCTCTCACCTTCGTCGTCCGCCGGTCGCCAAGCTGGGCCTTCTGGTTCTCGCAGGGGCGCTGATGATGCCGAGCGTCGCGCCCGCGCACGAGATCGGGGAAGCGGGCATGCCGAAGACCCTGCGGTTGATCCCGCCGCTCAAGGTCAGCGCGCCCGTCACCCCGAGAGCCGTGTCGACGGCACCTGAGCCGCCGTTCGTGGCGACGCCGCGCGCCACGTGCGGTCCCGGTGCCTGGCCGGAGACCGGGATCCAGGGTCGCGTCAGCCGCGAGGACCACGAGAAGGGGCTCGCGGCACGGGGGTTCCGTTGCAACGCAGAACTCGTCGGTTCGCTCACGAAGGAGCCGCCCAACCTGGGCACCGTCGGCGGCTACAAGGTCATGCGCTACGTCGACCGCAAGGGCAACGAGTGCGCCTACTACGACACGTCGCTGCTTCCGCCGAGCAACGCGCCCGACCTGACGATGGGCGTGCGTGTCGTCAACATGGCCGACCCCGCGAAACCGGTGCTGTCGACGATCCTGACGACACCTGCGATGGCGTCACCGCACGAGTCGCTGGTCCTCAACGAGAGGCGTGGGGTGCTCGCCGCTGTCGCAGGCAACCTCAGCCAGGCGGTGCTGCCCGGAATCGTCGACCTCTACGACATCTCGGAGAACTGCCTGCAGCCGGTGCTCAAATCGTCGACCCCGACCGGGGTCTACGGTCACGAGAGCGGGATGGCGGTCGACGGGAAGACGTTTTACTCAGCGTCGTTCTCGACCGGGACGATCGTCGCGATCGACATCACCAACCTCTCCCTGCCGGCACCGATCTGGCTCGGCAATTACGAGTCGCACGGGCTGTCGCTCTCCGACGACGGAACCCGCGCCTACGTCGCAAAGGACGCCAACTCCGGCACCCTCGGCATGACCATCCTCGACACGACGCAGGTTCAGAACCGCACCCCGAATCCGGTGGTCCCCGAGGTGTCGTTCTTCACGTGGAGCTCCATCAGCATCCCGCAGAACACGGTGCCGATCACGATCAAGGGCCGCCCCTACGTCCTCGAGTCAGACGAGTTCGGTGCCCAAGTCAAGACCGGCGGGGCACGGCTCATCGACATTTCCGACGAAGCCCGTCCCCGGGTGGTCTCCAACATGCGGCTCGCGGTGATGCAACCCGAGAACTTCGCAGCGCAGGCCGGGGATCCCGGAGTCGACACACCGTTTCGGTTCGCCCAGGGGTACACCGGGCACTTCTGCAACGTGCCGACCCGCGTCGATCCCCCGATCGTCGCGTGTGGCATGGCGGTGTCCGGCCTACGGATCTTCGACATCCGCGACCCCCTCAAGCCCAAGGAGGTCGCGTACTACAACGCGCCGGTCAAGCCGAGGACGTTCCCCGAGGGCAGCAACTGGGCCTACTCCCAGCCTGCGTTCGTCCCCGAGCGCAAAGAGGTTTGGTACACCGACGCGTACACCGGCTTCTATGCCGTCAAGCTGACGAACGGGGTGTGGCCCGATCCCACGACGCCGGCGCCGAACGGCACATGCATGAGCCGCCGCGTCATCAAGGTGAACGTCCGCGGCCTGGGCCGCTCCGCCGTCAAGAGCCTCACCGTCTTCGTCAACGGCAAACGGACGACGACGCAGCGCGGGCCGAGGCGCAGCGTGCAGGTGAAGTTCACCGGCACGGTCAGCAAGCGAGCCGAGGTCAAGACCGTGAGGATCGTCGCGCGCCTACGCAACGGGCGCACGGTCGTCGATCGGCGGACGTACCGCCTCTGCACGTCCGGTCGTTAACGGAGCCTCATCGACTGCGGTAGAAGAGCGTCATGGCCCTGCTCGAGCTCACGCCAGCAGGACCCGGACTGGCTCGGCGCGCTGTCCGTGGCGCTGACGCGGCCGCCGGGCGTCCCGGAGCGCCGCGACCGCCAGGACCCGTGGGCCCCCGACACCAGCAACCGTCCGCGCCGCATCGCCGACGACCTCGCCTGGTTCCGGGACGCCCTCGACGACCCCGCGGCCGCGGGCCTCGAGCCTCGAGCCGCTCCCCGGGACGGCTGCGGTCAGCGCGTGGACGCCGGCCGGCGAGGAGGTCACGGCGAGGCTCGCACGGCTGCGCGACCGCGGTGTCCTGGACGCTGCCGGCTTCCTGCTGCACGACGAGGGCGAGACCCACCTGCTCTGAGCGGTCCCCGCGTCCCGTCATTCCGCCGGCGGGGGCGGACCCTGCGTCGGTGGCCGAATGGCCCGCGCGAGGTCCCGCGGGACCTCGAGCACGTCGAAGGTCCGCTCGAGGAGGTCCGCCTGTCCGTTCATGAGCGCCGCCGCCTGGGCGAAGGAGACCGCCGCGGCGTCGAACGCCTTGGCCTGGGTGCGCAGCGACGCGGGCGCGCATGTCCCGGAGTTCTTGCTCGAAGCCCAGGACCCTGTCGACCGCGCCTGCGCTCATCGCCAGTGGGCGATCCGCTCCGGTGCCAGTGGATCGCGGAGAATGCGCCTCATGGACTTCGACGAGTACCGCGCCCACGACGCGACCGGCCTCGCGCAGCTCGTCGCGGACCGCCAGGTGTCCGCCACCGAGCTGCTGATGCTCGCGCGCGAGCGCGCGGCCGCGGTGAATCCGAGGATCAACGCGATCGTCCGCGACGTCCCGTGTGACCCGGACGCGGAGCGCACCGGGCCGTTCGCCGGGGTCCCGTTCCTGATCAAGGACCTCGGGATGGACGTCGCGGGCGAGCCGTCCTCGCAGGGTTCCCGGTCGCTGATGGCGACCCCGATGAAGGAGCACTCCACGATCGTGCAGCGCTGGCTCGACGCCGGGCTGACCATCTTCGGCAAGACCAACCTCCCGGAGTTCGGGGCGAAGGCCATCTCCGAGCCGCTCGCCTGGGGGCCGGCGCGCAACCCGTGGAACCTCGACCACACGCCCGGCGGGTCCTCGGGTGGCTCGGCGGCGGCGGTCGCGGCCGGCATCGTGCCGTGTGCCGGGGCGAACGACGGCGGTGGCTCCACGCGCATCCCGGCGGCGTGCTGCGGGCTCGTCGGCCTCAAGCCCGGGCGCGGGCTGACGCCGTTCGGGCCGGCAGCCGGGGAGGCGATGCACGGCGCCGCGGTGCAGGGCGTTGTGTCGCGGACGGTGCGCGACACGGCGGCGATGCTCGACGTCATCTGCGGCGGTGAGGCGTCCGGTCCCTACGAACCGGCGATGCCGGGCGCGTCGTACGCCTCATGCGTGGGACAGGGCCCAGGTCGGTTGCGCATCGGCGTCCGCGTGCCCTGCGCGATCACCCCGGACCCGCACCCGGAGGCCCGCGCCGCGGTCGACGTGGCGATCAAGGCGCTCGTCGACCTGGGCCACGACGTGCAGGAGCTGCCGGACGCGCCCTTCGACGACGCCGCGCTGGCCAAGGAGTTCCTGCTTGCGTGGTTCGTCTATCTCGCCTGGGAGGTCCAGGAGGCCAAGCGGCTGACCGGCGCGGGCGACGACGGGTTCGAGCGCGACACCCTGATCATGGCTGCGATCGGCCGGGCGACGAGCGGCGCCGACTACGTCGACGCCGTCCAGCGCCGCCACGAACATGCGCGGCGCCTGACGACGTACTTCGAGAAGTACGACCTCCTGCTGACGCCGACGCTCGCGACCCCGCCGCCGAGGATCGGCGAGTTCGACCTGCCCGGTCCGCTGCAGCGCGCGTCCGACGTGCTGCTCCGGACGCGCACCGCCCGCCTGCTGCGCCACACGCCGATCCTCGACGACATGGTCCAGAAGAACCTCGGCTGGGTCCCGTACACGCAGCTGGCCAACGTCACGGGTCGTCCGGCGATCTCCCTGCCGCTGCACTGGACCGCCGACGGGCTGCCGCTCGGCGTGCAGTTCGTGGCGCCGCTGGGCGGTGAGCCACTGCTGCTCCGGCTCGCCGCGCAGCTCGAGGCGGCGGTGCCGTGGGACGGTCGCGTGGCGCCCCTCTGAGTACGTCGATGGTCGGATACCCGACAATGCCCGTGGTAGCTGAAGAAGCAAACGCCTCCGCCCCTCCCAGGAAGGAACTCCCCATGTCCGTCATCCCCACGCCGAGCGCTCGGCGGCCGCTGTTCGACGATGTCCACGACGACTACCGCGAGAGCTTCCGGCGTTTTCTCAAGGCCGAGGTCGTCCCGCACCACGAGCAGTGGCAGGCCGACCACATCACCTCGCGCGAGCTCTACACCAAGGCCGCCGAGCACGGCTTCCTGGCGATGCCGGTGGAGGAGGAGTATGGCGGGTCGGGCGTGGACGACTGGCGCTTCAACGCCGTCCTCTCCGAGGAGGCCGCGTACGCCGGCGTCCAGTCCTCGTGGATGGGCCCGAACGTGCACAACGACCTCGGCCTGCCGTACCTGCGCGCCGCCTGCAACGACGAGCAGAAGGAGCGGTGGTACCCCGGTGTCGCCTCCGGCGAGCAGATCCTCGCGCTCGCGATGACCGAGCCCGGCACCGGCACGGACCTCTCGGCGATCAGCACGAAGGCCAAGCGCGACGGCGACCACTTCATCGTCAACGGCGGCAAGACGTTCATCTCCAACGGGATCAACGCCGACCTGATCGTCACCGCGGTTCGCACCGGCGAGGACCCGCACCGCGGCCTGTCGATGATCGTGATCGAGCGCGGCATGGACGGGTTCGAGCGCGGCAACCAGATCCACAAGCGCGGCCAGCACGCCAACGACACGGCCGAGCTGTTCTTCAACGACTGCAAGGTCCCGGTCGAGAACCTCCTGGGGGAGGAGGGCACCGGCTTCGGGCAGCTCATGGCGCACCTCATCCCCGAGCGTCTCGGCCTCGCCGTCAGCTCGATCGCCTGCGCCGAGGCGGCGCTGGACATGACGCTGGACTACGCGAAGGAGCGCAAGGCGTTCGGCAAGCCGATCGGCTCGTTCCAGAACTCGCGCTTCGTGCTCGCCGACCTCCATACGAAGATCACCATCACGCGGGCGTTCATGGACCAGACGATCCAGAAGTACGTCGACGGCACCTGCACCGTGCCCGAGGCCGCGATGGCGAAGTACTGGACCACCGACCTGCTGTCGGAGGTCACCGACGCCTGCGTGCAGCTCTTCGGCGGCTACGGCTACACGACCGAGTACAAGATCAGCGAGATGTGGGCCGACGCGCGCGTCAACCGCATCTACGCCGGCACCAATGAGATCATGAAGGAGCTCGTCGGCCGCAGCCTCGGGCTGTAGGCGCCGCCTGACGGCCCTCAGGTCAGCAGCCGTTGTGCCGCCGCGCGGGCGTCACGCGCCGACGCCGGACCGCGCACGACCGCGCTGACGGCAAAGGCGCCTTCGGCCAGCAGCGCGACCGCCGGGGCGAGATCCGACCGGTCCGCGAGCAGATCGGCGACGAGCGCCCGTCGTCCGGCGAGGTGCTCAGCGACGACGCCGTGCAGCGGGTGGTCCGGGTCTCCGATCTCCGCGCTCGCGTTCAGGAACGCACACCCCCGCCACCCGTCGGAGGCGAAGAGCCGCTCGAGGACGTCGAAATACGCGAGCGCCGGCGCCCGGTCCGCGCGCTGCGCCCGGCGCAGCGTCTTGTCCCGCAGCAGCGCGACCATCGGCTCGTGCCGCATGCGCAGCGCCTCGGCGACGAGCGCGTCCTTCGAGCCGAAGCGCACGTACAGCGTCCGCTTGGTGACGCCGGCACGCTCGGCGATCGCGTCGACGCCGGTCGCCGTGATCCCCTGCTCGTACGTGAGCTCAGCGGCGGCGAGGAGGAGGCGATCTCGGGCGGACACCGCGGAGGACACTTGACGAGTATACCGACCGGTCGATCTACTCTTCACATGCGACAGCTGACCCTGACCGGACCGAAGACCCTCGAGTGGCTCGCGGTCCCCGAACCCGACCTGCAGGACGACGGCCAGGCGCTCGTACGCCCGCTCGCCGCCGCGACCTGCGACCTCGACCAGCCGATGGTGTTCGGCCACGCGCCGTTCCCGACCCCGATCGCCCTGGGCCACGAGTGCGTCGCGGAGGTAGTCGCGGTCGGCCGGGGCGTGCGCAGCGTCAAGGTCGGGGACCGCGTCGTGGTGCCGTTCCAGGTCTCGTGCGGCACCTGCACCCCCTGTGGCCGTGACCTGACGAGCGACTGCGGCCGGGTCGACAGGTTCAGCATGTACGGCTTCGGCGCGTTCGGCGGCGATGACTGGGGCGGGTTCCTCTCCGACCTCGTCCGTGTTCCCTTCGCCGACGCCATGCTCGTGCCGGTCCCGCCGGACGTCGAGAGCGAGCACGTGGCGAGCGCGAGCGACAACATCGCCGACGCCTGGCGGCTCGTGGCGCCGCACCTCGCCACCTGGCCAGGGGAGGACGTCCTCATCGTCGGCGGCGCCGGCTCCATCGGCCTCTACGCGGTCGACCTCGCCCGCGCGCTCGGCGCCGGACGGATCGTCTACCTCGACACGGACCCCGGCCGCCAGGCTGTCGCCGCCGACCTGGGAGCGGACGTCCGCTCGCCGGACGCCGAGGGACTCGGCCGGTTCGCGATCGTCGCCGACTTCTCCGGGACGGTCGACGGGCTGCGTCTGGCGGTCCGCTCGACCGCGCCCGGGGGGCACTGCACCCACGCGTCACCGATCTTCGGCCCCGATGTCCCGCTCCCGATGCTCGAGCTCTACACGAGTGGGATCACCCTCCATACCAGCCGAGCCGCCGCCCGCCCGGCGATCCCCGGGATCCTGAGGCTGGCCGCCGCCGGGCGTATCCGGCCCGAGCGGGTCACGACCGAGGTCGTCCCGTTCGACGATGCCGCCACCGCGCTGCTCACCCCGCGCACCAAGACGGTCTTCAGCCGGACCTGAGGCTCCAGCGCAGCTCCTTGCACTCCGCGCGAATGAACGTCAGTGTTCAGTCGATGCGACGGAGCGCGGGAATCCTCGGGGTGCTGGTCGTGCTGCTCGTGGCGGCCTCGCCCGCGGCGGCGGCGACGCGTGCGGGCGTCGCGGTGGTCGACGCGACGTGGCACGCCGGAGCGTCCGGCGGGCAGTTCACAGAGGACACCGGCCCGACGGCGGAGGACGGGACCATCGACCCGCACCTCCACAACGCCAAGAAGCGCCGGTCCGACGGCGTGGCCACCCGGACGACCGTCCGGGCGCTCGTCGTCGAGGACGCGCAGGGGGACCGGGTGGCGGTCGTGACGACGGACCTCTACCTCCCCAACGACCTCCTGCATCGCCGCGCCGCATCGCTGCTGGCCGCACGACCGGGAACGGGGATCACCGCAGAGAACCTCGCGATCACCGCGTCGCACAACCACAACTCGCACTTCACCAGCACGCCCGGGTGGGGTACGGCGATCTTCCAGGACCTCGTCGACGTGCGGTTCTTCGCCTACATGGCGCAACGGATCGCCGCGGCCGTCCAGAAGGCGGGCAACGACCTCGTCCCCGTACGCATCGGCGGCACCACGCGCGCCTTCGACGCCGTGCAGGGCCACACCTACGGCCCGAAGGTCGGCGACGACGGCACGCCCGCCGGCCAGCCGTACTCGCACACCACGCGCCGGTTGAGCGTTGTCCGCTTCGACGACGTCTCCGACCCCGCGAAGCCGAAACCCCTGGCGAACTGGGTCATCTTCGGGCTGCACCCCGAGTTCACCTGGGGCTACGACCTCATCAACGGCGACTACACCCACGCCGCTGCACGGATGGTCGATCGGGAGTCCGGGACGGTCACGTTGTTCAGCCAGCGCGAGACCGGCAGCTCGGGACCGCACAAGGACGAGCGCGTGCATCCGGCCTCGGCGCGTCGCGAGTTCGAGGACAACGGCTTCGCGCAGCTCGACCGCGGCAGCCGCCTCATCGCCGACGCGATCCGGGCGGGGCGTGACGACATCGCGAAGGACACCCCGCAGAACCCTGCGCTACATCAGCCGTTCCAGCGCGACGCCGACGTCGCGTCGGCCGCGCGCCGGGTCGCACCGCCGCTGACCAAGACGGTCACCGGGGTCTCCAACTGCAACACCTACGCGCTGTTCCACGGCGACCCGCGCGTGCCGGTGCTCGGCTTCCCCGACTGCGCCGGCGGCGCCGCCGACGTCTTCACGCCGCTGGCCCCGGCGACCGCCGCGATCTACGACCAGGCGCAGGCGGCCGGCGTCCCGATCCCGAGTACCTACTCGGCCACCGCCTTCACCGCCGTCCAGGAGACGAACGCGGTGCACCTGATGGCGTTCAAGCTCGGTGGGATCGGCGTGACCTTCAATCCGTCCGAGCAGTTCACCGACACCGCCCTGAACACCGAGAGCCGGCTGGACCGCGTCGCCGGGATCCACACCGGATTCGACTGGGCCGACCTGAAGACGCCGGCCGGTCGCGACTGGTGCGTGCGCGGTGACGCCGACCGGTGGACGTGTGCCGACCCGCGCGATCCGCGCAAGGATCTCGAGCCGATCGACGACCGTACCTTCCGGCGCTTCCGCGCGCAGGTGCGCAACGACGCCCGCGGGTGGGAGACGGACGGTCAGACCCTCAACGGCGAGGCCGAACCGGCCGACCCGGCGAAGATCAAGGGCAACTTCACCCACGAGGAGGACCCCGGCCACGGCTTCGCCCTGCCGCTGAGCGTCGGGATGGCCAACGACTACCTGGGGTACCAGCCCGAGTACCGCGAGCACCTGTCGCACGACCATTACCGCAAGGCGCTTGCCGCGCTCGGGCCGCACGGCAGCGACTTCCTCGCCACGCGGCTGAGCCGGCTGGCCGCGTCGCTGAACGGCGCTCCGCCGCCCGCCGCCGTGCCACAGGATGCGCTCGCCGCCGTCGAAGGTGCACGCGCGCAGGCGACGGCCGACGTGATCGGCGAGCTCGGTGGCAACGCGGCGGCCACGTACGCGCGGACGTTGCCCGCCGACGGCGGCGTTCCGAAGGTCGAGCGCGAGCCCGCGGACGTCGAGCGCTTCGGCGCCGCGCACGTGACCTGGATCGGCGGGACGACCTGGGAGGAGGTGCCCGAGGTGACGGTCGAGCGCCGGGTCGCAGGCCGCTGGGTCCCCTACGGCGACCAGACCGGCGACGTCCCGGTGATGGTGAAGTTCCCCGCCGTCGCGGACCTGGCGACCGCGAAGCTCGGCGGGTTCACCTGGCGCTGGACGGCCGCGTTCGAGGCCTTCGCGAGCGACATCCCGCAGCCCGACGCAGGCGGGACGGTGCGCCGCGCGACGCCGCGCGGGAGCTACCGGTTCAGCATCCGCGGCGTGCACCGCGGCGCCGGTGGACCCAAGCCCTACACGCTCACCAGTGCCACGTTCGCCGTCCGGCCGTGGAGCGGCCTGCAGGCCGAGGGCCTGCGGGTCGAGAGCACGGGCCGCGTGACCTTCCGCATCGCTCCGGTCGACTACCCCGACTCCTACCAGTCGCCGTTCCGCTTCATCAAGGCCGGCAAGGAGCGTTTCCGCTACGACCCGGACGATCCGTCCGACGACCAGCTCTACTGTCGCCTCTGCACGTTCCGGCCGTGGGCCGACCGCGGCCGCGTCGTCCGCGCCCGGGTCCGGATGGGTGGCCGGACGGTCCGTGCGCGTCGCCTGGCCGACGGCCGTTGGCGGACCACCGCGCGGCTGCGCCGCGGCCAGCGGGCGACGGTCCTCCCCGGCGGGCTGCGCGACACCTACGGGAACACCAACGGCACGCGCAGCGCCACGGTGAAGCGCTGACCGCAGCGCCCGGCGCCGCGTAGCGCTACATCAGGCCGAGCTGCGCGAGCACCCCGCCGGCGTTGTAGTACGCGCGGACCTCGGTGACGCGGCCGTCGGCGTCGACGGTGAAGACGTCGGTGCCGAGCATGTCGACCGCGTTGTTCGTCGCCTCGGTGCCGAGGAAGTCGCCGGTGTGGGTGCCGAGCATCCGCCACTCCTGCGAGACGCGCGAATTCGCCTCGTCGACCATCGCGCCGCCGATCAGTTCGAAGCGCAGATCGGGCATGCCCTCCCACGAGCCCTCGTAGAAGAGGTGCGCGCCCTCGAGGTCCTCCAGCGGACCGGGCAGCAGCGGGTCGACCCAGGCGAACTCGTCGGCGAGCAGCCGGTCGATCGCGTGGAGGTCCCGGCCGTTCCAGGTGTCGAAGTACCGCCCGGGGATGCTCGCCAGGGCGCTCGTCTCGATCGTGCTCATGGGGCCAGCCTCGCGCGGCGTGGAGGTCGGCACCAGCCACCAGGGGGTGAGGTCCATGACCCGGACGTGGTGCATGGCGCATGGTTCCGGCCCGCCCGGCGTCCGCGCCCTCATGATGGGAGCATGGAACCGTCCTCCCGTCCGCGCCTCGTCGGCGTCAACCACCTCGCCCTGGAGGTCGGCGACCTCGACGAGGCGCTGCGCTTCTACGGCGAGCTCTTCGCGTTCGAGCTGCGTGGACGCCTGCCCGGCATGGCGTTCCTGGACATGGGCGACCAGTTCCTGGCACTGGCCGAGACCGCGACGGCCGGGGAGCATGCGGACGGCGAGCGGCACTTCGGCCTGGTCGTGGACGACAAGGCGGCCGCGCAGGCCGCACTGGACCGTGCCGGCGTCACCGTCCTGGCGGGACGTGGCACGGACTTCCGCGACCCGTGGGGCAACCGCATCCAGCTGGTCGATTACCGCGACATCCAGTTCGCGAAGACGCCGTCGGTCTTGGCGAAGCTCGGGCTCGACGGCCTGACCAAGACCGCGGAGGCCCAGGCCGAGATGGAGGAGAACGAGCTCGGGTGACGGCGCGTTCAGGGTCTGCTCAGCCTGGTCTCGGGCACAGGGGGGAACCGGGTCGGGCGCGCCGGCCGCGGGCCGCCGTTCAGCGCAGGACAGCGCGATCCGGCAGCGGCAGGATCAGCGGCTCGAGCAGCACCGCAGCCTGGGCGGGGGTCAGCACCTGCTCGGGCTCGAGCCTGACGAGCTCCCGCCGGGACTCGTCGACCTCCCACACGTCCTCCCCGACCAGGCGGCCCTCGTCGTCGTAGGGCCAGATCATGTGCTCAACGTTCTTGACGAGGTAGTGCGCGCCCGGGTCGACGTCGGCGCCGGCGGCGGCGAGCACCTGCCCCGGTGTCTGCTGGTAGATCGTCGCCGTCGAGCAGATGCTGTTATCGCCGACCGCAAGCCGTTCGTCGTCGGTGTAGAAGACGCACTGGCCGGTCTCGCTCCACTCGCGGTACACGGCCTCGACGGCCTCCCTGCCGTCCAGCACGATGTTCATCCCGAAGACGTTGAAGTGGTAGACGGGGTGCTCGACGGTCATCTCGGGGGCGAAGATCTCCTCGTACCGCCCGGCCATCTCGAGGTACCGATGCCGGTTGTAGGCATGAAGCAGGTACAGGTGTCGTGGGTTCTGCGTGGTCTCGATCAGCCGTTCGACGGCTGCGTTGGTCTGGACGATGTCGTAGCGGTTCATGCTCGAAGTGCTCCTGTCGGTTCGGGAATGGTCGCGTCCAGTTCGACGAGTTCGACGAGCTCGGCCTGGGCCGCCGCGAGCGCCGCCGCGAGCGGCCACGCGTCGGCGACGATGTCGCGGTCGGCGATCACGCCGAAGTTCAGATCACCGCAGTAGCTCATGACGGTGATGTTCAGCCCGACGCCGTGCATGATCGCCGAGACGGGGTAGAGCGCCTCGAGCCGCGCACCGGCAAGGAACAGCGGCGTCGGGGAGCCCGGGACGTTGGAGATCACGGTGTTCACCGGGGCCTGGCCGGAAAGGCTCGCCGCGAGCCGGGTGGTCACGCGCGCCGCCCGGGCGAACAGGGCCGGCGGGATCATCTCGTTGGCGTCCTGCAGCACGGTGGCTGGAACGGCCCGGTGACGTTCCTTCGCAGCCCGCATCGCCTCGTGGGCGGCGGCCAGTCGCTCACGGGGATCCTCGACGTCGGTCGGGATCGCGCTCAGCATCGTGGCGACGCGGTTGCCGAAGGTCCCGTACTCGGCCGGCGTGCGCACCGACACCGGGATCATCGCCAGCAGCGGCTCGTCGGGCAGGTCCCCGCGCTCGCGGAGCCATGAGCGCAGCGCGCCGGCACAGATCGCGACGACGACGTCGTTGACGGTGACGCCGAAGTGGGCCTTGATCCGCTTGACCTCGCCGAGCGACTGGCGTGACAGGGCGATCTGGCGGTGGGGGCCGATCGGGACGTTCAGGCTCGTGCGGGGGGCGTGCAGCCGCCGGCCCTCGAGCACGCCGCCGTCGCTCGTGCGAGGCCGGAGGTTCGCCGCCCGCCGGCTGACCGCGGCGACGGACGCGACGCCCGGCAGGCTGCGCACCGTGGCGACCTGGTCCAGGTGGGGCAGCATCCGGGGGAGCCCCCGCAGGGATCGCAGCCGCTGGCGCGGGATGCTGGTCACCCCGCGCGCGAGCATTGCGAGCTGACCGGGGACCGTCGCCTCGTCGGCCCTGGGGCCGGCGACGGACTCACGGGGGGTCGGTGACGCGTCCAGCAGGACGCCGAGGATCTCCGCGCCCGACATCCCGTCGACGGCCGCGTGGTGCATCTTCGTCAGCACCGCGACGCGCCCGTCGGGCAGGCCGTGGATGAGGTAGAGCTCCCACAGCGGCCGCGCGCGGTCGAGCGGGCGGGCGACGATGCGCGCGACCTGCTCGGCGAGCATGCGCTCGTCGCCCGGGACGGGCAGTGCCAGTTCGCGGATGTGGAACTCGAGGTCGAAGTTCGGATCGTCGTGCCAGTACGGATGGTCGAGGCCGAAGGGAACCTCCACGAGCCGCCAGCGGAACGGTGGTAGCTCGTGCATCCGGGACGCGACCAACTCGCGCACCCTGTCCAGCGTGAGCGTGCCTCCGGGTGCAGTGCTCGGATCGTGGACCGCGAGGGTCGTCACGTGGCCGTGGGTGCAGCCGTCCTCCATCGCCAGGAACTGAGCGTCAAGGCTCGTCAGCTGTCGCATCATGTGGGTGCTCCGATCATCATCAGTTGGCGTAGGGCGGCCTTGTTCGATTTGCCGTTTGCGCTGCGGGGGATAGCGTCCAGGAAGGTGACGCGGTCGGGGACCTGCCAGGCCGCGAACTCGCGGCCGAGGTGCGCGCGAAGGGTGTCGGCGTCGGTCTCGGCGCCGCCGGCACACACCACGACGGCGAGCGGGCGCTCGCCCCAGCGCTCGTCCGGGGCCGCGATCACGGCCGCCTCGGCGACCGCCGGGTGGGCCATCAGGGTCGTCTCCAGGTCGACCGAGCTGATCCACTCCCCGCCGGTCCGGATCAGGTCGCGGGAGCGATCGCAGAGGCGGATGCAGCCGTGCTCATCGATCGCTACGACATCACCGGTGCGAAACCAGCCGTCGGCCGTGTGGTGTTCGTGGACGTCGCCGCCCTCGTACCCGGACGCGACCCACGGTCCCCGGACCTGCAACTCGCCGACCGCGCAGTCGTCCCATGCGATCTCGGCGCCGCTCTCGTCATGGGCCCGGATCTCGACGAGCGGCAACGGCCGGCCCTGACGCACGCGGAACGCAGTGCGCTGCGCGTCCGGCGCGTCGGCAAGGTCGTGCGGGAGATGGCAGGCGGTGCCCAACGGAGCAAGCTCGGTCATGCCCCAGGCCTGCAGGACCTCGACGCCGTGCCGGTCCAGGCCGTCGACCAGCGCGGCCGGGACCGACGCGCCACCGATCACCATGCGGCGGAGCGCGGAGAGGTCCCAACGTCGCGGCTCGGCGTCGACGGCGGCGAGCAGGGCCCGTCCGACCTCCGGCGCGCCGGCGGTCATCGTGACCCGCTCGACGTCGAGCAGGTCGAGCAGGCTCACCGCGTCCAGGCGCATACCGGGCAGCACGAGCGCCGCGCCGGCCATGGCGCACGCGAACGGTAGTCCCCAGGCGTTGGCGTGGAACATCGGCACGATCGGCAGCACGCCGTCGCCCGCGCTGATGCCCAGGGCGTCCGGCAACGCCGCGGTCAGCGAGTGCAGGACGAGCGCGCGGTGAGAGTGGACCACGCCCTTCGGTCGACCGGTGGTGCCCGACGTGTAGGCCAGTGCGGCCGGCTGGCGCTCGGACAGCTGTGGCCATTCGATCGGCTCGGCGCCGGCGACGAGCTCCTCGTACGCGATCGTGGCGGCGGGTCCGTCGCCGCCGTCGGACACGTGCCCGACCACGACGACATGTTCCACGCGGCCCAGCAGCGGCGCGGCGCGCCCGAGCAGCGTCTCGTCGACCACGAGGACCTTGTCCCCGGCCTGCTCGACGATGAACGCGAGCTCTTCGGCGTCGAAGCGCGGGTCGAGCGGGTGGATCACGCCGCCCATCCCGGTGACCGCGAACTGGCACTCCAGGTGCTCGGGCTGATTCCACAGCAACGTCGCGACCCGGTCGCCGCCCGCGACGCCGAGCCCGGTCAGGGCGTTGGCCAGGCGCCGCGAGCGTCCGAGCACCGCCGCGTAGGTGGTGCGGTGAACCTCACCGTCGGGAGCGCGAGCCACGATCTCGCGCCGGCCGTGCAGACGCTCGGCGCGGGTCAGCACGCCAGTGAGCGTCAGGGCATGATCGTCCATCGTCCGGGCGGTCATGAGGTCGTGTCCCGCGTCCCGAGGGTCGGCATCAGCGGGCGCAGGCCACGTTGCTGGCGCTGCGGCCGGTGGGCAGGCAACGCTCGATGACCGGCGGCTTCCAGCCGGAGCCGTCGAGCACCCCGCCGAGCTCCGCAGCCTTGACCTCGTAGAGGCGGTAGATGATGCGGAAGGCCGACGCGGGCGCCGGCAGCCAGTTCTTGCGCTGCTGCGGGTCGGTGGGTGCCTCGCGCTGGAAGTAGAAGTCCAGCGACCCGTCGGCGTTGTAGTGCAGGTCTGAGCGGTCGTTGAGAACGTAGCGGTCGATCGCGTTCGGGACGAAGAACCCGTCGAGGCTGTACATCGTCAGCGACCAGAAGGCGTCGACGGGAGGCTTCGCCGCCGAGGCCGGCAGGTGCGCGACGTAGCGGTTCGCGCCGGTCAGGGCCTGCAGGTTGATGTCCGTCTGGGCGACCGGGTACACCGCGATGTCGGAGCTGAGCGCACCGAGCCCGATCTTGTCGACGATCGCGCGCTTGGAGTAGTCGGTCCCGTAGGTGCCCGTCGTCGTCACGAGCCAGCCGTTGTGCATCGGGAAGGACCGTGCGAAGAGCCCCTTCAGATCGTCGTCGACCCGGGACCGCCCTTCCTTGAGGCCGTCCCGGAGCCCGCGCAGGGTCCCGGCGCTCAGGCCCGCGCGGCTGGGGTGCAGCCCCGGCCCGATGCCGACCGTCGCGAGCTTGGTCAGCAGCGGGTCGTCGGCCGACGGCGGAGGGAACTGCGCGAGCGAGTCACCCAGCGCGTCCAGGAAGGCGATCGGGTCCTCCCCCGGCTCCAGCCCGGGGATCGTCGCCTTGTCCACGGTGGTGTCCTGCTGGCGCTTGGCGGGCCGCTTCGTCGCGGCCCTGCGCTTGCCGTAGCGGCTGAGCGGCGTGAGCTTGTAGCGATCCTGCAGGGCCTGGACCGCCGGCTCGTCCTCCGTCCCGCGGACGACGATCCGCACGATCATCCACGCGCGGTCGTACGGGGAGCGGATCCGCTTCACGCCGGCCGGGATGCGGCCGGTCCAGCCGGGCGGGGTGATCACGTAGTCGCCGTCGGGTAGCGCGCTGGGTGAGGAGCCGATCTTGGCGAAGTTCTCCTGGTAGGGCGTGTAGAGCGGCGCGACGTGGAAGCGGTCGGAGCGCGGGCTGCGGATCACGATCGGCTCCCGCGAGAGGTCCAGCCAGGCGACCGTGTAGAGCGTGTCCGCGTTCGGGGCCACCACGGTACGGTCGAGCGGGTCAGCAAGCTTGCGTAGGTGGTTGAGCGCGTTCACGGGGCCGTCTCCGCGGCCGTTGGAGACCGACACGCTCGTCTGCTGCTGGAAGGTCTTCTCCATGTTCAGCAGCGGGACGCCGTAGATGTAGGCCTGTAGACCGAGGTCGTAGGCCGCGAGGTACTCGGGCGTCTGCGCGAGGTCGGCGGCGCCGGCGCCGAGGGCGGGTACAGGAGCGGCGACGGCAAGCATGGCCGCGGCTGCTGCGGCGATGAGGCGACGTCGGATACGCGTGGGGTTCATGTCCATGTCGGCAAACCTACGGAGGCCCCGAGGCGCCGAACTCGTCGCGCCGCGCCGGTCCGTTCGGGTGCCTATGTCGCAGAGCGACACACACGGGGAGCGGTCGCCTCCGGGCCCGCTGGCCGGTAGCGTCCCGCCGGATGCAGCCAGCGTGGGGTCGGGTCACCAGCGAAGCGGACCGGCGGGCGTGGGCAGACGTCCTGGTCACGGTGGCCCGCGAGCTCGAGGCCGCTGCTGGCGAGCTCTCGGTCGCCGCCGCCCGGCACGTGCACCTGCAGCTGCCCACACTGTTCACGGACGCCGAGTCCGTGGAGGAGAACCGAGCCAGCACCGAGGCGAGCATCCGGACCTTTGCGAGCCTGGTCCAGGCAGGCGCGGATCCGGCGTCGACCGACCTCCCGCCCGCCACCGTTGCCTACGCCCAGACGAGCGTACGGCGGGGAGACACGCTCCCGGTCCTGATGCGCAGCTACCGTCTCGCCGTCGAGATCGCGCTCCAGGACAGTCTCGAGCGGATCGCGGTGCACAGCGAGGGCCAGGAGCAGCTCGCCGCGGCGAGCCAGCTGATGGCGGCCTGGTTGCTCGGGTTCATGGACGTCGCGCTGAGCCGCGCCGAGCAGCTCTACGACGACGAGCGGGCCCGCTGGCTGCGCAGCGCCGCGGCCGCGCAGACCGACACCATCCAGGCGTTGCTCGCGGGCCACGAGGCCAACGCCGCGCACGCGTCGATGCAGTTGCGGTATGAGCTCGAACGCCATCACGTCGCCGTGGTGGCGTGGCTCGACGGCGAGGACGGCGGTGACCCTCTGACGAACCTGGAGGCCGCGATCAGTGAGCTGGCGGAGGCCACGGGCGCCGATCGCGTTCTGATCCAGCCGCTCGGTAGGCTCGCGATCAGCGCGTGGCTCGGGCGGCTCGCCCCCTTCGACCCGTCCCTGCTGGACGCACTCCGCCTCGACGTGGAGCGTGCGCCGGGCGTGCACGCCGCCATCGGCGAGCCCGCCGTCGGCATCGCCGGGTTCCGGTCGACTCACACCGAGGCCAGGCACGCTCGGCGGCTGGCGACGCTGGCGCGTCGGCGCCCGGGTTCGGTCACGCGGTTCGGCCGGGTCGCGCTGGCCGCGATGGCCTGCGTCGACGTCGAGCAGGCCCGCGCCTTTGCTGAACGCGAGCTTGGCGTCCTGGGGGGCGACGACGATGTCGCCCGGCGCCTGGTGGCGACCCTACGCGTGTACCTCGAGGAGAACGCCAGCCGCAGCCGGGCCGCGAAGCGTCTGCGGATCCACGAGAACACGGTCAGCTACCGGGTGCGTCAGGCCGAGGAGGTCCTCGGTCGCAGCGTCGACGAGCGGACGCTGGAGCTGCGCGTGGCGCTCGCGCTGATGACCGTCCTTCCCGCGGACTGACGCGGCCGCCTTCGTCGTCAACTGCACCATCATCGGAGGGGAACCGGGTCGGCCGCGCCGGCGCCGACGCGCCTCTGCGCTACGCGTTCGGCGTGCTCGCCCGGCCGCTCGACGGGCCTGATCCCGATGGCGTGAGGCGGGCCGTCTGCTTTGTGGGGCAGGCGCGGTAGGTCCGGGTCGACTGCAGCCGGGTCCCGGCGCGGGTCCGTCCCGTGATCATCACGACGACGCTCTGGGGTGGAAGCCCCCGCAGGTCGATGACCGCGGTGAGTCGGCCGCGCCGGCGTCTGACCGGTGGCCGGCGTGAGGACGGGCGACTGCTGACCGTGACGCGTCCCGTCACCAGACGTTGGTCGAGGCGGATCGTGAAGCGCCGGCGGCTGCGACACGCCGTGGGCGGTGACGTGCTCGCCGTCGGACGCTCGGGGTTGGTCCCGAGGGTTGCACACTGGCCGCGACTGGTTCCGCTCACCTGGTTCGGCGTGCCAGGAGCGAGGAACCCAGGCGAGAAGCCGGCGTTGCCGGTGCAGACCAGGTCGCCCCCGATCGTGTTGCCGCCGATCGCGTTGGCCGTGGCGGCGTTGTCGGTGAATCGCACCGTCCCGCGGATGGTGTTGGGGAACACGCAGTTGGAGAAGTTGGCGTACGGCGGATAGTTCGTGCTGCCGACGTTCCAGGGCGCGTCGGCCGCGTCGCCGGCGATCGTCAGATCGCCATTGATCTTGGTGGTGCAGATGCCGTTGGCGCTGCCGCCGAAGGTCGCGCCGGTGGCGTCGGGGTTGCTCTGCGTCCCGCTGATGGTGACGTCCCCCGCGATCGATGTCTGCGAGAAGATGCCGATACTCGATGCTCTGTCAGCGCGGAACGAGCCCGTGATGGTCGCTTCGCCGATCAGGCACCACCGTCCGGCAGGGACGACGACGTCCTTGAATGTCCCGCCGAAGATGAACTCGTCGGCGCACGTGCGGTCAGTGGGTGCCGCTGCTCCTGCGGGCACCGCCGGAACGGTGATCGCCAGTGCGGCCAGGCCCGCGATGAGTCCGCCTGCCGCGCACCTCACGAGACCTTCTTGGTCGACCGCTGGGTGGTGTTGACGCATGTCCGGTAGGTCCGCACCGAGGTCAGGCGTCTGCCGCCGCGGTCCCGGCCCGTGATCCGGACGCGGTAGGTCCCGCGGGGGAGACCCTTGAGATTGACCTTGGCCTGCAGGCGCCGGCCCCGGAGCGTCGCGACACGACGCCCGGCCACCGTGACCGTGGCCGATTGCAGGCGGCGGCTCAGGCGGATGGTGAAATCGCGACGACTGGTGCAGGTGCCTTTCGGCGTCGACGGCGGCAGCCCGAGCGACGGCCCGGAGGATGTGGTCGTGGCGCGGCACGGCGGAGTCTCGCCCGCCTTGAGGTAGCGCGTGACCGGGAGGTATCCGCCCATCGTCGCCGCCTCATCGCCGACTCTGGCCCGCTGGATCGCCGACGCAAAATCCGCACGGGGCAGCATGTTCCGCAGGATGAGGATGTTCTCGGTGGAGGCGCCGAACGGCAGCCACGTGTACCCGCAGTCTGCCGTGGCCCACGCCGGACGGGTCGCCTTCGTCGACACCACGTACTCGGCGAAGCCGTCTGCGCCGACGGTCGTCTGATCGTCGGTCGCGCAGGCGTAGAAGCGCTGCGTGGCGAACTCGTTCGTGCACATGGAGAAGTACCGCATCTCCGCGTCGGGCATCGTCGCGGTGCCGGGCCGGGTGTCCGCGGTCTGCGGCACCTGCATCCGCGTCACCGAGACATCGCCGTAGGCGCGGTTGAGCGCCGTGTAGACGTAGTCGTTGTGGACGTTGGAGAGAAAGCCACCGTTGCCTCCAGCCTGCTCGGCGGCCTCGAGCGGTTCGGTCAGGCTGGCGAAGAACGGGTTGTCGGTGCCGATGCGGTTGAACGCCTGGACGAGGTTGCGGAACTTGATCCACCGCGGCGTCGGCTGGCCGGGCGCGGCCAGCCCGGTGGGAGCAACGGGGAAGGCGCCGTCGGCGAGCGCCTGTGCCACCGCGGGCACCGCGGGCTTGGCGAGGTTGGTGCAGGCGGAGTCGCTCGGGCGCCCGCCATCTGCCGTGCGCTCCAGTGTGACGGTCGGAAGGCCGGCCCCACCGGTCTCGTCGCGCCCCTTGTCAGGGATGTAGGTCCGCAGGATCAGCGTGCCGCTGTAGTTCGGGCCGGTCTGGCCTGTTCCGGTGTACGTCGTGTTGGGGGCACGGTTCTCAGGGACCGGCCCGAAGTCGACGAACGCCGTGTAGTCCCGCTGGTCGCTGTTGCGTGAGGCGCCGGCGACGAAGGGGTTGAGCGACCCGGCGTCAGGGGCGATCTCGACGTCGGCGATCGCGTCGATCGGCCGCAGCGCAAGGTCGTAGACGTTGAAGGAGAAGTAGCGCGCATGGGGGTAGCGACCGGTGATCCGCAGTTGCGTGCCGGGAACGGCCTGGTAGGCGCCGATCCAGTAGATCGCGGCCTCGTCCGGGTACGCGACGTTGACCGTCGCCGGATCGGTCTTCGTGAGGGCCAGCGTGCAGGTGGTGTCCACCCCCTGGGCATGGGTCGGGACAGCAGCAATGCAGGACGCCAGCGCCACCAGCGCGGTGGACGACACGACACGACGGACAAGGCTCAGCGGCAACACAGTGATCTCCCGCACCGGAATCAGGACCATACGACAGTAACGCATCGACAGCACATAACGCAAGTTTGCTCTATTTGAGGCATCATCATTAAATGTTCTCCGGGCTGCTCGGCGTTGCCGCGAGCCTGACCGGGAGGGTTTTGAGCTGGCTGGAGAAGTGCGAGGTGACCCATGTCGGCTCGCCATCGCCGACGAGGGCGGGGAAGCGACGGAGTGTCTCCTCGACGAGGATGCGCAGCTCCAGCCGAGCCAGCGCCGTACCCAGGCAGAAGTGGCGCCCGCCCGCCCCGAACGCCTGATGATCGGGATTGCGGGTCACGTCGAAGCGGTCCGGATCCTCGTAGTGCTCCTCGTCCCGGTTGGACGACGGATACCAGAGCGCGACCTTGTCACCCTTGCGGATCGGGCAACCGCCGAGCGTCGTGTCCTTCGTCGCGGTGCGGCGGAAGTGCGCGAACGCGGGGAACATCCGCAGCGCCTCCTCCACCGCGCCGGGGACGAGCGACGGATCGGCGACGAGCAGGGCCAGTTGGTCGGGGTTGTCCATGAGCGCGCGCATCGTGCTCGTGAAGGTGGCCTTCGTGGAGTCGTTGCCGGCGGCCATGAGCAGGACGAAGCCGGCGAAGATCTCCGTGTCGGTCAACGTGTCGCCGTCGATGTCGGCGAACACGAGCACGCTGAGCATGTCGTCCGACGGTCGCGCGCGCCGGTCGGCGACGAGGCTCATGCACTTGGCGTACATCTCCGGGACGTCTTCGGCCACGAGTCGATCCAAGCCCTTCGGGTTCAGATCGGGGTCCCCGAACCCGAGCATCGAGTTGATGGCGGTCGCCCACGGTTTGTCATCGGCGGGGTCAAGCCCCATGAAGCTGCCGATGACCCGGGCGACGACCGGCTGCGCGACGTCCGTGACGAGGTCGAAGCGCTCGCGCCCGTCGAGTCCGTCCAGCACTCCAGCGACGATCTCGCGGATGGCCGGCTCGTGCTGCGCCGTTGCCTTCGGGGTGAACGCCCGCTGAAACAGCGCCTTGATCCGGTCGTGCTTCGGGGGGTCCATCCCGATGAACATGCCTTGCAGCAGCTCCATCGGGACCCCCTCGTCGGTGAGCAGGATGTTCTGCGCGGAGGAGTACGTCTGCCAGTCCTTGCTGACGGTGTGAATGTCCTCCGCGCGAGTGACCGACCAGAACCCGGCGTCCTGCGGGCTCTCGGCCATGGCCGGGCTCCAGTGCACGGGACACTCCGCGCGCAGGCGACGGAAGAGCGCGTGCGGCGCGCCATCACGCCAGTGGATGTCGTCGGCAACGCCGACTTCGGAAAGGTCCTGGTCGATCGACATGTGGCAGCCTCGCTTGGTGAGTTCGGTCGTCGAAGTGCGGCTATGGTACATCTGCCGGATATGTTCAGTAGAACACATCATCGGCAATGTGTCCAGTTCGGATGAATCGTCGGTGCTGTCCTCTAAGGTGGACGGATGCCTGCCGCCGAGCATTCGACCGACGCTCCCGCGGGCGTTCCGCATTTCCGCCGTGCCGAGCGTGAGGACGCGATCGCCATGGCGCGAGAGGCCTTTCTGGCCGAACAGCGCGTTGACATGCAGGAGCTGGCTCAACGCCTCGGGGTCGCACGCGGCACGCTCTATCGGTGGGTGGGCGGTCGCGAGCAGCTCATCGCCGAGGTCCTGGCCGGGATCGCGCGCGACGGGGCGGCGCAGATCTCGGCAGGGTCAACCCGGACCGGTCGGGAGCGCCTGGTCGAGGTCGCGCGGCGCCAGATGGAGATCTTCGCGGGGTTGTCGCCCATCCGCGTCTTCATCGAACGTGAGTCGCAGCTGGCCATCCGGCTCCTGATGGCTGAGGACGGGGCGGTGCACCACGAGCTGGCCCAAGGCGTGATCGCCGTGATGCAGGAAGAGGGCGTCGACGTCGACCGGGCAGTCCGTGACCTGGTCGATGTCCTCGTGCAGGTCAGCACGTCGCTGGTGTGGGTCAGCTTCGCGATCGGCGAGGAGCCCCGCATCGACCGTTCGATGCTCGTGCTCGAGACCATGGTCCGGCCGGAGCTCTTTCCGCCGAGCAGCTGAACTGGCGTTGCGCGGGCCTGCCGCGCACGTTGCCTGTCCCTGCGGACTCAGCAGCAGCGGCAGCTGGAGACGGCGGCGATCGTCGCGGCGGAGACGGGCGCGACGCCCGACGATGGGGTGCTGATGCGGCCGCCACCCGCCGGTCCTGCGGGGGTGGCGTCGCGGCCGGCGGTGCGCGGGGCGGGGGGTTGTCCGGGCCGGTATCCGGTCTGCACGCGGATGTCGTACGTGCCGATCTCCAGCTCGATCTCGATGGTGTGGTCATCGGTCGCGCGCCACTTGGTGAAGTCCTGGCCGTCGCAGGTGATGCGGACGGCGGCGGTGTCCGGCAGGCCCACGATCTGCCAGCGGGTGACGCGACCGGTGTGCGACGGGGTCGCGGCGTAGGTACGCACGTGGAGCTCGCCCGCGTCATGGTCGTTGCGGGCGACCGACAGCCCCAGCGAGGGGTAGTTGACGCCCTCCACGGTCGGCTCGTCGAACTTCGTGAGGTTCGGGGCGTTGAACACGCGCTGCCAGGCGCCGGGTCCGCCGAGCTCGGGCATCAGCAGCAGGGCGTTCGGCTGTCCGCGCGGCCACTGCTCGCCCCAGCCGAAGAAGAAGCCGAAGCGCGTGTTCTCCTCGCCGAAGAACCGGGGTTCGTAGTCGCGTTCGACGACGTCGCGCAGTCGCTGCTCGGTGACGTCGTCGCCGAGTTCGTGAGCGGACTGCAGGGCGATGGCCAGGAAGCGTGGGTCGGGGACGAACTCGTGCAAGAGCGCCTTCGGGTCGCTCCATCCGAGCCGGCGCATGGTCAGCTCGTAGAGCTGGCGGCCCCAGTCGGGGCGCTGCGGCATCACGTACGGCAGCACGATCAGCGCGCCGTAGGCGGAGAGGTTGTCGGGCGGGGTACAGACCGCGCGCTCGATCGGGTCGTAGTAGAAGGCGAACCAGTCGAGCTCCCCGCGACGGTCGAGTGCCATGTAGTGCTGCTGCGCGAACTCCACCCAACCGTCGTAGGAGCGGTGCAGGCCGGTGCCGTAGACGGCGTCGTGGAGCTTCAGGCCCAGTCCGGCGGAGCTCACGCACGCCGGCCAGATCTTCGTGTTCTCGCAGTGGGCGCCTTCCGGGCGGTCGGCGAGCTGCCCGCTGATGAACGCTGCGATCTCCTGATGGGTCCAGGTGAAGCGCCGGTCCTGGTATCCGGTGATCTGGAACGGCTCACGGAACTGCGTGTCGCCGGAGACGTAGGCGTGGGCACAGAGCAGCAGGTTGAACCAGCCGCGGAAGAAGTTGTTGCCATCTGCGGCGATCGGGTCCGGCGCGAGACCCCACGGCTCGCGGCCATTGCCGGTCCAGCCGGGGGGCTCGTACTTGCCGCGCAGCCGCTCGGGGGTGTAGATGAGCCACTCGGGCGGGTAGCGGTCGACGTTCGGGTCCGGGCCGATGAGCGTCAGCCAGTCGACCGCGGCCCAGAACTGGGTGTGGCGCTCACAGAGGGCGGTCGTGATCTGCGTGTACGCCTCGCGCCAGGCGGGCGTCACGTCGGCCATCAGCGGGAGCGTGTAGCTCATCTCGCCGATGTCGAACCGGGGGAACGAGCACATCGGTGCGGTCGAGTCGCGATCCCACCAGTCCGCCGGCTCCCCGGCGATTGACCAGTCGTCCTTCGTCATGGCCTTGTCCCAGATGAAGCGCAGCCAGCCGCGGGCCCGGTCGTTCAGCTCGGTGACGGCCGCCGTGTCGGTCACGGGTCAGCCTCGCGGAAGCGGCTCGCCGCCAGGGGCGCGGACCTGCAGGGTCTTGGCACGGGCGCGCCATGCGTGTACCTGCTCCCTGGGGAGCACGTCGATCGCGGGCTCGCGGACGATCCGCCGTGCCCAGTCGGCGGTCGGGCGCTCGATGAAGCGGTCGGGGACGGGGATCGGGCGTCGCGGCAGCCGCGAGCGGCCGATCGGGAAGACGACGCGGCTCAGCCCGTGGAACCACACCGCGAGCGGAGCGGCGCCGTCGATCCGCGTCGCGCCGCCGTTCATCCCCTCGACGACGCGGCCGATCGCCCGCCGTGACAGCAGCGAGCGGAGTCCGTGGGCGGCGGTGTCGAAGCGAATCGCGCAGTCGGGTGCCCGGGGCGCGGTACGCGCCAGGCGCATCGTGCGCGTGCGCGCGGTGAAGAGGTAGGCCTGGCAGGCACCGTCATCACTGGAGACCTCCACCACCAGGTCGCGGGTGACCTGGCGGCGGAAGCGGCCGCTGACGCGGCTGGCGGCGACCATGAAGGCCCCGAGCACGGCGAGCAGGACGCGAAAGAGCGTCACCGTCAGCGAGCCGCCGTCCGCAGCCTGCGCCGGCGTGCTCACAGCGTGATGACGTGGTCGGGCGGGCTGCCGGCCAACGCGCCGTACAGGTCGGGGAAGCAGCCGACGACGACACCATCCACGGTTCCCAGCGGCCAGCAGGACCCGGGTTCGCCCTCGGCGAGTCCCCGCTCCAGCGCGCACCTGTCGCAGAGCATGAGCAGGATCCCTTGCGCGGCCGCGACCTCGCTCAGACGCTCGCCGATCGGATCTCCCGCCCGGAGGGCGTAGGTGTTGTCGTCGAAGAACATGATCCCGACGACCTCAGCCCCGTGGCTGCCGGCCTCCAGCTGGGGAAGGATCATCTTGCCGAGCTTGTGGCTGGCGGTGTGGCCGGACGTCGAGAGGATGTACGCGACGCGCATTCCGGGACCGTAGAGGAACCCACGAGACGCTGGGCTTGCCGTTGCGCCAAGAGGACCTCAGCAGCACCTGCTGCTCGGGCCCGAGGCCTAGCGCGCCACGAGCATGCACAGCAGCTTCAGCTGCTCGACGTCCACGTCGGTCCGGCCCTCGAGCGCGGGGATCTCCAGTCGCGCCGACGACACGGCGCGCGGCGCCTTGTCGGCCAGGACGAGCTTCGGCGGCGGGGCGACCGTCCGCTTCACGAGCTTCAGGTACGCGTTGCGGCTCGACCGCTTCGTCGCGATGGACCGCGTGGCGACCGCGACGGTCCGCACCCGGCCGGCGGAGACGCGGTAGACGAACCGGGTCTGCCCACGGCCGCCGACGAACACGTTCTTCGACACCTGTCGCGCGCGGCCGCGCAGCGCGGACACGCGGGCACCCGGGGCGATCCGGCCGATGCGATGGCCGCGCGCGGTCGAGGCGACCATCCCGACGCTGCCGCCCGGGGTGAACACGGCGGTGATGCCGGTGTTCCCCTTCGCGTTCGTCACGCAGTAGCTCCACGCGCGCGTGCGACCCTGCGGCTGGCCCGCGCGGCGGAGGGTCGTCTCGGCGCCCGCCTTCAGCCGCAGCGCCCCGAGTCCACGGCTCGACAGCGCCGCCGCCGTCGGCTTGCAGGCCTGCGCGGGCACGCCGACCGAGCGCTCCCACATGCCGAGGTACGCCTCGCTGCTCTCCTGGAAGTCGCGCAGCACCGCGGCCGGGGCCTGGCGGCGCAGGTCCTCCACCCAGTCGGCGTACATGCCGTAGTTGGCGATGCCCTCCGTCGTGTAGTCGAAGGTCCGCGCGCCCGCCTGCAGCTTGTCGAGCTTGACCGCGCCGTCCAGCGAGGTGAACGGGTAGACGATCTCCTTGGCCTTCTTGGACGCCTCGGGCTGGGCGAAGAGCCCGCCGATGTCGGTGCCCAGGCCCCAGCCGATCGGGAACGGCGTGCTCTTGGGCCGCAGCTCCTTCCACCGCTCGATGTGGCCCTCGACCGTGCCGCCGCCGAGCATGGCGACGCCGCCAAGCGCCCAGATGCGCGGGAAGTTGCCCGGGTCCATCCAGCCGTGCGGGGAGATGACGCCGGAGTACTTCCGGGTCTCCGCGAGCGTGATCGTCTCCTCGACCGCGCGCTGGCTCATGTGGTCGGGGTTGATGATCATCCCCTTGTCCATCATCCGCCGCACGACCGCGCCGCCGAGCTGCGTGAGGCCACGCGTGTTGCAGTGCGGGCCGGGCGGATAGGTGGGGAGGGCCCCCGGTGCGACGCCGAGCAGGCCGAGCAGCTCGTTGGCCTGACCGGTGCCCTCGTTGCCCGTCTCGATGGTGTTGTCGCGTAGCTCGCCGGGCTCGCACGTCCGGGCGCTCCAGAACGAACCCGAGCTCGACTTGTTGCCGTTGTTGATCAGCGCGAGGCCGATCGGGCCGCTGTCGAACCGCACGCCCGCCAGCGGCGTGTCGAACTTGTTGAGCAGGAGCATCGACCGGATGCCAATGTCGAACATCTCGTCGACGCCGCGCTGCACGTCGGCGCGCGTGCAGGTCGAGATCTCCTCGTACCCGCGGCAGCCGAACAGCTCGGAGATCTCGATCTCCAGCACGACCGCCATCCGGCCGGAGTTGATGACCCGGCGCGCCTCGAGCGGATCGCGGACGACCTGGAAGAACCCCTTGCCGGGACCGCCGGCCTGGGCGTCGACGTAGTCCTGCAGGTCCTCGATGTCCTTGACGGCGCGCCGCACGGTCGTCATCTCGTCGCAGGACTCGGTGCGGTTGGCCTGCAGCTCGCAGAGCACGCGGTTCTCGTTGACCGGCATGACCATCAGCCGCTCGCCGTTCAGCCAGGCGCGCTCGACCCACTTCCAGTACAGGCCCTCGTGCGAGTGCCCGACGGTCGTGCGGTTCCAGTTCGACAACGTTGGCCAGCCGTCGGTGGCCTGCGGGGTCACCGGCGAGCCGTAGTTCAGGGTGTTCTGGAAGACCGCGGTGCTGCTCTGCGGTCCGTGGACGCCCTCGCAGTCGGGCAGCGCGGAGGCCACGCCATAGCGGTGCCACGGCCGGCCGCACTTGAAGGCGCCGCCGAGGAAGCCGAACTGCATCCAGTGGGTGTGGGCGTCCAGCCAGCCGGTGACCTCGCCGAACGGGACGGGGTTGGGCTTCGGGCGGCCTGTCCCGCCGTTGCCGGACTCGGCGATCGGCGCGCAGCCCTGGGCGGGCGCGAAGCGGACGCGGGCGTCGGGGCCGGGAGCGCCGACCGTGAGCGTCCCGTCGGTGGCGGCACGCAGCCGGCTCTCCGGCGCGGACCGCGGCGCGAGCGTGAAGCCGTCGCCGTCCTCGCGGGCGACCCAGTCGGCGGCGGGGCTCGGGCTCGTCGCCGGAGCGACCGCCTCGCCGGACGCGGCCAGGACCGTGCCGGTCGCGGTCAGGAGCAGGTAGCTGCCGAGGTCGGTCGCCTGGAGCCGCAGGGCCTTGCCGGCGGTGGCGGTGCCGCTCCCGTCGGCGCGCTGCAGGTCGAAGCACCCGCCCGCGAGCGCGAAGCGGTCGGCCGCTGCGGCGGGCGCCTTGGCGGGGACGAGTAGCGCGGCGAAGACTGCGAGCCCAAGTGCGGGAAGGACGGTCGGTCGGCGCATCCGACCACGCTCTCATAAACGGTGGCGTTCATGTCGCAACCCCTCAACCCGGTGGCGGCCGCGCTCAGCGGTTGCGGCCGTAGGCGTCGTGCGACGAGACCCACTCGTCCGCGACGATCGCCGCACCGAGCGACAGCTCGCCGCACACCACGACAGCACCCATGATCTCGGCGAGCTTGCGCACCTTGTCGCGGCCGACGCAGCCCATCAGCTCGAGACACTCGCGCTGCGTCGGCAGGCCGGTCCCGCCGCCGTAGGTGGCGATGATCAGCGACGGGATCGTGATCGAGTAGTAGTAGTCGCCGTTGTCGCGCAGCTCCGCGTAGACGAGCGCGGCGTGCGACTCGGCGATGTTCGCCACGTCCTGGCCGGTCGCGATGAACATCGCGGTCAGGCCGTTGGCGGAGTGCGCGCCGTTGTTCGCGACGCCGCTCATGTTCCCGCCGAGCATCGAGATCTGCCGCGCGCGATACACCTGCGCGCTGGACACGTTCATGACCTCCCGCAGCTTGGCGTCGGGGATCGTCGCCTCGGCGATCACCCGCTTGCCGCGCGTGCGCAGCGTGTTGATCTGCGAGTGCTTCTTATCGGTCGCCAGCTGGGACTCGAGGATGTACTCGGTCATCCCGCAGGGCCGCTGCGCCTTGATCCACTCGCACGCGGCCCAGGTCGCCTTGCCCGTCATGTTCTGGCCGGCGGCGTCGCCCGTCGTGTAGTTGAAGCGCGTGTAGACGAAGCGCGACGCCTGGTAGCGCTCGACCTCCACGAGCTTGCCGGTGGACGTCGTGGACTCCGCGCGCTCGCGAATCTCGTCGAGGTGGTCGTCGAGCCAGGCGACGAAGGTCTTCGCCTCACGGGCGGAGGGGAAGAGGAAGCTCGGCGCGCGCTGCATGTGGTCCTCGACCACCGTGACCGTGACGCCGCCGGACTCGCGCAGGAGCTTCATCCCGCGGTTGTAGGAGGCGACGAGCGTCCCCTCGGTGGTCGCCATCGGGACGTAGAACTCGCCCTGGGCATGCTCGCCGTTGACGAGCACCGGGCCGGCCAGGCCGATCGGGATCTGGGCGACGCCGGTGAAGTGCTCGACGTTGCCCGGCAACGTGGGGGACGGGTCGAACGAGTGCTGCCCGACGTGGTGGAGGTCCACGCCGGTCTGCTCGCGGACGAACGCGCGACGGGCGGCGGCCGCGTCGGCGGAGTAGTCGTCGTCGGCGGCGCGGGGGATCTTCGGACGGCCGGTCGGGTCGGTCACCACACGACCCTACGGCGGGCCGCGGGGCCGTGCATCACCTTCCGCTCGGCGGCCAGCAGTAACGGGGGCGGAACTCGTAGCTCTCGTGGCCGGGCTCTCCCGAGAAGAACTCGTACACCTCGCCCACCGCGTTGACCGTGCGCTCGAGCCGCCCCGTGGGCTTGGGCACCGGGGCGCGCAGCCCGAGCTTGCGCCGCAGATCCGCCTGGAGGACCTCCGCGCTGTAGGCGTCCCACCGCGCACGGCCCTCGACGTAGACGGGCCGGTCGCGGTAGACCACGACGACGTGGTGGCCACCCGCCATCCGCTTGCGCGGTTTGCCGTCGGCGCACGGCTGGTCGGGCCCGCCCATGTTCGTGCGGATGGTGAGGAACCCACCGGCGCTCGTGCGGTCCATGAGGTCCATCGGGAGGTCGTGGGTCACCTGGGCGGACAGGCAGTCGGCCGGGTCGAGGCCCACGACGTCGAGGTAGGCGAGGAGGAGCTCCTGCGGCGTGAGCGGCAGGTAGGGGAAGGGCGACGGGAGGAGCGCCCGTCGTTGGCGGACCGGATGGACCATGCGGGCGATCGCGTCCCACTGCAACACCTCGACCACGACGCCTTCCGGCGCCGTCTCCGCGAGGGCCCACGGCCGCGGGGCCGCGAGCGCCGCACGTACGGCGGTCTCCGCCTCCGCGCGGACCAGCAGGTGGACGCCGCGGACGCCGCCCATGATCCGCGAGGTGCCCTCCTCGCCACTGCCGCCGGTCTTCTCGAAGACCGTGTCGCGCGCGATCCCCACGACCGCGTGCGGGCCGATGTCGGCTCGCAGCAGCACGTCCAGCGCGAGGTCCTCGTCCAGCGGCGACCGCTGACCCGGGCTGCGGGCGACCCAGACGTCCTTGGCCGGAAGCGTGAAGGTCGCGGGCGGGGCGGCCGGCGGGAGCGGTCCGGTCGGTGAGTGGACGACGTCCCACTCCGCGTACCCGCGCTTCTGGCTGACCAGCCGGGCCGGGCTGATCAGGTCGGGTACCCGGTAGGCACCGAAGACGAGGTCGCCGCGCGCGGCGAGGCCCGTGGAGGCGAGGTGCGCGGCGACGTCCTGCAGCTGGGACCCGCCGCGGGTCGGCACGCGGGTGAACTGCACCGGCCGGCGGTCGGGAGCGAAGTAGGGCTCGCGGGCCTCCTCACGGTGGGCGCGCTCGCGCAGCAGCTGCTCCTCCCAGGCCGCCGGGTCCTCGAGCGCCTGCACGTTCGGCGCCTTGCGGATGCCGGCCGACGCCTCGCCGGCCGGGCCGTGGAGCACGCGGCCCGTGAGCCGCGGGTCGGGGAGATCGGCCGCCGGCTGACCGGCGCGCGCCGCGGCGCCGCGGGCCTCCCACGCCTCGTAGACCTCGCGCTGCGCCGGGGACAGGTTCGCGACGTCCTTGGCGTGGGACTTCTCGCCGACCTCGTCGAGCTTGTTGACCGCGGCCTCGAGCATGCGACGGAGCATCGGCAGACCGTACGCCCGTCGACTGCCCATGTCACCTCGTTCCGGTCCCACCCCCCCTAAGGAGGGTCTTTCGCAGTGGCGTCCGAGCGCCCGCCTACGGTCGGCGCTCGCGGTCAGGAGGCCGCCAATCCCCATGATCGACAACGCCACCGACCGCCCGCGGTCGCCGGGGGACACCCCGGCGCCCACCGCGAGCCCCCTGCTGCGGATCCAGAACCTGACCGTCTCCTACGGAGATGCCGGCGCTGCGCTCTCCGACGTCTCGATCGACGTCGCCGAACGCGAGATCGTCGCGGTCCTGGGCAGCAACGGCGCCGGGAAGTCCACGCTGCTACGTGCGATCTCCGGCTCGCTGGCCCTGGAGGGCGGGCAGATCGAGAGCGGGTCCGTCGAGCTCGCCGGCCAGCGGATAACCGGTCTCGGCGCCGCCGACGTCGTCCGTCGCGGCGTCGTGCAGGTGCCCGAGGGGCGGCAGATCTTCAAGGACCTCACCGTGGAGGAGAACCTCCGCGCCGGCGGTCTGGCGCTGTCGGACCGCTCCGCGCGACGCGAGGGCCGGGACCGCGCCTACGAGCTCTTCCCCCGCCTGGCCGAGCGCCGCACCCAGAAGGGCGGCCTCCTCTCCGGCGGCGAGCAGCAGATGCTCGCCATCGGCCGCGCGCTGATGGCCAAACCGCAGGTGCTGCTCCTGGACGAGCCGTCCCTCGGCCTCGCTCCGCAGATCGTCGAGCAGATCGGCGGGATCATCCAGGAGATCAACGCGACCGGGACGACCGTCGTCCTGGTCGAGCAGAACGCCGGCATGGCGCTGCGCGTCGCCGGCCGCGCCTTCGTGCTGGAGGTCGGCCGCGTCGCGCTCGAGGGCCCGGCGGCCGAGCTCGCCGCCTCCGACGAGGTGCAGGAGCGGTACCTCGGTGTGGTCCGTGACCACGGTGCGGCGATCGAGAAGCGCGTCCGCCGGCCGCAAAGCACCCGGCCCGCGCCGCACGAGCTGTCCGTCGAGAACCTGACCGTGCGATTCGGCGGCATCACCGCCCTCGAGGACGTCTCGTTCCGTGTCGAGCCGGGGTCGACCCACGCGATCATCGGGCCCAACGGCGCCGGCAAGTCCACGTGCATCAACGTCCTCACCGGGGTCTACAAGCCGACCGAGGGCCGCGTCACCTACGGCGACGACGTCCTGACGAGCAAACGGCCGCACCAGGTCGCGAAGCTGGGCATCAGCCGGACCTTCCAGAACATCGCGCTGTCACCGGAGGCCAGCGTCGAGGAGAACCTGCTGCTCGGCCGCCACCGCCGCAGCAAGAGCGGCTTCGTCGCTTCGGCGCTCGCGCTGCCCGGTGCGCGCAAGGAGCGGGCCGAGCAGATCGGCATCGTCCGCGACGTTGCGGAGCGCCTCGGGCTCACCCGTCTGCTGGAGCGCCCGGTCCACGAGCTGCCCTACGGCGACCGCAAGCGCGTCGAGCTCGCCCGCGCGGCCGCCGCGGCGCCGTACGTCCTGCTGCTGGACGAGCCAGTGGCCGGGATGGACCACACCGAGTCCGCCCGGATGTCGGAGCTCATCGGCGACCTCCGCGACCAGCTCGGGCTCTCGATCATCCTCGTGGAGCACGACATGGCGTTCGTCATGGGGCTCGCGGACCGGGTCACCGTCCTGGACTTCGGCAAGTGCATCGCCGAGGGCACGCCCGAAGAGGTGCAGCGCAATCCCGATGTGCTGCGCGCCTACCTCGGCGTCGCCGAGACCACTACTGGAGATGGGTCATGACCCAGCTGTTCGAGCTCACCATCAACGGTCTGTCGCTGGGCGCGATCTACGCGCTCATCGCGATCGGCTTCGTCCTCGTCTTCAAGGCGACCGGCATCGTCAACTTCGCCCACGGTTCGATCCTGCTGCTCGGCGCCTACGTCGCCGCCCGGACCCAGGGAGACCTCGGGTTCTGGCTCGCCCTCGGCCTCGGCGCGGCCGCCGCCGCCACGGCGGCGATGATCATGGAGGTGCTGATCATGCGCCGCGTCCGCGGCGTCGAGGCCGGGGTCCTGGCGATCATCACGCTCGGTGTCGACGTGATCCTCCTCACGGAGCTCTCCCGCCGGATCGGGGCCGACATCCTCGCGACGGGCGCACCGTGGGGCTCGGAGGTCGTGCGGGTCGGCGACGCGGCGATCCCGGAGGCCCGCGTGGCCGCGGCGGTCATCGCGGTGCTCGTCATCGGCGCCTTCGTCACCGCCTTCCGCAAGACCGACTGGGGCGTGGCGATGCGCGCGGCGGCGGCCGACGGCAAGACCGCATCACTGATGGGCGTCCGCCTGAACCGCGTGGCGATGAGCGCCTGGGCGCTCGCCGGCGCGCTGGCCGCCCTGGCCGGCGTCTTCTTCGTCAGCTTCCCGTCCCCCGGCCTGGACAACGCCACGGGCCTGCAGGCGCTCGCGGCGATCCCGGCGGCGGTCATCGGCGGCCTGGACTCGATCGCCGGGGCGCTGGTCGGCGGCATCATCGTCGGGCTGGTCGCGACGTACTGCGCCGGCTACCAGGACGAGCTGTCCTTCCTCGGGCGCGGGCTCGGTCAGGTGGCCCCGTACGCGGTGATGTTCCTGGTCCTCCTCGTGAGGCCCTCCGGGCTGTTCGGCACGCAGGCGGTGAACCGTGTCTGAGTACCTGACGGACCGCCGCCGGCTGGCGATGGTCGCCATCGGCGCGGTCCTGCTGGCCCTGCCGCTGGTCCTCGCCGACTTCTGGCTGCAGTCCGGGCTCTTCGCGATGGCCTTCGCGATCGCCGCGATCGGACTCACCATCCTGGTCGGCACCACGGGGCAGCTCTCGCTGGGGCATGCGTTCTTCGTCGCGATCGGCGCCTACGGGTACTGCTACCTGGCCGGCGGCGAGTCGATCCCCGGCCTCAAGGCGCAGTCCGGGCTGCAGTTCCCGCCTGTCCTCGCCCTGCTCGGCGCCGTCGGCCTGGCCGGCCTGGCCGGTGCGCTCTTCAGCCCGATCGCCAGCCGCCTGCGCGGCCTGTACCTGGGCCTCGTGACGCTGGGCCTGGTCTTCCTCGGCCAGCACATCATGTTCAACGCGGCGGAGATCACCGGCGGGTTCAACGGCCGCGACGCCCAGCCGTTCAGCGTCTTCGGGTTCGAGTTCTCGGACGGCGACGAGGAGACGTCCGTCCTGGGGACGGTCTTCACCGGGCTCCACAAGCTCTGGTACCTCGGCCTGCTCCTCCTCGCCTTCTCGGCCTGGACGGCTCACAACATCGTCCGTACGCGGCCCGGCCGCGCCCTGGAGACGATCCGCGACAGCGAACTCGCCGCCGCCACCATGGGCGTCGACATCCGCGCCTACAAGGCCGGCGCGTTCTGCGTCTCCTCGATGTACGCAGGCCTCGGCGGCGCGCTCATCGCCCTCGTCTTCGGGCGCATCGTCCCCGAGAGCTTCGGCTTCGTGCTCTCCGTCGAGTTCCTCGTCATGGTCGTCCTCGGGGGTCTCGGCTCGATCCGCGGTGCCATCGCGGGCGCCGCGCTCGTCAGCCTCCTACCGCGGTTCCTGGACTTCTACGCCGACAAGCTGCCGCTCGTCTCCGAGCCCGGCACCGGCGGCGTCGGCCCCAGCCAGATGTCGCGCTTCGTCTACGGCATCGCGATCGTGCTCGTCCTGGTCTACGCCCCACGGGGCCTGGCCGGGATCCGGCTGCGCCGCGCCCGCCGCAAACCGACCGTCACCCCGCCGTCCGTCACCCCGTCACCAGCCCCGTAACCCCAGCTCTTGGAGGAGCACCATGCATCGCAGAACCGCGAGGACCGTCACGGCCCTCATGTCCAGCCTGGCACTCGCCGGAACCATCACCGCCTGTGGAGACGACGACTCGTCGAGCGACTCCTCCGGGGGCGGCGGCACCGGCGCGGCGTCCGCGTCCGGTGAGATCAAGACCGGCCCCGGCGTCACCGCCGACAAGATCCGCCTGGGCGTCCTCACCGACACCAGCGGCGTGTTCGCCGGCCTCGGTGGCCCGCTCACCGACGGTAACCGCGCCTTCTGGCGCGAGCAGAACGCCAAGGGTGGCGTCTGCGAGCGGCAGGTCACGCTGTCCGTCAAGGACCACGGGTACGACCCGCAGAAGGCGGTCTCGCAGTACCGCCAGATGAAGGACGACGTGCTGGCCTTCAACCAGCTGCTCGGCTCGCCGATCACCGCGGCGCTGCTGCCCAGCCTTCAGACGGACAAGATGGTGTCCGCGTTGGCCTCCTGGGCCTCCCCGCTGACCGCCAACCCCAACATCATCATCGTCGGCGCCACCTACGACGTCGAGATGATCAACGGCATCGACAAGCTCGTCGAGGACGGGAAGCTGAAGGAGGGCGACAAGATCGGCCACATCTTCTTCGAGGGTGAGTACGGCGAGAACGGCCTGGCCGGCTCCAAGGCCGGTGCCGAGAAGCAGGGCCTCGAGCTCGTCGAGCAGAAGATCAAGGCCACCGACACGGACCTCTCCGGTCAGGTCGCCAGTCTGAAGCGCGACGGCGTCAAGGCGATCCTCGTCAACACGGGTCCCACGCAGCTGGCGTCGATCGCCGGCGTCGCGGCCGCGAGCGACCTGAACGTCCCGATCATGGGCAGCGGCCCGACGTTCGACCCGGCGCTGCTGGACACCCCGGCCGCCCCGGCGCTGGCGGCGAACGTCACGATCGTGGCGGGCACCGGCGGCTACGGCTCGGAGGCCCCCGGCGTGAAGGAGGCCGTCGCGGCCTACGAGAAGAACTACCCCAAGGGGGGCAAGAAGTACTCCGTGATGGCCGGATACGCCGAATCCCGCGTGATGTTCGAGATGCTGAGCAAGGCGTGCGAGAACAAGGACCTCACGCGTGAGGGCCTGCAGGCCGCGCTACGGCAGCTCGAGGACGTCGACCTCGAGGGCCTCGTCGCCGGGAAGCTGAACTACAGCGATCTCGGTCAGCCGCCGTCCCGTGAGGTGTTCTTCTACACGGTCGACAAGGACTCCCCGGGCGGTCTGACGGGCGACAACGAGCCCACCGTCTCCGAGAACGCCGCGGCCTACGAGGTCGAGGGCACCTGAGACGTTGCGTCCCTGGGCGGGGCCGGCCCGGCCCCGCCCAGGGAACGTCGCGACGTGGGAGCTTTGACGAGCACCATGAAAGCCCTGATCGTCGACGACCACAGCATCGCCCGGCGTGGCATCGCGCAGCTGCTCGAGGCAGCGTTCGAGCTCGAAGAGGTCGTCGGCGTCCAGGACGGGCTGGCAGCCGTCACGTCGGTCAGGACGCTGCAGCCCGATCTCGTGATCATGGATCTGCAGCTTCCGGAGAACCCTCGCGGCGTCGCGCTCTGCGCGCAGCTGCGCAATCTGGCGCCGGCCGCGAACATCGTGATCGTCACGGCGTTCGACCGCGGCGGCGAGATCAAGCAGTGCCTCGCGGCAGGAGCCGACGGCGCGCTGCTGAAGGACACCACCGACGGGGACATCATCGACGCGCTACGCCGGATCGTCACCGGCGAGGTCGTCATCTCCCTGGGCATCGCAGCCCGGCTCGCGACCGACTTCGTCGGAGTGCTGCGGGGTGACGACGAGGTCGTGCGCCTGACCGCCCGTGAACGCGAGGTCCTGGACCTCCTCGCCGAAGGGTGCTCCAACCGGGAGATCGGGGAGCGCCTCGTGATCTCCGAGGCGACCGTGAAGGACTTCGTCGGGATCCTGCTCCGCAAACTCGGCGCGAGCTCGCGGTTGCAGGCGGTCGTCCGGGCTTCCGAGGCCGGGCTGCTCTGAGAGCTCAGCAGGCGGTCGGGACGAGCAGGCGCAGGACGCGCAGGCCGCCCTCGCCGTCGACGAGGTCGAGCGAGCCCCCGAGACCACGGGCCCGCTGGGCGAGCGTCTGCAGCCCGTGGCAGGTGCCCGCCGAGGCGTGGAGCTCGGCGACCCGGCCCGGCTCGGCCATCTCGCTCTGGATCGCCACCTTGACGCTCCGCTCCTCGTAGTCGATGTAGGCGAGCGCAAAGGTCGCGCCGGCGTGCTTGACCGCGTTGCGCATGCCCTCGAGGACCACGTCGACGACCAGCTCGCCCGCGCGGTCGGACAGCGGCCGCGGCGACCCGCTGCGCGCCAGGCGCGTGCGGCAGCCGGTCCGCTGGGAGAACAGCCGCAGCTCGGCCTGCAGGCGGGCCTCGAGCGCGAGGCCCTCGTCGCAGTCGGCCAGCCCCTCGAGCGTGTCGCGCAGCTCGCGGCGCGCGCTGGCCGCGGTGAGCTCGATCTCCCGCATCGCGGACTCCAAGATGGTGGGGTCCCGCGTCAGCAGTGACTGGCTCGCGGCGACGCCGATGCCGAAGAGCAGCTGGGCGACCGAGTCGTGCAGCATCGTCGCGAGCCGCTCGCGGTCACGGAGGCGCTGCAGCTCCAGGCAGCGGCGGCGCTCGTGCACCTGGGCGATCCCGATCGCGGCGGCCTCGGCGGCCAGCTCGAGCCGCTCGGCCGCCCGGCCGCCGATCGTCCCGGTGCAGCGCAGCGCGCCGTACAACAGGGCTTCCGTCCGGCCGTTCACGATCACGGGAATGCACGACATGCCGTGGAGTCCCTCGCCGCCGGACACGATGTCCACGAACTCCTTGGAGATCCGGGGGTCGGTGGCGTAGTCGCCGAGGATCGTCATCGTGCCGGTGCTCAGGACGTATCCCCCGAGGCCCACCCCGGGGACGCAGACGATGTCGGCGGTGCGCGGGTCGTGGGATCCGCTGCTGATGGAGACGCGGAAGCCCTTGGGGGTCGGGAGCGCCGCGAAGGCGGCGCCGTCCGCGAGCAGCTCACCGGTCACGCCGACGGCGGCCTCGAGCACCGCGTGTTCGTCCGTCTGGACGGCGACGACCCGCAGCAGGCTGTCGGGGGTCACGCAGCACTCCCATCGTCGCGGGGTCTCATGGCACGACGCTACGCCCTTGAGCGGCTGCGTGCCGGGAAGGCGGACGATCGGCGGGTTGACATCCCCGTTGAAGGGGAATCAGGGGCCGCCAAAAGGAGGGGTTGATCTGGCTGCCACGGCAGTCTCGGCTGTCCTGATCAGCTACGGGTGCGGGAGCCCGCTCAACATCAGTGGTCGGAGGAGAAGAGACACATGTGGAGGACAGGCACATGACCGTGCGCGCGGACAGGACGGGCCTCGACGCGGCGGAGGCCGCCGGCGACGGCGCAGGCATCACCCGCCGGCGCATGATCGGCTATCTGATCGCGGCGCCCACCCTGATGGCCGGAGCTCGCTTCGCGGCTCCCGAGGAAGCGGCGGCGCAGGTGCCGAACATCGGCATCACCGACTTCCAGGACCTCTCGGACGTCCTCACCTACGCGGCGCTGCCGACGATGGGCCTGCTCGCGGTGACCATCGGCACCGACGGCATCGCCCGCTTCGCGGTTCCCCGGTCGGAGAACGGCCAGGGACTCACGACCTCGATCGCGATGATCATCGCCGACGAGCTCGACCTGCCGATGGACAAGGTCAAGGTCACCCTCGCGCCCGCGCGTCCCGAGCTGCTCTACAACCAGCTGACCGGCGCCTCGAACACGATCCACGCGATCTACGAGCCGCTGCGTCTCGCTTCGGCGATCGCCCGCGGGGCCCTCATGTCGGCCGCCGCGGACCGCTTCGGCGTCCTGCAGAGCACGCTGCGGACGACGGCCGGTGAGATCGTCGCCGCCGACGGCCGCAGGATCGGCTACGGCGACCTCGCCGAGAAGGCCGCGGTGCTCAAGACGGTCATCGCGAAGCCGCAGCTGCGCAACGCCGCCGACCTCAAGCTGACCGGGACCGAGGTCGGGCGCGTCGACGCGCGCGACATCGTCACGGGCAAGAAGTCGTTTGCGATGGACATGATGATCGGGAAGGCCACGCCGACCATGCTCGCGCGCGCGCCTACCCTGAACGCCACCGCTCTAGGGGTCGAGAACGCCTCCGCGGTGCGCAAGATGCCCGGTGTCGAGTTCGTCGAGGTCATCCCGCACACGGAGTTCGTGCAGGGCGGCGTCGCCGTCGGCGCCCGCACGTTCGGGCAGTGCATCGACGCGATCCGCGAGCTCAAGATCCGCTGGTCCAAGGGAACGTCGGACGGCCTCTCGGACGCCGACGTGCTGAAGGAGCTGCGCGCCAACGGACTGCCGATGACGCCCGCCCTCCCGGGCAAGGCGATCGAGGAGACGTTCACCTTCTACTTCCGTCCGGGCGACCCGCTGGAGACGAACACCGCCGTGGCGGATGTCCGCTCCGACCGGGCCGAGATCTGGTCGGCGATGAAGTCACCGATCCTCGCGCAGGAGCAGATCGCCTCGATGCTCGGGCTCTCGCCCTCGGCGGTCAAGGCGAACGTCATCGAGGGCGGTGGCTCCTTCGGCCGCCGGCTGTTCTGCGATGCGGCCATCGAGGCGGCCGCGGTCTCGGCCAAGGTCAAGAAGCCCGTCCGGCTGCAGTGGCACCGAACGGACAACTTCCGTCACGGTCGCGTCCACCCGATGGGCACGAACAAGGTGCGCGGTGTGGTCAGCGGCGGCCAGGTCGTCGGCTTCGACCAGCGGCACACCGCCGTGGAGTCGGACTTCACCCACGGCCTGGGCGAGCTGTTCTCGGCGCTGGCGGTGAAGCTGCCGGAGGCGAACTTCCTCTCGTTCTCCCAGACGGTGTTCTACTTCACCGCCGACAACCCGTACAACGTCGGCGCGGGAGCTCCGCTCCTCAACGAGATCTACACCTACAACACGTTCAACACGTCCAGCGTGCGCAACGTCTACAGCCCTGACACGGGCACGGCGCGCGAGGTGATGATCGACCGTCTGGCCAAGGAGCTGGGCAAGGACCCGTTGGACTACCGGATCTCGGTCGCCAAGGACGACCGGATGAAGGGGGTCCTGCAGCGCGTCAAGCAGGAGGCCGGCTGGGGCCGCAGCCTTCCCGCCGGTGTCTTCCAGGGCGTCGCCGCCCACCGCGAGTACAAGTCGCGGGTGGCGTGCGTCGTCGAGCTCGACATGCGCAAGGCCACGGTCGAGCGCAAGGTGCCCGACGCACTGACCGGTCCGCGTGTCACGAAGCTGACCTACGTCGTGGACGTCGGCAAGCCGATCAACGTGCTCGGCGTGAAGGCGCAGATCATGGGCGGCGCGATGGACGGCATCGCCCAGGCGCTGACCTACAGCCTGCACCTCAAGGACGGCCTGTTCCTCGAGGGCAGCTGGGACAACGCCTTCTACATGCGTCAGTGGAACGTGCCGCCGGAGGTCAACATCATCGTCCTCCCGGCGAACACCGACGACCCGGGTGGCTCGGGCGAGCTCGGCGTGGCGGCGGCGATGGCCGCGACGGCCAACGCCTACGCCAAGGCCACGGGCAAGATGCCGACGGAGTTCCCGATCCTGCACAACCGCTCCGATCTGGGCTTCGACCCGCAGCCGAGCGTCCCGTCGATCCCGCAGGCGCCCACGGACGGACTGACACGGTTCGGCGTGCGGCCGAAGAAGAAGAAGAAGACCGCGCCCAAGCGCCGGACGACCAAGAAGACCGGAGGGTCCTGAGCCATGCCGAACCACTCGTTCTTCGTCAACGGCGAGAAGGTCACCGTCGACGTCGAAAGCGACGTCCGACTGCTCTGGGTGCTCCGGGACATCCTGGGCATCACCGGGCCCAAGTACGGCTGCTCGGGCGGCATCTGCCGCGCCTGCACCTGCCACATCAACGGCAAGGCCGTGCCGGTGTGCACGGTCCCGGTCGGGAAGCTGCGCTCCACGGACAAGATCGTCACGATCGAGGGCCTCGGCGAGACCGTCGGGAAGGAGCTCCACCCGATGCAAGAGGCGTGGATCGAGAAGGACGTCGCCCAGTGCGGGTACTGCCAGCCGGGGCAGGTCATGGCGGCGGTGGCGCTCGTCAAGGACGCGCAGGCCAAGCGCCGCAAGGTGACCGACTCCGACCTCGACGCTCTGCGCAACGTCTGCCGCTGCGGCACGTACCCGCGCATCCGCGAGGCCATCAAGCTCGGCGAGAAGGGCATGCCCGCGCCCAAGCGCAAGAAGAAGCGCGTGGTCAAGAAGAAGCCGGCGGCACGCTCCTCCTCCGACGAGTAGCGGATGGACGGCAGGAGCCGCAAGACGCGGCAGACCGTTCCCGATGCCATGGCCACGGGCCTGGCCTGGCATCGGAGCGGGGGCCGGGTGGCCGTGGCGACCGTCACGGCCACGCGCCGTTCCGCGCCCCGGCCGGTCGGGACCAAGATGGTCGTCGCCGGCGACGGGCGCCTGGTCGGCTCGGTCTCCGGCGGGTGCGTCGAGGCGGAGGTCGTCCAGGTCGCCGCGGAGGTCCTCGCCTCCGGCCGGTCGCAGCATCGCTCGTACGGGATCTCCGACGACGAGGCGTTCGGTGTCGGACTGCCGTGCGGCGGCGAGATCGATATCTACATCGAGGTGCTCGACGCCGGCCCGGCGGTGTGCGACCTCGTCGACGGCGCGCGCAGCGGAGCCGTCGTCACCGTCCTGGACGGTCCCGACGCCGGACGCCGGCTTGTCGTGGACCTCGACGACCACACCGTCGCGGGTGACGGGGGAGACGACCTGCTCGCGCTCGTCCCGGCCGTGCGCGCCACCGGCCGCTCGACCACGGTCGAGCATCGCGGGGCCCGCGTCCTCGTGGACCTCTGGGGGCCGAGCGCCCGCCTGCTGGTGGTCGGCGCCTACGACATCGCCGAGGAGCTGTGCGCGGGCGGGCTGCGGTTGGGGTGGCGGACCGTCGTCGTCGATCCGCGCAGGCAGCTGCTGACCGCGGAGCGGCTCCCGTCGGCCGGGCAGCTCGTCGCGCAGTGGCCGGCCGAGGCGATCGAGCTGCTGGCGCCCGACGCTGCGACCGCGGTTGTCGTCCTGACGCACGAGCAGCGCTTCGACGTCCCGGCACTCGCGGCGGCGCTCGCGACCCCGGCGTTCTACGTGGGGGCGATGGGGTCCCGGCGCACGCAGCGTCGCCGAACCCCGATGCTGCTGGAGGCCGGCGTGGACGAGGCGCAGCTCGGGCGGATCCACGGCCCGTGCGGGCTCGACGTCGGCGGGGCGACCCCGGCCGAGACCGCGCTCTCGATCCTCGCCGAGATCCTCGCCGTCCGGGCCGGACGCGACGGGGGCCCGCTGCGCCGGGGCACCGCGTCGATCCATCCGGGCGCCCCGCTGGTTCCCGTCTGATCAGCGGTCCACGGCCACGGTGCGCCCCGCGTCAGCGACCGCGCGGCTAGCCCAGCGGGACCTCGACGCCGTCCTGGGACTCGTACTTCACGAGCTTCGGCGGGCCGCTCAGCCAGCCGGCGAGCGCGCCGAGGGCACCGGTCAGGTGCGGCGTCTGCATGTGCGCGCCGAAGGCGGCCTCGTCGACGTACTGCTCGACCATCATGAACTCGTTGGGGGTGTCCGCCGCCTCGTAGAGGCGGTAGCTCACGACGCCCTCCTCCGCGTTGCTCGCCTCGACGAGTCCGCCGACGGCGCCGAGGAACTCCTCGCGCTTCTCGGGCTGGATGGGCAGGGTGGCGGTGACGATGAGCATGCTGTTCTCCAGGTTCGATGACAGGGTGTCAAGTCGAACCTACCCGAGCCCGCGGGTCAGGTCGCGGGCTTCGGCGCGCGGCGGATCGCGAACAGCGGCGATCCGCATTCCGGGCAGTAGCCCTGCCAGCCCGGCCGGCCGTTGGTCAGCGTGACCGGCTGGGCGTCGGCGATCACGACCTTCTCCCCGCAGACGCACCAGCCGATGGCGGTCGAGGGATCGGGCGGGGTCTCGTCGGGCGTGTCGGCCATACACGGCAGCGTAGTTCGGCGCCGTGATCGCCGTGGCCTCGCCGTCGTCGCCGTGGTGTCGCCGTGGCCCCGAACTGGGTGTCCTGAAGCCCAGATACGGGCATGGGGACACCCAGTTCACCTCCGGGGTCGGGTGTGCCTGTGCGTTCTGGGTGAGCGAAGGCCCACATCTGGGCGCGGGGACACCCAGTTCGCGGCGGGGCGCATGGCGGCGGGCGCTCAGGCCACGCGCGTGCGGTCCACCGCCGGGGCCGCGTCCCTGAGCAGCGTCTGCGTCGCGAACTCCGCGGCTCGGCCGTCGAACGCGTCGCGGTGACGCAGCATCGCGTGCTTGCCGCCGGGGACGATCTCGAAGGTCACGTCGGCGACCCGCCCGAGGCGCTGGGCAAGCGCGTGGGCCCTGGCGGGTGCGGCGACGCGGTCGCCGTCGCCGTGCACGATCAGGAGCTGCTTGCCGTCGAGTCCCGGGGCGACGTCGTCCGGGTAGACCCACGGCGCCAGCGCGACGGCGCTGCGGACGGCCGGGTGCCCGGCGGCGAGCAGCGCGGCGCGCCCGCCGAGGGAGTGGCCGACGAGGCAGACCGGCAGATCGCCCAGTCGCTCCTGCACCTGCGCGAGCGCCCACTGCACGTCGCGGACCGGCGTGTGCTCGGAGTCCCAGCCGCGGAAGCGATTGAGCAACCGCAGGACGGCGAGCTCGCCGTCGCCCGCCCGCGCGATGCGCCGGGCCACCGGGATCATCCGCAGGACCGACAGCTGCGTCGGGCTGACCATGACGCCCGTCCCGCGGCTCGCGCCGCCGTGCAGGACGATCACGACCCCCCGCGGGTGCTGCGGAACGGTGACGTCGATGAGTCGTGGCTCGTGCTCCATCTCCGTTCCTACGGTCCCCGGCGGGTCATGGACGAAACCCATCTGGGACCATCCTGGGCACGCCATGACCTACGTGATCATCCAGAACTGCTGCAACGACGCCGTGTGCGTCGAGGTGTGCCCGGTGGACTGCATCCATCCGCGCCCCGACGACCCGGCGTTCACCGAGGCCGAGCAGCTGTACATCGACCCGGCCACCTGCGTCGACTGCGAACTGTGCGTCGAGGCCTGCCCGGTCGACGCGATCTACCCGGACGTGCTGCTCCCCGAGGAGCACAAGCCGTTCCTGGAGATCAACGCCGGCTACTTCGAGCTGAACGCGGCGGTGGAGGCATGAGCGCCCCGAGCGGACCGCTGCGCGTGGCGATCGTCGGGGCGGGCCCCGCCGGCGCGTACGCCGCCGAGCACCTGCTGCACGCGGGCACGAACATCGAGATCGAGCTGCTCGACCGGCTTCCGACGCCGTGGGGGCTCGTCCGCGCGGGCGTCTCGCCGGACCACCAGGACACGAAGGCCGTCACCGGCGGTTTCGAGGCGGTCGCCGCCTCGCCGCAGGTCACGCTGCGCCTGGGCGTCGAGGTCGGCAAGGACGTCTCCCACGAGGAGCTCCTGGCCCACCACCACGCCGTGCTCTACACCGTCGGCGCGCCCGGCGGACGCCGCCTGGGCGTCGAGGGCGAGGACCTGCCGGGCAGCCTCGCGGCCACCGACTTCGTCGGCTGGTACAACGGCCACCCGGACCACACCGACCTGCCGGTCGACCTGTCGACGGAGCGTGCGGTCATCGTCGGGAACGGCAACGTGGCGTTCGACGTCGCCCGCATGCTGACGCTCCCCGTCGACGTGCTGGCGAAGACCGACATCTCCGACGCGGCGCTCGAGGCGCTGCGGACGAGCCAGGTGCGCGAAGTCGTCGTGCTGGCCCGCCGCGGCCCGGCGCAGGCCGCCTTCACCAGCCCCGAGCTGCTCGCCCTGATGGGGCTGCCGGACGTCGACGTGACCGTCGAGCCGGCGTCCTGCCTGGACGAGGACGTCGCGATGCCCCGCGCGGGCGACGCCCGCGGCTACGGCCGCAGCGTCTCCCTGCGGCTGCTGCGCGAGCTCGCGCAGCGCGGACCCGCCGGCGCGGACCGCCGGATCGTCCTGCGGTTCCTCGGCTCGCCCGTCGCGGTCCACGGCGACGACCGGGTGCAGGCGCTGACGATCGGCGCCAACGAGCTGGAGACCGGTATGGACGGCCGCACGGTCGTCCGCCCGACCGGCGACGAGGAGCGGCTCGACACCGGGCTGGTCCTGCGGGCCATCGGCTACCACGGCCGCGAGGTGCCCGGCGTCCCGTTCGACGAGGCCGCCGGGATCATCCCCAACGACGACGGACGGGTCACGCAGCCCGACGGCGCGCAGGTCCCCGGCGTCTACGTCTCCGGCTGGATCAAGCGTGGGCCTTCAGGCGTCATCGGCACGAACAAGTACTGCGCGCAGGACACCGTCGACGCGCTGCTGGCCGATCACGCGGCCGGCCACCTGACTGAGCCCACCGCCGGCGGGGAGGCCTTCGGCGTGCTGCTGGCCGAGCGCGTCCCGCGGGTCGTCGACCTAGCGGGCTGGCAGGCGCTCGACGCCCACGAGCGCTCGACCGGCGCCGGACAGGACCGCCCGCGGGTGAAGGTCACCGACGTGCAGGAGATGCTCGCCGTCACCGGAGGCGCCTAGGGCCTAGGCGTCCTCCTCGGGCGCGCGCCACTGCAGGAGGAACCCGGCGGCCATCAGGAAGATGATGAGGAAGCAGACGAGGCTCGCCGCGCTGGCGACCGCGTCCACGCGGAAGAAGGCGCGTCCGAACCCGAGGGCCTCGACGGCGCCCGGGGTGGAGCTGATCCGCCCGTCGAGGTCGATCGTGGAGCCCATCCCGGCGTACGCCCAGCGCGCGTAGACCGCCTGGGCCAGCCCGTTGGCGAGACCGGGCATCCGCTCCAGCGGGATGATCGCGCCCGCGAAGATCAGCTGCGGGATGAGCACGAGCGGCACGACCCCCGCGGCCTGGTCGACGCTACGGGCGATCGTCGAGACGACGAGCCCGAGCGTCACGCTGACCCACGAGGTCAGGACCGACAGGACGGTGAGGACCAGCAGGTCGGCGAAGGCGACGTCGAGCCGGTGGATGATCAGGACGACCGCGATCATCAGGATCGTCTGGACCGCGCTGAGCACGCACAGGACCGACGCCTTCGCGAGCACGTAGGCGTCCGAGCGCAGCCCGACGTCGAACTCGCGCTCGATGATCCCGCGCTCCTTGACGACCTCGCGGCACGACGACGTGATGCCCAGCCAGATCGCGCCGGTCATCAGCAGGAAGACCATCTGCACCGCGTTGGCGGGCTCCCCGCCGGGCCGGGCGAACGCCCCGCCGTGGAACAGCAGCGCGAGCAGCAGGCCGATCAGCGGCGCCTGCAGCAGCAGCACGCGCAGCGTGCGCGTGTCGCGCAGCAGCGTGCGGCGGTAGCGGCCCACGAGGACCTCGTACTCCAGCCAGAACGACCGCCGGCCGACGCCGCTGCGGGGCGGGTCCAACTGCGCCGGGGTCTCGATCGCCTCCTCCAGCGCGCCGGCCGCGCGGCGCAGTGCACCGACGGCCGCCTCGGCGCTCTGGGTGATCGAGATCTGGCCCCTGTCCATGACCGCGACCTGGTCGCAGAGGTCGAGGCTCGCGGTCGCGTGGGTGGAGACGATCACCGCGCGGCCCTGGTCGGCCAGGTGGCGCAGCATGAGCATCAGCCGTCGCTCCAACACCGGGTCCAGGCCGCTGGTCGGCTCGTCCAGCAGCAGCACCCGCGGGTGGCCGACGAGCTCCAGCCCGCAGGCGACGCGACGGCGCTCGCCTCCGGAGAGGTCGCCGACGCGCGTCTCGGCCTGCTCGACCATGTCGAGCTCCCGCAGGACCTGCCGCACGCGCTTCTCGACGTCGGCACCGGCGTCCAGCCGCAGGCGCGCCGCGTAGCGCAGTGCCTCGGTGACCGTGAGCCGGCCGTGGACGGTCTCGCGCTGCGGGACGTAGCCGAGGTCGGCGGTCCGGCGGGACGCCTCGTCGCCGTCGAGGGTGACCTCACCCGCGGTCGGCAGGCTGATCCCGGCGAGGATCCGCAGCAGCGTCGTCTTGCCCGAGCCGCTCGGCCCGACCAGGCCCGTCAGCGTGCCGGGGACGACCGCCAGCCCGGCGGGCCCCAGGATCCTGCGGCCCTCGGGCAGGACCATCTCCACCGCATCGGCGCGCAGCACGTCAGCGACGCGACGTGGCCGCGACGGCGACCGTCCGGGTGGTGCGGGGCATCATGGCCTCGAGCCTACTTCGACTTCGGCGGGCACGCGGCCACCAGGCCGAGTCCCGCGATCGCCAGGCAGCCGGTCGCGAGCGTGCGTGTGCGCCCGGCCTCGAAGCGCCCGGCGCCGCCCGCGCGGAGCACCGCGACCGCGTCGAGCGCGTCCACCCCGGCGCCGAGCAGGAGGCCGCGCGACGCCGTGCCGGGCCCCAGGGCCCCGGCGGCGATGGCGCCCACCACCAGCTCGCGCGAGCCGAAGAGCCGCAGCAGGTACGGGCCGTCCGGGTTGTCCGACGGCGCCGTGCCCACCGCGCGCGCCACGACGGACGGGGTGGTGAGCGCGGCCACGCCGGCGGCGAGGCGCCCGGCGGCGAGGGCGCGGCGGAGGGTCGCGTGCGGCTCCATGCCCTTCCGTACGGCGGCGGCGCGCCACCGGTCCACCGCGCGCCGTCGCGCCCGGCCGACGGTCAGGGAGGTTGAGCGGAATCGGCCACGGGCACCATCGACGGATGACCACGCTCATCACCGGCGCCACCGGATTCGTCGGCTCCCAGCTCCTGGCGGCCGCGCGCTGTCGCGACGATGCGGTCCGCGTCCTCGTCCGCGACGCGTCCGCGGTCGACCCCGAGGGCATCGAGGTCGTCGAGGGCGACCTCGGTGAGACCGCCGACCTGCGCCGCGCCCTGGAGAGCGTCGACTGCGCCTACTACCTCGTGCACTCGATGGAGTCCGACGGCGACTTCGCCCGCCGCGACCGCGAGTTCGCCGAGCGGTTCGCGCTCGCCGCCCAGGATGCCGACGTCGGCCGCATCGTCTACCTCGGCGGCGTGCGCCCCGAGGGGGACGAGAGCGAGCACCTCCAGTCGCGTGGGGAGGTCGAGGACCTGCTCGCCCTGCAGGTGCCCGCGTTCGTCTCGCTGCGCGCCTCGATGATCGTCGGCGCGCGGAGCGACAGCTTCCGCGCGCTCGCGGGCTTGGTCGACCGTCTACCCGTCCTGCCGCTGCCGAGCTGGCGCACGAACCGCACCCGGCCGGTCGCGATCGCCGACGTGGTCGCCGCACTCCTCGCCGCGCAGGACGTCGAGCCGGGGCGCTACGAGATCGGCGGCCCGCAGGAGCTGAGCTTCGAGGAGATGGTCACGACGGTCGGCGACCTGCTCGGGCGCGCCGCCCCGGTCGTCCGGCTGCCCGTCTCCGTCGGGCGTCTGGAGGCGACGGTCGCCGCCGCGGTCACCGACGTCGACCGGGCGGTCCTCGAGCCGGTCATGCACGGCATGCACACCAACCTGCGCATCGAGGGCGACCTGCTCCAGGACGTCTTCGGCGTGACCCCGACGTCCTTCCGCGACGCGTCCGCCGTGGCGCTGCGCGAGCTGTCCGACGAGAGGGCCCTCCAGCACGAGGTCGCGATCTGAGCGGCGGGCTGGCGCGTGTGGCGGTTTGGAGGCCCGCGGCCCCGGCCATACGGGCGGCATGCCCACCGCCACCTCCCCTGCGGCGCCACCCGTCATCCGACGCATCCGACGTGATCCAGCGAGGGCGGGCATCACCGCCGTCCTCGCGGCAGGGGTCCCTGTCGTGATGGTCCGCCGGGCGGGGCGATGAGCTATCCGTGCCGGCCGGCCGGCGCCTCCGACCTCGCGGTCGAGGCGACCGGCCGGATGACGGAGGCGCTCGAGACCGACCTCCTCGGCGGCAACGTGCTCGCCGGGCGCTGGACGTTCCAGGTCGTGGAGGAGTTCGACGACGGGCACTACGCGCGCTTCCGCGACCACGAGCGCCGGGTCCGCGACGCCCTCACCGGCGGCGTCCGCCACGTGAACGAGGCGGAGCTGAAACAGGCCCGGCGGACCCACGACCGCAACGGGCACGAGCCGACACCCGACGAGGTCCCCGCGACCGGCGACGAGCACTGAGATGGGCTCCCGCGCGGGTATCGCCCTCGACGTCGACGGCACCCTGGTCGACAGCGTCTTCCACCACGCGATCTGCTGGCAGCGTGCGTTCGCACACCTCGGGCACGACGTGCCCGCGTCCCGCGTGCACCCGCACATCGGCAAGGGGGGCGACCTCCTCGTGTCGGCGCTCGTCGGCGACGACGTCGAGCGCGAGGACGGCGACGCCCTGCGCGCTGCGCACGCCGCGCTGTTTTCCGTGGAGTTGCCCACCGTCCGGCCGCTGCCGCACGCGCGCGCCTTCCTGGAGACCCTCGCCGAGCAGGGGACCACCGTGGTCCTCTCGAGCTCGGCCGGCGCCGAGGAGGTCGAGCACTACGTCGACATCCTCGGCGCCCGCGACCTCGTGGCCGGCTGGACGACGTCCGGCGACGTACAGCGGACCAAGCCGCATCCCGAACTCGTCGACGTCGCGGCCGAGATGCTCGGCACGCCGCGCGTCGTGGTGATCGGCGACAGCCCGTGGGACGTCCTCGCGGCCCGCGCCGCCGGACACGAGGCGATCGGTGTGGACACCGGCTGCTTCGGCGTCGCCGCGCTTGAGCAGGCAGGGGCCGTCCTCGTCGTCGACGGGCTCGGCGACCTGCTCGGCCTCGTGCACGAGGAGCCCTTCGTGCACTGGCGCGCCGGCGTCGTTTCCGACCTCACCGCGCGGGTAGCCGACCGGTGACGGCGGCGGGATCCCGACCCGCCCGCCCCGAACGGAAGGTGAAGCACATGAGCACCATCGAGCAGTCGGTCGAGGTCGACGTCCCGGTCCGGGTCGCCTACGACCGCTGGACCCGTTTCGAGTCGTTCCCGGAGTTCATGGGGAACGTCGACGAGGTCCGCCAGATCGACGACACCCACCTGCACTGGAAGGCGACCATTCTCGGCAAGACCGAGGAGTGGGACGCCGAGATCACCGAGCAGCACGCCGACCACCGCATCGCGTGGCGCAGCACGCAGGGCGCCACCAACGCAGGCGTCGTGACGTTCCACCAGATCGACGAGGACACCACGCGGATCATGCTCCAGCTCGACGTCGAGCCCGAGGGTCTGGTCGAGAAGGCCGGCGACGCCCTCGGCATCGTCAACGCGTCGACCAAGGGCGACTGCAGCGCTTCAAGGAGCTCGTCGAGGCCCGCGGCGGTGCGGACGGCTGGCGGGGAGAGGTCGAGAACGACGCCGACCGCTCGGCGCCGGACTCACCCGCCGGCTGAGGCCGAGGCGGCCGCTTCGGCGGCCGTCTGTCGCGCGCGCTTCCAGCTGCCCGAGCAGCCCAGCACGCTGCCGAGCCCGGGAAGGTCCGGGTCGGCGGCGCTGAGGCGCTCGTAGTCGAGCATGCGCAGCCGCGCGACCGGCACGCCGACCTTCGCGGCGACCGTTGCCAGTGCGGCGGCCACCGCCGCCGGCTCGGCCGCCTCGGCGCCCTCGCGGCGCGCAGCGTTGACGAGCACGCCGGCCGCGCTGCCCGAGCTCACCGAGGACGGGTCGACGTCCGTGCGGGCGCGTCCGGCGGCGACGCCGAGGCGGCAGTGCGGGCATTGGACGGGACGCGGCGGGTAGGGACCGGCGTCGTCGTCGCCGATGGGGAGCAGACAATGCGGGCAGTGAGCGATAGCCATCGGCTGTGCTCTACCCGTTACGGGTGCATCGGCAAACCGAGGCGTCACGGACCACCGGTGGCCGGGGCCAGGACGACGATCATCGCGTCGTCGTGGAGGTCGTCGTCGTCCTGGTGCTCGCGGATCGCGCGCTCGAGCATGTTGAGGGTCCGCGCGGGGCTCGCCCCGGATGCTAGTCGCAGCACGTCCCGCAGTTCGTCGTCGGACAGCGCGGAGGTCGAGGATCCGGTGACGCCGTCGGACAGGAGGAGGACGCGGTCGTCCGGTCGCAGCGCATGGTGGGAGGTCTGCAGCAGGTCGTCGATCGGCGTTCCGCCCAGTTCGGGAATGCTCGGGCCGCGGAGCTGCGTCATCGTGCCCGAGGCGTCGACGAGCACGGGGTGCAGGTCTCCCGCGGTCACCCAGAAGAGCGTCGAGGTGGTCGCGTGCCACCGCGCGACGAAGGCCGAGCAGTGCACCTCGTCCCCGCCGATCTCGCGAACCGCAGCGTCCATCGAGAGGATCGCGTCCCGCGGGGTCGACCCGACGTTGCGCGCCGCGCGCAGCGCGCCGAGGGCGACCGCGCTGGTCGCCGAGGCGCGGGCGCCGGAGCCCATGGTGTCGACGGCGGCGATCCACCCGCCGTCGGGGTTCTCGGCGTGGTCGAACCAGTTGCCGCCGTTGGCGTAGGCGGGTCGGACGTTCCCGGCCAGACGCAGGCCCGAGAGGCGCGCCAGGCGCGGCGGAAGGAGGAGCTGCTGGACCTCGGCGGAGGCGGTCGTCGCCCGGCGCCGCCGGGACGAGGCGATCACGTCGGTGAACCGCTCGCTCATGGTCAGGGCGATGCCCGCATGTCGGGCCATCTCCTGCAGCAGGCCGCCATCGCGGGCGTCGAGGGCGAGCAGTGCCCCCGTCGCGCGGCCGCGCACGATCATCGGGGCAACGGTGACCGACGGCAGGATCGCGCCGATCAGCTCGTGCAGGGCCTCGATCCCCTCGGCCGGGATCTCCGGGCCGGCCGCCAGGCCGACCGGCAGCTCGTCCGGGAACTCCTGCGAGCCGGCCGCACGCAGCAGACAGGAGCCGTCGATGTCCATGAGGTAGATCGCGACGGCCCGGGCCTGCGCAAGGCGCTGCGCCTCGCTGACGATCTGTTCGGGAAGCTGGGGCGGGGCGATCCGATCCAGGAGCGACAGGACGTCCAGGGGCGCCGGCACCGGCAAGCCGGGTGAGCGGGGCGGGGCGTGGGGCAGCTGCGCCCCGCGGGCCTCGTGCGCCTCGTCGAGCAGCCCGGCGATCGACGGGTAGTGCCGGTAGACCGTCGCGCGGGCCAGTCCGGCGCGCCACGCGACCGCGCCGGCGGTCGGGACCTCGCCGTCGTCGAGCAGCGAGATCGCGGCGTCGAGGATCGCGGCGCGGTTGCGGACGACGTCACGACGGTCGCCGGCGCTCATCGGATGAAGCTCGTGGAAGTGATGGAGCATCGATGCCCAGCCCCGGCATCCCCGAACCCGATCCGGCCGACCGGGCGTCCCGGTTCGCCGGCGATGGTGTCCCATTTCGAACGGAGCCCGTCCATCTTCGCGACCATCGGTGCATCTTGACCCTTCCGCTCGGACTGCTGGGCCTCGACCGAGTCGTGGAGATCGAGCCGGCGCCGGTCGCCGAGGTCGTGACAGTGCGCTTCGGCGCTGGTAGCGTCGCTGCTCGATCGCGTCCCGCCCTTCACCTCGACGACTCGATGCTGACTGACGACACACCCTTCGGGGTCTCGACCGCACGCTCCGGCGGGCGCTTCGACATCGTGGTCCGCGGAGTTCTCGACCTGGCGACGGCCCCCAGGCTGCTGGCCGCCGCGGACGCCGCCCGCGAGACCGGCGTCGGTCACGTGCACCTGGACCTGGTCGGGCTCGACTTCATCGACTCCGTCGCCCTGAAGGTCGTCATCGACCTCCATCGCGATCTGGCGGCGCACGGGTCGCGTCTCACCGTGCGACCGGGAGGACCCCCGGTCCGCCGCGTCTTCGCGCTATGCGGGCTCGACGCTGTGCTGAACCTCGTGACCGACGAGGACCAGGACCAGCGCTAGCGACTCCTAGCCGTCGAGCGGCTTCATCGGGTGCACGGCGGGGCCCTCGAGCACGCTGCCGTCGACCGCGAAGCGCGAGCCGTGGCAGGGGCAGTCCCAGGAGCGCTCGGCGGGGTTGAACCGCACCTCGCAGCCGAGATGGGTGCAGGTCGTCGTCAGGGCGTGGAGCTCGCCGTCCCCGTCGCGGTAGGCCGCCGACCGGCGACCGTCGACGACCACGATGCCGCCCTCGCCGAGACCGAGGTCGTCGGCCGACCGCGGGCGGATCCGGCTGCCGACGCGGTCACCGACGAAGTGCCTGGCGACCTGGGCGTTCTCCTTGACGAGCTTGGCGGCCGAGGCGCGCACGTGCATGCGTGAGGGGTCCATGAGCGGACCGAACTCGGCCTCCTGGCCGGTCAGGCGCGCGGCGACCACGTGCGCGGCAGCGGTGCCGTTGGTGAAGCCCCACTTGCGGAGCCCGGTGATGACGTGGACGCCGTCGGTGCCCGGGTGTATCGGGCCGGCGTAGGGCAGGCCGTCGGCGGCGACGGCATCCTGTGCAGACCACCGGTAGGTGGCGTGCGGCTCGACCGGGAAGTGCTCACGGGCCCACTCCCACAGCGCGCGGTAGCGACGCCCGGAGTCGGGGTCGGTCCCCGGCTCGTGGCTCTCGCCGCCGACGATCAGCAGCGTGCCGCCGTCGTCCAGCGGTGCGGTACGGACGGAGCGCGACGGCTGGTCGATGGAGAGGTGCATCCCCTCGGGGGCGTCGCCCTCCAGCCGGGCGGCCACGCAGTAGGAGCGCATGACCGACATCCGCGCGAAGAAGATGCCGCGGTCGAGGATCGGGTAATGGGTGGCGACGACGACCCGCGAGGCGGTCATGTCGCCCGCCTCCGTGGTGATCGCGTAGGGCGAGGTCACGCCGACGCCCGTCACGCGGGTGCGCTCGCGGATCCGCGCTCCGGACCGCTCGGCGAGGTCGGCCAGGCCGAGCACGTAGCGGCGGGCGTGGCACTCCGCCTGCCCGCCGACGCGCAGGCCGGCCGCGACGGCGAAGGGGAGCGGGACCGCATCGTCGCGGCGCGCGTCGAGGCCGCTTGCCGCGGCCGTCCGCGCCTCCTCCTCGATCGTTCCGGTGCGATCGGCGTCGGTGGTGTAGATCCAGGCGTCGCGCTCGTTCCAGTCGCAGTCGAGGTCCTCGCCGCGGACGAGGTCGCGCATCCAGCGCAGCGCGTGCTCGTTGGCCTGTCCGTAGGCCCGAGCGGTGTCGGCGCCGATTCGGCTGGTCAGCGGGCCGTAGCACTCGCCGTGGGCCGAGCTGACCTTCGCGGTGGTCGTGCCGCTCACGCCGGTGCCGATCCGGTCGGCCTCCAGCAGCATCACGTCGATCCCGGCACGCGCCAGCAGGAGCGTGGTGGTGACGCCCGCCAGCCCACCGCCGATCACCACGACATCGGCGTGCTCGCCACCCGCCAGCGGCGGGCGCGTCGGCTCCGCCGGGGTGGTGGCGAGCCAGTACGAGCCGGTCGAGGAGGTCGTGATGGTGCTGTCGGACATGTCGATCCCCTACCCGGAGCGCCCGGCGGGATGCGCGGGCGCGGAGGTCAGGGCGCCTGATCGAGCCGGCGGCGGACGTCCAGGGCGATGATCGCCCCCGACGCGGCCGCGGCCATCAGCGTGGTCCGCAGCGGCAGCTCGCCGCGGTGGTGGCCCCACCACCAGGTCGTCTGGTCGGCGAGCTGGATCGGGAGGACCAGGTCGCGCGCCGTGGTGTTCCCGGACGCGGCCAGGGCGCTCACGGCCGCGGTGCGGACGGCCATGAGCCGCCAGCCCAGAACCGCACCTGCGGTGGCCTGCTCCCGGGGGAGGCCGAAGACGGCGAAGAAGGTCCGCGGGGCGACGGTGCTCGCGATCGAGACCGTCCCTCCGATCACCGCCATGCCACGGGTGTACCTGTCGACCGGCATCTGCTGCTCCTCTCGTCGGGAGCATCAAGAATACAGACAGCCTGTATGTCGATGGCCAGGCGTCATGCGGGGTTGACCCCTGGGAGGCGCCGGGTACCCGTCCGGGTATGACCACGCCGACCGTCGTCCCTCTCCACGGTCCGTGGCGGGCGGCGCTCTCGGGCGTCGCTCCGCGTGCCCCGGTCCGCACGTCCCGCCACTGCGACGTCGTGGTGGTGGGGGCCGGAACCATCGGACTCACGACCGCGCTCCTGCTGGCGCGCGAGGGCATCCGCGTCGTCGTGCTGGAGGCCGACCGCATGGGTGGCACGATCGGCGGAGCGCGCGCCGGGGCGGTCACGTCCGCGGACGGCCCGGTCCACGCCGAGCGGGAACGACGGCTTGGCAGCGACGCCGCCCGGACCGCCGCGGCTGCGCAGCAGGCGGCCTTGGTCTGGATGCGCGACCTGGTGAGGACGAGCCGGATGAATTGCGACTGGCGTGACGTCTCGGTCGCCACCGTCACCGCGGACCCTGCTCACGTCGAGGACGTCCGCCGTGAGGCGGATGCGACGCGACGTGTCGGCCTTCCCGTCGCCGCCGCGTCCCGCGCACCGCAGACGCTGCACCCGCTGGCCGGTTTCGGGGTCACCGGCCAGGCGACGTTCCATCCCGTGCGGTATCTCCTCGGGCTCGCGTGCGAGATCGAGCGTCTCGGAGTGGCCGTGCACGAGCACTCCCGCGTCGTGGGGGTCCACGAGGCCGACCGCTGCACGGTGACGCTGGACGACGGCGTCACCGTCACGTGCTCGCACGTGGTCGTCGCGGCGGGAGCCGCCGTCCTGGGACCCGACGCGCGGACGTCCCGCCTCGGCGTCGACCGGCCCCATGCGGTCGCGTTCGATGCGCCCGCGCATGGCTCCCCCGACGGCCCGCTCGTGGACGTCGGGGCGGTCACCCGCTCGGTCCAGCGCGTGGCCGGACCGGACGGGGACCTCCTGGTCGCCGGGTCCGCGGCCGAGTCCGAGGACGACACCCCCGAGGCCCTCGAGGCGTGGGTGCGCGAGCGCTTCGACGTCGGCGAGGTGCGTCACCGCTGGGTCGCGGACGCGCTGCGCCCATGGGACGGCATCCCCTACGTCGGCCACGCGCGGCCGCTGTCGCGGCGCCTGTGGGTCGCGGCCGCCCCGGCCGCCGGTGCGGTCACGGGCGGCACGGCCGCCGCGATGGTCCTCGCGCACCGCGTGCGCGGACGGACCCATCCGTGGGCGGCGCTGTTCGACGCGCACCGGCTCGACACGCCCACCCCCGGACGGTTCGTCCGCGGAGCTGCGGGTCCGGCGCCCCGGCACCGGCCGACCGCTGTGGAGTGGTCGGCCGGCGACGCCGGCCCCGGCGCCTGACCCGGACGTCGCAGGCAGCCCGGGGCGCGGCACGGCGGAGCTGGGCTCAGCTCGCCTTCGAGGTACTGCGCTTGGTGGTGCTGCTGCGCTTCGAGGCCGCTCCGGGCTTCGTGGTGCTGGGCTTCGAGGCGCTGCTGCGCGCGGAGGAGGCGCTGCGGGCCGACGCTGCGGGCTTCGTGCGTCGGGTCGGGCGCGGGCGCTCGGACGACGGCACCTCGGCCTTGACGACCGCGGTCACCAGAGGCTTGAGCTGCCGCTGGAGCAGGCGCTGCATCTGCTCCTCCTGGCGGCGGTGCGCGCGGGCGAGCTTGGCCGTCTCGGTGTCGTTCAGCGACTCGGCGACCGTCTCGATGACGTCGTAGTGCGCGATCTCCTCGGCCTCGTTCCACAGGCAGTCGCGGACCAGCCGCAGGTCGTTGTCCTCGGGGCTCGTGCCCCGAAGCGCCTGCAGGGGACCCTTGGCCGCCGACATGGCCTTGTTGGCCACGGACGTCGCGGCGGCGGCGACGTCGGTCACGACGTCGGGCCCGGGGAGGTCGGGACCGTCGACGGCGGTGGCGCCGAGCTGCTTGATGCGCTTCTTCAGGGCACGGGACTGGGCCTTCGTGACCTTCAGATGGTCGCGCAGCCCGTCCTTCAGCTGCTTGCGGCCGGCAATCCCGATCTGCGCCTGGAGTGCGGTCTCGAGCTGCTGCTCCTTGCCGTACGCCTCGTTGAGGTACTTGGCCAGCAGCGCGTCGCGTGCGGGGGTCTTGGTGGACGCCATGGATGGTTCTCCTGGTTCTTCGGGAATATCTCTCTTCCCCATACCCGCGCGCGCAAGCGGGAACCGTCGCCTCAGGTGAGGGTGAGGCGTAGCCGCTCGCGTCCGTCACGTCCCGGACGCACGTCGACGGCGGTGCAGAGCGCGCGGATCGTGCCCGTCCCGGAGAGGTGGTCGGCCGCGAGGATGCGCGCCGGGACGCCCGCGGCCAGGGGCCCCAGGAGCACCTCGAGCCCGTCGTCGATCACCTTGACCGAGACGTGCAGACGGTCGTCGGGCAGCAGTTCGGCGCAGCGCGCGCTCACGGCCTCGGACACCAGGACCGCCTCGCCGGCGCGATCGACCCCGAGCATCGAGTGGGCCGCGAGGGACCGGATGAAGCGGGGGATCAGCGCGACCGCGAGCGACCCGCACGGTACGTGCAGACGGGCGCGCTCGATCGAGGGACCGCTCACGCCTCGCCCCCGGCGAAGCGCATCCGCACCTCGTGCACGCCGTCGATCGAACGGCCGAAATGCAGCTCGGAGGTGAGCGCGCCGATGAGCGGCAGCCCGACGCCGAGTCCGGGCGAGTCGGTGCGCGGGCGCATACCGATCCCGTGGTCGCGGACGGCGACCACCGGGGTGTCGCCGTCCATGCCGCCGTGGACCTCGAGGAGGCCGGGGGGCCGATCGCGGTAGGCGTGCAGGACGACGTTCGTGCACGCCTCGACCGTCGCGATGAGGATGTCGTCCAGCTGCTCGCGCGACACGCCCCACTCGCTCTCGAGACCTTCGAGGACGTGGCGCACGCAGGTGATGGCGTCAGGGTGCGCGGGGAGTGTGAGGTCGAAGGTGGTGGGGCCGTCCACGACGATCAGTCTGCCCGGCATCGGGAATTCGAGGCATGCCCTGCGAGGTTTGCCTGACGGGCTCACGGGAAGGACATGAAGCCTGAACTTCTAGAGGAGAGGCGCGCCGTGTACCGCACGACCAGCGCACCGAAGGATCGGGGCAAGGATCTCGAGCTCGAGCTGCTGCGCTGCTATCACCGCCGCGGCGATTTCGCCGCTCGTGACGAGATGGTCGCCCGGACCATGGCGCTCGTGCATCACGTGGCTCGGCGCTACACGAACCGCGGGGAGCCCTACGAGGACCTCGTGCAGGCCGGCTCGGTCGGCCTGCTGAAGGCCGTCGACCGCTTCGACCCCGACCGCGGCGTCTCCTTCACGTCCTTCGCGGTCCCCAACATCGCCGGCGAGATCCGTCGGTACTTCCGCGACAAGGGCGGCGCGGTCCGCCTCCCGCGCGACGTGCACGAGCGTACGGCGTTGGTGCACGTCCACCGCGTCCGGCTCGAGGCGGAGCTCCAGCGCCCGCCGTCGACGTCCGAACTCGCGACCGCCGCCGGGCTCACCGTCCCCGAGACGATGGACACGCTGGTCGCGATGGAGCGCCAGGACGTGCTGTCCCTCGACCGGCAGGCCGGGGAGGACGCCACGGGCCACGACCGGCACGGGACCGTCGAGCAGGGGTACGAGCGCACCGAGACCGTGCAGGCGCTGAAGAACGGTCTGCGCGCGCTCCAGGAGCGTGAGCAGCGGATCGTCCACCTGCGGTTCTTCGAGGGGCTGACCCAATTGGAGATCGCGGACCGCATCGGCATCAGCCAGATGCACGTGTCCCGGCTCCTGCGCCAGGCGCTCGAGGACATGCGCGCCGAGATGGAGCAGCCCAGGGAAGGTCGCCGCAGCGGCTGAGCGTCGCGGGACCCCCGGGTCAGGCCGTTCGGGCCTGCGTCTCGACGATGTCCTTGAGCCGTCGTAGGGCCTCGACATTGCGGCCCTGGAGCAGCAGGTCGGCGAGGGGATTGAAGACGAGGCGGCTGATCGCATCGCCGGGGCCCTCTTCCATGACGATGCGCGTCCCCTCACTGGCGGGCTCGAGGCGGATCTGCACGCGGGCGGTGCCCAGGGGCCGGGTCCGCGCCTGCACCACGATTCCCCGGCCCGGGTCGAGCGCGAGCACCTCGGTGTCGTCCTTCAGGGTCAGCGGGCCGACCCCGACGGAGTGGTGGAACTTCGTGCCGACGGCAGGGAAGGCGGCGTCGGCGCCCCGGAACTCCTTCGCGCCGACGACCCATTGCGGGTAGAAGTGGGCGGTGCTGAGCACCTCGAAGGTCTGCTCGATCGTCGCGTCGACGACGGTCTCGTTGGTCGCCATGGTCAGCGTCCGATGAGCACGGTGCGGACGTCGTACCAGCGGGCGTGAGAGGGACCGGCGATCCCGAGGGCGGCAAGGTACACGAGCGCGTTCATGCTGGTTCGGATGCCCGGGTTGACCCCGGACAAACGCCTGCTGCTCAGGACGCGACGCGCTCCCCGACGTCGTCGCGCATCTGCTCCAGCGACCGGCGCAGCAGGCGCGAGACGTGCATCTGCGAGACGCCGACGCGCTCGGCGACCTGCGCCTGCGTCAGGCCCTCCTCGAACCGCAGGCGGACGATCATCTGCTCGCGCTCCTGCAGCTGCGCGAGTCCGCGCTCGGTGACCTCACGCACCTCGACCTGGTCGTAGCCGGGGTCCACGGTGCCGATGGCGTCGAGTCGTGTGAGTCCCTCGGCGGTCTCGCCGATCTGCTCGTCCAGTGACGCGACCCACGTGCGACGGACCGCCGCCTGGACGTCCAGGACGGTCTCCATCGGCAGGTCGACCGCCTCGGCCAGCTCGGCGACCGTGGGCTGACGCTGCAGCACCGCCACCAGCCTGTCGGTCTCGTGGGACAGCCGCTCGGCCTGCTCCTGCACGTCGCGGGGGGTCCGCAGGCTGCGGCTGTGGTCGCGGAAGTAGCGGCGGATCTCGCCGGTGATGTTGGGGACGGCGAAGCTCGAGAACGCCAGCCCGCGGTCCGGGTCGAACCGGTCGACGGCCTTGACGAGCCCGACCGAGCCGACCTGCACCAGCTCTTCGTACTCGACGCCACGGTTGGCGTAGCGGCGGGCGACGAGGTGCACCAGCGCGATCGTCCGCTCGATGATCTCGTCGCGCGCGGCGAAGTCCCCGCGCTCGGCGTAGCGACGGAGGAGGGTCTGCTCGATGCGGCGGGCTGCGGCTGAGTTCACGGTGGTTCGCTTTCGTTTCTGCGGTGCTTTCGCGCTGCGCGGCCCGATGCGGACCGCTCCTCCGTTCTCGCCGCCGGTGACCGATGTAAAACAGATGAGACGGCGTGTCCCACTTCCACGCCGGTCACGCGGCGGCGGGTCTTCCCGCGTGACCGCGACGGCCCTGCCGGCGAACCCGTGCCGGCGGGCCGCAGACGGCACCTGCGCGTTCAGGCGCTCCCGGCGGTGGCCGGGTCGTCGTCTGGCTCGGGCCCCTCCTCGGGCTCGCCTTGCTCGGGGGCCTCGTCGTCGGAGACGGGTTCCGGGGCGATCCCCGGCAGATCGGGATCGGGCTCCGGGCGGTCGGACCCGGGTCCGGTGACCTGCTCGACGGTGGGCGGGGTGAACTCGTGCTCGTCGTCCATGACGACGGTCTGTCCGCAACGGCCGGGGTTCAACCGGGCGTCGCGGTCTGCAGCGAGACCGCTCGCGCCCATAGGATGCTGCGTCCAGTGTCGCCTTCCGATCCCCCCAACGCCAAGGGACGCCCGCGCGTCTACGTGTCCGGTCACCGCAACCCGGACACCGACTCGATCGGGGCCGCGCTCGGCTACGCCGAGCTGAAGACGCGCCTGGATCCGGACACCGAGTACGTCCCGGTCCGGCTGGGCGACCTCAATCCGCAGACGACCTGGGCGCTGGAGCAGACCGGCGCCGAGTCGCCCCGGATGCTCGTGCACATCTCCGTCCGCGCCGGCGACGTCATGCAGACGACGTTCCCGCGTGCCGACACCGCGACGCCCCTGCGTCGCGCCGGCCAGATGATGGTCGAGGCCGGCCTGGACCTCCTGCCGATCGTCGACGTCGACGGCATCCTGCAGGGCGTCCTCACCGAGCGGGCGCTCGCCCGTCGGTACCTGCGCGAGTCCAGCGACGCGTCGCACCTCTACGGGGCGACCGCGGTCGGCACGATGGCCGAGGTGCTCGAAGGCAAGCTGCTCGTCGGCAACCCCGACCGGCTGGTCGACGGTCGCATCTGGGTCCTCGCCCGCGACCTGGGCTCCATCCTCACCCGTCAGGGCGAGGGCGACGTCGCCGTGGTCGGCGACCGGCACGACGCGCAGATCCGCGCGCTCGAGCTCGGCATCTCCGCCCTCGTCGTCACGAACGCGACCGAGGTCCCCGCCGCGACGCTGAGGCTCGCGCAGGAGAAGGACATCCCGGTCATCGCGACGCCGCTGGACACCTACGTCGCCGGCCGCATGATCGGCTTGTCGTCGCCGTGCCACGCGCTCGCCGACGGCGATCCGCTGACGATCAACACCGCCGACGTCCTCGGCGAGGTCGCCGACGACATCAAGGACGTGAGCTACCGGGCCGCCGTGGTCGTCGACCGCGCCAACCGCCCGGTCGGACTGGTCACGCGCGCCGACCTCGTCGACCCGCGGCCCCGGCGCGTCATCCTCGTCGACCACGCCGAGAGCGCGCAGAGCATCCCGGGCATCGAGGAGGCCGAGATCGTCGAGATCCTCGACCACCACCACATCGGCTCGATCGAGACGACGCAGCCGGTCCGTGCGATCTTCGACCCGGTCGGCTCGACCAGCACACTGGTCGCCGAGCAGTTCGCCTCCGCCGGGTACGAGCCGTCGGCCCCGTCGGCGGGCATGCTGCTCGCCGCGATCCTGTCGGACACCGTCATCCTCACCTCGCCGACGACCACCCCGCGCGACGAGGCGGCGGTCGAGAGCCTCGCCGCCCAGATCGGCGTCGACCCGCGGAAGTTCGGCCGCGAGATGTTCCAGGCCGGCAGCGACGTCGCCGGGCTCGAGGCGGCGGTCATCCTCGGCCGCGACCTGAAGGCCTACGAGCTGCCCAGCGGCGCGACGCTGTGCGTCGCCCAGATCGAGACGGTCGGCGACGTGCTCTCCGGCCGCTACGAGGAGCTGCAGGCCGAGGCCCACGCGTGCGCGCTACGCGACGGCCACCGGCTGGTCGCGCTCATGGTCACCGACGTCGACGCGCGAGGGACGCACCTCGTCGTCGCCGGAGACGTGCCGCTCGCCGAGCGCGCCTTCGGCGCCGCCGTCGAGGGCGGGGCCATCCCGCTCCCGGGCGTCATGAGCCGCAAGAAGCAGGTCGCGCCGAAGCTGCTGCAGGCGGCCTGAAGCCGGGGCTGCAACCGAGGTTGCAGGACGCTGGAGGACGTGCGAACGTGTGTTCGTGTCCGCGACCATCTTGCATGCCGACCTCGACGCGTTCTTCGCCTCGGTCGAGCAGCGCGACGACCCCGCCCTGAGGGGTCGGCCGATCAGCGTCGGCGGCGGGGTCGTGATGGCCGCGAGCTACGAGGCGCGCGCGTGCGGCGTGCGGTCGGCGATGGGCGGGGGCAAGGCGCGCGCGCTATGCCCGGACCTCGTCGTGGTGCACCCGCGCTTCGACGCCTACGTGCAGGCCAGCAAGGACGTCTTCGCGGTGATGGACCGCCTCGGCGCGCGCGTGGAGAAGGCGTCGATCGACGAGGCGTTCCTCGACGTCACCGGCCAGGACGGCCGGGCGGTCGCGGCCGAGTTGCGACGCGCGGTGCGCGAGGAGGTCGGCCTGCCGATCAGCGTCGGCGTCGCTCCGAGCCGGACGGTTGCGAAGGTGGCGTCGAACATGGCCAAGCCCGACGGCCTGCTCGTCGTCGAGCCCGAAGGGCTCTTCGACTTCCTCCATCCCCTGCCGGTGGGGAGGCTGTGGGGCATCGGCCCCGCGACCGAGCGGCGGCTGCTGCAGAGCGGCATCCGCACGGTCGGCGACGCGGCGCGGGTGGGCGACGCGGTGCTGATCACGATCCTCGGCCGGTCCGGTGGCCGGCGGCTCGACGCGATCGCCCACGGCCGGGAGGTCCAGACCGTTCGCACCCGCCGCGCACGCCGGTCCTACGGTGCGCAGCGCGCGCTCTCCCGGTCCCGGCCGGCGGACCTCGACGAGGCGCTCGTCGGCCTGGTCGAGCGGATCGCCAAGCGGATGGCCGGCCGGCGCCAGGCCGGGCGCACGATCGTGCTGCGCCTGCGCTTCGGCGACTTCACGCGCGCGACGCGCTCCCGGTCGCTGCCGCGCGCGACGGCCGAGCCCGACGCGATGGTCGCGGTCGCCCGCGCGCTGCTCGCCGAGGCGCGCCCGGTCATCGCCCAGCGCGGCTGCACGCTGATCGGCGTGTCGCTGAGCGGGATCGAGGCGTACGACGACGCGCAGCTGGTGCTGCCGTTCGCCGAGACGGCCTAATCCGCGTGCTGGAGCACGTTCACGACCACGCCCGCGCGGTCGCGCACGAAGAACCGCCGCACGCCCCACGGCTCGTCGGTCAGCGGATGCACGATCTCGAACCCGCGGTCGACGGCGCGGGTGTGGGCCGCGTCCACGTCGTCGACCTCGACCGACAGGGTGGCGACGACGGGCGCCGTCGCGTCGGCGGTGATCAGGCTCACCTGCGGCCGCGCGGCGGTCGCTTCGGCCTCGGGCGTCGCGTAGGTGACGATCCACCCCTGGTCCATCGCGACCTCGAGGCCCAGGACGTCCACGAACAGCTCGCGTGCCGCGGCCGGGTCGGAGGCCTGCAGGTTGGCCACGACCCGTAGGACGGTCATGCGGTGCCGCGACGTGCCTCGTACTTCTGCCACGCGCCATTGGCGCGCCAGATGAAGAAGCCCCAGGCGATCGCGAGCGAGAACGGCAGCGTCGGCGAGCTGCCGAGCACGCCGACCAGGAGGATCGCGAGGACCACGACGGTCGCGAGCGAGGCCAGCGCCCGCCCCCACATGAAGCCGGTCGCGGGCAGCGGCTGGCCGAGCGTGCTCCACGCCGCGCGGTCCATGCCGGAGTCCGGCGCGAGCTCACGCAGCATCGCGTCGCGCTCCTTCTTACGGGCGGCCCGGTCGCTCATGCGGGCGATGCTCGCAGACGTGGCCGCCGGTATCACGCGCTAGCGTCCGGCCCATGAGCGATGAGCAGATCACCCGGGTCGGCGAGATCGACCTGTGCCACCAGGACTTCGGGTCCCCGGACGACCCCGCGCTGCTGCTCGTGATGGGCCTGGGCTTTCAGATGATCGCCTGGCCCGACTCGTTCTGCGAGCAGCTCGCCGGCCGGGGCTTCCGCGTCGTGCGGTTCGACAACCGCGACGCGGGCCGGTCGACGCACCTCGACCATCTCACCCCGCCGCGCCGCCGCGAGCTGTTCACGCAGCGCGTGCCGAACCCGCCGTACACGCTGCGCGACATGGCCGACGACGCGCTCGGGCTGCTGAGCGCGCTGGAGATGGAGCGCGCGCACGTGGTCGGCGCCTCGATGGGCGGGATGATCGCCCAGACCATGGCGGCGACCGCACCGGCGCGCGTCGCCTCGCTCACGAGCGTCATGAGCACCACCGGGCACTGGCGGGTCGGGCGGCCGAAGGTCCGGACGCTGCGCTTTCTCGCGGGCAAGCCGGCGACCGAGAAGATCGGCTACGTCGAGACCGGCCTCAAGGCCGCCGCGGTGATCGGCTCGACGACGTTGGGCAACAGCGACGACGTGCGCCGCGACCTGCTCGAGCGCACCTGGGACCGCGGCATCACGCAGGCGGGCTTCGCCCGGCAGCTCGGCGCGATCATCCACGCGGGCGACCGCACCGAGCAGCTGCGGACGATCACGGCGCCGACGCTCGTCATCCACGGCGCGGCCGACCCGCTCATCCAGCCCAGCGGCGGCCTCGCGACGCGCGACGCGATCCCGGGGGCGAACCTGCTGATGCTCGACGCGATGGGCCACGACCTGCCGGAGCCGCTGTGGCCGCTGATCGTCGACAGCATCGCCGGGAACGCCGCGCGTGCCGTATCTTCGCGGGATGGATCTGGGTCCGTCTTGCGTCTCTAGGGGCATGAAGACGACTCGTGCAGGGATGCTGGGACTCGCGGGCTGCGCGCTCGCGGCCGGTCTGGGCGCCTGCGGCGGTGACGGGGAGGACCGCGCCGAGCTCGCAGGTCGTCCCGACGCGGCGCTGGTACGGGCGATCCCCGATCCGCTGGATCCCTCGGCGCCGCAGGCCCCAGGGACCTTCGTGGGTCGGGTCGGCGACAGCGCCACCTACGTGGGCCTCGTGACCCGCGGCGACCGCGCGGTCGTCTACCTGTGCGACGGCGGGGGCAGTTCATGGTTCGGCGGAGCGGTCCGGGACGGGCGGGTCCGGCTGCGCACGGCCGCCGGGATCGAGGTCGAAGCGCGGGTCGAGGGCGACCGCGTCAGCGGAACGGTGGCCGGCGAGTCGTTCGTCGCGCGACGTCCCACGGAGCCCGGCACCGGGCTGTTCGCGGGCCCGGACCCGGCGGTGCCCGGCTACGTGCGTCGGTGGATCGTCCTGCCCGACGGCATCCGTGGCGTGAGCGCGACGACCGGGGGCAAGGGCGCCGCGGCGACGACGTCGCCGAACGGCGGCGGCATCGCGGGCCTGACGACCGCCGGGAAGGGACAAGGCGCGGCGGCGGCTGCGACGCCCGCGCCCGCTGCGACGTCCGCGCCGGAGCCCGCCGCGACGTCCGCGCCGGAGCCGGCTGCGACGTCCGAACCGGAACCGGCAGCGACGTCCGCGCCGGAGCCCGCCGCGACCTCCACGCCGGAGCCGGCTGCGACGTCGGCGCCGGAGCCGACCGCGACGCCGGCGCCGGCTCCCGCCGGGGGGCCGACCGCCACCGACGGAAGCTCCAACACCATCCTCATCGCGGAGACCCCGACCGGCGGCGCGCCGACCGCCACCGACGGATCCTCCAACACCATCGTCCTCACTGAAGGGTCGTTGCGCGCAGGCGGCGGGTCGTCCTCCGGCACGGCGACCGCGAACGATGGGACGTCGAACACGATCACGGTCGAGGAACGGCCCGGGTCGCCCTCCGGCACGGGGCCTACCGGCGTCAAGGACGGGACGTCGAACACGATCACGGTCGAGGAGAGGCCCGGGTCGTCCTCCGGCACGGGGGCCACCGACAACGACGGGACGTCGAACACAATCACGTTGGGTGAGGCCGGCCGTCCGTCGGGCCCCACCGGTCCGAACAGTACGGCTACCGACGGCACGTCCAACACCTTCGTCTTCGGCGAGTCCCCGGCCAACGGGATCAGCGCCGGCGGCACCTCGGCCGCGACGCCGCCCCCCGCTCCGCCGGTGGTGGTCACGCGTCCCGGGAAGGTGCTGACGATCACGGCGCCCAAAGCGCCCGCCTCCCCGCCCGCGACAACGACGGCTCCGGCGCTCGCAGGCGGCAAGCAGATGGACTGCGTCGATCTCGGGAAGCTCGCGCGGGTCGCCGCGCTGGCCCAGCGCTCGGTCGACAAGGCTCGGGCCGCCAAGGCGGCCAAGCAGGCCGCGCAGGTCGCGCTTCAGCGCAAGGTCAACGGCTGCTGAGCCCGGCACGGTCGCGACGCCTGTGTGTCACGAGCCCGGTCAGAAACCGCGGAAGAAGCGGTGAAGTCTGCAAGGCGCGTGCCGGACGGTCGGGTTGCGTCGCTACGGTCTGAGGGGTGCACGATGCGCTCGCCCAGCTCGCCACCGTCTTCGCCGATCCCGCTGCGCCCGGGGCCTCGGACAGCCTCGACGCGATCCGAGCCCGCTGGAGCACGTTCAGCAAGTCCGAACGCGAGGCGCTGACCCCGATCGCGAAGCTCGCGGCCGAGCGGGTCAAGGCCGCCAACGTCCCGTCGCTGTTCGAGCTGGCCGAGCCCGAGCCGACCCCCGCACCCGCACCGACGCGCCAGGAGGCTTCCGCGGAAGCCTCCACCGTGCCCGACGAGGACGACTACTTCGCCTACCTCGCGTCGATGGAGTCCTCGCAGGGGGAGGACGTCGACCCCGGCGGCGGCTTCGCGCCCGGCTCGGCGCCCGGCCCGTTCGACGCCGCGCCGCCCGCACCCGCCGGCCCGCCGCCGGAGCGCCGCCCGCTCGACGACGTCACGCCTGAGTCCTTGCTCGCTTTGCTGGGCCTCGAGACCTTCCGTCCCGGCCAGCGCGAGGCCGTCCAGGCGGCGCTCGACGGCCGCGACGCGCTGGTCGTCATGCCCACCGGCGGCGGCAAGTCGCTCTGTTACCAGCTGCCCGCGCTCGCGGGGGACGACCTCACCGTCGTCGTCTCGCCCCTCATCGCGCTGATGCGCGACCAGTGCTCGCGGCTCACCAGCCTCGGCCACCCGGCCGTGATGCTCGCCTCTGGCGGCGACGGCTCGGCCAACCGCGCGGCGCTCGACGGCATCCGCGACGGCAGCGCCAAGGTCGTCTTCGCCGCGCCCGAGCGCTTCGCCTCCGGCGCCTTCCGCGCCGCGCTGCGCACCCGCGCGATCGCGCTCTTCGTGGTGGACGAGGCGCACTGCGTGAGCGAGTGGGGTCACGACTTCCGCCCCGACTACCTGCGCCTGTCCGGCGTCATCGCCGAGCTCGGCCACCCGCCGGTGATGGCCTGCACCGCGACCGCGACGCCGAAGGTCGCCGACGAGATCGCCGCCCGCCTGTCGCTGCGCGAGCCCGAGCGTGTGCGGTCCGGGTTCGACCGTCCCAACCTGAGCTTCGACGTCCTCACGTTCGACGGCGAGGGCTCGGTCGCCCGCAAGCGCGCGACGCTCGTCGCGGGTGTGTCGGACCCGGAGAACCGTCCCGCGGTGGTCTACTGCGGCACGCGCAAGAGCACGGAGGAGACCGCCGAGCTGCTGAGCAACGCGGCGTTGCGCGTCGCCGCCTACCACGCCGGGATGAACGCCGACACGCGCGCCCGCGCGCAGGACGCCTTCATGCACGGGGAGGTCGACGTCGTCGTCGCCACCAACGCCTTCGGCATGGGCGTCGACAAGGCCGACGTGCGGTCCGTCTGGCACTGGGCGCTGCCTTCCTCGCTGGAGGCCTACTACCAGGAGGCCGGCCGTGGCGGCCGCGACGGGGAGCTGGGCCGCGCGGTGCTGCTCGCATCCCGCTCGGATCTCGGCCGGCTCGTGCGGTTCATCAACGAGGCAGCGGTGACGGTCGAGCAGGTCGGCGCGCTCGTCGGCCGGCTGCGCGCGCAGGCCGGGCCTGGCGGCGTCGTGGAGGAGGACGCGCGTGCGGACCGCGACCGCGTCGCACTGGCCGTCGCCGAGCGGGCGGGCGCGCTGCGCCTTGCGCCCGGCGCGGGCGGACGGTTGCGGGTCGAGCTGCTCGGCAACGAGCTCGATCACGGGCAGGTCTCGCGCCTGTGTCGCGCGGCGACCGACCGGCGCTGGCAGGCCTACCGCTCGATCGAGGCCTACGCCAACGGCGGCGACGGAGCGTGTCGCCGGCGTCAGCTTCTGGACCACTTCGGCGACCCGGAGGAGGGCGCGCCGATCGGTCGCTGCTGCGACGTGCACGACCCGGTGGACTGGTTGCCGGAGATCAAGGTCGCGGCCGGGCGCTCCCGGTCACGGTCCGGCGGCGGGTCCTCATCTTCGGACGACGGCCCGCCGGTGGCCGACCGTGACCTCGAGCCGCTGAAGGCTTGGCGTCGCGAGCGCGCGCAGGGCAAGCCCGCCTACACGATCGCCAACGACGCGACGCTGCGCGAGATCGTCAGGCGCAAGCCGCAGACGCCGGACGAACTGCTCGCGATCAAGGGCATCGGCCCGTCGTTCCTCGAGAAGCACGGCGACGCGCTGTTCGAGCTGCTGCACGGCTGAGCCGGAACAGCGGCAGGATTGCCCGGCGCCGTGACTTCCCTGCAGGCCGCGTCCTGCCTGCAGCTGGGTGTGGATTGGGTGCCTGAGATGCGCAGCGCTACCATCCCATCCATGAAGGTCATCCAGGTCCGCAACGTCCCTGACGACGTTCACCGCGAACTGCGGGTACGTGCAGCGTCCGAGGGACTGTCGCTGTCGGACCTCGTGGTGCGCGAGCTCGAACGCCTCACGTCCCGGCCGCCGCTGGCTGAGGTGATCGAAAGAGCGCAGGCACGCTCCGGGAGCGTGTCGAGCGACGACATCGTGGCTGCGGTGCGAGCCTCGCGCGGCGAATGATCGTCGTCGATACCTCGGCGATCCTCGCCTTGCTCGTCGACCGCCCCGCACCTCGAGACCTCGTGGAACGCGTCCTGGGCGACGGCGACCTCCACGCACCTCACACCGTCGACGTCGAGCTACTGAACGCGCTCCGCGGCCTGGTGCGCGGAGGGAAGCTCAGCGCGCATCAGGCGCAAGACGTCCGGGTTGATGTCCGAGATCTCCTCATCACCAGACACGCCATCGAACCACTGGCGGACCGCGCCTGGAGTCTGCGGGACAACCTCACTGCCTACGACGCGGTATTCGTCGCTCTGGCGGAGAACCTCGACGTCCCGTTGGTGACGACGGACCGCAAGCTGGCTTCGGCGCCGGGCTTGCGGGCAGACGTCGAGCTGTTCTGAGCAGCGGCTCAGGCGGTCCTCGTCGCGACCTCCCGCCTGCATCGGGCGGCCGCGACGTGGGATGGTCCGGTCATGCCCGCCGCCCCGGAATCCGCACAGCTCGCGGTACTGATCGACGCCGACAACGTCTCGCCGGCGTACGTCGACGGGCTGCTCGCGGAGGTCGCGACGTTCGGTCGCGCGTCCGTGCGCCGGATGTACGCCGACTGGACCACCGACGCCAACCGCGGGTGGAAGAGCGCCGCGAACGAGTACTCGATCCAGCCCGTGCAGCAGTTCGCGTACACGGTCGGCAAGAACGCGACGGACAGCGCGCTGATCATCGACGCGATGGACCTGCTGTACACGCAGCGCTTCGACGGTTTCTGCCTGGTGTCGTCCGACAGCGACTTCACGAGGCTCGCCGCGCGGCTGCGCGAGTCGGGGGCGACCGTCTATGGCTTCGGGGAGCGCAAGACGCCGCAGGCGTTTGTGAAGGCCTGCGACCGCTTCCTCTACCTCGACGTGCTGCGAGCACCGGCCGACCAGGCGAGCGACGCGCCCCAGCCGAAGCGTCCGACGACCAAGAGCCTGCGGGGAGACACGAAGCTCATGAACCTCTTGCGTAGCGCCGTCGAGGCCGGGTCGGACGAGGCCGGCTGGGCGCACCTCGGCCAGGTCGGCCACTACATCGCTCAGCAGGAGCCGGACTTCGACTCGCGCAACTGGAACTACCCGAAGCTCGTCGACCTCGTCACGGCCATCGGGCAGTTCGAGATCGACCGCCAGCCGACCGGCGTGCGGGTGCGCCGGAAGAAGTAGTCCGTTCAACGCGTTGTGTCGGCAAGGCGTGCCACACGGCGCCGCGACCCTGACCGTCACGGAGGGGATAAACGCACGCGTAAGGGGATAATCAAGGCTGGCTTTATCGCCTTACGCGGCGATTCAGGGCTTCGCGGATGCGTGCTAACTCGGAGCGACGCCCGTGCTAACTCGGAGTCACCCCGCCCACAACCGCCCCCGCAGCGCGCTCGCTCGCGCCGCCGGCCGCGCGACCGCGCCGCGCACCGCCTCCTCGGTGCCGACCACGATCAGCCGGTCGCTCGCGCGGGTGACCGCGGTGTAGAGCAGCTCTCGCGTCAGGATCGGCGAGTCGGTGCCGGGCAGCAGGACCGCCGCGGTCTCGAACTGCGAGCCCTGGGACTTGTGGATCGTCATCGCGTAGACGGTGTCGATCGCGCTGAGCCGCGTGGGGCTGAACTCGACCGCCTCGCCGCGACGCTCGAACGCGGCGGTCACGCGGTCCTCGCCCGCGGCGATCACGACTCCGGTGTCGCCGTTGTAGAGGCGCAGCGAATAGTCGTTCTCGGTGACCAGCAGCGGCCGGCCGACGTACCAGTCGCCGCGGGGGTCGAAGTCCGGCAGCGCGTCGGCGAGCCAGCGCTCGATCGCCCACATCCACGGCGTCGCGCCGTACGGGCCGCGGCGGTGCGCGCAGAGGACGCGGAAGGAGCCGAGCGCCTGCAGGGCCTTCAGCGGGTCGCCCGCGCGGGCGGCTTCGAGGACCGCGCCCGCAGCTGTTGTCGCAGCGTCGCGGACCGGCTTCATCGCCGGGTCGGCGTCGCTACCGGCCTGCACGTCGGCGGGGATCCACAGGACGCTGTCGTCGTCGGGCTGCGCGAGCTTCTCGATCACCGTGTCCGGGTCGCCGGAGCGGATCGCCTCGGCGAGGGCGGCGATCGCACCGTCGTAGCGGTGGGTCGTGTCGAGCACGACGACCGCGTCGCGGATCGGCACGTCGGGGAGGGCCTGGTCGCCTGGATCGGCGGCCGGGCCGACGACGTCACCGAGCACCGCGCCCGCCTCGATCGACGTGAGCTGGTCCGGATCCCCGACGAGGATCAGCCGCGCGTCGGGGCGCACCGCCTCGACGAGCCGGCCCATCATCGAGAGGGAGACCATCGACGTCTCGTCGACGATCACCACGTCGTGGGGCAGCCGGTTGGCGCGGTGGTGACGGAAGCGGCTGTGGCTGTCGGGCCGCCAGCCGAGCAGGCGGTGGAGGGTCGTCGCGCTCGTGGCGAGGAGCGCGTCGCGCGCGGGCGTGTCGAGCGTGGCGGCCTGGGCGTGGAGGGACTCCTCCAGCCGTGCGGCGGCCTTGCCCGTCGGCGCCGCCAACGCGACGAGGGGTGCGCGGCCGCCCGCGGCCTGTTCGTGCAGGAGCGCGACGATCCTTGCGACCGTGGTCGTCTTGCCGGTGCCCGGGCCGCCGGCGACGACGGTGAAGCGCCGCTCGATCGCGGTACGCGCGGCGAGGACCTGCTTCGAGTCCGCGGGTTCGTCCTGGAGCCGGAGCCGCGAGAGGCCGTCGGCCAGGAGCGCCTCGTCGACGCCCGTGGAGGGGCGGGTCGCGAAGCTGAGCAGGTCGGCCGCGATACGCAGCTCCTCCCGCCAGTAGCGGTCGAGATACAGCCGCGAGCCGACCAGCCGCAGGGGCGAAGGCGTTTCCGCGGAAACGTCCTCGCCCACCTCGACGAGCTCGCTCGCGCCGATGAGCGCCAGCCAGTCGTCCAGCGACGCCGGCCACGGGAGCGCGTCGAGGTCGACGGCCTGCTCGGTCTCGGCCGTCGCCCGCTCGGCGATCGTCGCGAGCTCGACGAAGACGTGGCCCAGGCGCGGCGCGCGGACGGCGAGCGCGACGGCCAGCAGGACGTCCTCGACAGACTCATCCGCCAGCGCACCCAGCCGCCGAGCCACGTGCACGTCCGCCGCAGCCAGCACGCCCGCCTCGTTGAACGCGCGCAGCGCTCCGGAAGCGCCGTGGGCGATGCGGACGTCGAAGAGGTCCAGAGGCTCGGGGAGCGTCATGCCGGCACCCCCGCGTCCAGCAGGTCGCTCAGCGCGACGACCAGCTCGCCGGGCGGCCGCCAGGCGAAGACGCCGTAGGGCGTGCCGTCGGCGCCGCGCGGCGTCTCCGGCCCGGTCATGCCGCGCAGGAAGCAGTAGAAGACGCCCGCGATGTCGGTCTCCGGGTCGTAGGAGGGCACGCGCCAGCGCAGGTAGCGGTGCAGCGCGACCGTGTAGAGCAGCCCCTGCAGGGCGTAGTGCGAGCGGTACATCTCCTCGCGCACGAGCGCGGGCTCGTGGTCGGCGAGCACCAGCGGGCTCGTAAAATCTCCGAGGCGGTTGGTCTTGTAGTCGACGATCCCGTAGCGCCCGTCGACGCGGAAGCAGAGGTCGATCGAGCCGGTGAGGTAGCCGCGCAGCGCGCCGCGCAGGTCCGGATCGGCGAGCCGCTCCGCGTAGGCGAGCAGCGGATCGCCCTCGGGCAACGAAGAGCGCAGCACGTCCCCGATCGCGCCCGGGGTTAGCAGTGCGCCGGTCGGCGAGTCGCCGCCGACGAGGGGCAGCTCGAAGCCCATCTCATCGAGGCGGTCGCCCACAGCGAACGACGACAGCGACCGGTCCCCGACCAGCGGCCCGAGCGGCGTGCGCAGCGCCGCGCACAGCCCGGCGACGGCGACGTCGACCGGGCCGACGTCGACCGGCCGGCGCGCCTGTGCCTCCTCCAGCCGCACACGGACCTCGTCCTCCAGCGAGGGCGCGGCGAAGTCCGTCACCTCCAGCAGGTCGTGCACGAGCGTGCCGACGTGCACGCCGCCCGGCATGTCGGCCAGCGGCACGCTCCCGCCGAGAACCTCGTCCGACGACGAGACGACCGGCTCGTCCTGGAGCAACGACTCCTCCGGCTCGCTCCCCACGCGCGGCCCGTGCGACGCGCCCGCGGTCATGTCGGAGTAGGAGGTCCTCCGCCAGGTCCGGTCGATCCCACGGTCGAAGACCGCCGCCCGCAGCGCGACGGTCTCCGCCGCCGGCGACCCCCAGGCCGATGCGGGCACCGGAACCGACGTCTCCACCGACAGGCAGTCCGGGCACCCGGTCGCAAGATCCTGCAACCGCGCCAGCACCTCGGCGTCCTCCGGCACGCCCTGCCCCGCGGGGGCGATCTCCCCACCGGGCGAGCGCGAGAACAGCAGCCGCGTCAGCGGCGAGTCCTGCGTGGCCCACGAGCCCGCCCACCACACGATCGACTGGTGCTGCGCGCGGGTCAGCGCGACGTAGGCGAGGCGCAGGTCCTCGCCGCGGACCTCCTGGCGGTGCAGGTTCTGATGCCCGGCGAAGGACGCGCCCTCGAGCCCGACATCGATCGTGCGACGGTCGTCGTGCCTGGGGTCGTGGAAGAAGACGGGCTCGGTGTCGCGGGAGATCCACGACGGCTCCCACAGGTCGGGGTAGAGGACGATCGGGAACTCCAGGCCCTTGGAGCGGTGGATGGTGAGGACCTGCACCGCGGCGGCGTCGGACTCCAGGCGACGAGAGCGCTCCTCGTCGGCGTCGCGCGCGGCCTCGGCGATGCGCTTGCGCAGCCACGCGGTCAGGGCGGCGGCGCCGAGGTGCTCGTCGGTCGCGGCGCCGTGCAGCAGCTGGCCGACGTGTCGCAGATCCGTCAGGGCGCGCTCCCCCTCGACGACCGACAGCATCCGCGCGGGCAGCCGCTCGCGCAGTGAGATCGTCTCGAAGAGCGACGCCACGCCACGGGTCCGCAGGACGTAGGCCCAGTGGTGCAGGCGGCGATGGACGGTCTCCCAGTCCTCCTCGGTCGCCCCGGCGATCCGCTCGGCGGGCCAGCCGAGGAAGACGGTCAGCGAGGCCGCGCGGGCGCGCGGGGTGGACGTCGGGCGCTCGAGCGCCTCGAGCAGCCGCAGCCAATCCCGGGCGCCGTCGCTGTCGAACACGCTCCCGGCCCCGGCGACCACCGCGGGCACGTCGGCGGCCTCGAGCTGCGCACGGATCTCCGCCGCGTACTTGTTGCGGCGCACGAGCACGGCGATGTCCTTCGGCTCGACCCGGCGCTGCTCGATCACCGTCCCCTGCGTGTCGCGCTCCTCGATCTGCGCGCCGCTGTCGAGCAGCGCGACGATCTGCGCCGCGACGTCGCGGGCCACGTGGTCGCGCGCGGTCCCGACGTTCGCGAAGCCCTTGGGCGTCAGGCGGATCGTGGGGCTCTTGCGGTCCACCACGCGCACGCGCAGCGGCGTGCCGTTGGGGGCGCCGATCAGCCGGGAGGTCTTGTTGGCATCTTGCGCCTGCACCTTGCGGTAGACGATCTGCTCGTGCCCGAGCTGGGCGCCGCCGAACAGCTGGTCGTAGGCGTCGATGAGGCCCTGATCGGAGCGGTAGTTCGTGCTGAGCGTCTGCCGGCGGCCGGCCTTGCGCGCGGCCTTCAGGTAGGCGTAGACATCGGCGCCGCGGAAGGCGTAGATCGCCTGCTTCGGGTCGCCGATCAGCACGAGCGTGCCGTCCTCGTGGCCGAACGCGCGCTGCATGATCGACCACTGCACGGGGTCGGTGTCCTGGAACTCGTCGACCAGCACGATCTTGTAGCGCTCGCGCAGCCTCTGCGCCACGGTCGGGCCGCTGGACTCGTCCTTGAGCGTCGCGTCCAGCCGGGTGAGCAGGTCGTCGTAGGTCATCACCTGACCCAGGCGCTTGCGGCGCTCGAGCTCGTCGCGCGCGGCGTTGGCCAGGCGCAGCCGCATCGCCGCGTACGTGTCGGGCTTGGCGTTCTGCGGCTCGAGCGCGTCGGCCGGGTTGGCGATCGCGGCGGTCGTGATGCGCCGGGCCTCGTCGGGGCCGAGCGCGCGCATCGGGTCCCAGTGGAAGCGGCGGACGTACAGGTCGTCCACCACCTCGTCGATCAGGTCGCTGACGTCCTCCACGAACGTGCAGTCGGCCGCGACGTCGCCGGTGAAGCCGAGGCTGCCGAGCGCCTCCAGGCAGAAGCCGTGCGTGGTCGTGATCGTGGCGGCGTCGAAGTCGGCGACCGCGCGGGCGAGGCGGTCGCGGCTGGTCTCGATGGTCTCCCGGGGCTGTCCGATGATCAGCAGCAGCGCGATCTCGTCGTGCTGGGGCGGCTCGGCGCCGAGCCTCAGGAAGTCGTCGAGGATCCGCTCGGCGGAGACGAGCCGCTCGCGCACGCGCTCGCGCAGCTCCCCGGTCGCCATGCGGGTGAACGTGACGATGAGGAGGTCCTCCAGCGGCCGGCCGGCGGCGACGTAGCGCGTGGCGAGCGCGGCGATCGTGAACGTCTTGCCGGTGCCGGCGCTGGCCTCCAGGACGCAGACGCCGCTGGGCAGCGGGCCGGTGACGTCGAAGGGCGTGGGCGCTCCTTCAGTCATCGGTCGCTCACGTCCTCGCGCTCCAGGAGGGGTCCCCAGAGCGCGGTCGCGGCCTGTGCGAAGCCGGGCTGCGAGTCTAGGAGGTCCGCGAAGGACAGGACGCCGCCGAACAGCTGGCGGTGCTCGGGCTCGACGTCCTCCTTGGGGAAGTTGAACGCGGACTCCCACGCCTTGGCGGCGTTGAACTCGGGGTTGCGGTCCTGGTGGACGGCCTGCGCGTAGGCGGCCGAGGTGGAGCACGCCAGCGGCGGCGGCTCGCGCAGTCCGGCGTCGTAGAGCGCGATCAGCTCGTGAAGGTGGGCGCGGGCCAGGCCGGCTTCCAGCGGCGGGATCTTCGCGACGGTCGCGCTGGAGCGGCGGGCGCCGTCGGGGCGGGTGCGGCCGACGACGACGGCCTCGAAGCTTCTCTGCGGATGCGCGGCGGTGAGGACGAGCAGACGCACCCAGTTGGCGAGGCGGTGCTTGGGCCCGACGCGCGAGTAGAGGACGACCTGCAGCTGGTCGCCGTGCAGGAAGGGGACCGTGCCGCTGAGCACGCGGCCGTCGTCGAGCGTCACGCGCGCGTCGAGGCTCGCCGCGGCGTGCGTGCGGTCGAGGTGGTCGCTCGCGGCCTTCACGACTGCGGCGACCTTGCGCTCGATCGGCCCCAAGATCGGGTCGGCCAGGTGCCCGGGCGGGAGGGCGCCGCGGGCGCGCTCGGCCTCGCGGGTCTCCTCCGCGGAGCGGCCTGCCAGGCGCGCCTTCAGCATGCGCGTGCCGACGGCCCACTGCTCCAGCCCGTCGAGATCGATCGGCAGCGCGTCCTTCAGCTCGTCGTCGTTCTCGGTGAGCCGGACGCCGAGGCGCTGGCGCAGGAAGGCGCGGGCGGGATGCTCGACGAAGCGGATCAGGTCGTCGAGTTCGAGAACCTGCTGGTCGGTCGGCGGGAGGGCGTTGTCCAGGAAGGGCGGTTTGGGGGATCGCCGCGTGGTGAGAGCCTTCGCTCCCTGCAGCGTGATCGTGTCGAAGCTCAGCGGCGCGTCGGGGTGGAAGTTGCGCGGGTCGAACGGCTGGAGGGGGTGGACGGTCGTGATCGCCTTCGCGCTGCCGGGGCCGGCGGTGCGCTCGACGACGTCCAGCAGCTCGCCCACGGGGACCGCGGGGGGACGGTGCGCGTTGGTGCGCTCGTCGTTGCCGCTGTAGGTGATGATCAGCCGGTCCTGGGCGGCGAGCAGCGCGTCCAGGAGCATCTGCCGGTCCTCGGTGCGACCGTCGTGGTCGCCGACGTGGGGGTCGCCGACGATGAGGTCATCGCCGTCGCGCGGCGCCTTGCGCGGGAAGACCGTGTCGTCGAGGCCGAGCAGGCAGACGACCCGGTGGGGGACCGAGCGCATCGGCTGCAGCGTGCAGAACGTCAGGTGGCCGGTGCGGAAGTTCGCGCGGGTCGGGCGGCCGCGGAGGTGCTCGTCGAGGAGGTCGCGGAGCTCGCTGACGTCGAGCTTTACCTGGTTGTCGCTTGCGTCGTGCTGCAGGCGCTGAAGGAGCCGGTCGACCGCGTCGCGCTGCCAGGCGTCCTTGGGGTGGGTGCTGGTGAGGAGGTCCGCCGCTCGGATGAGGTGCGTGGCCCACTCGCTGATCGTGTGCTTCTCGTTGAGCGTTCTCGTCACGGTGGTGAGGCGGTCGAGCAGCTCGGCAAAGCGGCCGGCGAGGTCGATCGCGCCGGACTCGACGTCGTCCAGCGGCAGCGTGTCGTGGACCAGGACCTGCTCGTCCTCGGTCATCGTCACGCCGAGCAGCACGCGGTCCAGCCCGCTTCGCCACGTGTTCGCGTCGAGCTTGTCGAGCTTGAACGGCTTGCGGTGCGGCGCGTCGAGGCCCCACCGGGTCTCGGTGCTTTGTATCCAGTCCTCCAGGCGGGTCAGGTCGTCGTCGCTCAGGCGGAATCGCTGTCTGACGGGGCCGCGGTCCGCGAAGTCGAGGACCTGGGTCGCGGTGAGGCGCTGGTCGGCGAGCTCGAGCAGCCGGCCGAGTGTGCCGAGGACGGGGTTGGTCTGCCGGATCGCGCGGTCGGCGAGGCGGACCCGGAGGTCGTGCGTGCTGTCCTTCTCGGCCTGGGTGTCCTCGGCGTACTCGTCGTCCTCGTGCGGGACGGTGTCGCCGACGCCGAACGTCGCCTGGATCAGCGGCGCGAACGTCTCGATGTCCGGGCACATGACGATGACGTCGCGGGGCTGGAGCTTGGGATCTGCCTTGAGCGCGTGGAGGATCGCGTCCTTCAGCACCTCGACCTGGCGGGCGCGGCCGTGGCAGCTGTGGAGCTGGACGCTGCCGTCTTGTTCGTGCGGTTCCGGCGTCTGCCGGGCAGTGTCGGTGCGGATGTCGTGTTGGAGGCGCTCGAGGAGGCTCTGTGGTTCGGTGTGCTCTTCGGGGCTTTCGTGGTCGTTGTAGTTCGTGGGGTCACCGAGCACGAGCTGTAGCTCGCGCGCGTCGCGACCCCAAGACGCGAGCAGCCGGTTCTTCGCGCGGGTGGCGGTGGTGTCCTGGGCCCGCGCGGTGACCTGCGGGTTCGCGTCCTTGATCGCGTCCCACAGCGCGGGGGAGGGGTGGAGGACGAAGAGGTGGACGTCTCGCTGGGTGGCGATCGCGCGGAGGATCTGGAGCTGCGCCTGGGGGAGGCGGGTGAGGCCGAAGAGGCTCAGCCGGTCGGGGAGGTCGAGCTGGTAGCCCTGCTCGATTGCCGTCGCGGCGGTGTTCAGCCGGGTCGCTGGGTCGGCGGAGCCGATCCGCTCGGCCAGCCGGCGCCAGAGCTCGGCCTGCCACGCGGTGTGAGGCGGGAGGGCGTCGCCCGATCCGTCCACGTCCTGGTCGTTTGCCCAGGCGCCGAGCATCTGCGGCCGGTGCAGCGCGTACCGGTCGAACAGCAGCGCGAGGTGGCGAACGGCGACGAGTCGGCGTGGCTGGTCATGGTCGGCCGGTCCGCTGTCCTCGAGGTGGTGCCTGAGGATCTCGAGCCACGGCTCGGCGAGGTGCTCATCGACGAGTTGGAGCAGTGGCCAGACGGTGCGTTCCTTTTTCCACGGATCCGTCTCGGGTTCGATGCGGGTGGCCTGCGCGATCGCCAGGTCGACGATCTCGCGCGGCGACGGGAAGGCGACGTTAGCGACGATGCCGTCCCGCTGGGCCTCGCCGCGGCTCGTGCCGAGCTGGCTCGCGAGCGACTGCGTCAGCCACCGCTCCACCCCCCGGGTAGGCACGCCGACAAGCTCTCGCGCGAACGGGTCGGCCCGCGCGTCGGCGAGCAATCCGCCAAGGGCGGAAACGAGCGCGTCAGCGCGGGTGGCTCGGTGAACGTGAAGCACGAGTGGGAGTCGTATCGCAAACCGAGGATCTGACCGGCCAGCTGCTTGTCTGACCTGGGACCTAACGCTGGGGGCCGGGCGGTCGCAGGTTCAAATCCTGTCTCCCCGACTAGAGGCTCCGATGCGAACGGGATGTCACGAGTTCGCACCGGGGCCCGTCGTTTTCGCCCTCTTAGCAGCGAAAAGCGGCGACCCGGAGTCAAGGACCGCGAACGACGGTTCTGGCTCGGGCGTATCACTCCCGTATCGCGAGGAAGGCGCAGCCGTATCAGCCAGCGCGCCCGAGCTTTTCGAGGGCTGAGTCGTGCGTGTTCGGCCCGAAGAGAAGGGCGGGTGGCGCCCGCCACGCCAGGGCGACTACATGACGGTCTGCTGGCAGCGGCTTGACCAGGACGACGTTGCACACCAGCGGAACGTGCGTCGGCGACCGTTCTCGCGTGGAGCTCCATGGGAAGTCGCGCCTGGCTCCTCAGGGGTCCGCTCAAGTCGCCGAGTTCGCCAAGCTGACGTTTCCAGACGACGAGCACCGCCTCCAGTGGTGGAGTCCGGTCGTCGCGAAGGGTCATACGACCGCGATGTTCGAAGAGCTCGAAAGCGAGTGGGCTAACCAGAGCCGTTCGTTGAAGTTCGTCATCAACGAGGAGTACACGCTCTGCATCAACAAGCTCGTTGAGCACGCCCGCCAGAACAAGTCCGCAACCGCTGAGGACGCCTATCGCGTGCTCCAGGTTCTCACGCGCCTCAAGGGCGAACGACCCAAGCTCTAGGTCCGCGCCGCCGGTGACGCGGCATAGCTCGCCGCCGGCGGTTTGACCTCGCAGGAAGGGCGGTCGCAGGCCGACGTCGGCCTGTGCTGCACCAGCGGCGGCAGCCGGTGCCTCTTTGCCCGTCACGAGCACACGTTGCCAGCGTCCGGTCAAAACGTCGACGAGCGAACGTCGCCGCGTCTAGGCTCAGTTCGCGATGAGGCGCGACCGTCGATGAGCAGCCTGCGAACCCCAGAGGAAGAGACTTTGTGGCAGGGCGCCCGGCAAGTCGTTCTTGAGCGCGACGGTTACCGATGCAGGGAGTGCAATGAGCCGTCGATGCGCCGCGAGCTCGACGTTCACCACCTCATCCGTCGCACTGACGGCGGACGCGACGAGGCGAGCAACTGCATCACGCTCTGCGACGGGTGCCACGCGGGCCGCCACCTCAACCTGCAGGTCTCGCTCTCGCGGCGCAGCATCGAACGCTGGGCACTTCGGCTCGCAAGGTGGGTTGACAGCAATGCGGAACTGCCCGCCGAAACGCGGGCGCTGCAAGGCGCGCTACGTCTTTTCGGCGTCGAACGGTTCCGAGAAGGTCAGCTCGACGCCGTTCTGGCAGCTATGCGCGGCGAGTCCTTGCTCGTCATTCGTCCCACCGGCGGCGGCAAGAGCCTTTGCTTTCAATTGCCCGCCATGGTCATGGGGCAGCCTGCCGCGTTCGTGCTCTCGCCCCTCAAGGCGCTCATGGTTGACCAGGTCGCGGGCCTACAGCGCAGAAAGCTCCCTGCGACCTTCATCAACTCCGACGTCTCACGCGACGAGAAGGAGCAGCGCTACGAGCTCCTTGAAGCCGGCGCGCTCAGTTTTCTCTATGTCGCGCCCGAGCGCTTCAACGTCGAGCGCGTGCGACCGGAGGAGGTTGCCCGTCTCGCTTCACAGCGCCCGAGCTTCCTCGTCGTCGATGAGGCTCACCTCATCGACCGCTGGGGCGACGACTTCCGCATCGACTACAGCCGCATCGCGGACATCAGGCGCCGTCTCGGAAACCCGCCAGTCCTAGCGTTCACCGCCACCGCCGGCGCGAAGAGTCAGGAGCGCATCAAGAAATCCTTGGGCATCACCGATGCGAGAACCTTGGTTTCCGGCGTCGACCGACCCAACATCTCCCTCATCCGGGTGACCGAAGCGAGCGACGAGAAGCGGGCTCGCATCGTTGCGGGCCTCATCGCGAAATTGACCAGCGGTCGCGCGATGATTTTCGTCCCGACCACAAAAGTCGGGCGCGAGGTGCAGGCCAAGCTGCGTGAGGCAGGGTGCCCCCTCCCGCTGTACCACGGCAAGCTCCCGGCACCAGAACGTGAGGGCCTCCTTGGCCAGTTCACCGGTTCCTTGGAGCCTCCGCTGCAAGCGGTGATTTGCACGAGCGCGTTCTCGATGGGCCTCGACGTTCCCGACGTACGCCTCGTGGTCAACTGGCAGCACACCGCCGCGGTAGAGGACTACCTCCAAGAGTTCGGTCGTGCGGGGCGCGACAACGAGCCGGCGACCGCCGTGCTCTTCAGAAACGGCGGCAGAGAAGCGGGGCTGCTGCGCTGGATGGCCAGCAAAACAGCCGAGAACGCGGTCGCCGACCGGAAGCGAACCGCGGCGGAGGCGGAGATAACTCTCAAGGGCAAGCACGCGCGAATCGACGAGATGGCATGGCTGACCGCCCAGACCGACCGCTGCTTCCGGCAAGCTCTCAACGAGGCATTGGAAGGCCCGCACATGCGCCGCAAGAAGTCTTGGTCGATTCGCATTCTCGACTTCGTCTTCGTTTCCCGGGTACGCGTGAAAAAGGTCGAGCACTGCTGCGATGTGTGCAGCCCTGAACTCGCTCGCGACATCGCCGACCTTGGGCACCTCCCGCGCCGCAGTGACTGAGAGCGGCCCGTTGCCGATGCGGGCGATCCAGTCGTTCCTCGGCCACGCCGACTCCAAGACCACCGAGATCTACGCCCACTACGCACCGAGCGAGCACGAGCTCGCGATGGTCAACGACGCCTTCGCACCGAAGGAGCCAGGAGCGGGGGAGGGGGCCGATCGCCCTCGACTCCCCGGCCCGGAGCAGTAGCGCTGCTCAGCGGGCCGCGACGTTTGATCCGGGCCCGGGTCAGTTCCGGTGAGAGTCCGTCGACCCGACGGTGTGTCTGAAACCGCCGCGAACTTGCGCCTACATGCATCGCGCCGCCAGCCGGTTGCGCTACCAACAGTGGTCGGTACCTGAGCGTGCGAGCCTGCATTCTCGGTGGCGCTGCTCAGATCGGAGGGAGTTGCGTCGCCCTCGAGCACCTGGGGAGCAGGTTGATCCTCGACGCCGGGAGCCCACTTAACTCAGCAGCCTCCCCGAATCCATCGGTTGTGCGTGCGCTGGCGGCCTGCCAGGGACTCGAGGCGGTCATCTTCAGCCACAATCACCCGGACCATTGCGGCCTCGCCGATCTGATTGCGGAACGGGTCCCTGTCTGGGGACCAGCGGTAGCGCAGCGGATGCAGCGGGCCGGCGCTCTGTTCGCCGGACCAGCGGTCAGTTCTCGTGACTGGCTGCCGCTCGCCCACGGCGTGGCTCGGCAGCATGGACCGTTCGCGGTCACGCCCCTCGCGGTCGACCACAGTGCATTCGAGAGCTACGCCCTCCTGGTCGAAGCGGGCGGAAGGCGCCTGCTGTACTCCGGGGACTTGCGCGCCCACGGTCGCAAACCCCGAATGTGGCGGGACCTCGTCATGAAGCCGCCGAGGGACATTCACGCTCTCGTCATGGAGGGCACGACTCTGAGCCGACCGGCTGCTCCTCTCATCACCGAGCGGGACGTCGAACTCGGCTTGACGCGGACCTTCCGCGAGACGTCCGGCGCGGCCCTCGCGTGCTATTCAGGGCACAACGTCGACCGGCTGGTGAGCGTCTTCCGCGCCGCTCGCCGAGCACGGCGCGAGCTCATCGTGGATCTCTACGGCGCAGCGATCGCCGCAGCGAGCAGGGCGACCATCCCGCAACCGGGCTGGCAGCACGTTCGGGTTCTCGTCCCGCACAGCCAGCGTCGTAGGATCATCCAGCGTGAGGCCTTCGGCGACCTTGCCAGACTCGCGCAGCGCCGCGTGTTCGCCGACGAGTTGCGAGCAGAACCAGGCCGGTTTGTCGTCACCATGCGCGGCTCGATGACCCGCGACCTGGACCGGGCTGACTGCCTTCAGGGAGCTCACGCGATCTGGAGCATGTGGCCCGGCTACCTGCACAACGAGCAGGGCCGTCGTCTGCGCCAATGGCTGCAAGAACGGAAGATCCCGCTGAGCCGGCTCCACGCGTCCGGACACGCAGCACCTCCCGATCTCGCCGCGCTCGCATCAGCGATCCGACCGACGCAGCTCGTCCCGATCCACACCGAGAGTCCCGAGCAGTACACCGACCTCGGTTCCAACGCGACGCTGCGTGCAGACGACGAGTGGTGGGACGTCTAGCGACGCACCCCGGACGGCACACGGGGCTGCGCTGAGAAGCATTCATCGACGTCAGAAATAGCGATCCGCGTCGACTCGTATACGTGATCGTCACCGTGACAGGCACGCTGGACAAGTATCCGGTCGTTGCCGTGAAGTACGCCGATCGGGTCTGGGCGAGCCCCGCGCTCATGGCGGTGGTTAAGTCCGACGTCGACCACGGAACCTGGATCACGAACTCCGCGCGGGGGTGCCTTCGTGCCGGCTTCGACACCGACTACGCCTTCGTGAGCACGCTCTACGAGCACCTCGACTGGTACTCGAAGCAGGACATCCGGATAGAGGTCACACGGTTTCTGCCGCCCCGAAGAATCCTCCGTCGCCGGGTGCGCGCCCTGTGCCGAAGCAAGGTACGAGCAATCGATGCCCGACTACGAACCCGCGCGTGGTACCGCGGCGCGGCAGCTGAGCCCTGGGCGCCGGCAGGTCGTGGTTCGGAGGCGACGTCATCGCGGGTCGTTTGCGATGCACCGTGGCTGCGACGCGGCATGGTGACTGTCATTCCGGCCGGAGGCTCGCAGAGCGGCGCCGTGATCAAGCTCGGGAGCCGATTCTGGACCCGGAACAACAGTGCACGATCCCGACTCCGACGGAACTTCGAGCGCCGCGATCTACAGAACGACGGCGAGTTCGTCGACGCCCTCACGCACGACTGGTCTGCCTTCGAGCCCGTTTGGCGCACGCGTTGGCTCCCGCCGGTCGTCGTGCTCTGGGCGGTCGTGCGCGATCGCGTCTCTTGGTGGTGGATCACCGGGCCTCGGGAGTTCCCAGGTCTTGTCCGGGACTACCTGCGGTGGTTCCCGAGCCGTCCCCGGCGCTGGTGGGACGACGAAGCAGAAGCCGGGTGGTGGAGTCCTGACGCTGGTGACGAAGTCGTGCAGACGGGCCAAGACGCGGCACCTGACGAACTGGAATCGCCGGAGCCTGACGAGGTCCTCGACGAGCACTTTGATGCGGTGATCGAGAGGTCCTATGACCTGTACCGCGACGATCCGCCGTATCTCCGGGCGCCGGATATGTGGCTCAAAGATCTGATCACCGCGACCGGGCCCGCTACGTCGGCGGCCGGGGAGAACGAGTGGGAGCTTTCAATGCATGACGTCATCAACATCGCGCTTGGCGCGATGGAGGCGCACTCCATCGCCGCCGACCCTGGCGAGCCCACTGATCCGGAAGTCCTGCTCGCTCTGGTGTGCTGCGAGGCGAGGGCGCTGATCGCCGAGAGAGGCTGGTCCGGCGGCGATCGCGATGTCTGGTGTGCACGGATCGGCCAGCAAGTCGGCGAGTACTGCGTGCGCCTGAGCCCGTACCTCGCAGGCTCTGATGAAGAAAGCCCGATCGAGATGGCGGGGCCTGCCGCCATGGGAGTCGCAGCGGCAGCCATGCTCGCCGCAGCCGCGAGCGACCGCGACGCCAACTAGTACGAGATGCGATCCGGCGCATGCTCTGCCCGGCCGCGACAACGTAGCCGTAGGGTCTGTTGTCGACGTCACCAAAGAAGCGCCGTCGTATGAGTAGCACCAGGTACCGCGATATCGAGATGTCCCAACACTTCGTCCTCGAGTGCCTGACCGATACGGGAGCATGGATCGAGTGGGGCCACTACGCGTCGTCCTCCTTCGATCGTTTGGACGACGGGACGTACCTTTGCTCGGGTCATGGCGGATCCCCGCTGTATCTGCGGTGTCTGCGACAAGAGGGCGACGTGATCTACGCGGTCGACGGAGGGGGAGATCCGTTCACGTATCGGATGCGCCCCTTGGCGACGGTTGATCGCGCGACGACGGCGACAGATACTCCATCGATGGCCAATCCAGCCGCCGAACCCGTCCCGTTTACGCCGATCTACGCGCAGTTCAAGAAGCTCAAGAAAGCCAAGCAATCGGTTCGCATCGACCTCGCCCGCAGCCTCTCGCCGGCGGAGCTCGCAGCCAAGTTCGCGGCGAGCGTCGAGGCATTCGAGTCTTATGACCGAGTCGGACCGTTCCGCCCGGCACCGAAGTTCCCGGAGTTGTCGAACGAGTCCTCGACCATCGCGTCGAGCACCGACTTCGCGTGGTACGTCCACAACTCGAAAGGAATCACGGTCACCGACCTGCCGGACCTCTCGGGCGCCTACTTGGACTACGAGCCCAGCATCATACGGTCGCTAGGCAACGCCCGATTCAATGACGAGGCGAACAGCAAAGCTGGTGGCCCGCTCCGCCCCGACCTACTGCTCGTCAACGGCGGCACTCCCGTGGTCGGTGAGGTCAAGATCGGTTCGGACGAACCGTTCACGGCGATCGTCCAACTGCTCGCCTATGTCGCTCATCTCGTGACCGGCTCGCAGTATCAGCGTCTGCTCGACAACTACCCGGACGCCGGCCTGGTCACAGGAGGTGTTCCCCAAGTCGACGCATACCTGATCCTGCACCGCTTCGGAGAAGCTAACGCCACGTATTGCGATGAGTTCCTCGCGCTGGCGGCACGCCTCAGCGACGGGCTGATGCACCAGCCCGAGATCACGAGGCATATCGCCCGCATCGCTTGTCTCGACGCCACGCTCGACTCAGCAGGAAGGATGGTCGCTAGCACACGCTGGCTCCATGAGCGTCAGGGTCACTAGCGCTTGTCGACCGACTCCGAGGCCACGCGCGTCCAGGTAGGCCGGAGCTCGCGCTGGAGGCGACGCTGATACCGGGGTGGGGCGCCGACCGTCGACTGTGCTTCTAGAAGCGGCGTGGCTGGATCCGGCGCTCGAGGCTGTCCATCAGGTCGGCGAGCGTGGCCTGCGCGTCTTCGACCCGCTCGAGCATCTTTCGGACTTCATGGTCGTCAAGCTCGCCCTGGCTCGCGCGCTGGCGCTCGGCCTTCAGGACTTCGCCGGCGACGTAGGCACCTAGGGCTTCGGCCACAGACCGCTCGCCGAGCACGCGACGCCACTGCACCCACGTCTCGTCATCACACCGAACCCCAGCCGTCTGCCACACCGGCCCCTCAGACTTGTCGCTACTCCGTCGCCGTCCACGCTTGCCCATACCTCCTAGCTCGCGCCAACCGACGACGGCTACCCCATGACCTCCAGGGTCAGCGGCTCACGAACAGCTGAAACGGCACACAGTTGCACTCCAGCGCGCGCGTAGACGGGTGTACGCATCAAGCCGCCGCCGGGCTCCGCGGCCGCGCGGTAGCTGCGAACTGGGCCGGCTAGGAGCTGACCAGCGACGCGCAGTTAGCCGTCCGCGACGCGCTCGAGGTACCGCCATGGGCAGTCAGCCGGACTAGGGTCTGAGCCATGGCGTCGGTGACCCAGGTCCGTCAGTACATCCTCTTTGCGCTCGATGAGCTCAGCGCACGAAACGGGCAATACGAGTTCGAGAACCTCTGTCAGGAGGTGATCCGCGCGAGAGTCGCTTCGAACCTCGTCGCGGCTACGGGCCCGGTGAATGCGAAAGGCGACCAAGGGCGCGACGCCGAGACATTCACTACCGGGCTGCAAGACGAACTAGGTCCTCACGGTCCGTTCCTCGGCAAAGTAAGCGGCGAACCCGCCGCCTTTTGCATGACCATTCAGAAGGCCGGGCTCGCGGCGAAGTTCTTGGCGGACGCGAACAAGATCGTGGCCGACGGCGAGGCCGTCGCGCGCATCTACGCGTTCTGCACCGAGCGCATCGCAGTTGGTGTGCGACACACAGATGCGGCCGACATCGCGAAGGAGGTCGGCGTTCCCGTGGAGATTCTCGATGGCAAGTGGCTGTCGGAGCAAATCGCGACAAACGAGTTGTTTTGGGTAGCCGAGCGCTACCTCGATCTCCCGGCCGAACTCCGACTCGACGATGCGCCCGACTCTGAGGCTCAGGTGGCGGCGCCGTACGCGACGGCTCGCGAGCATTGGCAGGCTCGGAAGCAACCGGCGGTCACCCGAGGCGACTTCCACGATCTGCGTCGGTGCCTCCGGTTCGCGAACGAGCCGGGCGAAGGGCGTCCTGACTTGCCGTTCTGGATGGACCGCCTCAGACAGTTGCTCGACTCCGAAGACGCTGATCTTGTGCTCCGAGTGCGCTACGAACTCATCGTTGCTCACATAGTGGGATTGCGTGATCTTGGAGTTCCCCCGCTTTGATGGACGCCTGATGGCTGAGTTTGCTCAGCCCGAGAGGATGTCTGTTGATGCCGAAGATCCCGCCGTATTCCGCCGAGTTCAAAGCGAGGGCCGTGGAGCTGATGCGCTCGAGCGGCCGGTC
>JBBSJQ010000014.1:0-130170 GCA_038257095.1 Solirubrobacterales bacterium
CACCCAACCGGGTCGGCGCCGATCGCCGCTGCGACTCGCCCTACGGGCTCGCCTTGCGACGACCGGCGCCGCGGGAGTGACCTATGTCCCGAGACATGAGAGACCTATCTCTAGGGACATATGTCTTGAGATCAGACACCTCCCTCTCCGCTCCTCAGTCCTGGAGGAGTCGCTCGTGACCGTGCGGGCAGGCCCCGTACACGGCATCGTGGAAGCCGTCGTCGTCGAACTCCTCCCAGGTGCGCCAGTGCGCGGCGCAGTAGGACGCAGCGCACACCGGGCAGAAGCAGGGGACGAGTTCGAGGTTGATCTCGTGCAGCGTTCGGGCGTCGGCGGAGGCCACCGCCGCCCGCAGCCGGGCGGACGGCCCGGCGGGCATCGGCAGCCCGAGCGTGCCGACGACGCCCTCGCGACGCAGGCCGTCGGCGTCGAGGTCGATCACGCACGCGGTCATGCTGCAGTTCGCGCATGTGATGCGGGCGCGGGTGACCGCCGCGGTGGCCGCGGCCGCGTCGAAGCGGTCGGCGAGGTCCAGGAACCCGTCTCCCCAGCCGGTGTCGAGGGCCAGCTCCTGCAGTGGCCCCGTCGGGGCGAACAGGATCGCGCACGCCGACGGGTGCAGCGGGCCCATCACGAGCTCGCGCAGGTGACCGTCGAGTTCGCGCCCCACGTCGGCGTCGTGCGGGGCGGCGAGCGTGCGGGCGTCGGTCAGGACGGCGATGAGTGCGGCTCGGCTCACGCGGTGCGGACGCTACCGTGACGACGGTGATCGGTCCCCGCGCGCGCCTCGCGATCCTCGTCGTGGCGCTGGCGTCCGGCTTCGCGGCGTTCTGGCTGCTGGACCTCGTCTCCAAGGACGACGTGCGCAGCTGGGTCGACGCGTTCGGGCCGCTCGCGCCGGTCGCCTACGTTCCGATCTCCGCCGCGCTCGGGATGCTGCTCGTCCCCGGCCCGGTGCTTGCGGGCGTCTCGGGACTGCTGTTCGGCACCGCGGTCGGCACGCTCGTCACGCTCTCGGCGTCGGTCCTCTCCGCCGTCTGCGCGCTGCTCGTCGCCCGGCACGTCGGGCGCGAGGGGGCGGTGGAGCTCGGGGGCGGGCGCCTCGAGCGGGTCGAGGGGCTGCTCGAGCGTCACGGCGTCGGCGCGATCGTCCTGCAGCGGCTCCTTCCCGGCGTCCCCGACGGTCCGATGAACTACGCGTTCGGCGTCGCCGGGGTCACCGTCGCGCAGATCGCGATCGGCACGGCGATCGGGTCAGCCCCGCGCGCCTTCTCCTACACCGCGATCGGGTCCTCGCTGGACGATCCGTCGTCCCCGGCGGCGATCGCCGGGGTCGTCATCCTCGTGGCTGTGACGCTCGTCGGGGCGGAGATCGCCCGGCGGATGTACGTGGGGTCACGGCCTTCGGACTGACCATGGCCGGCGGCCTGACGGCAGGACGCGGGTGACGGTGCGGGCGATATGCCGTCCGGCGCCGGGCCGGTAGACCGGCTGCGGCACCGTCCAGGCCCGCGTCAACGTCCTCGCGTGCCGCGCCGTCGGCACGCAGCGACCCTTGCGCGGAGCGCGGGTCCGCACGTTGCCGGCCGACTGGACACGGCGACGGGGTCGGTCGCCAGTACGCCATTTGAAGGTTAATTTTGTCCCCACGACCTCTATGCACGTACAGTCGCGCCTGACCGCATCTCGAGGGGGCGAACATGGGCTGGACAGACGGAACGCCGACGACGATCGCCGGCCACATCAGACGACTCGTGCCGGCACTCGCCGCCCTGCTGGTCGGCCTCGCGCTCGCGGTCGTCGCCTTCGCCGACATCAAGGACGAGCAGGCGTCCCCCGGCTTCGACGGCCAGCCCGGCCAGACCGTCGGGGGCACGCTGGCGACCTTCTCTTCCTGCACCTACGAGGCGTCGGGCATCGGAGGGACGGACTCCGAGTTTCGGGCGACGGTCGACTGGGGCGACGGCGGCAGCCCGGGGCCGGCCGGCCTCCGTGGGACGCAGGTCGCCGATCGCTCCTGCGACGACCTCGACCGCACCGACTACGTCGTCAGCGGCACGCACAGCTACGCCGCGCCCGGCACCTACACGATCACGATTCGAATCGTGAACGTGCGAGCGTCTGCTGACAACCGCACCCTGACCACGGTGGCGCGCATCCAGGCCGCGTCGACCACCTCCCCGCCGACGACGACCACGCCGCCGCCGACGACGACCACGCCGCCGCCGACGACGACCACGCCGCCGCCGACGACGACCACGCCGCCGCCGCCGACGACCACCTCCCCGCCGACGACGACCACGCCGCCGACGACGACGACCACCTCCCCGCCGACGACGACCACGCCGCCGACGACGACCACCTCCCCGCCGACGACGACCACGCCGCCGACGACCACGACGCCCCCGCCGCCGCCACCGCCCGGCCTCCCCAGATCCCGGCCGAGCTCAAGCGCATCGGCCTCGACGGACCCGACCAGGCACGCATCGGGCAGCCGCTGCGCTTCGCGGCCGGCGTGGCGCCGGACGCCGTCGCGCACGAGTGGGACCTCGACGGCGACGGGACCTATGAGCGTTCAACCGGCGACGTCCCCCAGGTCGACACGTCCTTCACCCGCGGCGGACGGGTCGTCGTCGGGCTGCGGGCGACGTTGGGCGACGGCTCGGTCCTCACGGCGACGCGCCCCGTCACCGTGCAGCGTCCGCCGGTCATGCAGCTGACCGCCAGTCCGTCGGTGCCCAAGCCCGGCCAGCAGGCCACGCTCAGGCTCGCCACCCGCTCGGACGGCATGAAGTTCCGCTACTTCACGTGGAAGATCGACGGCGTCAAGCCGGCGCGCACCACGATCTCCCTAGGCGGTCAGGATCTCACGGTCAAGGGGGCCGAGCCGACGACCGTCCCACAGCTGAAGGTCCGCTTCCCGCGCACCTCGAACTTCCGCGTCGAGGTCATCGGGGTCGGCAGCGACGGCAGCCGCACCGCCCTCCACGCGAGCGTCCCGGTCGGGAAGAGCCCGGCGCCGACCAAGATCAGCACGGAGCGCGTCTGCGACGGGACCGAGCCGTCGAACGTGCCGTGCCCGTCGCTCGTGGTCCTGGGCACCCCGGCCACCGGCGTGCGTGCGCTGTTCCTGGACGCGACGCCGTCGAAGAAGATCTGCGTGCCGCGACCGGGATCGAACGTCCCCGCTGCGATCAGCGACGTCCAGAACCTGCCCTACCCGGACCCTACGGCCTTCGGCGCGCCGGGGGACGTGGTCTCCGACGCGGGCCCGGTCGGAGCCGTCGGTGGGCCCCAGGCACAGGCACGCACGCGCAGGGCTCCGGGCCGCGCCCGGGCCTCGCAGTCCCAGGACTGCAACGTCACCGAGGCCGAGACCATCTCGTGGGACTTCGGTGACGGGACAAAGATCATCGGCGCCTTGGCCGGCAACGCCGATCCGGAGTTCGTCGGGCACCGCTACGCCAAGGCCGGCGACTACACCGTCACCCTGACCACGAGGATCCCGACCGTCCCGCTGCCCGGGGGCGGCACCGCCAAGGGCGGCCTCTCCGTGGTCGCGACGACGAAGGTGAAGATCACCGTCGTCGACGCCTTCTGCGGGTCGTTGAGCCTCAGGGGCGTTGTCGTCCGCTCGGCCTACTTCCAGCAGGCTCCGGGTGACGCGGACAAGCCCCTGGCGGGGCAGACGTTCGACCAGGATGCTGCGGGCTGCTGGATCCGGGAGAAGCTCGGCACCAGCCAGGTGTACCGACCGTTCCCCGGCTACGGCATCGACGTGGGCCCGGGCGTCGTGCTGCGCAACCCGGAGGCCTTCGTCAACCCGGCCGACGGTGCGATCCAGACTCCGGCGGGCACCCTCGAGGCCACGTTGCGCCTGCCCGAGACCGCGGGGCTGCGACTCGGAGCCGTCCCGTCCCTCGTCATGCCGGACACGAAGTCGGCGGTCATCACCACGAAGCCCGACGGCAGCCCGGACCGCACCGAGAAGGTCGCGTCGCTGCCGGGCTTCGTCCAGCCCGGCGCAAAGTTCACGAACCTCCCGGTGCAGGGTGGCGACGTCCACTTCTTCAAGGGCGGGCGGCGGGCGCTCGTGCGCCTCGACCTCATCGCCCCCAAGCCGATCGCCGGCGGCGCCGCGCCGACGGTGCTGGGCGGCCAGTCGGCCGCGCAGGCGGCCAGCACCGCCGAGGACGACAAGAACACCGACTTCGTCCTCGACCTCAGCGGCAAGGACCTCGGCTTCCTGAAGGTCAACGCGCTGGTCATCAAGCATCGAGTCAAGGGCGGCTGGCTCGGCGGCGCCGACCTCACCATCCCGGCCTTCAAGGTCAACGTGAAAGCCCCGTACAAGCGCCGGCCGACCGGCGCGACGCAGGTCGCCTGCTACAAGAAGCCGACTGCCGCGGAAGCGGCGGCGGTCAGTGATCCCAACGACAAGGCGGCCCTGGGCATCGACGGCCCGTCCGGGATCTCGCTCAACGACAACGGCAGTTTCGAGTTCGGCGGCCTGGCGGTCATCGGCGAGCCGATCTTCGCGCTCGGCCCCGTGGCGCTGACCTGCGTGTCGATCGCCGGCAAGTCCGACCCGTTCGTGATCACCGGCAAGATCGACGCCGAGATCGCCGACGCGTTCGACCTCAACGTCTGCGTGATCTTCGCAAAGCTCAAGAAGAAGGGCGACCACGCGGAAGGATGCGAAATCAGGGCCGAGGCGCCGTCGTCCCTGACCTGGCTGCACGCCATCGGCCGGATCTCCGTCAAGAAGGAGTTCGAGCTCGGCGCGGCCTACTTCGACATGCAGAAGGACTACGACGAGGCCACGGGGGAGCTGAAGAACAGCGTGATCCGTGCCGGGGGTGCCATGGATCACACCATCGCCGGGTTCGACCTCGACTTCGGCCTGAAGGGCACGATCTGGGAGCAGCCGGGGAAGAAGACGCTGTTCGACGTCTACGGGTTCGGGACCGCCTGCACCCCCGACCTCGTCGTCATCCCGACCGGCTGCTACGGCGCCCAGGGCGTCGTGTCGAGCTACGGGATCGGTGCCTGCTACGCGATCGGTGGCCTGAAGTACCGCTGGCGTGACGACCTCCCGTCCGTCTTCGCCGGGTGCGACATGTCCGACTCGGACCTGCGCATCGACGCCCCCAACGCCACGATCGAGGACCGGTTCCTGGGCCGGGCCAGGGCCGCGCAGCTTCCCGCGACGTCCCGCGCGACGAAGGTCGTCCCCAAGGACTCGCGTGAGGTGTCCTTCGAGCTGCAGACCGCGAAGGGGACCATCCCGCGAGCGACGCTGACGGCCCCGGGCGGCCGAAAGATCGTCGTCGACGAGACCCAGCAGGACCGCGAGGGCAAGCGCACCGGCATCATGCTGCTCGACGGTCGGGCGTTCGTCCGCGTCAAGCGGCCGGCCGCCGGGACCTGGTCGATCGAGGTGCCGTCGGGCGGTCCGGCGCTCACCGGTGTCGGCCTGGCCCGCCAGCTCGCCGAGCCGCGGGTCAACGCGGTCGTCCGGGGCACCGGCCGCTCCCGGCGCCTGAGCTATCGCGCCGTGATGCCCAAGGGTGACGTCCTGCGCTTCGAGGAACACCACGGGGAGATGAGCCGACAGCTCACGGCCGGCCGCAACGGGGCACGCGTCGTGCCGTTCACGACAGGCACCGCGGCGCCGGGCAGACGCCGGATCGTCGCGGTCGTCGAGCGTCGCGGCCTGCCGTACAAGCGCTACACCGTCGCGTCGTACACGGCGCCGCCCCGGCCGGTCGCCGGTACTCCACGCCGTCTGAAGGTCCTGCGGCGCGGGGACACCGTCACGGCCTCGTGGGCCCCGGCGGCGAACGCGGCGAGCTACGAGGTGACGGCCCGCGTCGGCGCACGCGTGTGGACCCTCGACGTCCGCAAGCCGAGCGTGCGGCTGCGCGGAGTCTCACGGCGGTCTGCGGTGCGCATCAGCGTGGTCGCGGTGACCCGCGGCGACCGCAAGGGCCGGCCGGCGCTGCGGAGCCTGTCCGCGATCAAGGCCCCTAAGCGCCGGATCGCGCTGTGAGCCCGGTCCAGGCGCCGCCGCGCTCGTGTCTCGGAGGTGATGGGCCTGGACGTTCGCCTCGATGGCGTCGTTGGGCATCTCCCCGATGCCAGGCCTGCGCGCGACGCGCGCCGGTCAGCTCCAGTTACGGTCCCGCGAGGTTCTAGGGACCTCGCCGAAGATGCCGGCTCGCGGCCGTCCTCGCCGGACCGGTGAGTACCCGGCTGGGTGCCGTGGCGGGCCGACGAGGCCAGCGTCGCCGCCGAGGACGAACTGCCGCGCGCACGGGCGTTCGCGACGCCACGCTCGGTCCTGCGACGCGTCGCCGACTCAGCGGCGTCCGCGAGCCGCGGTCGAGTACCGGCGCGACGGCCTACCTGCCCGCGGGTGCGGGCGTCGAGTTCGACCATCACGCGCTGGGCGACGGCGAGGTCGTGAGGCTCGGCAACGTCGAGATCGCGGCAGTCGCGACGCCCGGTCACGCGCTCGCGCACCACGCCTACGTCGTCGCCGACCACACCCGCTCCGACGAGCCGTGGTTCGTCCTGACCGGTGACGCGCTGCTGGTCGGCGACGCCGGCCGTCCCGACCTGCACGTGTGCGGCGAGCTCACTGTCGAGGGCATGGCACGCGCGCTGTACCGCTCGCTGACCGCTGATGTCGGTCCTGTTCGTTCGCGACGCCGCCGCGCACGTCGCCCTGGAGGAGTCGACCCATGAAGCCGGCGTCGGCGGCGTCGCGCCTCGGCTGCGCGAAGCGTTCGCCCAGGCGAGCTGGCGGGGGCGGCCGCAGCGATGGCCGGGGCGATTGGCAGCTCGACATGTGCCATTCGGGCCAGACCAACACGGCAACGTCTGTTTTGAATGAATCCATGCCCGACGATCGCTGCGACCTGCTCTGCCTCGACCTCCCGCGCGCCGAAGCGCAACACCTTGCTGAGTAGGCGCATATTGGGCGGCAAGGCGCCAACTAGCAAAGGTCCTGAACCGGGGTCACCCACCGTGCGAAGGAGTTTGAACTGGCCGTGTTAGGCGGTCGAGGAACATCTATTGGAGGTTCGTATGCGTAAGAAGATCGGTTCAGCAGCAGCGGTCGCCGCGATGGCCGCGCTCGCCTTTGCCCCGGCGGGCGCTTCGGCAGCCCACTGCGTTTCTCCCGAGGGCGACTCCCCGGGCTTCTCGTACTTTGGTAACGACCATGTGCAGGAGACCGACCACAACGGCGCTGCCCCCGGTCAGCCGGAGGGCGGCAAGAACGGCCGCCACGCGGGCACGTCGGGGGCGTCCAACTGCAACGAGACTTCGGGCAACCCGTCCGAGCGCGCTCCGGGCCGGAGCTAAGAAGGCACGCGGGGCTTCGACGCGACGGCGCGTCGGAGCCCCGTTTCGTTCCGGGGCCCTTCTTCCGTCTGAAAGCAGGAGCCTTGGCCGCTTGTCGGTGGCATCAGTCGCGGGACCCCGAACGGGACCCCGGCAGACCCGCTCCGGGCGGGCCGAGACGGGTCCTAACGGGTCGTCTCCCGCCCAAGTCCGCCTCGAGCGCGAGCTCCTGCAGCGGTCCGGTCGGGGCGAAGAGGCTCGCACATGCCGACGGGTGCAGCGGGCCGATCGCCAGCTCACGCAGGTGGGCGGCGAGCTCGGCGAGTTCCACCTCGCCACGAAGGCGCTCGGGCTCGAGCGGGGCGGCCTCTGCCACCAGCGCGTCCCGCCCGGCCGCCGCCTCCCAAATGGCCACACGCACGAGCAGCAGGAGGAGCTGTACGTCGTGGTGCGCGGGAGCGGGCGGATGACGCTCGACGACGAGATCGTCGACATCCGGGAGTGGCCGACGCGCGCGCGGCGGGCGCGGAGAACGCGCCGACTCGACGAACGTCCCGTTTCGCAGCTCCGGATCCTGGAGTAGAGTCGCGCGCGGTCCAGTCCTGCTTTCCCCGAGTCATCGGAGCCTCGTGCGTCCATCCAAGCTCTCGCTCGCGCTGTCGGCGGCCCTCGTGGCCGGCGCGTGCGGCGCCTCTCCCGCCCTCGGCGCCTCCGCCGCGATCGTCGGCGACGCGATCGTCGTGACGGGCGACGCGACCAAGGAGTCGCTCTACGTCGACTTCGCGCACCAGGACGGGATGGTGCGCATCAACGAGACCGGGGGCAAGGCGGTCACGCCGGGCGGCGGGTGCACCCAAGGGACGCAGTCCAATCCCTCCGACACCGCCTCGGTGCTGTGCCCCCGCGCCGGGATCGCCAAGGTCCGGGTCAACGCCGGCGACGGCGACGACCTCGTCTACACCAGCAGCGTGTACGGGACGTTCACCTACCTGCCCGTCGAGTACTTCGGCGAGGGCGGCCGCGACGACCTCCGCGGCGGCGGCCTGGACGACCTGCTCGACGGCGGCCCCGGCAACGACACCCAGCTGCTCGGCGACCGCGGCAACGACACGATCAACGGGGGCGACGGAGACGACATCCGGTTGACGGGCGACACCGGCCTGAGCAACCAGGAGGCCGGGACCCTCGGCTCGGACACGGTCAGCGGCGGCGCCGGCGTCGACACGCTCGTCGAGGAGCGCAACATCGGCCGCAAGACCTTCTGGTCGTTGGACGGGGTCGCCAACGACGGCGTCGATCGGGACGACAACGCGGCCAACGGCGCCGAAGAGGGCGACAACGCGATGCCCGACATCGAGAACATCACGACGGGCTTCGACGACGACACGATCGTCGGCTCGGCCGCGAACAACAAGCTGCATGCCGGGACGCTCGGCAACGACGTCGTGAGCGGCGGCGACGGCGACGACGACATCTTCACCGGCGTCTCCGGGGAGCAGGACAGCGCCGACGGCGGCAACGGCAACGACAAGGTCCAGGGCAACGGCACGCTCAAGGGCGGGCCCGGCAACGACGCGATCGTCGGTCAGGGCGGCAACGACCAGATCGACGCCGGGCCGGGGGTCGACACCATCGACGCCGGCGGCGGCAACGACGTCGTGAACGCGGTCGACGGCGAGGTCGACCAGATCGGCTGCGGCATCGGCGCCGACGTCGCCAACGTCGACACGAACGACGTCGTGAACGCCGACCCGGGATCGCTCTGCGAGACGCTGACGCGGTCTGCCGCCCCGACCGGCGGCGGCGGAGGGGGGACGCAGGACCCGACCGGCAACCCCAACGCGACCGCCGTCAAGCTCCTCCTCGGCACCGCGAAGCTGACCGCCAGCGGGCCCCGCATCACCGTGACCCTCCCGGCGGCCGGGTCCGTCACCGTGACGGTGACCGTCCCCGCGACCACCGCGCGGGCCGCGGCGAAGAGCGTCATCGTCGCCAGCGGGAAGGCGAGCAGCAAGAAGGCCGGCAAGGTGACCGCCAAGCTGAAGTGGACGAAGAAGGCGAAGAAGAAGCTGCGCCGGTCCAAGAAGCTGAAGGTCACGGTCAAGACGACCTTCCGGCCCTCCGGCAGCGACGACAAGCCAACGACGATCACCAAGAAGGTGACGCTGCGGCGGTGAACGCCCGAGCGCCTCGGGTCCGCCGCCCGAGCGAGGACAGCGTCCAGAACTGAGTGGTCGGGCGCCTGCCCGTCGTAGCGTCGCCGGTCCGCGGCCCGCATGGCGGGCGCGGGCCATCAGCCGGGCGGAGGACCGGGTCGCCGCATACCGGTCCCCGCCGTTCAGCGAGTATCTCCGGCTCATCCTCAAGACCAAGCGCGTGTTCGTCCCGTTCCCTGTCGCGAACATCTTCGGGGTGGCCGACGACGTCGCCCGGATCGCCGCGCTCATGCAGCAGCATCCCCGCTGAGCGTCCAGGACTGGATGGTCGCGGCGACGGACCGCGCCTACGCTCGTCGGCATGGGAGCCAGGGGAGTCACGTCCGTCGCAGTTGCCGCGTTGCTGCTCGTGCCCGGGGCCGCGACCCCCGCGTCGGCGGCAGCCCCCCGGGTCGTCGTGAGCCCGACGCCCGGGGTGGTCGTGAAGGGCAACACCCTGCAGATCGTCGTGCGGGGGGCCGGCAACGAGTACGGGGATCTCTCGGCGAAGCTCAACGGTCGCGAGGTCGGCAAGGAGTTCAAGTCCAACGTGAACGGCCGACGGATCCTCCGGGTGTCGGTCAGCCACGGTCTGCGGCACGGGCGGAACGTCCTCGCGGTCCGTGCCCGTCGTGGCATCGTGACCCGCCGGTCGACCGTCGGCTTCACCGTCCGGCGCACGACCCACCTGGTCGGGGCCGGCCGCCGACGCCTCCTGACCGTGGGAACGCGTGCCGAGATCGCGAGCCAGGTCCTTGCGCGCCCGGGCGGCCGCCGTCCCGGCGCGACGCGCATGAAGATCACACGCACCCCGCCCGGGAGCCGGGTCGCGAGACTCGCCACGCTCGCTCCGGCGAGCACCCCGCGTCAGGCGACGTTGCCGTCGACGCCGCTCCGGCCCGCTCTCACGCCCGACCTCCCGGGCACGTACACCGTCCGCGTGACGGTCGGCAGCGGCCGGGCAGCCGTGAGCGACGAGGTCACGATCGTCGCGCGACCGGACGACCCGCTCATCCCGGTCGACACCTTCCCGGCCGACGTCGGAGACCGCCCGGCGATGGCACTCGCCGGTCAGACCTACCCGGCGCCGTACCTGAGCGCCGCCGACGGCAAGGGCCAGTACGCGATCGGGGACCCGCTGTCCGGATCCGTCTCCTGGAACGCGGAGTGGCACGTCATGGCGGTCGACCGGCAGACCTCGCAGATTATCTGGCAGCGGACCTACGGCTTCTGCCGGTTCGAGGGGCAGCCCGAGAAGGAGTGCCGCGCACCCGACGGCGGCCCCACCGCGCGGCCGGTCATCGTCGATTCCGAGGCGGAGGTCACGTCGCTCGCGCTCCACCCCGGGAAGGACGGTCGTGGCGGGGCGCTCATCATCGCCCGGTCGCTGCCGACCGCGACCGCGGGCGCGGACAACCTCTCGTTCCTGCCGGCCATCGGCTACGAGCGCCGCCCACGGGGCGCCGACGCGCTGCTGACCGAGCAGACCCTGCACTCGGTCGTCGGCGTCCCCGGGATGGCCGAAGGTGCCGCGGACATGTCGGGCGTGCGGAGCCGCGGCTGGCTGCGCGGGTTCCTCACCGTCGACCAGAACGACCAGTACCACCTGCTCCGCAGCCAGCGCCCGCTCTTCGACACCCGCGGGCCGGAGTCGACCTGCAGCACCGAGCTCGCGGAGTGCACCGTCACGCAGACGGTCGACGGGAAGACCGTCAGCGGCACTGTGCCCGCGGGCCGCGGCGGGTACTTCGTGTCCTCCTGGGACCCGGAGACCCTCGCGCTGCGCCGCGCGGAGTTCGTCATCATCGACAACGACTCGACGGTCAGCCAGGACGGGACCCGCGGCCTGCTGGCACTCCTGCAGGCGTTCCGCGACGACGGCAGCGTGATCCTCATCTCCACCCAGCATTCGCCCGGCATGGACCCGGGCACGCTGCTCGGCGGACCCCCGGAAGCGTGGAACGCGCTGACCGACCTGATCGCCTCGATCGGCGGTACGACGAACGGCTTCCTGCGCAGCGTGTCGACCCCGGGAGCCGAGTACACGCTCCTCGGCTGGGGTGGTGCCGGTGAGGGAGGCGGCCACGAGGCGGGTGGCAGCGGCAGCCCCGCGCGCCTGCGCGGCGCCCTGCTGACGGACAACCACGGCAACTTCATCGAACCCGCGAACGTCAGCAGCATCGGCCAGCCGGCCGAACGCCTCAACACGCTGATGATCGAGCCGACCTCGACCGACTGGCAGTACCCGCCCGGCACACCCGAGGGGGACGCGATCGCGTGCATCGGTGCGGCCGAGAGACAGGGCATCGACATCCGCTCGCGATACCAGGGCTATGACGACAGCCTGGCCATCGAGCTCGGCGTATCCGTGGCCAACATGAAGATCGAGACGCTGCTGCCGGTGCCCGGCACGACGCTGGCCTGTACGCCGACGCCGACGCAGTTCGAGGCCGCCAAGGCGCAGCTCGTCGACGAGCTCGACCATGTCGCGAAGGTCCGCACCTACCTCCGCGAGCTCTCCAGTCCCAACCTCGCGACCGGCGCCCTCGTATGGGGCGAGGCGGTCACGCTGGGCGCCGAGCTGAAGGAGGTGCTCGACAAGGAGGAACAGGAGCGCGAGGTGATCGTCGACTCCCTGGGCCTCGTCGCGACGCTCCTCGACCTGATCGCCCCGGGCATCAGCACGTTCCTCTCGGGCAAGTCCATCAAGAAGATCACCCACGCCGTCGAGGCCTCGGCCGCCGCCCTGGAGCTGACGGCCCGCTCGATCGAGCGCAGCTACTCGGGCGCGGAGAGCGAGGACATCCGTGTCGCGGCGAACGGGCTCGCGATCCAGCTGCAGATCAAGGCCAGATCGACGACCGCCGCGTTCGAGCAACTCGGCGACGTCCTCGTCAGCGACCCGCAGAAGCTCGCCGAGGTCGGCGGGAACTATCACTGCACGATCGGTGTGGGCGGCTGCCCGGCGGGGCTGGAGGAGTACGCGACGACCACGACGGAGATCAAGGAGCTGACCAACGTCGCCCTGCGCGGCATGGGCCGCGAGATCTACAGCACGCTCGTCCCGCGGATGTACCAGACCTGGGACACGGGCCTGACCTCCTTCCCCGACGACCCCAAGGGGCATTTCACGTGCATCGGTTCGACGTCACCGTTCAGGGTCGTGCCGTCCGACCAGTACGCGCCGTCGCTGGAACGGGTCAACTACGGACAGCGCAGCCTGTCCCGCATCTACCTGTCCGTCCGCAGCGCCACCTTCTGGGAGGCGATCCCCAAGGAGGTCGCCGAGCGGATGTTCGGTGAGCCGGGGGCCACCTGGAACGTCGGCGGCCTGGGCATGGACCTGCTGACCTACCTGCGGGAGATGGACGAGCGCTTCACCCCGGGCAGCTACACCTGCGGCTACGGCAAGTGAGGCGATCGCTCGTCGCTCGGGTCATCACGTGCTGCGGCGGGTCAGCGCGTCCAGGTCGAGCACGGTGATGCGGCGGCGCTCCGTCCTGATCCAGCCCAGCTCGCGGAGGGTCCGTAGCGCGCTCGCCACGGCGGCGCGCGACGACGCGGTCCAGCTGCCGAGGTCGTCCTGGGTCACCGGCAGGCGGATCTCGATCCCGTCCCCCGTGGGATCGCCGTAGCGCCCGGCGAGCTCGACGAGGCGTGCCGCGACGCGCCCGACGGTGTCGAGATCACCGAACTGCTGCCGCGCGACGTTCGCGTCGCGGAAGTGGCGGCTGATGACGTCGATCAGGGTGAGCGCCGCCGTCGGCTGCCGCTCCAGGAACGTCCGGAACTCCGACGACGCCAGCGCCCTGGTGTCTACCGGCTCGATCGCGGTGACGTCGCTGGAGCGGGGCTCGGCGTGCATGAACGTCAGCTCGCCCAGCACGTCGCCCGGCCCTCGGAAGGCGAGCACCAGCTCGCGACCGCGCGAGTCGCCGGTGCTGGCCTTCACGTGTCCGTCGAGGAGGAAGAGCACCCGGTCGCCGGGCTCGCCCTGATGCATCAGCCGCTCGCCCCGCGCGAAGCGGCGCGGCCCGCCGAGCTGCAGCAGCGTGTCGCGGTCGTCGTCGGAAAGCAGCGCGAGGAACGTGCCGGGCTCTGCCCGTGGAGCGGCCACGCAGCGATGCTATCCCACGGTCGGGCCCTCCTCGTCGTCGGCCGCGGACGCCGGCGGCGTCGTATCCTCGGCAGCGGCAGAGGCGTCCGCCGGCGACGGAGCAGGAACCCGCGCTCCGCAGCGCGGGCAGAAGCGGGCGGAGCCCGACGGGGTCTCTTCGCAGACCCGACACCGCGTCGCATCCGGGCTCTCCATCGCGCCACGCTACGCCGGTCACGGGGGCCCGGGCCACCCAATCCTGGATGGTCGCGGCGGGGGGATGGGCCTAGGTTCGCGTCATGGGCATCGGCGGGGGGACGACACCGGAGACGTATCCCCTCGGGACCAGCGAGGCTGAGCTGCGACATCTCGTGGAGCAGGCCGCGACCTACACCGAGGAGACCGATGCGCTCTTCGACCTCGTCGGGATCGCGCCGGGAACCGCGGCGATCGACGTCGGCTGCGGCGTCCTCGGCGTCCTGCACGTGCTCGCCGGGCGGGTCGGGGCCGGGGGCCGCGTGGTCGGCCTGGACCGCGAGCCGGCGATGGTGCAGGCCGCGCGGCGGCTCGCGGCCGAGCGGGGGCTGCAGGTCGAGGTGCTCCAGGGGGACGCCGTCGCCACCGGACTGCCCGACGACGGGTTCGACGTCGTGCACGCGCGCTCCGTCCTCCTCAACGTGAGCACACCGGAGCGGGTCCTGGCCGAGATGGTGCGGATCGCCCGGCCCGGAGGAGTCGTCGTCGTCCAGGAGCCGGACTCGGCGTCCTGGAACTGCGATCCGCCGCACGAGGCCTTCGACGTCCTGCACCACGCGGTCCGCGATGCGTACCGCCGCACCGGCAAGGACCTCGACATCGGCCGGCGCAGCGGGCGCCTGCTGCGGGAGGCCGGCCTCGAGGACGTCGACGTCCGGGCGACGATCCGCGTGACCCGGCAGGGCGAGTACTTCCAGAGCTTCCTGCTGACGATTGCCGACCTCGTCCGCGACGAGATCCTCGCCGGCGGCGGACTGACCGCGGAGGCCCTCGACGCTCGCTCCGGCGCACTCCGGGCGCATCTCGACACATCCGGGACGGTGACGCTGCAGCCGGTCATGTGGCAGGCGTGGGGCCGCAAGCCGGCGACCGACGCCGTCGACACCTAAGCCACGGGAGGGACGCTCGCGATGGAACTGCTCGAGATCAAGGTCGGCGCCTTCGTGCTGCTCCTCGCGCTGGCGTACGCCGGCGGCGTGCTGCCGCTGCGCTTCGGCGCGTCGCCACGCTCCGCCCAGATCTTCTCGCTGAGCAACGCGTTCGCCGGTGGGCTCTTCATCGCCGTCGGGCTCATCCACATGCTCGGGGACGGGGCCGAGGGGTTCGACGAGGCGGACGTCGGGACCGACTATCCGCTCGAGCTCGCGATCGCGACCGCCGGGTTCCTCGGGATCCTGCTGCTCGAGGCCGTCGTCGCCGGGCGGGTCCGGGCGGGGCTCGGCGAGACCCACCAGCGGGAGAGCGCCGAAACGTCCGCAGGGGTGCGCGCGCGTCTGCTGACCGTCGTCCTGTCGGTCCACTCGCTGATGGCCGGCATCGCGATCGGCGCCGAGACGGAGGTGGCGGCGGCCGTCGCCATCCTCGTCGCGATCGTCGCGCACAAGGGTCCCGAGGGCTACGCGCTCGGGATCAGTCTGCAGCAGGCCGGGACGCCGCGCCGGGCGCTGATCCGCAGCGTCATGACCTACGCCGTGATGACACCCGTGGGCATCGTCCTGGGCACCGTCCTGGCCACGGCGCTGACCGGGAGGACGAACCTGGTCTTCGAGGCCGTCTTCGACTCGCTCGCCGCCGGCACCTTCATCTACGTGGCGACCTTCGGCGTCCTGAAGGACGAGTTCGCCGCCCCTGAGATGCTCGGTCGCAAGTACCTGGGCGCGGCCCTCGGCGCGGTGCTGATCGCGGTCGTGTCGATCTGGGCCTGAGACGCGACGCAGCGCAGCCGGGACCCGTTCAGCCTGGCGCAGCGATACCACGTAGGCGGTCCAGGGCCTCGCTCTCGCGGCGGAGATGCGGCGCGAAGAGCCGGGCGCCGCTCTCGTGCATCATGTGATCCGCGCGGGCAAGCACGGCTTCGATCCGGTCGCCCGCTCCGGCGCCCTGAACGGCGAGCAGCACCTGTGCAAGCGTGACGGGCGCCTGGAGCGCACAGGCACCGAGGCCGCGCGCGACGGCGATGCCCATAGCCTCCTCGCCGGCGGCGAGCGCGGCGTCCGGCTCGTCGAGACCGAGCCTCGAGCGGGCGATCGTGGCGAGCAGGAGCGGCTCGTAGTAGAGCCCGACCCCGTGCCGACGGATCGTGGTCAGGCTCGAGTCGGCCTGCGCGAGCGCCTCGGCGAAGCGCCCGTCACGGGCCTCCGCAAGGGCGAGCGGGACCGCGCAGGCGACGGAGTGGGCGAGATCACCGAGCGGTTCGGAGATCTCGAGGCCCAGCGCGGCGTGCCTCCGGGCCGCCCCGGTGTCGCCGGCCGCGGCCTCGATCAGTGCGAGGTTGGCGTGGGCGGCAGAGAGGGTGACGGGGTCGTCGTACTCGCGCGCGAGGGCGATCGCCCGATCGAAGTCCTCGCGCGCCTGCGCGAGCTCGCCCGCGTACCCCCGGCACAGTCCGCGCTGCCCGTAGGCGTGAGCGAGCGGGCACGTGTACGGTTGACCCACGCCGACCGTCGGGTCGTCTCCGGCAACCGCGACGCCCCGGTCCAGCGCCTCGATCCCCTCACGCAGGGAACCTGCGATCCAGCTCGCATAGGCCAGCCCCGCGGACGCGGTCAACGCGCCCGCGGCGTCGCCGGCGGCGAACCTCCTGAGGCACGCGTCCCGGAACCCCGCGAGTCCCTCCCGCTCGCGCGCGCCGTGCATCAGCGTGCCGGCGGAGAAGAGTTCCAGCAACGTCCGTCCGCTCTCGGTGCCCGCTTCGGCGCGGATCTCCGCCGACTCGTCGAGCGAGCCGCCGAGGCGCCACACCAGGCCGAGGATCCCGCTCCGTGCCCTCGAGGCGAGCTCGTCGCGCGGGGCCGAAGGATCGAGCGCTCCGGTCAGGTGACGGACGCGGCGCCAGTGCCGCAGGCCGTCGGCAGGGGACGTCCGCTCCGCCCAGGTGGCTGCGCGCGCATGCCAGCCGGCCGCCTCGAGCTGCTCGCCCGCGGCCTCGCAGTGGTGCGCCAGCAGCGCAGCGCGCTCGTCGAGGGCGTCGGGGAAGGTGCTCTCGACGGCGGCGGCGACGCGGTGATGGGTACGCGCCCGATGCTCCGTCAGCTGCGAGCCGTAGGCGACCTCCCGGGTGAGCGGGTGCCGGAAGACGACTCCGCGGTCATCGCCGGCCTCGTCGGGGACGATGTACTGGGCCCGGGTGAGGAGCGCGACGGTGGCGTCCAGCTCGCCGCTGTCGAGATCCGAGACCGCTCCCAGGACCCTGCCCGAGATCTCGTCGCCGATCACCGCCATCGTCTGCACCAGCGTCTTCGCCCGCGGGGGCAGTCGATCCATCCGGGCGGCGAGGCCGGCCTGCACCGTCGCAGGCAGGGTGACGCCGTCAAGCTCCGCCGTCAGCACGTACGCGCCCCGCGATCCGGCGAGATGCCCATGCTCCACGAGCGACTGGACGAGCTCCTCGATGAAGAACGGGTTGCCCCGGGAGCGGCCGCTGATCATGACCGCAAGGCCGTCCAGCGACGGGTCGCGCCCGAGCAGCTGCAGCAGGAGGTCGGCCGCGGGATCGGCGCCCAGCGGCTCGAGGTCGATCCGGCCGTGCGGTCCGGCGCTCGCCCACGCCGCGGCATGCTCCGGACGTGCCGTGCCCACCAGGACCGTCCGAGTGCCGGGGATCGCCGCGACGAGCGCCTCGAGAACCGCCGCGCTGGCGTCGTCGAGCCAGTGCAGGTCCTCGACGACCAGCACGGTCGCCTCGTGGCTGCCGCGCGACCGGATGGCCCGGGACAGGAGGTGCAGGAGCCGGCGCTGTCGCTCGTGCGGCTCGACCGGCTGGAGCGGCCGGTCCGGGTCGGGCACGCCGAGGACCTCGAAGAGCAGGGGCAGCTCCTCGGCGAAGGAGGTATCGAGGCCCAGCATCATCGACTCGATCCGTTCGCGGGCGACCTCCGGCGGGAGGGGCGCGCCGATCGCGAAGTACTCGCGGTAGAGCCCGAGCATGGGAAGCAGGGGGACGTAGCGGCCGTGGGCGATGCCCGCGGTCGACGCCACGAGAAGGCCGCGCGAGGCGCAGTCGGCGACGAACTCGTGGACGAGCCGACTCTTGCCGACGCCCGGCTCCCCGACGATCGCGATCGCGCGGCCGTCGCCGCCGAGAGCGTCCTGCAGCGCCGTGTCCAGCGCTGCGCGCTCGGCCGTCCTGCCGACGAACGGGGAGAGCCCGCGCGTCGCGGCCATCGCCTGCAGCCGGGACCGCGCTGCGCCGGGACCGACCAGCTCCCGCACGTGCAGACGGCCCTGCGCGCCCTTGACGACGAACTCACCGAGCTCGCGCAGCTCGAACTCGCCGTCGACGAGCGCGGCGGTCGACGGCCCGAGTGCGGTCGACCCGGGCGGGGCCAGCGACTCGATCCGCTTGCCCAGCGCCGTCGTGTTGCCGAGCGGGACGAAGTCCATGTGCACGTCGTCGCCGATCGCCCCGACGACCACCGCTCCCGAGTTCAGCCCGCAGCGGACCGTGAACTCGACACCGTCGGTGCGCACGAGGTCGGTGGCCAGGGAGGCGACCTCGCGCTGCAGATCCAGCGCGGCCAGGCACGCGCGCCGCGCGTGGTCCTCATGCGCGAGCGGCGCGCCGAAGACCGCCATGAGCCCGTCGCCGGTGAACTGGTTGACCGTTCCCTCGAACGCATGGACCGCGCCGGCGGCGATGGCCAGGAAGCGGTCGAGGACGTAGCCCCAGCGCTCGCCCTCCAGCAGATGCGTCAGCTGCATCGAGCCCACGATGTCCGCGTACAGCACGGTGACCTGCTTGTGCTCGCCCTCGATCGTCGTCCGCTGCTGCAGGATCCGTTCCTCGAGCCGGCGCGGCGCCCGCAGCGGCCTGGCGTTCGGGGTCAGTGCCGCCCCGCAGCGCTCGCAGAACCGCGCGTGCGCAGAAGCGCCGTGCCCGCAATCGCCGCAGTTTTGGATCCGCACTGATCAACGCCCCCGGCGCGAGGCTAGTGATCTCCGGCGGTCGTGTCACGCGTCCGCTTCGCTAGCCGCCCGGTCGGTCCTCGGGCCCCTTCTCGGCGATGAGGCCGCCGACCGCGAGTTCGCCTCGCGCGCCGCGGGGTACGCGGCCGCAACGCCCGTCGATGCGCAGGTCGACCGTGCGGCGGGCCATCCGGACCTGGCGGCTGCGGATGTCGCACGGGACGGCCGCGGAGCGGGTGCTCACGAACACCAGGGGCTTGACCGTCCCGGGCGGCTTGTCCAAGCGGATCCGGCCGACGCCCCGGCCTTCGCGGAGGGGGAACGTGCGCCGGATCGCCGGGCGGAGCGTCAGCTTCGCCGTCGCTCCGGTGCGCAACCCGCTGCAGCGCAGCACGAGGTGCAGGTAGCCGAAGCCGCGGTTCACCGGCACGTGCATGCGCCGTGCCTCGCAGCCGGCGCTCGCGGGCCGCGTGGAGTAGTAGAAGACCGGCGGCCTCCTGCTCGCGCTCGGATGGCGGAAGGTCATTGCCAGCCGGTTGATGCCGTTCTCCAGCGCGTACACGTTCCCGCCCGGGCTGGCCACCGGAACCAGCGGAGCCAGCGGCGCCGAGGCGGCGGCGCGCGCACCCCGGCCCTCGGCGGGTACGCCGGCCGTGGCGCAGGCCTCGGTGTTCCAGTAGAACGCGTTGCTGACGAGGCACTTGAAGTCGGGCTTCCCCGCCGCGAGGGAGGTGAGCCACCGCCGGTAGTAGTTCCCGTAGGACCAGGTCGTCGGAAACGCGTCGATCGAGTTCGTGCAGGAGTGGACGACGCGGACGTGGGCGGTCGTGTCGCTCCAGTTCCACGTCGTGATCGTGACCGTCGGACCGGCCGAGCCGATGGGTGACAGGTTGCCGGTCGACGTGAAGCTCAGGTCGCTGGACCCGAGGTCGTCGGGGACGAGGACCCAGTTGTTCATCGTCTGGGCTCGTGCGTTGGCCGGGGTGGCTGCGCACTCGTAGCTGTCGCGGTTGATGCTCTGTCCCTGCACGAAGACCCGTGGGGCCTTGTACGCCCAGTCGGTCCCGTTGCCGTAGCGGGCCGTGATCAGGTCGGCGGCCGTCGCCTTGTACGTGGTCGCCGACGCGGTCGGTGGAGCCATGAGCGCGAGTGCCCCCACGACCCCTGCGACCGTCCGTGCCCGTCGTCCTCTGGTGTCCCGTGCCATCACCGTCTCCCCGTCGGTCGTCGTGTCGCAGCGTGCTCAGCGCCGTCGGAACGTCCCGAGCCCCTCGGCGTCGAGGACCTCGATCCGCACCGACCCCGCACGGCCGCCCCGCCCGCGCCGGAAGTCGACGGCGCCGACCCCGTACTCGTTCTCGCCCTGCCAGTCGAAGGCGTAGGTGTCGCCGCTGAAGTGCGACAGCACGAAACGGCGACGCTTTGGTCCGAGTACCAGCGTCAGCCGGCGACCGCGAGCCAGGACCCGGGCCCGGCCGTAGAACCCGCTGTCGTAGGTCCCGGAGTAGAACGCGGGGGAGCGGGCGGGTCGCGGGCGGCCCGGACGCGTCCGGCCGAGCAGCCTGCTCGTGTTCTGCCGCGTAGCGGCGATGAGCGGTGCGAAGGTCGCGAGCCAGTCGCGGGTCACCCGTCCCTGCTCGGCGAGGTCCAGGAAGGTGCTCGCGACGGCCTCCGGCAGCCCGATCTGCCAGCCGTTGGTCAGCACGACGATGCCCAGACGCTCCGCGGGCAGCAGGGTCACGTGCGTGGAGCCCCCCGTGGTGAACGCCCCGGAGTGCGTGAGGCGGACCCGACCTGTCGCGTCGACCGTGATGTCGATGCCGAGCCCGCTCGTCGCCGTCCGGCTGTCCGGCCTGGCCGGCGCGCCGAGCGCGATGGTCGGCGTGCGCATCGTCCGCAACGCCTCTGGGCTGACCAACCGTCGTCCGTCGTGCATGCCGTCCGCGAGCAGGAGTCGCATCCACTGTGTGAGGTCGCGGGCGCTCGAACTGACCCCGCCCGCCGGAGACTGCGCGTCCGGGTTGCGCGTCCCGCCGACCCTCCATCGGCCGGCGGCATCCTGCACGTGCAGGGACGCACGGTTCGCGCGCCGCAGGAAGTCGCGATGGCGCGAGCTCGTGGAGGTCATCCCGAGCGGCCGGTAGAGGGTGCGCTCGGACAGCGTCTCCCAGCTCGTCCGCAGTTTGCGCGCGACCGCGAAGGCGCCCGCGGAGATCCCGAAGTTGTTGTACGCGAAGGACTCGCGCAGCGGGGTCAGCGGGGCGAGGCGCAGCCGCTGCAGGATCACGTCCCGGCTCGTGCCGAGGTCCTCGAGGATGTCGCCGAGGTGGTCCGGCAGGCCGCTGCGATGTGCGAACAGGTCGGCGACCGTGACCTCGGAGGTCGCGCGGTCGTCGGCGAGGGCGAAGCCCGGCAGGTACCGCGAGACGCGGCCGTTCCAGGCGGCCTTGCGCTCCCCGACCGCTCGGGCGACCACGGTCCCGGCGATCGGCTTGGACACCGACGCGAGCTGGAAGACGGTGTCGGCGTCGACCGGAGCGGGGTCGGCGAGGCTGCGCACCCCGAAGCCCTGCGCGAAGACGATCCGGTCCTCGTGCACGACCGCGATCGCCATCCCGGGCACGCCGGTGCGCGAGAGCAGGTCCCGCGCGATCCCGTCCAGCTGACCGACCGCGGCGGCGACCTGGCCCGGCGGGACCGAGACGGCCGACGTGCTCGACGGCGGCGCCGACGGGGACGGTGCCTGACCGTGGGCCGCGGCCGCCAGCGCTGCGCACACGGCGATTGTCGTGGACGCCACCGCTTGCCACCGTCTCCTGGTTGCGCGAGGCATCAGGCGACCCTGGCGGGCGGCCACCGCTGCGACCACCCAGTTCTGGACGATGGAGGCAACGTCCAGAACTGGGTGGTCCCGGTCGCGCCGGTGGCGCAGCGTGACGGGCGGCGGTGACCTACGGGACGGGGGGCATGATGCGCGGGCGATGGGGTCGAGCAACGGGGGCGGGCGTGGCGCTGGCCTTGGCCTGCGGGTCGCTGTTCGCGGCGTGCGGCGGCTCGAGCTCGACCGCGACGTCGGACTCGACCTCGACGACAACCTCGACGAGCGCCTCCGCCGGGGTCCCGCCCTGCGTGGCGGACGTCGACGGGGTGATCGCCCGCAGGCTGCCGGCCTCGGCCACGACACAGGAGATGCCGGCCGAGCTCGTCGCGAAGCTCGACGCCGCGGTCCTGACCGCGCTGAAGGAGGACGCGACGCCCGGAGCGGTCGTCGGCGTCCGCAGCCCGAAGGGCACCTGGATCAAGGCGTACGGCGTCAGCGACAAGGACGCAGGGACGAAGATGCGGGCCGACGTCCACACGCGCATCGGCTCGGTCACGAAGACGTTCACGGGCACCGTGCTGCTCCAGCTGGCCGCGGAGGGGCGACTCTCCCTGGACGACCCGATCGACCGGTACGTCCCCGGCGTGCCCGCCGGCGACCGCGTCACCCTCCGCTCGCTGTCGTCGATGACCAGCGGCGTCGCGAGCTACACGTTCAACCCCAAGTGGCAGAAGCGCTTCTTCGACGACCCGGAGAACGCCGTGTTCACCCCCGACGAGCTGATCGCCTACGGCATAGCCTCGAAGCCCGTGTCGAAACGGGGCGAGTACGACTACTCGAACACCAACACGATCCTGCTGGGCGAGGTCATCGAGAAGGTCACCGGCAAGCCGGCGTTCGAGAACATCGAGCAGCGCATCATCGAACCGCTCGGGCTGTCCGGGACCTCGTGGCCGGGCCCCACGACGACCCTGCCGAAGCCGTTCGCGCGGGGCTACACCCTCCAGGGGGAGAACGCGACGCCGCGCGAACCCGACGACGCCACGCGCTGGAACCCCTCGTGGGCCTGGACTGCGGGGGCCCTGGTCTCGACCATCGACGACCTCCTGACCTACGGGCGCGCCCTCGGCACCGGGCAGGGGTTGCTGCAGCCGCGTGAGCAGCGCGAGCGCCTGACGTCGTTCCCGCCATCGACCGACTACGTCTACGGCCTGTCGATGGGGTGCGTCGACGGCTGGGTGGGGCACACCGGCGAGCTGCCCGGCTACAACACGAGCGTCTACTACGACACCGCGACCGACACGACGGTCGTCAACCTGACGAACAGCGACATCGCCTCCGGCAACTGCTCCGGATCGCCGACGCTCGCGGACAATCCGAGCAAGCCGGTCTGCTCGAATCCGTCGACCCGTATCGAGGTCGCCTTGACCGAGGCGCTCGGCCACAAGCTCGTGACGCCGCCGCAGCGTTGAGCGCTCATGACCGCGCGCCTGCTCCTCGCTCTCCTGGTCGTCCCGATCACCCTGGTGGCCGGTTGCGGCTCCGGCTCCGACACGAAGGATGACGTCGCGGGCGCGTACGAGCCGGGGCGCTGTCCGGACTCCCAGAAGCGCGTCGGCCCTGACATCTGCGTCGACGCGTCGGACCCGCGGGCCGCCGAGGTCGTCGACGTGATGCGACGAATCGCCCGGAAGTTCGACGCCACCGGCGCGGTCTTCGGCGTCTGGGTCGACGGCAGGGAGATCGTCAGCGGGGCCGTCGGCGAGGCCATGCCGGGCGTCCCGGCCCAGAGGGACCAGCACTTTCGGATCGGGAACGTCACCCAGACGATGACGACGACGCTGCTGCTGCGATACATGGAGCAGGGCAGGCTCCGCCTCGACGACCCGGTGTCGCGGTGGTACCCGTCGCTCCCGGCCGCTGACAGGGTCACGGTCGGGATGCTCGGCCACAGCACCTCCGGCTATGCCGACTACGTCACGCAGCCGAGCTTCGTCAAGGCGCTCGCGGCTGACCCGTTCCAGCAGTTCGACCCGGACCGGCTGATCCGGCTGGGGACGAGCCGGCCGCTGCTGTTCGAACCCGGCACGCAGTGGGCGTTCTCGGACACGAACTTCATGCTGCTCGGCCAGATCCTCCAGAAGGTCGGCGGCCGGCGGCTCGACCGGCTGCTGGAGGAGGAGGTGCTCGACCCGCTCTCGCTGGACGAGACCACCATGGGGTTCACCGCCGAGATCCCGGCACCCGTGCTGCACGGATACGACGCCGATACGACTGGGGTTCTCCAGGACTCGACCAACTGGAACATCTCGTGGGCGACGCACACCGGGTACGGGATCTCGACCCTTGCCGACATGGGCCGGTGGACCCGTGCGCTCGGCACCGGCGAGCTCCTGCGGCCGAGCTCGCGACGCATCCAGACCGGTCGCCAGCCGAAGGGCGTCGGCGCGCTGGGCCGGGCCGGGCGCGCCTACTACGGGATGGGGGCGATCGTCCTGGACGGGTGGACGCTGACGAACCCAGGCCTCGTCGGCTATAGCGGGATCGTCGCCCATCGCCCCGACCGAAAGCTCTCGATCGTGATCTTCACGACGCCCGGTCGCCGCACTCCGGCAGGCGCGTCGATCAGCAGCGCGGCCGCCGATCCGATCAGCGCGCTGTTCGTGCCCGACGCGCCGATAGCCATCTCGGTCTACCCGCGCGGGAGGTCAGGACGCTGAGGACCACACCCTGACTCAGCGTCGCATGATGCGAAGTAAGGGTCACCTAAGGTTATCGGACCATCACGGTAGGTATTAGGGTAGCCTAATGCCGCATGGCGACCGCTCCCTGGACCCCGATCTGCGCGCTGCACGAGGACGACGACCGGTTCGAGGCCGTCCTGGCGCTCGTCGGGACGACCTGGCGGACCGATCGCCGGGACATCGCGGGCGCCGGTCTTCTGGCGGACGTGCTCTTCGCCGTCCTGCTCCGGGCGGCGACGCTCGCACTGCGGGACGGCGCGGTCCCGCGGCTGCGCGCCGACGCCATCGCGCTGCGCCTGCACGCCGACGGCTGGACGGAGGAGGTCACCCTCGGTGACGTCGCGTCCGCACCGCTGGACGACCGTGCGTCACGGACGCTCGTCCGCGATGTCGAGAAGCTCGCCGAGCCGCTCGTCGAGCGCGTGCACCTGGTCTGCGGCCGGCCGCGGGCGGCGCTGTGGCGGCACGTCGGCGACGCTCTCGCCGACGGCGTGCTGTGGGCCGGTGAGGCGCTGGGCGAGCGCGCCACGGCGCAGGCCTGGGGGGACCGGGTGGTCGCCTTGGCTCCCGCGCGCTGGAGGGCGCAGACCGGGTACCGCGTCTGGCGACACGGCGACCTCGAGCTGCCCGGCCGGGTCCGTACACAGTGCTGCCTGCACTACCGCACCGACGCTGGGACCGCCTGCTTCGGCTGTCCGCTCAAGGACGAGGACCACCGCAGCGCGTGGCTCGTCGCGAACACCGGGGGGGTCGCATGAGCACGGTGTCCCTGGCGGCCGCACGGCCGGCGCCCCTCGCCCGCGTCGGCGGTCGCGCCACCGGGCTGCTGGCGGCGACCGGACTGCTCGGGATCGTCTGCCTGGCCTCGCTGGCCGTCGGCTCGAAGGCGGTCCCGCTGCGCGACGTGCTGGACGCGTTCTTCGCGTACGACGCGGGCAGCGACGCCCATGCGATCGTCCGGGACCTCCGCGTCCCGCGGACGGTGCTCGGCGTCCTCGTCGGTGGGGGGCTGGGAGCGGCCGGCGCGCTCATGCAGGGCGTCACCCGCAACCCGCTGGCCGAGCCCGGGATCCTCGGCGTCAACGCGGGCGCCGCCCTGGCGGTCGTGCTCGCCATCCAGTTCGCGGGCGCATCCTCGATCGTGGTCTACGCGGCGGTCGCGCTCGTCGGCGCCGCCGGCGCGTCCGTCCTCGTGTTCGCCCTCGGCGGCACCGCGCGCAGCGGCCCGACGCCGGTCCGGCTCGCGCTGGCCGGTGCCGTCCTCACCACCCTGCTCACGTCGCTGACCAGCGCGGTTCTCGTCTTCGACGCGAGCACGCTGGACGAGTTCCGGTTCTGGGCCGTCGGCTCGCTCGCCGGGCGCGATCCGCAGGTGGTGCTGTCGGTGCTCCCGTTCATCGGCAGCGGCCTCGTCATCGCCTTCTCCTGCGCGCGCTCGCTCGACGCGCTGGCGCTCGGTGACGACGTCGCGCGCGGCCTCGGCCACGACGTCGCGCGCGCCCGCCTCATCGCCGGCGCCGGCTTCGTCCTGCTCGCCGGCGGCGCGGTCGCGGCGGCCGGCCCGATCGCCTTCGTCGGCCTCGCGGTGCCGCACCTCGCGCGGGCCGCCGTCGGCCCGGATCACCGATGGGTGATCCCGTACAGCGTCGTCCTCGGTGCGGCGATGCTTCTCGCCAGCGACGTCGTGGGCCGGGTGATCGCCCGCCCGGCCGAGGTGCAGGCCGGCGTCGTCGCGGCGGTCGTCGGCGTGCCGGTCTTCCTGTGGATCGTCCGCCGAGGCAGGACGGTGGGCCTGTGAGACGCCACCTCGTCCTGCGCGGCGGCGGTGCGTCGGTCCGCGTCGAGCTCCGCCCGCTGCTCGTCACCACGGTGCTCGCCGTATCCGCCCTCGTCCTGACGGTCGCGACCGTCGCGCTCGGCGAGTACCGGGTCGCACCCGGGGAGGTGCTCGCGTCACTGCTCGGCGCCGGCCACGGGGCGACCGACTTCATCGTGCTCGACCTGCGCCTGCCCCGGGCGCTCTGCGCGCTCCTCGCCGGGGCGGCGCTCGGCCTGGCCGGCGGGCTGTTCCAGCAGGTCACGCGCAACGCGCTCGTCTCGCCGGACATCGTCGGGGTGGCGAGCGGCGCGTCCCTGGCCGCGGTCGCCCTGATCGTCCTGGGCTCGACGACCGGACCGGTCGCGATCCCGCTCGCGGCCCTGGGCGGCGCGCTCGTGAGCGGCGTGGCGCTGTACGCGCTCGCGTGGCGCGGCGGGATCGACGGGTACCGGATCGTCCTCGTCGGGATCGGGCTCAACGCGCTCCTGCAGGCGGGCACCTCCTACGTCCTCACGCAGGGCCGGATCTTCGAGGTCTCCGAGGCGTACGTGTGGCTCGTCGGGACCGTGAACGCCCGTGGGTGGGAGCACGTCCTGCCCCTGGCCTTCGCCCTCGCGGTGCTCGCGCCGACGGCGCTCGTTCTCGCCCGCCGCCTCGACGCACTCGGGCTGGGCGACGACGTCGCGCGCGGGCTCGGGGTGGGGATCGAGCGCACCCGGCTCGGGCTGCTCGCCGTCGCGGTCGCGCTCACCGGGGTCGCCGTCTCGGCCGTCGGTCCGGTCGGCTTCGTCGCGTTCCTCGCCCCGCACCTGGCGCGCCGCCTCACCCGCACGGCGTCGTCGCAGGCGCTGCTGCCCGCCGCGGCCGGCTGCGGCGCCGTGCTCGTCCTGGTCTCCGACCTCGCCGGGCGGCTGCTCTTCGCGCCGACCGAGGTGCCGGTCGGCCTGCTCACGTCCATCGTCGCGGCGCCGTACTTCCTGCTGCTCCTGCGGCGCGCCAACCGCATCGGAGTCGCCGGATGACCCGACCACCTCTGGCAGCGCAGTCGCTCTCGCTCGGCTACGACGGGATACCCGTCGTCCGCGGCCTCGACCTCGAGGTGCCGCGCGCCCGGACGACGGCCATCGTCGGCGCCAACGGGTGCGGCAAGTCGACGCTCCTGCGCGCGCTCGCCCGCCTCGTCGCTCCGCGCGCGGGCACCGTGCTCCTCGACGGCGAGGCGATCGACCGGCTGCCGTCCCGCGAGGTCGCCCGCCGGCTCGGTGTCCTCCCGCAGTCCCCAAGCGCTCCGGACGGCCTCAGCGTGGAGGACCTCGTCGCACGCGGCCGCCATCCGCACCAGGGGCTCTTCGCTCAGTGGTCGCCCGACGACGCGGCGGCCGTCGAGGAGGCGCTCGCCGCGACCGGCATCACGGATCTGCGCGACCGGCCGGTCGACGAGCTCTCCGGTGGTCAGCGCCAGCGCGCGTGGATCGCCATGACCCTGGCCCAGGGCACGCAGCTGCTGCTGCTCGACGAGCCGACGACGTTTCTCGACCTGGCCCATCAGGTCGAGGTGCTCGACCTGCTCGACGGGCTCGTGCATGAGCGTGGCCGCACCGTCGTGATGGTCGTGCACGACCTCAACCAGGCCTGCCGCTACGCCGACCACCTCGTCGCCCTGCGCGACGGCCGCGTGTACGCCGCCGGGCCGCCCGCCGAGGTCGTCGACGGCGACTTCGTCCGCGAGGTCCTCGGCCTCGACGTGCACGTCACGCAGGACCCGGTGACCGGCACGCCCCTCTGTCTTCCCCTATCCCGACCCCGGAGGATCCGATGCACCACCTGATGTCCCGTGCGGCCACCCTGGCCGCCATCGCTCTCGCCGCCGTCTCGCTCGCCGCGTGCGGCGAGGAGGACGACGCCGCGAGCGCGTCCAGCCCTGCCGCCGAGGCGGCTGCGGCGTTCCCCGTCACCGTCGAGCATCGCTTCGGCGCGACGACCGTCGAGGCCGAGCCGAAGCGTGTCGTCACGGTCGGCTACACCGACCAGGACGTCACCCTCGCCCTCGGCGTCGTGCCGGTCGGCGTCGGCGACTTCCTGGGCGGCTACGACTGGCGCAAGCGACCGTGGGCGCAGCAGGCGCTCGGCGACGCGCAGCCGAAGGTCGTCTCCGGCCAACAGATCAACTTCGAGGCCGTCGCCGCACAGCGCCCGGACCTGATCATCGCCATCAACGCCGGGCTGAAGAAGGCGGACTACACGCGCCTCTCGCGCATTGCGCCGACCGTCGGCCAGTCCGGCGACCACATCGACTTCGGCATGCCCTGGGACGAGCAGACGCTGCTCGTCGGCAAGGCGCTCGGCCGCACCGAGCAGGCGCAGGAGGTCGTGGAGGACGTCAAGGCGAAGTTCGCCGCGGTCCGCGAGGCGCACCCGGAGTGGCAGGGCAGGACCGCGATCCTCGCGTACGGCGGCCCGGACGGCTACGGCGCCTACACCGACAAGGACACCCGCAGCCGATTCCTGTCGGACCTCGGCTTCGAGGTGCCCGGGGAGATCGCGGAGCTCGCCGGCGAGAGCTTCTTCGCGCAGTTCAGCCAGGAGAACTTCCGGCTGATCGACCAGGACCTCGTGCTGATGTACGGCCCGCAGGACGACATCGAGAAGAACAAGGTCGTGCGGCGCCTGGACGCCGTCGAGGACGGCCGCGTGGTGTTCCTCGATCTCACCGACCAGTTCGCGGGCGCCCTCGGGTTCGCCAGCGCGCTGAGCCTGCCGCACCTGCTCGACACCGTCGTCGAGCAGCTCGAGCAGGCTGCCGACGGCGATGCGGCGACGAAGGTGCAGCAGCCGACCTGAGGGAGGTGGCCGGCCGCGAGCGGCAACGCCGCGGCCGGTCGCGTACCCTCTGTCGACACGCGCCCGTAGCTCAGCTGGATAGAGCGTCGGTCTACGGAACCGAAGGTCAAAGGTTCGAATCCTTTCGGGCGCGCCTCAGAGATCCCCGCAAACGTAACGACCTTGAGCCGGAGGCAGGCGAGGCACATGGCCCGTTCGCGCTCGATGGCGGGACTGAAGGACGTCAGCGAGGTGGGCCGGCCTACCTGCTGTCAGCGCAACGTCACGGCACGATCGGCTCGCCGTTGTCGGACATGAACGCCGACGTCGTCGTGACCGCGCCCGGCCGCGAAGCTCTCACGGTCTGAGAGGCGAGCCCACGGTCGGTGTGCGTCGTCACCTTCTGGGTCGCGGCTTGCGTCCTCCTCGTATCGGCCCTGCTCGGTGAACGTCCCGGGGTAGGGGCCCGTGGCCGTGCCCGATGCGCTGTAGGTCGCCGTGTCGAGGCGGTCGCGCCGGCAGTCCAAGGTGGCCGGCCCCTTGAGATCGACCCATTGCAGCGACGGCCGCTTGGTCGTGCGAGCCCGGGTGACCAGCGCGACGCGCCCGACGCTGCGCAAGGAGGTGCCCGAGGGCTGGCGCGTCACGGTCTTCGTGGTGACCACGAGCCGCCCGCGATTTCGGATGATCGCTCGGCGGGCGCTCTCGGAAAGACGCGGGACCACGGCCGTCGTGACCGCGTGGCGGACCGTGAAGCTGCGGCGTCCGACCACGACCCGACGCCCGTCCAGCCGGGCGTGCAGCGTCAGCATGCCGGTGCACCGTCGCTGCGGCACGTGCCGGCAGCGCACCGGCACGACGACCGTGGTGCCGCGGAGCCGCGCCTGATCGTGGGCGACGGCAGCTCGGGCCTGCGACACGCCACGTTCCGCATCCGACACGCTGGGGGCGAGGAGCAACGCGGCCACCAGCGCCGGCGCGACGACCGCGCTGCAGACGGTGCTTCGCATCGGGCCACGTTCGCGGATCGGCACGACGCGGACCACCCAATCCTGGACGTCCAGAACTGGGTGGTCCGGGGCATCCCGCCCGACCTACCGTTCCTCCCGGCAGCAACGTTCCGATGGAGGTGACGATCGATGTGGCGTGGACTTGGAGACGGCGCAGGGCGTCGGGTAGGGGCGATCGCGATTGCGCTGTTCGCGATGTCGGCGGCGTTCGCCCCCGCAGCGCAGGCCCTCGACCTCAAGCTCACGCGCTCGATCGTCGAGCGCGACAACGGGGATTACGGATACGTGGCGCCAGACACCCCCGCCCTGGCGGGCACCGTGGTGCTGGGGACCAGCAGTGACACGTATGAGTGCCCGGAAGGCCGGGTCGCCTCGGGCTTCCTCCCGGTGGGGGTCACCACCGACAGCAACAGCACGAGCCTGAGCGTGAGCTACAGCGGCGTGCACAAGAGCCGAATCGACGCGAACGTGGGCACGTGGAGCCTGGATCGCGTCTTCTTCCGCGCCGTGGTCTCCTGCACGAACGACCGGACGGCGTTCCCGGAGTTCCACGGCCGCGGGTGCTCCGGGAACTTCACCGACGCGTTCCCGACCTGCCTGCGTCTCGGCGAGTACTGGACGCAGTGGGACGCCGCGCTGGTGGCCCTGGGCAACGACCGGAAGGCCACCGATGCGGACTTCGCCGAGCTCATCCGCAACGCGTTCTGCTGGAAGGCGGGGTGGCCGTGCCCAACCGGCGGCCAGCCCGACGGCGGCAAGCCCGTGGAGAATCCCGTGCAGGCAAGGGCCGCCCAGGTCGCCGCTCCCACGCGAGCACGCTCGCAGGGCAACCGCTTCGCCCTTCGCAACGGCACCAACAACATCGCGTTGACGTTCAGCCACCCGGCGAGCTCCAAGCGGCCGCCGGCTGTACTGCTCAAGGGCGCTACCGGCTGCCGGGCGCAGCGGATGCACACCACCGTGCAGAACGGCGTGGGGCGCCTGGACCTCGTGCTGGCCTGCCGGGGCCTGCGGCGCGGTGGGATGACGCGGATCACCATCAGAGAAGCGATCCGCCGCAGCTTCCGGTTGCGTCGAGGCACCGGCAAGCTGCGAATCCGTCTCGACAAGCCGCCCGGCTCGGTGGAGCCGTACGTCTACGCAAGCTCCGGGCGTGCCGCCCGGACGTGTCGGCGCACCGGTCACCGGTTTCGGCTGCGGCCCACGGAGCACGACCTGACCATCTCGCTGCGGTGCGGCCGTGCCGCGACGAACGGGATCGGGCACCTCTACGTCGGTGGGCTGCTCGCGGCGGATCGCGAAGGACGGTCGTCACGGACAGGGTGAACCTCCGGCAGGATTGGGCGCTGCGAGCGCTGCTGCTTGACGACGATCTCGCTCCGGCGCTTGACCTCGACACCGCGCTCGGCCGGGGTCAACGAGCGGGTCAACGTGTCCGACGGATCTCAGGCGCACGACTTGGACGCCGAACTGGCGCAAATGACGGCGTAGCGCCCACCTTCCGGACGCCCGCGCCTCCTACCGCACGAGCCAAGCGGTCTATGGAACCGAAGGTCAAAGGTTCGAGTCCTTTCGGGCACGCTAGAGAAGCGGTGGATCCAGGGTGTTTTCTTCGTCAGCGCGCTCACCGAGGCTCAGACGAGGCGCGATCGCATAAGAACGCGCAATCGCACGATCTGGAGCGCAGTAGGTTGCGATCGATGCAGATCGCGATCGTCACCTACCCGGGAATGACCGCGCTCGACGCGATCGGGCCGTATGAGGTGTTGCGGATGCTGCCGGGTGCGCAGATCCGGTTCGTGTGGCACGAGCCCGGCCCGATCACGACCGACAGCGGCGTGCTTGTGCTCGGGGCGACGCACTCACTCGCCGAGACACAGGCTCCCGACATCGTCCTCGTCGGAGGATCGTCGCTGACCACGACCACGGCACACGACGAGGCGTTGCTGGCCTGGCTGCGGCACGTGCACGAGACGTCGACGTGGACGACGTCGGTGTGTACGGGATCGATCATCCTCGCTGCCGCTGGTCTGCTGGAGGGCAAGGCGGCGACGTCGCACTGGATGGCCGCGCCGGGGCTGTCGGCGTTCGGCGCTCAGCCCCAGCGCGATCAACGGATCGTGCGCGAGGGCAGGATGGTGACCGCGGCCGGCGTCTCTGCGGGGATCGACCTGGGCCTGTGGCTGGCCGGCGAGGTCGCAGGTGAGCAGACCGCGCGGGCGATCCAGTTGCTGATCGAGTACGACCCGCAGCCGCCGTTCGACAGCGGCCACCTCAGCAAGGCGAGCGCAGCGGTCAAGCGCGAAGCGGTCGCGCTCGGTGCGCGTCAGGGCGCGCAGCTGTTGGTCCGTGACCCCGACGCGGTGCTGCGGGAGGTGGTGGCGATACCGATGGTGGCGTGGAAGGCAGCGCTCGGGCGCGCACGCGTGGGTAGGCGGTGGCCGCTCACGCGGCCCAAGTGACGGGCGTGCAGTCCGGCTGCGCGCAGGACGGTGGTGTCGGCGACGACACTCTCGACCGAGCGCGTGGAGTATTCAGCGCGTGCCGTAGAGCGTGCTGATCCAGATCCGCTCGAGGACGTCGACGACCTTCTCGGCGTCCATCTGCGGGTGACGGCCGAGCGCCGCGGTCAGGTAGCGCTCGTTGAGCAGGATCAGCGCTCTGCCGGTCTCGTCGGGGTCGAGGTCGTCCGGCACCTCGCCGGTCTCCTGCTGTGCGCGGATGTGGCGCGCGGTGGCGTCGACGAACCCCTGGACGATGCCGTCGTACGTCGCCTCGACGCGCTCGTCGGACCCGGCGGCGTCCGAGATCGCGCGCATCACCGAACCGTGCTCCACGTAAACGGCGGCGATCCCCTCGAGGGCCGAGCGGACCCCGGCGCTGGGATCGTCGCTGCGCAGCCACCGGTCGGTCATGTCCGAGAGCGCCGTAGCGATCTCCTCGACGACCCGCAGGGCGACGTCGTGGCGGTCGCGGAAGTGGACGTAGAACGCCGGGCGCTTGAGCTCGGTCCGGCGCATCACCTCGTCGACGGTGAACTCGCGGAAGGGCCGCTCGCGCAGGAGCGTTCCGGCGGCGTCGAGGATCTCCCGCTCGGTCTCTCGGGGGTCGTGTCGGGGGCGACGCTGCGTGCTGGCCACGACCGGGAGCGTAGCGCGTCCCGTCGTAAGTGACACGGCGTAATTATCGCGGTACCTTCTCGGTGTCCACGCTCGGCCGTCACCAGGGAGACCCGTCACATGAAGCATCTGAGACGCCGGGTCCGGGCGATGGTCGCGGCCGCAGCCGTCCTGCTCGCCCTGCCGTCCGCGGCACAGGCCGGCGACGTGAAGTTCTCGGTGGCGCAGGACTACCCGGCGTCGACCGTGACGTACAACGGGACCGCCAGCCCGGGTGCCATCGCGCACCTCTGGCGCGACGGTCGCGCCGACGAGCACGCGGACATGGTCATCTCCAACCTGGGCGGGGGGCCGGTCATCCAGTACGGGACCGGCGAGGGCCGCTTCTCCGACGAGCGCGTCGTCGTGGACCTCCGGCCCAGGGCCGACGGCACGTTCTCGGTGACCGTCGCGGCGCCCGAGGGCGGGACGACCGGGGTCTACCGGCTCGGGACGCGCGTGCGGCGCTCAGCGCGCGGGACGAAGACGTCCCTGGCGTTCAGCCTGCCGCTGTACCGCGGGACGCCGTAGGTCGGCGACCGACGCGAGTCAGCCGCCCGGGCCGAGGTTCTCGACGCGCGGCGGCTGCCAGCTCCCGTCGAGCGCCGCGGCCTCGGGGCCGTAGAGGCGCAGGTTCAGACGGAACTGCCCGCTCGGCGGCGGCAGCCAGTTGACGTCGGTGGCACTCGGCCTGGTCCGTGAGATCTCGATGACGACCGAGCCGTCGGGGCGGGTGAGGAGCGGCGGGTGGCTCGGCCCCACCGAGTACCGGTCCTCGGGGTTGTCGACGAGGTAGCCGTCGGCGTCGTACATCGTCAGCGACCAGAAGTACCTCGCCGGCGGCAGCTGCTGCTTGGAGAACGTCAGGCGGTAGCGGTTGACGCCGACGTAGAACACGCCGTTGCCGTCCGTGACCCCGGCCGGGTAGGTCGCCTCCGCCGGCGTGTTGGCCCCGAGCCCCAGCACGGCGATTGCGGCACGGGCCTCGTAGTCGGTGCCGTAGTCGCCGGTGTTCGCCGGCGGCGTGTACCAGCCGCCGTGCTGCAGCGCTCCGGCGGCGGCCTGCAGCTTGGCCCGGTTCAGGAGCGTCCGTGCAGCGTTCTCGATCCCCGTGAACAGGGCGGCCCGGGTGAGCGGGTCGAGGCCAACCTTGTCGGGTGACAGGCCCGGGCCGATGCCGTAGGCGGCGAGCTTCCGCAGGATCGGGGCGTCGCGGGCGGGCGGCGGGTTCTCCGCCATGGCCTGGTTCAGCGCGGTGACGAAGCTGCCGCCGTCGGTCGGGGTGGGGGACGTGATCGCGTCGCCGGGACGGCAGCCCTTCGGGAAGCGACGCTCGTAGCCGCCGAGGTGGCGGATGCGGTAGCGGCGCATCAGCGCGAAGGCGCGCTGCTGATCGGGGGCATCGGTGGCGAGCGTGCGCCCGATGACCCAGACGCGGCGGTGCGGCGAGGTGACCACCCGGTCGTACTTCTTGCCGGCGATGCGTCCGGGCCTCCCGGTCCAGCGGATGGCGATCCTCGCCGCCTGGCCGCCGTCCTCGCGGGTCCCGGGGGTCGCGATCACGTTCGTGTACGGATCGAGCATCGCGAAGCTGAAGTAGCGCGTGCCCATCTTCGGGTGGCTGAGGACGAGCGGACCCTTGCCCAGGTCGAGATGTGCGATCGAGTACAGCGTGTCGGTGTTCGGGGCGACGACGGTGCGGGCGCTCGCGTCCGCGAACCGGGGCACGTTCGAGAAGGCGTTGACGGGAGCGTTCCCGATCTGGTCGGGGCAGCGCACGCTGGTCATCTCACGCCGGACGCGGACGATCTCCAGCAGCGGGAACCCGTAGACGTGCGCCTGCCGTCCGATGTCGGCGGCCTCGACGGCGTTCGGGGGGCCCAGGCCCCCGGCGTCCTGCGCGTTCGCGGTGGCCGCGAACGCGAGGAGCGTCAGGACGGCGAGGAGCACGGAGACGCTCGTCCGCCCGGCCGCGTCAGGGTGCCGACCCATCATCGCTCCCGGGCGGTGCCGTCGATCAGCGGACGCAGGTAGCGCAGCGCGAACGCCCGCGCCTCGTCGGGATCGTCGAGGTCGATGAGGCTCTGGGGCGTGAGCAGGTAGGACAGGATGAGGCGCACGAGGACGTCGGCGACCATGGTGACGTCCTGCGCCGTATGGCTGCCGTCGAGGTCGCGGACGAACCGGGCGGCGAGGTGGTCGCGCGCCACGCCGAGGAACGGCCCGCCCTGCACCGTGAGGTACGGCAGGATCGTCTCGGGCTCGCTCTCGAGGACGCGCTGGAGCAGCCGATGCTCACGGATGGCGTTCAAGACGAAGATGAAGCCCTCGACGAAGCGGTCGTCGACGTCGTCGAACGGGGCGAGCGTGGCGTCGAGGTCGTCGATGAACCGGCGGAGCTCGCGCTGCATGACGGCCTGGACGAGCGCGTCCTTGCCGGGGAAGCGCCGGTAGAGGGTGACGCGGGCGAGCTTCGCGCGGCGCGAGATGTCGTCCATCGTCGAGCGTGCGACGCCGAACAGCTCGAACTGCCGCAGTGCCGCGTCGGCGATCGTCTCGGCGGTCGGGTCGGGCTCCGTGGGTTCCGGCGTCGCCGCGGCGCGCAGCAGCAGGTCCGTCAGGTCGGTCATGCGGAGGCCTCGGCCAGCGGGGTCGTCGCGCTCGTGCGGTGACGGCGCACCACCACGCGCGTGCCGCGGTGCGGCACGGTCGAGATGCCGCGGACGGTGGGGCGCTCGGCTTCGGGACGGTCGGGTTCGAGGTCGGTGTACTCGAGGATGGTTCGGATGATGACGCGCATCTCCAGGAGCGCGAGGCTCGCCCCCGGACAGCGGCGGACTCCGCCGCCGAACGGCAGCCAGGCGTAGCCGCCGGGATCGTTGCCGTCGAGGAATCGCTCGGGGCGGAACGCCTCCGGGTCCGGGTAGATCTCCGGGTCCTGGTGGATCACGGACATCGGGATCATCACCATCGTGTCGGCGGGCACGAGGCAGCCGTCGATCTCGGACGCCTCGGTGAGGTACCGGGCGATCTGCGGGACGACCGGTCGGCAGCGGAGTGTCTCCTTGATGACCGCGTCGAGCAGGACCGTGCCGCCCTCGGCGGCCTCGGCGCGTAGGTCCTCGACGATCTGCGGGTGGCGGACGAGCCGCTCGATCGCCCACGCGGTCGACGTCGAGGTCGTCTCGTGCCCGGCCGCGAGCATCGTGACGAGCTGGTCGCGCAGCTCGCGGTCGCTCATCGGCCGGCCGTCGTCGTCCCGCTCGGCAAGGAGCATCGAGAGCACGTCGGCGCGCTGCTCGTCGCGGGCGTCTCCGGCGTCCAGGGAGAACTCGGCCCGACGTTCGGCCACCTCGGAGAGGATCAACTCGTCGATGCGGTCGCGCTTGCGGCGGAACGCGCCCCATGGGCTCCACGGGCCGAGGTCCAGACGTCCGAGGCGGTGGAAGTAGCCGGGCGCGGCGCCGATCGGGATGTCGAAGAGCAGCGGCAGCAGCTGCCGCAGCTCCTCGCTGCGCGCGGGGTCGCGTACGCCGAAGACGACCTTGAGGATGACCGCGAGGCTGATCTGCTCGGTGACGGGACGCAGCGCGATCGGCTCGTCGAGCGGCCAGCGCGCGATCTCTTCGAGCGTCCGGCGCTCGCAGAAGCCCTCCCAGCGCGCGAGGCGCTCGCCGTGCAGCGGCGGCAGGATCAGCTTGCGCATCCGCAGGTGCTCGTCGCCGTCGAGCACGATCACGGCGGTGGGACCCGAGGACTGCTCGAGGACCTTGTACGCCCGGCCCGCGTGGGCGACCGTCGGCTTGAGCCGCAGGACGGTCCGCGCTGCGGTCGGCGTGGTGAATACGGCCATGCGGCCGAACATGAAGGGGAAGTGCACGCGGTAGGCGGAGCCGTACCGGGCGGCGTGCTCGTTCCAGAACTTGTGCTGGCCGAACATCCAGTCGCGCACCTGGAGGAGCGCCGGGGCCGTCGGGCCGGGGAGGGCGTCGAACGGGACGGGAGCCACGTGCTCGGGAGATGAGACACTCATATGGCTGTTGTACCACACGTATCTCGGTGTGGTACAACGATCACGTGATCCCCTTCCTGCGCGCAGCGCTGCCCACGCTCTTGGCCTGCTGGTGCCTCACCGCGGCGACCGCGGTCGCCGCCGGACCGGTCGAACCGACCTGTCTGACCCCCGTCGCCGCCGACGGTTTCGAGCCGCCGTGCAACCCGTTCCTGTCGAGCGCCTCCTGGGCCGGGTCGCACCGCAACTCCTACGCGCAGGCGTCGTCCCCGTACCCAGGCCCGGCGCCTGGCGACGAGGTCCGCCGCCAGCACACCGTGGGGATCCTGGGAGTGCCGCTCATCTTCGCCTTCACCGAGCCCTACGCCGACGGCGGGCGCGCCGCGTGGGCCTCGACGGTCGCGACGCCGGACGGGCGCTACGTCTACAAGATGGACGCGGAGACCGGAGCGGTGATCGCGCGCTACGGCTTCGAGAACGATCCGCAGCCGCCCGCAGCCGGGGGCGTCTCGGGCGCCTACAACCTGCTGGACCGCGACAACCACCTGATCGTGGGCCGTGGTCGCGCGTTGGACGTGTACGGCGACGCGGTGCGCGGCGAGCGGCTCTCCGGGATCGCGCTCCTGCGGCGCTTCACGCTCCCCGACAGCGCGTTCTGCGGGCCGCAGGACACGCTCGTCGGCATCACCATGCTGTTCGACGGACGCATCGCCTTCGCCTCGCAGCTCGGCGTCGTCGGCACGGTCCCGCGCGAGCCCGAGCGGATGACGGCCGCCAACCTCGTCACCGCGTCGATCAACGGGGAGCGCTGCGCCGGCGCGTCGGCGGAGGACTCGAGCCTGGACCAGGTCTCCAACTCGATCGCCGCCGACGAGAGCGGCGGGATCTTCGTCGTCACCTCGAAGGCCATGTACCGCTACGACGCGAGCGGGTCGGGTCTGCGGCAGACGTGGCGGGCGCCCTACGCGAGCGGCGCCGAGAGCGCGGTGCGGATCGGCGAGGGCTCGGGCTCGACTCCCACGCTGATGGGGACGGGTCCCAAGCAGGACCGGTTCGTCGTCATCACCGACGGCCAGAAGCTCGTGCACCTGAACCTCTTCTGGCGCGACGAGATCCCCGCGGACTGGAAGGGCCTGCCCGGCAAGGACCGGCGCCTGGCGTGCGAGATCCCGGTCCGGTTCGGTGACCCGGCCGCCACGCAGTCGCAGAACGAGCAGTCCGTCCTCGTGCGGGGCTACGCGTCGGTCGTGCCGAACAACCAGCTGCAGGACGACTCGGCGCTCACCGGGCTCCCGGACAACCAGCGGCTGGTCGCGGCCGCCCTCGCCGGCGGGGACCCCGGCAACGCGCCCTACGGCCTGGAGCGCATCGACTGGGACCCGAAGACCAGGACGTGCCGGTCGAGGTGGGCCAACCGGGAGCTGTCGATCCCCAACGGCATCCCGTCGATGTCGACGCAGTCCGGCCTCATGTACGGCATCGGGCAGCGCGGCGGTATCTGGGGGCTCGAGGGCATCGACTTCGACACGGGGGAGTCGAAGCTGCGGGTCGATGGCGGTCCGACGCCCGACAACAACGCGGCGTACTCGGCGACGACGGTCGGTCCCGACGGTGCGATCTGGACCGGCACGCTTCTCGGCTACACGATCTTCCGCGGGCCGCGCAAGCCCGCACCGGCCGTCGCCTGCCTGGACATCACCGCTCCGAGCAGCCGGGTCCGGGTCGCGCGCTCGCGCACGCTGCCCCGGACCGTCCTGACGAGATCGTCGGTGGTCGTCGCCGGTCCCACGCGTGACCGAGCCTGCGGCAAGCTCTCGGCGCGCACCGTCGAGCGCGTCGGCGTCTCGGTCCAGCTGCGGGTCGGCGGAGGCTGCCGGTCGCTCACCGCTTCGCGGCGGCTGCGCGGCGTGCGCCCCTGCGGCGAGCGCGTCTGGCTGTCCTCGACGCTGAGCGGCGACCGCCGTCGCTATGTCAGTCGCGTCCGCGCGCGGCTCCCCGTCGGTCGCTACGTCGTCCGCTCGCGGGCGACCGACCTGCGCGGGACGACCGAGACCGGCCACGAGCCCGTGAGCGTGCGGGTGCGCTGACACGGGGCCGCCCCCGGGGATGCCCGAAAAGTCTGGGGTGGGGGTGTAGGGGGTGCCACGATGGCGGGGACCCGGGGGTGGCGCAGGCTGCCGGCATGAGCACTCCCACCCGCCTCCAGACCACCTCGACCGCCGCCGACCTGCGGCGTCTCGTCCGCGGCGCCGTCCACCTGCCCGGCGAGCCCGGCTACGACGCGCAGCGCAGCCCGTGGAACGTCGCCGTCGACCAGCGGCCGTCCGCGGTCGTCGTCCCGTCGACGCGGCCGACGTCGCCGCCCGCACCGTCAGGGTCGGCGCCGGCGTGCAGAGGCGGAGATCGTCGCGGCGACCGCGCGGCCTCGCGCCCGTGTCTCAGGCGAGGCGCATCGGTATGCCGCCGACCGGCCGCACGGTGCTGTGGGCTTGCAGCTTCACGGCGTGGCCGGCGGCAGCGTCGGCAGGTGGCGACGGGCGACCAACGCGAGGATCAGCGTCATCTCGAGGACCGTCAGCGGAACTCGAGCACGCCGTCTTCGAGCGGCTCGCGCAGCAGCACGCGGATGTCCCGGGCGTAGTTCTGGTCCAGCCTCCACGGCGCGCGGTCGCCCTGGCGGGGCCATTCGTCGATCGAGCGCGTGACGAAGCCGGACGAGAGATCCAGGGCGGGGACCCGCTGCATCGAGCCGTCCGCCCGCTCGGGGACGCAGACCCGGATGCCGGCCGTGTCCATGTGGCCGATCAGGCGACAGGCGTACTGGCTCGTCAGGTCGCACTTCAGCGTGAACGAGGCGTTGCTGTAGCCCGTGGCCAGCGTGAGGTTCGGGATCCCGTCGAGCATGGAGCCGCGGTAGAGGACATGGTCCGGGAGGCTGACGGCCTCCCCGTCCACCTCCAGGCGCGCCCCGCCGAAGGGCAGCAGCGTCAGGCCGGTCGCGGTCACGATCACGTCCGCGTCGAGCTCCTGCCCCGACGCGAGACGGATGCCCGTCTCGGTGAACGTCTCGATCGTGTCCGTCACGACGTCGGCCTGGCCCTTGCGGATCGCCTTGAAGAGGTCGCCGTTCGGCACGAGACACAGGCGCTGCGTCCACGGGCCGTAGCGCGGCGTGAAGTGCTTCGCGACGTCGTAGCCGCGCGGCAGCTGGACCTTCGCCTGCCAGATGAACACACGCGAGAGGGCCTTCGGCCAGCGGCGGCTGAGGGCGTAGCTCCCGGCGGTGACCGCGACGTTCTTCCACCGCAGGAAGCCGTGCGCGAGACGGTCGGGGAGCAGCCGCAGCAGCGGGCGGGCCAGCGGGTCCACGCGCGGGTAGCTGAGGATGTAGGTCGGTGAGCGCTGCAGCATCGTCACCTTCCGGGCGGTCTTCGCGAGCGCCGGGATGAGCGTGACGGCGGTCGCGCCGCTGCCGATGACGACCACGCGCTTCCCGGCCATCGAAGCCTCCTGCGGCCAGTGCTGCGGATGGATGAGCGAGCCTCCGAAGCGCTCGCGCCCAGGGAAGTCGGGGAGGTATCCGGCGTCGTAGCGGTAGTAGCCGCTGGCCCACTGCAGGAAGGAGCACGTCAGCTCGGTCGTGCCGCCGTCTGCCAGTTCGACGGTGACGGTCCACCGGGCGTCGGGGGTCGACCACGACGCGGCGGTGACGCGGTGGCCGAAGCGGATGTGCCGGTCCACGCCGTGCTCCTGCGCGGTGTCCCGGATGTACTGCAGGATCTCCGCACCCTCACCGATCGCGTTGCGTCCGGTCCACGGCCGGAACGAGAACCCGAGGCTGTACATGTCCGAGTCCGAGCGGACGCCCGGGTAGCGGAACTGGTCCCAGGTTCCGCCGATGACGTCGCGGGCCTCGAGCAGGGCGAACGACTTGCCGGGGCAGAGCTCCTGGAGCCGGCAGGCGGCGCCGATGCCGGACAGTCCGGCGCCGATGATCAGGACGTCGAGGTGGTCGACGGGGGAGGTGGTCATGCGGAGACCTCATAGAGGAGGGGGTTGCGCGACGGTCCGACCCGGTCGAGGGTCTGATCCTGTCGCAGGATCGCGGTCTGCAAGGAGCGGAGCTCCCTGCCGGGCTCCATGCCGTACCGGGTGGAGAGGAGGTGCCTGGCCCGGCGGTAGCCGTCGGCCGCTTCGGCCTGCCGGCCGTCGCGGTAGAGGGCGAGCATGCGCTGCGCGTGGAGCCGCTCACGGGCCGGGTGCGCTCGGATCAAGGCGTCGATGTCCATCAGGACCACCGCGTGCTCCCCGGCGGCGAGCGCCGCCTCGTTGCAGATCTCGTGCGCGCGCAGGCGGAGGTCGTCGAGATGGCGGCCGTGCTCGGCGGCCAGGTCTTCGGCGAGGTCCGCGAACGGGGTGCTGTGCCAGAGGGCGAGCGCCCGCCGGGCCAGCACGCCTGCGGCGGGGACGGGGGCGCGCGCGGCATCCCCGACGAGCTGCTCGAACTGCCGGACGTCGACCGCCTCCGCCGGGGCGACGAGCTGGTAGCCCCGGCCGGTCGTACGGATCGTGTCGGCGCCGAGGATGCCACGGAGCCGGCACACGTAGAGCTGCAGCATCTTCGGGGCGCTGGCGGGCGCAGCGGGACCCCACACGTCGTCGATGAGCTCGGACGTCGCCACGGGGACGTCGACCTGGAGCGCCAGGAGGGTGAGCACAGCGCGCTGCTTGCGCGCGCCGGGCGGGCAGGACGCTCCGTCGCGGTGGACCTCCAGGGGCCCGAGCAGGCGGAAGTTCAGTCCGGAGGTGTACCCGGCGGGTGGGGGGGCGGTGCGCATTGCCGCAACCTAGGTCGTGGCCGGTGGGAAGTCCCTATCCGGCATGGCTAGGGTTTTGCCGCAGGACCTGGAGGCGCTCGCTGAACCGTTCGTATACCGGGCCTCTACCGGCACAGCGGATCGTCATCGCATGCGATTCGAACCCACGTTCCGCGCTGCGACCCTCGCCGCCGCGCTTCTCCTCCTCGGCGGTTGCGGTGACGACGACGACAAGGCGGGCTCGACGTCGGCGGCACCGGAACCGGCGACGCCGACCGTGGTCGCCGTCTCGGCCGAGCCGAGCGGAGGCGACAAAGCCCGGTACGAGATGCCGTCGACCGTGAAGGCCGGCCTCACCCGCATCACCTTCACGAACAACACGAAGGGCCCGCGCGAGGCCAGCCTAGTCCGCGTCGACGGGACACGAACGGAGAAGGAGGTCCTCGCCGTCCTCAACGACAGCGGCGAAGGAGGCATCCCCGCGTGGATCCACGGGGCCGGAGGTGTCGCCGGCATCGCCCCGGGTGCCTCCGCGACGTCCGACCAGGTGCTGGTCCCCGGCCGCTACTACCTGACCGACAGCACCGACCCGGACTCCGAGGTCACGCCGGCGAAGCCGCTGCAGTTCGAGGTCTCCGGACCGGCCGCGGAGGACCAAACGCTGCCTGCGGTCTCGGCACAGGTCACCGCCCGGGACTACGGCTTCAGCTTCCGCGGGCTCAAGGCCGGACGCAACCGCGTGCACTTCCGCAACGTGGGCAAGGAACTCCACCACGCGCTGTTCTTCGCCGAGGCCCCGGGCGCCACCCGGGCGCAGGTCCTGAAGTTCTTCAGCGAGCAGGGCGAAGGGCCGGGCAAGCCGCCGATCGATTTCTCGAAGATGTCGGGGACGACCGTGCTCGATGGTGGTGTCGAGCAGAACACCGATCTGATGCTCGAGGCCGGCAAGTACGCCGTCGTCTGCTTCCTTCCCGACCGTGCCGGTGGCCCGCCGCACATCGCGAAGGGCATGTTCGGCGAGGTGACGATCAAGTAGCTCGCCCGAGGGGTGTGGCCGTGACGAGCCAGTCGTCGACGGCCGTCGCGGCACGCAGGGTGCCGTCGCCCTCGGCTCGGATCGCCTCGCCCAGTCGTCCGGCACGTTGCTGGACGCCGGGGTCGAGCAGCCGTGTGAGTCCCGCACGCAGAGTGGTCCGGTCGAGCTTGCGGAAGCGGACGTGCGCGCCGACCCCGAGCCGCTCTACCCGGCGTCCCCAGGACGGCTGGTCGGCGAAGACGGAGCAGACCATGGTCGGCAGTCCGGCTCGCAGGCCGGCGCCGAGCGTCCCGTGGCCGCCGTGGTGCACTGCCGCCCGGCAACGGGGGAGCAGCGTGTCGTGGTCGGCGGTCCCGACGGCGTGCAGGTGGTCGGGGAGCGGACCGGCGTCCGCGCACCAGCCGGCGTCGACGAGCCCCCGCACGCCGAGCTCCTGCGTGACCGCGGCGACGTCGGCGAGCATCGTCGCGGGGTCCGGTACCGGCATGCTGCCTAGCCCGAGGTAGACGGGCGCGGGGCCTGCATCGATCCAGGCGTCGACGTCGGCGGGGACGCGCTCTCCGACGGCCTCCCGGATCTTCGTCGGCAGCCGCCAGATCCCCGTTGTGACGTGCTCAGGTCCCAGGTCGGTGGGCTGGGGCAGCAGCGACGGGCTGAAGGCGTGCAGCTGGAGGGCGCGCGCCCGGGCGAAGCGCTTGAGCCCGGAGGGACCGCCCGGCGCGAGTCCGAGCCGCCGCCGGAAGGCACGGAGGTCGGAGCGGATCCCCATGCACCATCCGGCATAGACCAGGTGGTGACTCAGGAGATTGATGCGCGCTCCGCCGAATCCGGGTTCGAACATCGACGACGGGTAAGAGGTCGTCGGGCTGAGCGGCAGGGGCCACGCGACCCCGGCCGGGATTCCGAGTGCCTCGCTGACGACGGCGACGCGCTCGAACGTGATGTGGTTCCCGAACACGGCCTCCGCCCCCTGGACCGCGTCGAGCGTGGCGGCGTCGAGGCCTTCGGAGAAGCCGGAGTAGTACCTGCCCATGGCCTCCGTGGCACGGGGGCCGCCGCTGCGCAGGACGGCCTGGCCCTTGTCGCTCGCGAGGAACGCCGTGAGGTCGGTCGGCATGGGGACCAGGCGGGCGCCGCTTCCGGCGACCAGCGGCGCGAAGCCCGGGGTGGTGGCGACGGTGACGTCGTGGTCGCGGTCGACGAGGTGCGAGGCGAGGGCGATCTGGGGCCACACGTCGCCGCGGGTGCCCATGGCCAGGAGAGTGATGCGCATGGCGATGACGCTAGGCCCGGAGATGCGGCGGGTCGCTAGCCGGATCCCCATAGGGTTTGCCGTCGAGCGGCGGGTCCAGCGCCTCGGCCAGCGCGCCACGCGCGGTGATGTCGAGCTTGCGGAAGGTGTTGCGCAGGTGCCACTGGACGGCGGCCTGGGTGACGAAGAGGCGCTCGGCGATCTGACGGTTCGTCAGGCCGTCGGAGGCCAGCCGGGCGACGCGGAGCTCCCCCGCGGTCAGCGATTCGGGGCCCCGCAGGAACTGCCGGTCGCGCCGAACGCGGGCGCCGGCTGCGGCCAGCTCCTCTCCCGCGCGGGTCGCGTCGCGGACGCCGCCGCAACGCGTGGCCAGGTCCAGGCCCTCCCGCAGCGGCTCGCGCGCCTGCGCGCGTGAGCCCGAACGGCGCAGCGCGGCGCCGAGCTCGATGAGCGCCCGCGCGTGCTCGAGCCGCGCCTGCGTTGCCGCGAGCTCGTCGACCGCGACCCGAAGCTCGGTGACGCCTTCCGCGCCGCCGAGGGCGACACCGCGCGCGACGCGCGCGCGGCCCGCCGGGATGGCGACACCCCACTCGCGCGCCGCCGCCAGCTCTTCGTCGGCGAGCGCCAGGGCCTCCCCGCGTTCGCCGCGCGCGGTCAGCAGCAGCGACGCCGCGCTGCGCCAGCGGACCGAGGTCGGATTCGGGAAGTGCGTCACGGCGAACCCGCCGACGGCCCGCAGATCGGCGAGCGCACCCCCGGGGTCCCCCTGGGCGTCGCGGATGGCGGCGCGCGCGGTGAGCAGGAGAGCCGTCGTGATCGTGGGCTCGGCGAACGCCTCGGCAGGCAGCGACGCAAACGCCTCCGCGGCTTCCTCGTGGTGGCCGCGTTCGGCGAGGACCAGACCCAGGACACCGTGCGCCCAGGCCGTGACGTACGCGCCTCGGGCGACCCCGAGATCTCCGAGACGGAGGTGCTCCTGCGCTGCACGGACCTCGCTCTCGGCGTCCCGCACCCGCCCCTGGTGCAACGAGATCTCGGCCCGCATCGCCAGTACGGCGGCGAGCGTGTTCGAAGCCCCCTCCCGCTGCGCCACGGCGACGAAGCGGTCCAGGAGTGCCCCTCCCTCTGCCAGCAGTCCGACGTTGCCAAGGCCGAGCGCGGCAGACGTCGGGAGCGTCGGTGCCACCACCCCTCCGCGGGTGAGCTCAAGGTCGACCGCGATCCGGGCGCCGTCCAGCGCCTTCAGCGTCCTCGAGACCGGGGGGCACGTGCGCAGGAGGTGCGGCACGAGCCCCGCGAGGGTCAGTGGATCGAGCGGCTCGCCGGCGTCGTACTGCGCGGTACGCCGCTCGATCCGGCGCTCCCACGCAGGCGTGAGCAGGGACGGGACGACCTGGCCGAGGGTGCAGGCGGCGGCCTCGATGGCGCGGGCCAGGTCGCCGTCCTCGGGGGCGGCGCGGTAGGCACGATCGAGCGCGAGGAAGCCCTCCGTGAAGCGTCCGACCGCGATTTGGGCGTCGGCCAGCACCACCTCGACGCGGGCGGCCTCGACCGGGTCGTCGAGCGTGGCAGCGGCGTCCTGCAGATGGACGGCGAATCCCGGTAGCCGCAGCACGGCCTCGCACGTGCCCAGCGCCGTGAGCACGTCGGCACGCGTGCGCGCGGCCGGCGGCTCGAGCAGCGCCCGTTCGAGGTAGGGCAGCGCCTGGTCCGGGGCGCCGCGACGGGCGGCGGCCCCGCCGGCGGCGAGCAGGGTGGCGACGGCGGCGGGGTCGCCGCGGGCGTCCATGCGCAGGACATGCCGCGCGACGCTCTCGGCTCCGGCTCCCGCGGCGCGGAGCTGACTCGCCGCGGCGGCGTGGAGTGCCGCGCGGTCGACCTCCGGGATGCTGCGGTACACGGCGGTCCGCAGGAGCGGGTGCACGAAACCGAGAGCGCTCCGTGGGGTCAGGACGTCGATGGCGGCGAGGTCCGCAACCCGGCGGCGCACGGTCTCCTCGTCGAGCCCGGCGAGCTCTGCGACCTCCGGCACGGTCGCTCCGTCCCCGAGGATCGCGACCGCCCGCGCCACCGTGTCGGCGGCGGCGTCGAGCCCGGCGAGCCGGCGCCGCACCGTCCGCGCGATGTCCTCGTCGGCGACGTCCCGCACGAGCTCCACCGCGTCGGCGACGGGCGCGACCCCCTCGCGGAGCAGGTGGTCGACGAGGGCGCGCAGCAGCAACGGGTTCCCGCCGGTCTGGTGCGCGCAGGCCGCGGCGAACGCGGGGTCGGAGGCCGCCCCAAGCTCCTGGTCGAGCAGCGCTGAGACGGACGTCGTACCGAGCACGGCGGGCCGCAGCACGGCCGTCGCCTCGGCCGCCAGTCCGTCGATGAGATCCAGGTCGCTGCCGGGTTCGGCGGGACGGCTGGCGAGCACGAGCAGCAGGCGCAGCCCGTCGAGCCGGCGCGCCACGTGCAGCAGCCAGCGCAGCGATGCGCGGTCGACCCAGTGCAGGTCGTCGACGCACACCACGACCGTCCGTGTCGCGGAGAGGTTCACCAGGAGCCAGTAGAGGCCGTGGAGCGCCCGCGCCGGGGGCTCGTCCGCCACCTCCTCCGGCACGTCCTCGAGGACGGCGACCGCATGGCGCGCTGCGCCCTGCAGCAGGGCTTCCCGGTCGGAGCCCGCGGCAGCGTGCAACCGCTGCTCGAGCAGCTGACGCACCACGCCGAAGGCGAAGGACCGGTCGAGCTCGGCGCCGCGGGCCGTGAGCACCTCCGCACCCGCGGCAAGCGCCTCCTCGCGAACCAGCTCGAGCAGCGACGTCTTGCCGATGCCGCCACTGCCGAGGACGACGGCCAGAGAGCCGTCGCCGCGGAGGGCCGCGGCGAGCAGCTCGCGCAGCCGATCCCCCTCGACCTGGCGTTCGAGCAGTCCCACCGCGCCCATCTTCGGCGTTGGCTGCGACGCGCGCAACCGTCGCGTGCCCTCCGACCAGAGTCCCGGCCGTGCTCCCCCTGGTAGGTCGTGAGGACGAACTCGACCGGCTCCGCGCGCTGCTGCTCGGCGCCAAGGCCGGGGAACCGGCGCTCGCGCTCCTGGAGGGACCGGCGGGGATCGGCAAGACCCGCCTGCTCGACGAGCTGCGCCGCGAGGCCGGTGGCGACAACGTCCGGGTCCTCACCGCGCGGGGCAGCGAGCTCGAGGCGGAGTTCTCGTTCGGCGTGGCGCGCCAGCTGCTGGAGGCCTCGCTCACCGACGCCGAAGACGGTCGAGGTGCACCTCTCGGCGGTCTACCGCAAGCTCGACATCCCGTCGCGGCGCGAGCTGGCGGGCGCCTTGGTCGACGTCACCTGAAAAGCAGCGCACGACCGCGTCCGGCCGGCATCGCGTACCATCGACGACTCGGTCGCCTCGCGGTGACTGCACGCGCCCGTAGCTCAGCTGGATAGAGCGTCGGTCTACGGAACCGAAGGTCAAAGGTTCGAATCCTTTCGGGCGCGCTAGCTACAGAAACCCTGGCATTTTTGCTGGGGTTTCTCGTTTCTCGTCCGGCTGCGCGCGTTCAGCGGCTCTGTATGTGTTGGCGTAGCTCGTCCGAGGCGACGTACTTCGTGCTTCGGGTCCGTCCCTGTTGGTCGATGAAGCCAGCATCGACCAGGCGGCGTAGGTCAGTGGTGGCGGTTGCGAGGGAGACGTCGGCCTCGGCGGCGTAGCCGGCCCGTTCGGCGCCGTCGAAGAGGCTTTGCTCGAGTGCGATGACGAGCCGGTCCGGCCAGCCGCGCGACTCGACGAGCGCCTCGAGGGCGGTCCAACGTGCGGATGCGCTTGCGATCTGGTCCAGGCGAGCTCGGGCCTGTTCAAGGTGCGCGGCGATGCAGAACCGGACCCATGGCCTGGCGTCGCGGTCGGGCTGGTAGCTGCCGTCCTGGACCTGCTGCAGGGCGCGGTAGTAGTCGCTGGTGTGGCGGCCGAGGTGCTCCTCGATCGAGCTGAACTCGGAGGCGAGCAGGCCGGCGCGCGCGAGCACGAGCGACTGCACGATCCGGGAGATGCGCCCGTTGCCGTCGGCGAAGGGGTGGACGGAGACGACGTGCAGGTGCGCCATCGCTGCGCGCACGGCGACGTGGCTGTCGAGGTCGCCGGCCTGGAGCCAGTCGACGACCTCGCCCATGAGCCCGGGCACGTCGTCGGCGCCGGGTCCGGTGTAGGCGGGCGGTCTGCCGCCCGGGCTCGTGACGTAGATCGGGCCCGCGCGCCACAGCCCCGGTGAATGGTCGCGCTGGAAAGCGCACGCGTCGAAGTGCAGGTCAAGGATCACGCGATCGGACCAGCGGAAGTGCAGGTCGATGGCCATCGTGCCGACGTGGTCCATTGCGCGCGCGTAACTTGCCAGCGCCATGCGATCGGTGTCGTCGGGGTCGGGCACGTCGGAGCCGGCGACGATCCGCGGGCCTTCGCCGCTGGGCACGTGGTAGCCCTCGATGGAGATCGAGCTCTCCATCGTGCTGGCGCGTACCTGGCGACGTAGCTGGCCCAGCCACGGTCCCGCAACGCCGGTCGCGTCGCCAAGTTGCTGGCGCAGGGCGTCGAGTTCGCGTAGCTGCGAGGCGAGTGCTTTGCTCGGTGTCGGCGTCGCGAACAGCATGCAACGATATTAGACGTGTATTCGCCTAATCGACAAGTCCTGATCAGCGAGGCGGAGCTCAGCAGCGCGACGGTGTTCAGCAGGTACGCGGCGAGCCGTCGAGCCGTCCAGCGTGCGGTTGGTCAGCCAGAGCGCGAGCGTCCAGGTCGAGAGGGCCACTGCCGCCGCGCGCACCAGCGCGGCACGGCGGCCCTGGTCCGGGAGCCCAGCATCAGCCGATCCCGGCCACCAGCTCCGCGACCGCAGGCGCGTTGTCCTCCTGCAGGAAGTGCTTGCCGGGGAGCCGGTGGATCTCGGCGACCCCGGCGACCCGCCGGGCGATCTCGCCGTGGTGGGCAAGCTTCAGGGCGGGATCCTGCTCGCCCCAGACGACCTGGACGGGGTAGGCGTCGCTGGCGACGACGCGGGAGTAGAGCTCCTGCTTGACCGCGGTGCGCTCGAACCCGCGCATGATCTTCAGGAACGCACGGCCCTTGTCCTGGCGCTTCAGCAGCGTCACGTACGCGCCCAGTTCGCTGCCGGGAACCGCACGACGATCGGCGATGCCCTGCAGCCCCATGAGCGCGCGGAACGCCGGTCGGGTCATGCCCTTGAGGTACACCTCGCCGATCCCGCGGCGTGCGAACGGCTCCATCGACCAGGGCCGATGGAAGTCGGCGACTTCGATGATCGTGTTGAGGATCGTGAGGGACAGGATGCGCTGCGGCATGGCCGCGGCCAGCTCGAAGCCGACGGGTCCGCCGATGTCATGCACGACGAGGTGAAACCGATCCAGGCCGAGTGCGTCGACAGCGGCCGCGCTGTACGCGCCGAGCCCGGTCCACGAGTAGTCGAACGCGGGCGGGCGGTCGGCGAGTCCCAGACCGGGCAGGTCGAACGCGATGCCGCGCCGTCCGCGTCCGGCGAGCTCGGGGAGCACCTTGCGGTAGAGGAAGCTCGACGCGGGCACGCCGTGCATGCACACGACCGCTTCGCCGGTGCCCTCCTCTCGCACGAAGCCGCCGATGCCGGCGGCGTCGAAGCTGCGGCCGGCGGCGGTGTGCGCGGCCAGCGAGGTGTCGGTGGGCTGGGGCATCGGATTCTCCGGGGGGACGGACGGACAGGACGAGGAAGGGTGGCGCCCGAGGAGGGCGCGCAGCTCGGGTGCGATCGCCCGAGCTGTCCTCATGCTCGCAGGACGGCCCAGGTGGCCGGTTGACCGTCGTCGACGACGCCGACGACGCGCTGGTCACGCGGCGGGCTCGCCTGGTGCGCGGCCGGCCGGGTGGATGACCGCGGACTAGCGAATGCGCCTGAGGGTCGCCTCGATGTCCGAGGTGAGCAGGTAGAGGTCGCTCGGGTCGGCCGCGTCGGCGTCGAAGGGAGAGAAGCCGAGGTGTTCCCACCAGGCGCGTGCAGTCTGGTTCAGCGCGGTCACCACGACCGCGCGGCAGGCAGCCTTGAGGTTGAGCTCGACGGCGGTCGCGATGACGTGCGCGGTGAGCGCCGTACCGACTCCCAGCCCCGAGGAGTCATGGTCGACCGCGAGGCGGCCGATCAACAGCGCCGGAACGGGATCCGGCGCTCCCTTGCCGATCGCCGAGGGAGCGGCGGCTCGATCGATCGCGGTCATCGCCACGCTGGTATACGCGACCACGACGTCATCGGCGGTCGTGATGACCCACGTCGCCGCCGTGTCGCGGCGGCGGTTCCGGCCCGCGTACCGGCGAAGCCATTCATCAAGCGCCGGTTCACCGCTGTCGAACGCGGTGCGGTCGTGGCCCTTCAGGTCGAGAAGCGCGGGTCGGCGAAGCTCAGTCAAGCCAGCTGAACTTGCGCTCGCGGCGCAACGCCGAGGCGAGACGACCGTTGACTGCGCCTGGGTGCTCGAGCGCTTCGGTGAACGCTGTGGCGGCCGCCGGCGAGAGGCTGATGCTCGAGCGCTCGGCCAGAACCTCCTCAGCCCTGGCGGCAGCAGCCTGCGTGACGAACGCCGACACGCTCAGGTGCGTCGCTGCAGCCGCGCGCTCCAGCAGCGACTTGGCCGCGGGGTCGACGCGGATCTGCAGCCTTCCATCCTTGACCGATGCCATGTACTCACAATGGCAGTACGTCCCTTGGATTGCCAAGACGTTCACAGGAACGCCCGCTCGGCATCAGCTGTCGAAACCCAGGCCGAGCCGGTCGAGCGCGCCGAGCCACAGCCCGCGGCGTCCGTCGCGCCGGTCCGCCGCGGCCATGCGGTTGCGCGTGAGCTGGATGACCGCGGTCCGCAGGGGCTCCGGGGGGAACGGCACCGGCTTCTTCTGCACGTAGTCGCTCCGGGTCGCCTCGGTCGAGCGCCCGTCGAGGAGGTCGAGGGCGACCCGGGCGCCGAAACGCGTGGCGCCCACGCCCAGGCCGGTGTAGCCGGTCGCGTAGGCGACCTTGCCGCCGTGGGCGGTGCCGAAGAACACCGAGAAGCGGCTGCAGGTGTCGATCGCGCCGCCCCAGCGGTGGGAGAAGCGGAGGCCGTCGAGCTGCGGGAAGGTCACGCGGAAGTTCTGGGCGAGCCGAGCGAACGTCGGCTCGTGGTCGTCGAGCTCGGCGCGGACCGGGCTCCCGTAGCGGTGCACCGCGTCGTATCCGCCCCAGAGGATGCGGTCGTCGTCGGTGAGCCGGTAGTAGTGGAACTGGTTGCCCGCGTCCCCGACCCCCTGGCGCCGCTGCCACCCGATCGAGCGCCGCTGCTCGGGCGTGAGCGGTTCGGTCACGAGCACGTAGTCGTAGACGGGGGTCACGTACTTCCGGATGGTCCGCAGCAGCGGCGGGAACGCGCTCGTGGCCAGCAGCACGCGGCGCGCCGTGACCGTCCCACCCGGCGTCCTCACGTGCACGCCGGCGCCCCCGTCCTCGAGGTCCGTTCCCGCTGTCCCCTCGAAGACCCGTACGCCGGCACGCGTCGCGGCCCGCAGGAGCCCGACGGCCAGCTTCGCCGGATCGAGGACACCTCCGTCGTCCTTGAGCCACAGGCCGCCCCGGTAGGTCGGCGACGCGATCTCCGCCTGCATCGCCGCGGGGTCTGCGAAGAGCTCGACCTCGTAGCCGAAGCGCGCGTGCGTCTCCCGTCCCTCGTGGAGAAACGCGTCCTGGTACGCGGCAACGCTGGCCATGAGCTCGCCGGTCAGCTCGAGATCGCACGTGATCCCGAGGCCCTCGACGTCGGCCACCAGCCCGGCGAGGTTCTCCCGACCGAGCCGCTCGAGGAGGTCGATCTCCCCGGCGAAGCGCTCGAGGCCGTGATCGAGCCCATGGGTGAGCGAGCCCACGACGAAGCCACCGTTGCGCCCGCTGGCGCCGAAGCCGATCGTCTCGGCCTCCAGCACGACGACGTCGCGGCCGGGGTCGTCGGCCTTGGCCATGAGGGCGGCCCACAGGCCGGTGAACCCGCCGCCGACGATGCAGAGGTCGGTGTCCGTGGAGGCGTGAAGCGGCGCTGCGGGCGTCCGGGCCGGCAGCCGGTCGGTCCAGAACGGGCTCCGCTCGGCGTCGGCGAAGCTCGCGAGGTCGGCGGCAGTGGCCGGCGTGTCGGGCCAGGGCAGGGACACGTCAGGACCCGACGTGCACAGGGCGCAGGTAGCGCAGAGCACATGCGCGCGCCTCGGCGGGGTCGTCGAGGTCCACGGGCGTCTGCGGCGTGAGCACCGCGACCGGCCGGTCGAGCTCCGGCCATGGGACCGCATGGACCTCGTGCCCGGCCTCCCGGAACCGCTCGGTCCACCCGACCCAGGAGGCGGCGGTGATCCAAAGCACGTGGACCAGCACGATCGGCGGCAAGGTCCCCATGGGGAAGACACTACGACCCCCCGAGGTCCGCGCCAACCCGATCGATCGCCCTTCCTCCAGAACTGGATGGTCCCCCCGCCTCGCCGGCGTTAAGGTCGGGCAATGAGTGCGCACAGGGGACTCCGGACGCGCATCCCGTTCCTGCGCTGGTCGTTCCTGCGGATGATGTTCGGGATCCGCAAGCTGACGACCGAGTGGCAGGTCGGCGACGGTCGTGAGGATGCGGTGCGCGACTACGTGCTCGCCAACGCGAAGGCCGGTGACGTCGACGACGCGATCCGCGCGATCGACGAGTACGCCTACCAGCAGAAGTTCCTGATCAACGTGGGCGATGAGAAGGGCGCGATCCTCGACGCCGCGTTGCGCCGGGCTGCGCCGAAGCTGATCCTCGAGCTGGGCGCGTACGTCGGGTACAGCGGCCTGCGAATGGCGAGCGTGATGCCCGAGGGTGCGCGCATCGTGTCGGTCGAGTTCCTGGAGGCCAACGCCGAGATCACGCGGGCCATCTGGCGTCACGCCGGGATCGACGACCGTGCCACCGTCGTGGTCGGCACGCTGGGCGACGGCGGCGGGACCGCCGATGTCCTCGCCGCCGAGCACGGCTTCGCCCTCGGCAGCGTGGACTTCGTCTTCCTCGATCACGACAAGGACGCCTATCTCCCCGACACCGAGCTGCTGCTCGAGCGTGGCTGGCTGCATCCGGGATCGATCCTCGTGGCCGACAACGTCAAGTTCCCCGGCGCCCCCGAGTACCGGAAGTTCATGCAGGCGGGCGAGGGCACGACCTGGCGGACGACCGAGCACGAGACGCACGCCGAGTACCAGACGATGCTCAAGGATCTCGTGCTCGAGTCGGAGCACCTCGGCGCGCCGGCGGCGCCGTAGCGCCGGCCGGGGCCTGCTCCGCCGACGCGCCGCACGGGGACGTCGAGCTTTCAGCCGGCGTCGACACCGAACGTGCGACGCTCGATCGCCCGGGGCAAAAGACGTGGGTCGCCTGCGGATGCACCGGCTGCGCCGCCGCGGCGGCGCGTGACCCTCGTCCATGCCCGGGCGCCGGCGGGGCGCGATCGTCCGGCCGGCTTCCGGCGTACCCGGGGCATGACCGGCTCGCCGCACCATCAGCCCGGGCCGGCCCGACGTGTCCGTCACCCCGTACCGTGACTGCGACCGTGACCACGCCGCCGCACCCCACGCCTCCGACCGTCGAGGGGCTCGCCCACGTCGGCACCGTGTCGTTCCTCGCCGGCCGGATCACGCCGGTCGGCGCCTTCTGGGTGTCGCTGGCCGGCGGCATCGCGCTCGCGCGCATCGGCGCGCGGACCGGGGCGCGCGGGGGGTACGGCGCGTCGCTGGCGGTGATGACCGAGACGGTCGCGGTCATGGGGCCGGCCCGGATCAGCGGACCGGTGACCCAGGCGCTCAGCGCGCCGCTGCTCGGCTCCATGCACGCCCGCGGACGGGGGGCGTCCGCGCTACTGGTGACGTGCCTCGCCATCCGGCTGACGCACTACGCGGTGCTCACCGCCTTCTTCCTCCTGGTCGTGGTGGGTGGCGTCGACGCCTTCGTCGACTCCTACGACCGCATCGTCGAGCTCACCGGCGGCCTGCTGCCGACGGGCACCACGGCTGCGGTCGGGCTCGCCCTCGTCTCGAACCTGGCCGCCGCGGTCCTGTTCTCGGCCGTCCAGGTGGTGGTCTACCGCCGGGCGCTCGCGGAGGAGGACGACACGCCCCGCAGCGTCGCGGCAAGAGGTGAGGCCCCGGCCCACCGCTCGGGGCGGCCCGTCGTCGCCCTGGTCTGGGCGGTCGTCGCCTGCTGGATCCTCATGCTCGCGCTGCCCACGTGGCCGGTCCTCGCCGCCGTCGCGGCCGCGGTCGTCGGCGGCACGGTCGCGGCCGGCCGCTCCCGTCGCCGGGCGATGCAGGTCGGGGCCGGGCTCGGGCTCGCGCTGGCGCTCGGGGCGCTCGGCCCCGGCATCCTCGGCGCAGTGCCGTTCGACGATGCGGCCCGCCGCGCGGTCCGCGCGCTGCTGCTCGTCACCTCCGCCTCGCTGGTGCAGGCGTTCGCCGGCGCCGACGGAGTACGGCATCTTGCGTCAGGTGTGCTCTACGCGCTGCGTCGCGTGCCGGCGACGCGGGAGGCCGCCGCCCTCGCCCCGGTCCTGCGCGCAGACCGCCGCGTCGTGCCCGCTTCTCTGGAGCTCGTCGAGCGGGTGCGCGAGGCGGCGCCGTCACCGCGGACACTCGCGGCCGCGGTCGTGGCCTGGGTGGACCGCGAGGCGCGGCTCGGACCCGGGACCGACGAGCCGGTCGCCCCGGACGACGAGGCCCGCGAAGAGGTCGGGCCGGCGCTCAGCGGCCCTTCGGCATGACGACGTTCGACGCCCGCATCGCGCCCCGCTTCGCGACGCCGCCCAGACGGCCGGCCGCGGCGCGCACGGTCGACGGCGCCTCGGCGGGCGTGAACGTCAGCGTGTCGCCGACCGCCAGGCGCCCGCCGCGCTGCACCTCCGCGTAGACGCCGAGGCAGCCCTCCGCCTGGCGGCGCACGGTCCGCACCACGTCGGGCTCGGCCTCGAGTCCCGGCTGCGGGCGGGCCGGCATCGAGCAACGGATCGTCGGGATCTCCGCGCGCACGACCGCGGTGCCGTTCGTCAGCGTCCCGCCGAGCCAGCCGTTCTCGACCAGCCCGGGGGCGTCGTCGGTGTCGAGCAGGACGGAGGGGCGGAAACGCCGGGCGTCGAACGTCGCGCCGGGCGTGTGCTCGCCCATCTTCGCGAGGCTCGCGCGCGTGAGCAGGTGCAGCGGATAGGCGTCGGCGAACATCCCGACCGGGGTGGCGTAGCGCGCGAGCTCGGCCACCTTGCGCACCGGGAACATGCTCAGGTCGGGCAGCGGCTCGTCGTCGGGGATGTCGAACTGGCGCCGCAGATCGTTCTGGGTCGCGAGCGGACCGCGGTAGGCGGCGCGGTCGTCGACCGGCGGCAGCGGCGTGAGCTCGACCCGGCGGCCGGTGAGCGCCGACAGCAGCTCGTGGACCTCGGGGTCGCTGCTGGAGCGCTCCTCCCCGTCGGGGAAGGTCACGATCACCTCGGCGACGACGCCCGGTCCGGCGTCCGCCGGCGGCTCCGCCGCGAACCGCGCGGAGCACCCCATGAGGACGGGCAGCCGCCGTGCGGTCGTCACCGCCCCAAGCTCCAGATCGCGGACCGCCCACAGCCGGTCGGCGTGCACGCCACGCGCGTCGACGTCGACGGCGTCGAGCCGCTCGCCGCCCATCGACTTCACGGGGTACCGCCACAGCTCCACGATGCGCATCCGGGCATTCTGCTCCTTTCCATCCCACAGCGCTCTTGATTCGGGCAGGTCCGGGCAGCAGAGTGCGTGGTCTTGGCCGGGCTCGCCGTCATCCTGTTCAGCGACCTCGTCGCCTCGACCGAGCTGCTCGCGCGGCTCGGGGACGACGAGATGGACCGCGTGCGGCGGGAACACGTCGCGAACGTCCGCGCGGTCGTGAGCGCGCACGACGGTGTCGTCGTCAAGACGCTCGGGGACGGGGTGATGGCGCGCTTCGACAGCGCCATGGCCGCGCTGCGGGCCGGGTGGTCGCTGCAGCTCACCGTCGACCGGCAGGACGCCGCCGCGGGGGGCATCGGTCTCGCGGCGCGCGTCGGCATCGCCGCGGGGGAGCCCGTCGCGGACGGGGGCGACCTGCACGGCATGGCGGTCGTGATCGCCAGCCGCCTGTGCGCGGCGGCGCCGAGCGGGCGGGTGCTGGTGCACGATCTCGTGGAGGCGCTCGTCGCCTCGCGGGACGGCGTCGGCTTCGCAGCCGCCGAGCGCCTCGAGATCAAGGGCGTGCCGGACCCGGTGGGCGCCGCCGTCCTGGAACGCATCGACGGCGCGGACACCCTCCCGCCGAGCCCGGCCGTCCCGAGCCCCGTGCCGCTGCTGGACGGGGTGCTCGAGCGTGAGCGGGAGATCGATGCGCTCGAGCGCCGGCTCTCGGCCGCCCGAGACCGGCGCGGCGGCTGCGTCCTGCTGGCGGGCGAGGCGGGGATCGGCAAGACCACGTTGCTCGACGGCGCGGCCCGGACCGCGACGGCGGCGGGGATGACGGTGTGCCGCGCGCGGGGGGCGAGGCTCGAGGCGAGCTTCGGCCACGGCGTGCTGCGCCAGCTGCTCGAGGCACCACTGCGAAGGATGCCGCCGGCCGACCGCCAGACGTTGCTGAGCGGCGCCGCCGCGCTCGCGGCGCCCGCACTCGGACTTGCCGCGGCGGGAGAGGCCAGCACCGACGGGGAGTTCGCGACCCGACACGGGCTCTACTGGCTCACGGCCGGGCTGGCCGAGCACGACCCGCTCGTGCTCGTGGTGGACGACGCGCAGTGGGCCGACCTCCCGTCGCTGCACGCGCTGCTCTACCTGGCCCGCCGGGTCGAGGACCTGCCGGTGGCGCTCGCGCTCGCCTGGCGGACGGGGGAGCCCGGCGAGCAGGACGAGGTCCTCGACCTCCTGCGCATGGAGCCCGGGGTGGTCGAGCTGCTGCCGCGCCCCCTCACCGGGTCCGCGGTGGCCGCCGTCGTCCGCGCCGGGCGCGGCGAGGCCTCCAAGGCGTTCACGTCCGCGTGCGCCCAGGCCAGCGGAGGCAACCCGTTCCTCCTGAGCGAGCTGCTGCGGGACCTCCGCGCGGACGCGACCGTACCGCAGGTGAGCCGGCTCGGACCCGAGAGTGTCGCGCGCCGGGTCCGCGGGCTGCTGGCGAACTGCTCGTCCGACGCGCGGGCGCTCGCCCGGGCGGTCGCCATCCTCGACAGTGACGCCGAGCTGCGTCACGCCGCCGCGGTCGCAGGAGTCGACCCGGCCGCGGCGGCCCTGGCGGCCGACGAGCTCGTCGCCGTCGGCCTCCTGGACGCCGGTCGTCCGCTGCGCTATCGCCACCCCATCCTGCGGTCGGCGGTGGACGCGCTGCTGGCGGGCGGTGAGCGCTCGGTGCTCCACGGACGCGCGGCGGAGACCCTGGCGTCCGAGGACGCATCGCTCGATCGTGCCGCCGTCCAGCTGCTCGCGACCGAGCCGACCGGCGACCCGTGGGTCGTCGGCATCCTGCTGGCGAGCGCTCGTCGGGCCGCCGGGGCGGGCGCGCCGGCGGCCGCGGTCGAGCTGCTGGAGCGAGCGTTGCGCGAGGGGGTGGACGACCAAGAGTTCGACGTGCTGCTGCAGCTCGGCGTCGCGGAGGCATTCGTGCAGCTCCCGGAGGCGATCGCGCGTCTGGAGCGCGCGACCGAGCGGGCGCCCGACGACGAGCGGCGCTTCCGCGCAGCGTTCGAGCTCGGGCGGGCCCTGTGGTGGAGCGGACGCACAGACGAGGCAGTCGCCGTCCTCGACGGCGTGGCGGGCAAGCTCGCCGGAGAGGACGCGGGGCGTGCCCTGGCGGTCGAGGCGGAGGCCACGACCGCCGGGGTGTACGACGACCGCGTGGCGCACTCGATGGCCGAGAGACTCGCGCGGAGCGCTCGGGCGCTGACCCCGGACTCGCCCGACGCCCGGGCCGTGATCGCCAACCATGCCTACCTCCGAGCGACGGTCACCGACGGCCCGGCCTCCGAGGTCGCCGCGCTGATCGCGCCGATCAGCGAGCCGGACGTGCTGCGCGACGGCTTCGAGGGCAGTTTCCTCTTCGCCGCGCTCGGCTGGACGTCCGTCGCGGTCGGGCGCCACGAGCAGTCCCGGCGTCTGGTCGATCGCGCGCTCACGCAGGCCCGCGACGCCGGCCATGTCGCGACGGCCTCGACCGCGTACGCCCTGGTCTCGCACCTCGCCACGGTGACAGGCGATCTCGCCGAGGCGCAGGACACCGGCCGGCTCGCGCTCGACATGGCCCAGGGGAGGCGGTTCTCCACCGTGCCGCTCGCGGTCGGGGTGCTCGTCGCGGCGCTGCGGGGGCGCGGAGCGCTGGACGACGCGGACCGGGTCCTCGCCGAGCAGGGCCTGCTCGACGCGGCGCCGCAGATGCTGACGTCGACGCCGCTGCTGGCGGCACGCCTGCCGCTGCACCTCAGCCGCGGGCGCGCAGCCGAGGCGGCCGCCGACGCGTACGAGCTGCTCGCCCGCGCGGAGATCCGCGGCGGCTGGTGGCCGGGCATCGGCGCCCCCGTCGCGTACGGGCTGCGCGCCGGCGGCGACGAGACGCTGGCTCGCGAGGTGCTCGACGCCGAGATCGCGCGGGCCCGGGCGTGGGACGAACCGGGGACGACCGGGATCGTGCTGTGCGCGGCCGCGGGGTTCGTCGAGCGGGACGAGGCGCTCGAGCTGCTGCGTCGCGGCGTGGGGCTCCTCGAGGGCAGCGGGCGCGTCCTGTCGCTCGCGGGCGGCCTGGTCCGTCTCGGCGCTGCCCTGCGGCGGGCCGGACGGCGGGTGGACGCCCGCGAGCCGCTTGCGCGCGGGCTGGAGCTCGCCCACCGCTGCGGCGCCGAGCCGCTCGTCGCGATCGCTCATGAGGAGCTGCTCGCCTGCGGGGCCCGACCGCGCAAGCTCGTGCGGACCGGGGTCGACGCCTTGACGGTCAGCGAGCTGCGCGTGGCCCGCATGGCCGCCGAGGGGCGGTCCAACCCCGAGATCGCCCAGGCGCTGTTCGTGTCGCGCAAGACCGTCGAGACGCACCTGCGGCACGTCTACGCGAAGCTCGGCGTGCCCTCCCGCAGTGCCCTCACCGGGGTGCTCGCCGCGAAAGATCAGGGAGCCTCGCTGACGCGAAGCGCGGAAGGCTGATCGATGCTCGCCGCATGTCCATCACCACCGACCGCGCAACCATCTACCGGGGCGAGCCGCTGCCCGACAGCGGGATCCCCGACGTCGACATCACGAGCTTCACCCTCGCCTCCGCCCTCGAGTTCGGCGACAAGCCGGCCCTGATCGACGCCGCTTCGGGGCGCACCCTCACCTACGTCGACCTCGAACGCGCGGTGCGGGCGTTCGCCGCCGGGCTGGCGGCCCGCGGGTTCACGAAGGGCGACACCTTCGCGATCTTCATGCCCAACGCGCCGGAGTACGCGATCGCGTTCCACGGCACGATCGCCGCCGGCGGGCGTTGCACGACGGCGAGCCCGCTGTACACGGCCCGCGAGCTCGGGTTCCAGCTCGCCGATTCGCAGGCTCGGATGCTGCTGACCGTGCCGGCGTTCCTCGCGGTGGCGCAGGAGGCCGCGGCGCCGACCGGGTGCGAGGTCTTCGTCCTCGGCGAGGCGGAGGACGCCGCTCCGTTCTCCGCGCTGCTGGGTGACCCCGAGCAGGCGCCAGAGGTGCAGATCGACCCGGCCGTCGACACCGCGGCGCTGCTGTACTCCAGCGGGACGACCGGCCTGCCCAAGGGCGTGATGCTCAGCCACCGCAACCTGGTGGCGAACATGATCCAGGCAGAGGCCGTCTGGCCCATCACCGACGACGATGTGGCGATCGCGGTCCTGCCGTTCTTCCACTGCTACGGGCTCTCAGCGATCCTCAACCTCGGCCTGTACCGGGGGTCGACCTCGGTCACGATGCCGCGCTTCGAGCTCGGACCGTTCGTCGAGCACTGCGAGCGCTACGGCGTCACGCGTGCCTACGTTGTGCCGCCGATCGCGCAGGCGCTGGCCGCCCATCCGGTCGTCGGGCAGCACGACCTGTCGGCGTTGCGGGCGGTCATGTCGGCCGCAGCACCGCTCGGCGCCGAGCTCGCGGACCGCTGTGCCGCACGACTCGGCTGCCCGGTCGTCCAGGGGTTCGGGATGACCGAGCTCAGCCCGGCCGCGCTGCTCGCGCCGCTCGACGTGACCGGGAAGTCCGGGTCGGTCGGCCCAGCCGTCCCCGGCACGGAGTGCCGGCTTGTCGACACCGAGACCGGGGAGGACGTGCAGCCTGGCGGGCGCGGCGAGCTGTGGGTCCGCGGTCCGCAGGTGATGCAGGGCTACCTCGGCAACCCGGAGGCGACCGCAGCGACGATCGACGCCGACGGCTGGCTGCGCACCGGCGACATCGCGGTCGCCGACGACGACGGGTGGTTCTCGATCGTCGACCGGGTCAAGGAGCTCATCAAGTACAACGGCTTCCAGGTCGCGCCGGCCGAGCTCGAGGCCCTCCTGCTCGCGCACCCGCAGGTCGTCGACTGCGCCGTCATCGGGATCCCCGACGAGCGGGCCGGCGAGCTGCCGAAGGCGTTCATCGTGCCGGCGGACGGAGAGCTCGACGGCGAGGTGCTGATCGGCTGGATCGCCGGCCAGGTCGCGCCGCACAAACGTCTGCGGGCCGTCGAGATGATCGACGCCATCCCGAAGGCGCCGACCGGCAAGATCCTGCGCCGCGTGCTCCGCGAGCGCATCAGCCAGGGCTGACCGCCGTCCACGTTCCCATCGAGAAGGAGCATCACCATGAACACCGGTACCAACCCCGCCGCGATCGATCGTGGCCACGTCTCGCGACCAGGGCTTGCCCTGCTGTTGGCGATCCTGTCCGTCCCCGGCTCGACGGTCGCCTGGGACCTGGAGCTGCCCATGCCAGGCCTGTGGATCGGGCTGCCGCTGGGCTGCGCGGCGATCGTCCTCGCGCTCCGCGCCCGTGAGAGTGACGGCTCCACGAAGACGACGACGGCCGCGATCGTGCTCGCCGGCCTGGCCATCGCGCAGATGGCCGTCTACTTCCTCGTGCTGGCGGTGAGCTGATCACCGCGTCGCCGGGAGGTGCGGCAACGCCGCCCGCACCTCCCGCCGCACGGCGGTCGACCGGGGCGGCACGCAGGTAGGGCCGGATGAACCTCACGCTCCGGGAGACCGGACTGACCTGAGGGGCGGGCCGGTGCGAGCATGCGGCGCATGACCCCGCAGGAGATCGCCGAGGCGTCCGTGACGACGTTCCTGGCCGCCGACACCGCCGCGCAGCGGCTGGACATCACCGTCAGCCACGTCGCTCCAGGCGAGGTGACCGCCCACATGACCGTCACCGACCGCACGCTCAACGGCCACGGCAGCGCGCACGGCGCCGACCTGTTCGCGCTGGCCGACGTCGCGTTCGCGATGGCGTGCAACTCGCACGCGCACGACGCGATCGGCCGCTCCTGCCACATCGAGTACCTGGCACCTGCGTTCCCCGGGCAGGCGATCACCGCCACGGCGGTCGAGCGGTCCGCCGTCGGCCGCAGCGGGATCTACGACGTCGCCGTCACCCGCGACGAGGACGGGCAGCTGCTCGCCGAGCTGCGCGCGCACAGCCGGCAGCTCGCCGCCCGCCCGGACTGAGTCGCCGGCGTTCAGGCCAGGCGCTCGACCGTCGTCGAGCCGCGCTGCACGCGGAAGCGCGCGAGCGTCCGGACCGGCGACGTCGGCTCCCCGACGGTCAGCGGGGACCGGAACGTGACGGTGAGGTGCTCCGGGCGTCGGCGGGCTGCGCTGGCCGACTGCGTCCGCCGCGCGCTCGTACCGTCACCCTGATGCCGGGCGACGCCGGTCGCCCGTGAGCAGTCCGGTCACCGCGGCGAGCGGTGGCCAACGCTCGCGGCCCCGGCGGACCAGCAGGAACGCGCGGAGGGTCACCGCGGGAGCCCGCAGTGGCAGGAGCCGCACGCCCAGGAGGGCCGGCTGGTCCGCCGGCAGCAGGCCCACGCCGAGCCCGGCGACGATCAGCTCCTGCACGAGCCCGAGGCTTTCGACGCGGTGGGCGACGCGTGGCTGGAAGCCGGAGAGGGAGCCGATCGTCCGCACGACGTCCTCGTCGGCGGTGTTGCGCGAGTTGACGATCCAGTCGGTCTGCGCGAAGCGTCCGAACACGGCAGGCGCGTCGGCGGTCCGGGCGCCGGGCCGGCCGGTCGCCGGGACCCCAGGGCCCACGCGGACGTCCACAGCGGGGTCACGTGGAGGGCGGTGTCGAACCGCACGGGCGCGAGGTCGTAGTCGTAGACCAGCGCGAGGTCGACCTCGTCGTCGGCCAGCGCGGCGAGCGCCTCGTCGGGCTCGTGCTCGTGGACGCGGAGCACCACCGCGGGGTGCTCCCGGTGCAGGCCGGTGGCGACCGGGACGAGCAAGCGCCGGATCGCCGACGCGAAGCCCGCCACGCGAACCGTGCCCGCCGGCTCGGCGTCCGGGTGCAGGTCCGCCTGTCGCTGCAGCGGCTGACCGCGGCGGCGTTCGGCACCCTCATGGGCCTCGAGCCCGCGTTCGCGGTGCTTATCGGGCTCGTCGCCGACACGGCCCTCGAGTTGCTGGGTCGCGCCGCGTGACCGGCTGTCGCGTCCCCGCTCCCCCCGCCTCACGGACCGGCGCACCTCGCGCCGGTCCGTCGTGCGTCCGGGGCGGTGCCATACTCGCGCCATGGAGGGGCCAGCCACGAGCCTCACGCTCGCGCAAGCCGTCCGGGCGCTCGATAGCGCGCAGTGGGTGGCCGCGCGCGACGGCTTCGAGGCGGTGCTGCAGGTCGGCGAGTCCGCCGACGCCCTGGAGGGTCTGGGGCTCGCGCTCTGGTTCCTCGGGGAGATCCCGCAGGCCCTCGCCGCGCGCGAGCGCGCCTTCGACGCGTTCGTCCGCGACGGGCGCTGCGACCGGGCCGCGCACATGGCCGTCTGGATCTCCCACCAGCACGTCGTCGGCGGCCGCGCGTCCGCCGCCCGCGGCTGGCTGCACCGGGCCGAGCGGGCGCTCGAGGGGGTAGACGTGTGCGCCGGGCACGGCTGGGTCGCGGTCGAGCGCGCGCGACACGCCGAGCGCGTCGAGGACCAGATCGAGCACGCGACGCGCGCGATGCGCATCGCCCGGGAGACCGGGGAGCCCGACCTCGAGGTGTTCGCGCTCAGCGTCCTCGGCCGGGCCGAGGTCAGCGCCGGACGGCTCGAGCGGGGGATCGAGCTGCTGGAGGAGGCGATGGCCGCCGCCGGCGCCGGCCGTGTCCGCAACGTCCACACGCTCGCCGAGGCGTACTGCAACCTCATCGTCGCCACCACCAGCGCCGGGGAGTGGGAGCTCGCTGCCGAGTGGTGCGCGGTCGTCGACGAGTTCGCCCGCGTCCACGACACCGCGCCGCTCTTCGGGGCGTGCCGCACGGCCCACGCCGACGTCCTCGTGGCGACCGGCCGGTGGCCCGAGGCCGAACGCGCGCTCCAGACAGCCCTCGCGACCCATGAGCGCTTCGTCCCCGAGATGGGCGCGCCGACCGTCGCCTCGCTCGCCGAGCTCCGCGTGCGGCAGGGCCGGCTCGCCGACGCGGAGCAGCTGCTGGCCGGACGCGAGGAGCACCCGACGTCGCTGCGTGCCCTGGCGCTGCTGCGGATCGCCGAGAACGAGCCGGGTGTCGCGCGCGCCCTGCTGGAGCGCGGGCTCCGCGGCGTCCACGGGAACGCGATGCGCGCGACGCAGCTGCTCGCTCCGCTGGTCGACGCGCAGCTGGCCTGCAACAACGTCGACGGGGCCGACGCCTGTGCGCAGGAGCTTGTCGCCCTGGCGCGGGAGTCGGGCATGCGGCTCATCCGCGCGCGGGCGGAGCTGGCGCTCGCCCGGGTCGCCTACGCGCGGGGGCAGACCGAGGACGCCGTCGCGTCGGCCGGCCGCGCGCTCGCGGACTTTTCCTCGCTGGCGATGCCGCTGGACGCCGGCGAGGCGCGGTTGGAGCTCGCCCGCGCTGCGGCGCACGGCGAGCCCGCGCTGGCGGCCGACGAGGCACGGACGGCACTCACGGCGTTCCGCGAGCTCGGTGCGCTGCGCGCTGTGGACGCCGCCGCCGGGCTGCTGCGGGAGCTCGGCACCGCGACGCCGGCGCGCGCACGTACCGGCGGCGAGCTGACGGCGCGCGAGGAGGAGGTGCTCGAGCTGCTGGCGCTCGGCCTGTCCAACGCGGGCATCGCCAGCTCGCTGGTGATCAGCGAGAAGACCGCGGGCCACCACGTCAGTCACATCCTGGCCAAGCTCGGGGTGCGCAACCGCACCCAGGCGGCGACCCACGCGGCCGCCCGCCGCACGGAGACGCGGACGGGGAGCAGATAGGGAGTCCTCCCGATGTACCGCGTCGAGCGAGGCGCGATGCTCGGTCCTCGTTCCACCAGTCGAGGGAGACCACCATGACCGTGCAGACCGCAGACGCAGAGCTCAAGGCGCGACACGAGGCGATGTGGGCCTCGGGCGACTATCCCCGGATGGTGGACACGTTCCTCCTGCCGTTCGGGCCGCGGCTGGCCGAGGCGATCGGGATCGAGGCCGGCCAGCGGGTCCTCGACGTCGCGGCCGGGACGGGCAACGCGTCGGTCCACGCCGCGAAGCGGGGCGCCGTCGTGACCGCCAGCGACCTGACCGCCGACCTCCTGGAGTTCGGCAGCCGGCGACCCGACGTGGAGGGCCTGGCGATCGACTGGGTCAAGGCGGACGCGGAGCACCTGCCGTTCGAGGACGCCTCGTTCGACGTCGTGATGTCGGCGATCGGCGTCATGTTCGCGCCGCACCACCAGGAGGCGGCCGACGAACTCGTGCGTGTCTGCCGGCCCGGTGGGAAGATCGGCCTGCTCAGCTGGACCCCCGACGGGATGCTCGGCAAGCTGTTCGCCACCATGAAGCCCTTCATGCCCCCGCCGCCCGCGGGCGCGCAGCCGCCGCCGCTGTGGGGCAGCGAAGAGCACCTGCAGGGCCTGATGGGCGGTCGCGTCGCGTTCGACACCTTGGTCCGCGAGAACCTGGAGATCACGGCGTTCCCGGTCGCCCGCGACTACGGCGCGCATTTCAAGGCGTACTACGGACCGACGATCGCCGCGCGCAACAACGCCGTGAAGGAGAGCCGCGAAGAGGAGTTCGACGCCGCGGTCGACGCGTTCTGCGACGAGTGGGACCGGGGCACCCCCGGCGCGGCGCGGTTCGAGCAGGAGTATCTGGTCGCGGTGGGCACCAGGCGGTAGGGAACGTGCGCGCTTGCGGTCCGCAGGTCGCGGACCGCTCGCGCGTGCGGCCGGGGTTCGCCAGTAGACGCTCGTTCACCCGAGAGCGCGCTGCAGCTCGGCCGTGACGAGGTCGAGATGACGGTGGCCGAGCGCCCCGATGTCGTCGTAGGTCGTGACGGTCCGCAGCCCCCCGGTGACGGCGTGGAAGCATCCCGTGGCGGGATCCGCCCGAAGGGGTTCATCCGTGACCCCGGACGGCACCGGGGCGACCGCCAGGGCGCCGCCCGTCGCGAAGGCCGGCTGCCAGAGAAAGGGCCGCTGCGCGGTCAGGGCGACGCGGTACGGCGTCCCGCCCGTCAACGTCCCACGCACTGCGAACTGCGCCCAGCCCGTGTAGGGCAGCGCCGGGAAGGCGCGCCCGAAGGCGTCGCCGTCCTCGAGCGCGGCGTCTCGCTTGCGCGCGTAGCCGGCCGCGAAGTCGCGCAACCCGGCCCACCGCTCGTCTTCGCGGAGGCCGGGTTCGACGAGGTCGTCGCGGGGCGCAAGGCCCCGCCGTACCCGCTTCGTCTTCGCCTTCTCCAGGGACCTCGCGAGCGTGTCGTGGGCCTTGCCCGCCGTGGTCCAGCCCGGCGACGGCGGGAGGGGCTCGTCGAAGGTCGCGGTCGACGCGTGGCGGCCGCAGACAAAGCGGACCTCGGCTGCGAACGCGAGGGCGAGCTCGACGAGACCGTCGAGTGCCGTGGGGTCCTCGAGGTAACCAGGAGCCCACACCGACGCGATCCCGGCCCGTACGTCGAGCTTGCCGCCCGGTGCTGTTCTCCCGCGACGGCCGGAGTCGCCCCAGGGGTACGCCGCGCGCAGTCGTTCTGCCGCGGGGCCTGCCCAGACCGCGTCGAACCTCGCGCGATCGCCGAGAGGGTGCAGCTCCCGGCGCCATCCGCGATCCGATTCGAGCGGTTCGAGTGTCACGCCGTAGGCGTCGCATCCGAGCTGAGCGGCGTAGGCGCTCGCCGCCACGAGCGTCCGCCTCGACTCGGGGACAAGCGTCGCGACGTAGGTGTGGCCCTCACCGATCCGAGCGACCACCCCACCCGACGAGGCGCCGTGGCCGTCGTCGAACGTTCCCTGCACGACGTGCTCCCGCTTCTGGTGCCCGAGCAGGCCGTAGGTCCCTCCCGGCAGGATCCCGCGGGTGGTGTTGAGGTTCAGGCCCTCCCCCCACGCATGAAGGCAGCCGAACGTCGTGAGCCTCGCGTCACGGTTCCAGCTCAGGCCGCGCTGCTCGGCGTAGCGCTGCAGATCGCCGGGGTCAGGGGGAGCGTCGGAGGACCAGGACCGAGTGCGGTCTCCCGGGTCCTCGCGCCGCTCGAAGAGCTCGAGCGGATCCTCCCCCTGGATCGCCCTACCGACCCTGCGCATGAGTCCCATCGGCCGACCGTATCCCGGTGCAACCGGGAGCGGTAGTGCCGAATCCGTTGCGTCAGGGACCCGGGATGCGGATGATGGGCGGGCGATGAAGGGGAACGTGCGCATCGAGGTGCTCGGCGGGTTCCGGACCGTGCTGCCCGACCGGGCGGTGGAGGCCGACGCCTGGCCCACCCGACGCGCGCAGGAGCTCGTCGCCCTCCTCGCGCTCGCGGAGGGCCGACGCCTGCCGCGGGACCACGTGATCGAGCAGCTGTGGCCGCACCTAACCGCCGACGCCGGCGCGGCCAACCTCCGCAAGGCGGCCCACCACGCCCGCCGGGTGCTCGACTCGCCCGAGGCGGTCGTACTGCGGGGTGGTAGCGTCCACCTGCTGCCGGACCACGACGTCGAGGTCGACGCCCCGCTCTTCCTCCGGGAGGCCGATCGGGCGCTCGCGACCGCCGACGCCCAGGCGTGCGCCGCCGTCGCGGCCACGTGCGTGGGCCAGGTCCTGCCGGACTCGCCGTACGAGATCTGGGCGCAGGACGCCCGCCGCCAGGTGCACGCCCGTCTGACTGCACTGCTGGGTCGCGCCGGCGACTGGGAGCGCCTGCTGGAGATCGAGCCCACGGACGAGGGCGCCTGCCGCGAGCTCATGCAGGAAGCGCTCGACGACGGGCGCCGGCACGTCGCGATCCGCTGGTACGAACGACTGCGCATCGCGCTGGTCCGCGAGCTCGGCGTCCAGCCCGGCGACGAGACCCGGGCGCTCTACGAGCGCTGCACCGCCGGCGTGCGCCTGGGGGAGCCGTCGTTCGTCGGACGCGCGGCAGACCTCGAGGAGGCCGCGGGCGTCCGCGCCGGGGTCGCGACCGGCGGGACAGCGGCGCTGCTGGTGACCGGGACCTCGGGCATCGGGAAGTCCGCGTTGTGCCGGCGCATCGTCGCGGCGGCACGGACCGACGGCTGGCGCACGATCTCCGTCACGGACACCGGATCCGGAACCCCCTACGGCCCGATCGCCCAAGCGCTCGAGCAGCTGCTGGTCGACGGGCGGGAGGCGCTGGAGGCCCTGCCCGCGCGCACCCGCTCGATCCTCGCGGCACTGTCCCCGGCGGCGGCTCCGGCAGACCCGCTGCAGGGCGCCATGACCCGGCACCAGGTGGTCGCCGCCTTCCGTCGCGCGCTGACGCTCGGAGGCGACTTCCCCCCGACCGTGCTCGTCGTCGAGGACGCGCACCTGCTCGACGAGGCGACCGCGGGCGCCCTGCACCAGTTGGTGGCCGGCGGCGCGGAGGACCCGCTGCTCGTCGTCCTCGCCTGCCGCTCGGAGTGGCTGCGCACCAGCCTCCCCGAAGGACTCACGGAGCTCGCGGCAGGCCCCCGGACCCGGACGCTCGCGCTCGGTCCGCTGGACGACGCGCACGTCGCCGAGCTCGTGGCGACCACCGCGCCGGTGCAGCCCGCACCGGAGGTCGTCGGCCGGGTCGTCGCCGTCGCGGAGGGCAGTCCGCTCTTCGCGCTCGAGCTGGCCCGGGCGGTGAGCGCGGACGCGACGGACGCGCTGCCCGCGACGGTCCGCCAGGCGATCGGGCTGCGGCTCGCCGGCCTCGACGCGTCGACCCTCGACGTCCTGACCTCGCTGGCGGTCACCGAGGACGAGCTCGCGCTGGACAGCATCCTCGCGCTGACCGGGCTGCCGGAGGACGCGGCCTTCGCCGCGCTCGACGCCGCACTGCACTTCGGCGTGCTCGTCGTGTCGGGCACGCACTACCGGTTCCGTCATGAGTTGGTACGACGCGCGCTCATCGACGACCTCGCGCCGCACCACCGCGTCCTGCTGCACCGCGGCGCCGCCGAGCGGCTCACGCAAACCTCCGGGGCCCCGGAGCTCATCGCCGCGCACTGGCTCAAGGGCGAGCGGCCGCACCAGGCGGTGCCGTGGCTGCTGGAGGCCGCCCGTCGCGCGGTCGCGGTCGGTGCGTTCGTCGACGCGCTGGCCCAGGTCGACCGGCTCGTCACCCACGAACCCGATCACCACGACGGTCTGTGCCTGCGGGCAGAGATCCTCGACGCCCTCGGGGACGGGCGGGCGCCGGCCGCCTATGCGGCGGCCGCCGAGGCCGTCGGTGAGCCGGAGTCGCACGAGCTGCGCGCCCGGCAGGCCCTCGCCCAGCTGAAGGCCAGCAACCCCGACAGCGCGCTGAAGACGCTCGAGGGCGTCCGGCCCGTCACCACCATCGGCAAGCTCGCCGAGGCGCTCACGCTGAGCGCCGCCGCCGCGATCGGCCGCTACGCGGACGCGGACACCGCCGCCGCCAAGGCCGACGTCGCGCACAAGCTCGCGATGGAACTCGGGGACCCGGGGTTCATCCTCGACGCCACCTGGGCGCACGCGCTCGCCGCGCACGCCAAAGGGGAGCTCCCCTCGCGCCTACGCGAGTACCTGCGCGCGACGCAGGACCTGCCGGAGCTCGCCACGCGCGTCTTCGACGGCCAGCTCTGCGTCACCGAGCGGATGCTCTACGGCGGACTGCCGAATGCCGAGATCATCGCGTTCGCCGACGAGCTCGCCACCGAGGCCAGCCGCATCGGCGCCGCGCGCGGCCACGCCTTCGCATTGACCCTGCGCGGGGAGGCCGGCATCCTCGCCGGCCGCCTGGACGAGGCCGAGCACGACTTCTCCGAGGGCGCGCGGCTGCACGGGCGCATCGGCGCCGTCGCCGGCGAGGCGCTGTCCCTGCTCGGGCAGGCGCAGGTCGCGATCCAGCGGGGCCACCCCGAGCACGCCCGTCCGTACCTCGCCGACGCGCTGCGGATGGCCCGCGAGTCCGAGGTCGGCCACCACACGCTCGATCGCATCTACGGCGCGATGGTCGAGGCGGCGCCTGACCCGGCGACCGGGGTGCAGCGGATCGCCGACGCCGAGACGGCGATCCAGGGACCGGCCGAGACCTGTCCGACCTGCCGCATCGCGTTCATCGTCCCCGCGACGATCGCCGCCGCGCGGGCCGGGGACATGGACCGTGCCCACCACTACGCGGCGGCGTGCGAGACCGCGCTGGAGATCGTGGCGCTGCCGCCCGCCTGGCACGCGGCGGTCGCCGAGGCGCGCGGGTGGGTCGCGCGCGCGGAGGGGCAGGATGGCGATGCGCGCGGCCATTTCGAGCAGGCCGCCGAGGGATTCCACACCTGGGATCAGCCCCTGGACGGGGACCGCTGCGCGCAGCTCGCCGCCGGTTGAGCACAGGGAACGTCCCGGGAACGCCCGGGGTCGAGAGTGGGCGGACACCACGACGACCCAGGAGGTCACCAATGCGTTCGTTCACCCGTCAGGACGTTCCCGTCGCCATCGCCGACGGCGAGCTCGAGGTCCGTGTGCTGGACCAGGAGGGCATGATGGTCGGCTTCGTCCGACTGCCCGGGGGCGCCGACCTGCGTCCCGCCACCAAGGGCCTGCCGGACGACCTGTGCCCGTGCCCGCACTGGGGCTACATGCTCAAGGGCCGGGTCCGGATGCACACGACCGACGGCCACCAGGACTTCGTCGCCGGGGAGGCGTTCTACTGGGGCCCCGGCCACGCGCCCGAGGCACTCGAGGACAGCGAATACGTCGACTTCTCGCCGACGCACGAGTTCCAGCACGTGCTCGATCACCTCACCGGGGCGGGGGCGCCGGCCGAGGCCTGAGACCGGATCAGGACTGGCGACGACTGTCGCTTTCTGCTCTGCTGGCGTACATGCGGAGGTTCATCGGTCCAGTCCTCACCGTCGCCGTGCTGCTCGCGGCGGCACCGGCCCACGCGTTCGACCAGGGTTCCCTGGTCAACGCCTCGGGACCGCTGGGCCTGCCCGGGCTCGGGCAGTTCATCCCGTCGACCGCCAACGGGTCCTTCGCGGGCGGACAGGGGAACGCGGTCAGTGCTGACGGGCGCTACATCGTGTTCCTCTCGGATTCCGACGCGTTGCTGGACCCCGGGCAGGCGGCCTCGGTCTCCCAGGGCGTCTTCCGGCGCGACACCATCAACAACGTCACCGAGCTGGTCTCGCTCGGGCCGGACGGCGCCCCCGTTTCAGAAGGGGGAGTCCAGAGCGCGAGCATCAGCGCCGACGGCGACCGGGTCGCGTTCGCCACGCGTGCCGCGCTCGTCCCGGCCGACGGCAACTCCGAGCTCGACGTGTACGTGCGCGACATCTCCGACGGCACCACCGTGCTCGCGAGCTTCGTCAACGGCGGCGGCGCGACCGGCACCGGCCAGCTCACCGACCCTTCGATCTCCGGCAGCGGCCAGTTCGTCGTCTTCGCGTCCCCAGCGGCGGATCTCGTCGCGGGAGACACCAACGGCAGCACCGACGCTTTCCGCACCTGCCTCGACGGCCCGTGCGCGGGCACCACCGTCCGCGTCTCACTGAGCGCGACGGACGCACAGCTGGACGCGGGGTCGTTCGTGACCCGACCGTCGATCTCCTCGACCGGGTCGCTCGTCAGCTTCGAGACGAACCACGCGGACGCCGACGGCGTCGACGGGGGCGGCCCGGACAACGACGCCAGCGCCGACATCTACGTCCGCAACGTCGTCCTCGGGACCACCGAGCTCGTCAGCCGCGCCGACGGTGTGGCCGGTACCAAGGCCTCCACGGGAGCGCTCTTCGCGCGCATCTCCGCCGAGGGCGACCAGGTCGCGTTCGTCTCCCCGGCCGGCGACCTCGATGGCGCAGCGGAGCCCGGCGGCGACCTCGACCGCGACGCCTTCGTCCGCAACTTGACCACCAAGCAGACCGACCGGGCGACGCTCTCCGGTGCGGCGACGCAGCTCAACGGGGACGCAGGCTCCGTGTTCGTGCAGACGGTCGCGGACAAGGTGCTCGTGGCGTTCTCGCACCCGACCGGGATCCGCGTGCGCAACGTCACCGACGCGACGCTTACGGGGCCGCTGTACGGCACCGGGCCTGCCGCGCTCGCCGGGCTCGCGCCCGACGCTCAGACGACCGTCGCGGCCACGAACGATCCCGACCTCTCACCTGACGACGACGACGACTTCGACAACGTCTTCTCCCGCTCCACGCTTGCCTCCGGGGTCCGGCTCATCTCCCGCGCCACGGGGGCGCAGGCACTCCCCCGTGGCCCGGGTCGCTCCGCCCTCTCGTTCGGCCGGCAGCTGAGTGCATCCGGCCGGTACGTCGCGTTCACCTCGGAGGCGGACGCCCTGCTGCCCGGAGAGGTCCGCTCCGACGCTCAACAGATCTTCGTCCGTGATCTGCTGACCGGGGAGGTCACCCTGGTGAGCCGTACGGGTGCCGCAGGCGCGCCCGGCAACGACGACTCGGAGAGCCCGCAGATCAGCGCGGACGGTCGGCGGGTCCTCTTCCAGACGAGGGCGACGAACCTCGTCGAGGCCCTCACCGGGCAGCAGATCGTCCTGCGGGACCTCGACGCGGCAACGACCACGCTCGTGAGCGCCGGTCCGGGCGGCGTGCCCGCCGACAGCAACGGCGGGGGCCGACCGTTCCTGAGCAGCGATGGCCAGGTGGCGGCGTACACGAGCAGCTCCGACAACCTCGGATTCGGTCCCATCGCCAACGCGCAGGTCATCGTCCGCGACCTGCGCTCCGGCACGCAGATCCTGGCCAGCTCGATCTCCGGCATCCAGGGAGACGGCTCCTCCGACCTGCCCTCGCTCGACGCCGACGGCTCAAGGGTCGCCTTCAGCACCTCTTCGGACAACCTCGACGGCAACCCAGACGTCGACAATCAGACCGTCATCGTCAAGGACCTCGTCGACAACTCCATCCGGGTGGCGAGCCTCGACGCGGCCGGAGTCAAGCTCCCAGGCGGAGGCTCCGAGCCGACGCTGGACGATGCCGGGACGCGCGTGGCGTTCAACAGCGGGGACAAGCTCGATCCGCAGGACGCCCTGGGGACGGACGTCGCCGTGCGCGACCTCGCCGCCGCCACGACCACCCGCGTCTCCCGGAGGCCCGACGGTGGCGAGCCCTCGTCCCTGTCGCTGTTCTCCTCGCTGTCGCCCGACGGCCGGTTCGTGACCTTCATCTCCGGTGCCCCCGACATCGCGGCGGACGTCGTCGCCGGGCCCGGGCGTTCCGGCGTGTACCTCGCGGACCTGCAGACGGGCACCCTCACGCTGGCGAGCCGTCGCGCAGACGGGGCCCTCATCGGCGTCGGCGGCCAGTCGGGGGACGTGTCGGCGGGGGGACGCTGTGTGGCGTTCCCGTCCTCGTCCCGCAACGTCTTCGCCGACGCCCCCGGGGTGTTCGACTTCTCGAACGTCCTGGTGAAGGCTGCGACGGGTGCGTGTCCGGTGGTGGCTGTGGCGCCCGCCCCGACGCCGTCCGTGACTCCGACGCCCTCGCCCACGCCCGTGGTGGATAGGACGAAGCCGGTGGTCTCGGCGGTGAGCGTGACGAACAAGCGGTTCCGCCGGTCGTCGAAGGCGACGGCGGTGAGTGCGCAGCGGCGGCGCGCGGCGGCCAAGCAGGGCACGACCTTCCGCCTGCGGCTGTCCGAGGCCGCGACGCTGAGGATCGTGCTCGAACGCAAGGAGACCGGCCGCCGGGTCGGCAAGAGCTGCCGCAAGGCGACCCGGGCGCTGCGCCGGCGCAAGGCCTGCACCCGCTACGTGGCGAAGGGCACGCTGACGCGCAAGCTGACGGCGGGCACGAAGCGGATCGCGTTCAGTGGCCGGGTCGGGCGCAGGGCCATCCCGCTCGGGATCTACCGGGCTCGGCTCGTCGCGACCGACGCGGCGAAGAACCGGTCTACCGAGCGGCGGGTCGCGTTCACCGTCGTGCGGCGCTGAGCGATCCGCAGGACCCCGAGGCGGCGCACCGCCTCGTGTGCGGGGTGCTGGACCGGCCCCAAGGGTGAGGCGGATGGTGGAGGGCGGCGGCGGCGAACGACCCTTCAGCCGCGTCCCCCGGCTGCCGATGACGCGGAGGTGCGACTCGTACCGCCCGTCCTGCTGCTCATCCTCGCGGCGGGCATCGCTCCGAGCGCGGAGGCCAGGCGCCTGTCGGGCTCGGACGGCGCCGACGTGCTCCGTGGCGGCCGCGGGGCCGACGTCCTGCGCGGGGGCCGCGGGCACGACCGGCTCGTGGGCAACGCCGGCCGCGACCGCCTCAGCGGCGGACCGGCCGAGGACCGGCTCTTCGGCGGTCCCGGCTCCGATCATCTGACCGGCCAGTCCGCCAACGACCGTCTCGACGGCGGCTCGGGCGATGATCGCCTCTCCGGTGGCAACGGGAACGACTGGCTGTTCGGCCGCTCCGGCCGCGACCTGCTCGAGGGTGGCGCCGGGAACGACCGGGTCCGGGGCGGCGCGGGTGACGACACGCTGCGCCTGGGCTTCGGGCACGACCGGGCCCGCGGCGGGTCCGGAGACGACCTGATCGTTGGGGGCGAGGCGACCGACCGTATCCGCGGGGACGACGGGAACGACGACCTGCAGGCCGGAAGCGGCTCCGACAGCGTCCGCGGTGGCCGGGGCGACGATCGCCTCGTCGGTGCGAGCGGCAGCGACTCGCTGCGTGGCGACACGGGTGACGACCGGCTCTTCGGCGGCCGGGGGGAGGACGCCCTTCGGGGCGGCGCCGGGCGCGACTACGTCCAGGGCGGCGCGGGGATCGACGAGCTCCGGGGCGGTACCGGCGACGACCAGATCGACAGCGCGGAGGCCGCCGGCGAGCCCGCCGACCGGCTCATCGACTGCGGCCCGGGCATCGACGTCGCGCACGTCGACGCGGCCGACCGCGAGGGGACGCGGATCGTCGGCTGCGAGTCGGTGCTGGTGACGGCGACCCGCCGCGCGGACCCCGGTTTCGACGGCATGGCGCTGCTGACCGGGACGAAGCTCGCGAACGTGCTGAAGGGGACGGGGCGGCGCGAGAAGCTCATGGGCCTCGCGGGCCATGACTGGGTCCACGGCGGCGGCGGCGACGACAAGGTCCTGGGCGGCAACGGCAACGACCGGCTGTTCGGCGAGGCCGGGGACGACGTCCTCGAGGGCCAGCCCGGCAACGACCGGATGAGCGGTGGCCCCGGCCGTGACCGGCTCGCCGGCCGCATGGGCGACGACGTCCTGCGCGGCGGGTCGGGCGGCGACCGCCTCACGGGCGACCGCGGGAACGACATCCTGCGCGGCGGGCCCGGCAACGACCACATCTGGGGCGGCTACGGGTTCGACCGCGTGGTCGGCGGACCGGGCAACGATCGCATCAACGTCTTCGACACCGCCCGGGACACCGTGCGCTGCGGCAGCGGCACCGACATCGTCTTCGCCGACGCGGTCGACGAGGTCCGCGGCGACTGCGAGCGGGTCGTCCGCTGAACGACGCGCCGACCCGCGGCCGTCCGCTCAGGCGCGCAGCGCCTTCGGAGGCTCGGGGTCGTCCGCCAGCAGCTCGGAGGCGAGCATGCGCAGGATCCGGATGCGCTGGTGGGGCTGCTGGGCGAACGCGTACTCGTGGGCGTCGCCGGGTCCCTTGATGCCGAGGGACGCAAGGCGCTCCGGCGTGGCCAGCTCGTCCAGGAGCAGCCCGAGGAGGTAGCCGTCGAGGTCCTCGGGCTCCGGCTCGCGGACCTTGGGCCGTGCGTCGGCGCGGGCGCCGGCGCGGGCTGCGGCCAACCGCCCGGGGGTCCCTGCAAACCCGTCGCCGCGCGCGGCCCGGTCGGGTGAGGCCGCGTCCCAGTCGCGCTGGTCCTCCGCGTCGTCCCGTTCGCGCTTGGCCGCCCAGCGGGCCTCGTCGAGCGCCCGGGACTGCTCCTCGTAGTTCTTCGGCTTCGGCGGCACGTGACCGACGCCGAGCTTCAGCGACCCGCCGGTGATCTGCCCCTCGGCGTGCTGCTCGACGAGCTCCTCGGCGGTCTCGGCGGTCACGTCGCCACGAGCGATCCCGCGGCGCACGATCTCGGCCGCGGTGAAGGAGAGGTCCCCCTGCTCGACGCGTTGGACGATCGCCTCGGGCAGGTCCAGCAGCCGCAGCGCCTGGCGGGTCCAGGCGGGCGGTGCGCCGACCAGGCGGGAGACGTCCGCGGCGGTGAGCGACTCGTCCTCGGCCATGATCGCCCGCGCGGCGCGCGCGAACTGCACCGGCTCGGGCTTGCGCTGGTGGAAGTTCTCGGCGAACTGCATCGTCAGGGCCTCGCGGCGCGAGACGTCCTGCACGACCGTGAAGCGCCAGTCCTCGCGCGCACTTTCGGCCTGGTCGAGCAGCTGCATGGCCGCGAATCGGCGGCGGCCGGCGAGCAGCTCGAACGGGCGCTCCTCGTCGTCGGTCGCTCGCACCAGCGGGGGGTGGAGCAGCCCGCTCTCCTTGATGGAGACCGCGAGGTCGTGGATGTCGGGCAGCGTCCCGACGCGCATGTTCACCATCGTGCGGACCTGGCGCAGCGGGGCGGTCACGAGGCTGTGCGGCCGGTCGGCGAGGTCGGTCAGCGGCGTCCGGCGGAGGTCGGCGGTGCGCGTCTCGCGCTCGGCCCGGTCCTTCTCCTCCTGCAGCTGCGCGACGTCCTGCTCGGCTTCCTGGAGCTGGTCTACCTGTCCCATGAGGTCGTGGATGGAAGCAGACCCGGCGGCGCCGCGAGGTTGCGATCCCCGCACGGAGCGGGGAACCTATGGCCCATGCGAGATCACCTGCGTCACCGCAAGCGTTGACCTGACCGCGGCGCCTCGCCGCTGGCCCGCCGTCTCTACGCCTACGCGTTCCTGGGCGACTTCGTCCTGCTCTACCCGCTGTATGCCCTCCTCTTCGAGGACCATGGGCTGTCGACCGCGGAGATCTCGTCGCTCTTCGTCGTCTGGTCCGTCACGGGATTCGTGCTGGAGATCCCGTCCGGGGTCTGGGCCGACGTCGTCTCGCGGCGACGGCTGCTGACGCTCGCCCCGCTGCTGGGCGGCGCCGGATTCGGCCTCTGGGTCCTCGCCCCGTCCTACCCGGTGTTCGCGCTGGGGTTCGTGCTGTGGGGTGCCCAGGGCGCGCTGCAGTCCGGCGCGCTCGAGGCGCTGGTGTACGAGGAGCTCGACCGCGAGGGCCGGGCCGACCGCTACGCCGAGCTCATCGGCCGGGCGACCGCCCTCGGGACGGTCGCCAGCGCGATCGCCATCGGACTCGCGGCCCCGGCGTTCGCGCTCGGCGGATTCGCGCTGGTCGGGGCCGGGAGCGTCGTCGCCTGCCTCCTTGCGGCGGTCGTCGGGTCGACGCTCCCCGAGCACCGCTCCCGGACGGTCGACCGCGATCCGGAGGCCGGCTGGACCGCCTATGCGGCGGCCCTGCGGGACGGGGTCGGCGAGGTCCGCGCGTCGCCGACGGTCCGGCGGGCGCTGCTCGCCGTGCCGGCGGTCGTGGCGGTCTGGACCTCGCTGGACGAATACCTGCCGTTGCTCGCGACCGAGACGGGGGTCGCCGATGGGACCGTCCCGGTGCTGTTCCTGCTCGTCTACGCCGGGATGGTCGCCGGTGGCGCGTTCGCGGACCGGGCCGGCCGGCTCGCCGGCCCCGGTCTGGCGGCTGTGCTGCTCCTCGCCGCCGCTGCGCTGGCGGCCGGGGCGCTCCTGCGGGTGCCGGAGGGGTTCGTCCTCGTCGCCGCGGCGTTCGCGCTCTTCCAGGCGGTCACCGTCGCGGTCGAAGCCCGTCTCCAGGACGCGATCGAGGGGCCGTCGCGCTCGACCGTCACGTCGATCGCCGGACTGGCGACCGAGGTCGTCGTCCTGTCCGTCTTCCTCGGCTACGGCGCGGGGTCGGCGTTCTCCGACGACGCGACGCTGTTCGTGGTGGCGGCCGCGTTCTATGTCCCCGTGGCGATCCTGGTCGCGCGGCCTGCGAGGATCGAGGCATGAGCCGCCGCGACCTCCTGCATCTGCTGACCGCGCTGTCGCGGCTCACCGCCGGCGACGTCGCGGCGGGGGTGACGGTCGCGCAGCTCGACGAAGCGATCGGCCGCGGGCGCGGAGACATGCGCACGCCGCTGAACCTGCAGTCGCTCGCCGACCAGGGACACGCGACCCTGCTGCCGGACGGCCGCTGGGCGCTGACGCCCGAGGGTGCCGCGTGGCTGCGCGAGGACGCCGAACTCTCGGATCGCTGACGGCCGTCCCGCCGGAGCGGTGGCGCCCCGGGACGTCTGGACGAGCCGGGCTACCGGCGCAGCGTCCGCAACGAGGTCCGGTCTGCCGTCGCCCGGGTCGGCGGTCAGCTACGGCTATTCTGGACATGTGTCCAAGGTTCTGAGGGTGAGCCGGTGACGACCGGAGTCGTGGAGCAGGCCCGCGCGCTCGCGGCCGGCGAGGTCACCTCGCGTGCGCTCGTCGAGGCGTCGCTCGCCGCCATCGAGGGCGTCGGTGCGGAGCTCGGTGCCTTCCGGTGCGTCCGGGCGCAGGCCGCCCTGGCCGAGGCCGACGCCGCCGACGCTGCGCTGGCGGCGGGGGAGCGCGGGGCGCTGCTCGGCGTCCCGATCGCGGTAAAGGACGACACCGACATCGCGGGGGAGGCCACGCCGTTCGGCTGTGCCGGCGACTTCCCGGTCGCGCAGGAGGACGCGGAGCTGGTCCGCCGGCTGCGGGTCGCGGGCGCGGTGATCGTCGGCAAGACCACGACTTCCGAGCTCGGGCAGTGGCCGTTCACCGAGGGCCCCACCTTCGGGGTCACCCGCAACCCATGGGACACCGGCCACACCCCTGGCGGCTCGAGCGGCGGCTCGGCAGCGGCGGTGGCGGCGGGCCTCGTCGCCGGTGCGATCGGCTCCGACGGCGCGGGGTCGGTGCGCATCCCGGCCTCGTGGACCGGGCTCGTCGGTGTGAAGCCCCAGCGCGGTCGCATCTCCACCTGGCCGGACGCCGAGTCGTTCAACGGCCTGACCTGCAACGGGCCGCTGGCCCGGACCGTGCAGGACGCCGCGGTGCTGCTCGATGCCGCGACCGGCAACGACCCGCGGGAGCGCCACCGGCCGCCCGCGCCCGCGGAGACCTTCTCCCAGGCCGCGGCCCGTGAGCCCGGGCGGCTGCGGATCGCGCTGTCGCTCGGGGTTCCCTTCAACGGTGTCCCCGCGCGCCTGGACCCCCGCGTGCGCGCACAGGTGGAGCGGCTGGCCGGGGTGCTCGAGGGGCTCGGGCACGAGGTCGTGCGCGCCGACCCGCGCTACGGCCTGGTCGGCGCGAGCTTCGTACCCCGGTCGACCGGCGGCGTGCGCTCCTGGATGCGCCGCGTGCCCGATGCCGCACTGCTCGACGCGCGCACGCGCGAGAACGCACGGACCGGAGCGCTCCTCGGCGGACCGCTGCTCGCGCTCGCCCGCCTCGCCGAGAAGCCGTTGCAGCTCCAGCTCGGCACGGTGTTCCGCGGCAACGACGTCGTGCTCGCCCCGACGACCGCGCAGCCGCCGCCGGCCATCGGCGCGATCGACGGCCTCACCAACTGGCAGACCGACAAGCGCATGATCGCCGCGTGTCCCTACTCGTGGCCCTGGAACGTCGTGGGGTGGCCGGGCGTCAGCGTGCCAGCCGGGCTCGTGGACGGGCTCCCCGTCGGCGCGACGCTGCTCGGGCCCGCGAACAGCGAGGGGCTCCTCCTCTCGCTGGCCGCGCAGCTGCAGGAGGCCGAGCGCTGGCATGAGCGCCGGCCACCGGTCTTCGCGGCGGGCTGAATGGAGTCGGCGATGCGATCGGCGAACACCGATGTTCGCGGTTGCCGTAGGCTCTCGCGATGGCTACGAAGACCGTGCAGGGCAAGCGCTGCTTCATCACCGGCGCCGCGAGCGGTATCGGCCGCGCCACCGCGATCGCGACGGCGCGTCGGGGCGGGATCCTGTTCCTGACGGACATCCAGGACGAGGCGCTCGCCGCGGTCGCCGCCGAGATCCGCGCCTCGGGAGGCGCCGTCGCGTACGTGAAGGCCGTCGACATCGCCGACCACGCCGCGGTCGCCGCGATGGCGGACGAGATCCACGCCGGGCACGGCAGCATGGACGTCGTCATGAACATCGCCGGGATCTCGATCTGGGGCAGCGTGCAGGCGCTCGAGCACGAGCACTGGAAGCGGCAGGTCGACATCAACCTGATGGGCCCGATCCACGTGATCGAGACGTTCCTCCCGCCGATGATCGAGGCGCGCCGCGGCGGGCACCTCGTGAACGTCTCCTCCGCGGCCGGCCTACTCGGCCTGCCGTGGCACGCGGCGTACAGCGCGACGAAGTTCGGGCTGCGTGGCATCTCCGAGGTCCTGCGCTTCGACCTGCGCCGGCACCGGATCGGCGTCAGCCTCGTCGTGCCGGGCGGGGTCGACACGCCGCTGGTCGGCACGGTCCACATCGCCGGCATCGACCGTGAGAACCAGACGGTGCAGAAGCTCATCAAGCGGTTCCGCAGCCATGCGAAGACCCCGGAGCAGGTCGCGGAGAACATCCTGCGGGGCATCGAGAAGGACCGCTACCTCGTGCACACCTCCTTCGACATCCGGCTGGGGTACGCCGCGCAGCGGGTCTTCCCGATCGGCTACGAGCTCGCGATGCGGCTGCTGAACGACCAGCTGTACCGGATCGCCAGGAAGGCGGCGACGCAGGACTGACCGCTCGGCGCTACGGTCCCGCCGTGGCCTCCCCGAACTTCCGCTTCGTCTGCCCCGCGATCGCCCTCGAGGGCATCACGCCCGGCTGGGCGATCGAGATGCTGCGCGACGGCGAGATCGCGCTGCTCGTCGACGGCGGCGGCCTGCCCGCGATCGATGCGGTCGCCCACGCGCTGGACCTTGTGACCGTGCAGGTCGTCCGGGCCGAGGCCGACGCCGGGGCGCAGGAGCGCACGGTCATCGCGTACGCCACGCGGCTGCCGACCGTCTGGTGCGCCCCGTCGTTCACCGAGGGCACGCGCGAGTGGGCGCGAAAGCGCGGACCGATGACGCTGCTGGTCGAGATCGACGGTCCGCTGCCCGCCGAGGAGCGGCGCCGCATCGAGCGGTTCGTCGCGATCCTCGGCCGCCAGAGCGAGTAGCGCGTGACGGGCGATCGCGCGCGGGCGCTCGCGATCGCGCTGGGCGTCGTCTTCGTCATCGCGTCGCTGCCGAAGTTCCTCGCCTACGGCTGGGAGCTGGACCAGTTCCGCCGTTTCGGCCTGCCCGGCCCCGACGAGGCCTGGGTCATCGCCGCCGGCGTGATCGAGCTGGTCGGCGGGGCGTTGCTGCTGGCCGATCGTGCGGTCCGCCCGGCCGCGGCGCTGCTGGCGATCACGATGGTCGTCGCGATCGTCAGCTCGGGTGTGCTTCAGGGCGACGTCGTCCCCAGCCTGACGGTCGCGCCGCTGCTGCTGGTCGCGTGCCTGGTGCTGCTCGCCCTGCCCCGAACTCGGTGAACTCACCGGCGACGTTGCAAGCGTGGCGAGTCCCGGCGCGTCAGCTCGCCCTGAGCGCGAGATGGGGCGCCCTCGCGTGGTCACCCCACCCGTGCTGGTCGCGCGGACGAGCCGTTGAGGTTGGGCGTCGCGTTGCACGTTGACGCCCTCGTGCGGGTGCAAACGTGCAATCGCCTTGATGGCGCGCCGTCCGCGCGAAGGCCCGCGCGGAGGCACCGGCGGTTCAGCTGAACCGCGCGAGGCGGCTTGCGGGCTGAACTGGGTGTTCTCAAGCCCGAGTATGGGTGCACGGACACCCAGTTCGCGGCCGGGGAGGCCTCCGCGGAAGCCACGCCTGACGCGCTTGGCCCAGAGCCCCGACGATGTACCGAGCGCCTCCGCGACAGCGCCCCTGCGCCAACACCGTGACGTCGTTCGTCCGACGTTCACATTTGCGGGCTACCGTCAGATCAGATGGATGAGCCAGAACCCGCACCCGGCGAGACCACGTCGCCCGACGGCGACCGCTTCGGCCGTCGCCTCTTCCTCGGCATGCTCGGGGTCGGCGCTGCGGGCCTGGTCGTCGGCGACGCCGCGCTGAGCATCGTCGGCAAGGCCTCCTCGCCGGTCACCGACGCCCTGCCGGAGGGCGTGCGCGCCGCGCTGCCCGCCCCAGGGGGTGGCTGGCGCATCTACACGGTCAACCCGCCGATGCCGCGGTTCGACCCCGCCACCTGGAAGCTCACGATCGACGGCCTGGTCGAGAAGCCCGTCACGTTCACGCACGCCGACCTCCTCGCCCTGCCGCGCAAGGAGCAGACCTCCGACTTCTACTGCGTGACCGGCTGGTCGGTCCTGGGCGTCCGCTGGACCGGTGTGCGGTTCGCGGACCTCCTGAAGGAGGCGGGACCGCTGCCGACCGCCAAGGCGCTGCGGTTCGTCTCCGCCGAGAAGCCGTACGTCGACATGCTCACGATGAAGCAGGCGATGGTCGACGACGCGATGCTCGCCTACGGCATGGACGGCGAGCCGATGCCCCGGCCGCACGGCGCCCCCGCCCGCCTGGTCATGCCGAAGATGTACGGCTACAAGGGCGTGAAGTGGGTGGAACGGATCGAGCTCGTGGAAAAGGTCGAGGCCGGCTTCTGGGAGCAGCGCGGGTACGACCGCGACCCGTGGCTGAACAGCGACGACGCGGTGTGAGCACCGCCGCGGTTCCCTACGTCCGGCGGTTCAGCGCGACCGAGCGGCTGCTGCACTGGACGCACACGCTCGGCTTCATGGCGATGCTCGGCACCGGGCTGCTGCTGTACCTGCCGGGCCTCAGCGAGGTCCTCGGTGGACGGCCCGCGGCGAAGGCCGCGCACCTGGGCGTCTCGATCGGGTGGATGGTCGCGATGGCCGCCATCGTCCTCCTGGGCGACCGCAACCGCCTGCGCGTGACGGTCGCCGAGATCGACCACTTCGACCAGGACGACCGCACCTGGCTGCGCCGGCGCGGCAAGGGTGCGCCGCAGGGACGCTTCAACGCGGGGCAGAAGGTCCACACCGTCGTGCAGGCCGGCTTCGCCGTGCTGTTCATCGGCAGCGGCACGCTGCTGTGGGCCTCGGAACGAGTCAACGGCCTGCGCCTGCCGGGCACGATCGTCGTGCACGACGCCGCCATGTACCTCGCCGTCGCGCTGCTGCTCGGCCACCTCTGGCTCGCCCTCGTGTGGCCGCCGACCCGGCACGCGATGCGGGGGATCCTCCGCGGCACCGTCCGCGCGAACTGGGCGGCGCAGCACCACGCGAAGTGGCGACCCACCGCGGCCGACGCGCCGGCGCCCGGGCCGGACCGCGCCCGCCCGTCGGCCCGCGCCGTGCTCGCGACGGGGCTGGCCCTCGCGGCCGGCGTGCTGGCGACCGCGTGGGTTGTGGAGGACTCGCTGGGCGACAAGGCCGGGGAGGACGTGTCGATCGACGCGCCCGCGCCCGTCGCGGCGGCCACGCCGCAGCCCGCCTCCGAGGCGGCGGCCGCCGCGCCGCCGACCGAGGTCGACCCCGACCAGACCGTCCCGCCGCCCGACCCGGCGGCGGACCCGCTGCAGCTCGCCACCGAGGCGCAGGAGCTGCAGCAGGCCGGACGCCTCAACGGCGCGATCGAGCGGTACCGCGTCGCGCTGCCGCAACTGCCCGGCCGCCCGGACGTCCGTGTCGCCTACGGGGTCGCGCTCGTGGACGCGGGCAACGTGGACGAAGGACTCGCGCAGCTGCGCCGCGCCGTCCGGGCGACGCCGCGGTTCGAACCCGCCCGACTCATCCTCGGCCTGACGCTGGCCGACCAGGGACGACGGGCCGAGTCCCGCGAGCAGCTGCGCCGCTACCTGCGTGACTCGCCGCAGGGTGAGGGCGCGGACGCCGCCCGCGAGGCACTCAACCGCCGCTGACGCCGAACAGGGCGAGGTGCAGGAAGCCGCCGGCGAGGCCGAGGATGGCGCCGTGGGCGTAGAGCATCCACTCGTCCTCCTTGATCGCCGAGCGCATCATCTCCACGAAGTCCTCGGGCGGCAGCTCCTTCGTCCGCGCAGCGATCAGCACGCGGATCTTCTCCGACTGGCGCTTGCTGAACTCCGGGTCGGTGAAGGGCTGCATCGTCTTGCCGACCGCGTCGGTGGCGACGGACGCGCGGATGGCGTCGTACTTCGACGGGCCGACCGCGACGCGGACGGCGCCCTTGATCGGGCCGGCGGCGCCGTCGATCGCGGGGCCCATCGCGTCCGCGAGCATCTTCTGCGTGCGGTCACCGCGGGGACCGTTCAGCAGGAAGTCACCGATGTTCTCGAGCGTGATGACGTCCGAGGCGATGATCCGCGCGTAGACCTCGGCGGCCTCGTCCTGCCGGCGCAGGAACAGCCCGTGGAGCTTGAACGGGCCGATCTTCCGCTCGCGTACCGGCTCGAAGATCAGCGACATGCCGAGCAGGTTCGTCGTCCAGCCGACGATGACGCCGAGGATCGGGAGCAGCCACCAGAGGTGCAGGGTGTGGTCGAGGATGGCGACCGGGATGCCGAGCAGGAAGCCGAAGTAGAACCCGAAGTTGATCATCAGCTTCAGCTCGCGCTCGCCGATGTCGCGGAAGATCCGGTTGACGACCTCGGGGTGCTTCTCGAAGTGGTCGATGACCATGAGCTTCGGGTCGAGCAGCTGGTCGATGTGGACGCCGATCTCGTCGGTGATCTGCCGGACGATCGACGGGAGCTGCTGCTGCACGCGCGCGTAGACGGCCTGCTTGCCGCGCGGCGGGACGTCGGCCCACAGCTGGGGGTGCTCGCGGCGCATCGTCTCGTCCACGATGTCCGGGATCTGCGGGCTGAACATCGTGACGATGTGCTCGGCGATCTTGTCCGGCTCGAGCTGCTGGTAGAACTCGCTCGGCGTGCCGAGCTTGGCGATCGCCTTGTCGGTCGCGATGCTGCCCATCTTCGCGGCGCGCATCGGGATGATCCCCTGCCAGCCGAGCCCGCCCTGCGCGATCCCGGGGATCTCCTGCAGCTTGTGCGGCAGGAGCTGCGCGAAGGCCGCCATGCCCGGGATGCGCTTCCCGTGGTACTGGACCGGGTTGAACAGCATCAGCACGCCGGACCAGTTGATGATCCAGCCGATCGCGCCCGTGAAGACGGGGATCGACGCGAAGGTGAGCCACTCTGAAGCAGACACGGTCGGCCGACCCTACACAGGTGTACACGACACGTACCATCGCGCCGTGTGCCCGATCTTCATCACCGAGACACCGGAGACCGGTGTGGGCGTCGAGCGGCGCCTCGCGGTGAAGGATCTGTTCGACACGGCCGGGGTGCGCACGACCTACGGCTCGTCGATCTTCGCCGACCACGTGCCGGTCTCCACGGCGCAGGCCGTCGTGCGGGCGCAGGAGGCCGGGTACGTCTGCGTCGGGAAGGCGAACCTCCACGAGTTCGCCTGGGGGATCACGTCCGACAACGCCCATTACGGCCGGGTGCCCAACCCGCTGGCGGCCGACCGGACGGCCGGGGGCTCGAGCGGCGGGTGCGCGGCGGCGCTCGCGGCGGGCCTGGCGGACGTCGCTCTGGGAACGGACTCCGGCGGCTCCATCCGCATCCCGTCGGCCTGCTGCGGGACGACCGGCTTCAAGCCGACCCACGGGCTGGTGCCGCTGGTGGGGTGCTGGCCGCTCGCGCCCTCGTGGGACCACGCCGGTCCGATGGCCCGGGACGTCGCCGGCTGTGAGGCCCTGCTCGCCGCGCTCGTGCCGTCCTATGTTCCCGCGCCGGACGTCGACCTCGCGGACGTCCGGGCCGCCGTGGCGTGGACCGCGACCGCTGATCCCCTCGTACGCGTGCGGGTGGAACAGGTCGCGGCGCTCCTCGGTGCCCGGCGCCTGGACGTGCCCTTCCCGCAGGACAGCTACGAACTCTTCGCCGGCGAGGCCGCCCAGGTCCACCGCGAGCTGTTCGCCGTGCACCGGGACGCGTACTCCGAGAACGTGGCGGCGAAGGTGGCCCGCGCGCTGACGGTGACGCCGGAGGCGATGGCGGCGGACGCACGGCGGCGGGCCCGCTACCGGGAGTGGATGGAGGAGCTGCTGGCGCCCTACGACGTCCTGGTGACCCCGACGCTCGGCATGGTCGCGCCGCTCGCCGCGCCCGGCGAGGCGCCGATCCGCGCTCGCGCGCTGTCGCTGACCTACCCGTTCAACGCGACCGGCGCGCCCGCGCTGGCCCTCCCGTGCGGACCGGCGGAGCACGGCCTGCCGGCCTCCGCGCAGCTCGTCGGGCGACGGGGCGACGACGCCCTGGTCCTCGCGGTCGGCCGCGCGGTCGAGCGAGCGCTAGGGTCGAACGCATGAGCCTGCGCGACCGTGCCCCCGACGCCCTTGCGGGCCTGATGGCGACCGTCGGGTCGCTGCACTTCGTCGTCCCGGGCACGATGGCGGAGACCATTCCCGCCGCCCTCCCACGCCGTCGCGAGCTCGTGCTGGTCAGCGGCGTCGTCGAGGTCGCGTGCGCGGTCGGGCTGCGGCGGCGCGTGCGCGGCGTCGGACCGTTCACCGCGCTCACGCTGCTCGCGATCTGGCCGGCGAACATCCAGATGGCCCTCGACGCCGGCTCCGGCAAGCACCCGGGCCCGATGGACGACAAGGTCCTGATGTGGGCGCGCGTTCCGCTGCAGCTGCCGCTGATCTGGGCAGCGCTGCAGGCGCGCCCGCGCTGACTCCTTCGTCGGGTCCGCACCCCCCGAAGGGAGGGCATACACTGTGACCGGACATGCTGTCGGACGTAGGGTGTGAAAGCCGTCCGGCTAGCCTGCCGTCCTCGACCGCGTTCTGTCCCAGGAGTTCCCCGATGCCAGCTTCTCCCGTCGTCCCCGCGTCCTCGTCGTCCGCCGGAGCGCGCTCATGAGCGCCCCGAACCCACTGCGGGTCGCGATCGTCGGCGCGGGCCCCGCGGGCTTCTACGCCGCCGGCGAGCTGCTGAAAGCCAAGGACGGGAGCGTCGAGGTCGAGCTCTTCGACCGCCTTCCCACGCCGTGGGGCCTCGTGCGCGCCGGCGTCGCGCCGGACCATCCGAACATCAAAGCCGTGACGCGGATCTACGAGAAGACCGCCGCGCTGCCGGGCTTCCGGTACCACGGCAACGTCGAGGTCGGCCGTGACGTCTCCCACGACGAGCTCCTGCAGCACCACCATGCGGTGCTCTACTCCGTCGGTGCCCCGAAGGACCGCAAGCTCGGCATCCCGGGTGAGGATCTCTACGGCAGCGTCGGGGCTGCCGACTTCGTCGGCTGGTACAACGGCCACCCGGACTTCCGCGACCTGGACGTCGACCTGTCCGTGAGCCGCGCGGTCGTCGTCGGCGCCGGCAACGTGGCCCTGGACTGCGCCCGGATGCTCGGCGTCCCGATCGCGGAGCTGGAGCCCACCGACACCGCCGACCATGCGCTCGCCGCGCTGGCCGCCAGCGAGATCCGCGAGGTCGTTATCCTCGCGCGGCGCGGTCCGCTCCAGGCCGCCTATACGAACCCGGAGCTGCTGGAGCTCGGGGAGATCGAGGGCCTCGACGTCATCGTCGACCCCGCCGACGTCGAGCTCGACGAGGCGACCGCGAAGCACGTCGCCGAGGTCGCCGACAAGACCCGCCGCCGCAACGTGGAGATCGTCACCGAGTACGCCGGCCGCACCCCGACCGGCGCCGAGCGGCGCATCGTCCTGAAGTTCCTCGCGTCCCCGGTCGAGCTGCTCGGCGACGAGCGCGTCGAGGGCGTGCGCATCGTCCGCAACGAGCTGGTGACCAACGAGGACGGCTCGCAGTCCGCCCGCCCGACCGGTGAGGAGGAGGTCATCGAGACCGGCCTCGTCCTGCGGTCCATCGGCTACCTCGGCGCCGAGCTGCCCGGCGTGCCGTTCGACGCGCGCCGCGCCGTCATCCCGAACGTCGAGGGTCGCGTGGTCGACGCCGACGGCACGCCCGTGCCCGGCGTCTACACCGCGGGCTGGATCAAGCGAGGCCCGAGCGGTGTCATCGGCACGAACAAGAAGGACGCGCAGGAGACCGTCCGGGTGCTGCTCGAGGACGCGCAGGCCGGCCTGCTCCCGGTGCCGGCGGCGAGCGCGGACGACCTCGCCGCCCTCGTGGGGCAGCGCGCCCCCGAGCGTGTCGACTACGACGCCTGGGAGACGATCAACACGCACGAGAAGGCCGCCGGCGAGCCCGTCGGGCGCCCGCGCGTGAAGCTCTGCTCGGTCGAGGAGATGGTCGCGATCGCCCGCGGCTGAAGGGGAACCTGCGGGCCGAGCGGGGGACCCCGCGTAGGCTGCGGGCCATGTCCACGGAACCCGGCATCTCCCACACGCACGTCGACCTGGACGATCCGCCGCACGAGCGGTTCGTGCCGCTGCGCCGTGATCTCGGGGTCACCACCTTCGGCCTCAACCTCATGACGCTCGACGTGGGCGAGCAGGGCCGCATCCACCGTCACGGGATCCAGGAGGAGGTCTACGTCGTGCTGCACGGCGTGCTGGACCTCGTCGTCGAGGGGGAGACCCACGAGTTCGTCCGCGGGGACGTCGTGCGGGTCGCACCGCAGGTCCGGCGCCGGCTGGCCAACCGCGGGCCGGAGCGCGTGATCCTCCTCGCCCTCGGCGGCAGCGCCGAGCACCGCGGGCGCGACGGTGAGGCCTTCGCCGACTGGGACAGCGACGCCGGTGCTCCGCCGCAGGAGGTCCCCATGCCGGACAACCTCCCGGTCGACGAGCTGCGCTGAGCGCCGCCCGGCGGGCCGAGCTCGCGATCCCGCGGAAGCCTCCGCCGCCGCGAACTGGGTGTCCCTGAGCCCGGATATGGGCTTCGGCTCACCCAGAACGCAGCGCAGGTCGGCGCGGCCCGAACGTCGACGCGCCAGCGGGAGTCATGATTCCCGAATCCAGGGACTGATGACTCCCACTCCGCGTGGAAGCATGTATGCCAGTCAGGGCGAGGACGAGCGGCGCAGGCAGACCACGCGGCCGGTCAGCGCTTCTGGGCCTGGATCCTCACCGTGCGGGTGATCGTGACGGGCGAGCCCTTGGAGAGCTTGGCGGTCAGCCGCAGGCGGTAGGTGCCGACCTTGACCCGCACGCCCTTGCGGAGCTTCACCTGGACGCGGACCGACTTCGTCACCCGCTTGAGCTTCGCCTCGCCGAGGATCCTCGTCCCGGTGCGGGGGAGCAGCCGGACGCGGACGTCGGTGAGCGTGCCGCCGCTGACGCCGATCCGCACGATCGCGCGACGGAGCCTGTTGATGACCTTCACCGGGCTGAGGACCTTGCCGAGGCGGGCCTTGGCGCCGGTCGAAGGCTTCGTCGGGGTCTCCGACGTGCTCGGGGGCAGCTTGCCGCCGCACGGCAGCTCGACCTGCGCGGTCTCCCCGCGGGCGACGAACAGCTTCTGCGTCTGCTCGACCTTGTCGCCGTTCTCGCAGGTGAGGGTGTACTCCTCGCGCCTGCCGGCCTTCTGCTCGAACGGACGCGTGGAGGGGTTGATCCACCACTCGAAGTTCCCGTTGGCCGGCACGACGGTGGTGAACTCGAGCTTCTCCGGGGTCTTCAGCACACCCGTGTTGCCCAGGCAGGAGGTCGGATCGACGCCCTCGCCCAGGACCAGCGGGTTGTTGATCGGCAGGGGCTCGGCGACCGCGCAGACGTCGGAGCTCGCGGTTTCGAACGCCTTGCTCAGGCGCAGCGTGCGGCCGGCGGGCGCGCGCCCGGCGAGGCGCGCCGTGTACGCCGGGTTGCGGGCCGCCTCGGCCGCGAGCAGGTACGCCTCGCGGATGCCCTTGCCGACACGCGTCTCGGTCCCGACGTACTGGTCGATGACGTTGCGCTGGTAGGCGCCGTGGAAGACGCCGTTCTCCGGGCCGAGCTCGATCGTGTAGCCGAAGCCGCCGGTCGTGGAGTAGCCCCAGTCGTCGGTCGTGCCGGTGGTGTCGTAGAGCTCGAAGCCGTACTGGTTGGTGTAGCCGGTCGCGTCGGCCATCTTCTGCCCGAGCGCCTTCAGCGCCTCCTCGTCGGGCGCGAAGCCGTCGGCCTTGAGGCCTGGGGGACGGAGGACCAGCGCGGCGACGTTGTGGATGGTCAGGAACGACGTCGGGTTGACCTTGGAGGTCAGCTCCTGCACCGCCTGGGTCTCCGACTCGCTGAACGGCCCGGTGCCACGGTAGCTCTGGTCGTTGGGGTTGGAGGACGCGCCGGCGCCGCCCCACGACTCCGCGTAGTTGCGGTTGGGGTCGGTGCCGATCGCGAACTCGCACGGGAACGCCGGGAGCGGGATGCCCGGGTTGCAGTTCTTGCGCTTGTAGGAGAGCGAGCCGCCGAGGATCACGACACCGGTCGCCAGCGAGTAGACGAACCCGACGTCCGTCTCCTCGTCGGGGTCGGGATCCGGTGCAGCGCGGGACACGATGAACCCGTCGGGGTTCGTCATCGGCATGATCAGGATGCGCACCTCGTCGAGCAGCTTCGTGACCCGCGGGTCCTTGCCGTCGCTCTTCACGAGGTCCTGCGCGAACTCCATGATCGACTCGGCCGCCGGCCACTCGCGGGCGTGGTGCAGGCCGTTGAGGATGAAGGTCGGGCGGCCGTCGTCCTTGCGGGCGACGTCGCGGGCGAGCTCGATCACGGTGAGCTCGCGGCCCTGGAAGCTCTTGTTCTCCAGCGGGACCGCTCGGGCGATCTTCGGGTTGTCCTCGACGATCTTCTTGAGCTCCGCCTGGTAGTCCTCGTACTGGCGGTACTCGGTGCGACCGGTGGGCAACGCGGTGGCCGCGGGCGCCTGGCGCAGCGCCGCGGCGGCGCGGTCGCGCCGGACCGTGAGCGCGTCGGCTTTCAGGACGTCGCCGACGAGCGTCGTGGCGGTGAACCCGGCCTTGCGCAGGACGTCGCGGTCGGCGTCCCCGTAGGTCATGACCTTCGCGGAGTTCGCGTCGATGTCGTGGGTGACGTCCAGACCGGTGGCCTGGAGCTTCGCCAGGGAGGCACGGTCGCGCAGCTTCACGTCCAGGAGGCTCACCTTGCCTACGAGCTCCTTGATCCCGCCCAGGTCCAGCCGCGTGAACCGCGTGGTGAGCGTGGCGGTCCGGCTGGTACCGGTGCGGCGGCAGGCCTGGACCAGCAGCGAGGCGCCTTCGCGCAGCGTGAGCGTGACGACCTCTTCGGCGCCCAGGCCGGCGGACGAGCCGACGAGCTTGCCGGAGGTCGTCTCGAAGACCGCCAGATCCCAGTCCCCGCGGGCGCCCTTCAGGCTGATCGCGGCCTCGCCGTCGGCGGGCGCGAGCCAAGGCTTGGCGGCGACGCCGGCACCGGTCAGCGGCCGCGCGACACAGTCGCGCTTCGCGGCGCTCGCGGCGGTGAGCGTGGTGGTCAGCGGCGCGTCGGCGCCGAGCACCCGGAGCGTCGGTGCGGCGCTCGCGGTCGCACACGGGAGCACGGTCAGGACAGCGAGGACGGGCAGCGCCAGGCGGCGCGAGGTGCGAGACATGCCGCGCATCGTCCCGGATGCACCGTCGTCACGCAATCGACACCCGGTCGCACGACGCCCCACGGGCGAGAGCGGGCGCGTAGGCGCGCCATGACAGGATCAGCCGATGGCGGTCGCCCTCGCGCTCCTCACGTCGGTCGCCTACGGCCTGTCGAACTACCTCGGCCCGCGCCTCGCGCGCGACGTGTCGCTGTACCTCCTGCTGCTCGCCGGCCAGACCTGCGCGCTCGTCCTCGCAGCGGTCGTCGTGGCGTCCCAGGGCGACCCGTTCCCCGACGCTGCCGCGATCGGCTTCGCGCTGCTGGCCGGGCTCGGCAACGCCGGCGGGCTCGTGCTCTTCTACCGTGCCGCGCAGGTGGGCCCGCTGTCGATCGTCACCCCGATCGGCGCGCTCGGGGCCGCGCTCCCTGTCGCCGTCGGGATCGCCAGGGGAGAGACCGTCACCGTCCTGGAGAGCCTGGGCATCCTGCTCGCGCTTGCGGGGGTGGTGCTCGTGGCCCGGCGGCAGGTCGACCCGTCCGCCGACGCCGCCGCCCACGCCGACCGTCGCACGGCGATCCTCCTGTCGGTCGCCTCCGCCTTCTGCTTCGGCGTCTTCCTCGCCGCGATCGCCCCGGCCGCCGAGGACGCTGCCGGCTGGGCGGTGCTGTTCAGCCGCGTCTCCCTGCTGACCGTGCTGCTGATCTTCTGCCTGCGGCTCGGCGTCCTGCGCAGCGTGCCCGCGCGGACGCTGCCGCTGCTCGCGGTCCCTGGCTTGTTGCTGTTCACCGGCACGATGTCCTACGCGGTTGCGACCCGGAAGGGCGATCTGAGCGTCGTCTCCGTGCTGGGTTCGCTCTTCCCGGTGGTCACGGTCGCACTGGCCGTCGGGCTCGACCGGGAGCGGCTGAGCCCGGCGCAGTCGCTCGGCGTGGCCGGGACGATCGTCGGCGTGGTCCTCCTGTCGATCCGCTGAGAGACTGCGCGGCATGACCGACTGGGGAGACGGCACCTACGAACTGACCGCCCAGGCGCTCGCGCCGGCGTCGGCGCGGACGATCGAGGTCGCGGGCATCGAGGTCGGTGAGCACGTGCTGGACGTGGCGTGCGGGACGGGCAACGCGTCCGTCGCGGCGGCGGAGGCGGGCGCGCGCGTGACCGGGGTGGACCTGTCGGCACGTCTGCTCGACGTCGCCCGCGCGAGGCTGCCCGAGGCCGACTTCCTGGAGGGCGACGGGGCGGCGCTGCCGGTGGCCGACGACGTGTTCGGCGTCACGATCTCCGTGTTCGGCGTGATCTTCGTGCCCGATCCGGTCGCCGCGGTGGGCGAACTCGTGCGCGTCACGCGATCCGGCGGGCGGATCGTCTTCACCAGCTGGATCCCCGAGGGCGCCATCGCCGGCGCCGGGCGCATCATCGGCGACGTGCTGCGCGACGGCGCCCCGGCGCCCGACGAGCCCCCGACACCGGCCCGCTGGGGCGACCCGTTCTTCCTCGAGGAGCTCTTCGCGCCGCACGGCGCCGACCTGCGCGTCTCCCAGGACGGCCTGCTCTTCACCGCCGCGAGTCCCGAGGTGTGGTTCGCCGAGCAGGAGGAGCACCACCCGATGTGGCGCGCTGCACGGGCGGCCCTCGTCGCCGACGGTCGCGCCGACGCGTGGGACGAGGTGCGCGATCGCTCGCTCGCGCTGCTGCACGAGCACAACGAGGACGAAGCGGCGTTCCGCGCCACCTCGCCCTACCTGGTGACCCGCGCGGACCTTCCCGGCGCTTAGGCTGGGGTTCGTGCGCCTCCAGCTCCGACCGCTCTTCGACCGCATCGTCATCAAGGAGCTCGAACCCGACCGGATGCGGCAGTCCGGCCTGCTCGTCCCGCAGGGCTCCCACGAGCCCCCGCCCCAGCACGGCATCGTGCTGGCGGTCGGCCCGGGGCTGGACTGGTGGGCGCAGGCCGGCGTCGCGATGCCGGTGAGCGCCGGCGACCACATCGTCTTCCCGGCGTCCGCCGGCGCCTGGGTCGACGTCGACGAGGAGCGCCTGCTCGTCTGCCGCGTCGGCGAGATCCTCGGCGTGCTCGAGCCGCTGGACCAGCCCAGCGCGCCGTCGGACCTGCGCGACGTGGATCTCGACGGCTGATCCGCGGGCGGGCGGCGCCCGGACCCTGGGAGTGGCCGACGCGCTCCCGATCCCCGGTGTCGACGAGGCGGAGGCGTGGGTCACCGGGTCGCTGCCGGGCCTCTACGCCGAGTCCCCCGCCGACGCTCACGCGAGCGGGGCGTTCCGCGGCGGCCAGACCGCGGCCGACGCCGCGCTCGCCCTGTACGACGTCGCCGGCTACGCGGGCCGCCGCAGCGAGGTGCTGCCGCGCGAGCGCCGCGGCGCCTCCGGCCTGTCGCCGTACATCCGGCACGGGCTGCTGCCGCTGCCGCGCGTCTGGGACGCGGTCGCCGACGGGCCCGCCCGCGACCGCACGAAGTTCCGCGACGAGCTCCTGTGGCAGGAGTACGCGCGGCACCTGTACGCGCGGGTCGGCGCCGGGATCCAGCAACCGCTGCGCCACGTGCCACCCGCGATCGTCGGGGAGCCCTGGGAGGACCCGTGGCCGCGGGAGATGGCGTGCATGGACCTCGTGGTGGGGGAGCTCGAGCGCGACGGCTGGCTCGTGAACCAGACCCGCATGTGGATGTCCTCACAGTGGACCGTCCGCGCCGGCTGGGACTGGCGCGCGGGGGAGGACCGCTTCTTCACCCACCTTCTCGACGGCTCGCGCGCCGCCAACCGTCTGGGCTGGCAGTGGACGATCGGCGCGGGGACCGGCAAGCCGTACGGGTTCAGCCGCTGGCAGGTCGAGAAGCGCGCGCGGGGCCTGTGCGACGGCTGCGCGTTGCGGCACGCCTGTCCGATCCAGGACTGGCCCGACGGGGATCCGTCGCCCACGCGGCGGCCCGCCCCGTCGCCGCTGCTGAAGGCCGACCCAGACGCGCAGGCGACGGGCGGGCCCCGACCCGACGGCGGCCTGTTCGACGACGCGGCACGCTCGGCCGCCGAGGCCGTCTGGCTGACCGCCGAGTCGCTCGGGGACGAGGACCCGGCGCTCATGGCGCACCCCGACCTGCCCGCGGTCTTCGTGTTCGACCGCGGGTTGCTGGAGGGCTGGCAGCTGTCCGGCAAGCGGCTCGTCTTCCTGGCCCAGACGCTCGCCGACCTCGCCACGCGGCGGACGGTCGAGCTGTGGCTCGGCGATCCCGTCGAGGTCCTGCGCGACCGGGCCGTCGCGGCGACGTACACCCCGGTGCCAGGGTGGCGACGGAGGGCAGGGGTGATCGACCCGGTCGCGGTGCACCCCTGGCCGTGGCTCGTGCGCCCGCACGGCGGGCCTGCCGGGTCCTTCAGCGCGTGGCGGAAGGGCGCGACGCGCTGACGCTCAGCAGGCGCGGCCGACCGGCCGGTCGAGCGTTGGTCGCCCGGCCGGGCGGGGTGCTCAGCGGGCCAGCCGGACGGTGGTCGGGCCGGTCTCGACCTGTGCGCCCGCCGGGTCGACCGACACGACGGTGACCCGCACCCGCGCGCCCGGGGCGATGCGACGCAGGCGGCGCAGCTGCACACCGGTCTTCGGGCCCTTGAGCGTCCGGGCCTTCGACGAGGCGACGAGGCGGCCGCGGGTGTCGAGCACCCGGACGCGCACGCGCCGGGCCGCGACGGATCCGCGGGCCTTCTCGAGCACGATCCGGGTGGACCGCACACCCGGGCGGCGCAGCCGCTGCAGTGTCTGCCGCACGCGCAGCGCACGCACCGCGGCGAACGGGACGGACGCCGGCGCCGGGCCCATCTCCTCGCCACCCGCTTTGCGCGAGTAGTCGAGCCACGGGACGGTCGGCGTCTCCCCGACGCTCGGCTTGCTCCAGTCGCACACACCGGTCGGGAACGCTCCCTGCAGCGCCGCCCACTCGACGTCGGTGAACGTCACGCCCGGGTAGTCCTCACGCCGCAGGGCTTTCAGCTGGCACTTCAGCGTGTCGTTGCGCGCACCCTCTCCGGCGACGTTCGTCGGGGAGTCGTAGAAGCGGTTGAGCGCGGGGCAGTCGGTGCCGGCCTGCTCCACGCCGGTCGCGATCTCACAGTGGTCGGTGATGTCCGCCGGCCGGTTGGCGCGGACCTTCTCGGCCTGCGACTTCGACGAGTCGTCCCCCTGGATCTTCGCGATCCAGCGGTCGATCTCGAAGATCGACTTGTTCGGGAACGTCACGTTGCCGATGAGCGGCACCGGGCCCTGCCACAGCGCGTGGCTGGCGTGCGAGCCCTCGAACCGGTCGAGCCGGGCGCTGAGGGCGAGGCTCGGGTAGGTCACGTGCGCCGTGGCCTCGTTGGAGCCGCGGTACTCGATGTGCGGCGTCAGCCCGAGCGTGTTGCCGATCGCCAGGTAGCCCGAGCGGTACGCGTTCGTCAGTGCCTCGGGGTCCGCCTCGGTCCTCGTCGGGATGCGGTCGAACGTCGTCTTGTCCAACCCGCCGATGCGCGAGTTGAGATCGGCGAACTTCCCGGGGGTCAGCCGGCCCGCGAGCAGCGCCTTGCGGCCGTACTCGACGCCGACGTTGTCCAGTGGCACACCGGCGTACCCGCTGGGGCCCTTGCCGAGGATCGCGACGTTGTGGTCCAGCACACCGCAGCGCACGCCGCCGGTGTTCGTCGTCGACCACTTCAGCGCGGGGTCGATGCCGTTGCAGCCGGTCTCGCCGGTGATGTTCGACCAGAACGCCGTGTCGAACAGCAGGTCGTCCGCGACGGCCAGCGGCGACCCGCTCACCTCCGCCTGGTCCAGCGGCGTGTACAGCCCACCGGCGCCCGCGCTGACGCCGTTGAAGAACTCCTTGAAGAGGTGGCCGTGCACCGCGTGGCGGCCGGTGGTGAGGAGGTCGGCGAACGTGGCGCCGGTGGTGATCCCGTCGTAGAAGCCCGGGTAGGCGTGCGCGGACATCAGCTGCGCGATCGCCCCGCCGGAGCTGCCGGTACCGATCGTCCGCCGTACCTCGCCGTACTGCTCGACGATCCGCTCGCGGGCCATGATCTCCGACTCGGCGATGAGCGCCGGGTTGCAGTTGTGGCCGAGGTTGTTCAGCGCGGTCGACATGACCATGTAGCCCTTGCCCAGGACCTCCTCGTTGAGGACGTTGGGCGCGGTGCCGGCGATGCGGTCCACGCCGCAGGAGCCGCCGTGGGTGATGACGAGCTTGCGGTTCCACTGCGGCTGCGGCGCCCAGGGATCCCAGTCCTTGCCGGGTTCGTGGAGCGTCGCGATCTTGTACTGGTCGCGGTCCTGGTAGCCGGTCTCGACGCGGACGATGAACGGGACGGTCTTGCCCTCGTCGGTCGTGGTGGTCGGCACGCTCGCAGGCGGGTTCGCCGGGTCGTACGGCTCCAAGCCGTTGTCGCCCTTGACCAGCAGCTGGTAGCCGGGCGGCTGGTTGCACTGCTCGTCGACGGCGCCCGGCTGGCAGTTCCACGGCTTGAGCTGCGGACCGGCGAACACGGGGCCGCCGTTGGGGTGGCCGACGAGCCGCAGGGTCGCGCCGGTGCGGTCGCGGAGCTTCGCGGTGAGCGTGACCGGTGCGTCAGGGATGCCGGTGAGCAGGGCGCCGAACCGGCCGTCGGCACGGGTGGCGAACTGCTCCGTGACGTCGGTCGTCCCGAGCAGGACCTTCAGGTCGCTCGCCTTGCGCCCGGCGGGCACGCTGATCGCGACCAGCGCGTCGCCGCCGGAGACCAGGTCGGCCCGGTTGCTCAGCACGTCGATCTCCACGCCTGCCGCTCCAGCAGCTCCCGGCGTCAGCAGCGTCCCGGCCAGCGCCAGCAGCGCCACGGTCCCTCGTCGCATCCCAGCTCTCCTCTGTCTCCCTCGACCCGTGCCAGTGAACGGTACCGTTCGCGGGACATGTCTGCCGCAACCATCACCGCGCTCACCGAGCGCTCCGCCACCGAGCTGGCCGCCGCGATCCGCGCGGGGGAGACCTCCTCCCGGGAGGTCGTCGAGGCGCACATCGCCCTGACGCGTCGTCGCCACGCCGAGGTGCGGGCCGTCGCGCTCGACCGCTTCGACGCCGCGCTGGGCGACGCCGACGCGGCGGATGCGCGGGTCGCGGCGGCGTCCGCGGGGGAGGAGCTCCCGCCGCTGCTCGGCGTCCCGTGCACGATCAAGGAGTCGATCGAGGTCGAGGGGATGCCCAACTGCGCGGGCCTCGTATCCCGCCGAGAGCACCGCAGCACGTCGACGGCCCCGGCGGCACAGCGCCTGCTCGCCGCCGGCGCGATCCCGCTGGGCGTCACGAACACCTCCGAGCTGTGCATGTGGATCGAGTCGCAGAACCACGTCTACGGTCGCACCTCCAACGCCTACGACCCGACGCGGATCGCCGGCGGCTCCAGCGGGGGCGAGGGCGCCGCGGTCGGCACCGGCGGCTCGCCGTTCGGCCTGGGTTCCGACGTCGGAGGGTCGATCCGCCTGCCCGCCTACTTCAACGGCGTGTTCGGCCTCAAGCCGTCCCCGGGGGTCGTGCCCAACACCGGCCAGTTCCCGGTCACCCACGGCGACGCGGCGCGCCTGCTCACGATGGGGCCGCTCGCGCGCCGGGCGGAGGACCTGATGCCGCTGCTGCGGATCATCGCCGGGCCCGACGGCATCGACGAGCGCGCCCGTGACGTGCAGCTCGGCGAGCCGTCGGACGTCGACGTCGCGTCGCTCGACGTCGTCGTGACACAGGACACCAGCGCCTGGCCGCTGCGCCGTGAGCTGCGCGAGGCCCGCGAGCGGGCGGCCGCCGCGCTCGAGGCCCGGGGCGCGACGGTGCGCGAGGTGTCGATCAAGCCGCTGCGCCGGGTGCTGGACGTCTACCTCGCCGAGCTGCAGACCGGTGCCGGCGTGACGTTCGGCGAGGAGCTCGGCGCCGACGTGACGCTGCGGCGGGCGTTCGGCGGCGCGGTCCGCCGTCGGGGCCCCCACACCGTCGCCAGCGCGCTGCTGCTCGCAAGCGAGAAGGCGTCGGTCGTCGTCCCCGCATCGGCGACGCGCCGGTCGATCGAGGCCGGCAAGCGCCTTGCGGCGAAGGTGGAGGACGTGGTGGGCGAGGGCGTGATCCTCCACCCGCCGTTCGGCCGCGTCGCGCCGCGGCACGGGCGCACGGTCGGCCGGTACTGGTCGATCCACCACATGGCGATCTTCAACTTCCTCGGCCTGCCGGTGGTGGAGACGCCCCTGGGGCTCGGTTCCGAGGGCCTCCCGCTGGGCGTGCAGGTTGCCGCGCCGCGCGACCACGACCACGTGGCGATCGCGGTCGCCCTCGAGCTCGAGCGGGCGTTCGGCGGCTGGGTGCCGCCTGCGCGATGACCACCGATCGGCCGGTCAGGGTCCTGATGGTGTGCCTCGGCAACATCTGCCGTTCCCCGACGGCCGAGGCCGTGATGGTCGGGCTGCTGGAGGAGGAGGGCCTGGCGGATCGGGTCGAGGTCGCGTCGGCCGGCACCGGCTCGTGGCACGTCGGCAACCCGCCGGACGAGCGCAGCGCGGCCGCCGCCCTTCGCCGTGGCATCTCGCTGCGCGGGGCCGCCCAGCAGGTCCGCGACGCGGACTTCGCCGACTACGACCTGCTCGTCGCGATGGACGCGTCCAACCACGCCGACCTGCTCCGCCTCGCCGGCGACGACGAGCTGCGCGGGAAGGTCGTGCTGCTGCGTGCGTTGGACCCGGACGCCGTGGCCGCCGGGGACACCGACGTCCCCGACCCGTACTACGGCGGGCCGAACGGGTTCGACACGGTGCTCGACGTCGTGGAGTCCGGGTGCCGGGGACTGCTCGCGGAGCTGCGGGCGCGCGGCCTCGTCTGAGGCGCGGCTGACGTCGTTCGCCCCGCTTGCCGGAGCCGCGATCGTCCCGAGCAGCCAGCCCGCCGGGAACTGGGTGAGCGCGAGCCCACATGTGGGCCACCGCTCACCCAGAACCCGTCCGCGGGCGCCGAACCGTCGGCGCACGAAGCGCTCCGCAGCCGCCGGCGCCGGCGCCGGCGCCGGGTGCCGTACGAAACCCGGCGCCCAGCGCGTCGAACGCACGGCACCCGCCTGCGCGACGTCGCGTCGCCCTCTACCCCAGCAGCGCGCGCGCCCGCTTCGTCAGGTCCACTGTCGCCACGCGCAACTCGCCCGGCCCATCGAGCACGGTCGCGAACGGGATCCGCGCCCACTCGCGGGCACCCGAGTCGAGCTGGAGCTCGAGGTCCAGGCCGTACCGGTCGGCGCGTAGGCACACCGCGGACACCGCCTCGGGCTGCCCGCCGAACGCCCGGGCCATGGCGAGCAGGGCGTCGGCATGGTCCTCGTTGAGATGGCTCACGGCACCGGTCGAGAGGGGTGCGACGGGATCCGGCGACGCCGCCCCGTAGGCGGCTCCGTCCGCCGAGTCCATCCGCGCGAAGCCGCCGACCCACCTGGCCCGCGAGACGTCGACGATCCAGATGGAGAAGCCGTGGAAGTCCAGGAAGTCCGTCCCCGGATGGGCCGCGAGGAACGCCGCGCGAGCCGCCGCCTCCTCGTCGGGCCCCGAGGGACGCCGCGCCACGCCCGCCAGGGTCACGCGCGCGGTCTCGACGGGATCGGCGGCCGGCGACTGGTCCAGCACGCACAGCGACGCCCGCTGGTCGTCGACGAGGTTGCGGCCGTGCTCGGCCATCGTCGAGACGCACAGCACCGGCGACCCGTCGGCCAACAGCGCGTAGGCGAGGTAGGACGCCCAGGGCGCGCCCTCGCTCCCGACGGTCGCCAGAGTGGCGACGCTGCCGCACGCCATGAGCGTGCGGGCCTGCTCGGCGGCGGAGGGGGCGGTCTGCTGCTCGGACAGGGACATGGCCTGCAGCCTACGACCCGGACCCTCCGGGCACGCACAGCAGGCTCCCAGGAAACGCCAAGGGCCGGGCCGACGGCCAGGACCGCGACGCACGCCTCGATCGCGGCGAGCGAGCGGCTCGCGGCGCAGGTGCGGGTGCAGGAGACGATGGGCGACGGTGTGCTGCTGCACCCGCCGTTCGGGCGCGTCGCGCCCCGCCACTGCCGCACCGTCGGGCGCCCGTGGTCGATCCACCACGCCGCACTGTTCGACCTCCTCGGCCTGCTGGTGGGTCGCCGCGGTGCGCGACCAGGATCACGTCGCGGTCGCGGTCGCGGGGGGCTCGAGCTCGAGCCCGCGCAGCAGGTGCGGGCGAGCGACTTCCATGCCTGCGACCTGCTCGCGGTCGCGCCTGACGCGGACGCCCGGAGCAAGGTCCTCCTGCTGCGCGAGCTCGACCCGCAGAGCGTCGCGATCGGCGCCACCGACGTCCCCGACCCGTACCACGGCGGGCCGGACGGGTTCGACATCGTGCTCGACGTCGTCGAGGCGGGCTGCCGGGGCCGGCTGCGCGCCGACGGGCTGATCCAGGCAGGGCCTGATCTAGGAGCCTGTTGATCTTTCTGCGCCGCGGGTGCGACGGCGCTCGCGGCTGTGGATCACCACACGAATCCACGCCCGTACCGCGGGTACGGGCGACGGATTCGCGCGGCGCCCACAACCACGATCACCACCGCACCCACGACGCCCCAAAGATCAACAGACTCCTAGCGCGGCGTCACGTCGGCCACGGCGTCGACGAACGGCTGCACGCCGGTCTTGACCCGCCGCCGCGAGAAGGTCCGTTGCCACGGCTGCCAGGTGAAGCCTTGTGTCGCGACGGTCTGGTCCCCGACATCGAGTGTCACGCCGATGCGTGACACCGGCACGGTGCGTGCGCGCCGGCCGTCGACAACGAGCGCCTGCCGGGAGGACGGGTCGGCGAGCCCGAGCATCGACCACGGGAGCCGGACACGCAGGACGTCGCCCTCGCGCTGCCAGGTCGCGTCGCTGCGGTAGTCCGCGGCGGACGGATCCCAGGTCCCGCGGCGCAGCCGCCCGACGTCGAAGAACTCCGCCGGGTCCCGGCGTCCGGTCGTCGGCACGACGAGCGCACGGTTCGTCGTCAGGCGCTGCGGCACCCAGCCGTCGGTCGGCCGCGCGAGTTGTCCGGGCGCCCAGTCGTCGTCCAGACGGGTGGCGTCGAGGTCGGACCGCACCAGCGCGGACGCGGTGCCGGCCGCGGGGTCGACGACCACCGCGTAGTCGCTGCGGGTGTCGCGGGTTCCGCCACCGGGCGCCCCGCCGGGGACCACGTCGAAGCCCAGTCGGACGCGCTCGCGCGCCGCGGCTCCGCCGGCGAACGTCGCGGTCAGCGTCACCCAGCCCTCGTCGTGCGCGACCGTGACCTTGCGGACCGGTCCGCCGGCGCGGGAGAGGATCGGTCGCTCGCGACCATCCTCGGACCCACGCGGATCGTCGGCGAGCAGGCCGAACCACTGCTCGTTGGTCAGCGGGTCGTGCCAGAGCTGGCGCCGCTCGGCCGGGACCTGACGTGGCTCGGTGTTCCACGTGCGCTTGAACCACTCGTCGGTCCACTCGAAGACGAACCCGCCGGCGAGGTCCTGGTCGCGGATCAGGCGCAGCAGTTGCGCGTCGATGCGCATCGCGTCCTGCTCGCTGTGCCCGCCCTGGTCGCGCCCGTTGGTTCCGCTGTGCGCGGAGCCCAGCGAGGACGGCACGCCGAACTCGGTGATCATCACCGGCATCGAGCGGTGGTGGCGGCGCAGCCGCGCGAGGTAGCCGGCGTACGCGTCGGGCCGGCCGTCCGCGCGGGTGCGGCGCAGTGCGGTCTCATGGCGCAGGAAGTCCGGGTAGTAGGGGTAGGCGTGGTAGCTGGCGAACGTGCCGGCGGGCCAGGCGGCTGTCGCCCGCACGTGCTCGGCGTCGATGCCGACGAGATCCTCGCTCTCCAGCGGCTCGTCGGGGTGGCGCAGCGGATCGGTGGTCGGCCAGTTGGCGAACGCGATCGGCGCGACGGTGCCGCGGGCGCGTTCGTACGTGGCGAGCTCGTCCATGCGTGCCGCGAGCCACCGCTCGGTCGGTGTGGCGTCAGCGGCGGAGCGGAAGTGACGGCCGCGGACCGCCGGCGCGTCGGGCGTGGTGCGGTCGGTCTGCTCGACGCCCTTCGGGTCGAGCTCGATGCCGATGATCCAGGCGGCGATCCAGGGGGAGACGTCGGTCTTCCACGCGCCGCTCGCCCGCCCGGGCCGCGGGGTGCGACGCAGGTCGCCGTGGACCGCGGCGCTCACGTCACGCAGCTCGGCGGCGAACGCGTCGGTGATCGCGGCGTCGTACAGCGTGCGGCCGGGCTCGTTGTAACGCTCGTCGGGGAGGTACGCGCCTTGCACGAGATAGAGCGGGGCCGCGGCGTGGGCCCGGTTGTACGCCGCGAGCTCGCGATAGAACGCGGGCGCGAGGATCGTGTAGACGCGCACGACCCGCAGGCCCATCGCGGCCATCAGCGGGAACCAGCGCCGGTAGTCGGACGCGCCCACGGCGACCTCGCCGGGGGTGTGGCCGGGAACGGTCGAGCCCAGGTTGACGCCCGGGAGGAACGCCTTGTCGCCCGAGGCGGTGTGCAGGAGCAGCCGCCGTCCGCGGACCGTCGCGACCGCGGAGGCCCCGCCGACCCGCATCGGCGCGGGCCGCCAGGAGGCGCCATGTGCGGTCGCCGCCGGGCGGAATGTGCCGGTCCCGAGCACGGCGGCGGGATCGGCGGCGGTGGCCTTGGCGCCCCCGCCCCCGCCCCCGCCCCCGCCCCCACCCCCGCATCCGGAGAGCGCGGCCGTCGCGAGGAGCGCGACGCAGGTAGTGGCTTTCGCGAGAGGAAGAGGCATCTCCCCGGTCACTCGGACAGTGCGTCGGGAACTTGACCGACTCAAGTACTCCCGGATCACGGCCGATAACCGGGAGAACCGCCGGTCACGGATCGACCGGACATCCCGCACATGGACGTGCCCTGGTGACCCCGCACACGCTGTTCCTCGCCCTCGCCGCCTCGCTCGGCCTGCTGGCGCTGCTCGTCGCCGTGATCGCCGTCCGCCGCGTGCGCCGAGGCCGCCGTGAGCGCCGGTCGCTGCGCCAGCGGGAGGTCTTCGCGGAGATCCTGGAGTGCGGGGCGCCCAGCGAGTTGGGCCGCCTCACCGGCCGTGCGCGTCGCTCCGGCACCTCCCGCATCAATCTCTGCCGCACCGCTCGCGCGACTCTGCCCGGTGTCCATCCCGCTCGTGCGACCGCGCTGCGCGACGCAGCGGCGGCGAGTGGGCTCACCGCGCGGACACGCAGGGGCCTGAGCAGTCGTGACGCTGTCCGGCGCGGCGAGGCCGTCGTCGTCGGGACCCATGTGTGTGGCTTCACCGCCGCCGACCTCGAGCCGCTGCTGGCCGACGACGACGGCGACGTGCGCCTCGCGGCTGCTGATGGCCTGATGCACATCGGCGACACCGACAGCGCCCGCGCGCTCGTTCGCGCGCTTTGCCACGACCACGTCCCGGCGGAGCGCCTGGTCGAGCGGCTCCGCGGCGCGGCCGCCGCCGACGTGCTCCTCGACGCCTGCACCTTGCCGGGCTACGCCACCGTCCGGCCCGACCTCATCGAGGCGCTGGGCGCCGTCGGGGACGTCCGCGCCGAGGAGCTCCTGCGGTCGTTCCTGCGCGATGGCGGCGACGAGGAGCGGGTCCGCGCGGCGCGCGCTCTCGGGGCGATCGGCGGTGTCGGTGCGGTGCCGCAGCTCGAGCACGCCCTCGACGACGACTTCTGGCCCGTCCGGGCCCAGGCCGCCAAGGCCCTCGGCGCGCTCGGCGGCATGGCGGCGAGCGCGGTCGGCGCGCTGGCCGCCCGCATGGGCGATCAGTCCTGGTGGGTGCGGGCGAACTGCGCCGACGCGCTACGTGCGGTCGGCGGGCCCGGGCTCGACACGCTGCGCGAGTGTGTCGACAGCCACCCGGACCGCTACGCGCGGCAGCGGGCAGCGGAGGCGCTGGCGATGGACGCGGCGGCGCGCGGGGCGACGGCCTGATGCTGCACGACCTCGCCACCGGGTTCAGCATCGCGATGATCGTGTACTTCGCGATCCTCAACCTGAACTACCTGCTGTTGACGGTGCTCGGCTGGCGGGCGATCTCGGACTTCGTGCGTCGTCGCACGTTCCGCGACTACTCGATGGTCCAGGAGTCCTCTCGCAGCGTGCCGGTCTCGATCCTCGTGCCGGCCTTCAACGAGGCACCGGTCATCGTCGAGTCGGTCCGATCGTTGTTCTCGCTGGACTACCGGCAGTTCGAGGTCGTCGTGATCAACGACGGCTCGTCCGACGACACGCTCGAGGAACTGCGCCGCGCGTTCGCCCTGGTCGAGGTCGACCGGGTGCCGCGCGCCCAGCTCGAGACCGCGGAGGTCCGTGGCGTCTTCGTCAGCCCGACGGAGCACCGGCTCGTGGTCATCGACAAGGTCAACGGCGGCAAGGCCGACGCGCTGAACACCGGGCTGCGCTACGCGCGCTTCCCGCTGTTCTGCGCGGTCGACTCCGACACGATGCTCGAGCGCGACTCCCTGGGGCGGCTGGTCTGGCAGTTCCAGGCCGAGCCGGACACGGTCGCCACCGGCGGCATCGTGCGGATCGTCAACGGCTCGACGATCAGCGACTCCCGGGTGACGCGCGTGGCGACGCCGCGCAGCCTGCTGGTGAACATCCAGATCGTCGAGTACCTGCGGGCGTTCCTCGCGGGCCGTCTCGGGTGGTCGCGGATGGGGCTGCTGCTGATCATCTCCGGCGCGTTCGGCCTGTTCCGCCGCGACGTCGTCATCGAGGCCGGCGGCTACGACACGGCGACCGTGGGGGAGGACGCGGAGCTCGTCTTCCGGCTGCACCGCTACTGCCGGGAGACCGGCCGCCCGTACAAGCTGTCGTTCATCGCCGATCCGGTCTGCTGGACCGAGGCGCCGACGTCCCTGAAGGTCCTGGCGCGGCAGCGCGACCGTTGGCAGCGCGGGCTCATCCAGTGCATCGTCAAGCACCGCCGGATGCTGGGGCGCCGCGAGTACGGCCGCATCGGCTTCGTCGCGCTTCCGTACTTCGTGGTGTTCGAGATGATCGGACCGCTGCTGGAGCTCGCGGGCTACGTCGTCGTCACGGTCTCGGCCGCGATGGGTCTCATCAGCCCCGGGATCGCGCTGGCGTTCTTCGCGCTGTCGGTCGTCTGCGGCCTGATCTTCTCGTTCGGCGCACTGGCCATCGAGGAGCGGGCGTTCCAGCGGTACCCGCGCTGGCGTTGTCTGGCGCGCCTCGCGATGGCCGCCGCGCTCGAGAACTTCGTGTACCGCCAGTACATGACGCTGGTTCGCGCTCGCGCGACCGTCCGACTGATCCTCGGTCGCGACGCCGGGTGGGGCGAGATGCTGCGCACCGGCTACACGGTCGAGCCTTCGGCAGCTGCACAGGCTCCTCCCAGGAAACTCACAGCGTCCTGACCGATACTCCTGGCGTGTCCATCGCCCAGGAGCCCACCGGACACCGCGTCCTCGTCGTCGACGACGAGCCGAACATCGCCGACGTCGTGGCGATGGCGCTGCGCTACCAGGGCTTCACGGTCGAGACCGCGGGCGACGGCAAGACGGCCCTCGACGCGGTCCGCACCTTCAAGCCCGACCTCATGGTCCTGGACATCATGCTGCCCGACATGGAGGGATTCGAGGTCGCCGAGCGCCTGGGAGCGCAGCGCGCCTCGCTCCCCATCATCTTTCTCACCGCACGCGACAGCACCGAGGACAAGATCCGCGGCCTGACCACCGGCGGCGACGACTACGTCACCAAGCCGTTCAGCCTGGAGGAGCTCGTCGCCCGCATCCGCACGATCCTCCGCCGCGCCGGGCTCGCGCAGCCCGAGTCGCACCGCCTCGTCTTCGAGGACGTCGAGATGGACGAGGAGACCCGCGAGGTCACCCGGGCCGGCAACGTCGTCGAGCTCACCGCCACCGAGTACCGGCTGCTGCGCTACTTCCTGCGCAACCCGCGCCGCGTCCTGACGCGCGCGCAGATCCTCGACCACGTCTGGGACTACGACTTCGGCGGCGACGCCCGCGTGTTGGAGACCTACATCTCCTACCTGCGAAAGAAGCTCGACGCGCACGGCCCGTCGCTCATCCAGACCGTCCGCGGCGTGGGCTACGCGCTGCGCCTACCACGCGCGTAGCGCACGACGACCATGGTCGACGCCATCAAGCCCCGGACCCTCCGCGCGCGGCTCGTGGCGCTCCTGCTCGCGGTCGCCGCCGTCGGCCTGCTCACGCTCGCCGCGGTCACCTACGCGAGCCAGCGCTCGTTCCTGCAGGACCGCATCGACGACCAGGCGCGCGACGGCCTGCCCGCGATCGGCCGCGAGCTCGACGAGCAGCTCGGGCTCGGCCGGCGCGGCCCCTTCGGGCTGGGCGGGGGCGGCCGCAAGCGCGGCGACGGACCGCCGCAGGCCAACCTGCCTCCGGGCACCTACGGCGAGCGCGTCGAGGCGAGCACCGGCAGGGTCCTCGGAGCGGTCGGCCTGAGCTACAGCGGGCGGACCGTCGAGGCGCTCGACCTGCCCGACGACGTCGACGAGGACGACATCCGGACCATCAAGGCCGACGGGGAGGACTACCGGGTCGCCGCCGAGCGCAGCGAGTCGGACGGCAACTTCAACGTCATCGCGATCCCGCTCGCGGAGACGAACTCGACGCTCAGCAGGCTCCTGCTCGTCGAGGGCATCGTGATCGTCGCGGTGCTCGCCGTCCTCGGTGGCGTCGCGCTGCTGGTCGTCCGGGTCGGGCTGCGCCCGCTGGACCGCATGGCGGTCACCGCCGACGAGATCCGCGCCGGCGACCTCTCGCGCCGTGTCGAGCCCGCCGACGACACCACCGAGGTCGGCCGCCTGGGCCTCGCCCTGAACACGATGCTCGGCGGCATCGAGACCGCGTTCGCCGGACAGCGCCAGAGCGAGGAGCGGCTGCGGCGGTTCGTCGCCGACGCCTCGCACGAGCTCCGCACTCCGCTGGCATCGATCCGCGGCTACGCCGAGCTCTTCCGCATGGGCGCCGCCCAGGACCCGGCCGACACGTCGACCGCGATGCGGCGGATCGAGGAGGAGGCACGCCGGATGGGCGTCCTCGTCGAGGACCTTCTCGCGCTCGCGCGGCTCGACGAGACCCGGGCGACCGTGCGCGAACCCGTCGACGTGGGCGACCTGGCGGCCGACGCCGTCGAGGACGCGCGCGCGACCGCGCCCGACCGTGAGATCACGCTGACGCTCGCCCCCGGCGAGGACCCGATCGTCGCCGCCGACCCCGACCAGCTCCGTCAGGTGCTCGCGAACCTCGTCCGCAACGCGCTCGTCCACACCCCGGCGGGCACCGCGATCGAGGTGCACGCCGCGAGCACCGACGACGGTCGTGGGCCCGTCAGGCTCGAGGTGCGCGACCACGGCACCGGTCTACCGGCTGACGACCCGTCGACCCTGTTCGAGCGCTTCTGGCGGTCCGGGGGTGGGGGCCGTAAGCAGGGCCCGGCCGGCGCCGGACTGGGCCTGGCGATCGTCGCCGGCATCGTGGACGCCCACGGTGGCACCGTGCGTGCGGAGAACGCCGACGGTGGCGGTGCCCGGTTCGTGGTCGAGCTGCCCGCCTACGGCACCACGCAGGCTCCCAGCATTCTCTGAGGTTCCCTGAAGGTCGGGACAAGGTCCGGCCGGCACCCTGGAGCCATGCCTCCTTCCCCTCAGGACCCCCTCTGGCAGAGCCCATATGCAGACCGCACCGACGAGCCGGGTGACGCCCCGACCGCCGTGCTGGACGAGCCCACCGCGCCGCACCGCGCGCCCCGCACCCGGGCCGCCGATCCGTCGTCCGGGCGTCGCCTGCGCGCCCGCGGCCTCGCCGCGCTCGGCGCGACCGCGCTGATCGGCGGCGCCGGCGGCGCGCTCGCCGTGGTCGCCTTCGAGCCCCAGGGCACGTCGTCCAGCACGACCGTCACCCAGGCCGCCGCGACGCCCCAGCGCGCGCTCACCGCAAGTGCCGGTGGCGACGCCAGAACGGCCGGCGAGATCTACCGGGCCAGCAAGGACGCGGTGGTCTTCATCACCGCCAGCACGCAGCGGGGCCAGGGGACGGGCTCGGGCTTCGTCATCACGAAGGACGGCTACATCGTCACCAACCAGCACGTCGTCGACGGCGCGGAGACCGTGCAGGTCGAGATCGGCGACGGCGCGTCGCAGACCGCGCAGGTCGTGGGCGAGGACGCCTCCACCGACATCGCGCTGCTGAAGGTGCAGGGCGCGTCGAACCTGCCCGTGCTGCAGCTCGCCGACTCCGGCGCCGTACAGGTCGGTGACGCCACCGTCGCGATCGGCAATCCGTTCGGCCTCGACCGCACCCTCACGACCGGCGTCGTCTCCGCGCTCGCCCGGACGATCGAGTCCCCCAACGGCTACTCGATCTCCGACGTCCTGCAGACCGATGCCGCGCTCAATCCCGGCAACTCCGGCGGCCCGCTGATCGACGCGCAGGGCCGCGTCATCGGCGTGAACTCGCAGATCGAGAGCTCGGGCGGTACCACAGCGGCCAACACCGGTCTCGGCTTCGCGGTTCCGTCGGGCACCGTCCAGCGGGTCGTCGAGCAGCTGCGCACCGACGGCCGGGCCGTCCACGCCTTCCTGGGCGTGAGCACCGGCGACAGTACGACGGGGACGCAGGGCGCGACGGTCGCGACCGTCACCGACGGCGGCCCCGCGTCCGACGCCGGCCTGCGCGCCGGCGACGTGATCACCGCGGTCGACGGCACGAAGGTGACGGAGTCCGGCGACGTCTCCCGGCTGATCGACGCCCACCGGCCCGGCGAGCAGGTGACGATCACCGCGAGCGGCCGGGACGTCACCGTCACGCTCGGCACGCGCCCGGAGACCGCGGCGGGCGCCACGCCGCTGCCGCAGCAGGCGCCCTGACGCGACCCCCCGCGTGACAAGCTGCGTCGCATGGACCTCAGTGACCTGCGACGCAGCTACACGCACGCGAAGCTCGACCCGGCGGACGTCGCACCCGACCCGGTCACCCAGTTCGAGCGGTGGTTCACCGAGGTGCAGGAGGCGCTCCCGCAGGACGCCGTGCCGTGGGAGGCCAACGCGATGACGCTCGCGACCGCGTCCGCGGACGGCCGGCCGTCCGCCCGGATCGTGCTGCTGAAGGCCGTCGACGAGCGCGGCTTCGTGTTTTTCACGAACCGCGAGTCCCAGAAGGGGACCGAGCTCGGGGACAACCCGCACGCGGCGCTCGTCTTCCACTGGGGGCTCCTGGAGCGGCAGGTCCGGGTCGCCGGAACCGTCACCCCGGTCGACGACCACGAGACGCTGGAGTACTTCGAGACCCGTCCTCCGGGCAGCCGACGCGGGGCGTGGGCCTCGGCGCAGTCCCGGCCGATCAACGACCGCGCGGCGCTCGAGGAGGCGGAGGCCGAGGTCGCCCGTCGGTTCCCCGACGACGACGGGATCCCGGTCCCGCCGTTCTGGGGCGGCTACCGCGTCGCACCGCTGGAGGTCGAGTTCTGGCAGGGGCGGCGCGACCGCCTGCACGACCGCGTGCGCTACCGGCGCGTCGCGGACGGGTGGGTCACCGACCGGCTGCAGCCGTAGGCCGTGTCGCCGGCTCCGCGAGCGCCTCGGAAGCGGTCGACGTGGCCGGGGCGTCGTGCCGCCAGCCGGGCGGCTTGACGGTGTAGCGGAGCTTGTCGCGCAGCGTGCCGGCGGACTGCATGTCCGCCCAGATCGCCTTCCACTCGTGGGTGGCGACGTGGACCGGGTTGAACGTCTGGATGTTCGTCGTCAGGCCGTAGCGCACGCGCTCGTCCTCGGCCGCGAAGGTGCCGAACAGCCGGTCCCAGACGATGAGGATGCCGCCGTAGTTCTTGTCGAGGTACTGCTCGTTGGCACCGTGATGGACGCGGTGGTGCGAGGGGGTGTTGAACACCAGTTCGATGGGTCGCGGCAGCTTCCCGATGCGCTCGGTGTGCAGGCCGAACTGGTAGAGCAGCGACACCGCCTGCATGCCGAGGATCATCCACGGGGCGAAGCCCAGCAGCGCGAGCGGCAGCCAGAACGGCAGCGCGGTCATCGGGACCCACGGCTGACGCAACGCGGTCGAGAGGTTGTAGTGCTCGCTGGAGTGGTGGACCACGTGGGAGGCCCAGCCGACCCGCACCCGGTGGCCGACGCGGTGGTACCAGTAGAAGGCGAAGTCGTCGGCGAGGAACAGCAGGGCGTAGGTCCACCACATGTCCTGCGGCATGCGGATGGGCGTCAGCTCGTACAGCGCGACGTAGGACGCGACGACGACGAGCTTCCAGCCGATGTTCACCACGAGGTTGCCCATGCCCATGCTGAGCGACGTCCACGTGTCGCGGTTCTCGTAGCCCTTCAGCCGCGCCGGCTCGGCTGCGGCCTCGTGATCGTGCCCGAGCAGGTGGTAGCTCAGGGCCTCGAGCACGAGGAGGACGGCGAAGAACGGGATCGCGTAGACGATCAGGTCGGACATGGCTCAGACCTCCTGGGACAGCGGGACGGTGGTGAGGAGCGCGCGGGCCGCGATCTCGGCGGCCGGGGCGTCGCGGCGGACGCACGCGGCAACCAGCGCTGCGTGCGCGTCGTCGTCGCGAAGCTCTTCGGCGAGTAGCGCGAGGGCGGGCTGGCCGATCGCGTCGACGCCGCCGACGAGGCTGTTGAAGGCGAGGCGATACGCGAGGTTGCCGGCGCCGGTGACGAGCGTCGTCCACAGCTCCGCGTACGCGGCCTCGCGGGCGTCGAGGTCGTTGGCCGGCGTCGCGGCGACGGCGGCCAGCTGCGCGGGAAGGACGCGCAAGGTCGCGTCGTCGGCGCGCTCGGCGCAGCGTCCGGCGACGTCGGCGCCGATGCACGCCCGCATCTCCAGGACGCCCGGCAGTACGTCGATCGCGAGCTGGGGGTCGACGGTGCCGTCGGCGGTCGCGCCGGCCATCTGGGCGAGCAGGTCCAGCCCGCCGGTGGCGCGCCAGTCGCGCACCCGCGTCGCGCCGCCCTGGGTGACCTCGACGAGGCCGGCCTGCTGCAGGCGCTTCACGGCCTCACGGACGGCGTGCCGGTTGCACTGCAGCCGCTCGGCGAGGACGCGTTCGCTGGGGAGGGGATCCCCGGCGGCGAGCGCGTCGCCCAGGATGTCGGCCCGCAGCCGGTCGAAGATCGAGCCGGAGACCGTGGCGATGACGCTGGTTGGACCAGTCATGAGACTGGTTGTACCAGTTCTTCCCACCGTGCGCCACCCGGCGTCGTGCGACCGGCCACCAGTACCGTCCTGGCGTGTCCTCCTCGACGCCACTGCGCTTCGTCCCCGGGTACCACGAGCGGATCTGGGGCGGTCGACGCCTCGAGACCGTCTACGGCAAGGCCCTCCCCGACGGGAAGTTCGGTGAGTCCTGGGAGTTCGTGGACCGGCCGGGGGAGGAGAGTGTCGTCGCGGACGGGCCGCTCGCCGGCAGGACCCTGGGCGAGCTCTGGCGCGGCGAGGACCGGGTCGCGCTCTTCGGCTCGCGCGCCGCCGGGTGGGGCGAGCGCTTCCCGCTGCTGATCAAGGTCCTCGACTGCATCGAAACGCTCTCCGTGCAGGTGCATCCGCCGGCCACGCTCGCCCCGTCGCTCGGCGGCGAGCCGAAGACGGAGATGTGGGTGATCGCCGACGCGACACCCGACGCCCATCTCTTCGCGGGCCTGCGCGCGGGCGTGACACGGGAGGCGTTCGCCGTCGCGCTGGAGGCGGGCGAGGACGTCAGCGCGATGCTCCATCGCATCGAGGTCGCTGCCGGCGACGCGATGATCCTCCCGTCGGGCCGCGTCCACGCGATCGGCGCCGGCAACCTCATCGTCGAGATCCAGCAGAACTCCGACACGACCTACCGCGTCTTCGACTTCAACCGCCCGGGGCTCGATGGCTCGCTGCGCGAGCTGCACGTCGAGCAGTCGATGGCCTCGATCGACTGGGACGACGTCGAGCCCGGCCTCGTCGAGCCTCGCGGCGAAACGCTCGTCGCGAGCGACTGCTTCGGCGTCGAGCGCTGGCAGCTCGACGGTTCGCGCCGCGTGACGGACGAGGGCGAGTGCGCGATCGTCGTACCGCTGGACCGCGCGGTCGAGCTGGCGGGCGAGCCACTCGCCGCAGGTGCGTTCGCGCTCGTGCCGGCGGACGGGCAAGGCGACGCAGCGGTCGCGACCGGCACCGCGACGCTGCTGCGCATCATGCTCGCGCCGCGCGGCTGACCGACCGCCCACCTCACGCCGAACTTGGTGGCTTCACCGTCGCCGGTGACGGTGAGTTCACCAAATTCGCGGCGGGATGGGGGTGGCCGCCGGGCGCCGGCGCCGACCCTCAGGCCCGCTCGATCACGTCCAGCGTCCACGCCGCCGGGCCCGCGCCCGACGCCACGGGCTTCGCCGGCGCGCCGAGCTCGACGACGCGGCCCGACCGCTCGACGAGCGCAGCGAGTTCCTCCGGGCCGGCGGGATCGGTGCGCGCCTGCGCGACCAGCCGCGCGACGTCGCCCCGCGTCGCCTTCGCCATGTGGCTGATCGGCTTGCGCACGCCCGCCGTGCTCTCGGTGAACGCCCGCACCGCGACGACGGTGCCGCCCGCCGGCTTCCACGCCGCCGCGTAGCCGCCCGACCGGCAGTCGACGACCAGCCCGTCGGCCGGGAGCGCCGCGGCGAGCATCGGCTTCCAGGTCGCAGCGAGGGTCCGGCGCAGCGCGGGCAGCGAGGCGGACATGGACAGGCGATAGGCCGGGATCGGGTCGTCGAGCGCGACGACGCCCCACAGCGCGCTGGCGATCAGCACGCGCTCGGACGCCCGCGTGCGGGCGCGCGGGGTCAGCGATGCGAGGTCGAGGTGCTGGTACAGGACGCCGCTGTAGACCTCGGCCGCCGGGCCGGTCGGTGCCGCGCGCAACCCGGCGTTGCGGTCGAGTTCGCCGGCAAGCCCGGGCGGTAGCCCGAGCAGCTCGAGCCCGCGCTTGCGGGAGCGACCGGCCGACACCTTCACGAGCGCGTCGAGCACCCGTGCGCGCGTCGCGCCGAGCTGCTCGTCGTGCACCAGGCGTCCCAGGTCCAGCGGCGGCCCGTCGGCCGGGGCGGTCTTCCCCTCGGACGGCGGCAGCAGGATCAGCACGCCGGATGGCGTGGTCACGCGCGCGAGGCGCCGACCGCGGCCCCGGCGCTGGCGACCATGTCGACGAGGTCGTGCAGCTCGGGCTCGAAGTCGATGCCGGTCACGCGCCCGACCGTGTCCATGATCTCCAGCACGCTGACGCCCTCACCGCGGCCGACGTTGTACGCCTGCGCGCAGGGCAGGCCGTCGTCGAGCCGGGAGGCGGCGGTGACGTGCGCATGGTGTGCGAGCCGACATAGCCGGCGCCGCCGGTGAGAAGCCAGGTCATCGCCGCCAGTCTATGCGGCGGCCTTCAGTCCGCAGGCGTCCCGGAGGCGCTCACCCCGACGCCGATCGGGCACGAAACGCCCGTGCCACCGAGCCCGCAGTACCCGTTCGGGTTCTTCGCCAGGTACTGCTGATGCTCGTCCTCTGCGTAGTAGAACGTCTGCCCGGCGGCGATCTCGGTGGTGATCTCGCCGCCGCGGCCGGCGGCCTTCAGCGCGGCCTGGAACCGCTCGCGGGACGCGTTGGCGATCGCGAGCTGCTCGTCGGTCGTCGCGTAGATCGCGGAGCGGTACTGGGTGCCGACGTCGTTGCCCTGGCGCATGCCCTGGGTGGGATCGTGGCCCTCCCAGAAGACCTTGAGGATCTCCTCGTAGGAGATGACCTGCGGGTCGAACACGACGAGGACGGCCTCGGTGTGGCCGGTCTGCCCGGAGCAGGTCTCGCGGTACGTCGGGTTGGGCGTCGGGCCGCCCGCGTAGCCGACCGCGGTGCTCAGCACACCCGGGGTCTGCCAGTACATCCGCTCGGCGCCCCAGAAGCAGCCCATGCCGACGATCGCGGTCTGGCTGCCCTCCGGGAACGGCGGCTTCAGCGGCGCGCCGGTGACGAGGTGGGTCGGGGCGACCGGCATCTGCGCGTCGCGCCCCGGGAGGGCGTCCTGCGCGCTGGGGATGGTCGCGGGCTTGCGGGAGAAGAGCATGCAGAGGACGGTACTCCCCGCGGGTAACGCGCCGATGAACACGGGCGCCGAGCGACTCAGCTCAGTCCACGAGGTCGCGCGTGAGCGCGTCGGCGACGAGCCGTCCCGCGAGCGTCAGCACGCAGCGCCCGTCGGCCCGCAGCGCGGCCGGCTCGAGCAGGCCGTCGCGCGCGGCCCGCTCCGCGGCCACCCGGCCGTCGTCCCGCAGCACGTCCACGGGAAGACCCTCGACGAGGCGCAGCTCGAGCATCACCCGCTCGACCCGCCGCGTCTCCTCGTCGAGCACCTCCCGTCCGGCGGCGGGCGACCGGCCCTCGGCGAGCGCCCGGGCGTGGCTCGCGGGACGCAGGACGTTCCACCAGCGGACCCCGGCGACGTGGCTGTGCGCCCCCGGTCCGAGTCCCCACCAGTCGCCGCCCACCCAGTAGCCGTGATTGTGCGCGCTGCGCGTCGCCGGGCCGGTCGACCAGTTCGCCAGCTCGTACCAGTGCAGCCCGGCCGCCGACAGGACGGCGTCGGCGTGCTCGTAGCGGCGGGCGGCCGCGTCGGGGTCGGGGGCGGCCACGGTGCCGCGGCGGACCCGGGCGGCCAGCGCGGTGCCGGGCTCGACGGTCAGCGCGTAGACGCTGAGGCGGTCCGGCTCCGCGCCCAGCGCCTCGTCGACCGTGCGCTCCCAGTCCTCGTCGGACTCGCCCGGCGTACCGAGGATCAGATCGAGCCCCACCACGGTGAAGCCCGCGGCTCGGGCCTCGACGGCGGCGGCGACGGCCCGGCCGGGGGTGTGTGCCCGGTCCAGGGTCGCGAGCACGTGCGGCGCCGCGCTCTGCATCCCGATCGAGATCCGGTCGACCCCTGCCGCCCGCAGCGCCGCCAGCGAGGCGGGGTCGACGCTCTCGGGGTTCGCCTCTATCGTGATCTCGGCGTCGTCGCGGACGCCGAGGTGCTCACGGACCGCGTCGAGGATCCGGCCGACCTGCGCGGGTGTCAGCAGGGTCGGCGTGCCGCCGCCGAGGTGGACGGTCGAGGCCGCAGGACGACCGGGGCCGAGGACCTGCGCGGCCAGTCGCGCCTCGGCGATGACGGCGTCGACGTAGGAGCCGGTCGCGTCGGTCCCGCCGGCCTCGCGCGGCGTGTACGTGTTGAAGTCGCAGTACCCGCAGCGCGTCGCGCAGAACGGCACGTGGACGTAGACGCCGAGTGGCCGGCGACCCAGCGCCCCGACGGCCTGCGCGGGCAGGACGCCGTCGGCGGGGGCGGGGTCGCCGGTGGGCAGCAGCGCGGGCACGCGGTCATGTTCGCGCGTCCGGGCGGTGCCCGGCGGCCCGGTGCGGGTCCCTGGGGGCCGCGCGGCTCAGGCGCGCGGCGGGATCCCGGCCCGGATGCCGGCGAACAGGAGGTCGAGACCGCGCGCAAGGTCGTCCGGGTCCTGCATGAGCCCCGCGGCCACCTCCAGGTGCGGCGGGTCGGCGTCGGCGAGGAGGTCGCGGGCGCCGGCGCGGAGCGCCTCCTGGTCGCCGGCCGCGGGGGGGATCGCCACCATCGCGGCGCCGACCTGAGCGCAGGGCGGCCGTCCGGGGTCCGTCAGCCGCGCCCGTGCGGCGCGTCGAGGTCGAGCACCGGGCCGAGCGGGACGATGCCGGTCGGGTTGATGCTCGTGTGCGTCACGTAGTAGTGACGCTTGATGTGCTCGAGGTCGACGGTCTCCGCCACGCCGGGCGTCTGGTAGAGGTCGCGCAGGTACCCGGAGAGGTTCGGGTGGTCGGCGATGCGCCGGATGTTGCACTTGAAGTGCCCGACGTACACGGCGTCGAAGCGCACGAGCGTCGTGAAGAGCCGCCAGTCGGCGAGCGTCTGCTCGTCGCCGAACAGGAAGCGACGGTCGTCGAGGCGGGCCTCGAGCATGTCGAGCGTGTCGAACAGCGGGACGACCGCCTCCTCGTAGGCGACCTGCGAAGCGGCGAAACCCGACCGGTAGACGCCGTTGTTGACGGTCGCGTAGATGCGGTCGTTGAGCTCGGCCATCTCGTCGGCGAGCGCGGCTGGCGCGAGGTCGAGCCCGGCGTTCCGGGCGAAGGCGTCGAACTCGCGGTTGAGCATCTCGATGATGTCCGCCGACTCGTTGTTCACGATCTGCCCGGTCTCCGTGTCCCACAGCACGGGGACGGTCACGCGGCCGGTGAAGGTCGGGTCGGACGCGACGTAGCCCTCCGACAGGTAGGTCCAGCCGTGCAGCGGATCGACCTGCCCGGGGTTCGTCGAGCTGCCGGAGCCCTCGCGGAACGCCCAGCCCAGCTGGTCGCGGATCGGGTCCACGACCGTCATGCCGATCGCGTCCTGCAGCCCCTTGAGCTCGCGGAGGATCACGGCTCGGTGCGCCCAGGGACAAGCCAGGCTCACGTAGAGGTGATACCGGCCGGCCGCGGCAGGGAAGCCGGACGACCCGTCGGCCGTGACGCGGTCGCGGAACCGGCTGTCCTGACGGACGAACCGGCCGTCGGCATCGGATTCGGCGGAGAACTGCGCGAGCTTGCTCATGGGGCCTCCCCAGGTAAAGTCATTGCGTGTGCAACTACTTTAGCACGGGTGACTACCTGCGCTTCGTCCGGGCCCTGTACCGCAGCGCCCTGGTGTTGCCCGACGAGTCGGTGGCGAGGATCGTGATCGTGTAGGCCGCGCCACGCCGCAGACGGCGGGCGCCGATGTGGTAGGTGTCCCGCGCCGTAAGGACCACCGCGGCCGACCTCGTCTCGGTCCGCAGGCAGGTCCGGCGCCGCGTCGGCGGCCCGCAGCGCCGCCGCACCTTCGTCGCGGTCCTCGCGGTCACCCGCCGCAGCGGCACCGTGCTCTGCGCGTCGGTGAGGCGGACCGTCAGCGTGCACGTCCCGCGCGTGCACGAGCGTCGCAGCAGCCTGCCGGCCGGCGGGGTGCGGTCGACCACCACCGTGGCCACGGGCGCCGGCGTGGCCACCGATGGGGCCGGCTGGGAGGGCGGCGGGGACACGGGGGTCGGCGTCGCGGTGGGCTGCGGGTCGGGGCTGGGTGTCGGTGTCGGGCTCGGGCTCGGCGGCGCCTCGGACGCCGAGACGGTCGCGCTGTCGGGGGAGAACCGCTCCGCGTAGCCACCCGCGTTCCTCGCCTGCACCCGGCAGAAGAGCGCCCGGCCCTGGTCGGCCGCGACGGGCACGTAGGTGCTCGCCGTCGCGCCGGGGATGACCGTGTCGGGGGTGGAGCGGCCCCAGAGGTACTCGAGCGTGACACCGGCCGGACTCGCGGCGCCGTGCGCGCAGGTGAGCGTCCCGCCGACCCGGGCGGTCCCGGTGACGGCGGCGGCGGTGCCGGTCAACGCGGGGCGGTTCGGCAGGCTCGCGCGGTTTGCGAGGAACGCGTTGACTGAGGGTGCGGTCACCCGGGTGTAGACGCCCGGGAAGGAGGCGAGCGCGCAGCCGCTGCCCCAGCTGACGATGCCGACGAGCTTCCAGGATCCGGGCGCCCCCGAGACCAGCGGGCCGCCGCTGTCGCCCTGGCAGGAGTCTTTCCCGACGTCCGCCGCGCAGACCATGTTCGCCGGGTCGATCGCGCCGTCGTAGCTGCCCGGGTCGTTGCAGTCGTCGTCGGAAACGCCCTTCACGCCGACGGCGTGGAGGTCGTCCGGGGAGGTGGCTCCAGACGTGCTGGTGGTGCCCCAGCCGCTGGTCGTCAGCGGCGCGTTCGCGGTGAGGAGCGCCTCGTCGGAGGTGGCCGCGAGCGCGACGTCGTCGGCGTCCGGGTCCGCGCCCGGGCCGGCGATGTCGGCGGCCAGCTCGAGCACCGCGACGTCGTTGCGGTTGGTGGCGGGCTCCCAGTCCGGGGAGAAGGACACCTTCGTCACGTCGACGAGCCGCGCCTGGCCGGGGACCGAGGCGCTGAGCTGCGCGGCGCCCGCGAAGACCCTGAGGTCCCCGGGGTACAGCGACAGCCCGTCGGGGCCTGGGCTCTCGACGCAGTGCGCCGCAGTCGCGACGTGCCGGGCGTCGAGGATCGAGCCGCCGCAGTACTGGCCCTGGAACGCGCTGGATGCGGACGCGAACACCAGGCCGACCTGGTGCGGGTGCGTCGTGATCGTCGTGGCCGCGCCGCCGATGATCCGCCAGGAGGCCGGGGGACCGGCGGACGCGGGCGGCGGCTGCAGCAGCCCGACGACGACCAACGTGAGCAGGATCATCCGTGAGCGCCGCATCGGCACGGAGGCTACTCTTCGCGCGTGCCCCGGCTCGCCGCTTCCTTCCTCGCCGTCATGGCCCTCGCGCTGGGCCTCGTCGCCTGTGGTGGCGACGACGTGGAGGAGACCAATGCGTACGTCGGGGCGGTGAACACGGCGCAGACCTCGTTCGCGCGGACGTTCGACCGCCTGCAGTCGGACATCACGACCGAGACCACCCCCGCGCAGGACAGCGCGACGCTCGGCCGGTTCGAGGGTGCGATCGGCGTCGTGGTGAAGGACCTCACGGCGGTGACGCCGCCCGACGCCGTGATGGCGGAGCACCGGCAGCTCATCGAGGCGATCGAGGGCTACGGCACGACGATCGTCAAGGCGCGCAAGGCGTTCGGGTCCAAGAACGCGTCCCAGGTCCTCGCCGCGCGCACGCAACTGAGCACCGACGTCGCCGCGACGAGCACGCGGATCAACCAGACGATCGACACGATCAACCGCAAGCTCCGCGAGTGACGGCGGGCTGCGCGCCCGGCTCAGGCTCCAGGTGACTCAGCCGGCGATGCTGCTCGCGCGCACCGCCGACAGGAACTCCTCCCACGGATGCGCGAGGCCGCGCAGGGCGGCGGCGAGCGCCTGCAGGTCGTCCTGCGTCTCGACGGCCCAGTCGATCGCCAGCGGGATCCACAGCGCCGGGCGCTGCTCGGCGATCCGGGCGAGCGGCTCGAGCATCGAACCGGCCCCGCCCCAGAACGGCTCGTGGACCGGGAGGTGCACCGCCTCGCCGCGCCACAGGGGTCCCGGGTGCCAGCCCATGGTGGCGACGGAGCGCGGGTCGCTGCAGATGACCGCGACGCGCTGGTGCAGGTCCAGCCAGCGCCGCCGGGGGAGCGCCCCGCCGGCGGGGACGGCGACGTCCGGGGCGATGCCCAGGGGGCGCAGCCCGTCCTCGAGCGCGATGATCGCCTTGTCGTCGGCGGAGGTCGCGTCGAGCTGCAGGCCGAAGACCGTCGAGGTGGTGAAGCGGATGCGCCGCAGCGCGTCCTCCTCCTCCTGCTCCACCGCGCGACCGCCGGGCCGCGGGGCCACGGCGACGAGCACGGGTACCTCGGCCTCGGCGAAGATCGCGCAGGCGGCCTCGAGCGCCCGCGGGTCGGCGGTGCCCTCCGGGAAGGCGCCGAGGCGGACGAGGATCCGCGGCGGGCCGTCGGCCGCGTCGCCGAGCACGGCCCGTCGCGCGGCGACCATCGGCGCCACGCAGTTCTCCAGATAGTCCAGGCCGCCGCCCTCGACCATGCGGCGCTGCAGCCGGCGCGAGGCCCACGAGGGGACCGGGCGCGCGCGGATCGCGTCGTGCACGACCTCGGTCCGTAGGGCGGCGGGGTCCACGGTTCCCAGGGCCAGCTCCTCCCCGAAGAGGAGCGCGGCGCTGCGCCGCTCGTCGGGGGTCATCACGGCGCGCCTCCGGCCGGACCCGACGGATACGATCCGCCGGTGTCCCCGTTCTGGATCTGGATGCAGGTGCTCATCGTCGTCTTCGTGCTCGCCGGCATGGTGATCGCGATCACGAAGCTCGTCTGAAGCGGCCGAGCAGCCCGCCGGCCTTCGGGGCGGGGTCGAACGGCACCGGGGCGAACGGGATCGACGCACCGTCGAGGATAGCCCGGGGGACGTCGTGGCCGAGCCATCGCACGAGCTGCGGATCGAGCCCGGCGCGCAGCAGCGGCTCCTCGATGCCGGGCGGCCGGCGCTGCAGGTCGTGCGCGTCGCTGGCGACGCTGTGGACGAGGCCGCGGCGCAGGAACGACTCGGCGACCTTCTGGACCTCCTTGCCGAAGCGGCCGACGAACGCTCCGGCGGTCAGCGACGTCAACAGGCCCTGGTCGACGTAGGACGCGAGGCGGTCCGGCTCACGGTGGAAGGCCGGGCAACGCTCGGGGTGGGCAAGCACGACGCGGTACCCGCGACGCTGCAGGTCGTCCAGGACCGGGCCGAACGCCGACGCGCTCGGCGTGAACGGGCACTCGACGAGCAGCCAGGGACCGCCGCCGATCGACAGTGCCCGCAGCTCCTCGTCGTCGAGCGCCTCGACGCGGGTCAGCGCGATCTCCGCGCCCGTGAGCACCTGGAGCGGGACGCCCTCGGACCGCAGCCGGGCGTTGACCGCCTCGACGAGCGGGAAGAGGTTCTCCGAGCCGTTTGCCGGGTGGTCCCAGCTGACGTGCGACGTGGCCACGAGGAGCGTCGTCCCGGCCTCCGCGTGGGCGCGGGCGAGCACGACGCTGTCCTCCATCGTCGCGGGGCCGTCGTCGATGCCGGGGAGGATGTGGGAGTGGAGGTCGAGCACTGCCGCGGAGCCTGTCACACGACTGTGCGATCGCTCACCCGCGGGCCGGCGCGTTGCGGTTAGGCTGCGCGCATGTTCACTTCGATCGTCGTCGGCACCGACGGGTCCGACACCGCCCAGAAGGCCGTCGGCCATGCCGTCGCTCTCGCCGCGCAGCTCGGCGCCGGACTCGAGATCGTGAGCGCCTACGAGCCGGTCTCCGAGCAGCGTCTGCGCGAGGAGAAGCAGCAGGTCCCCGGGGATCTGCAGTGGATGGTCACGCCGCGCGAGGACGTCGACGCGACGCTGGAGAAGGCCGCGGAGGACGCGCGTGCCGCGGGCGTCGCCGAGGTCCGGATCCACGCCCGCCAGGGCGACCCGGCCGACGCCATCCTGGACGTCGCCGAGGAGCTCGACTCCGACCTCATCGTGGTGGGCAACAAGGGGATGACCGGCGCCAAGCGCTTCCTGCTGGGCTCCGTGCCCAACAAGGTCAGCCACCATGCGCCCTGCAGCGTGCTGATCGTCCGCACGAGCTGAGGCTCGCGGCCCCCGTCAGGCGGGCGGCGGGAGGATCGGCTGCGTCGCCTTGGCGGCGTTGAGCAGGCCGTGCCCGTAGCGCGCGTCGGCCCCGGGGGCACCGAGGTCGGTCGCGGTCGCCTTGAGGTGCTGCTCGATCCGGGCGGCGGTCGGCGCGGGCCCGAGGACCCCGGAGGCGATGACGAGCGCCGCGGTCGCGGAGACGTGCGGTGCGGCCATCGACGTGCCCTCGTAGTCGGAGGGGATGCCGAACGTGCGACGGTTCTTGCCCTCCAACGTGACCTGGAAGATGTCGCGACCCGGCTTGTCGTCGGGCTTGCAGTTCGGATCGTCCAGCAGCGGGGCGTCGGCGCCGCCGCCCGGCGCGACGATGTCCAGGCCGTTGCCGACGTTCGAGAAGTCCGAGAGGCAGCCGCGCTCGGTCGTCGCGCCGACGGAGATCACGTTCGACGCGCGCGCGGGGTAGGCGATCGCCCGGTGGCCCTCGTTCCCGGAGGCGCCGACCACGACCGCGCCCTTGTCGTGGGCGTAGCGGATCGCGTCGAGCAGCTCCGGGATCTGGCCGGCGGTGACGTCGCTGGAGAACTCGAGGCTCAGGTTGATGACCTGGGCGCCCTTGCGCGCGGCGAAGCGGATGCCGTCGGCGATGTCGCTGGCGTCGCCCTCGCCCTGGTCGTCGAGGACCCGCACGGGCATGAGCCGCGCGCCGTAGGCGAGGCCCGTCAGGCCGATCCCGTTGTTCGTCGCCTCGCCGATCGTCGACGCGACGTGCGTGCCGTGGCCGTTGCGGTCGTACGGGTAGGGGTCGCGGTCCACGAAGTCGTATCCGCGCACGAACTGGCTGGTCTTCAGGTCCGGCGACTTCAGGAACGTGCCGCGCACCCTGTAGGCAACGCCCGTGTCGAGGACCGCGACGGTGACGCCGCGGCCGCCGCTGCGTTTCACCGCGGCGAGGTTCGCCCAGGCGTCGGTGGCGTTGACCGAGAACGGCCCGACGAAGTTCCACTGCACCTTCTGCCAGCCGCCCGGGGAGCGGCCACGCCCGGGATCGTTGGGCACGAGCGCCGCGGCGCGGGCCTTCACGTTGGGGACGGCGTAGACGACGGTCGACCGACGGCGCACGGCGCGCAGCGCCTTGGCGACGTCCTTCACCTTGATGACGCGGTGGCCGGCGTCGATCCGTGCCGAGGACCGGGCGGTGAGTCCGCCGGGGAGCTCCTGCACGACGATTTCCCCGGGGACCGTCTCGACGGCGAGTGCGGGGGCCGCGAGGACGCCCGTGCCGAGTGCGGTGAACGCCGTCACGGCGACGACGAGCCGACGGGCTCGGAAGGGGGCGTGGGAGGGAGCGGGGGGCATCGGGCGCAGGCGGGTCCGGCGGAACGTCGGCACCACTCCAACAACGCGTGCGCCCCGGAGTTGTGCGGCTTGAGCGATGATGACGCATCACGTGACGTCCGTCGCCCATGCAGCCGACCCTGCGCTCGGCATGCGCCTCGCCCTCCAGGAGGCCAGGCGGGCGCTCGAGCACGACGACGTGCCCATCGGGGCGGTCGTCCTGGCCGATGACGGCACGGTTCTGGCGGTCGGGCACAACGAGCGGGAGCTGCTCGAGGACCCGACCGCGCACGCGGAGATCCTGGCGCTGCGGCGCGCGGCGCAGGCGCGAGGTTCGTGGCGCGTGCTCGACGCGACGCTCTACGTGACGCTCGAGCCGTGCACGATGTGCGCCGGCGCGATCGTGCTCAGCCGCATCCCGCGGGTGGTCTACGGGTGCACCGACCCGAAGGCGGGCGCTGCCGGTTCCGTGCTCGACGTGCTCGCCGACACGCGGCTCAACCACCGGCCCGAGGTGGTCGGCGGCGTCCTGGCGGACGAGTGCGCGGAGCTGCTGCGTGCGTTCTTCCGCGCGCGGCGCGCCTAGCCCGCGCGCATCTCGGTCGCCAGCGAGAGGACGCGCAGCCGGTTCGAGCTGTTGTTCACGTTGGAAGCAGGGCCTTCGCTAGCCTGCGGTGGGTGTCGCGGATCGCTCTGACGTCGGTGCTCGCCCTCCTCGCCATCGGCCTCGTGCCGACGGCGACGACCGCGGCGGACCTCGGGTCCGCCCGCGACAAGGCGGTGGCGTGGGCCGTCTCGCAGGCCGGACACCGCGAGGACGGGACGTCCAACTGCTCGTCGCGGATCACCGCGTGGCAGAAGGACATGGGCCTGAAGGTGCCGCCGTGCCGGCCGTGGTGCGGGGCCTTCCTGCACCAGGCGTTCGAGCGCGCGGGCGTCTCGTTGTCGGCGCGGCTGATCGACCCGGACCGGTCCTACGCGGACGCGGTCGCGGGCCGCCGCGGGCTGCGCCGCATCGCGATCGAGGACGTCCGCAAGGGCGATCTCCTCTTCTTCGCGTTCCGGCCGCGGCTCAAGGCATCCCACATCGCGCTGGTCCGCGGGACGCCGTCGCGCGGCAAGGTCCGCACGGTCGAGGGCAACGTCTCCCACGCCGTGCGGCTGCAGTCGCGCGGCCTGCGCTACGCGGTGCTCGCGGCGAGGGTGTCGGGCTGAGTATCGGTCCCGCCCGCCCCCGGCGTGTGCCGGTCGACCCACTCGCCGATCGTGCTCGCGACCAGGCGCGCGTCGTCCCACATCGGCACGTGACCGCAGCCGGGCAGCACGCGGAACTCGTTGCCGGGGATCTCGCGACGCAGCCGCGGTGCGTGCAGCGGCATCGGGAGGATGCGGTCGAACTGCGGCCAGGCCAGCAGGACGGGCGCGCTGACGCGGTCGAGGTCCGTCAGGACGGGGGTCCCCGCCTGCAGCGCCTCGATGACACGGTCGGACACGGTGCACTTCAGGGAGTCGCGCACGAGATCGACGGCGTCCGCCGCCGGCACGAGCTCACCGCGACGCATGACGTCCCGCAGCGCGAGCTTGCGGCTACCGGGACGGCGCATGATGTGCTCGGCGCGTGGTGCCGCCGCGCGCGAGAGCCTCAGTGTGCGGATGAAGAACTTCGCCAGCCGCTGGGACTCGGCGTGGCCGGGCTCCCAGCCGCCACCGGGCGCGAGCGCGACGACGCTGCGCGCCCGGCCACGCTTGGCGAGCTCGATCGCCATGGCGCCGCCCATCGAGTTGCCGACGAAGTGCGCGGTGCCCACGCCGAGCTCGTCGAGGTGTTCCTCCAGGGAATCGGCTCCGGCCTCGACGCTCATAGCGCCCTCCACCTCGAACGGCGGACCGCCGTGGTGGCCGGACAGCGTCGGAGCGATGACCTCGTAGCGGGCGACGAGGTCGGCGAGCACCGGGCGCCAGTGGTGCCAGGTGCCGGTGAAGCCGTGGAGCAGGACGACGGGCTCGCCGCTGCCGGCGCGGTAGAGCGCAGGGGAGATCTCGGGCATGGCGGAATGCTACTGCCGTGTAGCTCTCGGTGAACGGGCGCGTTCGGCGCAGTAGGGTGGGCGCATGGCCGGTCTTCCCAACATCCCAGGTCTGAAGGAGCTCGCGGCGCTCGCCGCCAAGCCCGTCGGACTCGTCAACGACCTCTCCAACCGCCCGCTGGTCCTGCGCCCGATGGATCTGCTCCGCGGTCCCGGGTCGCTCGAGGACGCCGTGCGCGACCGAACCATCCTCGTGACCGGCGCCTCGTCGGGCATCGGGCAGGAGGCGGCGCGGCAGCTCGGCGCCTCGGGCGGCAAGGTCATCGTCGTCGCGCGGTCGCTCGACAAGCTCGAGGCGCTGGCGACGGAGATCGAGGCGTCGGGCGGGACGGCCGATCCGCGCTCGTGCGACCTGTCGGACTTCGATGCGGTCGACGCGATGATGGAGGCGGTTCTCGCCGACCACGGCACCGTCGACGTGCTCGTCAACAACGCGGGTCGGTCGATCCGCCGCTCGGTCGCGCTGTCCTACGACCGCTTCCACGACTACGAGCGCACGATGCAGCTCAACTACTTCGCGGCGGTGCGGCTCATCCTGCGGGTCCTGCCGGGCATGCGCGAGCAGCGTGGCGGCCACATCGTGAACATCTCGTCCGCCGGGGTGCAGACCCGGACGCCGCGGTTCGGCGCGTACATCGCGTCGAAGGCCGCGTTGGACACGCTCTGCGACGCGCTGCAGGCGGAGACCCGTGACGAGAACGTCCGCTTCACCACCATCCACATGCCGCTCGTGCGCACGCCGATGATCGCGCCGACGAAGATGTACGACAAGTTCCCGGCGCTGACGCCGGAGCAGGCCGGTGCGCTGGTGACCCGCGCCGTCATCCACCGGCCCCGTCGTCTCGGCCCGCCGTTCGGCAGCGCCGCGGCGTTCATCGACACGCTCTCCCCGGACACGATGGACCTCGTGCGCAACCGCGGGTTCAAGATGTTCCCGGACACGAAGGCCGCCCGGGCGGTCGCAGCCGAGCAGACGGCCGACGAAGCCGTCGCGTCACCAGGCACCGACGCGGACGGCAACGCGAACTCGGCCGGCGTCGCGTTCGCCAACCTGACGCGCGGCACGCACTGGTAGGCGCGTAGGGCCGGGCCGACGCTCCGGCCCGAGCCGCGTGAGCATCGTCGCGCCGGCGGGAGTCATGGGTCCCTGGATCTGCGAGACACGACTTCCGGTCTGCGCGGGTGCGCCCGTCCGGGCGGCGCGCGTAAGCGCCATCGCGCCAGCGGGAGTCATGAGTCCCTGGATCTGCGAACCATGACTCCCCGCCGCCGTCCGGCCGCGCCCCCGGCGCACCGCGCGCCGGTCGTCGCACGGGGGTGAGGCAATCCGGACCCTGCGGGAGGGCGCCTACCCCGCGCGCTTCATCTTGCGCCAGCCGTCCCACAGGGCGGGCAGGTAGTCGACCAGCGGCGGCAGGAACACGCCGCTGCCGGCCAGCGCGGTGCGCGTCTTCGATGTCTCGAAGGAGCAGCGGAACGGCGCGGCGTCGATGAGCCCGGGGGAGACGCCGATCGCGGTCAGCGTCTTGTCGCGCAGCCCGCCGACGACCGGCAGCCGCCCGGCGAGCTGGCCCGCGAGGAACGCGACCGAGCCGGTCGTCTCGGGCAGCGCCGCGACGATCCGCGGGCCGCGCACGTGCGCGCACAGTGCCGCGAGGATCTCGTGGACGCGCTCGTCCTCGGTCGCGGTCAGGCCGAACGTGTCGCCGTGGGCGGGGTCGTCGGTCAGCGCGATGTGGACGATCGCCTCGGCGCACTTGTCGACCGGCACGGTGGGCAGCCGGCCCATCCTCGGCACAGGCACGACCGCGAGCGACGGCACGCTGCGCAGCGCCGCCGCGAGCGGGAAGAGCGCGTAGACGCCGTCGAGCTTGTCGGTCTCGCCGCTGGTGGTGGTGCCGACGACCGCGCCCGGGCGGTAGATGCGGAACGGCATGGTCGCCGTCTCGCGGACGAGGACCTCGGAGTCGTACTTCGACTGGTGGTAGGGATGCGTGAACGACTGTCCCAGCCGGCAGTCGGCCTCGGGGTACGAGCCGACGTAGGTGCCGGCCGAGGCGACCGACGAGATCATGTGAAACCGCTGCGCGTCCTTGTCAGCCGCGAACGCCAGGACGCGCCGGGTGCCCTCGACGTTCGCCTCCGCCATCGACTCCGCCGACGCGTCCATGTCGTAGATCGCGGCGAGATGGATGAGGTGGTCGATCGGGGCGTCGAACTCCGACAGGGTCAGGCCGTCGCGCGCGATGTCCCCGGGGACGGCGATCAGGCGGTCCCCGGCGCCGAGATCGGCCGCGATCGCCTCCAGCCGGCCGACCGACTGCGGCCGGACCAACGCGTGCACCGTCGCCCCTCGTCGCAGGAGGTCGGCGATGACGAACCGGCCCAGGAAGCCGGTCCCGCCGGTGACGAAGCAGTTCGCGCTGTCGGACATGCGGGCGATCCTCGCAGACCGCCGCCCCCCGTACGGCTGGTCTTCCCACCCCCGCGGTTGGCGCCGGGCCGCTTTGGTGGGATCGTCGGCGGACGACCACCCAGTACCGGAGGTACCCGATGTCCGCCCACACCCCTTCCAGCGTCTCCCCCGAGGCCGCCCTCGCGACGATCGCCCACCGTCGCACCCGTGTCGAGGGGCAGGACTCCACGACGCTCACGGCGTTCGAGCTCCGCGCCATCGTGGCCGGCCCGGCGATGCCGATGAGCCCCGAGCAGCTCGACGCCGCCCTCGCCGCCGCCTTCCCGGGCGACGATACCCCCGGCTACCTCTAACCACCACGCAGCACCCCGCGCGGCGCCCGTGACACCACGGGGCGCCGCTTCTCGCCCCGGTACATTTCGTCGCCGTGGGGACCTCTCTTGCGCCGCTGCGTCATCCGGTGTTCCGTCGCCTGTGGGCGGCGAACGTCGTCTCGAACCTCGGCTTCTGGATGCAGCAGGTCGCCGCCGGCTGGCTCATGGTCGAGCTCAGCGGCTCGCCGGCCCTCGTCGCGCTCCTCGCGACCGCCGCGGCGCTCCCGACCTTCCTCCTCGCGCTCCCCGCCGGCGCGCTGGCCGACGTCCTGGACCGTCGGCGCCTGATCATCGCGACGCAGATCTGGCAGATCCTCGTCGCCGGCACGATGGGCGTACTGGCGCTGACCGACGTCATGACGCCCGCCCTGCTCCTCGCGGGGACCGCCATGTACGGGCTCGGCTCGACGCTCGGGATGCCGCCGCAGTCGGCGATCGTGCCCGAGCTCGTCCCGCGCGAGGACCTGCCCCAGGCGATCGCGCTCAACGGCGTCGCGTTCACCGCCGCCCAGGCCCTGGGCCCGGCGCTCGGCGGGATCATCGTCGCGACCGCCGGGGCCGGCTGGGCGTTCGTCGCCAACGCGGTGTCGTTCGTCGCCGTCGTGAGCGTCGTGATCGCCTGGCGGCGGGAGACGCCGATCAGCGCGTTCCCCGCCGAGCACGTGCTCGGGGCGGTCCGCGCCGGCGCCCGGTACGTGCGACATGCCCCGCCGTTGCAACTCGTGCTCGCGCGGTCCGCCATGCACGTCTTCTGCTTCGCGGCCTTCCCGGCGCTGCTCGCCGTCGCGGTCCGCGACGAGCTCGGCGCTGGGGCGAGCGGGTACGGCGCCGCGTTCGGGGCCTTCGGCGTCGGCGGCGTCTTCGGCGCGCTGGTGATCGTCCCGCGCCTGCGCGCGCGGAGCATCTCCACCGACCACATCGTCGCCGGGGCGACCGTGGCGTTCGCCGTCGGCGCGCTCGGGTCGGTCGCGGTCGCGCCGACGCTCGCCGCCGCACTCCCCGGACTGGTGGTCGGCGGTGCCGGCTCGATGATCGTGATGAGCTCGCTGCAGGCCGCCGCTCAGCAGGTGCTGCCCGCCTGGGTCCGCGGCCGCGGGCTCGCGATCTCCCAGCTCGTCTTCCAGGCCGGCCGGGCCAGCGGCGCCGCGGTGTGGGGCGGTCTCGCGAGCGGGCAGGGGGTGGCGACCGCGCTGCTGGCCGCGGCCGTGACCGTGATCGTCTTCCAAGCGGTCGTGCTCGCGCTCGGTCTGCGGCTGGGCCGGGTGGAGGGGCTGGACCTCGACCCGGCGCCGTGGCCCGGCGCGCACGCTGGCGCGTCGATCGCCCCCGAGGACGGACCGGTCCTCGTGACGATCGACTACGCGGTGGAGGAGGAGCGGGCCGAGGACTTCCTCGAGCACATGCAGCGCGTCGCGCGGCTACGACGACGCGACGGCGCGATCCAGTGGTCGGTCGCGAGCGACCTCGACGACCCGCGGCGGCACGTCGAGACGTTCGTCGTCGCCTCGTGGGCCGAGCACGAGCGCCAGGGAGAGCGCCGCGTGAAGGCCGACCTCGAGCAGCTCGAGCGGCTGTGGTCGTTCCACGCCGGGCCGGATCGGCCGGTCGTGCGGCACCTGCTCGGGCACCACGGCCGGCTGCACCGGCCCCACGTGCATCTGCGACGTCGGCGCGACGTGCGCGGCGGCATCGAGTAGCTGGGTTTGGCGGCCGGGGCGTGCGGACATCCCATGGGGATGCTCCGACGCTCCAAGAAGACCATCGCCGTCCCCGTGATCGCTGCCCGGCGCGCGGCCGCCTTCCGGCGCCGCGTGATCCTGCTCGGCGTGAAGGCCGGTGTCGGCGCCGCCGCCATCGGTGCCGCCGGCCTCGCCGTCGCCGCCAAGCGCAAGCGCGGTGCGTCGTCGTCCGCGGCTCCGGCCGCCCCGTCCGCCGCTCCTGCCGCGGTGCCGGCTCCCACGGCCTCGAAGAGCACGGAGGAGCCCAAGGCGTCCGAGGCGACGGACGAGCCCGGCGTGCCGCTCAGCTCCGAGGAGAACGAGTCCGTCGACGCGGCGCTCAAGACGAGCTTCAGCCACGGCGACGAGCCCGGCTACCCCTGAGCGGCGGGGCGCGTCACCCGGACGACCTCCGGTGCGGCGCGCCCGCTACCCTTCCCGACTCGTCCTCACGGACGCCTGGAGAGATGCCGGAGTGGTTGAACGGGACGGTCTCGAAAACCGTTGTGCGTGCAAGCGTACCCAGGGTTCGAATCCCTGTCTCTCCGCTGTGTCCTGTCTCGGGACATGTGTCACGCATGTCTCGCGTCATGGGTCCCAATAGTTCAGGAGCTCGGCCAGCGGCCGGGCTCTTTGTTTTGGTTGCGCCAGTAGCTCTTCTCCGGCTGGATGCGGTGCGTTGAGAGGACCTC
>JBBSJQ010000015.1:0-126328 GCA_038257095.1 Solirubrobacterales bacterium
ACCGGCCGCTCGAGCGCATCAGCTCCACGGCCCTCGCTTTGAACTCGGCGGAATACGGCGGGATCTTCGGCATCAACAGACATCCTCTCGGGCTGAGCAAACTCAGCCATCAGGCGTCCATCAAAGCGGGGGAACTCCACAGCTCGCCAGCGAGCGCGCAGAGGCGCGGGAACGCCCACCCGAGGGAGTCGCCCTCGGGCTCGATGATCGGCGGGTCCAATGGGACCGGCTCGGCCGGCGGCGGGAGCGGCGTCACCTGGGAGCGGTCGAACACCGGTCCGAGGCGGAACCGCACGCGAGGCTTGTCCGCCGGCGCGGCGCCGTCCTCGAGCCACTCGGCGATCTGTGCCTTGGACGGCGGCATCGGGACCCATACGCGGATCGCGCGCTCACCCTTCGCCACGCAGTACCCGAGCCGCAGCCACGCACGGAACCCCGCGACCCGCGAGGCCTCCGGCATCTGCAACGCGATCAAGAGCTGGTTCGACAGCGAGTAGCGGTGAAAGTGGCGGCGCAATCCGAGCCACCGCTGCCAACCCTCACTCGACCGCAGCGCTTCGACCGCCTCCTGCGCGCGCTTGCGGTCCGCCTCGCGGCGCGCGTGGCGCTCCTTATCCGTCTCCTTGGACGGGCGTTTCTTCGTGTTCGTCGACATCCGACGCCTCCGATGAATCTCGGTGGCCCCGCCCGGTGCGGGACCGATCCCCAACGACCAGGCACGGCATGGATGCCGTGCCACGATCAATCGGGGTCGATCCGCGGCGGGCGCAGCAGGCGCCTAAGCTAATCCGGGACAGGCTACGGAGGCTATGAAATCCGGAACGCCTTGCAGAGTTCGAGATCCTGCGCAGCGACGATTCGTCGCGAGGAGCCTCGTATTACGGTCTCCCCGGAACCCGGCTCGCCTCGGGCTGCGCGAACGTCTCGATGACCGCTCGGACGCCATCCATGCCCGCGAAGGCGGGCGGCCAGAGCAGGGTGTGTTCGTAGACGCCCTGCCAGCGTTCTTCGTAGCGGGCGCGGACCTCGTCGGGGGTGCCGGCGAGGGTGATCGCGTCGACCATCTCGTCGGGGACCGCTTGGACGGCGGCGGCGAAGTCGCCACCGATCCACTTCTCGCGGATCCGTTCGGCGTGGTCCTCCCATCCGTGGTGGCGGTGGACGACGCGGTAGGTCTTGACGGTGGAGTTGAAGGCGACGGTCGCGCGCGCTGCCTGCCGTGCGGCTTCGCGGTCCTCGTTGACGCTGCAGGTGAGGTATCCGGCGATGGGGAGTTCGATGTCCCGGCCGGCGTGTTCGGCGCCGGCGGCGAGCGCGGGACGGGCGATGTCGCGGACGTACTCGGCGGTGAACAGCGGGTGGCCGACGAGCCCGTCGCCGACGCGGCCCGCGGCGCGGATCATCCGCGGGTTGACGCCGGCGAGGTAGATCGGCAAGTCCGTCCGCTGGGGCGGTCCGACGGGCAGCGTGGGTTTGACGTGCAGGCGGTAGAACCGCCCGTCGTGGGCGATCGGGCCCTCGTTGAGCCGCAGCAGGCGGCGCAGCAGCGGCACCAGTTCCTCCATGCGGGGTGCGGGGTGCTCGCCGTCGAGCCCGTGCCAGTCCTGCTGCATGCGGCGCGTCCCGGTACCGAGGCCGAGGATCAAGCGCTTGCCGGTGAGTTCGTCGAGGTCGCGTGCTTCGGCGGCCCAGACGAGCGGGGTGCGGCCGAAGCCATAGGCGATCGCGCTGCCGAGCGTGATGTTGCGGGTCGCGGCGGCCATGGCCGCGAGGGAGACGGTCGCGGAGCGGTCGTAGAACTCGGTGGTCCACGCTCCGGCGAATCCGGCATTTTCGGCGAGCCGGGCGGACTCCGCGACCTCGCCGAGTCCTCCGCCGCCGGTGATCAGCAGTGACGGCGCGGAGTCGAACACAGGCGTCTCAGGCATCGCTCGCCTCACCGCCCCAGCCCTGCCAGTTCTCGGGGAGCGGTTGCCCGGACGCCTCCCAGTGGGAGACGTCGACGTGGATGAACAGGGCGCGGGCCTCGGCGACCAGGACATCGGCGTCGCGGATCTCGCCGCGCATGTGGAGCTTGCGCCCGTCGATCTCCTCGCACCAGCCTTCGAGCGAGAGCGTGCGCCCCAGGAGCGCCGGGCCCCGGAAGTCGACGGTGATCGTCGCCGTCACGGCCGGGCGGTCGAGCGGGATGAGGACCTGGCCGAGCAGGTCATCCATGATCGCCGCGATGGCGCCGCCGTGCGCGTACCCGGGCGCGCCGCTGTGGCGCTCGTCCAGACGGACCTCTCCGTGCACGCGTTCGCTCTCGAACCAGACCGAGACGCCGAGGCTGTTCGCGTTCGCCGGACCGCAGCCCATGCACATAGGGTCGTGGCTGCGGGCGGGAGCGCTGCTCTCCCGCAGATCATTGCTGACGGCTCGAAGAGTTCCATGGCCGCGTTCCTGAGATGACATGGCACCGAGCCTAGCGAAAAGTAACCAGCTGGTACAAAATTCCCGACCACACGGTACGCTCCGCTCGATGGGAGCCCGGCCCGCGCACGAAAGAGCACGACGATGATCCGCATCACCGCATGGTCGGTCCGACGGCCCTGGCAAGCCCTGGCGATCTGGGCGACGGTGACCGTCGCGCTGGTGGTGCTCGGCACGCAGTTGACCGGGCATCTCGCCTCGACCTCGATCGAGGTTCCGGGGTCCGGCAGCGCACGGGCAGCGGCGGTCGACGCGCGGGCGTTCGGGGAGCGCGCCGAGGTACCGGTGCTCCTCACCGGCACCGGCCCGCAGGTCGCCGCGCAGCGCGGCGAACTGGTGGCGGCACTGGGAGCGCTTCCGGACGTCGAGGTCTCCGCGGTCCCCGCCGAGCACCTGCCGAGATCCGCCGGCGGCGGGCAGCAATCGGAGCTGATCGTCGCGCGCGTCCCCTCGCTGCAGAGTTTCGACGGGAAGGCGGCCGACCGGATCAGAGACGTGGTCGACCGGACCGTGACGGCTCCGGTGACCGCGTCGGTCACCGGATTCTCGGCGATCGGCGGCGCGGTCTCCGAGGAGTCCGTCAAGGCGGCCCATGACGCCGAGCTCATCGCGATCCCGATCCTGCTGATCGTTTTGCTCCTGGTGTTCCGCTCGCCCGTCGCGGCCGGGATCCCCGCCGTCCTGGGTCTGGCGACCGTCGCCTCCGCCTACGGGCTGGTCGACCTCGTCGCCCGCTCCCGGGACATCACCGACGTCGCGACCCCCCTGACGTCGATGCTCGGGCTCGCCCTCGGGGTCGACTACGCCCTGCTGATGGTCTCCCGGTTCCGGGAGTTCCTCGCACAGGGCCAATCGGTGACCGATGCCGCCCTGTGGTCCGGGCAGTCGGCCGGACGGACCGTCGTGTTCGCCGGCCTGACGCTCCTGGTGACGATGGTCACCGCGATGCTGCTCTCGCCGGGTAGCTTCCTGCTGTCCGCTGCGGTCGGCGTCTCCGCCGCCGGGATCATGGGAATGTTCGGAGCCTTGCTCGCCGTGCCCGCGATGCTCGCGCTGCTCGGGACGAACATCGATCGGCTCCGACTCGGGGGACCGAGCCGCAGCGGCGGTGCCTGGGCGCGCTATGCCGACGCCGTCCAGCGTCGCCCGATCCCGGCGGCCATCGCCGCGCTGCTGGTCCTGCTCGCCCTCGCCCCGCCGGCGCTCGGGCTGGATACGGGCCCGCCCGACGTCAGGACGCTGCCGTCGGAGAACCGAGCGCGGCTGGACACCGAGGCGACCTCGCGCGCCATCGGACCGGGCTGGATCGCGCCGGCCCGGATCCTCGCCGCGCCGGACGCGAGTGGCCGCCCGCCGTCGGCGGCGGCCGTCGAGGATCTGGGTCGCCGGCTGCGGTCGGTGCCCGGGGTCCGTGCGGTGCTCGGTCCCGAGCGTGGACGCGAAGGCGTCTTCGCGCTCACGGTGATTCTCAGCGGGGCCGCCAACTCTCCGCAGACGGAAACGCTGATGCAGACGCTGCGCGCACAGGCTCGCGCGGCACCGCCCGGCGCAGGTCACGTGCAGGTTGGCGGCGTCGCCGCACAGCTGGACGACTACCGGCGCGTGCTGTCCGACCGGCTGCCGGTGCTGATCGCGGCGCTCAGCATCGTGGCGCTCCTGGCCTTGATCGTCGTCCTGCGCGCCCTGGTGCTGCCGCTGATCAGCATCGTGCTCAACCTCATCACCGTGACCGCCTCGCTCGGCGTCCTCGCGCTCGTGAGCACCGGCGAGGACCCGCTGCTCGGCGGCGCCGGCTTCGCCGACATCCTGGCCCTGTTCGGGATGTTCGCGATCGTCTTCGCGCTCTCCCTGGACTACCAGGTGTTCATCCTCGCCCGGATGCGCGAGGCCTTCGACCACACCGGCCGGCTGGACCTCGCGATCACCGAGTCGATCGACGCGACCGGACGGGTGATCACCGGCGCGGCTGCGATCATGGGCGGGGTGTTCCTGGCGTTTATGGCGACCAAGCTCCAGACCGTGCGCCAGCCCGGGGTCGGGCTGGTCACCGCCGTGGTCATCGATGCCACCCTCGTCCGGCTCGTCCTCCTGCCCGCGCTCATGCGTCTCTCCGGCAGGTGGTGCTTCTGGCTCCCCGGATGGCTCGACCGACTCCTGCCACGCCTCGCACTGGAAGGCCCGGCCGCGCCGACCGACACCCCACGACCAGCGGCAGCCCTCGGATCGTGAGCACCCCGGTCCATCTAACCGCCAAGGGCGACGCCCGAGCGCGCCTGATCATCGAGGCCACCCTGCGGTGTCTGGCCAGTGACGGCTACGCGGGAGCCTCGATCCAGCGGATCGCCGACGAGGCCGGGATCCCCAAGCGGTCGGTCCTCTACTACTACGGCAGCCGCGACCAGCTCTTCGCCCGCGTGGTCTCTGCCATCGTCGCGCGGCTCGTCGACCGGATTCCGGCTGCGGTCGCCGGACTCGAAGCTGCTCCGGCCATCGTCGACGTCGCGTTCCACGCCATCTGGGATGTGCTCACGCGGGACCGCGGCCTCATGATCGCCTGGTTCGGGTTGCAGACCGAAGCCATCACCAACCCGGCGCTCCAGCCGGTGGTCGCTGCCGCCACCCAGCGCCTGCGTGGGCTCTTCGCCCAGCTGATCACCGAGCATCAGGCTCGCGGCGGCGCGCTGCGTATCCCCTCGGCAACCCTTCAGACCCTGCTGCTCGCAGGCATCCAGGGCCTGGCCCTGGAGTGGCTGGCACGCGGGACCACCCCGGACCTGGAGAACGCGATTGGCGAGTTCCAGGCATGGGTCGTGCATGTCGCCACCTGACGAAACCCGGCCGCGACGAGGCTGAGAGGCAAGATGAGTCGTCGAGGGCCCACCTGATCCTTGGCGTCGCTACGGAGCGACCGTTCCGATCACCGGACGTCCAGATGGGCTGCACGGAAGGCGAGTGTGACCGATTACCGGAACGACTGTTACGGTAGTGGGACGTCCAGATCACCTGAGGAGACTTCCATGGCACCTTCAAGCCTTGCCGACGCCCTCGAGCCGCGTCTGCCGCTCGTTCCGACCCAGGAGGAGAAGCTCCTACGTGAATCGGTACGCGCGATCTCGCTGAAGTACGGACCGGAGTACTTCGTTCGGCAGACCGCCGCGGACGAGCCCCCGACCGCCCTCTGGAACGAGCTCGCGGAGGCCGGCTTCCTTGGGGTGAACATCCCGGAGGAATGGGACGGAGGCGGGCTTGGGATGTACGAGCTCGCCGCAGTCGCGGAGGAAGTCGCGTACGCCGGCTGTCCGTTGCTGTTGATCGTCGTCTCACCCGCGATCGCCGGCTCGATCCTGACCCGCCACGGAACCGTCGCGCAGAAGGACCGTTGGCTGCGGGGCGTCGGCACCGGCCAGACAAAGATCGCGTTCGCGATCACCGAGCCCGACGCGGGCTCCAACTCGCACAGCATCTCGACCGTCGCGAAGAAGACGGACGAGGGCTACGTGCTGAATGGGCAGAAGTACTACATCTCCGGAATGGAAGACGCCGACCACGTCCTGGTCGTGGCAAAGACGAGCACCGACGAGACGACGGGCCGCGGGCGGCTGTCGCTCTTCATGGTCGACGTCGACACCCCTGGGCTGACCTTCCAGCACATCCCGACCGCGCTCCAAGCACCTGAGAAGCAGTGGACGCTCTACTTCGACGACGTCGAGGTCGCCGAAGACCAGATGATCGGCGCCGTGGATCAGGGGTTGAAGGTGGTCTTCGACGGACTGAACCCCGAGCGCATCGCAGCCGCCGTGATGTGCACCGGGATTGCCCGGTACGCACTGGACAAAGCGTCTGCGTACGCGAACGAGCGCGTGGTGTGGGGCGGGAAGAAGATCGGTACCCATCAGGGTCTCTCGCACCCGCTCGCCGAGGCCAAGATCGCCCTCGAGCAGGCGCGACTGATGACCCAGAAGGCTGCGGCGCTGTACGACGCCGGCGCTCCGGGTGCTGCGGAAGCGAGCAACATCGCGAAGTTCGCCGCGGCGGAGGCAGGCATCCGCTGCCTGGACCAGGCAATCCAGGTGCACGGCGGCAACGGCGTGGCGCTCGAGTACAACCTCTCGAACTACTGGTTCGTCGTCCGGCTCCTTCGCACCGCCCCTGTCTCGCGCGAGATGATCTTGAACTACGTCGCCGAGCACTCGCTCGGGCTCCCGCGCTCCTACTGACGGCTCCGTCGGAGAACGACGCCTGGTGACACTGGCGCGATACCCCCGGGTGACCGCGATCGTCACCCGGCGCTGCGTTGACGTTCTCGCATTGCAGGTCAGACGGGTTCCGGGACCGTGAGGGGGGTGGGCTCTGCGGGACCCGGGTCCTTGGCGGGGATGGCGGCCATGGCGCGCTCGGTCATGGCCGTGATGGTCAGCGACGGGTTGGCGCCGATGTTGGCGGGCACGGCGGAGCCGTCGCAGACGAGGAGGTTCTCGTAGCCGAACACGCGGTGGTCCGTGTCCACGACGCCGGACTGCGGCGAGGCCCCGACGACAGCGCCGCCGAGGATATGGGCGGTGGTCGGGATGGAGAGGGAGGCTTCGGTGGCCATCGCCTGCGCCGTGCCACCGATCCGGGCCTGGATCCACTCGGCACAACGGTAGGCGGCGGGGAGCTTGTCGGGGTTGGGGTTGTCGGGGTCCTGCTCAGTGGTCAGGACGACGTTCCCGTTTGGCCAGCGGCGCTTGACGCGCAGACGCATCGAGTTGTCCAGCGACTGCATGACCAGGATGATCATCGTGCGGCGGGAGAAGTTCTTGATCCGCGCGGCCCGCACGGCCTGTAGCGGGTGCGTGGCCAGGTTGCGCAGCAGGTGCAGCGGCTGCGTCCCTCGCCGGCCTGCCTCGGTCATGAGCGTGAACAGCAGGGACTGCGAGTCACCTCCCTGACCGTAGGTGACGGGCTCGATGTGCGTGTCCGGGTCGGGGTAGATCGAGGAGGTGATCGCGACGCCCTTGGCGAAGTTCCGGGTGTCGTCAGGGGCGGTCACGGCGAGGATCGACTCGCTGTTGGTGCGGACCAGGTAGCCGAGGCGATCGGAGATCCGGGGAAGGGAGCCGCGGAGCTTGCAGGTCGCCAGCAGCTTGTTGGTACCCACCGCGCCGGCGCTGACGACGACGGCCTGGGCACTGAGGTGCCGGCGGTCGCGCTTGAGCCACGAGCCTGTCTTCTCGTGCGTCACGACGTAGCCGTCCGAGCCGTCCGCAGTTCCGAAGGGCCTGATGTCGGCGACGGTCCGTTCGGGGATGACGTCAACGCCGAGCTTCTCCGCGAACCACAGGTAGTTCTTGACGAGCGTGTTCTTCGCGCCGAAGCGGCAGCCCACCATGCACTGCCCGCAACGCATGCACCCGGTCCGATCGGGGCCCTCGCCGCCGAAGAACGGGTCCGGGACGGTTTTGCCCGCTTCGCCGAGGTAGACCCCGACGCGGGTCTTCGCATAGGTGTCCCCGCGGCCGAGCGATTCGGCGTATTCCTTCAGGAGGCGGTCGGCGTCGGTCTCCTGGTCATAGGTGACGACGCCGAGCATCCGCTCGGCCTCGTCGTAGTGCGGTGCCAGTTCCGCCTCCCAGTCGGCCAGTCCCGCGATCTGTGGGTCCTCGTAGAACCTTGGACGCGCGCGATAGAGCGTGTTGGCGTAGCCCAGTGAGCCGCCTCCGACGCCGCTCCCGGACGCGATGAGGATGTCCTTGAACAGGGTGAGGCGGAACACTCCGCGCATGCCGAGCTTCGGAAACCAGTAGTACCGCGAGGCCTTCCAGGTGCTGTCGGCGAACTCGTCGTCGGCAAAGCGCCTGCCGCACTCGAGGATCGCAACCTTGTAGCCCTTCTGCGCGAGCCGCAGGGCACTGGTCGAGCCGCCGAAGCCCGAGCCGATGATCAGGTAGTCGTAGTCGTGCTGTGTCATTCGAAGGGCTCCAGGAGGGCTAGTGACGACGTGTCTCCGTCCCCGCGCATCAGCGCAGTGCGTCGGGCAGGGTCGCGAGCGGGAAACCTTCGAACGGCTCGGCGCGGTCGGTCGGCACCGTCTGCCAGGTGTGCCGGTGGTTCGGCACGGCCCCGTCGACCCGCACGCACGACCCGGAGATGAACGCGGCCCCAGGCGACAGCAGGAACGTCACGGCGGCGGACACCTCCGCCTCCGTGCCGTACCGGCCGAGCGGGATCTCTGCCTTGAGGCGTCGGAGCTCGCTCTGCATGTCCTCGTCGTAGGTGTCGAAGCCGCTCGAGGCGATCCATCCGGGGGCAACGGCGTTGACGCGCACACCTGAGCTCGCCCACTCGCACGCGCAGGTCTCGGTGAGGTTGAGCATGCCGGCCCGAGCCGCGCCGGAATGCGCCATCGTCGGCATGCCGCCCCACATGTCGGCGATGATGTTCACGATGCTGCCGGTGTGACCGGCCATCGACTGCGTGTAGATCTCACGCGATACGAGAAAGCCGCCCGTGAGGTTGTTACGCAGCACCGCGTCCCAGCCCTTGAGGGAGAGGTCCTCGACCCGGGACGGGTATTGGCCGCCTGCGTTGTTGACCAGGCCGCTGATCGGCCCGTGCTGCTCGACGATGGCGGAGACCGCCGCGATCACGGCGGGTTCGTCGCGGATGTCGAAGGGGTGGCAGGTCGCGGTGCCGCCCGCTGCCGCGATCTCCGCCTGCACGGCCTCGAGACGCTCCAGCCGGCGACCCGTGATGGCCACGATGGCCCCGAGGCTCGCGAGCTCGTGGGCGATGCAGCGTCCGATTCCGCTGCCACCACCCGTCACGACGACGGTCCGGCCCGCGAAGAGGTTGGGCGCGAAGACGGAGCGGTACTCCTCGGTGGCGGTCATGCCCCGGGGGCCGGCTGCGTCGAGGGGAACACCGGCGGCCGCTTCTCCCTGATGGCCGTCACCCCTTCGACCACGTCGTCGTCGAAGAACGAGAGCATCTCCAGCGCGAGCGAGGCGTCGAAGATCGGGCTGGCCTGGCGCAGCCAGTTGTTCAGCGAGCGTTTGGTCCACCGCAGCGCCGCTTGGGGCCCACGGCCGAGGCCGTCGGCGACCCGAAGGGCCGTGTCCACGACCTCGTCGCGCGGGACGCAGCGGCTGACCAGGCCGATCCGCTCAGCCTCGCGACCATCGATGAACTCGGCCGTGAGCAGGTAGTACTTGGCCTTCGCCATCCCGCAGAGGAGCGGCCAGATGATCGCAGCGTGATCGCCGGCGCCGACGCCCAGCCGCAGGTGGCCGTCGGTGAGCTTGGCGTCCTCGGCGATGATGCTGATGTCCGCCATCAAGGCCACGGCGAGCCCGGCACCGACGGCGACCCCGTTGATCGCCGAGATCACCGGTTTCGGGCAGTCGACGATGTTGTAAACAAGGTCCGACGCCTCCTCGAAGATCCCGCGGATCGCCTTGAAGTCACCGAGTTGCCCCTCGACCATCGCGAGGTCGCCACCCGCCGAGAACGCCTTCCCGGCACCGGTGATGACCGCCACCCGCGTCTCGTCGTCCTTCCCGACGTCCAACCAGACGTTGGCGAGCTCCCAGTGGAGTCGCTCGTCGGTGGCGTTGTACACGTCCGGTCGGTTAATGGTGATCAGCAGCACCCCGTTCTCGCGACGCTCGAAGAGCAGATGCCGGTACTCCGAGTAATCCATGGACGGGAGTAGTACCAGACTCGGAACGATCGTTCCGAATGCGCGCACGGTCAGGCGGGGCGTGCGGCGCGTTCCACCAGCGCCACCAGCAGCGCCGCCAGGTTCTCGGTCTCCAAGGCCTCCCTGGGCCAGTGCGCGGCGGAAAGGAGGAGGCCGATCAGCGCATAGGTCGTCGAGGTGAGCTCGGCGTCCGATGCCGTTTCGTCGACGCGGCGAAGCGCGTCGCTCCATCGCATGGCGAACTGCCGCTGGCGGCGATGCACGCGACGGCGGTGCGCCCCGGTGAGGGAGCGGTCCTCGCGGGCGTAGATGCTGAGGAGCTCGCGATCTGCGAGTGCGAACTCGGCGTGGACCCGCGCGAGGTGTCGCAGGTCGGCGTCCGGGTCACCATCTGGTGCTCCGGACTTGGTCATGAGGCGGTCCAGCGCCTCGTCGAACAAGGTGGCGAGGATCTCCTCCTTGTTCTCGAAGATCCGATAGATCGCGGGTGTGGAGACGCCGGCGGCCTCGGCAATCGCGTCGACCCCGACGCCGTCGTACCCGCGTTCGAAGAACAGCGCCTTGGCGGCGTCGAGGATGCTGCGTTCGCGCATGGCGCAACCGTAGTCGTCCCGAGGAACGGTCGTTCCTCGAAGTGTTTGCACCGATCGGTGCGTTTAGCTAACTTGACACCACGTCAACTCAAGAAGGACGCCTTGAAACGCTGCGGGTCGCGGACAGCGAGCTGTGGGAGAACGGTCGCCCGCATGAGGTCGTCGCGACCTGCGCAACGCGTGCCCTGTGCAGGTGCCGTCGGCGGTCGAGGAGGCGCTGCCCTTCGACGTCGCGCGCAACCCCGACCACCAAGCCTTCGGTGCCGGCGGGCGTCACTTCTGCCTGGGCACCGCGCTCGCCCTGCTCGAGCTCCGGATCCTCGTCGAGGAGACCGTCAAGCGCTGGCCGGCGATGACGATTGCCGTCGAACCGACGGTGGGTGGTCGCAGTTCTCCAGCCGGCTCAAGCACCTTCCTGTGCGGCTGAACGGATGAGCACGGGGCCTGTCGGCGATGCGTCGCCGGTCAGGATCCCTTGCCGCGGAGCCGCGCCATGAGGGTCTGCCGCCAGTAGGTCACCGTCATCGCCACCGTCTTTCGCACGCCGATCTGGCGGGTTACCTCGATGAGCGTCGCGATCTTCCCTTTGGGGGCCTGCTGGGTGTTCTGGTTCATGGGTCTCCTAGTGTGGTGCCCTGCGCGGGCGTGATGGGCGGTTGAGGTTGGAGTTACGCCGCGCCGGTGGTGAGCGAGGCAACGGGGGTCTCGCTGCCGGCGGGACTGTTTGACGCCGTCGTCAGTCCGCCGCCGCGGACGAGCAGGAACGCCAGGAGCGCGCCCGCGGCGGCTATCGCACTCCCGGTGAGGAAGACGCGGTCCAGGGCCACGCTGTAGGCGTCCTGAACCGCGGCGCTCACGACCGGCGATGTGCTGGTGCTGAGCGACCGGGCGGTCTCGGCCTCCCCGAGTGCGTGGTCGAAGATCGCGCCGAGCCCGGCGACGCCCGAGGCTACGCCGACCTGGCGGAAGGTCGAGTTCATGCCCGTCGCGGTCGCCGCGCGGTCGGCGGGAGCGACGGCGAGGGTCACAGCGGCAACGGTCGGGTTGGACAGGCCGAAGCCGAGGCCGCAGAGGACCAGGCCGGGCAGGGCGACGGTCCAGGAGGAGCCGGGGTCGAGTGCCGTCATCTGCAGCAGCCCGACAGACGTGGCGCCGAGCGCGACGGTGAGCACGAGACGCGGTGGGACGGCGCCGGAGACCCGGCCGGCCCCGGCGGCAGCGAGGAAGGCCACGATGGTGACGGGCAGCAGCCGCAGCCCAGCTTCCAGGCCGTCCATGCCCTCGACGCGCTGGAACCACAACGTGAGGTAGACGAACATCCCGAACAGCGACGCGGATGTCGCGAAGGCCGCGGCGGCGCTCCCCGCGAAGGACCTCTCCCGCAGGAGGTCCAGGTCGAACATCGGCTCGGCCTGACGCCGCTCGACGACGACGAACGCGAGGAGCGCGGCGGCGGCGAGGCCGAACAGTGCGATCGTCGACGCTGCCTGCCAACCCCATTCGCCACCCTGGATCAGGGCAACGACGAGCGCGGCGATGCCGACCGTGAAGGTCACCTGCCCGGGCCAGTCGACCGGTCGCGGAGATGGATCGCGCGTCTCCTGGACGTGACGCCGCGCGACGACGACGGCGAGCGCGACGACGGGGAGGTTCACGAAGAAGATCCAGCGCCAGTCCGCGATCTCGATGATCGCGCCACCGACGAGCGGGCCGAGCGCCACGGCCGCGCCGAAGACCGCGCCGAACGCACCCAGGGCCTTGGCGCGATCCGCGCCCGAGTAGCTGGCCCCCAAGATCGCCAGCCCGGTGGAGAAGAGCATCGCTCCCCCGACACCCTGGATCCCTCTTGCCACGATGAGGGCGGTCGGTGAGCCCGCGACACCGCACAGCGCGGACGCAGCGCCGAAGACGAGAAGTCCGATCACAAAGACCCTGCGGCGGCCGACCCGGTCGGCCAGTGCGCCGGTGTTCAGCAGCAGCGCCGCGAGCATGAGCGCGTAGATGTCGATGATCAGCTGCATCGACTGCAGATCTCCGGATAGATCCTGCGCGATGTCGGGGAGCGCGACGATCACGATCGTCACGTCGAGCATCAGCAGCATCTGCGCCAGGCAGACCGCGGCGAGCGGCCCCCAGCGCCATCCCGGGTCATGCATTGAGCCCTCGTCTCCTCATGCGCGGTGAGCCTACACCAATAGGTGCGTAAAAAGCCACCGTTCGGTACGCTCGCCGCATGAGCCACGACACGAACCTCTCGATCGACCTGAGCGATCTCACGCTCTGGGCCGACGGTCCTCCGCACGGCCTGTTCCAGGAGATGCGCAGGGAGTCACCGGTCCACTGGACCGAGATGTCCACCTACGAGAACGAGCCCGGGTTCTGGTCGCTGACGCGCCACGCGGATATCCGCGCTGCCAACATGGACTGGGAGACCTATAGCTCGTCGCTGGGGGGGATGATGCTGCCCGACGAGTCCGCCGTCCCGATGGATCTCCAGCGGGAGGTCATCATCTCGATGGACCCGCCGCGGCACACGCGGGTGAAGGGCCTGTTCCAGCGCGCGTTCACGCCGAAGGCGATCGACGCTCACGCGGCCGAGGTCCGCCGGATCGTGGTCGAGGCGATCGACCGGGTGGCTGCCCAGGGCGGGGGCGACCTCGTCCGGGACGTCGGCGGGCCGGTGACGTCGCGGGTCATCGGCTCGATGCTCGGGACGTCACCGTCGATGGACGAGACGCTGGTGCAGTGGGCCAACGTCGGCCTCGCGTTCGAGGACCCGGAGTACCGACCCAGTCTCGAGCGCCTGTACGAGCTCGTCCAGGAAGGGGGCGAGTACGTTCTGCCGCTGATCGCCGAACGTCGCGCCGAACCCCAGGATGATCTGCTCACCGCGCTCGCCCACGCCGAGGTCGACGGCGACCGCTTCAGCGACATGGAGATCTTCATGCAGTTCGGGATCCTCATCGCCGGCGGCACGGACTCCACGAAGTCCGTCTACACCAACGGAATGCACGCGCTCATGGCCGATCGCGCGCAGCTTGACCTGCTGCGCCGCGACCCCTCCCGCATTCCGGGGGCGGTCGAGGAGATGCTGCGGTACTTCCCGGCCTTCGCCTACATGCGCCGGACCGCCTCGCGGGACCTGGTGCTCCACGGGCAGGAGATCCGCCAGGGCGACAAGGTCGCGCTGTGGTACGTCTCGGGGAACCGCGATGAGACCGTCTACCCAGAGGCGCACGTGTTCGACGTGACACGCGAACCCGCCCACCAGGCCTTCGGGGCCGGTGGCCGGCACTTCTGCCTGGGAGCGGCGCTGGCGCGGCTCGAGCTGCGGATCATGCTGGAGGAGACCCTCGCGCGGATCCCGGACCTCCAGCCGGCCGGGGAGCCGACCAGGACGCGCTCGACGTTCCTCAATCAGTTCAAGACGCTGCCGGTGGCGCTGTGAGTCGCCCGCTTGAGGAGTTCGGGGGCGTCGTCGCCGGACGGGAGCCGGCGTTCCCGCACCGGCGCGCCGGGCACTGCGGCTCGGGAGCGCTGCGCGATCTGCTCGAGTTCCACGGGCTGGACTACGACGAAGGACCGCTGAGCGAGGGAGCGGTGTTCGGCCTGGCCGGCGGTCTGGGGTGCTTCTACGTCGAGAACTCGGCGTTCACCCCGCCGTTCTACCTCGTTGGCCGCACGGCCGATCTCGAGCGCGATTTCGCGGCGAACCTCGGGATCGGGCTGGAGGTCCGGGAGACCGACGATGCCGCCGAGGGTTGGTCGTGGGTTCGCGCGGAACTCGACGCGGGCCGGCCGACGATGGTCTGGGCCGACATCGCCGAGCTGGAGTACCTGCGGGTTCGGATGAGCAACACCCGGCACGACATCGTCGTCGCCGGGCATGATCCCGAAGCCGGGATCGCCTGGATCGCCGACAACGACCGTGAGGAGCTGCAGCCCTGCTCGATGGAGTCGCTGGCGGCCGCTCGGACGTCCGACGGATTCCCGGGACCGAACCGCAACACGACCTTCCTGTACTCGTGGCCGCAGCGGCTCGTGCCGCCGCGGGAGGCGGTGCAACGCGGGCTCGCGCGTGCGGTGGCGAACATGGGGCAGGACGCTCCGAGCGTCGGCGGGCTGCGGGGCGGGGTCGGGCTCGCCGCGGTCGACGCCCTGGCCGAAGGGTATCCGGCGTGGCCGCAGACCTTCGATGAGGATGAGCTGGAGAAGGCGCTTGGGGGCCTGTGGGTCTTCATCGTGAAGGCCGGGACCGGCGGAGCCATGTTCCGCTCTCTCCACGCCGAGTTTCTCCGCGACGCGGCCGGCTGGCTGCGCGACGGGCGCCTGACGTCCCTGGCCGAGCACTACGACGAGCTCGCCGCGACCTGGATCGAGCTGGCGGACGCCGCCAAGCGGGGGGATCACGCGGCCGGCGTCGGCATCGTCGATGTGGTGCGGTCGATGGAGCACCGTGGCGTCGAGCTCATGGAGGCGATGTTGTGAAGCCGCGGAGCGACGGGGTGATCCCTCCGCATCAGCCGAACTGCTTCGGCTGCGGGCCGCAGAATGCCGCTGGACTGGCCATGTCGATGCGCGTCCAGGGGACCCGCGTCCTCGGCGAGGTGACCCTCGACCACCGCCACGAGGGTGCTCCGGGTGTCGCCCATGGTGGGGTGGTCGCGGCGGCGCTCGACGATCTGTTCGGTGGCGTTCTCGTGCTGCTCGAGCAGCCGGCGGTCACCGCGAACCTGTCGGTCGATTACCGCGCCCCGGTCGTGCTCGGCACGCCACTCGAGCTGATGGGATGGAGCGAGGGTCGCACCGGTCGGAAGCTGAGGCTCCAGGGGGAGATGCGTCAGGAGGGCGTACTCGTCGCCCAGGCGACCGCCCTGTTCCTGGCGGTCGAACTGGAGCACTTCCTCAGGTCCGGCGCGCCGATCCCACCCGAGTGGCAATCGTGGCTCTCGTCCAGCGCCACGGGGTGACGGGGTCGTGCCGACCATCTCCCAAGGCCTGACGCGCAAGGGCAACCTGCGCGTCCGGGAGATCCTCGACGCGACCGTGCGCTGTCTCGCGCGCGACGGGTATGCCGCGACATCCATCCAGCGCGTCGCCGACGAGGCCGGTCTGCACAAGCGGGTCGTCCTCTACTACTGCCGATCCCGGGAGGGGCTCTTCGACGCGGTCGTCCGAGACCTGGGGGACCGGCTGTTCGATCCGCTGGGACGTGCGCTGGCCGATCTCGACGACCCCAAGGACATCGTCGAGCGGGGGTACGACACGATCTGGGCCGCGATCACAACCGATCGTGCGCTCCTCGTCGCATGGTTCGGCCTGCGCGCCGAAGCGATCACCAATCCGATGCTCGCATCGACGGCCAACTACATCAGCGACCGCTTCAGGGCGCTCATCAGCCGTCTCATCGATCGGATGCTGCTGCTCGGACGGGTCCTCGTCGTCGAGCGAGCCTCGCTTGAGGTCATGATCCTCGCCTGCTCGCAAGGACTGATCCTGGACTACCTCGAGCGGGGAGAGACCGCCGGCCTCCACGACGCCGTCACCGAGTTCCAGGACTGGCTCGCTGCCGTCAGCCTGGCTCCACGGTAGGCCCCGTCACTCGGGCGCTCGCGCGAGCTTGGGGAAGCGGGTCGGCTCGCCGCCCTCGATCGAGAACGGCTGCTGCTGCAGGCAGGCGGGCGGCGCGCCCAGTGCGAGGATCTGCTGGGTGTTGGACGTGTGCGAGCAGTCAAACGCCTCGTACCCGCCATTCGGGCCGATCTTCGCCTGCGCGCCCGGCGCCGGGTAGGGATTGCCGCGGTTGGTAGGCGAGCGCTCGGAGAAGAACCCGAGCGTCTCGTTCCATACGGGCAGCAGCAGGCGCAGGTAGTTGACCTGTCGGCCGCTCGCACTCGGTGCGGTGGGCTGCGTCGCGGCCGCGACCTTGGCCCACGACTGCGAGAAGTCGTTGCGGTAGGCGTTGAGGAAGCCGGCGACGGGCTCGAGGTCGCGCGAGAACGGTGCGAGGCGGTCGAGCAGCGGACCGGCGGCGTTGAGCAGCGCGGTCGTCGCCGGGAGGCCGCTCCGTGCCGCGGTCAGCACGGGGTCGAGGTCCTTCGACAGACCCCGCAGGTCATCTCCGAGCTCTGCGCCACCGTCGAGCGTGGGCTTCAGGTCGCGGGCCACGGGGCGCAGCTCGCGCACGGCGGGCAGCAGGTCGCGCGTGAGCGCGCGGGTGGACGTCGCCGCCGTCCCGAGGGACTGCAGGAAGCCCGGCAGCGCGCGCACGGTCGCGCGCAGGTCGTCGCGGCGCGCCGCGGTCGTGCGCAGAAGCTCGTCGCCCGCGGTGATCAGCTCGCGCGCCGCGGCGTCGCGCCGGCCGACCGTGCGGAAGACCGTGCCCGCGTCGCGGACCAGGCCCTGGACTGCGCGCGACTGCGCATCGAACGTCGCGAGCACGTCACCCCCGTCCTGGAGGAGCGGGCCGAGGTTGCCGACCGCGTCGTTGATGTCCTGCGCGCGGCCGTCGACCGCGCCGGCCCAGCCCTGCATCCACTTCTGAAGGTTCTCGCGCGACGGCTCGTCGAACGCCTGGAGCACCTCGTCCAGCTCGACGGTCGCAGCGACCTGCCCGCGCGGGAGCGTGCCGCCCTCGGGGACCTCGGGTGCGGTCCTCGTGCCGGGGGTCATCTCCACGTAGGTCTCGCCGAGCAGTGTCTTCTGCCGCAGGATCGCCCTGGCGTCGGAGCGCAATGGCGCGTATCGCGGGTCGATCTGCAGTGTCGCTCGGGTGCGGTCGCCGTCGCGCTGCTGGTCGACGACCTTGCCGATCGGGACGCCGGAGACGCGCACATCGGCCTGCTCGGCAAGCTGGGTCGCCTCGGGGAAGAGGACGTCCGCGCGGTAGCCCTTGGGCTTCAGCGGCGTGGAGCCGCCGAAGCTCACCCAGAGGAAGAGCAGCAGTCCGAAGCAGGTGAGCGCGAAGACGACCATGACCGCGAGACGCGACCGCGTGAGCTCGGAGGGATTCACTTCGGGCACACCCCCAGATCGGCGAGTGGCTGGAGCAGCGGGACGAGCAGGCCGGCTTGATTGACCGTCGAGCAGGAGGCGATGATTTGGCCGCGCCAGACCGAGCCGTTGGCGTCCTGGGTGGAGAGCATCGAGTTGACGTTGTGCCCGAACCAGGAGAGCCAGAAGAGGTAGCCCTCCTCCTTGCCCGGCGGGTTGTACGCGAGAGTGTTCGCGATCCGGCCCGCAACGACCATGCTCCGGTCGAGGTCCGCCGTGAGCGGCGTCAGCTGGGTGATGGCGGCGCTCGCCTGGCGGGCGGTTCCCCGCGCTTCGCGCGAGAGGCCGCGCAATTGGCGGACCGCGGGGACGCCGGTCCTCGAGAGGGACGACAGGTCGCGCAGCGCGGGCTCCAGGCGACGCACCGTCGGCTCCAGGCGTGTGAGCGCGGGCTTGAGCTCTCGCGCCAGCGGACGTGCGGCGGTGAGCGCGCCGTCGACCTCTTGCAGCGTTCCGGGAAGGTCGGCGAGGCCGCGGCGCAACGCGTCGTCCTCCTCCGCCAGCGCGCCGAAGGTCGCGTTGCCCTGGGACACCAGCGCCTGCAGGTCGTCGGACTGCCCGGCGACGCGGCCGGAGAGCGACGCCAGCGACGAGACGAGCCGCTTGAGCTCCTTGCGCCGACCAGACAGCGCCGCGGTCAGCGCCTTCGTCCGCGCGAGCGTCGGCTGACTCGTCTTGAGGATCTCCCGGAGGTTCAGCGCCCGGTCCCCGGAGAGTCCGTCACCGATGCCCTGCACGAGGGCCTGGACGTAGCCGCGCGTGTCGCCGTCCAAGCCGGCGAGGACTTCGTCGACGTTCACGGTCGGGGTCGCGCGGGAGACCGGGAGGACGTCGTCGGCACCGAGCTTCGGTGCGTTGTCGGTCCCCGGGTCCATGTCGATCGTCATGTCCTGCAGGCCGGTCCGGGGGCGCACCAGCACCTTCGCGTCGGCGTGCACGGCGTCGAGCTTGTCGCGCTCGATGTTCATCCGGACGACGGCGCGGCCGTTCACCAGGTCGACGGCGCCGATCTCGCCGACGTTGACGCCCGCGACCGTCACGGTCTGCCCCTGGCCGGGCGTGATCGCCTGGGCGGTCGGCAGCTCGACCTTGACGCTGTAGATGTCGTCCCACGGCAGCTTGAGCCGCTGCTTGTCGAGGATGTACCCGCCGACGACCACGGCGATGATCAGCAGGCCGACGATCGCCAGGAGCGTCGTGAAGTGCTTGCGCAGCTGTCGCCTGAGCTTCATCGCGCGGCCTTCCGGTCGGCGGCGCGCTCGGACTTCAACGCGCGGCCGAGCTTCTTGTCCGCCGTCAGCGACTTCAGGCGCTTGACCGCGTCACCGACGGACGCACCGAGCGTGCCGGGGGTGGCGGCATTCACCGCGCGCTGCCGGACGGGCGCAGGTGCCGCGTCCGCGCGGAGGTCGGGGAGATCCTGCGCCGTGCAGTCGGCGCCGGGCGCGAACGGCGGCACCACGTTGGGCGTGTACCGCGGGCGCGCGCCGAGCAGCGGCTCGGGCGTGAGCGAGACGAGGTCGCCGACGCCCGGAAGGGCCGTGCTGACGAGGTTCTCACCGGCGCCCGCGAAGTACCGGATCGCCGTGCCGTTGGCGTCGAAGTTGCTGCCGGCGGACGCGAGGCCGGGCCCGATCAGCGCGATCTCCTGCCACACCGGCCGGCCCGTCGACAGCGCGCCGTCGTCCAGCGTCTTGGAGAGCGTCGGCACGACGTTCCGCGAGACGCATCGCGCGATCGGCGTGACCTTCCCCAGCAGTGCGTCGAGCGACGGCTGCAGCGTGCGCAACCCGCTGACCGCCGGCCGCAGGTCTCGCACGAGCGCGGGCAACTCGGGGGACGACAGCAGCGCGCTCGTGGTGCGCACGAACGGCAGGGCGTCGTCGATCGCGCCGGGCGCCACACGCAGTGCGGGCCGCAGCGCGGTCGCGAAGCGCCTCAGCGGCGGCAGCGCGCCCCGCAGGTCCGCCAGCGCGGGACGCGCGGTCGTCAGCGTGCTGTCGAGGGCTCGCAGTGACGCACCGAGGTCCTCGCGTGAGGACGCGAGCGTGGTGACGGTCGTCGCGAAGTTCGTCACGAGGTCCGCGAGCTCGCCGTCCCGCGCGGCCAGCGCGCCGGACACCTTCGCCTGTGCCTGCACGAACCTGGTCAGGTCGCCGGGCCGCGTGCCGCGCGCGGCTTCGCTGACGATCGCGGTGCCCTTGAACGCCCCGGCCCAGTCCTTGAAGCCCCGGTTGACCGCTTCGGCGCCGCCCTCGTCGAACGCGGTCGCGAGGTTCTCGACCGTCGCCTGCACGTCGGCCCGCGAATCGCTGCGCAGCGCGCTGAGCACCTCGTCGAACTGGACGGCGTTGGACGTCTGACCGACCGGGATGGTGCCGCCGTCGGGCACCTCGCCACCGGCGGGCGTCCCAGGACGGACGTCGACGAAGAAGTTGCCCTCGAGGAACAGCCGCGGACGGATCTTCATCGTCGCGTCGCGGTGGATCGGTCGGCCCTTGCTGGAGAAGCGCAGCCGCGCGACCGCCGTGCCGCCCTTGCCGCGTTCGACGTCGATGACCTTCCCGACCTCCACGCCCGCGATCCGCACCGGCGAGCCCGACTTGATCTCGGTCCCTGCGGTCGGGAACACCGCGTTGATCTCGTACTGCGGCTTGAACGGGATGCGGAACTTCGTGAACCCGAGGAAGGTGAACACCGCCACGAACACGAGCGCGAGCGCTCCGGCCTTGAACGGGCTCATGCCCGGCTTGACGCCGCGTCTCATCGTCCCGCCCCCTCGACGAACACCGGCGGCGACGTCTGCTCCGTCGCACCGGGCTGCACGCCCGGGGCCGGCCCGATCTGCTGCCCGGGCAGGAACGTGTCGTTGCCCGGCTCGCACTCCCCACCGGCGCCGGTGTCGGCCACCGGCATGGCGTGCAGCGACGAGGACGCGCGCGCGCCCTGCAGCATCTCCTCGCCCTGGACGATCGGGATGAAGCGGAACCAGGTGCCCATCGCGTCGCCCTCGGAGATGACTCCGGGAACGTTGCGGCCCCACAAGCCGAGGTAGTTGCAGCGCGTCTGGAACGGCACGATGACCTCGAGGGCGCTGCCCAGCGACCGGACGGTCGTCGTGAGATGACGCAGAGCGATCGGCAGCGATGCACGACGAGTCAGCGCGTCGAGTCGCGCCAGGGTGAGGCGCAGGTCGGTGCCCAGGCGCGGCGTGCGGCGGAGGATGGGCGTTGTCGCGTTCAGGCCCGCGGTGAGCCGGTCGGAGGAGCGCTCGAGCACGTCGATCGCGGGGCGCGCGTCGCGCAGCAGCCCGGCGGTCTCGGCGAACAGCGGCCGTGCGTCGCGGAAGGCCGCGCCGGCGTTGCGCAGGGTTCCAGGGGCCACGACGAGGGTCCGGTCGATCGCCGCGTCCTCCGCGCCGAGTGCCTCGAACGTCCGGGCGCCCGCCTCGAGAAGCGAGCCCAGCTGGGGCGTGACCGGCTCGAGCGCGGCTGCCGTGGCGCGCGCACCCTCGAGAAAGCCGCGGAGATCGCTGTCATCGGCCCGGAGGTTCGCGGCCACCGCGCGAAGGTCGCGGGCCACGTCGGGCAGCGCGCCGATCGCGTCGTTCAGATCGGCGCCACGCCCCGCGAGCCCGCCGCCAAGCTCGCGCACCACGGTCTGCACGCCACGCCGCGTCGGCTCGTCGAACGCGGAGATCGCATCGTCGAAGGCCACGACGCCCGTCGACTGCTTCAGCGGGATCTCGGCCCCGGGCTCGAGGTCACGGTCGCTGCGACCGGGCACGAGCTCGAGGTACTTCAATCCGAGGTTCGACCGCTGGCGCACGGTGGCGCGGGTGTCCGCGGCCAGCGGACTGGACCCGCGCTCCAGCGCGACGCTCAGCCGGGCCGCCGGGGGACCGTCGCCGGTGCCGGGCACCGCCTCGATCTCCTTCACGACGCCGACGCGTGAGCCGCCGATCCGCACCTCGTTGCCCGGCACGAGCTCGGCCGCGTCCGGCACGACGACATCGAGGTCGTACGTCGGGACGAATGGCAGGCCGCTGTTCGCGTTGTACGAGAGGAACACCGCGACGACGACGATCAACGTCGTGATCGCGCCGATCAGAACCGGGTTCGCGGCGAGAGAGGTGCTCTTGCGACGATCCACCGCTCAGTCCCCCAGAAGGAAGTCGAGGAGGCTCTGCTGCGTCGCGCCGGGCGCGGGCTCCTTCTTGCCGCCGGCGCCGCCGAGCGGACCGAGCAGGCCGTCCAGCGTGTCCTGCAGCGCCTGCGGCAGCTTCCCGACGACCTCGGGCAGCGTCGGGACCTTCGGCTTCGCGGCGGGCGCGCCCGGAGTCGCGGCCGGCGCCGGGGTCGGAGTGACAACCGGCGGCAGGCCGTCGCGGATCGGCGCGGCAGGGGTGGACGCTCGCGCGGGGCGCGGGTTGGCCGGGCGGCCCGACTGGCCGTCGCTGGCGTCGAAGTGCGCGTCGCACGCCGCGGTCGTCGTGGTCGCGTAGAGGTTGCAGGTGTCGGTGACCATCGGATACGCCGGGAGGATGTGCGACACGCTGTCGAACCGCGCCGTCGCTGCCGTCGCGTAGTAGACGAACCGCAGCACGCCTTCGATGGCGCCCTGCTCTCGCGAGCTCTCCAGGAAGGCGGCCAGCTGCGTGCCGGCCGGCCGTGCGGCTTGCGCGAAGCGCCGCAGGCGGCGCACCTGCGGCGCGGCCGGCTTGACCGCCTTGCGCCCGGCAGCCGACGCGCGGCCGAGCTCGCGCAGCGCAGGCCGGGCGGCCGTGGCGAACGGGCTGAGGGCGGTGACGAGCCGGGTCGCCGACGGGGCGGCGTCGGTCAGCTGCGAGACGACCGGGGTGCCGTCTTCCCCGAGCCTGCGCAGCTCGCGGAGCGCCGGACGCGCCTGCGCGAGGAAGCCAGGCAGCTCGCGCACCGTGGCCTGCAGCTCGGCCCGGCGGCGGGCGGTCGGTGCGGTCGCGCGAGCGGCACCGCTGACGAAGTCGGCGACATCCTCCCGGCGATCGGCGAGCTCGCCCACGACGGTGTCGGCCTCGCTGATCAGCGAGCGGATGGTCTGCCGCTCGCCGTCGACGAGGGTCAGGAGCTTCTCGGTCTCCTTGAAGGCCGGGTCGGCCTGGCGGATCGCGGCGTCGAGGTCGCCGCCGCGGCCGGCCAGCCCGCCGCCCAGCGCACTCAGCAGCAGGGCCGCGCGGGTCGTCGTCGGCTGACGGAACGTCGCCAGTACGAGGTCGAGGTCGATCGGCGAGCGCGTGCCCGACAGCGGCACGGTCGGGACGTCGGAGTCGGTGGACGTCGGCAGCATGCCGGCGGCCGGGGTGCCCGGGTTGCACTGCACGAACTTCTCGCCGATGAGCGACTGCGGCTGGATCGTGCAGTCGGCGTCTGCGCGAAACGGTGCGAACTCCGGGTCGACCTTCATGCTGATCCGCGCCTTGCGGTCCTTGGTCAGCGTGACGTCCTCGACACTGCCCACCTTCGCACCGGCGATCTTCACGTCCTGCCCGGAGATCAGGAACCCGGCGTTGAGGAAGATCGCGTCGACGCGGTAGCCGCCGGCGTCCTCCTCGCCGCCCGACGCGGCCGACAGCAGCAGGCCGAGGCCGACGGCCAGGATCGCGGTGGACGCCGCGCGCAGCCAGAGTTTCACGGCGCGTCCTGGGGGCGGCACGGGAAGCCGTCGGTCGGCGTGTTGTTCGGCGACGATGTGACCTGGCGGTACGCGCCGCCGGCGCAGCGGGCGTTGTTCCCGCCTTCGAACGGCAGGCTCAGGCCCTTGGTGAGACCGGAGAGCGCACCGGTCACGGAGAGCTGCGAGGCGACCGGCGTGATCCGCGCGTACTGCCCGTTGGCGTCGTAGGAGTTGACCTGCGTCCCGCCGAATCCGGTCACCACGCCGTGGAAGACGTCCGCGAGGTAGGGGCGGACGCCTTGGATGATCGGGTCGGCGTCGGCGAGCGCGGTTTGCGTCGCGGAGAACGCCGGGAGCGCGGTGTCGCGCAGGCCCGGCATGCGCCGCAGGACCACGCCCAGGTCGGGCAGCAGCCCGCGGACCGCGTCGAGCGCCGGACCGGAGCGCTGCAGCAGTGGCTGCAAGTCACGGACCAGCGTGGCGGCCTTCGGGGCGACGGGTCGCAGCTCGCGCGCAGCCGGGCGCAGGGCGGTGAAGGTGCGGTCGAGCTCGCGCAGCGTCCCGCTCGCGTCGCCCAGTGTCGCGGGCGCACGTCGCAGGATGCCCTCGATGACCCCGCGGTCGTCGGCGAGCTCGCGAGCGGTGGCCGCCGCACCCTCCAGGCCGCGGTCGAGATCGACGTCCCGCGAGGCGACGGCCGAGACGACCGCGGCGGACTGCACGAGGAAGCCACGCAACGCGGTGTCGTCGCGCCCGAGATCGCGCGAGAGGAGGTCGAGCTGCGAGAGCGCCGGGTTCAGCGCGATCAGCCCGCGGTTGGCGTCGGCGGACGCGCCCTGGTAGACCGCGCGCTGGTTGCGCAACAGGTTCTGGGCGGCGATCCGCGTCTGCGTGTCGAGCGTCGAGAGGAGACTGTCGATCTCGACGACCGATGCGGTCCGCGCGGTCGCCAGCGTCCCGCCGACGCCGATCTCCGGGGCGTTGTTCGGGCCGGGATGCAGCTGGATGAAGCGGTTGGCCACGCTCGACAGCGAGGACACGCGGATCTCCGCCCGGGTGCCCTCGTGCAGCGGCCAGAGATCCTCGTCGGTGATGCGGACCTTGACCTCGGCCGCGTTGTCGTCGGCCAGCTCGATGTCCTCGACCGTGCCCACGGCCAGGCCACCGACCTTCACCTCGTTGCCCTTGACGAGCTGCGAGGCGTTGTCGAAGCGCAGGGTCAATCGGCGGTCGTCGCCACCGAGCAGCACGATGGCCAACGTCGCCGTGAGGCCCACGAGCGCTGCAGCCGCGACGATCCTGGCAGGACGTCGGGGATGGTGAGAGTCGGTTCGGGGCACGCATGCAGAAACGTACCACGCGGTGGTTTACGTCGGTCCGGTGCCCGTAGCGGCTGTGCGGTTCGTGCGCATGAGCGACTTTCACCGATCACGTGATCGACGTGCTACGGTCGTTCACCGTTCCCGTGAACGGCGAATCCAGGAGGGTGGGTCATGCTCGAACAGGCCACGACCAGGAGAACGACATGAGCGCCGCGCAGGGTGGTCGCCGCACGCCGACGCTCAACGGTGCGCGGGTGGCGTCGGACATGCTGCTGGCGGGCTTGACCGCGTTCTCGCGTGTCGCCGATGCTGCCGCCGACGGCGACATCGTGCGGTGGCGCAGCGGGCACCGGCACGTGTTCGCGATCACCCACCCGGACTACATCGAGCACGTCCTGCGCCGACACGCCGACCGCTACAACAAGTCGGTGGAGTACCAGCTGGTCAGCACGGTCCTGGGACGTTCGCTGTTCACCGACGACGGTGAGTCGTGGCGCCGCCATCGGATGATGCTGAACCCGCTCATGGGACGGCGGCACCTCAACGGTGTCGTGGACCTCATGATCGACCCGATCGCCGACTACGTCGACGGTCTTGCAGGCGACGGCGGACCGTTTGACGTCGAGATGGTGGCCGACATGACCGAGCTGACGCTCGACGTCGTCGGCGCTGCCCTGTTCGGACGCGGTCTCGGGAGCGTGGCCCGGAAGATCGGGCCCGCGGTGACGACGGGACTTCGGTTGGGTGAGATCGCCGCGCGTCTGACGATCGTCGCGGCGCCGCCGGCGTGGTCGGTGCGGGCGTTCGGCGAGCTCGTGCACCACGCGCCTCTGCTGCCGTGGCCCCTCGATCGTGCGCAGACGACGATGAAGGTCATCGACGCCATGATCTGGGACGTCATCCACGAGCGCGAGGATCACCCGGTCGAGACGGACGATCTCCTGGGCCTCCTGCTGCGGGCTCGGGACGAGGACGGGACGCTGACCGCCAAGCGGGTCCGCGACGAGGCGACGACGTTCATGGTCGCCGGCCACGAGACCACCGCCAACGGGCTCGCGTGGATGTGGTATCTGCTCGCGCTCAACGGCGCGCATCGCGACCGTATGATCGCCGAGGTCGATGAGGTTCTCGGTGGACGGCGCCCGACCGCGGAGGACATCCCGAACCTGCCGTGGACGACGGCATGCTTCCAGGAGGCCCTGCGCTACTTCTCGCCGGTCTGGGTGATCCCGCGTACCGCCGTCGTCGACGACGTGATCGACGGACACCGCATCCCGAAGGGGTCGACCGTGACCATCCCGGTGAACGCGGTGCACCACGACGAGCGCTGGTGGGACGATCCGAAGGCCTTCGACCCGTCGAGGTTCCTTCCCGGAGCCGCCACCGACCGCCACCGGTTCTGCTACCTCCCGTTCGGCGCGGGCCAGCGCGTCTGCATCGGCATGTCCTTCGCGCTGATGGAAGGGACCCTGATCGCCGCGATGATGGCGCAGCGGTTCGTGTTCGACGTGGTTCCGGGACACCCGGTGCAGCCGGAGGCGACGCTCACGCTGCGTCCGCGCAACGGCGTGCGGATGACCGGCCGTCCGCGGGTGCCCATCGCGGCCCCGATCGCCGCGTAGCGGAAGCGGCTCAGCCAGCGGCGGGTGATCGGCGGTTCGTCCCCTCGACGTCGAAGGTCGGGAGCGCGCGGTCGAGCCATCCGGGCATCCAGAAGGTCGCGCGGCCGGTCAGCCGCAGGGCTGCGGGGAGGAGGACCATGCGGACGATCGTTGCGTCGATCAGGACGGCGGTGGCGAGGCCGATACCGGTCTGCTTGACGACGGTCAGGTCGGTGAGCGCGAAGCTGATGAAGACGCCCGCCATGATCGCGGCGGCGCCGGTGACGACGCGTCCGGTCCGGTCGATCGCGTGGGTGACGGCGTGGTGGAGGTCGCCGGTCTCCTGCCATGCCTCGCGGATCCGGGCCAGGATGAAGACCTGGTAATCGAGACTGAGTCCGAAGACGACGACGAACATGGCGATCAGGCTCACGATGTCCGCGTAGCCGGGGCCGCCGAGCGGCGGATCGGTGCCCTGGAAGAGCAGGGCCACGACGCCGAACGACGCGCCCACCGTGAGCAGGTTGAGGACGACGCTCAACGCCGGAAGCACGATCGCGCGCAGGATGGGGATGAGGACGAGGAACGTGATGATGCTCAGCGCCACGACGAGCAGCGGCAGGGTGGACCCCAGCGCGCGCTGGTAGTCGGTGAGCTGTGCGGCGACCCCGCCGACGTCCACGCGGGCTCCGGTGGCGGCTGCCAGTCGGTCCCCTTCGCCCTGCAGCCGATCGTTCAGGGCGCGGGTGCGGGCTGCGTTGGGTCCGCTGTCGGGCACGATGGTGATCCGGGCGGCCTGCCCGCCACCGTCGAGGCTGACGGCGAAGCCCGCCTGGGTACGGGCGCCGCGGCTGCTGCCGTCCAGTGCGGCGAGAACGAAGTAGCCGGAGTCCAGCAGCCGGGGGGAGCGGTCGCGCAGTCGTGCGATCTCGTCGCTCTGATCACTTCTTCCGGCCGCGCGTCGGGTCCGGTCGCGAGCGGTGCCCAGGCCGTCCTGCAGCGTCGCGCTGCGGGTCGCGCCCTGGCCCAGGGCGTCGGCGAGCTGGTCGCTGCCGCGTTGCAGCCGCTGGATGCCGTCGGCGAGTCGGTCGGTGGCGCCGGCCAGGGCGCCGAGACCGGAGGGGAGCTGCGCGGTCGAGCGCTCGATGCGGCGCAGGCCGTTCTCGAGGTCGGTGGCGCCGCCGGTGATGCGACCCACGCCGTCATCGAGCTTCAGCGCGCCGCTGCGCAACTTCGTCAGGCCGTCGAGGAGCTGACGCGCGCCGCCGGCGAGCGCGTCGGCGCCGTCGACCGCCCGGCCGATCTGGCCGCCAGCGGCGGTCAGGCTGGCGGGGAGCCCCGGGTAGTCGGGATCGATCTGCCGGCCGTCGCGCGGGTCCTTGCCGGAGAAGAACGCCGACAGGCGGCCGGCGCGCTCGAGCGCCTGCCGGTACCGCGGGTCCGTTCGTCCGATGGTCATGGTCGAGAGGCTCTTGAGCAGTTCGTCGACGTCGGTCTGCGCGTCCCGTGACGCGTCGGTCAGTCGCTGGAGCTGTCCGCGGCCCTGCTGCAGGCCATCGCGGAGGGTTGCGGCGCCGTCACGGAGCTTGCGGGCTCCGGGGCGTGCCTGGTCGAGGCCGGCGGCCAGCGCGCCGGTGCCTTTGCGCGCGTCGGTGAGGGCCGCGGTCAGGCGCGTGGAGCCGGCACGCGCCTGGGTGAGGCCGGTGCGCAGCTCGCGGGCTCCGTCCCGTGCGCGGCGCAGCGCCGCGCCGAGGGTCTCGGCCCCGCCCGATCCGGTGCCGGCGCCTGCGGCGATCCGGTCGGCCGCGCTGCGCGCGTCGCGCAGCCCGCTGCGCAGGTCGCCGACGCCGCGCTCGGCCTGGCCGAGGCCGCGGCTGAGCTTGCGGGCGTCGCGGCCGCTCTTGCGGAGGTCAGCGGTGGCGCGGGCGGCGCGTCGGTCGGCGGTGAGCAGCCGGGGCTCCTCCTCGACGATCGCGCCGGGCCCGATGACCGTCCGCACTCCGGGCAGCTTGGCGATCCGTCGCTGCCAGGAGGCCATCGCGCGCAGCCGCTCGGGAGAGGTGATCGGCCCGCTGTCGTCCGAGACGTAGACCTCGAAGGGGGCCGTCCAGCCGGCGCCCAGGACCTTGGCGGTCCGGACGGTGTCGATACGCGCGCGGCTGTCGGACGGGAGCGTCCGCACGTCGGGCGGGCCGGTCGTCAGCCCGAGCGCCGGCGCGGACAGCAGCAGCAGGCCGGCGAGCGCAGGACCCGCCGTCAGGAGCGGCCGGCGCTGGACCGCGTCGGCGAACCGCGCCCAACCGCCGCCCTCCCGCGGTTCGCCGCCGATTCGCCAGCGGTCGATCCGGTGACCGACCAGCAGCAGCAGGGCCGGTGCCGCGAGGAACGAACCGGCGACGCTGAGGAACGCCACGAGCGCGACGCTCGCCGCCGCCGAGAGCAGGAAGTCCCCCGGGGAGAGCGCCATCGCGACGACCATCGCGGCGATCAACGTCACCCCCGCGAAGACGACCGTGCGCCCGGCGCTGTCCGCCGCCGCCGCCGCGGCCTCACGCGGAGAGCTTCCGTGGCGCAGCTCCTCACGGAAACGGGACACCAGCAGCAGCGAGTAGTCGACCCCCAGGGCGAGGCCCATCATCTCCGTCAAGGAGCTCGCAACGTCGGTGATCGGCGTGAAGGTCGCCACCAGGGCGACGAGCCCGAACCCCGACGTCACCGCCGCCAACCCGAACAGCGCAGGGATCGCCGCCGCGATCGGCGAGCGGAACACCAGCAGCAGCACCAGCAGCAGCACCGGGACGGCGAGGAGGGCGGCATCGCTGGCCGCCTTGAGCGACTCGTCCTTCAGGTCCCCGCCTACCAGCGAGAACCCGGTGACCGACGCGCGCACCGGGCGTTCGACGGACGTGTCAACGGTCGTCCTGATGGCCTGTCCGGTCTCGCCGGCGAAGGTGTTCTGTGCCTTGGCCAGCACCAGGATCAGTGCGGCTCCACGCGTCGGTCGCAGTTCGGGGATCCCCTGGGCGTCCTCGTCCCAGGGTGAGAGCACGCGCAGCCCGGTGTCCCGACGGAGCGTCCGCGCAAGGGCGGCGCCCTGGCGGTCGACCTGCTGCTGCGGACCCTCCAGCAGGATCGGGATCGACGCCTCGATGCCGAAGGTCCGCTCCGCCACCTCCTGCGCCCGCGCGCTGGAACTGCCGGGGACATCGACGGTGCTCGGCGAAAGGCGATCCTCGAACGACAGCGCGTTGAGCGACAGCGCCAGCGTGACCAGGAACCAGACAGCGAGTGTCGCCCTCGGCCGACGGAGGGCGAGGGCCGCGAGACGCATCACGGGTTCGGCGTGGCGATGGCGTCCATCGCAAGAAGGTACCAGTCGGTGGTTTTTTACCCTCTCGAGACCGGTGAACATGCGCAAGCGCCGACGGGGCGGCGTCCACTGGGCAGCCAGCGACCCTGACGCTCAGCTCCCGGTCGGGGGCGGCGCGCTCACCGCCGTGAGCCACTTCTGGAAGTCCTTGATGCCGGCCTCGAGCTCGGGCGTCTCGCCACGCTCGAGGTAGTCCAGGATCAGGCCCTGGAGTCCCGCCATGATCAGGACCTCCAACGAGGACCGGCTGACGACCAGGACCCGGCCGCGCCCGAGAGCGTCGTCGATGAGGCCACCGATGAGGGCGCGGAGCCGATCGGAGAGGTAGCGTGCCGTGACCTGCAGGACCGGGTCCGTGATCGCCTCGGCCCGAAGCCCGAACCAGGCGACCAGCAGCGCACGATCGGTCGTGATCGCCGCCCAGAGCACGGAATAGCCCCGGTCCACGATGTCCGCCGGCTCCTCGAGCCCGGCCAGCGCCTCCTCCAGACGATCGAACAGCCGATCGCCCAGCGCCCGCACCACCGCGTCGAACAGGTTCTCGCGCGAGTCGTAGTAGTAGAGGACGACCCGCTTGTGCACCCCGGCCTCGTCGGCCACCCGCTGGATCGACGTCGCGGCGTACCCGTCGCGCGCCAGGCAGCGCAGTGCCGCGTCCAGGATCTCTGCGACCCGGAGGTTGCCCTTGCGGGTGAGATCGCCGGCGGCGCGCACTGCCGGCGACCTTATCGCTCGGAGGACGCTCGCGTAGATCCCCGGTTCCGCCCTGACCGGGGGTGCGACCTCCAACCCGAACACGTGCAGCCGCGAGCGCGGTACCGCCGGATTTTCACGGTCGGGAGGCGCCGGTCTGGTCGGCCGCCCGTCGGCGTCCGCCGTCGCCGGGCGAGCGCCGCGTCGGTCCTGGGTCGGTTGACCGGTGGAGCACGCAGCAGCGCGACAGCCGTCGCAGGTCTCGGCCGGGCGGGCCTCGTGCTCGCTCGCGCCAGTCTCGGCGGCCGGGCGCCCCAGGCCCCGAACCACACGGTGGGCTCGGTGCTCGACGGCCGACTGGCAGGGCAGCGGCGGCTCGCGACCCAGCAGTACGAGTCGGCTCGCTTCTACACGCTGGCCTCGCCCGCCGACTGCTCGCTGAACGAGCGACCGAGTGGTCGCTAAATCGCACCGAACGGTGTGAAATAGCGTAGCCTCCGCTGGGGGGGCTGGCGGACCGTGGCAAACGGGCGAGGAGGGGTTCGACTGGACGACGGAGTTAGTACTTACTATGGTCGCAGGGGAGGGCGTGCGAGGAGCCCTCTTCCGGGTTGCGGTGAAACGTGTCGGGAGGAGCAGGTGTCGCGCATGGTGAGACGGACCCAGGGGCCAGCTGCCCCCGCAAGTGGATCGGCCGGATGACCGCTTCAGCGGGTTCGTCCGGCGCGGGCTCCACTGCCCTTGCGGGCAGCACGACGGTCGGCCGCGCCCAACGGTCCAAGCTCCGCCTGCCGAGAGGGAAGGGGCCCCGTCAGACGGATCGGGACGCCGGCCGGATGTCGCTGTTCTTCTCCGAGGTCGGCGGGATGTGCCGGCTCGCGGGTCAGGCCTTCTCGTGCGGCTTGCGGCCACCGTACTCGTACGGGGCCGAGCTGGCGACGCAGATGCGATTCGTGGTGAAGGTCTGCTGGATGCCGTTGATCCTCACCTCGTTCGCGCTCTCGTACGGCCCCGCAGGCGTCCAGGCGTCCGGGTTTCTGGGTCTTCTCGGCGCGCTCGACCGGCTGGGCACGCTCTACGTCCTGATCGTGCTTCGGGTCTTTGCGCCGCTCGTCACCGCCATCGTGCTCGCCGGCGTCGCCGGCACGGCGATCTGCGCCGATCTCGGTGCGCGCGAGGTCCGTCAGGAGACCGACGCGCTGCGCGTCCTCGGTGTGGACCCGGTCAAGAGCCTGGTCGTGCCAAGGATGTTCGCCCTCATGCTGCTGTCGGTGATCTTCGACATCTGGGCCCTTATGGCCGGGATCGCGGGGGCGATGGTCGTCGTTCTTCAGCAGGGCGGTTCGCTATCGGCGTTCTTCTCGACCTTCATCGCGAACGCGACGCCGCTGGAGCTCGGGGCGTCGTTCCTGAAGTGCGCGCTGTACGGGGCGGTCATCGCGATCGTCTGCTGTTACAAGGGCCTCAACGCCTCGGGCGGGGCCGAGGGCGTCGGGCGTGCGGTGAACCGCTCCGTGGTGATCGCCTTCCTGGCCATCGGTGCGATCGACTACGTGTTCTCCCAGCTGCTGCTGGCCACCAACCCCGTGCTCTCGGAGGTTCGATGACGACCCCGGGGCCGGAGTCACCGGCTGCGGAGCCCGGGCCGCGGGTCGGGCGCGCGCGCAGCGCGGCCGTGGCCTTCGGCGAAGGCGCCGAGTTCTTCTGGCGGACCTTCCTGGGGAGCGGTCGTGCGCTCAGCGAGTATTCCCGTGAGGTCTACCGTCAGGCATACATCCTCGTCGTCGGGTCGATGGCCGTCGTACTCGGCCTCGTCTTCATGTTCGGACTCGTGGTGGGCATCCAGGCCTCCTACGCGGGACGCCTCGTCGGGGCGCCGGCTGCGGCGGGAGCGTTCACCGCGATCTCCGACCTGCGCGAGATCGCCCCCTATGCCTTCGCGTACATGATGGCCGCAAAGGTGAGCACCGGCTACGTGGCCGAGATCGGCACGATGAGCATCTCCGAGGAGATCGATGCACTCGACGTCATGGGCCTCGACTCGCGGGCCTTCCTGTGCTCGACGCGCGTCCTGGCGACCTGGCTGGTCCTGCCGTTCATGTACGCGGTCGCGCTCCTCGTCTGCTTCGCCGGGTCGTTCATCGCAGTGGTCCTCCAAGTCGCGCAGGCGTCCCCGGGCGGCTACTTCGAGCTGTTCTGGAAGTTCCAGAGCGTCGGCGACTGGATCTTCTCCGAGGTCAAGGCCATGTTGATGGGCACGTTCGTCGTGCTGGTCGGGTGCTACTACGGCTTCCGGGTGCGGGGTGGTCCCGTCGAAGTCGGGCACGCGACCGCGCGCGCGATGGTGGTGAACCTGATCGGCATCCACCTGATCGGCATCCTGACGAGCTCGCTGTTCTGGGGCGGCAACCCGCGACTGCCGATCGGCGGGTGAGGAGCCGGATGCAGATCACCGCAAGCCGCGTCGTCGCCGGAGTACTCGGGTTGTCGGTCGCGATTGCCGCCGCGCTCATCGTGGCGCTCGGCGGGGACGCGTACACGGTCAACGCGCGCTTCGACCACGCCGGCCAGTTGATCAAGGGCGGGGACGTCCAGGTCGCCGGCCGCCGGATCGGGTCGATCACGGATATCAGCCTCACCGAAGGAGGGCAGGCGAACGTCGAGATGTCGATCGACGAGGACGATCTCGTGCCGCTGCGAACCGGGACACGTGCGACGATCCGCGCGCTCAGCCAGGCTGGCGTGGCGAGCCGCTTCGTGGACCTCGCCCCAGGGATCGAGTCCGCGCCGCCAATCCGGGACCGGGGGGTCCTCCCGGCGACGCAGACGCGGTCGATCGTCGATCTCGACGAGCTGCTGAACACCTTCGGTCCCGAGCAGCGCAAGGACGTCGCAGCGCTGATCGACGAAAGCGCGCACGTGTTCGCCGGATCCGGGTCCACGTCGTTCAACGCCATGCTCGGCAAGCTCGATCCTGCGCTCGGCGAGGTCCAGGGGATGATGCGCGAACTGGCCTACGACCGCCAGTCGCTCGGCCGCTTCGTCCGCACCGCCAGCGCGGCATCGGAGGCCGTGGCCCGTCAGCCGGCTCGGCTCGAGGGCGCTGTCGTCAACGCCGCCAGGACCTTCCAGGCGATCGCCGACGAGCGGGACGCTCTCGCGACGGGGCTGCAGCGTGCCCCGTCCGTGCTGCGCCAGGCCACCGGGACGCTCCGCCGAGCGTCGGTGGCGGTCGACGCCTTGCGGCCGACCCTCCGGGCGATCCCGCCTGCCGCCCGTCCGGCGCGTCGGCTGCTGCGTCGCACCACTCCTGCCCTCAGCCAGAGCCGGCCGGTCGTCGAGCGGCTGGTGAAGCAGCTGCCGGCCCTGCGGCGCTCGCTCGCCGGGTTCAAGACGCTCGGTCGCCCGGGTGTCGATGCGCTGCGGTCGATCGCTCCGGCCGTCGAAGGGTCCGACCCGTTGCTCAAGGGCCTGCGGTACTACTCACCGGATTTCCTGCTCGGCGTCACCAACGGTCTCGCCGGCCTCCTGTCGTCGAACTACAACGACGGCGGCCACTACGCGCGCCTGAGCTTCCTGCAGAGCAGCCAGACGACACTGTCCGGCATCCCGAGCGCGCTTCTGACCAAGTTCCCGCTGGTGCCCGGCACGCTGAACTGGCGCACGCGGCTGACCGCGCCCTGCCCGGGCTCCTCCCAGCCGCCGGCACCGGACGGCTCCAACCAATGGGTCCCCGACCCGTCGCTGTGCGACCCGAGCGACGCGATCCCCGCGAGCGTGAACGAGCCATGAGGCGCGCGGCCCCCGTCCTCCTCGCCCTCATCGCCGTCGCGGCCTTGGCGACGGTCCTCGCGCCGCGATCCTCGGAGGATCCGGACTACCGCGTCGACGTCATCTTCGACACCGCCAAGGGCATCGTCCCCGGCCAGCTGGTCAAGGTCGCCGGCGTGCGCGCGGGAAGCGTCGAGGACGTCCGCCTGACGTCCGACCAGAAGGCCCGCATCAGCCTCAGCGTCGACGGCGAGTTCGGCCCGTTCAGCACCGCGGCGAGCTGCCGGATCCTTCCGCAGGGGCTGATCAGCGAGAACTTCGTGGAGTGCGACCCGGGGTCGAGTGGCCCGCCGCTGCGGGCTGCCGCCAGCGGTGTCCCGACCGTGCCGGTGGAGCGGACGACCGTCCCCGTCTCACTGCAGGACGTCGTCGACATCTTCAGCCTCCCGGTCTCCGAGCGCGTCAGCGTGCTCATCAACGAGCTCGGGCTCGCGACCGCAGGCCGCGGGGACGATCTCAACGCCGTCCTGCGACGTGCCAATCCGACGCTGGCGGACGCCGAGCGGGCGCTCGCGATCCTGGGCGGCCAGCGCCGCACGATCGCGGAGGCGATCGACGAGACCGACGCGGTGCTCGCGTCCCTGGAGAAGCGCCGGGACGCCGTCCGAGGGTTCGTGAGCAACACCGGTCGGGTTACCACGACGACCGCTGCGGCCTCGAAGGAGCTCGGGGCTGCCGTGCGTGGTCTGCCGCCGATGTTCAGCGCGGTCGAGCGTGGTCTGTCGTCACTGCGGCGGATCTCCCGAACCGGAACTCCGCTGTTGCGTGACCTCACCGCGGCGGCGCCACGTCTGACGACGTTCACCGAGGAGATCGTGCCGTTCGTGCGCGCCGGCCGACCCGCGCTGCGCACGCTCGGAACCGTCGCCGGTGCCCGCCGCGCCGACGTCCGCGCGGCGACACCCGTCTTCAAGGATCTCCGGAAGCTCGTGCAGGACCTGGAGCTGCCAGCGAATCAGACGGCGCTGCTGTTCGACAGCCTGACCAAGCAGGGAGGTGTCGAGGCGGTGATGAAGTTCTTCTACCAGATGGCCGCGATGTCAGGTGGCTACGACCGGACCTCACATTTCGTCGGGGTCCTCATCAACCTCTGGGTCCCCTGCCTGCTGAACCTCCAGAGGGTCGGCTGCAGCCAGGCGTACTCGGCGCCGGGGAACGGCACCATCCCCGCCAACGCTCCGGGCGTCGGACCGCAGCGGCTCGGGACCGTTCTCCCGACCGGCGCACCGGTGCTCCGCAACGACGACTACACCCGCATCGCCAAAGAGAACCCCGACCGCGTCGAGGCCCTTCTCGACTACCTCCTCAAGTGACTCCTCGGCGCCTCCCAGAACCAGGCCGGAGCTTCCGCGTGACCGGTGTCGTCGTCTCGCTGATCGTGGTCGCCGTGGTCTACGTGGCGTTCAACGCCAACCGCAGGCTGCCGTTCGAGGACGCGCGCGAGGTCACCATCGAGCTTCCCAGCGCCGACCGTCTCGCCGTGACCAACGACGTCCGCATCGCCGGCGTCCGGGTCGGCCAGGTGAAGGACGTCCAGGCGGTCCGCGGAGCGGCGGGGCTTCCGCCGACCGCGCGGGCGACGCTCAAGCTCGAACGGTCCGTCGGCGCTCTGCCGGCAGACAGCACGGTGAAGGTCCGGCCCGCCTCGATCCTGGGTACGAGCTACGTCGACCTGACGCTCGGGACGAGCGCCAGGACGCTCGCGGCGGGCGAACCGCTGTCGCTGGCGCGCGCGGAGCGTACGGTCGACCTCACGGACCTGCTCGACACGTTCGACCGGTCGACCGCCCGCAGCGCACAGGCGACGCTGTCGTCGGTCGGCGACACGCTCGCCGGGCGGGGCCCGTCGCTGAACCGCGTGCAGGCCGGGCTGGCCGACCTGCTACCCCCCCTGCAGCGCGTGAGCAGGACGCTGGCCGCGCCGTCGACCCGCCTGTCTGCGTGGGTCGACAGCTACGCCGCGTTCATTCGCGGCCTGCGGCCCGTCGCGCCGCAGCTCGCGACTCTGCTCGACGGTGGCTCGACGACGTTCGCGGCGATCGCGCGCGAGAACCGGGCACTGGATGCCGCGATCCGGGCGGCGGCGCCGGCCGAGCGTGCCACGACCGTCGGGCTGACCCGACTCCAGCCGAGTCTCGACGGCCTGTCCGAGGTGTTCACCGGACTCCGGCCGGCGGTCGCCAGGCTGCCCGGCGCGCTGCGCGAGGCCAACGGCACCCTCGCCGCAGGCGCGCCCCCGTTGCGGGCCCTGCCCGCGCTCGCGACCCGCCTGGATCAGACGCTGCGCGAACTCGGGCGCCGAAGCCGCGAGCCGGCGACACGGGGCTCTCTGCGCAAGCTCGGCGACTTGGCGACCGCGGCACAGGTGACCCTGGAGAAGCTGGTCCCCGCGCAGGTGCAGTGCAACGTGATCTCGCTGTTCGCCCAGAGCTTCGGCACTGCCTACGGCACCGTCGGGTTCGAGCAGGGACCCCCGATGGCGTTCATCGGCGAGAAGCATCTCGGCTCGGTCGGCGAGTCGCTCCAGGCGCCGGAACCGGTGTCGGGACTTGCGGTCAACGTGAACCCCAACGAGAACTACGACGAGTGCGAGTCCGGGAACGAGCCGTACCCGTACGGCTCGATGCCGGTGTTCAACGGGCCCGGTCAGCCCCTGCTCGGCAACCCGCCGGGCCTGCAGGACAACAAGACGCTTGACACCTACCCACCGGCAGGTGTGCAGGAGCTCGCCCGCGGCGTCGATCTCCTGCCGCTGCTGACGGAGGAGAAGAAGTGAGACGCCGAGGCTCTTCTCGTGATGCAGGAAGCGAGCGACGCTCCCTCGCCGCCGCGGGTTTCGCGGTCGTGCTGCTGGCGATCGCTGTGTACGCCGCGACATCGCGGGAGCTCCCGTTCGGCGAGCCGTTCGAGGTCCGTGGGGTGTTCTCGACGTCCAGCCAGCTGCGGTCAGGCAACCCGGTCCGGCGCGCCGGCGTCCAGATCGGGAAGGTGACCGGCGTCGCGGCCGGCCCCGGCGGGACGTCGGTGGTGACGATGGAACTCGGCGACTCCGCGCACCTGCGCAGCAACGCCGCGCTCGCGATCAAGCCGCGGCTCTTCTTCGAGGGCAACTTCTACGTGGATGTCAGCGCCGGAACACCGGCGGCTCCGCCGCTTGAAGACGGGACGACCATCCCGCTGCAGCGGACCTCGGTTCCGGTGCAGGTCGACCAGGTCCTCAGCACGTTCACCGAACCCGTCAGGGACGCGCTCACGGGGCTGGTCGACGAGCTCGCCACCGGGCTCGGCGGCGCGCCCGGGAAGCGCGGATCGGACGAGATCCGCCGAGCGACCAGGGAGCTGGACGCTGCCCTCGTCAGCGTGGAGCAGACCGCCCGGGCCACGCAGGGCACCGAGGCCGGCGACCTGCACCGCGCGGTCGGCTCGGCCGCCGACTTCACCGACCAGCTGGCCCGTGACCCTGACGCGCTGGCCGGCGTCGTGGCCGACTTCGACCGGGTCGCCGGCGCGCTCTCCGCCGACCCGGCGTCGCTCTCGGCCAGCATCCGGAGCTTCGACGAGGTCCTGAGGGTCGCCCCGGCGAGCTTGCGCGAGATCGACGCGGCGCTGCCCGTCCTCACCCGGTTCGCCGAGGACCTGCGCCCCGGGCTGCGCGCCGCCCCGGCGGCGCTCGACGAGACCACCGGGCTTCTTCGCGAACTGCAGCTGGCCTCGCGGCCGGGGGAGCTGGCCTCACTCGTGCGCGACCTCGAGCCGCTGACCGCGAACCTTCCCGCGCTCCAGCCGCCGCTAGCTCGCGGGCTCGGCCTGCTCGACAAGGCTGCGCAGTGCGTGAACCGGACCATCCTCCCGGCGCTCGACACGAAGCTTCCCGACGGCCCCAACTCGACGTTCCGCCCCGTCTGGCAGGACATCCTGCATCTCGGCGCCAACCTGCTGGGATCGTCCGCCGGGTTCGACGGGAACGGGGGAACGTTGCGCCTCGGGCTCTCCGAAGGGGCGAACGCGCTGCAGGAGTACATCCCCGGCGTCGGCGAGGTGATCGGGAACGGCGAGTACGAAGGCGTCAACCCCATCTGGCTGGGCGCGGGCGTCCAGCCGGAGTTCCGGCCCGACGCTTGGTGCAAGGACCAGAAGCTCCCGAACTTCGGGGCTCGAGCACGACTCGGGACGCCGACGAACAAGCGGGTGATCCCCAAGCGGGTCCCCGGCAAGGCGGAGATGCGACGCCGCGGCGAGATGCTCGACCTGCTTCGCGGCGACAGTGCCGACCGTCGTTCCCTGCTGCGCATGCTGCTGAAGGAGCTGCCGCAGCGCCGTGAGTCGCAGACGCCGCCCGGCGGCGCCGGGAAACGCCCTGCCGTGGCGCCCGCGATCCCGCGCCCGAGCATCGGCGGTGGCACACCGCAGGGCGGCTCGTCGAAGCCGCGGGACCCGGTGAGGGACATCGTCGCCGGTCTGCTTGGAAAGCCCAAGACCGACGGCAAGCCCTCGACGCAGACGCAGGAGATCGAGCGCGCGGTTGCCGGCATCCTGGACGGCGTCCTGGGCCTCGGGGGCGGACGATGAGCCGGCGTCCGACCGCGCTCAGCGCCGTCGTGCTCATCGGCCTCGTCATGGCTGGGCTCGCGGCCGCCGCCTACGTCCTGCTGCACGAGCGCGCCCCGGTGCCGTTCCGCGACACCTACGAGATCAAGGTCGATGTGTCGGCCGCTCACGGCATCCAGCCGGGACTGGGACAGCCCGTTCGCGTCGCCGGTGTGACGGTCGGCAGCGTCGCCGACCTCGACCTCCTCGCGGACCGGGCCCGGATCACGCTGTCGATCGACCGGTCGCAGCTTCCCCGCGTCCACCGCGACGCACGCGCATCACTGCGGCCGATCACCCCGCTCCAGGACATGGAGGTGGTGCTGTCGCCCGGTCGTCCGCCGTCTCCGGCGCTGCCGGACGGGGGCACGCTCGGCAGCGCTCGGAGCACGATCCCGGTGCCGCTGTCACAGCTGCTGTCCTCACTGGACGGTGACACCCGGACGTTCCTCGCGTCGATGCTCGCGTCGCTGCGCACGGGAACCGACGGGCGTGGTGAGGATCTTCGTGGCGCGCTCCGGGCGCTCGCTCCGACGACTCGACAGCTCCGCGCGGTCACGACGGCGACTGCCGGTCGACGCCGCGAGCTCGCACGGCTGGTCCACAACGTCTCGCGGGTCACGCGTGCTGCAGCCGCCGACGGCGACCTGGCAGACCTCGTGGTGACGTCCCACCGCACGCTGCGCGCCCTCGCTGAGCAGGAGGCCCCGCTGCGGGAGACCGTCGCTCGTATTCCGGGCGCGCTGAAGACCACCGGTGAGGCGCTGCAGGAGGCGCGGACGTTCGCTCGTGAACTGCGTCCGGCGCTGACCTCGCTGACGCCCGCCGTCCGAGGCCTGCCGAGGGCCCTGAACGAGCTCCGTCCGTTCGCCGACACCGCGCAACGGGAGCTGGAGCTCCGCGTACGGCCGTTCCTGAGGACGTCCACACCCGCCCTGCGCAGCCTCTCGCCGGCGGTCGCCGGGCTGCGCAAGCAGACCCCCGCGCTCCTCACCGATCTCAAGGGCCTCAACTACATGTTCAACGAGCTCGCCTACAACCCGCCCGGGCAGAAGCTGGGGTACGACGACGAGGGCTTCCTGTTCTGGGCTCCGTGGTTCGCCCACAACTACAACTCGACGTTCAGCGCCAAGGACGCCCACGGCGGCGGCGCACGAGGTCAGGTCATGGTCAGCTGCCAGCAGCTCTTCAGTCTCGCCGGATTCGACGAGATCCTGAAGATCCTGGTTCCCACCTACGCGCTCTGCCCGGAGAAGTAGCCATGGAGACCCGTGTTCCCAGCTACGCGCGGGTCCTGCCGATCGTCCTGCTGATCGTGGGCAGCGTCGTGATCGGGATCCTGACCTGGCGGACCTTCGGCGGATCGGTGCCGCTGGAGGCCAGTGGCTATCGCGCCGTCGTGGAACTGCCGCAGGCGTCGAACCTCCACGCGCAGGCAGACGTGCAGATCGCCGGCGTGGACGTCGGCCGCGTCCGCGACGTCTCCCGCGACGGTCGCAATGCGCGCGTGATCGTGGAGATCGACGCACGCTACGCACCTCTGCGGGTCGGCACGCGGGCGCGGCTGCGGACGAAGACGCTGCTCGGCGAGGCCTACCTGGAGCTCGACCCGGGAGGTCGACAGGCCCCCGACCTCCCGGAGGACGGTGTCCTCCCGCTCGCCAGCGCCGCGCCGACGCAGCGGCTGGACAACGTCCTGGACACCTTCGGACCCCGCACGCGAGGCCGGCTGCGGACCATGCTCGGCGGTGTGGCGAAGGCCTTCGCCAATCGGGGCCCCGACGCCAACAACGCGATCGGCCGTCTCGATCCCCTGGTCGGTGACTTCGCGACGGTGGCCGACGAGCTCGATCGCCAGGGTGACAGCCTCGGCACGCTGTTCGCCAGGTCGGCCACCGTGTTCGAGGTCCTCGGACGCCGACAGGGTGCGGTGCAGACCGCGATCACCCAGGGCAACCGCGTGTTCGAGGTGACGGCCCGGCAGAACGAGGCGCTCGCCGCCACGATCCGCGTGCTGCCCGGGTTCCTGGGCTCGCTGCAGGCGTCCTTCGATCGGCTCACGGTGGCGAGCGACGACCTCGACCGTGCCGTCACGGCGGTGCGGCCCGTCGTCCCCGAGGTCGGCCCTGCCCTTCGGACGATCGAGCGTGCCGCTCCGACGTTCCGCGAGGCGTTCAGCGACCTGCCGCCGGTGATCCGCGCCGGCAACAAGGGGCTGCCGTCGCTTACGAGGATCCTGGTGGCAGCTCGACCGGCGCTGCGTCAGATCTACCCGACTTCACGGGAGGTCGTCCCGGTCCTGCAGCTGCTCGGAACGGTCAGGGACTCCTTGATCCTCACCCTCGCCAACGTCGGCCAGATCCATGGCGGATACGCCGTGGGGCCAGGCAACCGCGTCACCAACTACGTCCCGGGCGTCATCACCCTCTGGAACGAGACGATCGGCGGCTGGGTCAAGCGTCTGCCGACGCACCGCGGCAACGCCTACCCGAAGCCGGGCTTCCTCGAGGACATCGGCCGCTACAAGAGCTTCGACTGCCGGCATACGAAGAACGCCCTCGACGTTCCGGCGCTCGGCGCCGCTCCGCCCTGCGTGACGCAGGGGCCGTGGACCTTCAACGGCGTGACGGCGTTCTACCCGCGCGTCATGCCTGCTCCGCCGTGATCCCGGCTTCCGGGTCGTGCCTGAGCGCCGCTTGGAGGTACTCGGCGAGTTCAGCGATGGCGTCCGTGTCGACGTCCTTCCGTCCGAGGCGCTGGTCAGCCGTCAGCATCAGACAGGCGCCGACGGCCATCATGACCACCAGCCGTGCCGAGAACGGGCGGTGCTCCCAGTCCTGGTCGTGGTCCTCGATCGCCTGAGCGAGCCGGTCGATCGCGGGCGCCACGTGCGAGGCGTAGAACGGGCCGCTTCGGTCGGATTTGGTGAACAGCACCACGCCGAGGCTGGGCGCGAGATCGCTGACGGCACGAAGCAGCTCCGTCAGCAACTCGGTGACGTACACCGTGGGCTGCGCCGCCAGCGCCTCGCGCGCTCCCTCTCCGAGGCGAAGGAGCTGCTCGACGCGATCGCCGAGCGGCGCCACGATGGACGCCTGGAACAGCTCGTCCTTGGAAGCGAAGTGCCGGTACAGGACGGCCTCGTTGACGCCGGCCGCGCGGCTGATGTCCTGGATACGGGCGCCGGCGTACCCGGCGTCGACGAAGACCGTCCGGGCAGCTTCGGTGATCTGCGCCTTGCGCTCCGCGGCGGGCATCCGGCGGCGCGCTCGACCCGGCGGCTCGGGCGCTCTGTCATTCACGCGACCAGCGTACTCTCAGGGGAGCTGCTGGCGTGTCCGCACGGTCTGCGTGCCGTGCTCAGGGACGAAGAAGACGGTGCGACGGATGATCCGCTCCGGAGTGGGGCGGGCGGGCTCGAGGTACGCCGTCTCCAACACGCGCTTGATGACGACCTTCATCTCCAGCGGAGCGAAGCTCGCCCCGAGACACCGTCGGGTGCCGCCGCCGAACGGGATCCACTCGTAGGTGGCGGGACGGCGCCCGAGGAAGCGCTCCGGATCGAACGACTCCGGGCGCGGGTAGAGATCTGGACGTCGGTGCACCAGGTGTACGCACGGGCAGACCGTCACCCCGGGTTCGAGGAGGAAGTCGCCGAGCGCGAGCGGTTCGTGCAGGACACGCGCGACGAACGGGACGACCGGCCGCAGTCGCAGCACCTCGTGGACGACGGCGTCGAGGTAGGCGTCCTCGCCGGCGCGAAGCTCGGTGACGAGACGTCGGGTGACGTGGGGGTGGCGGTGCAGCAGTTCGAATGTCCAGGCGAGGGCCGTGGCCGTCGTCTCGTGCCCGGCGACGAGCAGGGTCATCAGCTCGTCGAGGAGCTCGTCGTCGCTCAGTCCGGAGCCGTCCTTCGCGCGCCCCTGGATCAGCATCGAGAGGATGTCGGTGCGCTCGTCGAGATCGGGGGCGAGGCGTCGTTCCTGGACCTCTTCGCGCAACATCCCGTAGGCGGCCCGACGTGCCTCCTGGAAACGGCCCCACGCCTTCCACGGGCCGAGTTCGCGGCGCAGGACGGGCACCATCAGCGCCAGGTTGAACGCGAGGTCGTTGTCCATCATCGCCACGAGCGCCTCGCGGAGATCTTCGTACCGTTTGCCGTGTCGCAGCCCGAAGACGGCGCGCATGATCACCTCGAGCGTCAGCTCTGCCATGACGTCCCGCATGGCGAACGGCTCGTCGTAGGGCACGGCGTCGAGTGCCCGGTCGACCTCCTCGCGCATGATGTCCGAGTACAGCGCGAGCCGGTCGCCGTGAAACCGCGGCAGCAGGATCCGACGGTGGTCGAGATGGCGAGGGCCGTCGAGACTCAGGAGCGAGTTCACGCCAGCCACCGGTTCGACGCTCTTGCGGGCTGCGTCGCCGGCACGGGCCTTGGACGTGCTGAGTTTGAAGATCGTCTCGACGTGCTCCGGGTCGGCGACGAAGACGACCTTGCCAGTGGCGAAGCCGTGGATCTTCGCACCGAACACGTCTCCGTGGCGGCGCCAGTTCGTCTCGAGGAACCCGTCGATGCTGCGGAGGAACTGCCCGGTCTGGATCAGCGCCGGAGACGTCGGGCCGGGGACCTTGCGGGTCGCATTCTCCGGGCCGGGGTCGTCGTCGAGGGCACGGGTGGCTGGCTGCGCGGTGGTCGGTGTCATGAGGGTCTCGCTCAGTAGGTTGCGTTTCGACCGTACCATATGTAAAGATTTACTTACGATGATTCCGACTCTTTCGAATCACGGTGTCGGGCCTCACTCAACGACACCTGACGCGCCCGAGCGGCGCGACGCGGAGGTACTCGTCCTCGGGGGCGGAATCTCCGGCATCGGAGCGGCGGTCGGGCTCCGGCGGGCGGGTGTCGACGACGTCCTGATCCTGGAGCGCGCCGACGAGCTGGGCGGGACCTGGCGCGACAACACGTATCCGGGGTGCGCCTGCGACATCCCGTCCCACCTGTACTCGTACAGCTTCGCCCCGAACCCGGAGTGGACCCGGGTGTTCGCGGAGCGCGCCGAGATCCAGCAGTACGTCCTCGGCGTCGCGGACCGGTACGCGCTGCGGCGGGTTGCGCGGTTGGGGACGGAGGTCCTCGAAGCGAGCTGGGACGATGATCGCCAGCGTTGGATACTGGACACCACGACCGGTCGCTACACCGCCCGCGCCCTCGTGATCGCCGCCGGGCCACTCCACGAACCTGTCGTCCCGGATTTTCCGGGTGCGGGGCGCTTCAAGGGCACGGCGTTCCACTCCTCCCGTTGGCCCCAGGACCACGACTTCACGAACGAGCGGGTGGCGGTGATCGGTACCGGCGCCTCCGCCGGTCAGTTCGTCCCGCGGATCCAGCCTGACGTGGCGTCGCTCACCATCCTGCAGCGCACGCCGCCCTGGGTCATGCCGAAGCCTGACTGGCCGACGACTCGCCTCGAGCGACGGGTCCTCCGTCGCTGGCCCGGGTTGATCAAGATTGCGCGGATGGTGCAGTGGGCACCGCTGGATGCCCTGATCGTCCTGAACTTCCACCCGCGCCTCGCGAGGGTCAGCCACGTCGTCGGGAAGCTCCACATGCGGCGGGCCATCAAGGACAAGGCCCTGCGTCGCGTCCTCACCCCCGACTACGTGATGGGCTGCAAGCGGGTCCTGCTCACCAACGAGTACTACCCGGCCCTCGCGCAGCCCAACGTCGAGGTCATCCCCCAAGCGCTCGCGGAGATCCGCGAGCACTCGATCGTGACCGCCGACGGCACCGAGCGCGAGGTCGACACGCTGATCTTCGGCACCGGGTTCCATGTGACCGACCTCCCGATCAGCGAGCGCGTGCGGGGACGCGACGGGCGGACGCTCGCGGAGGTGTGGCAGGGGAGCCCGACCGCTTACCTCGGGACCAGCATCTCGGGCTTCCCGAACGCCTTCATGCTCTTCGGCCCGAACGTCGGCACGGCGTCGGCGTTCGTCATGCTCGACGCCCAGGTTCGGTACCTCACGCAGGCCGTCACCGCGCTGAACCGCCAAGGTCTCGGCAGCATCGATGTCCTTCCCGAAGTGCAGGAGGAGTTCAAGGCCGAGGCCGACCGCCGCCTCGCGGGCTCCACGTTCAACGCCGGCGGTTGCACGAGCTACTACATCGACGCAAACGGGCGCAACGCTTCGGCCTGGCCGGGAACCATGCTGAGCCTCACCCGCCGCGTGCGGCGCTTCGCCCTCGCCGACTATCGCTGTGACCCCGTCCGCGAGAGCGCGGACCCTGCACCGCATGCACCGATCGCGACGGCCGGTTAGCGTCGCGAGGCCGGCGCGCGACGGACCCCTATGGCACAGAACGTGATCCACCCACCTGAGGACACGCCGCGCGTGCCGGTCGGCACGCGCGGCGGCGGCCTGCTTGCCAACCCGACGCTGAAGCAGGTCGGTGGAATGACCTATCTCGCCCTACAGGTCGGCCGTTGCCTGACGCGCCCGCCCCTGAACTGCGGCGCCGAGTTCGCGATGCAGGCGCGGACGACCATCCGGTCGGCGTTCATCCCCATCGTCCTGACATCGTTCGCGCTCTCCTTCGGGCCGGCAGGCATCCAGGCTTCGGCCTTCTTCTCGCTGCTGGGGGCGACGGATCGCCTCGGGAGCGCCTACGAGCTCATCGTCGTCCGCGAGTTCGCGCCCCTCGTCACGGCGATCATCATGGCGGGGGTCGTCGGCACCGCGATGTGCGCCGATCTCGGCGCACGCGAGACCCGCGAGGAGATCGCAGCCCTGCGAGTCCTGGGCGTCGACCCGATCAGGTCGCTCGTGGTGCCGCGCGTGCTCGCGGTGGTGGGACTCTCCGTCCTGTTCGACGTGTTCGCGATGATCAGCGGTCTCGCCGGGGCGGCGCTGGTCGTCCTGCAGAACGACGCCTCGATGTCGGCGTTCGCAACGACCTTCTTCGCCGCCGCGACGCCGCTCGAGCTGGGGGCCTCACTGGTCAAGTGCGCGGTCTACGGAACCGTGATCGCGATCGTCTGCTGCTACAAGGGCATGAACTCGTCGGGCGGGCCCGAGGGCGTCGGACGATCCGTCAACCAGGCCGTCGTCATCGCCTTCCTCGCCATCGGAGCGATCGACTACGTGTTCTCCCAGCTGCTCTTGGCGACCAATCCGATCCTGTCGGAGACCCGGTGACGCGGCGGGCGCTGGATCGCATGGCCGCCTTCGGGGCCGGGGCCGAGTTCTTCTGGAGGACCACGGTCGCAGCCCTGGGCGGCCGGGTGCGTCCGTACGGCAGCGAGGTGGCACGCCAGGTCGGCATCCTCACGACGGGGTCTGCGCTCATCGTGCTCGGCTTCGTCTTCGCCCTGGGTCTCGTCGTCGGCATCCAGGGCAGCTACGGTGCCCAGATGGTCGGGGCGCCCGCAGCGGCCGGGGCGATCACCGCGATCGCGGACCTGCGGGAGATCGCGCCGTACGCCTTCGGCTACATGATGTCCGCCAAGGTCGGGACCGGCTTGGTCGCCGACATCGGCACCCGCCGCATCACCGACGAGATCGACGCGCTGGACGTCATGGGCGTCGACTCCCTCACGTATCTGTGCGGCACGCGACTCCTCGCCGCGCTCGTGCTGCTCCCGTTCATCTATGCCATCGCGCTCGTCGCGGCGTTCGCCGGGTCCTTCATCTCCGTCGTCGTGCAGATCGGCCAGGTCTCGGCCGGGGGCTACCTCGAGCTGTTCTGGAAGTTCCAGAGCCCGACGGACTACCTCTTCTCGGCGACGAAGGGCATGTCGATGGCGGTCTTCGCCGTTCTCGTGGGGTGCTACTACGGGTACACGGTCCGCGGGGGGCCGGTGGAGGTCGGACGCGCGACCGCGCGATCGATGCTCGTCAGCCTCATCGGGGTCCACGTCATCGGGATCGTCGGCAGCCAGCTGTTCTGGGGCGGGTCGGCGCGGCTGCCGATCGGAGGCTGAGATGACGAGCGTCGGCGGCAGAACGACGGTGGTCACACGCGTGCTCGTGCTCGGCGTGCTCGTCCTCGTCCTCGGACTCGTCGCGATGCAGGTCTTGCGCGACCAGGACGACTTCGTCCTGCACGCCCAGTTCAGCGACGCCGGCCAGCTCGTCCAGGGCGCCGAGGTTCGCGTCGCCGGCCGCGACGTCGGGACCGTCCCGAAGATCCGACTCACCCCCGACGGCGAGGTCGACGTGGAGCTGCGTCTCGAAGACGACGCCCCCGTGCTCCGGCGCGGTACGCGCGCGACGATCCGCGCAGCCGGACAAGCCGGCGTCGCGAGCCGGTACATCGAGCTTGAGCCGGGGCCGCAGCGCAGCGCACCACTCGTCGACGGCGCGGTGCTGACGACGGCCTGGACCTCGGGCATCGTGGACCTCGATGCGCTGCTGGATACGCTCGGCGGCCCGACCAGCGGAGAGCTGCAGAACCTGATCTCGCGTAGCTCGCAGATCTATGCCGGCGCCGGCGGGCGGACCTTCAACGCGATGCTCCGACGTCTGGATCCGGCGATGGCCGTCGCGGCGGGCCTTGGCAGCGACCTGGCGGAGGACGATCGCGCGCTCGCGGCCCTCGTGCGGGATTCCGCGATCGCGGCCGATGCCGTGGCCTCGCAGGCGCCGGCGCTCGAGCGGTCGGTGAGCAACAGCGCCGAGGCACTCGGGGCGTTGGCCGCGGAGCGCCGTGCCCTCACCGACGTGCTCGAACGTGCGCCCGGAACGCTCCGCATGGCCCGCGGGACGCTTCAGCGCACCGCAAACACCGTTCGCCGGGTGCGTCCGGCGTTGCGTGAGCTCACCGCGGTCACCGCCCCGCTGCAGGACGCGCTGCGGGTCCTCGACACCAGCCTCACCGGTGCGCGCCCGGTCCTACGTCAGCTCCGGACGCAGCTCCCGGACATCCGGGCATCGCTGCTGGGGGTGCGTCGGGTCGCCGGTCCGACCATCAAGGCGCTGGACGCTCTGGGCACCGCGCTCGGGGCGTCGTACCCGATCGTGCGGGGCCTGCGCATCTACGGCGCAGACTTCGTGCTCGGCGTCACCAACGGGCTGGCGGGAATCATCACCTCGAACTACAACCGCGTCGGACACTACGGCCGGCTCAACTTCGTCGAGAACCCGCAGACGGTGCTTGCCGGCATCCCGTCCAGTCTGCTCAGCAGCCAGCCGCTCGTTCCCGGGCTGCTCAGCACCCGCACCGGGGTCACGGCCCTGTGCCCTGGCGGCAACCAGCCGCCGGCCCCTGACGGCTCCAATCGCGTCGTCGAGGATCCGGCGCTGTGTGAGCCGAGCCAGAGCATCCCCGCCTCGGTGAACGGCGGATGAGGCGCATTTTCGCAGCGGCGGTCGTGATCACCGTGATCGTCGTGGTGGCGATCAGCGCGCTCGGGGGCTCGTCCGGCGAGGACTACCGATTCGACGCCGTCTTCGACACGTCGAAGGGCCTGGTCCCGGGCCAGGCGGTCAAGATCGCGGGAACCCGCGTGGGCCGGGTTCTCGACGTGCGGTTGGCGCCGGGCCCGTCCGCAAGGGTCTCGATGCGCATTCCGTCCCGATACGCGCCGTTCTCGCGCGACGCACGATGTCGCATCCTGCCCGAGGGGCTCATCAGCGAAAGCTATGTCGAATGCGAACCCGGCCGCGGGCGTGCGCCGCTCGCGGCTGACCGCTCCGGCACGCCCACCGTCGCACGAGCGCGCACGGCGGTGCCCGTCAGCGTCCAGGACCTGATCGAGGTCTTCGCGGCACCGACGAGCGAGCGCCTGCGAATCGTCCTCAACGAGCTCGGCCTCGCGACCGCGGGCGTCGGAACGGATCTCAACGCCGTCCTGCGCCGTGCCAATCCCTCGCTGACCCAGGCTCGCGCACTGCTGCGGCGACTCGATCGGCAGAACGAGACGATCACCGACGCGGTCGGGCAGACCGACCGCGTTCTGGCCTCACTGACCCGTGACCGGTCCTCCGTTCGTCGCTTCGTCGGGCGTGCCGCCGACGTCGCACAGCGACTCGCGCCCGAACAGGCCGGGATCTCCGCGACGCTGCGTGAGCTCCCCGCGATGCTCGACACGGCCGACGCGGCCCTCGGCGACGTCCGGAAGCTCACGACTGCGGCCACCCCGGTGCTACGCGACGTACGGGCGGCGGCTCCCGCGCTCGACGCGGTGACGCGGTCGCTCCCCGCACTGGCGGAGCGGGGACGCCCCGCGATCAGCGAGCTGCGCCGCGCCGTGCGCAGCGCCCGTGCGACCGTCCCGCGGGCTACAGCGCTCTCGGGCGACCTCGCGCGGTTCGCCCGGGCGACCCGCCCGGTGGCGCCGCTGCTGCGCGACCTCCTCGTGAGTCTGCGCAACTCCGGCGGGATCGAGAGCGTCCTGAACCTCGGGTACACGCTCTCGGTGATGTCCTCCGGCTACGACTCGATCTCGCACATGGCCGGTGTCTTCATCGGACTCGCGCCGACGTGCATCGTGTCGAACCTGCTGAGCACGCCTCTCCCGGCCGGCTGCGACCACACGTTCGGCGCGCCCGGTCGCGGCACCGTCCCGGTCAACGCCCCGGGCGCTGGGCCTCAGGACCAGCGCGACAGCGTCCTCAGCGACGCGACGGCCGGGTCCGGTCCGGCACGCAGCAAGCCACCGACCCCTGCTCAGTCCCGGGCGCTTCTGGAGTATCTCCTCGGATGAGCTCGCGGCAGAAGACCCGCGCGCGCCGTATGGCCTACGGGCTGCCGTTGCTCGGAGCCGCGATGATCACGGTCCTCGTCGCGATCGTGGTCATCGCGTTCGGGGCGAACAGCGGCCTGCCGCTCGCGTCGACCTATGACGTCACCGCACAGCTCCCGACTGCTCAGCGGCTCGTGGCCAACGACGCGGTGCGCATCGGCGGCATCCGTGTCGGACGGGTGGGTCGGGTCGAGGTGCTGACCAGGGCCGATGGGCCCGTCGCGCGGATCGGGCTGAGCCTGGACGACGATGCCGGTCCACTCCCGGTCGACACGCGCGTGCGCGTACGTCAGGCGTCGGTGCTCGGTGCCAGCTATGTCGAGCTCAAGCCGGGCACGGCCAGGCGCACGATCGCCGACGGCGGCGCCCTCCTGCCGGAGTCGGGCACGAGCGTCCAGCTGACGGACCTGCTGGACGTGTTCGACCGCGAGACGGCGGCCAACATCACCGCGGCCACTCGCGAGACCAGTTCGGGCCTTGCGGGGCGCGGAACCGCGGTCAACGCCACGCTTCGCAGCCTCGCTCCCGCCCTGACGGGGCTGGCGCACGTCGCTCGCGCCCTTGCGGCACCCGATACCCAGCTGGAAGGGCTGCTCGTGGGGTACGAGCGGTTCATCACCGAACTGGCGGGGGCCCGCGTCGAGCTCGCCGGGCTGGTCTCCCGTGGTGGCGTGACGTTCGAGGCCCTCGCGGCGGAGGGACGAGACCTGGCGCGGGTCTTCGAGGTCGCCCCGGCAGCGCAGCGCTCGGTGACCAGCAACTTCGCACGGTTGCGCCCCTCGCTCCGGAGCCTGGCGACGTCCGCGACCACCCTTCGAGCCAGCACCCGCCTCCTCGCGCCGGCACTTCGCGCGGCCGACGGGGCGCTGCGCGCGGGCATGACGCCGGTCGGGCAGCTGCCGCGCACGGCTCGACGGCTGCGACCCGCCTTGCGTCAGCTGCGGATCCTGGGGGGCCAGCCGTCGGCGCGAGGGAGTCTTCAGCGGGGCGCCGACACGTTCCGGGCGCTCGGAACCACGCTCGAGGTGCTCACCCCCGCCCAGGTCCAGTGCAACGCGATCAGCCTCTGGGGCGAGAACTTCTCCAACGGGTTCGGGTCGCTGGGGTTCCAGGACGGACCGAGCGCCGCCTCCGTGTTCCTCACCCACCTCGGGGCGGAGAACGAGATGTTCCAGAACGCGGCGCCGTCGCGGAACGTGGCCATCAACAACCGTCCTCACGCCAACTACGACGAATGTGAGACGGGCAACGAGCCGTACACGGGCCGCAGGATCGTCGACAACCCACCCGGCCTGCAGTCCAACCGCACCCGACCGACGCGTCCTCCGCGCGGAAGCCTCGAGCGCGCGAAGGCCGCCGGGCTGATCGGCCCCGACGAGGTACTTCCGTGAACCGCCGAGGCAGCCGCCGGAGCTTCGAGTACCAGTTCCGCAAGCGCCTGCTCGCGGCGGCGATCGTCGCGGGCCTTATGGCGACCGTGCTGTACGTCGCCTTCGGGCCCGGGTCCCCGATCGACACCCGGGCCGAAATCACCGGGGAGGTGCGCGACACCGCAGCGATCCGCAAGGGGAGCCCGGTCCGCATCGCCGGTCTGGATGTCGGCAAGGTCACCGGCATCCGACCTGGCACCGACGCGACGTCCGTCGTGGTCATGGAGCTCGACTCGCTGGAGGGCCTGCACGCGGACGCCACGTTCACAATCGCTCCGCGACTCGTGCTCGAGGGCAACGACTACGTCGATCTGCGCCCCGGCCGCCCGTCATCCCGCGCGCTCCGCGACGGTGACCGCATCCAGTTGGGCCGGACCTCGGTCTCGGTCAGCCTTGATCAGGTGCTCAGCACCCTCACCGCGCCGACGCGTGGGAGCCTTCGGGCGTCGATCAGCGAGCTGGGGAGCATGCTCGGACCGTCGCCGGGCGGCGGCGGTCCGGCTGCATCCGGCGCCGCGATGCTCCGACGGTCCGTGCGTGAGCTGGAACGGACCCTGCCGACGTTGACACGCGTCGCCGGCGCCGCGCGCGGTACCCGCCCAGGAGACCTGCCCCGCGCGATCCAGGGATCGGCCGAGGTCGCCGCCCAGCTTGCCGCGAGTCCCGCGAGCCTGTCGGGCCTCGTGCGCGACTACGACCGCACGGTCGCCGTCCTCAGTGCACGCCAGGGCGTTCTGAGGGCCGGCGTCGCACAACTCGCCGCGACGCTCAGCGATACTCCCGCCCGGCTGCGGACCATCGACGCGGCACTGCCGCCGCTGGAGCGCTATGTCGCGCGGGTCCGCCCCGCGCTGCGTCGGGCGCCCGCCGCCCTCCGAGCAACGAGCGCTGCGTTGCGGCAGGTCGAGTTGGCCAGCCGGCCGGCCGAGCTGCCGGAGCTGCTCAGGCGGACACGGCCGCTGACGGCGCAGCTTCCGGGGCTGACGCGCGAGCTCGAGACGACAATGCCGCTGGTAGCCGATGCGGCTGCGTGCATCGGGCGGAACGTGGTCCCCACGCTCAACAAGGAACTCCCGGACGGTCGCCACTCCACCGGACGCCCGGCCTGGCAGGACCTCCTGCACATGGCAGCCGCGCTCACGGGACCGTCGCCGGGCTTCGACGGCAACGGCGGGACCCTGCGGATCAGCCTCGCCGAGGGTGCCAACGCGGTGCGCGGCCTGCTTCCCGGAATCGGTCCGGTCGTCTCGGCCGCGAACCTGGAAGGGGTTCGCCCGGTGTGGCTCGGCGCAGGGAAGACGCCGCCCTACCGGCCTGACGCACCGTGCCTCGAGCAGGATCTCCCCGATCTCGCGAAGCGAGCGGGTCCTGGGCTGCCTGCCGGGCTCCGCCGCGTCTCGCAGCCCACGTTGACCGAGCAAGAGGGACGCGACAAGGCGGCGCTCATCCGCGGGCTCTACGGCACCCCGGCGGCTCGACGGCAGCTGCTGTCACGTCTGCTCAAACGCCTTCCGAAACTCGCCCCCAGCCCCCAGCGCAGCCCGACCCGTCGGGGGCAGCAGCCCAAGCGGCCGAGCGTCTTGCAGGTGCCGTCTGCGACGCAGCCACCTTCGCGGGCTCCGGCCCCGGCCGGCCCATCGGCCCCCGCTCCTGCGCCGGTCCTGGGTCCTGTCGAGGACCTGCTGGACCAGGTGCTCGGCGCCCTGACCTCCGGAGGCCGCAGATGAGAGCGTCCCGCGGTGCCCTCGCCCTGTTCGCGCTCCTTGCCGTGGTCGGCTTCGCGTCTGCGGCATATGTCCTCGTGCAGCAGCGGTTGACGCTGCCCGGGACCGACACCTACGAGGTCGCGATCGAGCTGACCGCGGCCGACGGCGTGGCCCCTGGGCTCGGACAGCCCGTGCGCGTCGCCGGGGTCAAGGTGGGGTCGATCGCCGACACGCGGCTGCGCCGGGGCAGGGCCCTGGTGACCCTCGAGCTCCAGCGCGACCTGCTGCCGGTCGTCTACCGCGACGCGCGCGCCGCGCTCGTTCCGATCACGCCGCTGAAGGACATGCAGGTCGAGCTGAATCCCGGCCGTGTCGCAGCAGGTCCGCTCGGGGAGGGTGCGACCATCGAGGTTGCCCGGACGAGTTCGCCCGCGTCACTGACCGAGCTCCTCTCGGCGCTGGACCGCGACACCCGTGACTTCGTGACGTCGCTGATCGCCAACGTCGATCTGGGGACCCGGGGCCGTGCTGACGGCGTCCGTCGAGCGCTGCGGAGCCTGGGACCGGCCACCTCGCAGGTCCGGTCGATCACGACGCGCCTGGACGGCCGTCGTCGCTCGCTGGCCCGGCTCGTGCGCAATCTCGGCACGATCACCGCGGCGGCGGGGGAGAACCAGTCGCTGCGGACGGTCGTCGAGTCCGGGCAGGACGTGCTGCAGGCCGTCGCACGCGAGGATCGGGCGCTGGACGCAGGCCTCCGTCGACTTCCGGGCACCCTGACGACCGTACGGCAGACGTTGCGGTCGACCGCCGAGTTCACGCGCGAGCTGACGCCGACGCTCGCCGCCATCACCCCCGCGACGGTCCGACTCCCGCGGACGCTCGACACGCTCGAGCCGTTCGCGCGGGAGACCGCCGTGGCGCTGCGATCGGAGATCCGCCCTCTCGTGCGCGAGGCGCGGCCTCTCGTCCGACGGCTCGCGCGCGCCAGCACGGATCTTGGTGCGAGTGCGCCCGCCCTGACTACCGCGATGCGGGTCACGAACTACGCCTTGAACGAGCTCGCGTACAACCCTCCGGGAGATGACGAGGGGCTGTTGTTCTGGTTCCCCTGGTGGTTCCACAACTACGGGTCGATGTTCGGCGCCCAGGACGCACATGGCAGCGCAGCGCGCGCAATGGTCCTGGTCAGTTGTCAGCAGCTCGCGCCGCTCGCGCCGCTCGGGGACATCTTCAAGGTGCTGCTGGGGACCTACTCGCTCTGCCGGGGGGACTGATGGAGACACGGCTCCCACAACGGCGTCTCTTTCTCATGCCTGCCGTGTTCGTGCTGGTCTGCCTGTTGCTGACCGTTCTCGCGTGGCGCAGCTTCGGGGGCGCGACGCCCCTGGAGCCGCGAGGCTACCGGCTCACCGTGCCGCTGACGGAGGCCCCGAACCTGTTCCAGGGCGCCGACGTCAGGATCGCCGGCGTCACGGTCGGGCGCGTCACCGCGGTCGACCGCCTCGGCGCAGGCGCCGAGGCGGTCCTCGACATCGACGCGTCGTTCGCCCCGGTGCGGGTGGGGACGAGAGCCACCTTGCGCAGCAAGACCCTGCTCGGAGAAGGCTTCCTCGAACTCGCGCCCGGATCCCGGACAGCCCCGATGATCCGGGACGGAGGCGCGTTGCGGGCCGTGGACGTCGTCCCCGCGCGACGGCTCGACGACGTTCTGGCGACCTTCGCACCGCAGACCCGCGCCGATCTCCGCGCGCTCGCCCGGGGACTGGCGATCGCCACCCGGGATGCGGGCGAACCGCTCAACCGGACGCTGGGCGCCGCGCAGCCGGCAGTCGAAGGGTTCGAGACGGTTCTCGGCGTCCTGGACGAGCAGGAGCGGAGCCTGCGGCGGGTCATCCAGAGCTCCGCCAGCGTGGTGGGCGCGCTCGGCCGCCGGCGGGGGGCGCTGCGCAGCGCCATCGGGGCGGCCGACGACGTCGTCGCCGTCACGGCGTCACGGCGGAACGCGCTACGGGCCACCGTCCGCGTACTGCCGCCCTTCCTCGAGACGCTCGGGCGGTCCGCGCAGGAGCTCGGGCAGGCCGAGCGGGACCTGCGTCCTGCCGCCGACGGCCTGGCCGAGGTGGTCCCGGCGATCGCCCCTGCGCTCAAGACGATCCGGGCCACCGCACCCGAGGCCGAGCGCCTCTTCCGGGCATTGTCCGCCACGCTGCGCGCGGCGGACCAAGGGCTCCCGGCCCTGGAACGGATCCTGCGCAGTGCACGGCCGTCGCTGGCGCAACTGCACCCGGTGCTCCGCGAGCTGCAGCCCGTTCTGGAGCTCTTGGCGGAGGTCCGCGACTCGGCGGTCACGACGTTCGTCGGAGTGGGGCAGATCCACAACGGCACGTTCGTCGCGGAGGACAACCGCGTCCAGCACTACGCGAACGGGATCATCACGGTCTGGAACGAGAGCATCGGCGGCTGGGTCCGCCGCCTCCCGTCCAATCGGGGCAACACGTATCCCAAACCCGGGTTCCTGGAGAGGATCGGCTCCGGACTGGAGTCGTTCGACTGCCGCCACGTGGACAACCCGGCCGTGCTCCCGCCGATCGGGGGCACGCCGCCCTGCGTCACCCAGGGGCCGTGGGCCTTCAAGGGCCAGAGCCGGTACTACCCGACCCTCCGGCCCGCCGGACCGTGACCGAGATATTGATCGCTCAGCCCGGGGGCTGGGCCAGGCCGTCGATCATGATCCGCGTGATCACGTCTGCGGTCTCCGAGCGGGACCGCTGACGCGTGCCGAAGCGATCGGACAGCGTCAGGAACCACGCCATGCCGAAGACGAGCTCGACGGCGAACTCGGGGTCGAAGTCCTTGTGAGCCCAGGCGGCCTGATGCGCGTCGACGATCTCGGCGACCTTCTCGAGCGCGGGGGCCAGGCGCTTGCGGTAGTAGGACGACGCGGCCTCGGCCTCGCCGAACAGCACGATCCCGAGGAGCGGCGCGATCTCGTCCATGACTCCGAGGAGCTCCTCGATGAACTGACGTGTGCGCTCGCGCATCACCTCCGCCGTCCCGTCGAACTCGTCCGGAGGGCGGCCGGAGGTCTCCACCAGTGCGGCGATCGCCGCCTCGAGGGGCGCGGCGACGGCGATCTCGAAGAGCTCGTCCTTCGACCGGAAATGTCGGTAGAGCAGCCCCTCGTTGATCCCGGCCTCCGCGGCAACATCGCGAGTGCGGGCGCCGGCCCGTCCCGACTGGATGAAGACGCGGCGCGCGGCGGCCAGAATCACCTCGCGGCGCTCCTCGGCGCTCAATCGACGTCCCGGACCCGGGGACGTCACTCGATCTGGTCCGCCGGTCACGTCGGATCCCACGAAGTGCTCACGTGCGCCAAGCGTACCGGGCGGGCTGGCCGACCTTCGTCGCCGGGGCCCGGACCCGTTCCTGCCCGCCGCCGTCAACGGCGGGCCGGGGCCGGCCGGCGCTCCTGTCCTTCGGACGAGCTCCGGCGGGCGGTCGTCAAGTACGGGGTCAGGTCGAAGCGGGCGAGACGTCGTCGCAGCGCGGTCATCGACCATGGCCACGCGAGCGCGACACGGCCGGTCTTGTCGAGGTAGTAGCTGTTGCAGCCACCCTTGACGAACGTCGAGCCGGCCAGCACGCGGTCGACCTCCTTCACGAACGCCTCCTGGGCCTCGGGTCGGACGTCGATGCTCGCGAGCCCCTCGCGGCGCATGGCCGTGAGTGCGCCGACCAGGTAGTCCGACTGGGCCTCCGCCATGGTGAAGCCCGACAGCGTGCCCGCGTTGGGGCCGAACATCATGAAGGCGTTCGGGAACCCCGCCATGGTCGTTCCCATGAAGGCCTTGGGACTGCCGTCCCAGACCTCGGCGAGGCTGCGGCCGTCACGACCCCGGATGCGCTCCGCGATCGGATGCGTGGTCAGGACGTGGAAGCCGGTGCCGAAGATGATCATGTCGGCGGGATGCTCCGAGCCGTCGGCGCACACGACGGACGCCCGACGGACCTCGGCCGCGGCGCTGGTGACGAGCTCGACGTTGGGACGGTCGAGCGCCGGCAGATAGTCGTTCGAGAGTCCGAGACGCTTGCACGTCACCGCATAGGTGGGCGTGATCTTCCGACGCAGCTCGGGATCGGACACGGTCAGTCGCATGTGCACGCGCGCGATGACCGACGACATCCGCGCGATCCGAGGGTGCCGGGTGGCGGCGAGCATGAAGACGTCCATCCCGCCCCACTGCACCATCCGCATCACGCGCATCAGCAGCGGGAATCTCCGCAGGAGACGCCGCTCGAGGTTCGAGGTGCGCCAGTCGAGCTTGGGCATGACCCACGAGGGAGTGCGCTGCAGGATCGTCAGCCTGGCGACCCGCGGCTGGATCTGCGGAACGAACTGGATCGCCGACGCCCCGTTGCCGACCACGACGACGCGTTTTCCGTCCAGGTCGAGATCCGTCGGCCAACGGGACGAGTGGAACACCTCGCCGTCGAACGAGCCGAGCCCCGGGAGCTCCGGGATGATGGGATCGTGCAGCGGTCCGGCGCCGATGACGAGCGCGCCGGCGTGATACGTGCCGACGCTGGTCAGCACGACCCATCGGTCCTCACCCTCGTCCCAGCTGGCGTCCAGCAGTTCGACACCGGTGCGCAGATGGTCGTAGAGGCCGAACCGATGCGCGACCTCCCTCACGTACTCGGCGATCTGCGGCTGCGTCGAGAACACCCGGTCCCAGTCGGGGTTCGGCGCGAAGGAGAACGAGTACACGTGCGACGGGATGTCGCAGGCGCAACCGGGATACCGGTTGTGGTGCCAGGTCCCGCCGACGTCGTCCGCACGGTCGATGATCTCGAAGTCGTCGAGTCCGGCTCCCAGAAGACCGATCGCGGCAGCGAGGCCGGAGACACCGGCGCCGACGATCAGCGTGTCCAGTTCGCGGATCGCGTCCGGACCGTCTCCGGTACCCGCGTCGACGTCGCGGGCGTTGGTGGTGGTGCTCATGCTCGTGCTCGGCTCCCTACTGGGCTCGGTGACCGTGACTCCGAGTGCAGGTCTTGCGCTCGAAGCGGTGGGATGCTTAAGATAGGGAGTACTTACTCACTTGTCCAGACCCGGCGGTGACCATTCCGCTGGAAGACGCTCGGAGCCCAGTCATGAGTACCACCGCAGTCGCACCCGAACGCTCGACGGCGGCCGGGACGCCCACGCCGAGCATCCCGGGATCGTCGGCTCCGTCCTGGGTCCAGACCGCGTTCTTCGCCAGCCGGCCGGACCTCTTCATGGAGCGCAACCACGCGCGCTACGGCGACACCTTCCGCGCCAAAATCAGGGGCTTCGGTACGGGGAACAACGTCTTTCTCGCCGATCACCGGATGATCGAGCAGGTCTTCAAGGGGCGCCCGGACGCCCTGAGGCTCGGCGAGATCGCCGGCATCGCCGTGGCGCCGATCGCTGGTCCGACCGCGCTGCTCACGCTCGACGGCGATGAGCACCTCAAGCGACGCAAGCTCGTCCTGCCGCCGTTTCACGGCGAGCGGATGCTGAAGTACACGAGCATCACGGCCGAGGCGGCCGAGCGTTCGATGGCGACCTGGCCGGTCGACGAGCCCTTCGCTCTGCGCCCCCGGATGGCCGCGATCACGATGGAGGTCGTGATGCGCGCCGTCTTCGGCGTAGAGGACGGGGCTCGGCGCGATGAGCTCAGCGCTGCGGTACTGGAGCTGATCGAGACGGACCTCGCCGGCACGCTGGCCCTGACGTTCCCGCGTCTGCGCCGGGACTTCGGGCCCGTGCGGGCCTGGTCGAGGATCCAGCACAACAAGGAGATCGCCGACCGCCTGGTCTACGAGGAGATCCGGGAACGCCGCAGCGCAAGCAACCTCGACCAGCGTGAGGACATCCTGTCCATGCTCCTGCGGACCGAGCTCTCCGACGACGAGATCCACGACAAGCTCATCGAGATGCTGATCGCCGGTCACGAGACGACCGCGACGGCGCTGTCGTGGGCATTCGACCTGATCCTGCATCACCCCGAGGTGCTGCGTCGCCTCCAGGAGGAGCTGGCGGGCGATGACGACAGCTACCTCCAGGCCGTCGTGCACGAGGTGCTCCGCCTACGCCCGGTCGTCGCGACCGCGCAGCGGGTGGTCAGGGAGCCCGTCGAGCTCGGGCCGCACACCATCGACCCAGGCGTGACGCTGTTCTGCTCGATCTGGATGGTGAATCGGCACCCGAGACTCTATGAGGATCCGCTCGCCTTCCGGCCCGAGCGGTTCCTCGACCGCCGTCCGTCGACCTACGAGTGGATTCCGTTCGGTGGCGGCGTGCGTCGCTGCATCGGAGCGAACTTCGCGCCCATGGAGATGCGCACCGTGATCAAGCAGGTTCTCACCCGCACCACGCTCGAGCCGGCGTCCCCCGATCTCGAGAAGCCCCGCAACAAGGTCGTGCTGCTCGCCCCGAAGAACGGCACGGTCGTCATCCAGAGGAGCACACGATGAGTTGGAACGTCCAGGGCCGTACCGTCGTCGTCACCGGTGCCGCGCGCGGTATCGGAGCAGCAGCCGCGCAGGGGCTCCATGAGCGAGGGATGAACGTCGTCCTCGCGGGGCTGGAAGCCGAGTTGCTGGAGCAGCGGGCCGCCGAGATCGGGTCTCGGACCCTCGTGGTCGAATGCGATGTCACGGACGCGGAGCAGCTCGACACCACGGTCGAGGCCGCGCTCGACCGATTCGGATCGATCGATGCGGTCGTCGCGAACGCCGGCGTGAACGCCGTCGGCACGATGGAGACGAGCGCCACGGAGACGTGGGAGAAGGTCGTCGAGGTCAATCTCTTCGGCGTCGTGCGCACCGTACGAGCCGTGCTGCCGCACATCATCTCCAGCCGTGGGTACATCCTGCCCGTGTCCTCGCTGGCCGGGGCCATGCCCCTCGCGCTCGGGACCCACTACACCGCGGCCAAGCACGGGGTCAACGGCTACGCCCAGGCCCTCCGGCTCGAGCTCGCTGCCGCCGGGGTCGACGTGGGCTGCGCGTACTTCGGGGCGATCGACACCGATCTGCTCCGTGACTCGTCCGCGGATCCCGCGACCGCGGCGATGATCAGCGGGCTCCCGGAGCGGATCTCGCGGTCGATCCCGGCCTCGAAGGCGGGCGAGGCTATCGCGCGTGGCGTCCAACGGCGGTCGCGTCGCGTGATCGCCCCGCGCTGGATCCTGCCGATGCTGCTCGCGCCGGGGGCGTTCATACCGCTGGCGGAGCGGGGCGCCGCCAGCGCGACACGGGCGGCCGTCCAGCTCGCCAACGAGCGTGCGCGCGCCGGGCACGCCGGCGCCGCCACCTTCGTCGATGATCGCGATCCGCAGCGCGTAGCGCCGTGAGCCCACGTACGGTGCGGGTGCCTTCGCCGGTGATGCGCCTCGGGCTGCACGCTGCGAGGCCGATCATCCTCTCGCCGCGGGTGTCCCTCGCCACCCGCCGCCGGCTGGTCGACGCGCTGACGCGCGTGGGCCGAGCACCCAGAGGCACCCGCTGCGAGCGCAGCCCGCTCGGCGGTGTGCCCTGCGAGCGCGCGGTGCCGCCGGGGGCCTCGAGCGATCGCATCGTCCTGTACCTCCACGGGGGCGGATACGCGCTCGGGAGCGCTCGGGCGTACCGGGGGTTCGCGGCCCGGCTCGCCGCGGTCGTCGGAGCGGAGGCGGTCGTGCCGGACTACCGGCTCAGCCCGGAGCACCCGTACCCAGCGGCGCTCGACGACGTCATCGCGGTCTACCGGGGTCTGCTCGACGCCGGTCAGGACCCCGCGGGCATCATCGTGGTCGGCGATTCGGCCGGAGGAGGCCTCACCCTCGCGCTGATCGCCTCGCTGCGGGCCCGTGACATCGAACTGCCGCGGGCGCTGGGGCTGATCTGTCCGTGGCTCGACCTTGCGGCGGATATGGCCCGGACCAGGGTGGCGGGTCGCGATCCGCTGATCATCCCGAGCGTCGTCACCGAGTGGGTCGAGCCCTACCTGGGTGGTCGCGAGGCAAGCGACCCGTTCATCTCGCCCGTCCTCGGAGATCTGGCCGGCCTCCCTCCGATCGTCGTCCACTCCGCGGGGGATGACCCGCTCGCGGTCGACGTCGACGTGCTGGTCGCCGGCGTCGGGGGGTGCCGTGGTGGGGTCATCGAGCACACGCGCTACCCGCGTCTGTGGCACGTATTCCATCTGCAGACCGGGGTGCTCGCCGCTGCCGACCGCGCGGTGAGCGACCTCGGCGCGGCGTTGCGCCGGCACGCAGAGGCCACACCTCGGTGGGCCGCCTCCGTCGGGGCCGGCGCCGGCGGCGCCGACCCCGACGAGGTGCTCGAGCACCTCGAGACGTTTGCGCCCGGTGGTCTGGAACAGCGGGTTGAGGGCGAGACGCTCAGGCGGCCGCAGGTCGAGGACCGCTGACCTGTTGGAAGCTGACGCGCGCACCGCCGACCTGCTCGACGCCGCCACGCGCCTCGAGCACGTCGAGGTGCGCGAGCACCTCGCTCACCGCGAGAAAGAGCATGTCCTCCGGCAGGCTGCGCCAGAGGGCGTCGACGAGCGTCCGGGCGGTCGCCGGCCCGTGGGCGAGGTGCGCATGGATCTCGCCCGCGCGTTCTTCGTGATGACGTGTGCGCTGCTCGATCAGGCCGCGGGTCCCGGCGAAGACCGGGCCGTGACCTGGCAGGGCGCAGAGGACGTCCAGCTCCCGGGTCAGGCGTAGCGACTCCAGGTAGTCGATCAGCGGCCGTGACCGCGCCCCCTCACGGGCCGCCTCCTCGGCGTCGACCGCTCCGGGCGGGAGACTTGCCAAGGGGTTCGAGGAGATCGCGGGCAGCAGATGGTCCCCGGTGATGAGCAGGCCGTCGGCCTCGTCGAAGAACACCAGGTCACTGGGGCTATGGCCGGGGCGGTGCAGCACGCGAAAGGTCCGATCGCCGGCGTCGAGCAGATCGCCGTCGGACAGGCCGATGCCGATGTCGACCGGTGCGGTGAACTCGATCTCCGTTCCCTGCCTACGCGCGAGCGTCTCCAGCTCCTGCCCGCTCATCCCGTGTCGCGCCATCAGGATGCTCATGTACGCCCGTTGGCGCTCCAGCGAGACCGCGAGGTCCGCGAAGTCGCCGATTAGTGGGCCGAACGCCGCGACCCGGGCCCCCGAGCGCCGCGCGATCTCGCCGGCGTTCCCGACGTGATCAGGGTGCTGGTGGGTCAGGACGATCAGCTCGATGTCTCTCGTGCTGACCCCGGCTGACACCAGACCGGCCTCGAGGGCTGTGAGGGCCTCCGGCGTTCGCGGGCCCGTGTCGACGAGCGTGAGCGGCGAGCCGCGGAGCACATACGCGTTGATCGGGCCGATCGGCCAAGGCGTCGGCAGAGGAATCACGCTGATGTCGGAGGGCAGGGCGACCACCGGTGTCAGGTGGCGTACCTCGGTGGCGGGCCGCGGCCCGGTCATGGTGTCCTGGGAGCCACGATCGTGATGGTTCCCTGGCCGGCGCAGACGAGCCGGTCCTGGACGTGCAGCTCACCGCGGACGACAGCGCTGCGCTTGGTCATGGCGAGGACGCTCGCGTGGGCGTCGACGGTGCCGGCCTGCACCGGCGCGATGTAGTTCAGCTTCAGCTCGGTCGTGGCACCCCAGTGCCCGTCGGGCATGAGCGGGTAGATCACGGCGCCGGTGATGTGGTCCATGATGCCGGCGAGGACGCCGCCGTGGACGTTGCCGGAGGGGGTCAGCAGGTTCTCACCGAGCTGGGCGCGCGCGAGGAGCGTGCCCGGTCCGAACTCGACGAGCTCGATCCCGAGGTACTGGGCTAGGCCGGGCATGGCGTTGCCCAGTTCGATCATGGTCTGCGCGATCGCTGGGTTGTAGCGCTCGCTGAAGGTGTCCGGCGTCATCGGGCGGTCGTCCTTGTGTGTGTGGTCAACGGGGTTTCGGGGCCTGGGCCGTGCTCCGGGTCGGACTGCTCGCCGTGGCCGAAGCTCACCGACGGCAGGATCCGACCCAGCCACACCGGCTGTCGCCAGGCGAGCGGGCCGAGCAGGCGCAGCGCCACGGGGAGCACCAGGAGCCGGACGAGGAAGGCGTCGAGGAGCACGGCGATGCCCAGGACGGCACCGCACTCCTTGGCGGCCAGCGAGTCGGCCACGGTGAAGGAGAAGAAGACACCCACCATCACGGAGGCGGCTGCGATGATGACGGGTCCCGAGCGCGCGACGCTCTCGATGACTGCCGCGCGGGCGTCGCCGGTGTTGTCCCAGTGCTCCCGCGTCGCGGAGAGGAGGAACACGGTGTAGTCCATGGAGATCGCGAAGATCATCGCGAAGAACAGGAGGGGGACCCAGAAGTCGATGAAGCCCTGGGGTTGGAAGCCGAAGAGTCCGGAGAGGTGCCCCTCCTGGAAGATGAGGACGGTCACGCCGAAGGCCGCGCCGGTCGACAAGGCGCTCGACGCGGTCGCGAGCAGCGCGACCACGGGCGCCTGGAACGCGACGAGCATGAGCGCGAAGGCGAGGAGCAGCATCACGCCCAGCGCGTAGGGCGTGATCCGGTTCACGGCGTCCTGGAAGTCCTTCACCTCGGCGACGACGCCTCCGACCGAGGCCTGCGCCGGGATCGCGGCGCGAAGTGAGGCGACCGCTCGGCCGGCGTCATCGGAGGTCCGCACGGCGGTCAGCGGTGCCTGCACCAGGACGTTGCCGTCACCGTCGCTTGCCGGCTGGGAGGCCGGTCCGAGAGCCGGCTGCGTCCGAAACGCCTCGATGATGCGAGCGGTCTCGCTCGCAGGACCGATCACCTGGACCGGCCCCAGCGCACCCGGGCCGAAGGCGGTGCGGACGGCTTCGGCGCCGGTCCGGGCCGGCGCGTCGGCCGGCAGGAGCCCAAGATCTGGGACCCCCACCTTCATGCCGAGTGCGGGCGACGTCAGGGCGAGCATCAGGACGACGGCGGGGACGCCGTAGCGCAGCGGGTGCGCCCAGAGCTGTGCGCCCCACGCCGCCAGGCGCTGGGAGCGGTGCGCTGAGCCGGCCTTCCGCCAAGGAAGCGGGAAGCGGTCGATGCCGTGACCGAGGCGGTTCAGCACGACCGGGAGAAGGGTGAGGACCATCGCGAGCACGAGGCTGACGGAGATGAGGATGCCGATGGCGACGGAGCGCAGCATCGTGTTCGGCACGACCAGGATGACCATGAGGGTGCTGAGCACCGTCAATCCGGAGAAGAGGACGGCCTTTCCGGCTGTGTCCATCGTCGTGGCGACCGCCGAGGTGGTCGGGATGCCCGGGCGCAGCGCGGCCCGGAACCGCATGACGATGAACAAGGCGTAGTCGATGCCGAGCGCCAGCGTGAAGATGGAAGCGAAGTTCTGCGACCAGATCGACAGCTCGCCGAACGCCGCGAGGGCGACCAGCAGCCCGCCGGAGATCGAGAGGCCGATGACGGTCAGGAGGAGCGGAAGGCCTGCGGCGGCCAGCGACCCGAACGCCAGCAGCAGGATCACCATCGTGACCGGCAGCGCGATCAACTCGGCCTTCTGCGCCTCACGTCCATGGTTGTCGTTGAAGTCCGCCCACTGCGCCGGCAGCCCGGTGCGCATCACACGGGCTCCAGGAACGTCGATCTCCCCGAGTCGGTCGCGAAGACGGTCTGCGGCACGGACCATCTCGGCCGTGCCGGCACCGGCACGCCCGACGACGATCGCCGTCCGCCCGTCGGGTGAGATCGTGCCGAGGGCCTTCGGGCTCGAGACGCCTGCGATCGCCGGATCGGCGCGCAGGACGGCGCTCGCACGCCGGATCGCGGTGTCGCGGGCGTTCTCGGCGCCCGCGTCGCTCTGGACGACAGCGAGGACCGCGTAGGACGACGGCACGTCGAAGTCCTCCTCGACGGCCGCGCGGACGTCGACCGACTCGCTGCCGAGTGCCTCCCATCCGGCCCCGGAGAGCTCGTCGTGCAGTCGTGGGAACTGGGTGGCGAGCCCCGCAGCCAGCAGACACCAGATCAGGACCACCATGCGTGCCCGGCGGATGCACGAAAGCGCCAGGGAGCCGACCCTGCCGACCGCGATTGAGGGCGAGTGGTCGCTCACGTGCTGCGAGCGGCGGATCGGGGACGCCACGAGATGATCATGATGCTACCCGTCCTAGAGTAATCGAACGCTCACTGTACGAGCGCAAAGAGTACCGAACGGTGCGAAACATCGTACTACGGGTATCGTCCGGCGCGCCGGTATCGCCAGCCCGACCCTTCTTAGGAGCCTTCGATGAGCAACCTGCCGACTCTCACTTCGACCACCGTCGCCATCACGGGCGGGGCGCGAGGCATTGGCCTCGCCACTGCGCGCGCCGTCCTCGACGCGGGGGGCAGGGTCGCCATAGGTGACATCGACGAAAGCGCCGTCAAACGCGCGGGGGAGAGGCTCGGCGGCCGGTGCCTCGCCCTGCAGTTGGACGTGACCGACCCGGTCTCGTTCGAGGGCTTCGTGGATCTCGTCGAGCGAGAGCAGGGGCCGATCGGCGTCCTGCACAACAACGCGGGGATCATGCCCATCGGACCGTTCCTCGAGGAGACGGCGGCGACGGCGCAGCGCCAGATGGACATCAACGTGCTCGGGTGCATCATCGGCATGAAGGCCGTCCTTCCGCGCATGCTTGAGCGCGGGAGCGGGCACGTCATCAACACCGCCTCGGTCGCCGGTCGCGCACCGGTGCCAGGTGGGCTGACGTACGCGGCGTCGAAGGCCGCGGTGGTGTCGATGACGGAGTCCGCCCGTGTCGAGTTCGGCGGTCGCGGGATCTCGTTCACCTGCCTCATGCCGTCATTCACCAACACCGAGCTCATCACGGGGACGGCGGGCACGAAGCTGATAAAGACGGTCGAACCCGAAGATGTCGCGGCGGCCGTCTGCGCGGTGATCCGGGACCCACGGCCCGACGTCTACGTTCCGCGGATCATGGGTCCGCTGCTCCGGGCGCAGCCGCTGCTGGGCCGTCGCCTGCGCGACGCCGCAAACCGGGCCCTGGGGGCCGATCGCGCCTTCCTGCAGATCGACGAGTCCACCCGCGGGGCGTACGAGCAGCGGATCGCTCCGGCCGAGCAGCAGCCGGCCCTCGCGGCACCGGATCCGTCCTCCTGCGACGACGACCTGCCACATATGTGAGCGTTCGCTCCGGGTCCGACGAGGCACGATACGGTTGACGTGCCAGGTGCGGGCTGTCACGCTCTGCTCTATGTCAACTTCTGAAACGATCGCTCTCGAGCAGCTGCAGGTTGCCGATGATGCTCTCTGGCGCGACGGGCCCCCGCACGAGGTGTTCAAGCGCCTGCGCAACGAATGTCCAGTCCACTGGAGCCCCGCCATCGCGCAGTCTCCGGAGGACGCCGGCTTCTGGTCGGTGACGAAGGCCGAGGACATCCTCGCCGTGAGTCGCGACTGGCAGACCTACTCGTCGGCGCAGAACATCATCATCACGGACCACGCGGTGCCCCTCGAGTTGGTCCAGGGCATGTTCATCGGCATGGACCCGCCGAAGCACGACCGCATCAAGGCGCTGTTCCAGCGGGCGTTCACGCCGAAGGCGATCGCCGCGCACGAGGCTGCGATCCGCGAGATCACTGACGGGGTCATGGATGGTCTCGAAGGCCGCGACGAATGCGACCTCGTCACCGAGATCGCCCAGCCGGTCGTCTCGCGGGTGATCGGCAGCTTCATGGGTCTCGATCCGGAGGACGACGAGCCGTGGGCCGTCGCGATCAACTCGCTCCTGGGCTTCGGCGACCCCAACCTCAACCCGAAGGGCCTCGAGGCACTGATCGCCGAGGACGTCCCGGTCATGTACGAGAAGTGCATGAAGCTCGTGGCCTCCCGCCGCGCGAATCCGACCGACGACATGCTGAGCGTCCTGGTCTTCGCCGAGATCGACGGTGACATGCTCACCGACGAGGAGATCTTCGCCGGCTTCGTGCTGATGATGGCCGCGGGCAACGACTCGACGAAGTCGACCTACAGCAGCTGCATGCGGGCGATCATGGAGGACCCGACGCAGAAGCAGCAGCTCATTGAAGACCCGTCACTCGTCCCCAGCGCGGTCGAGGAGGCTCTGCGGATGTTCCCGGCGTTCGCGCACTTCCGCCGCACCGCGACCAAGGACACCGAGCTTGGCGGCTGCCCGATCAAGAAGGGCGACAAGGTGGCTCTGTGGTACCCGTCGTCCAACCGCGACGAGCAGGTGTACGAGAACCCGGACGTCTTCGACGTGACGCGCAACCCCGAGCACCAGGCGTTCGGTGCCGGTGGTCGCCACTTCTGCCTCGGTACGGCGCTCGCCCGTCTCGAGCTGTCGATCCTGATCGAGCAGACCGTGGCCCGGTTTCCCGACATCAAGATCGTCGGCGAGCCGACGTACGTGCTGTCGCAGTTCGCCAACCAGTTGGCGACGCTGCCCGTGCGGCTCCGCTGAGGCCCCCTTCGTCGGCTCCTGGCCTCGGGCCCGGAGCCGACGGACGGTCGTCCGGGGCGCGGGTTTTCAGCTCCGCGCGCGCTCCTCCTCGAGCTGGCGCAGCTCGATCCGGCGGATCTTGCCCGTCAGCGTCTTGGGCAGCTCGGTGACGAACTCGATCCTGCGCGGGTAGGCGTAGGCGGACAGGCGGTCGCGGACGAAGGCCTTGATCTCCTCCGCCAGCGCGTCGGACGGCTCGTGGTCGGCGGCGAGCAGGATGAAGGCCTTGACGACGTGACCGCGACGCTCGTCCGGCGAGCCGACCGCGGCGGCCTCGGCGACGGCCGGATGCTCGAGGCACGCGGACTCCACCTCGAACGGCCCGATGCGGTACCCGGCGGCGATGATGAGGTCGTCGGCGCGGCCCTCGTACCAGTAGTAGCCGTCCTCATCGGCGCTCGCGGCGTCGCCGGTGCGGAACCACTCGCCGCCGAAGACGCGCTCGGTGTCCTCGTCGCGCTGCCAGTAGCCGAGCGGGTAGTGCGGGTTGGACCGCGCCTTCAGCGCGATCTCCCCGCGCTCACCGGGCGTCGTGATGGGGACGGAGTCCTCATCGAGGATCGCCATCTCCCAGCCGGGCATCGGCTTGCCCATGGAGCCCTCGCGGACCTCCATCCACGGGTAGTTGGCGACCATCGGGTAGCTCTCGGTCATCCCGTAGTAGTCCAGGACGGTCAGGCCGTACTGCTCGCGGAACCAGCGGATCGCCTCCGGGTTCAGCGGCTCGCCGGCGCTGCAGACGATCCGGAACTGCTGCGGGTACGTCGTGCCCGCGTCGGAGATCGACATCATCGAGCGCATGGCCGTCGGCGTCGTGAAGACGTTCGTGACCGCGTTGCGGCTGAGGAAGTCGAGCTGCTGCTTCGGATCGAAGCCGCCCTGGCGCTGCAGGACGCACTGCACGGCGCCCAGCCGCCACGGGCCGAGCAGCGGCGCGATGCCCGCGGCCCACGCCCACTCCCCCATGCCGTGGAACCGCTCGCCGGGCTGCACGTCGTGGGAGTGGACGAACTCGTTGTGCGCGAGCAGGTAGCGGTGCGCGTGGACGATGCCCTTCGCCGTCCCGGTCGTGCCTGACGTGTAGTACAGCTGCGCCGGATCGTCGGCCGCGGTGTCGGCCACGACCGGCGTCGCGTCCGCGGCGGCCAGCAGGTCGGCGTCCAGGACGAGCACCTCGTCGACGAGGGAGGCGTCGAAGCGGTCGACGTTCGCCGCGTCGGTCACGAGGACCTTGGACTGGGAGTCCTGCAGGCGGTGACGGATGCCGTCGTCGCCGTACAGGACGGACATCGACAGCAGGACCGCGCCGAGCTTCCAGGTGCCGAAGAAGAGCGCCGCCGTCTCGGGGGTCGGAGGCAGGACGACAGCGACCCGGTCGCCCTTGCCGACCCCGTGCGCGGCGAGCAGGTTCGCGGCCCGGTTCGCCAGGTCCTGCAGCTCGCCCCAGTGGAGCTCGCGGGTCACGCCGTCGAAGCGCTCGTGGACCATTGCGAGCTGGTCGGCCGGGTGCTTGTCGCAGACGTCCTGGGCGATGTTGTAGCGCTCCGGGACCTCCCAGACGTGGTCGGCGACGGCCTGCTCGTAGGACCGGGGGGACGTGGGCACAACGGGCTCCTTCTTTCCTGACAGTAGCGAAATAGTCGGTGAATGCTCGCACACCTGTCGGTCGAAACGAGGCAGGATTCATCGATAGACATGGGATGCGTAGACGGTGAGCGATCGCTATCGTGAGGGGTGCCGTTGGCGCGGTCCATCGACCGCGCTGTCCCCTCCAGAGAGGCCGGAATGCCCTTTCCCGTGCACGTCCGATCGAACCCCGACAAGCCCGCGCTCATCATGGCCGGGACCGGCGAGACCCGTACGTACGACGACCTCGACACGGCGTCCGTGAGACTGGCTCGACATCTCCACTCGCAGGGGCTGCGTCCGGGGGATGGTCTCGCGGCGATGCTCGTCAACGAGCCGGCGTTCTTCGAGGTGTTCTGGGCGGCCATGCGCTCGGGGCTGGTGATCACGCCCGTGAACAGCCACCTCGCGGCCGACGAGATCGAGTACATCCTGCGTGACAGCGGTGCGAAGGCGTTCATCGTCTCGAGCGACCTGCTCGACGTGGCGTCCCGTGCTGCGGCGGCCGTGCCGGCCTGCGGAGTGCGGCTCGTCGTCGGCGCGCGGGCCGAGCGCGGTTTCGCGTCCTTTTCGGCCGCGCTGGCCGCGGAGTCCTCGGACCCGCTCGATCACGAACCGCTCGGCGACTTCATGAACTACAGCTCGGGGACGACCGGGCGCCCGAAGGGCGTGCGCCGGCCCTCGCCGCCCGGGCAGACGTTCGCGGACGCCGGAGTCCTCGAACCGCTTCTCGCCGGTCTCTACGGGATCGATGAGCAGTCGGTCTACCTCTCGCCCGCTCCTCTCTACCACTCCGCGCCGCTGGCCTTCTCGACCGGCGCGATGGCGCTGGGCGGCACCGTCGTCGTCATGGAGCGCTTCGACCCCGAGGCCGCGCTCGCCGCGATCGAACGACACGGCGTCACGCACAGCCAATGGGTCCCGACGATGTTCGTCCGCCTGCTGCGTCTGAGCGACGAGGTCCGTTCCGCCCACGACCTGTCGAGCATGCGCGTCGCGATCCACGCGGCCGCGCCCTGTCCGCCGAAGGTCAAGGACGCGATGCTCGCCTGGTGGGGCCCGATCCTCAACGAGTACTACGGCGCGACCGAGTTGAACTGCATGACCCACGCCCCGTCCGAGGCCTGGGTCTCGCATCCCGGAACCGTCGGGCGGCCCGTGCTCGGGACGCTGCACATCTGCGGCGACGACGGGGAGGAACTGCCGATCGGCGCGCCGGGGCTCGTGTACTCGGAGCTTCCGCAGGCCCCGTTCGAGTACCACGGCGACCCGGAGAAGACGGCATCGACCCGCCACCCGCAGCACCCCACGTGGACCACGGTCGGCGACGTCGGCTACGTCGACGCCGACGGGTACCTCTACCTGACGGATCGCAAGGCGTTCATGATCATCTCGGGTGGGGTCAACATCTACCCGCAGGAGATCGAGCACGTGCTGATCGACCATCCCAACGTTGCGGACGTGGCGGTCTTCGGGCTGCCCAACGAGGAGATGGGAGAGGAGGTGAAGGCCGTCGTCGAGCTGCGTGACGGCGTCGACCCCTCGCCGGAGCTGGGCGAGGAGCTCCGGACCTTCGCCCGCGCCGCGCTGGCGGGGTACAAGGTCCCGCGCACCGTGGACTTCGTCGCGCAGCTGCCGCGGCTCGAGACCGGCAAGCTCTACAAGGCGGCGCTGCGCGACGAGTACCTGCGCGAGCTCAGCCGCGCAGCTGCACCGGAATGCTGAACTGCTGGTTCATGATCATCGACTGCACGCGCCGCGGCTCGCCGTCGAGGCGCATCTCCGGGTAACGGCGCAGCGTCTCCTCGATCCACAGCTTCAGCTCGAGGCGCGCAAGGCCGGCGCCGAGGCAGAAATGCCGCCCGCCGGCCCCGAACGCGATGTGCTCACCGACGTCGTGGCGCGTGAGATCGAACCGCTCGGGGTCGTCGAAGACGGTCTCGTCGCGGTTGCCGGAGATGTACCAGAGGGCGAGCTTGTCGCCCTCCTTGATCTGCTGGCCCTCAAGCTCGACGTCACGGGTCGCGGCCCGAGCGAAGTAGCCGAACGCCGGGAAGCAGCGTAGGCCCTCCTCGACAACGGCCGGCACCAGCTCCGGCTTGTCGCGGGCCATCTCGAACTGCTCGCGGTCGCGCAGGAGCGCGAGCATCGTCGATCCGTAGGTGGCTCCGGTGCTGTCGTTGCCGGCGGCCATCAGCAAGCCGAAGAACAACGCCACCTCGATGTCGTTGAGCCGGTCGCCGTCGACCTCGGCGTGGACGAGCGCGGACATCAGGTCGTCCTTCGGGTCTTCCTGACGGGCGGTCTTCAGCGCCACGACGTACTCGAACATGTCGAGGTACATCTGCTGCGAGGACACGTCGATCTCGTCGTTGAGCTCCTGCTCCTCGAAGGCAGTGAACATGTTGGTCCACAGCACCAGCTTGTGGTCGTCTTCGGGGGGCGTTCCGAGCAGACTCCCGATGACGCGGGCCGGGATCGGCCGGGCGACCTGGGTGACCAGGTCGCAGCTGTCGCCCGCCTCGTCGACGCGATCGAAGACGTCGCTGATGATCGTTCGCATCGCGGCCTCGTGGAGGGCGACGCGCTTGGGCGTGAACGCCTTGCCGACGATCTTCTTCAGGCGGTCATGGCGGGGCGGATCCATCGATATCATCTGCTGCTGCTGGACGGCGAGCGGCACTCCGACGTCGTCGACGAGCATGATCCCGCGCTTCTCGGAGCTGAACGTCTCGAAGTCGCGGGTGACGGTCCGGAGGTCCGCGTGGCGCGTGATCGACCAGAAGCCGCCCTCGTCCGGCCATCGCTCGTTCGGGCTCCAGTGCACGGGCGCCTCGTTCCGCAGGCGGCGGAACAACGCGTACGGCGGGTCGTCCACCCAGTGGCGGGCGTGGCCGAGATCGAGCGTCGTCAGGTCGATGAAGTCGGTGGACTGCGTGGACATGTCTGTCCTCCTTCGTCAGGGGTGGTCCGGCAGGCACCAGCGATGGTCGGGACGTCGAAGAACGAGCCCCTTCAGCCGCAGGTTGTCGAGATGCGCCAGCGTCTCCATGTCGGCGAGCATGTCGTCGATAGCGCTCTCGCGAACGACGAAGAGCGTCCGCGCGAGGTCGCCGACAGCGAGGGGCCCGTGGCGGAGCTCGTGGAGGATCGTGCGCAGCCGCTTCGCGTGGAACGCCGTGAGCTCGCCTGCCCGCCCGCGATGATCGGTGTACGGCTCGCCGTGCGACGGCAGCACCAGCGAGACCGGCAGCGCACTCAGCCGTGCGAGCGTCGCCAGGTAGTCGGCGAGCGAGTCCTCGCGTCCGGCCGCGGGCTGAATGTTCGGGGTCGCGTCCGGCAGCAGCGCGTCACCGCTGATGAGCACCCCGTCGCGATCGCGGAACAGGCTGATGTGCGCGGGGTCGTGGCCCGGGGTCCAGACGATGCGCCACTCGCCGAGCACGTCGCCGTCCTCGACCGGTCGGACCCGCGGCTGGCCGACGGTCATCTTGCGGAACAGGTGAAACGCCGTGGCCACGGTCTCCGCCGAGAGCACACCGTGGTCGTGTTCGCCGAAGACCCCGGAGTCCAGATCCATGGCCAGCAACGCCGCCAGGGCTTCGTGGCCGTACACCTCGTCCGTCAGGGTCGCAGCCAGGCCCCAGTGATCGACGTGGCTGTGCGTCACCAGGACGCCGGCGGGCGGGCCACCGGCGTCCTGCAGACACGAGGCCAGCGCGGCCTCTGACCCGCGCATCCCGGTGTCGACCAGCAAGGGGCCGTCCCACCCGTCGATGTCCAGCAGGTAGCAGTGGATGTGATCCGGCGTGGTGAAGGGCAGCGGCAGGGTGATGCGCATCACCCCCGGGGCAACTGGCACGGCGGCCGCCTCGTCGGCTGCTCCCGGGGTACGCAGCTCCACGGCTAGTACGACTTCGGCAGTCCGAGCGAGTGCTCGGCGACGTAGTTGAGAACCATCTCGCGCGAGACGGGCGCGGTCCGCAGCAGACGCACGATGAACCACAGGTCGGCGAGCCCGTACTCCCGCGCCATCCCGTTGCCGCCGTGTGTCTGGATCGCCTGGTCCAGAACCTTGATCGCGGCCTCCGCGGCGGCGAACTTGGCGATGTTGCTCGCCTCGCCGGCCGGGATGCCGGCGTCGTACTCCGCGCAGGCGCGACGCGTCATCAGCCGGGCGAGCTCGAGCTCGATCTTCGCCTGTGCCAGCGGGTGGGAGACGCCTTGGTGTTGGCCGATCGGCACGCCCCAGACGGACCGCTCGTTGGCGTACTGCGTCGCCTTCGCCATCGCGTAGTCGGCGAGGCCGATGCACATGGCGGCGCCCATGATCCGCTCGGGGTTCAGCCCGTCGAACACGATGCGCAACCCTTCGCCCTCGGCCCCGATCCGACGGTCCTCGCTCACCTCGACGTTGTCGAAGAACAGCATCCACTGGCTCTCGGGCGCTTCGAGCACGGTGTCGATGTACTGGCGCTCCAAGCCGGGAGCGTCCGTGTCGACCATGAAGAGGGACAGGCGTCCGCGGCCCTTGGAGTCCACGCCGGTGCGGGTGACGACGAGCATCGCCTCCGCCTCCTCGACGCCGGAGATGTAGGTCTTCGTCCCGTTGATGCGATACCCGCTTCCGTCCTTGGTCGCGACGGTCGAGATCTTGTGGGAGTTCGATCCCGCATCGGGCTCCGTGATCGCGAAGGCGCATTTCTTCTCGCCACTGGCGAGCCCGCCGAGCCAGCGGTCCTTCTGGTCGATGGTTCCGTACTTGGCGATGACGTTGCCGACGATCGCCGGGGAGACGACGAGCAGCATGAGCGGGCATCCCGCGCGGGACAGCTCTTCGGAGACGGCGGCCAGCGCGGTCATGCCGAGCCCGCCGCCGCCGTACTCCTCAGGAAGGTTGACGCCGAGGTAGCCGCTCTTGCCCATGGCGTCCCAGAGTTCGTCGGTCCGTTCTCCGGCCTTGACCTTCGCCGCGAAGTAGTCGTGGCCGAAGCCGCCGGCGATGCCGGCCACCGCTTCGCGGATCATGCGCTCCTCGTCGGGCATGATCAGCGGGATGTTGGGGCCGACGGTCAGGTGTTCGGTCGGTGCGAGGCTCATGGTTCTTGGGGCTCCTGGTGGTTGAGGATCATCTGTCGGGTGTGCTGCGTCAGGCGCCGAGGACGGTGACCGCGGTCGCGGCCGGGCCGTTCCCGAGCCAGCCGCCGGCGTTCTCGGCCACGGCGATCCTCGGGGTCCCGGACTGGCGCTCGCCGGCGGTGCCGCGGAGCTGGTGTGTCAGCTCCACGAGCTGGGCGCAGCCGGTCGCACCGATCGGGTGGCCCTTGGAGAGCAGGCCGCCGCTCGGGTTCACGCAGCACGCACCGCCGATGGCGGTGTGTCCGGCGCGGAACAGCTCCGGCGCTTGTCCGGGGTCGCACAGCTCGAGCTCCTCGAAGGCGATGAACTCGGCCGGTGCCGCGGCGTCGTGCAGCTCGACGACGTCGACCTGATCGGGCGTGACGCCGGCCATCGCGAACGCCTGCCGCGCTGCCACGGTCACGATGTTCGCACCGTTGTCGTTGCCGGACAGGACGACCGATGCCTTCACGTGGACGGACGGCGTCACGCCCAACCGGGCGAGCCCGGCCTCGGAGGCGATCACGAGGGCAGCAGCGCCGTCGCCGATCGGCGAGCACATCAGCACGCGCAGGGGATCGGTGACGATCCGGCTGGCGAGGACCTGCTCGACGGTGACCGGATCGCGGTACTGGGCGAGCGGGTTCAGCCCCGCGTTGGCATGGCTCTTGACGGCGATCGCCGCGAAGTCCTCCGCGGTCGCCCCCGACCGGGCCATGTAGTCGCGCGACATCTGCGCGTAGAGGTCCATGAAGACCGACTGGTCACTGGCAGCGTCGGGGAACGGAGAGTGCTCGACGTCGACCCCTGCTTCGAAGGCGGAGAACGTGCGTGCCTTGTCGGGGTGGCTGAGCTTCTCCGCCCCGACGACGAGCGCGACCTCGGCGCGACCCGCCTGGATGAGCGCGCAAGCGAGGTTGAAGGCGGTCGAACCCGACGCGCAGGCGTTCTCGACGTTGTAGACGGGCTTCCCCAGCAGCGCCGGAGCGTCGCGCAGCGCACACTGCCCGCGGATCATCTCCTGTCCGGTGATGATCCCGGCGGCAGCGTTGGAGTAGACCACGGCGTCGACGGCGTCCGCGTCGGTCATCGCGTCACTCAGGGCCGCCTCGATCGCCTCGGCGGCGAGGCTCGCGATCGACCGATCCACGAACTTGCCGAAGCGGGTCATGCCGACGCCGGCGATGACGATGTCACGACTCATGGGTGCCGCCTCAGATCGTGGGCGGGAACGACGGGGAAAGGGATCATGTGAGCGTACGCTAACGTGGTGGTAGGCCTTGAGCAACCCTCCTAATAGGTGCTTCTTTCCGCCCTAAGAGAGTGGTGACTCACACGTGTGATCTGCGAGAGTACGCCGAGCCGGCGGCCTGACAAAGGTCGCTTCCCCCGACGAGGAGCACGCTCCATGACGACCCTGACCGACACCGACGACGCCCCCGCCGTGCAGCACGAGCTCCGCGAGGGAACGCTCTGGCTCCGGCTCTCGCGTCCCGACGCGATGAATGCGCTCGACCTGCCGACGCTCGACGGCATCGAAGCCGGGCTTGCGGAGTCGCTGCGCGTCGGCGCGACCGCCGTCGTGATCACCGGCGAGGGGCGCGCGTTCTGCGCCGGGGCTGATCTGAAGTTCGTCAAGGGCGCCCTGCAGGACCCCAAGGCCATGGAGCGCTTCCTCGAGCGGGCCGGGGGGGTGTTCCGGCAGGTCGAGCTGCATCCGCTCCCGGTGGTCGCAGCCGTGAACGGTTTGACGATCGCCGGCGGGCTCGAGCTGGCTCTCGCGTGCGACTTCATCGTCGCGTCGTCGACCGCGAGGATCGCCGACGGTCACGCCACCTACGGCTTGTTCCCCGGCGCCGGCGGGGCGGTGCGACTGCCGCGCCGCATCGGCACCGCCCGGGCGAAGCTCCTGCTCTTCACCGGGCAGTCGCGCACAGCGGTCGAGATGGAGCAGTGGGGGCTCGTCGACGTCGTCGCCGATCCCGACGCGCTGGAGGCCGATGTGCAGGCGATCTGCGCCGAGATCGCGCAGCGCAGTCCGGTGGGGGTGCGGCGGATGAAGCAGGTCGTCAACGACCAGGAATCGCTGCCGGTCGACCGCGGGCTGCGGATGGAGCTCGACGCCTGCCAGATCCACCTCGGGACGGAGGACGTCGCCGAAGGCCTGGCGGCGTTCAACGACCACCGCGCACCGAAGTTCCCCGGACGCTGACCGTCCGCCCCGACACCTCACCACGAAAGAGACCATGAGCACCATCGCGACCCCTGCCCCGTCCGCCACCCACCCGTTGCTGGAGACCGAGGAGCACGGCCTGTTCCGAGAGAGCGTGCGTGCCTTCGCACGCAAGCACTTCGCCGATGGCTATCTCGCGCGGGCCGAGTCGGAGGAGTTCCCCACGGCGGAGTACAAGCGACTCGGCGACCAGGGGCTGCTGGGGCTGCTGGTCGGTCAGGGCCTGGGCGGGCAGGGCGCCGACGAGATCGCGGCCGGCATCGCCTGCGAGGAGCTCGCCTGGGCGGACTTCAACGTCTGCTACCTCGTGTTCTCGGGCGCGGTCACCGGGCGTCTGCTCGAACAGCACTGCCCGGGCGGTCGCGAGTGGCTCGACCGGTCGATCACCGGCCAGGACTTCGTCGCACTGGCGCTCACGGAGCCCGGCGTGGGATCCGACGCCGCCGCGCTCACGACGCGCGCGGAGAAGGTCGACGGGGGGTGGCGGCTGTACGGCGAGAAGAGCTCGATCACCGGAGCGGCCCACGCGTCCGCCGCGCTGACCTTCGCGCGGACCGGCGGCCCCGGCGCCCGCGGGGTGACGGCATTCCTCGTCCCGCTCGACGAGACCGTCGCCCGCCAGACGTTCCGCGACCCCGGCTTCAAGCCGCTCGGCCGCGGAGCGCTGACGTTCGAGGGCACGTTCGTCCCAGACGAGTACCTCATCGGGGAGGTCGGGCGCGGGTTCAACATCGTGATGAACGAGTTCGACTTCACCCGCGCGCTGATCGGGCTCATGGCGATCGGCTGTGCCCAGCGCGCGCTCGACATGACGATCGCCTACACGAGCGAACGCAAGACGTTCGGTCGCACCATCGCGCAGTACCAAGGGGTGTCGTTCAAGGTCGCCGAGCACGACACGATGCTCGAGGCGGCTCGGGCATTGAGCTACCGGGCGCTGGCGCTGCGGTCTGCCGGACGCCCGCACACCAAGCAGGCGTCGATGATCAAGTGGTGGGTCCCGCGCCTCGCCTTCGACGCGATCCAGGACTGCATCGTGCTGCACGGCCACGTCGCGTGGTCGGACGAGCTGCCGTTGCAGCAGATGCTGCGCGACATCAGCGGCATGCAGATCGGCGACGGGACCCCGCAGATCCAGAAGCTCGTCATCGCCCGCCACCTCTACGGGCGCGAGGCGCTCGAGGGGGGAGCGTCGTGAGCGGCGGTCCGTTCGAGAGCCTGCTGCGGCTCGACGGGAAGGTAGCCCTGGTGACGGGTGCGGGGCAGGGCGTCGGTCGGACCGTCGCCCTGATGCTCGCCGCGCAGGGCGCCAAGGTCGCCGTGAACGATTATCACGCCGACCGCGCCGAGGCCGTCGTCGGCGAACTCCGGGCCACCGGCGCGACCGCGATGGCGTGCCCCGGTGATGTGTCCGACTACGGTGCGGTGGCGGCGAACGTGGCGGCGATCGCCGAGGAGCTCGGGCCTGTCGGAATCCTGGTGAACAACGCAGGGAACGCCGGTCCTAACGAGTCGCCGCTGGCCCCCGCGCCGCCGTTCTGGGAGGAGTCGCCGGCCACATGGGGCCGGTGGCTGGACGTCAACCTCAACGGCGTCCTCTACTGCACGCACGCGGCGACGCCAGGCATGATCGCCGAAGGCGGTGGGCGTGTCGTCACCGTGATCTCCGACGCAGGACGCGTCGGCGAGCCGCACCTCGCGGTCTACGCCGGGGCGAAAGCCGGGGCCGCCGGGTTCGTGCGCGGGTACGCGAAGGCCGTGGCCCGCTACGGGATCACGGCCAACTGCGTTGCGCTCGGGGCGATTCGCACGCCGCCGGTCGAGGCGGCGATCCAGGACCCGGATGCTCTCAAGAAGATCGTTCGCGCGTATCCGCTCCGGCGGATCGGCGAGCCCGAGGATCCCGCGGCGATGATCACGTTCCTCGCGACGCCGGCCGCCGGCTGGGTGACCGGCCAGACCGTCCCGGTCAACGGGGGGTACTCGATGGCGATGTGAGGCCCCTGCGGAGGGGCCTCATAGCATCGAGTGGTCCTTCGCGGCGATCCGCAGGTAGCGGGAGACGGCCTCGACGCGGTTGCCGGCGCGCAGCTTGCGCAGCACGTGCTTGACGTGGGATTTCACCGTTCCCTCGGTGATGACCAGCCGCGAGGCGATCTGGGCGTTGGTGTTGCCGTCGGCCATGAGGCGCAGGACGTCGAGCTCGCGCGCGGTGAGCAGGGAGGCAATCCGGTTCTCCGGTGCGAGGACCACGCCCGCGGCGGCCAACTCCATCTCGGACATCGGCGCCAGGGCCGTTCCGCGTGCTCCGCGAGCCCCGTGGCTGTCGAGCGCAGCGTCCAGCGCGGACATGTGGCGGCGGACCTCGTCACGCTGGAACGCGACCCGAGCGGTGAGTTCCGCTCGCTGCAGGCTCATTGACAGCGCCTGGCAGAACAGCCACAGGGCCTCGACTTCGGACTGGCCCACCGCGCACCCCGAGCTCTTCCGGTCCGCGTGAACCATCCCGATGACCGTTTCTCCGTCGGTGACCGGCGCGGCGACGTAGCAGTCGGCGTCGACGTTGCGGCCGAGGACCCCGCCGATCGTGCGCTCACTGCGCCGGGCGTTGACGACGAGGATGGCCCGCTTGCGGCGGATGACCTCCGACTCGACAAGGAGATGGGTCAGCGCCGGTGGTGCGGCCCGCCACAGCTGTCGGACCATCTCCTGCTCTTCGGAGTCGACACCGTCGAAGTGCAGGCTCTGCAGGGCGAGCGCGGAGTCCTCGACGAGCGTGACGATCACGCGCTCGAACAGCGTGTTGGCGCAGAGCACCGCGGGCGCGCGCTCGAGCAGGGCCTTGACGCTCGGGATCGATTGCAGCTCGGTCACCGCACGACGTACCCCGATGAGAAGGTCGGCCGCCTGCTCGGCTTCCGCCTCCTCGATGAGGACCGCAGACTTCTCCTCCGGGGGAGAATCTTGACCCTGAAGACCCATTGCTCCTCCTCGTTGTCGACGTCAGTGTCGCACGTCAGACGCCGGACCACGCCACACTATCCGAACCCCGAGGGTCACTCGGGTGAAAGGGCGGCACATGCCGATCTTCAACAACGCTGACGAGGTGTACGAGTACGTCGGAGGGGTGTTTCGGGAAGCGGCCTCCCACCCCGACGTCGGCCCGAAGCTCATGAACGTGGGCGCGGTCCTTCAACTGCACTACTCCGACCCGGATGCGCAGATCACCGTCAAGATGTCGGACCCGATCGAGGTGACCACCGGCGAGTCATCCGGCCCGGCGGACATCCACCTGTACATGCGCGCCGACGACGCGGACGCCTTCTGGCGAGGGAAGTACAGCATCCCGATGGGGCTCGCCAAGGGCCAGGTCCGCGCCAAGGGGCCGGTCAACAAGATCCTCAAGCTCGTACCGGCGACCAAGCCGATGTTCCCGATCTACGAGGCGCTCACCGCCGGGCGGGACGACGCATGAGCATGGCGACGACGATGCAGGGGCTCGTCTTCCATGCCGCAAGGGACGTTCGCATCGAAGAGGTGCCGACGCCGACGCTCGTCGAGGCGACAGACGCGCTGCTCCGCATCGACAAGGCGTCGATCTGCGGCAGCGACCTGCATCCGTACACGGGCCGGATGGACGCCGAGGACGGCTTCACGATGGGTCACGAGTACATGGGCACCGTCGTCGAGGTGGGTGCCAGCGTGCAGCAGTTCGAGGTCGGCGATCGTGCGCTCGGCTCGTTCTTCGCCTGCTGCGGCGCCTGCTGGCTGTGCCGGCGCGGAGAGTTCTCGAAGTGCCTCGGGGCTCAGGTCTTCGGGCTCGGCATGGCGTTCGGCGATCTCGGCGGGACGCAGACGGAGTACGCGAGGATTCCGATGGCCGACCTGACACTGCGCAAGATCCCCGACGACGTCACCGACGAGCAGGCGCTGTTCGTCGGTGACATCCTCACGACCGCGTACGACGCGGTGCGGAAGACCGACCTGCGCTCCGGGGACGTCGTCGCCGTGGTCGGGGCAGGGCCGGTGGGGCTCTTCGCGATGATGTCGGCGCTGGCCCTCGGCGCCGCGCAGGTCGTGGTGATCGACAAGGTCGCGTCCCGGCTGGCCCTCGCGTCATCGCTCGGAGCGATCGCGGTGAACGCCGACGAGGCCGATGCGCAGGACGTCATCCTGGAGCTGACGGACTGGCGCGGGGCCGACGTCGTCGTCGACGCGGTCGGCCACGAGAGCGCGCTGAAGGCGGCGATGCCGCTGCTGCGCATGGGGGGGCATCTGACGATCCCCGGCGTCTACATGGATGACGAGTTCACGTTTCCCGTGGGCGAGCTGTGGATCCACAACGCCACGATCCACATGGGCGTCGCCAACATCCAGGCGCACATGGACGAGGTCCTCGCGCTCGTGCGCGCGGGCCGCATCGACCCCACGGCGCTGATCACCCATCGCCTTCCGCTCGACCAGGCGGCGCAGGGCTACGAGCTCTTCGCCAGCCGCGAAGCGCTGAAGGTCGTCCTCGAGCCGGGAGCGGCGGGATGAGCGTCGAGTCCGCGGACGCGGTGCAGCACTGGGGCATGCACATCGACGGCCGGTCCGTCGAGGCCGACGAGCAGTTCGTCATCATCGACCCGGCGACGGAGGAGCGGGTCGCCACCGTGGCTCGAGGAACCGTCGCCGACGCCGACCTCGCCGTCGCCGTCGCCCGCCGGACCTTCGACGAGGGCCGCTGGGCGGCGACCCCGCCCGAGGTCCGGGCGCAGGTCCTCGTCAAGGCCGCCGACCTTCTCGGCGAGCGGCTCGAGGAACTCGCCGAGCTCGAGGGCCTGCAAAACGGGGCGACCGTCCGCCAGGCCATCGGCTTCCACGTCGGGCTTGCGATCGCGCATCTCGGCTACTTCGGGGAGCTGGCGGCCCGCTACGTCTTCGAGGAACCGCAGCCGACCGTGGTCTACCCCACGCTGGCGCGCAACGTCCTGCGACGGGAGCCCATTGGGGTGTGCGCGGCGATCGTGCCGTGGAACTTCCCCCTGGCGCTCGCAGTCTGGAAGGTGGGGCCTGCTTTGGCGGCGGGCAACAGCGTCGTGCTCAAGCCCGACGAGAAGACCCCGCTGACGGTGCTCGAGCTCGTCCGGGCGCTCGAGGAGTGCGGCCTGCCGCCCGGCGTCCTCAACGTGGTCACCGGCGGCCCCGACGTGGGCGCGCGGCTCGCGTCCCATCCGGACGTGGACAAGGTCTCGTTCACCGGGTCGACCGAGGTCGGCCGCAAGGTCATGGCCTCGGCGTCGGAGACGATCAAGCGGGTGACGCTCGAACTGGGCGGGAAGTCCGCGGTCGTCGTCCTGGACGACGCCGACGTGCGCACGGCGGTCGACGCGGCGCTCTTCGGCTGCTTCCTCTACTCCGGCCAGGCGTGTGAGTCCGGCACCCGGTTGCTGCTGCCGGATGCGCTGCACGACGCGTTCGTGGAACGCCTGGTCGAGCGCGCCAAGACGATAAAGATCGGCGACCCTCGGGACTTCGACACCGATCTCGGACCGGTGGTCTCTCGCGCGCAGCAGGAGCGGATCCTCGGGTACGTGCAGTCCGGCCTGGCGGAGGGCGCCGAACTGGTCCTCGGCGGTGGCGTTCCCGAAGGCGCCGACTTCGAGCGCGGGTTCTGGGTCGAGCCGACGATCTTCACCGGCGTGCGCTCCGAGATGCGGATCGCCCAGGAGGAGATCTTCGGCCCGGTGCTGTCCGTCCTGCGGTACGACGACGTCGACGAGGCCGTCGCGATCGCGAACGACTCCATCTACGGGTTGGCCGGCGCGGTCTGGAGCACCGACGCCGAGCGGGCGCTCGAGGTCGCGGCTCGACTGCGGACCGGCACGGTGTGGATCAACGACGCCCACATGCTCAACAGCGCACTGCCGTTCGGCGGGTACAAGCAGTCGGGGCTGGGACGGGAGCTGGGCCCCAGAGCGCTCGACGAGTACACCGAGTGCAAGCACGTCCACCTGGACCTCAGCGGCGCCCTCGACCGTCGGGCGTACGATCTGCTCCTGAGCGAGCCCCCGAACGACTGAGACCATGGCTACCGTGACCGCAGACGACCCGCTCCGCACCGACGACTCCACCAACCTGCCGCTCGAGGACAGCGTCATCGGCGTCCAGTTCGACTTGGCCGGCGTGCTCGGCATCGAGCCGGGCCGGTACTACGTGCGTCGTGCCGACGACGCGCCGGTCCTCGAGGCACTCCTCGCCGGGGCCGAGCGCGACCGCGGCGGCGACGTCCTCATCGTCTCGACCGTGGGTGCCCCGATCCTTCCGGACCGCCGCGGCTTCCGTCGGCGGCCCCGCCGCCTGACTTCGCTGGAGGGCGCCGAGGAGATCTGGCTCAACCGGGTCACCTACGTCCGCGGCGACCACATCTTCGCGGAGCCTCGAGACGTCCAGCACGCATTGGCGCGGCTCCTGGGCAGCCGCGAAGAGCAGGCACGGATGGTGTTCGCGGCCTTCGCGGTGACGAACCTCGCCATCCGCGCCCAGCGGATCTCCGACGGCGACCCCTCGCTGAACGAGGTGCATGCCCATCAGGTGTGGCGGACCCGAATCGGCAGTGCCGGTGCATCCCAGGTCGCGGCCGGGCTGTTCGAAGAGGCGTTCGAGTTTCCGCTGCCGCCCGCGCCGCGCTGGCACGACCGCCTGCCCTCCGCCGAGGCGGTTGCGCGCGCGCTCGGCGGCCGGGAGGAGATCCGGCCGGGCGACGAGCTTCTCGTCCGCGTCGCCGGAGACGTCGGCGCCGGCCGCTACCGGCTCGGTGCCGCACAGCTCCCCGCGGTGGTCGCGCTGACGGCCGACGACACCAGCGGCCGTCTGGCCGCGCGTGCCGCGTCGCTCGCGGACCGCGCGGCCCGGGGAGACATGACCGCGCAGGACCAGACGGAGTTGGCCGACCTGATCCGCGAGCTGTGGTCCACCTCGACCGCGGCGCGCGCCGCGGCTACCGAGTCCCCCGACCCGAGGACCGAAGATGAACGCTGACGAAACGCTTGCGCCCGCCGCGATGGAGACCTTCATCGCCGCGTTCACGGAGGCGATCGAGGACCCGGAGACCTCCGATCGACTCGGGCGGACGGGGACCACCGTGCGGATCAGCCTCCGGGAGACGCCGGACGCGGTGCTGACCCTCCTGCTCGACCGGCAGCCGCCCGAGCTCCATCAGGCTGACGAGAGCACGGTGACGGAGAGCTCTCTGGAGATCGAGGCCCCGGCCCTCGCCGGCATCCTGGATCGCTCCGTCCGGATGGCGGTGGCCGTCATCGACGGCCGCGCGACCTACGACGGCCCGATCCGGAAGTTCCTGCGCATCATGCCGATCCTGATCGCTGCCGCCAATCACGAACACTACGGACACGCTCGCAAGGAGGACGCATGACCAGCGCCGAAACGCCCGAGGAGCGGAAGTTGCTCGATGCCGCCGCGGACTTCGAGCACCACGAGGGGCCACTGACCTTCTCGGAGCGCAATCCGGGGGACTTCTGGTCGATCGAGTGCGTGAACATCCACAAGAGCTTCGGGCGCAACGCGATCCTGCGCGGACTCGACTTCTGCGTTCCCGAGGGGACGATCACGGTCGTCCTGGGGCCGTCCGGCACCGGCAAGAGCGTGCTCATCAAGCACCTGATCGGCCTGATGTTCCCTGACCGCGGCGACGTGATCGTCCACGGGCAGTCGGTCCCGGACATGCTCCAGGCCGACCTGCTGGAGATGCGCCGCCGGTTCGGCATCCTGTTCCAGGACGGTGCGCTGTTCGGCTCCATGAACGTCTACGACAACGTCGCCTTCCCGCTGCGCCAGCACACCGACAAGACCGAGGACGAGATCGACTCCCTCGTGCAGGCACGCCTCGCCGACGTCGGCCTGACGACCGCCGGCACACGGATGCCCGGTGAGCTCTCCGGCGGCATGCGCAAGCGGGCCGGGTTCGCGCGGGCCCTGGTGATGGAGCCCGAGATCGTCATGTTCGACGAGCCCGACTCCGGTCTCGATCCGGTCCGCACGCTCCTGCTGTGCGACCTGATCCAGGAGATGCACTCGCTCTACGGCGGGACCTACATCCTGATCACGCACGACATCGCCACGGCGCGGCAGATCGGGCAGTACGTCGGCGTCCTGTGGCGCGGGCGGATCGTGCAGAGCGGCGACCGCGACGAGATGTTCGATTCCAGCAATCCGTTCGTGCGCCAGTTCCTCAACCGCGAGCGCGGAGGACCGCTGGGAATGGAATGACACCCCTTAAGAGGGGGGTGTCTGACACCTATTGAGTCTGTTCACCGGCATCTGCCGGTGGGAGTGTTGGAGTCACGGAGGCGGAGTGGGATCCGCCCCTCAACGGGAGAAGAGGCAGAACGTGGCAACGAGAAGCGCGACAGCGCCCGTCTCGGCGCCGCCTGGGCGGGGGGCGCGACTGCGGTCGACGCCACGCCGAGGCGCAGACGCCGGGCTGAGCATCATCGACGAGGTCGGCGGGATGCTGCTGCTGACCGGCAAGACGGTCGCCGCGACGTTCACGCCGCCCTACTCCTGGGTGGACGAGTTCCTCATCGAGAGCACCATCTTCCTCCGCCGCACCCTGATCCCGACGTTCTTCGGCGTGATCGCGCTCACCGCCGGCGCGGGCGGCATCCAGGGCGGCAACCTCCTCAACATCTTCGGCTCCGTCGACCGCCTCGGGGCCTTCTTCGCCACGTTGGCCACGCGTGAGGCCGGACCCTGGGCAACCGGCATGATCGTCGCCGGCGTCGCCGGCACCGCGGTCTGCGCCGACCTCGGGGCACGGAAGGTCCGCGAAGAACTCGACGCACTGGCGGTCCTCGGGCTCGATCCGATCAAGACGCTCGTCGTTCCACGGTTCCTCGCCTTGGGCGTGCTGACCGCGACCATGAACCTGCTCGCGATCGCGGTCTCGCTCGTCGGCGGCTGGGCGGCGGCCGTCCTCCTGTTCGGGGAGACGACGTCCGGCTACATGTCGACGATGACGCTGAACTTCACCATGCCCGACCTCCTGGGCAGCATCTTCAAGACGTCGTTCTTCGGCTTCATGGTCGCCGTTGTCTGCTGCTACAAGGGCCTCAACGTGCGAGGTGGTGCCGTCGGGGTCGGCAAGGCCGTCAACCAGGCGGTGGTGATCGCCTTCGTCGCGATCTGGGTCTTCAACTACATGTTCACGGCGACGTTGCTCGCGGCGTTCCCCGAGACGCTCAACCTCCGCTAGGGCATGGCGACGACGAACGCACCCACCGGCCCGGACGGCCTGCCGCTGCTCGCCACCGAGCTCGCTCGCACCCGTGCGGTCCGGAACTTCCGGGCGCCGGTCGAGTCGACGCTCGACGAGGCCGGCCGCATGGCCCGCTTCATGCTGAGCGCGGTCATCGAGATCCCCAAGGCGTGGCGCTACGGCGCCGAGGTCCTGCGGCAGGCCGCGCTGCTCCTGCTCGGGTCGTCGATCGTCCTGCTGTCCCTGCAGTTCGTGATCGGGCTCCAGTGCGGCACCGAGGGCAACTACGTCCTGCGCGGGTTCGGCGCGTCCGTATACACCGGCGCGTTCTCGGCGCTCTGCGGCCTCCGGGAGGCCGGACCCTTCATGTTCGGCTTCATCGCCTCCGCCAAGATCGGCGCGGGACTGGCGGCGGAGCTCGGGACGATGCGGATCAACGAGGAGATCGACGCGATGGAGGCGCAGGGGATCAGCTCGATCCGCTACATCGTGACGACGCGTCTGCTCGCCGCCTGGCTGGTTATCCCGTTCTGGTTCTTCGTCGGGATGGCCCTGAACTTCTTCGGCGAGTACTTCGTGATCATCGTCCAGATCGGCGAGGTCTCGCTGGGCGGCTGGGGGTCCGTCCACTGGGCGTTCATCACGCCCTATGACCTCGCGGTCGGGTTGCTGAAGTTCTACACGATGGGGACCTTCGTGGTCCTGATAGGCATGTACTACGGCTACTACGCCAGCGGTGGCCCAGTCGGGGTCGGCACCGCGACGGCCCGCTCGATGAGCCTCAACCTGATCCAGGTCATGGGCGTCAACGCACTGCTCACCCTCGTCGCCTGGGGCTTCGACCCCAAGATCCCGATCGGAGGCTGACGGCGTGCGTCCCCTCTCCCGAGCCCGCTGGCTCGCTTCCGGTCACCCGTGGGCCATCGTCCTGGCCATCGCCGCCGTCCCGTTCACGATGTGGGCGGTCGGCACGCGCAACCAGGACCATCACGTGCGGGTCGCCTTCCCGGCGGCGGTCAACGTGGTCGCCGGACTCGACGTCCAGGTCGACGGCTTCGACGTCGGCAAGATCTCCAAGGTCTCGCTCGAGGACGGACAGGCGATCGTCGAGCTCGGGATCAACGACGAGCGGTTCTGGCCACTGCGCCAGGGCACGAAGGCGACCCTCCGTTGGCCGTCGCCGGCCGGCAGCGGCACGCGGAAGGTCGAGCTCGACCCCGCCGCCGCCCCGGCGAAGGAGATCGGCGAGGGGGGGATCATCAGCGGGGACGACGCACGCGCACCGGTCGAGGTCGACGAGGTCTTCAGCACGTTCGACGACCAGACCCGCACGCACCTGCGTGACGCGCTGAAGAACACCTCGCTGACCCTCGGTCCGCGGACCAAGGAGGTCCGCAAGGCGTTCGGGGAGTTCGACGAGGCCGTCGAGGGGTACCGCGACATCTCCTCCGACCTGTCGGTCGACACGGCGGCGCTGAAGACCCTGGTCGGGTCCGGCGGCCGGCTCTCGACCACGCTCGCCGCACGCGATGCCCAGATCAGCGAGCTCATCGGGGTCGCCGCGACCACCCTGCAGACCTTCGCCGTCAACTCCACCGACGTGCAGCGCACGCTCGAGCGCGCACCGGGGACGATCGCCGACGCCCGCGGCACGCTCGCCCGTGTCGACGGCAGCGTCGAGAAGCTCGACGAGCTCGTGACCCGACTGCGGCCGGGGGCCGGCAAGCTCGCGTCCTTCGCGACGGCTGCCCGCCCGGCGCTGGCCCAGCTGCGGCCGACCGCGAGGATGGGCGCCCAGGTGGCGCGGACGCTCCGGCAAGCGGCTCCGCCGCTGACGACCACCTTGCGCACCGCGACGCCGATGTTCGACGACATCCGCTCGATCCTCACGGACGCGACGCCGATGGTCGAATGCCTGCGCCCCTATACCCCCGAGGCCGCCGGCGTGGTCGTCAACTGGAACTCGTGGGTGAAGAACTATCTCCCGGTCCAGACGCAGGCGGCCCGCATCAACCCGAGCAGCCAGTCCCACTACGCGCGGGTCCTGGTCGTCGCGAGCCCGACGACCCTGCACGCCTACCCGCAGGACACGCCGAGCACCAGCCAGCTGCTGCTGGGGAAGAAGTACGCGATGCCGCGTCCTCCTGGCCTCGGCTCGGAGAAGCCGTTCTTCCTGCCGCAGTGCGGCGTGACCGAAGACTCCCTGGACGCGAGCAAGGACCCGGAGGACCGAAAGTGACCCGCGTCACCGTCATCGCAGCGCTGCTGGCCGCCGCTCTCGGCCTCACGCTGGTCGCCGGCTGCGGCGGCTCCGAGGAGACCTACAGCCTCCGTCTGCGGGTCGATGACGCGGCCGGCCTGCTCAAGGACCAGGACGTCAAGATCGACGGCGTGCGTGCCGGCAAGATCACCGGCGTCGAACTCGGCCGTGGCGACAAGGTCGAGGTCGGCATGGAGCTCGAGAAGGGGGCGAGTCCCGTCGGCAAGGACGCCATCGCGCGGATCAGGTCCGTCAGCGTCCTCGGCGAGAAGTACGTCGACCTGACGCCCGGGAACGCCGCCGACCCCGCTGCATCCGGCTCGTGGGTGACGCCGTCCAAGAACGTCACGCCGGTCGAGCTCGACGACGTCCTGGACACGCTGGACGCAGGGACCCGTTCACGGCTGAAGCTGATCCTCGCCGAGGGTGGCGTCGCCCTGACGGGCCGGGCGGACGAGGTACGGTCGTTCCTGGAGCTGCTGCCGCAGGGGATGGACGAGGTCGGGGAAGTGCTGGATCAGGCCACGGCGGACAACGCCAGCCTGCGCCAGGTCGTCGACGCCGGGGACAGCGTGATCGGCACGCTGGCCCGCGAGCGGCGCGAGCTTGGTGAGCTGATCGGCGAGGCGTCGGCCGCCTTCTCGACCACCGCCGACCGTCGCGTCGCGCTCGGACGCGCCGTCGCCGAGACGCCGTCGACGCTCACGCAGATGCGGAAGTCCCTTGGTCTTCTCGAAACCGCCGCGGCCAGCCTCGAGCCCGCCTCCGACCGCATCCGCACTTCGGCGCCGCCAATCGAGGCCGCGCTCAAGGCGCTGCCGGGCTTCGCGAAGGACGCCGTCCCGGCGCTCCGCGCCGCCCGTGCCGCGGCGCCGGACCTCGACCGCCTCGCGCGGGAGACGCGCCCGACCGTCAAGCGTCTGCGGCCCGTCGCCGCTCAGCTGACCGAGACGTTGACCGCGGTCGACCCGCTCGTGCAGGACCTCGACAAGGGCTTGATGGACGACGCGCTCTACTTCCTGCAGACGTGGGCCAGGGTCACGCAGCGCGCCGACGGCCTCGGTCACCTCTTCGGCGCGCAGATCACGATCACCGAGGACACGGTTCGTCAGATCCTCGACCGGATGCTGAGCGAGGCTCAGGCGAACGCCAAGAAGAAGCCGGCCAAGTCCGCTCCGGCCGCGTCCCCGACCTCGCAGGCACCGGCCAAGCCCAAGCTCCCGCCGGTGAAGAAGCCCGCCGACGTGCTCCCGACGGTGAAGGACCTCGTGTGCACCGCGGTCGACGACGTGACCGACGTGGTCGACGGCGTGGTCGGTGGGCTCCTCGGTGGCGCAAAGCTGCCCGGTGGGGACAAGAGCGCCTGCCCCAAGAGCGCGGCCGAGAAGGAGCAGGCCAAGCCGCCGAGCGCGAAGCTGGGTGGCCTGCTCGGCTCGTCCAAGAAGGACGGCGCCGCACCGTCGTCCAACGTCGATGCCCTCGTGGACTACCTGTTCGGATCATGATGCCCTCACGACGCCCATCACCCCGGCGGCGCGGTCGCCCTGTCGGTCGCGGTACGCCGACCCTCCTGATCAGGGGAGTCGGCGTCGCCGGCATCCTCGCCGGGATCGCGATGGCCCTCACCGGCTACTTCGCCCCGACGAAGCTCCCGCTGCGGGACTACTACAACCTCACGGCGACGTTCGAGCGTGCCGACGGCCTCGTCGACCACACCGACGTCAAGATGGGTGGGGTCCGCATCGGCCAGGTGCTCGACTCGCGCATCGAGAACCGCAAGGTCGTCGCCCGCCTGCAGCTCGACGGCGGGACCGGACCGCTGCGTTCCGACCTCACGCTCCGCGTCCGGCCGCGTGGCCTGCTCGGCGTCGTCTACGTGGAGATCGTTCCCGGTCTCAAGGGCGAGATGCTGGCGGACAACGGGCGCATCCCCGAGTCACGCTCGACCAACACCGTGCAGCTCGACGACGTGCTGGCGACCTTCGACGCGCCGACCCGCGGGCGGACGCAGACACTCCTCCGCGAGCTCGGCAAGGGCGTGGCAGGGCGTGGTGACGACGTCAACCAGTTGCTGGGGCAGGGTCCCGGCTACCTGGAGAACCTCACGTCGGTCGCCCGGGCGGTCAACGCGCGTCCCGGCTCGGCCACCCGGTTCGTGCAGGGTGCGGCGAGCGCCCTCGGAGCGCTCGACCCCGCGAAGGACGAGCTGACCGCGACGTTCGATCCGGCTGCGCGCGCACTCGCACCCTTCCGCACCGAGTCGGACGACTGGCGCTCGACCCTCGAGCAGTCACCCCAGACCCTCTCGCAGGCGCGAGCGAACCTCGCCGCGACGGATCCGCTGCTGCGCAGCGTCGACCGGCTCTCACGCCGGCTGGACGTGGCACTGCGCCCGGCGCCTGCGGCGTTCAACGACACTGCAAAGTTCTTCGCCGAGGCGCGCCCTGCCCTGATGCGCGTTCCGAAGACGCTCACGCTGGCACGCCAGGCGACGTCGCCCACGGTGTCGCTTGCGCGACGGATCGACGCGCAGCTGCCGTTGCTGGCCCGCGGCCTGGTGCCGGGCCTGTCGATCAGCAAGGAGGTCGCACCGCACTCCTGCGACCTGCGCAGCTTCCTCGGTCACTGGGCCGAGCACGACGCGCTCGGCGACGAGGGTCTCAACTACCTCCGGGCCACCGTGACGATCGGGTCCCGTGAGTCGCTGGGCACGGACCCGGTCCGCCGCGAGGAGATCTTCAGCAACCCCTACCCTGCGCCCTGCCAGGGCGGCTGGGAGCACCTGAGCCAGCCATGAGCCAGCAGACCGCTCGACGTCACCGCTTCCAGAACCGTCCGGGCCGGGCCCGTCCGCGCCACGTCCGCAACGGCGCCATCGCGCTCGCTGCGCTGATCATGCTCGTCGCGATCGGCGTCAACCGGGGCATCCCGTTCTGGCCCGACAGCAGCGACCGGGTCTGGGCGCACTTCGCCTCGGCGCAGTCCCTGAAGTCCGGCAACCCCGTCCGCGTCGCGGGCGTGACCGTCGGCTCGGTCGGCACGATCGAGCAGGCCGACGGCGAGCGCGGCGCGCTTGTCGAGTTGAAGCTCGACAAGACCGATGTCCCGGTCCGCCAGGACGCGCGGGCCGGCATCTACTGGCGCACCCTGCTCGGTCGCAACCTCTACGTGGAGCTCGATCCCGGCTCGGAGAGCGCGCCGCCGCTGGCCGGCCGGATCCCGGTCACCAACACGACGACGCAGGTCGAGCTCGACGAGGTCTTGCAGCCGCTCGACGGCGACGGCCGCAAGGGCATGCAGCGGATCATCGCGGCGACCGACGGCGGGTTCCGTGGCGACGCCGCCGGCAACGCGTTCGACGCCCTCGCAGCCTCGGCGCAGCCGATCGCGAAGGGCCTGCCGCCGCTCCGCGGCCAGCGGCCTGGCGACGACCTCCCCCGACTGATCCAGCGGACGTCGAGATGGGTCTCTGCGCTGGACCGCGGCAAGGGCGACCTCGCCGGACTCATCGACAACTCCAACACGACGCTCCGGGTCACCGCGGCGCGTTCGGCGGACATCGCACGGACGCTCGACGTGCTGCCGCCCGCCCTCGACACGACCCGGCGCGCGCTCGTGCGCCTGCGCTCCACGCTCCCACTCCTGGACCGGGTCACGGTCGACCTGCGGCCCGGCGCCGAGCGCCTGGAGCGTGCGGTCGACCTGACCAGCCCGTTCTTCCGCGAGGCGACGCCCGTGCTCGAGGACGCCAAGGTGCTCTTCACCCGGCTCGACCCGGCGCTGCGCAGCCTGCGCCGGCTCGCACCGGACGCGACCGCGACGTTCGAGGGCCTGCGGCGCACGATCGCCACGACCCGCAAGGACGTGATCCCGTGGCTGCAGAGCCGCAACGAGAAGATGGACATGAAGGTGCACGAGCTGTTCGGTCCGACGCTCTCGTCCGCGACCGGCGTCATGGCCACCTCCGACGCGAATGGCACCTTCGTGCAGTTCGAGGCCGGCGGCGGCGAGGCGGCGATCCCTGCCCTGCCCTGCAAGACGCTGATCACCGATCCCAACGACGAGCGCCTCGCGGTGTGCCAGGACCTGGGCACGTACCTCGGCACGCTCCTGGCCCGTCCAGGGGAGCAGCCGGAGTTCGGGCCTGAGGAAGACCAGTCGGAGGACGAGGGCGGATGAGACTGTTCAAGAACGATCGACTGCGTCTGGAGATCAGGCGCGCACGGATCCCGTTCATCCTGCTGATCGTGGCGAGCGCGATGGGTGTCGTGGCCGGCGTGGGCATCCTGCGCAACCTGAACTTCCAGAAGCCGTGGGTCGAGACCTACACGGTCCGCGCCGCGTTCGACGACGCCAAGGGCGTCTCGCCGGGGAAGAACCAGGTCCGCCTGGCCGGCGTGCGGATCGGCGTGGTCTCGGGCGTCGAGCTGCGCAACGGCCGTGCCGTGCTGACGATGGAGATCGACCGCAAGCACGGCGCGCTCTACCGCGACGCGACCTTCCGGATCCGCCCGGTCTCCCCGCTGGACGACAAGTTCGTCGCGATCGAGCGGCGTGGCACGCCTTCCGCAGGTGAGATCGACGGGGACGTCGTCGTCCCCGGCCGGCAGACGGCCTCGCCGGTCGACATCTCCCGGGTGCTGCAGGTCTTCAACAAGCCCACGCGCGAGAGCATGGCGACACTCATCGACGAGCTCGGCCGCGGACTGCCCGACGAGGGCGCCGATCTCCGGGCCGCGCTGGCGGAGTTCGAGCCGTTCTTCACCTCGCTCAAGCGGCTGACCGACGTCACCTCCGAGCGGTCGACGCTCGTCCGCCGCGTCGTGACCAACACCGGGACGCTGAGCGACGAGCTCGCCCGGCGCGAGACGCAGATCTCGTCGCTCGTCACCTCCGGCAACCAGGTGATGGGCGAGCTTGCCCGGCGGGACACCGCGCTCTCGGGGACCCTGCGGGAGCTTCCCGGGACGATCCAGGCGCTGCGTCGCGCCACCGTCCGGCTGGACCAGGCGCGCAGCCATCTCGACCCGGCGCTGCGGGCGCTGGTGCCGGTAGCGGGCGAGCTCGCCCCGGCGTTGAACGCCCTCAGCGACGTCAGCGAGATCGGACGCCCGACCGTCCGCGCTCTGGAACGGCCGGTGACCCGGCTCACGTCGCTGGCCCAGACCCTGCCGGGGACGACCGCCGACCTCACACGGGCCGTTCGCACGCTCCGCGGCCAGGTCAAGCCGGTGGACAGCTCGGTGGCCAAGCTGCCGCCGTGCTTCGAGCCGGTCGAGAACTTCTTCGAGCACACGATGTCACTCACGAAGTTCTATGACGGCTTCCGCACGGTCGCCCGTGCCACGGCAGGCGAGGGGCTCTTCGCCGTCGGCGCACTGGCGAACGAGCCGAGCTGGCGTCGCCTGCGGCCCTGTTTCAACACCCCGACGACGACCAAGGGCACGCCGTGACCAACCGTCAGCGGTTCCCGAAGATCCTCGCGCTCGTCGTCTACTCGGCGGCGGTCGTCGTGGTCTTCGCGACCATGTACACCGTGCTGGCCGGCGGCCGCGTGCCCAGTGTCTCCGCGGCCCAGTACAAGGTGTCCGTGCTCGTCGACGAGCCCCTGCAGCTGGTGACCGGCTCCGACGTGCGCCGCGCCGGCGTCAAGATCGGCAGGGTCGACGACATCCGCGTCAAAGGCCAGCGCTCGCTGGTGACCATGGACTTGAAGCCCGATCACCAGAGCGTCTACCGCGACGCGCGCGTCGAGACCCGGTTGCGCACACTGCTGGGCGAGAGCTACCTCGAGGTCGACCCGGGGACCCCGACGGCCGGTCGCATCGAGGACGGCGGTCTGCTGCCGTCCGACGCCGCCCGGGAGACGGTGCCGCTGGACAAGATCCTCAACACCCTGGACAAGGACACGCGGGCGTCGCTTCAGAGCACGCTGCGCGCCTTCGGGCGAGGGCTCGACGGTCGGGGCGACGACGTCAACTCGATCCTCTCCGGGCTCACCGAGGCCGTCGACCTGGGCCTGCCGGCGACGGTGGCCCTGCGTGAGCAGCGGGACTCGGTCGTGGCGCTCGTCGACGACGGCGCCCGTGTCCTGAACGCCGTCGGACGTCGAGGTGACGCCCTGCGCACGCTGATCCGCGCCACCAATCAGACGGCCGCGGCGGTCGCCTCGCGCGACGATGCCCTGCGCCGCACGATCCAGGAGTTCCCGCGTGCCCTCCCGCAGGTCCGCCGCACCCTGGCCGCGGTCAGCGGTCTCTCGCGGACGGCGACGCCCGTGTCCGACGACCTCGGCACTGCGGCGGTGGCGCTGACTCCGGTGCTGCGCGACCTGCCGGCGACGGCGGCCGACGCGCGGAAGCTCGTCGCCCGTCTCCCGGCCGCGCTGCGCGTCACCGATCCCTTCCTGAAGGAGCTCAAGCCGGCGGCCCAGAAGGCGGCCCCGGTGGCCGACACGCTCGGTCCGCTGCTGCGCAACATCGTGCCGATGCTCGAGTTCCTCGAGCCCTACAAACGGGACCTCTGGGCGGCCGGCGCCGGCATGGGCAGCGTCTTCACCTTCGAGGGCGAAGGCGAGAAGCCCGGGCACTCCGGTCCGCATGCGAAGGTCGCGAGCGGCCGCGTTCAGCTCCTCGTGAGCAATGCGTCGCTGGGCGCGACGCCGCCATCGCTGGCGAAGCTCGAGGACGCCCTGCTGCAGACCGGCGTGCTCAAGGCCCTCGGTGGGCTGAAGACCAACTACACGCCGCCTCCTGGCTCGGCCGACAACCCACCCAGGCGTGATGGCTCGTACCCGGTCGTGTCCGCCCTCCCGGGCAAGTAGGTGCTGGAGCGCTTCAGGGGCCTTCCCGATCGGCTCGCCCGAGCCGCGGTCAAGGCGCTCGACCATCCGCGCCGCGTCCTGCGACTTGCCATCGCGCTCTCGGTCCTCGCCGTAGCGAGCACGACGCAGCTCGCGTCCGACGCGTCGGTCTCATTGCTCACGGACCCCGGCGGGGAGACGGGGCGGGCGACGCAGGCCGTGGAGTCCGCGTTCGGCAGCGAACCCGTCGCGCTCATCGTGACCGGGGCACTGGGAGACACCCTCTCGGGTCCGGGGATGACCGCGCTGCAGGAGCTGGAGACCCGGGCACGCAAGGTCCCCGGCGTGCAGACCGCCTTCGGCCCGGCAACGCTCGTGGACACGACGATCGAGCAGATCGCACGGGTCGTCCGCTCCGAGCTCGGGCCGAAGGCCGACGCCGCCGAGCGCGCCGCCAAGCGCGCCACAGAGATCGCCGAGGAGATCGGCGCCGACAAGGCGACCACCGACGCAGCCGCGCGGGAAGCGCGACTGGAGAGCCTCGGCCCCCTGCGCGAGCAGTACGAGGGGCTGTTCGCGCGCTTCGGCGCCGTCGGCATTCCGTCGCTGACCAACCCGGCCTTCGTCCAGGCACTCACCCTCGGGGCCGGCGGTGCGCCCAAGGCGCGGCTGCGATGGATGCTGCCCGACGCCAACCACGCCATCGTCCTCGTCCGTCTCCGTCGGGGCCTTGACGACAGCCAGATCCGGCGCGCGGGCGAGCAACTGCAGACTGCGGCGCGTGACGCGCGCAAGCGGGGCCTGCGCGTCGAGGTCGCCGGGGCGCCCCTGGTCGCCGCAGCGGTGTCACGAGATCTCACCCGCCAGCTCGGGATCCTGCTCCCCGTCGTCATCGCGATCATGATGCTGGTGCTGGTCGTCGCACAGCGCGCGGGGCGCCGGCGGGCGCTGCTGCTGGTGCCGGCGCTGGTCGCCACCGCCGTCTGCGCCGGTCTCAGCTGGCCGTTGGGCCTCGGCCTGACGCCCGCAACGCTCGCCGCGCTCCCGGTGATCCTCGGGCTCGGCATCGACTTCGTCATCCAGATCGAGTCCCGCTACCGCGAAGCGCGCGCGACGCGGAGGCCCCATCGCGCGGCGGCCGTCGCCGTCAGCGAGATGGGGCCGCTGATCATCCGCGCCGGCTGCGCGATGGCAGCAGGATTCCTGGTGCTCCTCGCCAGCCCGGTCCCGCTCGTCCAGAGACTGGGTCTCGTGCTGGCGCTCGGCGTGGTGGTGGCGGTGGCGGCCGCGCTCCTGCTGACGCCGGCGCTCCTCGTGGCGCTCGACCGCCGTCGATTGGCGCCCCGCGAGCTCGCGGTGGCGGGGAGATTCGACTGGTCGCGCCGTCGCGCCCTGGTCGTGACCGCGATCAGCGGTGTGTTGCTGGTGGCCGGGATCCTCACCGCCCATGGTGTCCGGATCAGCGGCGACCCCAACCAGCTGGCCAGCAGCGGCCTGCCGGAGCTCGAGCGCGCGGTCGACGCCGGCGAAGTCTTCGGCTCGGCGGGGCAGATCCGCGTTGCTGTCCGTGGCCACGACGTGTCTGCGGCGCCCGTCCTGCGGTGGATGAGCGGCGCGCAGACCCGGATCCGCGCACTCGACCCGCGGCTGCGGCCGGGGCCCAGCCTCACCGAGCTGGTCACGGCCGGGGGCCGGATCCCGGACGGGACGGAGAGCACCGCGCTGCTGAAGGTCGCCCCTCCGACGGTCGTGGGTGCCTTCCTGACGCCATCACGTGAACTGACGGAGCTCAGCTTCGGCGCGCCGCTCACGGATGCTGAGGACCTCGCCGACCTCCAGACGCGGATCGACGCCATCCTCGCGACCGCCCCGGCGGGCTTCACGGCGACGGCGGGCGGTCTCGTGCCGACGTTGGTCGACGCCGTCAGAGGCATCCAGGGCGGCCGACCGTGGCTGCTCCTGGCCGCGGTCGGGATCATCGCCCTGCTCCTGCTCGCCCTCGGCTACGGCGCTCGCCGGACGCTGGTCATCGTCCTGCCGGCTGCGGTCGCGAGCGGGGCCTCATCGCTGGCGCTGAGCCTTAGCGGCGTGTCGCTCTCACCGCTCTCGGCCAGTCTCGAGCCGCTGCTCGTCGCGATCACGGTCGAGTTCGCGATCATCGTGGAGATGCGCATCACGGGGGCTCGCCGAACAGCAGGATCGACGATCGCGGCAGCGACGCTGGCCCCGCCTCAGGTCGGCTTCGCCGTGCTCACCTCGGCGGTCACGGCGGCTCTGGGCTTCGCAGTGCTGGTGCTGAGCCCCATCCCGGTCCTGCGGCAGTTCGGTGCACTCGCTGCTGTGGAGGTGCTGCTCGCCGCGGCGGTGATCCTGGTGCTGGTCCCAGCGCTGACGATCGTGCTGGAGCGCCGGAGTCGTCCCGAACGTCTGCTCGGCCCGAACGCGCGCCCGGCACGGGCTGCCGTATGAACCTTCGCGCCACCCACGACGACCGCTCCCAGCAGCTCCGCAGCGAGCGGCGGCTCGGCCGGCTGGTCGGGCCGCTCACGCTTCTGGGGCTGGCGCTCACGCTCGCCGCCGTCCTCGTGTCGGCGGCCGCCGCCCGCAACACCGGCGACACCGAGACGCTGCGGCAGTTCGCCGCCAACCGCGACGACCAGCTGGTGGCCGCGTCGCTGCGCGTCGCGGGCCTGCTGCTCACCCTTCCGCTGGTGCTGTTCCTGCAGCGCATCCTCGTCGTGCGCGATTCCACCGTTCCTCGAGGGCTGGCGATCATCGGGCTGGCGGCGAGCCTCCTCATCGCCGCGAGCACCATGATGGGGTGGTTCGCGCTCCGCGACGCGGCCGACGCGTTCGTCGGCCGTGAGTACCGCACCGAGCGCGAGGCGCTGGACGCGAGCGGACTGCTCACCGCGGTGCGGTGGATCGACATCGTGTCGCGGCTGCTCTTCGCGAGCTGGCTGGCCTACGCCTCGCTGCGCGCAAGCCGTGTCGGGCTCATCACGTCCTTCCTGGGGCTCTGGGGACTGATCGCCGCGTTCAGCGGGACCTTCCTCGCCATCGGTGACGCCCTGTACATCGGCTGGGCTGGGAGCGTCGCGCTGCTGGCGCTCGGCTATTGGCCCGGCGGGCGTCCGCCGAGCTGGACATCGGGTCGACCGGAGCCCTGGAACGTCCCGCCGAGCCCGGCGGCGGCGCGACCAGATGACGCGTGATGCGAGCGATCGCTAACATGCTTCTTCTGCGGTCCTAGCTCTTTCGGCCTGATCCGAAACGTCATGCTGATAACGAACACTCTGAACCGATGGAAACGAGGAGCACCATGGAACTCGAAGGCAAAGTCGCGCTGATCACGGGTGCAGGTCGCGGGATCGGCCGCGAGATCGCACTGGCGCTAGCGGCTCGCGGAGCGGCGATCGTCGTCAACGACCTCGGCGGCGACTGGCGCGGCGACGGGACGGACGACAGCCCCGCTGCCGAGGTACGCGAGGAGATCGTGGCCGCGGGCGGGACCGCGATCGTCGACGGCGGCAATGTGGCGGAGGCCGGCGACGCGGCCGCCATGGTGCAGCGCGCGGTGAGCGAGCTCGGCGGCCTGGACATCGTCGTCAACAACGCCGGGATCCTCCGCGACAAGATGATCTTCTCGATGGCCGACGGCGACTGGGACGCGGTGGCCGCCGTTCACCTGCGCGGCCACTTCCTCGTCACGAGGGCGGCATGCGCCTATTGGCGCGCCAAGGCGAAGGAGACCGGCACACCCGTCGATGGCCGCGTCATCTGCATGAGCTCCGAGGCCGGGCTCTACGGCAACGCCGGGCAGGCCAACTACGCCGCCGCCAAGGGCGGCATCGCCTCGTTCGCGGTCACCATCTCGCGAGAGATGGGCCGGTACGGCGTCACGGCGAACGCGATCGCGCCCCGCGCGCGTACGCGGATGACGGAGGGGACCTTCGGGCAGCTGCCGACCGGTCCCGACGGTGCCGACCTCTGGGGTCCGCAGAACGTGGCGCCGCTCGTGGCGTTCCTCGCGGGCGACGTCGGCGGCCGCTACAGCGGCCAGGTCTTCGTCGCCGGCGGAGGGGTTGCGCAGGTGATCGCTCCGTACACGGTCGCCTCGGAGATGCGCTTCTCCGAGACCCCGACCGTCGAGGAGATCGAGGCGTTCGTCGCCGATGCGCTCGGCGACCAGGCCGGCCCGCCGCCGTTCCCGGATCTCGGGCTCACGCCGGCCCGCTGAGCGGACATGCCGCTGTACGAGTACTCCTGCTCCTGCGGTGCGGAGGTTGAGCTCCTTGCCGCTGCCGGGGCTGCGCCGCCCATCTGCCCGCGATGCGCCGCCGGGCCGATGGGCCGTCGGTGGTCGCGGTTCACGACGCGCGGTCCGGCGCGCAAGCGCTCGGACTTCTCGGCCGTGCCGTTCGGACGCTCCGTGAGCGGCTGCTCGCACCACGGGGGCTGCGGGTGTCGTCGATGACCGCGGCTGACACGGGTGTCGCCGTCGGGACGCTCGAGGAGGGGCGCGACTGGGTCGGACGTCGCGGCGAGGTCCGCACGGCGCCGGCACCGGTCTGCGAGCTCGGGATCCGCAACTTCTGCTCCCTTGTGGAGGACGGGAACGCGGCCTACTGGATCGACGGCGTCAGCCCTCCGGGGCTGCTGCTCGGGTACTCGTTCGATCTTCCGTGGCGCCCTGGCGGGAGCGAGGACCGCGCGCTACTGGGTCTGGATATCCCGCTACCCGGCCGCTACTTGATCAACGTGGCCTGCGACACGAGGTTCGAGCGCGAACTGCGCGTCGGAGACACGGTGTCCATGCTCGAGGAGGTCCTGGCCGTGAGCGACGAGAAGCGCACGCGTCTCGGCTGCGGTTCCTTCGTCACCACGCGCATGACCTTCTCCAACCAGCGGGACGAGGTCGTGGCCACGAACGACAACGTGATGGTCCGCTATACGCCCGAGGTCGCTCCGCCTTCTGACCGTCCGTCGGCGGATGATCGCCCCGACGCGGCGGCCACGGGCGACGGCGAACGGCTGGAGCCGATCAGGATCCACGTCGATCACCGACGCGTCTGCCACAACGCCGCGGCGACCTGGGACTGGTTCCCAGGACACCACGACCCGACGTACGCGCGCGATCAGGGTCAGCCGACCATCTACGTCTCGACCGTGTTCTTCCAGGGGCTTCTGGATCGCCTCGTCACCGAGTGGGCGGGCCCAGGCGCAGCCGTCGTGCGGCGAAAGCTGCAGATCCGCGCGTCGCTCTTCGCGGGGGAGGACGCCGTCGCCGACGGCAGGGTCACCGCCCGCAGCGTCGACGGCGACGACGAGATCGTCGAGATCGAGGGACGTGTGAGCGGGGCGAACGGCTGCTGCGTCACGTCGGAGATCACCGTCCGCCGACCCGGCGGAGCAGGAACCGAACCACGAAGGAGCACCACGCCGTGAGCGACACCAGCACTTTCCGACTCGGGGCCGGGACCGGCTACTGGGGCGACATGCTCGAGCCGTCGCTCGAGCTGCTCGAGCACGGCGACCTCGACGCGATGGGCTTCGACCTGCTCGCCGAGTTGACCGTCTCCGCACTCTCACGGGCCCGCATGCGCGACCCGGAGCGCGGCCACATCCCCGACACCAGAGCGATCTTCGAGCAGGCGCTGCCGCCGGCCCGCCGCAACGGCGTGACGCTCGTCGCCAACGCGGGCGGGGCGAACCCGCGCGCTGCCCTGCGAGCGGTCGCGCAGGCGGCCGAGACCGTCGGAGACCTCGACCTGATGATCGGCGTGGTCGAGGGGGACGACATCCTCGGCGACCTCGAGGCGATTCGCAGCCAGGGTTGGGCCTTCCAGAACCTCGACACCGGCGAGGCGGACATCGACGCGATCGCCGACCGCGTCGTGGCGGCCAACGCCTACATCGGCTGCGACGGGGTCATCGACGCCCTGGCGGGTGGCGCCGACGTCGTGATCGGCGGACGACTCGCCGACTCCGCCCTGTACTCCGGTCCGCTGCTGCATCACTTCGGCCTTACGCCATGGACCTGCTCCGACGATCTGCGCGGTGCCGCGTTGACCGTCGGGCATCTCCTGGAGTGCGGCGGAGCCTGCAGCGGCGGGATGTCGTCGCAGTGGGAGGTCTCCACGGACCCGTGGCGGCTGGGCTACCCGTTCGCCGACGTCACGCAGAGCGGCGAGGCCATGATCTCCAAGCTCCCCGGGTCGGGTGGCATCGTGAACCAGTGGACCATCAAGGAGCAGATGCTCTACGAGGTCCACGATCCTCGTGACTATCGGCTGCCCGACGGCGTGGTCGACCTCGCCGGGGTCCGCGTCACCGAGCAGGGTGCGGACCGCGTCGCGGTCTCGGGGATGTCGGCGGCCGCGCCCCCCGAGCTGCTCAAGGTCCAGATCGGCTACGAGGACGGCTACATCTCCGAGGGCCGCGTCATCCAGCCCTGGCCGGATGCCGCACGCAAGATCGCCTGGAGCGAGGAGTTCCTGACGCGGCGACTCGAGCACCTCGGTGTCGACGTGCGCGAGATCCGCTTCGACCGCGTCGGAGTCAACGCTCTCGCGGGGTCGGCTGCGGCCGAGAGCGACCTCGCCGACGCTAACGAGATCGAGCTGCGCGTCGCCGTGCGCACCCACACCCGGCGGGAGGCCGAGATGGCCCGCAGGACGATCGTGCACCTCGCCACCGCTGGCCCGGTGGGGACGGCGATCGGCCCTCCGCCGCCGGTTCGGAAGGTCGTCGCGCTCTGGCCGACGCTCGTCCCACGGGAGTGCGTGAAGATCGACGTCGACGTCGTCGCGGCCGGAACGGAGGTGGGTCGTGCACGTGCATGATCTCGCGTTCGTCCGCTCGGGCGACAAGGGCGACATCTCCAATGTCGCCGTCATGGCGAAGGACGCCGACGCGTACGCGCAGCTCGAGCAGGCGCTGGTCCCGGAGCGGATTCAGCAGTACTTCGGCGACGTGGTGCGAGGGCCGATCGTCGTGCACGCGCTGCCGAACCTGCACGCCTTCCAGATCGTCATGCACGGCGCCCTGGGCGGTGGCGCGACCGCGACCCTGCAGTTCGACGGGACGGGTAAGTCGATGTGCGCCGTGCTCTCGCGCATGCGGGTGGACGAGCGATAGCCATGCCGGCCACCGTCCTTCAGACCGCGATCGACACCCTCGGTGCGACCTACTTGGGCAACCGGGAGTCGCTGCTGCGGCAGCTCGACGATCTCGACGCCGCGCACGCCGCCGTCCGCGAGGGCGGCGGGCCGCGCTACGTCGAGCGTCACCGTCAGCGCGGCAAGCTCCTGGTTCGCGAGCGGCTCGATCTGCTCCTGGATCAGGACAGCCCGTTCCTGGAGCTCTCACCGCTCGCAGGCTGGGGCACCGACTTTCCGGTCGGGGGCAACGTGGTCACGGGGATCGGGCACGTCGAGGGCGTTGAATGCGCCGTGATCGCACACGATCCGACGTTGCGCGGCGGCGCGCTCAACCCGGTCTCGTTCCGCAAGCTCATGCGGATGATGGATATCGCGCGGGAGAACCGCCTCCCGCTGATCAACCTCGTCGAGTCCGGGGGCGGCGACCTGCCTACTCAGCTGGACGTCGCGATCCCGGGCGGTGCGATGTACCGCGACCTGGCGAAGCTCTCGCAGCTCAAGATCCCGACGATCGCGCTGGTCTTCGGCAACGCCACCGCCGGCGGCGCCTACTTCCCGGGGATGTGTGACTACACCGTCTTCGTCAAGGGCAACGCGAAGGTGTTCCTCGGCGGGCCGCCGCTCGTGAAGATGGCGACCGGCGAGGAGTCCGACGATGAGTCCTTGGGCGGGGCCGACATGCACGCCAGGGTCTCCGGCCTTGCCGACTTCATGGCGCTGGACGAGCCGGACTGTCTGCGCCTCGGCCGCGAGATCGTCCGCAACCTCAACTGGCGCAAGGCGGGTCCCGGCCCGGTCGCCGAGCCCGACGAGCCGCGGCACGCCCCGGAGGAGCTGCTCGGCATCGCTTCCGCCGACCTGACCATGCCGTTCGACCCCCGCGAAGTGCTCGCCCGCGTCGTCGACGGATCGCGATTCGACGAGTTCAAGCCGCGCTACGGCATCAACCTCGTGACGGGCTGGGCCACGATCCACGGCTTCCGCGTGGGCGTGCTGGCCAACGATCGCGGCATCCTCTTCTCCGAGGAGGCGCGCAAGGCGACCCAGTTCATCCAACTGGCCAACCAGATCGACGTCCCGCTGCTGTTCATCCAGAACACCACCGGGTTCATGGTCGGCGAGCAGTACGAGCAGGGCGGCATCATCAAGGACGGCGCGCGGATGATCAACGCGGTGTCCAACAGCAAGGTGCCGCACCTCACGCTCGTGGCCGGCGCCGCGTACGGCGCCGGCGTGTACGCGATGAGCGGACGGGCCTTCAACCCCCGATTCATGTTCACCTGGCCCAACGCCAAGAGTGCGGTGATGGGGCCGGCGCAGCTCGCGGGCGTCCTGAGCATCGTGGCCCGTGCCTCGGCCGAGGCGCGCGGCGTCGACTTCGACCTGGAGGCCGACGCGGTCCGGGCCAAAGCCGTCGAGGACCAGATCGAGAGCGAGTCGCTGGCTCCCATGATGAGCGGCCGGCTGTACGACGACGCGATCGTCGATCCCCGCGACACCCGCACGGTCCTCGGGTTCGCGCTGTCCTGCTGCCACTCGGCGCCGGTCGAGGGTGCGCCCTTCGGCTTCGGCGTCTTCCGGATGTGATCACCGTGCCGAACCCGTTCCCCGCCACGACCGATGCCCAGGCCCCGGTCACCAAGCTTCTCATCGCGAACCGCGGCGAGATCGCCCTCAGGATCCAGCGAACCTGCCGTGATCTCGGCATCCGCACCGTTGCGGTCTACTCCGACGTCGACGCCGACGCGCCGTTCGTGCACGCGGCCGACGAGGCGGTCTCCTTGGGCGGTCGAAGCCCTGCGGAGTCCTACCTGCGTGTTGACGCGATCATCGACGCTGCGGTCCTCACCGGGGCGGACTCGATCCATCCTGGCTACGGCTTCCTGGCCGAGAACGCGGAGTTCGCCAGGGCCTGCGCCCGCGCCGGCATCCGCTTCCTCGGTCCCGACCCCGAGGCGATCGACGCCATGGGCTCCAAGGTGCGGGCGCGCGCGATCATGGAGGCGGCCGGGGTGCCGGTCGCCCCGGCCGTGACCCTCGAGTCCGGGGCTGAGCACGACGCCGCGGCCCTGGCGGAGCGGGTCGGACTGCCCGCGATGATCAAGGCATCCGCGGGCGGCGGCGGCAAGGGCATGCGGATCGTCCGTGCGGCCGACGAGCTCGAAGCCGGGCTCCGGGCGGCCCGCAGCGAGGCGCTGTCGGCCTTCGGTGACGACACGGTGTTCGTCGAGCGCTACGTCGAGCGCGCGCGCCATATCGAAGTGCAGATCGTGGGGGACCACCACGGCGACGTCCGTCACCTGTTCGAGCGCGAGTGCTCGATCCAGCGGCGTCATCAGAAGGTCGTGGAAGAGGCTCCCTCGGTCGTGATGGACGACGATCTGCGACGACGGTTCACCAGCGTGGCCATCGACGCCGGACGGGCGCTGGGGTACCGCAGCGTCGGCACCGTGGAGTTCTTGTACGCCCAGGAGACCGACGAGATCTTCTTCCTGGAGATCAACACCCGGTTGCAGGTCGAGCACCCGGTGACCGAGCAGGTCACCGGCCTCGACCTGGTCCGCGCGCAGATCGAGATCGCCGAAGGGGCGACCCTGGACGCGGCCATCGGCGACGCGGTGCTCACGGGGCACGCCGTCGAGGTGCGGCTCTACGCCGAGGACGCCGCGCGAGGGTTCCTGCCGGCGACCGGGGTGCTGTCGTGCTTCGAGATCCCCACGCGGGCCGGGCTCCGCGTGGAGGCCGGCCCGGTCTCCGGGGACACGATCTCACCGGACTACGACCCGATGATCGCCAAGGTCATTGCGACCGCCCCGACACGCTCGGCCGCGCTGCGGATCCTGACCAGTGCTCTGCGCGACGCCCGATTGCATGGCCTCACCACCAATCGCGACTTCCTCGTCAGGCTCCTCGAGGACGAGGACTTCGCGCGTGGAGCGTTCGACACGCAGTTTCTCGATCGGCCCGAGGCGCAGCAGCTCGGGCGGCCGCTCGTCGAGACCGAGGCTGACCTGCAGGTATATCTGGTCGCTGCCGCGCTGGCCGCGCAGGCCGCCGAGCGCGCCGGGGCACCGCTCGGGCGGTCGCTGCCGTCGGGGTGGCGCAACAACCCGGGGGCGGGGCAGCGCCGCGCCTACCGACGAGGCGACGTCGATCACGAGGTCGTCTACGACGTCGGGCGCTCGGCGTTCGCCGTCGACGGCGTCGACGTCGGGGAGTGCACGGTCGTCTCCGCGACGCCCACGGACGTGGTCCTGGTCAGCGGGGGGCGCCGCCGGGCCTTCACGACTTCGACACAGGGCGGCCGGGTATACGTCAACGGCCCGAGCGGGCAGGTCGACCTCGACGAGTTGTCGCGGTTCGGCGACGGCACCCAGGAGCAGGTGGCCGGGTCGCTCGCGGCGCCGGTTCCCGGCCGGGTCGTCCGCGTCGCGTGCGCGGCCGGAGACGAGGTGGAGGCCGGGCAGGTCGTCCTGGTCATCGAGGCGATGAAGATGCAGCACGAGGTCGTGGCGCCGCATGGCGGCTGCGTCGAGCAGCTCCTGGTCGCCGAGGGCGATCAGCTCGACGCGGGCGCGATGGTCGCCGTGATCCTGGACCCGAACAGCGAGGAACCCGAAGATGCCTGAGACCGAGGATGTGCTCTACACCCGTGACGGGCCGGTGGCGTGGATCACGCTGAACCGCCCCGAGGCGCACAACGCCCTGAGCGCGAGCGTGCGGGACGGCTTGCGCGAGGGGTTCGACCAGTTCGTCGCCGACGATGACGCCCAGGTGCTGGTCCTCACCGGTGCGGGCGAGAAGGCATTCTGCGCAGGCGGGGACCTCAAAGAGATGTCGAGTCAGAAGCTCGGGCCTCCGCCACCGGACTTCATTCCCCACCTGAACCGCAACATCACGGTCGAGAAGCCCGTGATCGCCGCCGTCAACGGCGTCGCGTTCGGTGGCGGGTTCCTCCTCGCGCAGATGTGTGACCTGTGCATCGCGGCGGACTCCGCGAAGTTCGGGGTGACCGAGGCCCGCTGGGGCCGCGGTGCTCCATGGGGTGCGCCCTTGGGCTGGATGATCCCGCCGCGCGTGGCGATGGAGCTGATGATGACGGCGCAGCCGGTGAGCGCTCAGCGTGCCTTCGAGCTGGGCCTGGTCAACAAGGTCGTCCTGGCGGCCGGCTTGCGCGAGGCCGCGCAGTCGATGGCGGAGGTGATCGCCGGCAACGCGCCGCTGTCGGTGCGGGCCAGCAAAGCGATGGTCTACGCGACCGCCGAGTGCGGTTGGACCGAGGGCCTGGAGGTCGCCGATCGCATCTGGGACCCGGTCTACCGCAGCAACGACGCCCAGGAGGGGCCGCTCGCGTTCAGCGAGAAGCGCGCTCCTCGCTGGACCGCAACCTGAACGCGATAGGAGCACCATGGACCTGAACGACACCCCAGAACAAGCGACGTACCGTCGGCGCATCCGCGACTGGCTCGACGGCCACCGCGCGCATGCGCCTGCTGTCGTCGGCTCGGTCGAGGACGCCGCGTACCTGTCGGCCCGTCGCGCCTGGCAGCGCGAGCTCGCACAGGGCGGCCTTGCCGGTGTCACGTGGCCGGCCGAACACGGCGGCTCCGGGCTCGGTCCGATCGAACAGGTCATCGTCGACCAGGAGATCGGGGCTGCCGAGGTTCCCGGTGTCCTGGACGGGATCGGTGTCGGGCTCATGGGCCCGTGCCTCATCGCCCATGGCACCGAGGAGCAGAAGCACCGCCACCTGGGCCCGCTGCTCCACGGTGACGAGGTCTGGTGCCAGCTGTTCTCCGAGCCGTCGGCGGGCTCGGACCTCGCGGCGGTCCAGTCGCGGGCGGTGCTGCAGGACGACGGCACGTGGAAGCTCGACGGCCAGAAGGTGTGGACGACGAACGGGCACTTCGCGGCGTTCGGGATGATGCTGGCCCGGACCGATGCCGACGTGCCCAAGCACAAGGGCCTGACGATGTTCATCGTCCCGATGGATGCCGAGGGCATCACGATCCGCGGCCTGCGGCAGATCCACGGCGAGGCGGAGTTCAACGAGGTCTTCTTCGACGACGTCGTGCTCCCCTCCGACGCGGTCGTCGGCGGCGTCGGCAACGGCTGGGGGGTCGCGTTGACCGTGCTCATGTTCGAGCGGTTCACGATCGGACTGGGCGGCGAGGCTCTCGGGTTCAAGGCCGAGCGGTTCGCCCGCGCCGTCGCGTCGGCTCCGTCGTCGACGCATACCGATGCGGTCCTCGAGCGTCTGGGAGACCTGGCCACGGACCTGCTCGCGGTCCGCTTCACGGGGTTCCGGATGCTGACCTCGCTGGCCCAGGGCCAGATCCCTGGGCCGGAGGCGGGGCTGGCGAAGGTCACGACGGTGAACGCCGCGATCGCCGCCGGTGAGCTGATCGCGGACGTCCATGGTCCGGCGGTCCTGGATCCGGAGAACGAGTTCGGCTACATGATCTCGTTCCTGCCGGGGCTGAAGTCCGCAGGGGGGACGGAGGCGATCCTGCGCAACACCGTCGGCGAGCGGGTGCTCGGCCTCCCAACGGAGCCGCGGCTGGACAAGGGCATCCCGTTCCGCGAGTTGAAGTCACGAGAGCGGGAGGCCATGGCATGAACCTGGCGTTGTCGGACGAGCAGGAGTTCCTCAAGGAGGCTGCGCAGGGAGCACTCGCGCGTGTCGCGACGATGGAGGCGGCCCGCGCGGCGATCGAGGACGAGTCCCAGCGGCCGGATCTCTGGCCGCTTGCCGTCGGCGCGGGATGGCCCGGCCTCGTCATCGCCGAGCAACGGGGCGGCGCGGGGCTCGGGATCTTCGAGGCGCTGCTCATCGCCGAAGAGACCGGGCGGGCACTGGCGGGCGTTCCGCTGCTCGGACTGCTCCCCGCGACCCTGGTGCTCGACGCGGCGCGGGACGAGACCTGCGAGGCGGTGGCCTCCGGTGAGCGGCGTCCCGTCCACGTGCCTGCCCGGCCGGCGGCGCGAGCCACGGACGAGGCCTGGTCCGTCGATGCGGTGACCGGAGGCGGACGCGGTCCGGCGCTGCGGGCACGGGTCAGCGGAGGGACCGCGGTGGTCTCCGGTGCCGCCGGCCACGTCGTCGACGCCCCAGGGGCGGATCTCCTGACGGCCGTCGCGGTCTCGGAGTCCGGGGTGCCGATCTGCGTCGTGATCGAGGCGGCCGCCGAAGGGGTCTTGGTCACACCGGTCCGCAGCTACGACGCCACGCGTTCCCTTGCTCACGTCAACCTGGACGACGCCCCGGCACGCGTTCTCCCGGTCGACGAGACCGTCATGGCGCGAGCCTGGTACTTCGCGCAGGCGCTGATCGCGGCGGAGTCGCTCGGCGCGGTGCAGCCATGCCTCGACATGAGCGTCGCCTACGCGCAGGAGCGGTTCACGTTCGGCAGGCCGATCGGGTCCTACCAGTCGATCAAGCACGAGATCGTCGAGATCCTGCGGCTCATGGACAACGCCCGCTCGCTGCAGTACTTCGCGGGCTGGAGCGGTGAGAGCGCACCGGAGGAGTTCGCCTTGGCGGCCAGCGCCGCGCGCAGCGGCGCCGGACGTGCGCTGGCGTTCGCGTCACGCGCGCTGATCAACGTCCACGGCGGGATCGGCGCGACCTGGGAGCACGACGCGCCGCTGTTCTTCCGCCGCGCGCAGGTCAGCTCGCGGCTCGTCGGAGGGACCCACGACGCGAGTTCTCGCGTGGCGTGCGAGCTGCTCGCGAGCGCGGGGACACCGTGAGACGGCACTGACCCCTCTCACGGTGGGCACGGAGATGCCACCTAATCGGGATGTCGGCGCACAGCCACCAACCGACAATCGACCGACCACGCCATGAAGGGGATCCATGCACGTTCACACCGAAGACGCCGTCCGCCGGAACACCGCCGCGGGGCATTGGGGCGAGACGACCTTGCTCGACGTGCTCGACGGGATGGTTCGCGATCGCGCTGATCACCCGGCGCTCGACGACCCGCCCGATCGCGCGGAGCTCGTCGGCTCCGCCGCGAGCAGCCTGACCTGGGCCGAGTTCGGCGAGCGCGTCGACAACCTCGCCGCCGCACTCCACGCGCGAGGCGTCGGCAAGGACGACGTCGTGGTGGTCCAGCTGCCCAACGTGTGGGAGCTCCCCGCCCTGTACTTCGCGATCGCCAAGGCGGGCGGCCTGATCGCCCCGATGCCCGTGCAGTGGCGCGGCCGCGAGTTGCGGCACATCGTCGAGCTCACCGGGGCGACGATGTACATCGGAGCGCGCGAGCTGAAGGGCGCGCCGCTGATGGCCTACGCGGACGAGACGCTGCCGCCCACGGTGACCAGGCTCGAGCTGGCGGAGGTGACCGCGGCGGCGCAGACGCCGGCCCCGGTGGATCTCCGGCTGCCGACGGTCGATGCCGACGACGCGTTCACCCTGTGCTGGACCTCCGGGACCGAAGCGCAGCCGAAGGGCTGTCCGCTGACGCACAACAACTGGCTGTTCCAGGGCCGCAGCTTCCGCCAGGCCACCGCGCTCCAGGACGGCTACAAGATCCTCGGCCCCGCGCCGATCGTGAACATGACCGGTGTGGGGATCACCGTCATGTGGCTGCTGTCGGGCGGACACCTGCTGCTCCACCAGCCGCTGAACCTGCCGGTCCTGCTCCGGCAGCTGCCCGAAGCGGAGTTCAGCGTGCTGGTGCCGGCGATCCTCATGATGCTGCTGAAGCTCCCGGAGGAGCAGATCCCGGACCTGGCGAAGGTGAGGTCGATCGGAACCGGATCGGCTCCGCCGCCCGCGTGGGCCATCGAGGGCTTCCGGGATCGCTGGGGCATCGAGGTCACCAACGTCTTCGGGCAGAACGAAGGCACGATCCTCGCGGCGGGCGCTGACGATGTGCCCGACCCGGTGAAGCGGTCCAACCACTTCCCGTGGTGGGGGAGAGCCGGTGCGGACTGGCCGTCCGGGGTCGCCGGCATCGACGTGCGCGTGATCGACGACGAGGGGAACGAGCTCACCGAGCCAGGTGCGATCGGCGAGCTCGCGTATCGCGGGCCCAACGTCTTCCCAGGGTACTTCCGCTCTCCGCATCTCAACGAGGGGCTCTTCACCGCTGAGGGCCATGTCCGGACGGGCGATCTGTTCACCGTCCTGGACGACCGTCACATCGGGTTCGTCGACCGCAAGAAGGACATCATCATCCGTGGCGGCTTCAACGTCAGCGCGGCGGAGGTGGAGACCGTGGCCAGCGGCCACCCCGGCGTGGCCGACTGCGCCGCCGTGGCCAGCCCCGACGAGGTGCTGGGGGAGCGGGTCTGCGTGTTCGTCGTCCCGCTCGACCCGGACTCGCCGCCGACGCTGGCCGACGTGGTCGACTTCATGTCCGGGCAGGGCATCGCCATCTACAAGCTCCCGGAGCGGATGGAGCTGATCGACGCGATCCCGCGCAACCCCGTGGGGAAGATCGTGAAGAAGGAGCTGCGCGACCGGCTCAAGGGACTCGTCGTGAAGTAGCGGCGGGTCCGACCCGCGACACTGGGCGGACCGCCGCCCGCCCAGCGTCGCCCGTCGCGCTCAGGCCACGAGCACCGTGGCCTTGGCGGACATCGCGACGTCGCCGGTCTGTCGCGTGACGGTCATCGAGATCTCGGCCAGCTGCTCGTCGACCGCATCCACGTGCCCGGCGAACGTCAGGACGTCCCCGGGCCAGACCTGTCCGCTGAACCGGACCGTGAACGTGCGGATGCTGTTAGGCCCGACCCACCGGGCGAGGCGCGTGCCGAGGATCCCGGCGTGGAGCATGCCCATGCCGAAAACCGAGGGCATCCCCGCGGCGCGGGCGAACTCGTCGTCGTGATGGATCGGATTCAGGTCGCCGCCCGCGCCCGCGTACCTGACGAAGTCCGTTCGCGAGAGCGGCCCTACCTGGTTCTCGGTCATCGTGTCGTCGGCCCGGAGAGGGACGGGCGCCGTCGGCAGCGATGCGATGGTCGTGCTCATGCTGGTGCTCCCGTCTCGATCAGGGTGTCGTTCCGGACGACGACGAGCGTGCCGTCCGTGCGTGTGAAACGTGTCTCGATCATCACCATCGTCATCGTCCCGCCGCGCTTCCCCTCGCGGGTCACGACGTCGGACACGGACGAGGTCGCGGTGAGCTCGTCCCCGACCCGGACGGGAGCGTGGTACTCCCACGACGCCTCGCCGTGCAGGATGCGGGCGAGATCCGCGCCGATCGCCGTGGCCGTGCTCAGTGCGCCTCCCGGGCGCCAGTGATCCACGAGCGCGCTGACGGTGGGCGGTACCGGGAGCTCGGAAAACCCGGCTTCGGTGGCGGCCGCGATGTCGTACCAGGTCGCGTCGTCATCGTGGAACGCGCGGGCGAGCTCGACGAGCTTGCTGCGGTCGATGGGGAAGGACACGGAGTCGAGCTCCTGTCCTTTGATCGAGGGATCGATCATCGGGCCTCCTCTTGTCGGTTGCAGACGCTAAGGTATCTCAAAATAATCACTGATGATTTCGTTCTTCGCCGTTCGGGATCGTCGAGAAGCAGCCGCACACGCGGCTACGAGGAGCGTTCCATGAGCAACCGGACCTTCGTCATCGGCGTCGGGATGACCAAGTTCGACAAGCCGGGCACCAAGGACGGCGACTACCCGGACTGGGCCCGGGAGGCAGGGGAGAAAGCGCTGGAGGACGCCGGCGTGCCGTACAGCCGCGTGCAGGCCGCCTACGCCGGGTACTGCTTCGGCGACTCGACCTACGGGCAGCGCGCCGTCTACCAGTTCGGCGCCACCGGAATCCCGGTCGTCAACGTCAACAACAACTGCGCCACCGGATCCACGGCGCTCTACCTCGCCCGCCAGGCCATAAAGGGCGGGCAGGTCGACTGCGCGATGGCCCTCGGCTTCGAGAAGATGGAACGCGGTTCAATCGGCATGAAGTACACGGACCGCACGCCCGCGATGGACCTCCACATGGGCCGCATGGCGGAGCTCCGGGCGCCCGAGCAGACGCCGTTCGCACCTCAGATGTTCGGGAACGCGGGGCGTGATCACATGCAGCGCTACGGTTCCACGCCCGACCATTTCGCCTGGATCGGCTGGAAGAACCACAAGCACTCGGTGAACAACCCGTATGCGCAGTTCCAGACCGAGTACACCCTGCAGGAGGTCAAAGACGCCCCGATGATCCACGCACCCCTCACCAAGCTGCAGTGCTCACCCACGAGCGACGGCGCCGCGTGCTCGATCCTCGCCTCGGAGCGGTTCGTCGACGAGCACGACCTCTGGGACCGTGCGGTCGAGATCAGCGGCCAGGCGATGGCGACGGACTTCGCGAGCACGTTCGACGACTCGGCCGACTGCATGAAGATCTGCGGTTCCGAGATGGGTGCGGCCGCTGCGCGTTCCGCGTACGAGGAGGCGGAGATCACCGGCCTGGACGTCGACGTCTGTGAGCTCCACGACTGCTTCAGCGCCAACGAGCTCATCACCTACGAGGCGCTGGGGTTCGCCGCCCAGGGCGAGGGCCATCTGCTCGTCGACCGGCAGGCCACCACCTACGGCGGAGACGGTCCGGTCGTCAATCCGTCCGGCGGACTCATCTCGAAAGGCCATCCCATCGGGGCCACGGGGCTCGCGCAGTGCAGCGAGCTGACGTGGCAGCTCCGCGGGACCGCAGGTGCGAGGCAGGTCGCGGGCGCGAAGGTCGCCGTCCAGCACAACCTGGGTCTCGGGGGGGCTGCCGTGGTCACGGTCTACAAGCCGCCGGCGGCTGCCTGAGACGGTGGCGTCGCGTGACGAGGGTGCGCAGGGGCCCCAGCAGGAACGCAGCCGCCTGACGCGGCTGCGTCTGCTGGATGGCGCGATCCAGGTCCTGGCGCGAGACGGCTACGCGGGTCTGTCGACGCCAGAGGTGTCGCGGCGGGCCGGGGTCTCGCGGGGCGCGCAGCAAGGACATTTCGCGACGCGGCTGGAGCTTGTACGAGCCGTGATCCTCGAACTCACGGATCGTCAGACGCTCGAGCTCGACCGGTCGCTGGCCGCGCTTCCCGGCGAACGGCCCCGGCCGGACGAGATCCTCGACATCGCGTACCAGCAGTACGGCGGCGAGCTCTTCCGGGCGATCCTCGAGCTGTCGCTTGCGGCGCGCTCGCAGACCGAGCTGCGGTCGGTGATCGATGACGCGGAGCGCACCGTCGGCAGGGCGATCACGGCGCTCCGCGAGCAAGTCGCCGTGCCTGTCGGCGTCGAGCTGGACCCGGACCGGTGGGCCACCGCGATAAGCGCCTCACGTGGCACCGCGTTGCTGAAGCTGCTTGGTCACCCGGCGAAGCACGTGGACCAGCAGTGGGCGGCGTCTCGTGCGCATCTCGTCCAGCTGCTCATAGGGCCGGCTGCTGCCGCCTGAACCTACGCGCCTGCGTCCTGAGTGCAGGTGATAGCGCCGTCCCGCTCGAGCTCCTTGAGTTCCGGGTCGGAGAAGCCCCAGTCCCGCAGGGCGGTTCTCGTGTCGGCCCCGGCCGGAGACGGGCCACGGTCGAGCGATGCCTCCGTGCGACTGAACCGCGGCGCCGGCGCCGGTTGCACGATCCCCTCGGCCTCCACGAACGTCCGCCGAGCGACGTTGTGGGGGTGGTCGGGGGCTTCGTCCAGCCGCAGCACCGGCGTGGCGCACGCGTCGGTGCCGTCGAGCAGGCGCGTCCACTCGTCGAGCGACCGCATGCGGAACAGGGCGGCGAACTCCTCCTTGCCTGCCTCCCAGTCCTGCCACTGCGGGCGGGCGGTCCGCTCGATCCCGAGCAGACCGAGAAGCTCCGCGTAGAACTCGGGCTCGAGTGCGCCGACGGAGATGTAGCGCGAGTCGGCGGTCTCGTAGACCTCGTACCAGTGGGCGCCCGAGTCCAGAAAGTTCGTGCCGGGGCTTGTCGGGTCGTACATGCCTCCCGCTTGGAGACCCCACAGCGCAGTGGCCAGAACTGCGGACCCGTCGACCATGGACGCGTCGATGACCTGGCCAAGACCGGACGTTCCTGCCTCGACGAGCGCACACGCCATCCCGAACGCGAGGAGGAGCCCGCCGCCCCCGAAGTCGCCGAGGAGGTTGCACGGGAACATCGGCTTCTCGCCGGCGCGCTGCATCGTCCCGAGCGCTCCGGAGATCGAGATGTAGTTGATGTCGTGGCCGACGTGCTGAGCCATCGGCCCGGTCTGGCCGTAGCCGGTCATCCGTCCGTAGACGAGGCGCTGGTTGCGGAGGTGCAGCTCGTCCGGGCCTAGTCCGAGGCGCTCCATGACTCCGGGGCGGAAGCCCTCGATGAGGCCGTCGGCCTGCTCTGCGAGTCGGTGCACGACGGCGCGGCCGCCGGGGGTCTTGAGGTCGATGCCCACCGAGGGACGGCCGCGGTGCATGACGTTGTTCGTGCCGCCCTGGAGATCCGCGATGACGCCGCCGCGCACGCGGTCCAGACGGATCACGTCGGCGCCCATGTCAGCCAGCATCATGGCGGCGAACGGACCGGGGCCGATGGAACCGACCTCGACGATCCGCAAGCCGGTGAGCGGGCCGCTCACCGAAGGGTCCTCGGGGCGGTCGTCGGCACGGAGGCATGGCTGCTCATGGTGGTGAGTATGGCAGAGGCGTGTGCGAACGCTAAGCACAGCAAAGCTTGCCAAAGCCCTTATTCAACGGACAATATTGGACGCTACATGAGCGATCGATAACTTGCTATGGTGCCCTGGCGTCGTTGGATCCGTGCCCGCGACGCGTTCCGGGGCTCTCTCAACCGGCCGGGGCAGCGCCTCTCCCTTTCCAGCTGCCCCGGCCACCCCGGAGCTAGGAGAGCAGGAGCTGGACCTGGAGCTCGCCCACGAGGAACCCGAGAGCAGCGCCCACCGCGACGACGACCCACTCATCGTCCTTGACCGCGGGCCGCAGCAGATCCTCGTACTGCTCGGGTGACATGTCTCGCATCCGCTCCGCGATCAGGGTGCCCAGATCGAGGGCGCGCGCGGCGTAGCTCTCGGCATGTCGGGCGGTCTCCGGCATCAGATCGATGACGCGATCGGCCGCAGTCCGCTTCAGCTGCTGGTACTTGCGACCGCCGACGGCCGCGACAACGAAGGGCCGGGTCAGGCCGGTTTGGTCGTCGATCGTGCGCTTCACCTCGCGCTGGACCAGCTCGAAGAGCCGATCGGACATCGGTCCGTCCAGCAGGCTCGCGAGGATCGCTCGCGGAGTCAGGATCTCCTGAGCGATGAGCGCGGCGTAGTCGGTGGCGACCTGCTCACGGCGCTTGTGGAACATGCCGTGCCACGGAAGCACGCCGAGGTAGCGGCCCGGGTACATCGGCCGGAAGACCATCTGCAGCGCGAGGTAGTCGGTCAGCCCGCCGGTGATGAGACCGAAGATCGGGAGCACGAGATGGGATCCGGTCGCGAGAAGCGTCACGGTCTGCACGAGCCCGATCGCGAACCCGAACGCCAGCCCGGCCCGGGTCATGAACCGGAACTCGGGCGCGGCGACCTCCCTGAACATGCGGTTCAGCAGGGCCTTGTCACGGACGAGGTTGGTCACGACCATGTGTTTGATGTCGAACACGCGGTCGATGTCGGCGCGGATCTCGTCGAGGAGCCGCTGCACCGCCGCCGGCGCCTGCTTCTGGACGCGCGAGACCAGGTGTCGTCGCGCTCTGTCTGGCAGTGCGTCCCAGAGCCCCGGGCGATACTGGTCGACGAGTTCTTCGGTCAGAAGCTCGAGTGACTTACGTAGTGGTACCTCGATCTCGGCGAGGAGCTCCTCGACGTCGATCCGCTCGAACAGCTCGTCAGGGCGCAGCAACTCCTCCGTGAGGGTCTCCACGGCGATCGCCGCCATCTTGCCCGCGCGGCGCGGGATCTGGCCCTGCCAGCCGATCCAGGGGTTGACCGGTCCGCGGAACTCCAGTGGCCGGAACAGCATCTCGATCGCAACGAGCTTCGTGAGATATCCGACGATCGCGGCGCCGAGCGGGAGCGAGAGGTACACCCAGGTCGGCTCGTGGAACGTGAACAGCGCGATGCTCACGCTTGGTCATCCACCTGCAGGCAAGTGTCGACCAGCTCGCGCCCGAGCGGCGTGAGCCCGAGGGACGCGCGGCGGATCCGGGGAGCCAGTCGGCGGGACGGGGCCTGCCTCGCATCCCGGACGGCTCGACCGGCCAGCAGGATCTCGTAGTCGGCCGACAACCGCGGTAGCTCCTCGCCTTCCTCAACAAGACCGAGATTCGTCAGGCGTGCGATGTGGTTCGCGACTTGGTCCGGCCGGATGACTCCTGCCCGCCTCCCGAGGTTCGAGGCATTCCTGAGGACGACGTGACCGGGGGCTCCGGGGAGTGCGGGCGCGACCACGTGCACGACCGCCGCGGGCCCGCCCGTAGCGAGCGCGACAAGCATGCGTGCCTCATCGGGGACGACCTGGCCCACCAGCGCGATAAGCGTCTGCTCCCGCTGCTCGTCTGCGGTCAGGCTGCCCGACGTGTCGAGCAGCCGCCTGAACGTCTTCGCGGCGGTGGCGTGCGGCGGGAGCTCAAGACGGTCCTCGGCGCGTGCGTCGAGCTCAGGAGACGACGCCAGGGCCGCGAGGCGCCGGGCGAGCGTCGTCACGATGGTCCGCTCGATGGGGGCGACGACCGTGTCCTCCAGGGCTCTCGCGCCGGGAATCCGGTGAACCAGCGGGACGAGCCGCGGTAGGACTCGCGTGGGGTCGAGGTCGGCCCAGCCCGAGAACGGTCCACGGTTCTCACTCACGCGAACGGAGTATGGCGCATCCGAGCTGAAGGTGAGTGTTCGCTAACCAGGCTCCGCGAGCGGAGTGGCGCTAGCGCCCGTCAGCGTCACGGCAGCCAGGGTCCCGAGCGCAAGGCGCGTGAGCTTCTCGGGGAGGTCGTGGGTGGAGAGCGCGTCGCTCGGCCACTGGACGACTGACACCAGCAGTCCGATCGTCGCGTGCACCGCGACGCGGATCTCGTCGTCGTCCGCCGTGGGGTGGGCCCTGCGGACAGCGTCAGCCCAGCGATCCGCGTTCTCCCGCTGCCGACGGTGGATGCGACGCCTGTCGGCCTCGGCAAGCGAGCGATCCTCACGGATGTAGACAGCCAACTGCGCCGGGTCTTCCAGGACGAACTGCACCTGGGCGGCTACCAGCTCCCGGAGTTCCACCTCCGGATCGTCGCCGCGCGCCGCGGGCGTGTGCATCAGCAGCCGATCCATGGCGCGGTCGAACAGCGTTGCGAGAATCTCGTCCTTGGAGCCGAAGTGGCGGTAGATCGCGGGGCCGCTTACCCCTGCGCGCTCCCCGAGCTCCGCGACACCGACAGACGCGAACCCCCGCTCCTGGAAGAGCGTCAGTGCGGTCTCAAGGATCTGCTCGCTCCGGGACATTGAGCGAACTGTAACCCCTGCTCCTGCTTCGATGTTCCGATGTGGGCCAGCGGACGCGGCTCGCGGGAGCGCTGGGGTCTCGGTCTCCTCCTGCGTCCTCTAGTTCGTGTCGGCAGCGACGAGATCGGTGCTGTCGGCGCGCACGAAGTCGGCGCAGCGTTCGCCGATCATGATCGTGGGTGCATGGGTGTTGCCGCGGGTGATGGTCGGCATCGCCGAGGCGTCCGCGACGCGGAGGCCATCGACGCCGTGGACGCGCAGTTGGGCGTCGCAGGCTCCGTCCTGGGGGGAGCCGATCCGGGCGGTGCAGGCTGGGTGGTAGGTGTGCTCGACGGTGCCCCGGATATACTCGCCGAGCGGCCCGGAGTCCCGGACCCAGGGGCCGGGGTTGATCTCGATCCCGCACATGTCGCGAAGTGCGGGCTGCGCGGCGACCTCGCGGGCGCGTTCGATCCCGGTGGTGATCGCCATCACCTCGGCGGGGTCGCTGAGCATCCGCAGTTGCACGCGGGCGTTGTCGGTCGGGTCGCTGGAGCGGATCATGACCGAGCCGCGGCTGGTCGGCGCGATGTAGGACAGGCCGATCGAGAACGCCGGGCGAGGGTGTTCGCGCTTGCCGTGCTCCCAGAAGAACAGGGGTGCGACGACGAACTCCATGTCGGGTGCCGGGAGCGAGGGGTCGGTGCGGAAGAACGCGAGCGCCTCGCCGACGTTGCTGGCGAGCTTGCCCTTGCGGGTGGCGATCCAGCGGGCGAGGTGCTTGGGATGGGAGATGTCGGCCAGGCCGACGTCGGCGCCCTTGAGCTCCCAGTTGACGAACTGGAAGGGATGCTCCATCAGGTTGCGGCCGACGGCGGGAAGGTCGACCTCGACCGGCACGCCGACGCTCCGCAGGTGGTCGGCGGGGCCGATGCCCGAGCGCTGCAGGATCTCAGGCGTCCCGAACGCGCCGGCGCAGAGGATCACGTCTCCGCTAGCGCGGAAGGTCTCGCGGTCCTTGCCGAACGAGACCTCGACGCCGTCGGCCCGCCCGTCCCGCAGGAGGACGCGGTGGACGAGCGCCCCGGTGCGCACGGTGAGGTTCGGACGCTTGCGCGCCGGCTGCAGGAAGGCGGTGGCGGTGTCGTGACGGACGCCGTTTCGCTGGTTGACCTGCGTGAACGTCACGCCTTCCTGCTGCTCGCCGTTGATGTCGTCGCGCAGCTCGAACCCGGCCTCGACACAGGCGTCGACGACGCGCCGGGTCACCGGGTCCGGCGTGACCGTGCACACGCTCATCGGGCCGCCGGTGCCGTGGTAGTCGTCGGAGAGGTCTGCGTTGCGCTCCGACCGCTTGAAGAACGGGAGGACCTCCTCGGCCGACCAGCCGTCCGCGCCCTGCCCGACCCACGAGTCGTAGTCGTAGGCGTTGCCGCGGACGTACATCATCGCGTTCATCGAGGAGCAGCCACCCAGCAGCTTGCCGCGAGGCTCGTGCAGGCTGCGACCGAACAGGTTCTCCTCCGGCTCGGTCCAGTACTCCCAGTCGAGCTTCGTGCCGAACTGGCTGGAGAACGCCGCCGGCGCCTTCACCGACAGCCGACGGTTGTGACCGCCGGCCTCCAGGAGGAGGACCTTGCGGGCCGGGTCCTCGCTCAGCCTCGCGGCGACGACGCAGCCTGCTGCGCCGCCGCCGATGACGATGTTGTCGTAGGTCTGGGTCATGGAATGCTCCTCGTAGCTGCTTTTAGCGCGGGCGGGACTCAGACGGTGCCGAGTCGCACCGGGAGCGTGGTGAGCTGATTCACGAAGATCGCGGTCGCGTACCGTGGCCGCCCGGCGAGCTCGAGGTCGGGGTAGCGGCCCAGGAACTCCTCGAACATGACCCTCAGCTCCAGCCGAGCCAGAGCGGTCCCGAGGCAGAAGTGACGGCCGCCGGCCCCGAACGCCTGGTGCTCGGGGTTGCGCTCCACGCGGAACGCCTCGGGCTCGTGGTAGACGGCCTCGTCGTAGCCGGTGGCCGGGTACCACATCATGACCTTGTCGCCCTTCTTGATCGGGCAGCCGCCGAGCTCGGTGTCCTCGGTCGCCGTCCGGCGGAAGTGCGCGAACGCCGGGAACATCCGCAGGCACTCCTCGACCATGCTCGGGATCAGCGCCGGGTCGGCGACGACCTTCGCGCGCTCCTGCGGGTTCTCGATGAGCGCCTTGACGCCGCTGCAGAAGGTGGCCTTCGTGCTGTCGTTGCCGGCGGTCACGAGCAGGATGAAGCCCATGACGATCTCCCAGTCGCTGAGCTTGTCGCCGTCGACCTCCGCGTTGACCAGGATGCTCATGAGATCGTCGGTCGGGTTCTCGCGCCGCTCGTCGATGAGCACCTGGCAGCGCTGGACGATCATCGGGATGACCGTCTCGATGACGTCCTGCGGTCCCTCGGGATTCATCTCGGCGTCGTCGCCGCCGACCAGCCGGTTCATCAGCTCCGCCCACATCGCGTCGTCCTCCGGGGCGATGCCCATGAAGCTGCCGATGACCCGAGAGACGACCGGCTGTGCGTAGTCGGTGACGACGTCGATCTCCTCGCGGCCGTCAAGCCTGTCGAGGGCCTGGCGGGCGATCGCGCGGATCGCGTCCTCGTGCTCGGCGATCCGCTTGGGCGTGAAGCCGCGCTGGAAGAGCGACTTGAGCCGGCCGTGCTTGGGCGGGTCCATTCCGATGAACATCCCGTTCTGGACCTCGAGCTGCACCCAGGGCATCCCGACCATGCCACCGAGCTCGGAGGAGTAGAGCTGCCAGTTGCGGCTGACCTCGTGGACGAGCTCCTGGTTGGTCACCGACCAGAACCCGGGCTCGTCCGGAAAGCTCGTCATGCCCGAGCTCCAGTGCACGGGACACGTGCCGCGCAGCTGCTTGAACAGCTCCAGCGGCGCGCCCTCGCGCCAGTGCTCCGGATCGGCGACCCGGACGTTCTTCAGATCCGGCGATGACGTAGACATGCGGGGCGGCTCTCCTCGACTCGCGACTTCAGGACGACAGCGAGCCTAACCAAGTACTTTACAGTATGTCAAGATGAGCGTCAGGACAAGTGAAAAGTCCGTGGTTGACGTCGTGTATCGTCCCCGGCGATGAGCGTGCTCTCCAAGCGTCCAGCGAGCGGTCAGACCGCTGCGGTCAACCGGGACTCGATCCTCGAGGCGACCGTGCAGCTGCTGGGGCGAGGGGTCTCCTACGCCGAGGTCAGCGTCGCCGCGATCGCGGCGGAGGCCTCGATCTCGAGGCCGACCTTCTACGCGTACTTCGTGGACAAGCGCGACCTGATGCTCGCTCTGGGGGCCCGCTTCGAACGGCGCACGCACGTCGCTGCCGATGCCTGGCTCGAGCTGCGGGACGACGATCTGCACTCGACGCTGCGCGGTGTGCTCGAGGCGTTCCGCGGTGACCACTCCACGCTCAGGGCGATCGTCGAGGCTTCCACCTACGACCCCGAGGTCGCCGTCTTCTGGCGGGAGTTCCACGCCCGGTTCATCGAGGCCGTGGTCGAGCGCGCCAGCGAACTCACTCCGGATCGTCCGGCCGGCGCCATTCGTGCGGACGCCTTCGCGCTGGTCTGGATGACACAGCGGTCGCTGGCCGAGCATCTCGACGCGCCGCAGGTCGAGGACGAGGACATCCTCGCCGCCCTGGTGCGTCTGTGGCGCTCCGTGCTGCCGGAGATCACCGCCGGCGCGTGACGATCGAGGTCAGCGGGCGATCCAGCGCTCCAGTTCCTCGGTGAGCCGGCGCTCGGCCGCCACGACACCGGCGAGGACTTCCACCCCTGTCTCGTGGTCACCGGACCGTGCGGCGGCCGCCAGTGACCGCCAGCCTTCGGCGAGCCCGTCCGCCGTGCGGGCCGTATCGGCCAGGGTGGGGTCTTCGAGCAGGATCGCGGAGTCCGACAGGAACTCGGCGTATAGGGAGCGGAACAGCGCGCCCCCGGTCCCGGCCTTGACGATGAAGATCGACAGCGCGGACAGGATGGCGGGAAGGTCCTCGCCGAAGGTCTGCGGCCACTGCGCGTAATCCTCGGCGAACCGGTCCACGCCCTCGAGTCCTGCCGGGGCCTCCATGCCGCCGAGCCGAGCCCCGCCCTCGCGCATGTTCGCGATGCTCCCACGGATCGAGCGCGCGATCGCCGCGGCGGGATCGCCGAGCCGGTCCGGCCAGTCGTAGACGAAGGTGCGGTGGAGGTTGGGACCGGGGAAGCCACCGGAGGAGCGCGCGCATGCGAGGGATCCCAGCGAGCACGGCTGCAGCCCGTCCCGGTCGTTGTCGGCCAGGAGCGCGACACCGGCCTCCTCGTCGACCTCCACGACGACGATCGCGTGTCGGGTGTTGGACATGCGTACCCGCAGGTACTCGAGCTCGGCGATGTCCGACCACACGATCGGCGGGCGGCCGCGCTCGAGCTCCTCGCGGACCCAGCGCAGCCCGGTCGCGGCGTCGTCGGTGTCTCTGATCGAGAGCGGGACGTCGAGGTTCAGGGCAAAGCTCTCCTCGAGCGCCTCGGTCCTGCCCACGATGTAGATCGGCGGCGTCCCCTGCGGGACCGGCGCGTACATGAAGCCCAGACCACTCCCCAGTCCGAAGCACATCCCCTCCGACAGGGGACCGCGGCCGTAGTCGAGCTCATGGAAGGCGAGAACGTCGCGCAGGCTTCCCGACGCACAGTGGCCGGCCCGGACATGCGTGAAGCGATTTGCGACCGAGGGCACTGCGCCGGTCATGCGGACGTCCGAGCTTGCGCGCGAGGTGAGACGGGCTGGTGTCCGGGGTGTCGCACGGAATCTCCTTGCTTCGGAACGGGCGTCAGGTCCGCCAGACATATAGCCTGACAGAGTGTAAGAGGAGATGTCGACGCACCGTCTGGCGCTCCTCGATCGCGACCGGACATGCTCCTTGCGCTCGAGCGCAGCAACTGCCGATGAACAGCGGAAGGGTGGAGCGATCCTCAGCCGCCGGTGGCGGCGTCCCAGACGAAGGCGAGCTGGGCGACGAGCGCGTCTTCCTCGATCGACGGGCGAAGGACATGCGCGGTGATCGAGCTCTCCGTCATGTAGACGAGCGTGTAGGCGCGGGCGCGGATCGACTCGTCGTCGAGGTCCGGCGTGCCTGCGCGCACCCGCGCCTCGGCTCCGGGGCGAAAGCGCTGGTGGAACGCGCGCCAGAACTCTGCGACCTCCACGTCATAGGTGGATGCCTCGACGAGGGCGCCGAGAGTGGCGGCGTGTCGTTGGAAGACCTCCAGGACGCCTCGGAGGGTGTCGCGGACGTCACCGGCGGCGTTGTCGAGCCACGGCTCCGCGACGCCGGCGAGGTCTTCTTCGAACGCGACGCCGAGGTGCAGCACGAGCGCTCGCTTGTCGCGGAAGTACGAGTAGAACGTCGGACGCGAGAGGCCGGCGCGCTTGACGATCTGGTCGATCGTCAGGTCCGCGTACGCGGCGCCCTCGGCGAGGGAGGCCAGGGTCGCCTCGATGAGGGCCTGCTCGGTCGCGCGCCGGGTATCGGAGCTTTCGGAGCGACGAGACAGGAGGGCCATGCGGCTACGGTACACCCCAGGAATAGACGAGTCGACTTGACATCATGTAAAGTACCGGCGTATGGTCGTGCTGTGGACGGTCGACGGCGCCTCGCCGCACGACGGCCGTCTCCTCGTGACCTCCAGAAAGGGAAGACGATGGGAACCATCACGTTCGTTGAATACGACGGCACCGCGCACGATGTCGAGCTCGTCGACGGCGAGTCGCTCATGGAGCTCGCGACGGGTAACGGCATCCCTGGGATCGACGGCGACTGCGGCGGCGAGGCGTCGTGCGGGACGTGCCACGTCATCGTCGACGACGAGTGGATCGCCAGGACGGGGACCCGGTCGGCCGAGGAGAGCGCGATGGTCGAGATGTCCCCGGAGTGCGCGCCGAACTCACGCCTCGCGTGTCAGCTGGAGGCAAGCCAAGAGCTCGACGGCCTCACGGTCCGTCTTCCAGAATTCCAGATGTAGACCGAAATCTCGACGACGACAGGCGGAAGCAGAGACCCATGACGACGACCGACAGCGTCCTCGACCGGGCCATGGCCAAGGTGACCGACAAGGTGCAGTCGACCGTGCCGGTCGATCGGCAGGTCCGGGCTGCACATCTCGTGAAGCTGGCCAAGCGCAGGGCCGGCTTCGACAAGCCACTCGTCTTCACCGAGCAGCCGATCCCGGACCCGGCCAACGTGCCGCTGACGGAGATCGACGTCAGCAACCCGTTCATGAACCGTCAGGGCAAGTGGTACCCATACTTCGCGCGGCTGCGTGAGGAGGCCCCGGTCCACTACCTCGCCGACAGCCCGTTCGGTCCGTTCTGGTCGATCACGCGCTACGAGGACATCCAGGCCGTCGACTCCAACCCGAAGGTCTTCTCGGCCGAGCCGTACATCGTGCTCGGGCAGCCGCCGCTGGAGATCGAGATGTTCATCGCGATGGACCCGCCGAAGCACGACGTGCAGCGCAAGGCGGTTCAGGGCGTCGTCGCACCGCGCAACCTCAAGGAGATGGAGGGCCTCATCCGTGAGCGCGTCCAGGAGGTGCTCGACGGTCTGCCGACCGACGCGCCGTTCGACTGGGTCGAGCGCGTCTCCAAGGAGATCACCGGCCGGATGCTCGCGACGCTCCTCGACTTCCCCTACGAGGAGCGCCACAAGCTCACCTACTGGTCGGACACCATCAGCGGGACTGCGGAGGGCACTGGCGGCACGACCCACCAGGACGAGATGTTCGCCGCCGCGGAGGAGCTGGCGCGCAGCTTCGTCGCGCTGTGGCACGACAAGGCGGCGCGCCGAGCAGCCGCCGGCGAGCCCGACGGGTTCGACCTGATCACGCTGATGCAGACCTCGGAGGACACGAAGGACCTGATCAAGAAGCCGATGGAGTTCCTCGGCAACCTGACGCTCCTGATCGTCGGGGGCAACGACACGACCCGCAACTCGATGTCGGGGGGCGTCTATGCGCTGAACCAGTTCCCCGACCAGTTCGAGAAGCTGAAGGCCGACCCGTCGGTGATTCCGAACATGGTGTCGGAGATCATCCGCTGGCAGACGCCGCTCGCGTACATGCGGCGGGTCGCCAAGCAGGACGTCCACTTCGGCGGTCAGTTCATCCGCAAGGGCGACCAGGTCGTCATGTGGTACGCCTCGGGCAACCGCGACGAGCGGAAGTTCGAGGACCCGGACGCCTTCATCATCGACCGCCCGAACGCGCGCAACCACATGTCGTTCGGGTTCGGCGTGCACCGCTGCATGGGCAACCGGCTGGCCGAGATGCAGCTGCGGATCCTGTGGGAGGAGCTCCTCGTGCGCTTCGACCGGATCGACGTGATCGGCGAACCCGAATACGTGCAGTCGAACTTCGTCAAGGGCTACGACCGGATGATGGTCCAGCTCACGCCCAAGTCGGCCGGCTAAACCCGGGCGAACGGCGGCAGGCGGGGAGCAACGATGGAGACGAACCGGATGCGGGTGGTGATCGTCGGAGCCAGCCACGCGGGCGCGCAGCTGTGCGCGAGTCTGCGCCAGAACGGCTGGGCAGGCGAGATCCTGCTGATCGGTGACGAGCCGTCGCTGCCCTACCAGCGCCCGCCGCTGTCCAAGACGTTCCTCGCCGGGACGACCACACTCGAGGATCTGCTCATCCGCAAGCCGGGCTACTACGAGAAGGAGCAGGTGGTCTTCCGACAGGCCCGCGTCACCGGGATCAGCCGCGAGGCGCGGACCGTGGGCCTAGACGACGGGGGCACGCTGGGCTACGACAAGCTGGTGCTCTGCGTGGGAGCTCGCCCGCGTCCGCTGAGCATCCCCGGAATGGACATCGACGGCGTCCACTACCTGCGTGACGCTGCCGACATCGAGGCCATCCAGGACAGACTCGCCACCGCCGGCCGAGCGGTCATCGTCGGAGCCGGGTACATCGGTATGGAGGCGGCGGCCTCGCTGCGGAAGCTGGGCGTGGAGGTGACCGTCCTCGAGGCGGCCGACCGCGTCCTGGGGCGCGTCACGGCTCCCGAGGTCTCCGCGTTCTACGACCGCGTCCACCGGGAGGAGGGCGTCGACCTCCGCCTCGGGGTCGGCGTCGCCGCCATCGAGGGTGAGGGCCGGGTCAGCGGTGTCCGGCTCGCCGACGGGGACACCGTCGCGGCCGGGCTCGTCATCGTCGGCGTCGGCGTCCTGCCCAACGTCGAGCTGGCGCAGGACGCCGGGCTGGCGGTCGACGACGGCATCGTCGTCGACGCGCACGGGCGCACGGAGGACCCGCACATCTTCGCCGCCGGGGACTGCGCCGGCTACCCCGACGCGCGGTACGACCGCCGCCTGCGCCTGGAGAGCGTGTCCAATGCGGTCGAGCACGCCAAGTGCGTCGCCGCGACGATCTGCGGCAAGGAGAAGGCGATCTCCGCCCTTCCGTGGTTCTGGTCGGACCAGTACGACCTCAAGCTCCAGATCGCCGGACTCAGCACCGGCTACGACGACATCGTCCTGCGCGGCGACCCGACGACCGGCCGCGACTTCGCCTGTTTCTACTTCGCGGGCGAGACCCTGATCGCCGCAGACTGCGTCAACCGAGCGCAGGAGTTCATGTTCAGCAAGCGCGCCATCACCGAGGGCCTCTCGCCGGACCGCTCCGCGTTGGCCGATCTCCAGACGCCGCTGGCCGCGCTGCTCAACGCACCGGGGAGCGGCGTCGCGACCTCCTCAGGGTAGGCGCCTCGCCCCCGCGTCGGTCCGAAATCCGAGGATAACCGCGAGTCCGGCGGGCGACGCCGCGACGATGAGTCGCAGGACGTCGCGCGTCGCGAAGGCACCGACCATTCTCCTTTGCCCGCCGGCACGGGGCTGGTGCCTCGGCGGAGGCGTGCGCGTACACACTGGGGGTACCTCCTCATCTTCTTGGGGTCAGCCGGAGCCGTTCTCCGGCCAGACAAACCCCCGCGAGGAGCGTCCGGCCACCAGCTTCGGCGGTCAACCCTCCGGGCCGACCGCCTCATAGGGTCGAGCGAGCGGGATCCTAGTGTCGGCGCCGGGTGAAGACTGACCCCTCTTCGCCGGTTGAAATCTGACCCCCTCGGGTGGTTGGCGGAGGCGTCCGGGGTGTTGCCGACGCTCGCTTGATCCGGATGGATCGAGGTGAGGGCGGTGAAGGGGTGGTCGG
>JBBSJQ010000016.1:0-115252 GCA_038257095.1 Solirubrobacterales bacterium
AGGTCTTCTACAACCGCCAGCGCCGCCACAGCACCCTCGGCCAACTCTCCCCAGCGCAGTACGAGAAGATCAATCTCCCCCTCTCACAAGAGGAACAAGTCGCCTAACCAAACCCTGTCCACCGGAACGGGGGAACTCCACTCCGTCGAGCGCCTGGCGCTGTTGCGAAGCCAGTTGGAGCCCGCTGAAGGCTTGCTGGCGGGGCACCCGCTGAGCGTGTACGTAACCGGCTCTTACGGTCGTCTGGAAGCGTGGTCGGGGTCGGACATCGACGTTTTCTTCCTCCATGAGCGCTCAGAGGAGGAGGGATCGTTCCCTTACACCACGTTCATCAAGCTGTCGGCGGCGCTCATCGACGCGGCGGCGGATCTCGACTTCCCGGCTTTCACGGGCGGAGGGCGCTACCTCGAGGTCCAGTACGTCGCCCAGATGGAGAAGGTCCTCGGAAGCCCGCAGGACGACTCGCTGAACGCATTCACGGCTCGGATGTTGCTCTTGCTCGAGAGTCGCCCGCTGCTGAACGACGCCACGTACGAATCGCTGCTCGCCAGGATCATCAGCTTCTACTTCCGGGACTACGACGACAAGCGCGACTCATTCCTCCCCGTGTTTCTGCTCAACGACATCCTTCGGTTCTGGAGGACGTTGACGCTGAACTACGAGCATCACCGGCTGAAGCTCGGTGTGCTAACCGGAGATGAGCTCGAGGCGAAGAAGGCCGACAGCGCCCTGAAGAACTACAAGCTGAAGGTAAGCCGGTTGGCGACCTGTTTCTCCATGATCGCCCACTTGAGCTCGGCGCCCGTCCCCGTTAGTCCGGAGCAGGTGCTCGCTCTGTGCCACGACACGCCCGCCGATCGCTTCGAAGCGCTGCGGGGCTTGTCAGGCGCAGGCGGGCTCATCGACGACCTCCAAGAGCGATATGCCAAGTTCCTAGATCTCACCCAACGGGACGAGGCCATCACTCGGGACCACTTCACAGACCCGGTCCGTAGGAAAGTGGCGCTCGCGGACGCGGCAGGCTACGGGAACGCGATTTATGCCTTGCTCCAAGCGATCACGCCCAACGATCGCATGCGCTATCTCGTTATCTGACGCGGACACGCGGGGCGAACCAGTTGCTTGAGCGGGCTAGGACGCCTGTGCCGCTTAGATCGGCTGGTGGCACATCTAAGCTCGGTCTGGACGTCATCTCGAGCGGCGTGCTGCGCGGAGACGAGACCAGCCTTTATCAGCACGCCGTGCCGCTCGTCCGTTCGGTTCGCCGGGCGGTGGCTGCGTCGGACGCGGTAGCCGAGGATGCCTGCCGGTACGCGTGGATCCAGTTTGCTGCGGTGTCAGCCCGACCGCGACCACGTCTTCGGTTAGCTGCGGATCACTGCGGTCCGCGAGGCGTCAGCGTTGACGTGTCGTGAAGGGCGTGCCTTTCGCTCGATCTGCCGCTGAGCGTTCAGCAGCGATTCGCGACGCTCGCCCAACGGTCGTCGGACGGGACTTGCAGGTCGAGCTCGATGCGCGTGAGGCGCTGCGTGCTGTCGGTGTCCTTCGGCCCGAGCAGCGCTACACCTTCTCGCGCGTGATCGCCGGACCGGCCTACGAGGAGCCGACAGGAGGTGGGGTTTGTCTTCCCGCCAGGTCGAGCGGCATCTCGTCAAGGCGCGCGCGGCACTGCAGGGGTAGCCGCGGGCAACACTGCCGGGCGGTTGCTCCAAGGAGCTGGCATGTCCCGCTTCTCCCGATCCCCCGGCTGGAACCTCAGCGACGAGCTCGGCGACGTCTACGACGCCACCCGAGAGCTCCCCCAGCCCCAGAGCGAACCGGGGGCAGACAAGGACTACGACCAGCCCGCCCCGACGGTGGAAGCGGCTCCGTGCCGGCAAGCCGTCGCCCCGGCCGCAATCGGCGTGCTCGCTGCCGTGCTCACGTGCGTGTTGGCGCCCAGTCCGGTCGCGACCCGGGCGCCATCCGACATGGAGTTCGTGCTCGGTGCCCGCTGAAACCCGCTCCCTGTTGGTCGCGCGCGTTGCTGCGCGGGCGCCTCGCATCGCAGTGCTCAGCGCGGCCGGTCTGCTCGCGCTTGCCGGTCTGCGCGGCGCGATCGCGCCGCCAGCACCGACCAAGGCGCCGGTCGCTGCGGCCCGGGTCGTTCCTGCTGCGGTCGGTCCGTTCGCGGAGGCGTTCGTGCGTGAGTACTTGAGCTGGGACCGCGACGACGTCGGCCGGCGGGAGCAGCGCCTGTCCGGCTACCTCGCCGATGGTCTGGACCCGGACGCCGGGCTCACGCCGACCCCGGGTGCCGGTCAGCGCGTTGCGTGGACGGTCGCGGCTGCGCCGCGGGCGGCAGCGCAAGGAACGTGGGTGGTCAGCGTCGCCGCAGGCCTAGACGACGGCACCCGGACCACGCTCGCAATCCCCATCCGCTCCGCAGGCCAGGCGATGGCGGTTATCGACTACCCGGCCCTCACCGCTCTCGCAACACGCGCTGCCGATGCGCGGGCGAGCTCGTGGAGCGCGCCGGTCGAGGACCGTGAGCTTGAGCGGGTAGTGGAGCGGGCGGTGCGCAATTACCTCGCCGGGCGTGCCGGGGACCTGCAGGCTGACCTCGCCCCCGGCGCCCGCGTCATCACCCCCGAGCGCAGCGCGCAGCTCATCGCGGTCGAGGAGCTCGCCTGGCACACGCCCGGTCGCGTCGTCGCCGCGCTCATCGAGGCGGAGCTGCCTGACCGTACGCGGATGCGGCTGCGGCTTCACCTGACCGTGCGTCGCGACGGCCGCTGGTTCGTCGCTGGCCTCGACCCATCAACACCACCAACCCACGGAGCATCCCGATGAAGCACCGCACCTCCCCCACCCGTATCCGTACCCGGACGGCGCAGCTCGCTCGCGCGGTCGCCGCCCTGCTGCTGCTCGCGTTCGCGTTGTACTCGGTCGTGCTCGCGACAAACGTCGACTCCGCGCTCGCTGCTGGCTCCGCTCGTGATGTGGGCAAGAATCTCGGCGGCCTGTTGAAGGAGTGGGCTACCTGGCTGTTCGGCGGCGCCACCGCGATCATCGCCGTCAGCCACCTCGGCCGCCGTGACCTGGCCGGCGGCCTCGTGTTCGCCGCCATGGCAGTCCTGGTCGGTGGGTTCGTGCTCGCCGGTCCGGTGATGGCGGACTTCATCGAGAGCCTCTATCGGTTCGCCGACACCGGCCGGTGACCGCGATGCCCCCGAGCACCCCAGCGGGGGGTGGGATGGAGATCCGTTCCTTCCATCTCGTGTTTCGTCTCGAGCGGCGGCTGCATCGCATCGACCGCTGGCGGCTGCCGTTCCCCCACGGCGTCCCGATCGTCGCCATCGGCCACGCCACCATCGTCCTCTTGGCGGTCATCGCGCTGGGGCGGCTCCCTGGTGTGGGTGCGGTGATCGGTGCGATGCCTGCGCCGGTCGCGTACGTGCTGATCCCTGGTGGCTGCGCGTCGCTCCTGGCGCGCTTGCGGATCGACGGACGCCCCGCCCACCGCCACCTCCTCGCGCGCCTCGCCGCCACGGTCACCCCGTGGCCCACCGCAGCCAACCGGCCAGCCCGCGCAGGCGTGGACCACATCACGGACGCGACTCTGCTCGCACAGGGCCCCGAGCGCGCCGGCTATCCAAACGCGGTGATCGTCGGGCCCGCGACGGTCCGCCTCGCGCGCGCCGCGCGCGCGCGAGCGCACGGGAAGACCCTCCTACTGACACCGACAGGGGGCGGGGCGCTGCGGGGACCCCGCGTGCTGCAGCTCGCCGAGGGTCAACGGTTGCTCGTCAGGGGTTCGCGATGAAGCCGCCCGCCGTGTTCGCGACCGGGAACCTCGTGTTCCCCCGTCGGCTGAGCGACGCCTGGGCGCTCTACCGCTTGGAGTCCACGAGCTACGAGGGTCTCAGCACCGGAAAGAAGGTCGCGCTGCTCGCCGCGCTGGCCAGGCTCACCCATGCGCTGCAGACCGACCTCACGCTGCACCGCGTCACCCGCGCCTGGTCGCCGGCGGAGTACGAGCAGCGCGCACTCGGCCGGCTCGACCCGCGGCACGGGCACCCACACGCGTGGGCGGCGCACCTCGCCGCCCACCGGGCGCTGCTGGAGGAGCGGGAGATTCTGCGACCCGAGGTCTGGCTCGCTGCCCGCCTCCCCGCCGCCAGGCGCAGCTCCCTGGCCGGCGCGCTGCGGGATGCGGTCGGGTGGGAGGATCCCGCGGGCCTCCCGGAGCGCCGGCTGCGGGAGTTCGCCACCGCCGAGCAGGCGATCCACGCCCGCATCGGCGAGCACCTGCCCTGCACCCGAGCGAGCACGCTGGACCTGCAGTGGCTGATCCACCGGGCGTTCACCCGCGGCCTGTCGGAACCCGACCTCGACCTGCACCACCGACCCCAGGCGCTCGTCCTGGCTGACGGTGACGAGCTCCGCTACCGCCCGCTGTCCGCGGACATCGTCCGCTGGGCCAATCACCCCATCACCACCGGCGGCCGCGCACTGCGCGTCGAGACCGAGCACGGCGACAGCCACCAGGCCCACCTCGCGCTCGGTGCGCTCCCGACGTCCGTCACTTTCCCTGGGGCTGGCGCGGAGTTGCTGTTCGCGCCGATGGAGCACCTCGGATTCGGCGTCGACGCCACCGTCTGCCTGCGCCACATGCCCAATGACCGGGCGGCGGCGCTGGTGCGGCGCAAGGTCGTGGACGCCGACAACATCTACGGGGAGGAGACCCAGGGCGCCCACGGTGCCACCGCCGACGGCGCCCGCCGCCCCCACGCCGCCCGCGCCCTGGAGGACTACCTCTCCAGCGACGCGCGGCCGCCGCTGCTCCATGCGTCGATCAGCCTCGCCGTCGGCGCCCCCACCGCGGAACTGCTGGAGGAGCGCGTCGCCCAGTTGCGTACCGCGTACGCCCCCGTCTCGCTGCACCGTCCGCTCGGGGATCAGCACCGCCTGTTCCTCGAGCACTTCCCCGGCCTCGGAACGCAGATTGGTGACTACGCCGACTACCTGCTGGTCGAGCAGCTCGGCGCGATGGTCCCCACCGCCACGACCCACGTCGGCTCCGACACGGGCGCCTACATCGGTCACACGCTCACCAGCACCGGGCAACCCGTTCTGCACGATCCCGGCGAGGCGAGCCGCACGAGTCGGCCGCCCGCCACACTGCTGGCCGGGACACTGGGCTCCGGCAAGACCGTGGCGCTGCAGCTGCTGCTGCACCAGGCGTTCCTGCAAGGCGCCCGCGTGGTGGACATCGACCCCAAGGGCGACCACCGCCTCCACGACCTCCCCGGTATGGCCGGGCACGTCGAGCAGATCGAGCTCACCGCCGGCGCCGAACACCGCGGCCTCCTGGACCCCCTGCGCATCGCGCCCCCGGGCACGGCCGAGGACCTCGCTGTCTCGTTCCTGATCGACATCCTGCCCCAGCCGGTGCCGCCGGAGTGGCAGGCCGAGATCCGCCGCGCGGTCAAGGCCGTCTGCGCCGGCCCCGCGCCGCACCACTGCCAGAGCGTCATCGGCCAGCTGCGGGCGGGCGAGGACCAGGCGCCACGTGTCGCGACGGTGCTCGAGGTCTACGCCGACACCGGGCTGGCGCAGCTGGGGTTCGCCGATGACACCGTGATCGCCGACCCCGCCGGCACCCGGCAGGTGACGAGCTTGCGGATCCGCAACCTCCCCCGTCCCCTGCCGGGGACGCCGCGTACGGAGCTCTCCGAGGAGGAGCGGATCGGGCAGGCCGTGCTGCGGCTGCTGGCCGCCTACGCCATGAACCTGATGGGCACCGACCGCTCCCGTCACAAGGCGCTCGGCTTTGACGAGGCTTGGTTCCTGCTCTCCGACGCCGCCGGCCGGCGGCTGATCGAGCATCTCAACCGCTGGGGCCGCTCCGAGAACGCCACCCCGTTCCTCGTCACTCACCTCATCTCAGACGCCGAGGAGCTGGACAACCTCATCGGCACCCGCCTGGTCTTCGGCATGGAATCCGAGAAGGAAGCCGTCGCCGCCCTGCAGCTGCTGCGCCTGGACCCCAACGACGAGCAGCAGCGCGGCCGACTGCTGGCCTTTCGCCGGGGCGCCTGCCTTATGCGCGACCTCCATGGCCGCGTCGCCGCGGTGCAAGTCGACCCGGGTGATTCCGCGCTGCTCGCCGCCCTGGACACCACCCCGCCCGAGGCCCACGCGTGACCCGCACCCTCGCGCTGCTCGCCGCAGTCGCAGGCCTGCTGCTCTGCGCGCCTGCGACGGCGGTCGCAGCGGACCCGCTGCGCACACTCGGCGGCGACAGCCCGCTCTGCGGACACGCCGGCCTCGACGCCCAAGCGCGGTCGGACTGCGAAGCGACCGGGGCGATCGAGCACTCCTACCCCCTCGATCGCTACCGCTTCGACTGGCACATCGACACCGGCATCACCAAAGACCCCACCTCCAACCTCCTCGCCGCCGTGCAGTGGCTGCTGGCGATGGCGTGGCTCACGCTGCTCTACGCGCTGAAGGGCGTCCTGTTGGCGTTTCAGTGGGCGTTCTCGCTGAACCTCCTCGGCGAGGCGATGCGCCCCACCCGCCAAGCCCTCGAACGCCTTCACGACCGGACGCTCGGGCAGCCGTGGCTGCTGGCCGCGATCACGCTCATGGGCCTGTGGGGTCTGTGGCGGGGGATCGTGCAGCGCCGCACCATCGAGACCGCCGCCGGCCTGGCCGCCGCCAGCGTAATGATGGCCGGCGCGCTCTTCGTCATCGCTCGCCCCGCAGAGACCATCGGCGCACTCTCCCGGGGCGCCAACGACGTCTCGCTCGGGTTTCTCTCCGGTGCCGCCGACGGCACCCTCACCAACCCGTCCCGCACGATTGCCGGCTCCTCGCGGCAGATCTTCGACGCCGTCGTCCTGCGGCCCTGGTGTGCGATGAACTTCGCCGACGTCACCTGGTGCACGAGTACCGCCCCCGGAGATCGCATGACACGCGCTGAGCGGTGGCTGCGCTACGACCCCGACACGCGCGAGCGCAACGCCGAATGGCAAATCCTCGACGACCCCGACTCCGAGCCGTGGACGAACACCCCCGACGTCCTCGGGGTCAGCATCCCGGGGACGGACATCCTGCAGGCCGACCACGACGACATCCGCGACCAGCTCGCCGGCTACAAGCCCAACAAGGCCGACAGCGAACGCGTGGAGATCCAGGGCAAGGGCAAGACGGTCGTGCGCGTCGGGCTGTTCTGCCTGATCGGCCTCGGAATGGCCGGCTGCATCCTGCTGCTCGGCTGGCTCTCCCTGCGCGTCCTGCTCCAAGGACTCCTCACCCTCGTCCTCCTGCTCGCCGCCCCGGTCATGCTGCTCGCCCCCGCGTTCGGCGAACACGGACGCCGGCTCTTCACCGGCTGGGCCAAGAAGCTCCTCGCCGCCACCGTCGCCAAAGCGATCTACGCGCTGCTGCTGGCGATCGTGCTGGCGATCAACACGATCATCGCCAGCCTCGACGGCGACCTCCCCTGGCTCGCCGTCTGGCTCGTCAGCGCCGTCTTCTGGTGGGGCGTCCTACTCAAACGCGACGAGCTCCTCGGCTGGCTCTCCCTCGGCCCCCAACGCGACCAGCACAGCAGCCTCACCCGCGCCTACCACGCCGCCCCCATCACCGGCCCAATCACCAGCGCCCTCACCGCCGCCGCCGCCACCACCGTCGCCGGGCCCGCCACAGGCCTCGCCGCCGCCGCCAGCACAGCACGCAGAGCCCAGGCCAACCGCCGCCAAGACGGCGACCACGGGCTGCGCAGCACCGCCACCAGCGAGCTGCGCACGCGTGCCCGCGACCGGCTCGACCACCGCTACGAGAGTCTCCACACCCAGCTCGAGCAGCACGACGACGCCAAGGAGAAGACCCAGGGACTCACCCGACGCATCAGCACCCTGGACCGCACGATCGACCAGGCCGAGAACGCCGAACGCCGCGCCCGCACCCCCGAAGAACGCGGCGAAGCGCAGCAGCGACGCCGGGAGGCACGCAACGAGCGCGCGAAGCTGATCTCCCAGCGCAAAGCGCTCGAGCCGCGCCTGCTGCCGCGTGCTAAGGAGGGCGTCGCCCGGAAGTTCATCGAGACCGCCGACCGCTCCCACGTCGAGACCGGCGAGCGCTACACCACCCGCCAGCTCGACCTGCAGATCGAAGAGCTCCGCGCCGACGCCGTTCATCCTGCCACCGACGAACGGCACGCCTGGCGGCAGGCAACCTGGCAGCCCGGCCTCCCCGAACGCAAGCTCGCCGCGCTCACCCCCGACCAGCGACGCGACGTCGACCGTCACCTCGTCGAGCAACTCGACCGCGACCGCGCGCTCCTCGCCGCCGTCCCCAGCCCCGAGCAGCCACCCACGCAACTGACGCGCGGAGCGCGACGCGACGCACGAAGCCACGTCGACCCCAAGGAGCTGCGCGAGAACACCGACCACGCACGCCAAGCCCGCCGCAACCCCGCCCCCGAACACCACCGATGAACAGCTCCGCGCGCTTCGCCACCGCCGCGCTCCCAACGCTCATCGTCCTGGGCCTCGCCGCGGTGCCCGATCGCGAGCAACCGGAGCCCGGCATCGACGGGCGTCCGGTCGTCGTCGCGGCGGTCGCCGCGCCCACCGACCACGACGCGCCCCCTACGCGATCGTCGTCACCGCTCATGACCGCCCGGCGCGCACTGCGCTGGCTCCTCGCTGCGGAGACCGCGGACCGCCGGCCGCTCCCGCCCCACACCTTCGCCGACACCCTCGCGCGCGACCTCTCCGCACGACCACCCCGGCCGCACGCCGGTCCCGGGCGGGCCCGCGTCGCCGCGCTGCGCGAGCAAGCACCGGTCGGTCGTGTGCGCCGGGTGCTCGCCATCGTGCGGCGAGACGACCGGCCGGAGCCGGTCACGCTGCTGCTGCTCTGCCGGCACGGCTGCCGCGTGATCGCCGTCGCATGACCAGCCGACCATCACGGCTGTGGACGCTGGCAGCAGTCGCGCTCACCGCACTTCCGGCGTTCGTGCTCCTGCTGCTCGTCGTCACCGTGCTCGGCGCCCCCGAGCAGGCCGAGAGCTCAGCGCCCGACACCGCGTCCGGCATCAGCGAGTTCGCCCGCACCGACATCCCGCCCGACTACCTCGCCCTCTATCAGCAGGCCGGCCGCGACTACCGCCTGGATTGGGCCGTTCTGGCCGCCGTCGGGTCGATCGAGACCGATCACGGCCGCAGCCCCCTCCCCGGCGTGAAGTCCGGCGTCAACAGCCACGGCTGCTGCGGCGGCCCCATGCAGTTCTGGATCAGCCCCCCGCACCCCAACACCTGGGACCGCTACGGCCTGGACGCCAACCAGGACGGCCGCAAACTCCCCCACGACCCCGCCGACGCCATCCCCTCCGCCGCCAATTACCTCAAGGCCTCTGGCGCACCCGCCGATTACCGCCGCGCCCTCTTCGCCTACAACCACGCCACCTGGTATGTCAACCAGATCCTCGACCGCGCCGAGCAGTACCGCAGCACCAACACCGCGATCACCGACCAGCTCCCGCCGGCCGGTGGTGACCGGCTCGCCACGATCATCCAGACCGCTGAAGCGCTCGACCGCGCGCGCATCCCCTACTGCTACGGCGGCGGCCACGGCATCACTCCCGCCCGCCCGAGCCGCGGCCAGTACTGCTGGCACGCCGCCCCTGAGCGCAAGGTCTATGGCAGCTCCGACCAAGGCCTCGACTGCTCGAGCTCCGTCTCCCTCGTCCTGCAACGCGCCGGCTACAAGCTCCCCACCATGACCAGTGGCCTCCTCGCCTCCTGGGGCAAACCCGGCCCAGGACGACACGTGACCATCTGGACCAACGCCGAACACGTCTACCTGCAGATCGGCAACCGCTACTGGGGCACCAGCCAAGAGAACATCCGCCACGGACCCGGCTGGCACAGCGCCCGATCCGGAGCCGGTTTCATCGCACGACACCCGCCCGGGCTCTGATCGCGGGGTGTCCGGGCGTGCAGCCGCCGGGCGATCGGACGCGCGTCAGCCAACGTAGGCAGGAAACGCGACGGCCAATCGGTCTCGCAGCGCCGCGACTTGGCCCACAGTAAGAGGCCCCGGCCGTCGGGCGAGCTTGGCGGCGCCGCGGGCGCCAACAACCGGGATCTGGTTGACGGTGACAGTGGAGAGCAGCGGCAGACCCTCCGCGTCAACGATGCAGAGCAGGCCCTGAACGTTGATGCTCTCCCCCGCTACCGCGCGGACGTGGGTGAGCTGGCGGTGCATGCCGTCGATCAGATTCGTGCGATCGCGACCTGCGATGAGAAGATGCTCCGTACGGGACTTCAGGAGGCCGCCGCGGGACTGGCGGCGCACCGCTCCCTTGAGGTGCTTGGCGTCGATGACGGTGACACCACCGGGCCCGATCGCCAGGTGGTCGATGTTGGCGCGGGTTCCCGCAATGCGACGGTCGTGCAGGAGCAGGACAGCGTGACCGGCCAGCAGCTTCTCGAGTCGGCGAGCCACGATCCGCTCGCCCTTGGCGCCTTTGGCCCACGCGCGTTCGCCGGCGGTGTCGTCGGAGAGCTCGACGACCAGTCCACCAACGGCGCCCCAGCGTCCGCGAGCGCGGTCCTTGCGCGCTGAACGCGACCGGTCGCGCATCGTCTGCGCGCTGTCCCCCGCGCGTCCCGCAACCCCAGGCTCATCCGGTGTGATCTCTGGGCAGGCGGCGCAGGTCGCTCGTCCACGGATCGAGTCCCACCGGGCCGGCTCGCCAGGCTCGAGCGTGCGGCCGCAGGTCTGACAAGTGGCGGCGTACCGCAGGCTGATCAGTCCTCGAGACATGCACGGTGCTCTTCGGCAATCTGGCGGACAAACGTGACCACCGACGCAAGGCCTGCCGGCACGAGACCGGGGTGTCGTCGCACCTCCGGCCGCAACGCTGCAGCGGGCGGCCCCGGTTGCAAGCCCTGGCACTGGACCAGGGCAACACCAGAGCGGCGTCGCTCCAAGGACGGCGCATGCCCCGCCCCAGCCCGGTCCCGAACTGCCGCCGCCCAGGCTGCGGCCAGCCGGCCGTCGACCCGTACGGCTACTGCCTGGGCCACGACCTGCAGTACGCGCAATGGCGTGCCTGGCGCGACGAGCTCGAGCTCGAGGACCTCGCCGACGCCGGCGTCCCGCCGGGCGGCAAGCCAGGCCCGATCACCGAGTCGGCGCTGGACGTCCTGTGGCGCTATCTCACCCCGGGACCGTTCTCGAGGCCCGATGCCTGAGCCCAGAGAAGGTGCCCGCGCGCGAGTTACCGCTGCCCTACCGGTGGGTTACCGGCGGGTTACCGCAACCCTACCGCCACCAGAACGGGCTGATCGCGGAACTTCCCTGCTAATCGGCGGTTTCGAGCGAGGTGTCCTGGCCGGACACCTCGCGCTTGGCGCTCGGTCTCGCTCACGCGAGTCGGTACGGCCCGCCTTCGGCGTTCCTCTCGCTGCGCTCGCCCGCCTCGATGGCGAGAGGGCCGGACGGCCTCCCGGACGTCGCTGCGCACCGTCCCCGGCTGCTCACGCAGCCCCGGCAGCACCGCTGCCCCAGCGCCCTGCGGGCGCTACCAACGACCGCCCGGCCACCAACCCCTCCCACCCCCCAACTGCTCACGAAGGACACGCGTGAGCTCGCAGAGCAGGCCGGCCGCCAACCCCGAGCAGACCCGGCGTGACGCGCTGCTCGCGGCCACCGCCCTCACCGCCTTCGCGCTCCTGCTCGCCGTGAGGCTCATCAGCCAACGCCCCACCGCCCTCGCCGCTGCGGCGCTCGCGGTGCTCGCGGCCGTGACGCTCGCGGGGCTGCTCGCCCGCGCACGCGTGAAGGACTGGCTCGCTGGTCGCGAGGACCCGCTCGCAACCGGGGTGATCATCGGCACACGCCGAGGCAACTGGCGACTGGCCAAGCCACGCCCGTACAGCTTGGGCTGGGAGACTTTTCTTCAGCACGTGCTGATCTCGGGGCCGACGGGGCGAGGCAAGTCGTTCGGGTTCATCGAGCCGATCCTGCGCGCGCACATCCGGCGCGCGAACACCGGCGTGCTGTACCTGGACGGCAAGGGCGACCGCATCGACCAAGGCCCCAACCCGGTCCAGTTCGATCACGTCTTCTGCCCAGAGGACCCCGAGGCCTCGGCCCACTGGAACCCGCTCGCCGGACCTTCGCCGATCGCTGCGGCGATGAGCTTCGCCGACGCGCTGTTCCCCGCGGCGAGCCTGCCCAACCCCGTCTACTACGAGGTCCGTGGGGCGTTCGCTATCCGGGCCGTCGCCCCGGCGATCGCCTACACCGGCCACGCCATGCCCGTGACTGTCGGACGCAGCCAAGAGGAGATCACCAGGGACCTCATCGCGCACGGCCTCGACGCCGAGCAGGTCGAGTACCTCATCACGCAGATGGGCGTCGCGGTGTGCGAGGACCAGCTGCGCTGGTTCCCGACGCGCGATACGCAGACCCCGCAGGCGCTGTACAGGCTCATCGAGCGCCCGTCGCCGCCGAAGTCCAGCATCGACGAGCAGCTGCTGATGCCCGTCGCGTGCACCCCGACCGTCGCGGCACTGCACCACGTCTTGTTCACCGACGGAGAGCTCGAAGCCCTCGCCAACGCCCTGTTGGCCCGGTTGACGCAGGACTCCCCGGCGCTGGCTCGTGAGCGGCTCACGCTCGTCGCTAAGCAGATCATGACCCTGGCAGCCCTCCCGGCGAAGGAGCGCGCTGCGGTGCTGTCCAACCTCGAGAACCGTCTGGCCGTGTTCCTCACGCCCCCGTTCGATCGGTTGTGTTCGCGGTCGGACTTTGCGATGCGCGACGTCTGCGACGGCGCGTCGATCGCGATGCTCCTGCCGACCGGCAGCTTCCCCGGCATCGCCCAGCCGCTCGGGCGGATCGCGCTCGCGCAGTTCCAACAAGCCGTCCTGGCCTCCCAACCGCAGGTGACCAAGGTCGCGGTGCTCGACGAGTTCCACAACTTCGTCTCCCCCGGATTCACCGCGTTCCTCAGCCAGGCCCGCTCCCGTGGCGGGGCGGCGGTGATGAGCACGCAGACGATCACGGACTTCGACATCGACTACCGCGACCGGCTCCTGGCCAACGCCTCCACCCAGATCATCACCCCCGGCTCCCTGCCCTTCGACGCCGAGCACTGGTCCCGCGCCTTCGGCGAACACGACGTGACCCACCGCTCCCAGACCCTCGCGCCCCGGTCGCTACTCGAGCCCGTGCCCCTCCCATCGATCCGCACCGAGTCACGACCCGAAGCTCGGTACGCGCCGACCGCCGTGACCGAGGTTCCCGCCGGCAAGGCGCTGATCCGGCAGGTCCGCGGTCGCACCGCCTACCCGCCAGTGGTCGTCGACGTGGAACGTGCCAGTGGGTGAGCGGCCAAAGGGCAAGGTCGTCCGACTGACCGCCCGCGACATGCGCCTCCTGGAAGACCTCCTGCACCGTCGCGCCGAGACGCTCGGGACCCTCCGCGAACGCCACTGGGACCAGGCCGGGCTGGACACCGCGCGACGTCGTCTCGGCGTCCTGTTCAACGCCGGCTACCTGCACCGCAACACCATCGAGCAGGTCCCCTGGGAGCTCCTGCACCACGACGACCGCGACAAGGACCACGTCACCGTCTACGGCCTCACCCCCAAGGCCGTCAGCGCGCTGCGTCGCCGGTCGCTCGCCGGCAGCGTGCTGCGCGGCCGGGCGATCACCGCCGAGGTCAACGACGCCTCCATCCCCCACCAGCTCGCCGTCAACCGCATCGGCGAGCTCATCGGCGCAACCCTCACCTGCGACCACCTCCTGGACGTGACCAGCGACCGACGGCACCGCCCCGACGCCACCTACCAGTCCACGCCCGACCCAGCCGGCAGCACGACCGTGATGCTCGAAGTCGACCTCGGCCACTACAGCCGCCAACGCATCCTCGGCAAGCTTCACGCCTTCCTCGCCGACCCTGAGGCCAAAGCCGTCCTCTTCGCGTGCCCCACCCAGACCCGCGCCGCCTGGATCGCGCGCACCATCCGCACCGCCCACGGCGACCGCATCATGGACCGCGTCCAGGTCCTCTCCTTCAACCAAATCGAAGGCGGCCGGTTCCTGCGCGAGGACCTCCTCCCCGAAGACCCCACCGTCGACCTCCGCACGCGCACCCTCAACCGCCAAGACCCAGCCGCGTAGCGCGGTCGCAGACGACGAGCCACGCGTCGAACCGGTCGTCGTGAGGCCGGGGATCCAGCCGCACAACACGCCCATCGCGTGCACGGCCCTTCTCCAACACCGGCGCGCCACGGATCGGTGACCGCCAGCCCGTTTACCCACGGCCCCAGCACCGCGCACCGCGCACCGCGACGACGCGATTGCCCCCCGCCAGGCCACACCACGGTTGGTTCCCACGCCTCAAGTAAGGGCGCTCGCCCCCCACCACGGCGCCAGCTCAAACGGCGCACCGCCGACGGGACGCGACTGCCGCCGGGCGCTACCGACACGCTCGCCCCCGGGGATGGCGGGGCAACACGGCCGCCGGCTCGCGCCAAGACGCCACCATGAGACTGCACCGCCGAGCACGCGCTTGGGACATCCGCGATACCCCGCACGACTGCTACGACGCCACCGGGGCGTTTCCCCACCTCCACGAGCCGGCCGACACCGGCGAGCAGGCGCAGGGCCCACCGAGCGCCTCGCCGAGCCCGTGGCCGACCCGCCCCCGGCCGGGAACCGCCCAGCTCGCCGCCGTGGCCGTCGCCGTGCTGGTCCTCGCGTTCGTTGTGCTGGCGCGCGATGACGGCGCGCCCCCGCCGCGGCCGCGCACACCAGTCCTTGCCACCCCACAGCCCCCGACCCCGACCCCGACGCACACCGTCCCCGCTCCAGCCCTCGGCGGGCCCAGTGCCGGCCGGCCAGCCGTGCGCAAGGCGCCGGCCCGTCGACCCGCAACGCGAACGACCCCACAAGCACCACGGGCGGGGCGCGCACTGTCACCACCGGCCCCTGCCGCGCAGGCCGCGGCGCCCGCTTCCCCGCCCGCGACGCCCTGGCCGGCGAGCGTCAGCCCGTCACCGCCACGCGTCCCGTACGGCGTGATCGAGCACCCCGACGTGCGCCCAGGTGAAGACGTTCTCTTCGAGGGCCCCTGACGTCCATCAGGTCCTCGCCCGCCACCCGCCCGCCAACAGCAGCTCGCCCACCCGGCTCGTATCAGCCGTCCGCAGGCGCTTGAACCGCAGGTTTCCGGCAGTTCGTCCGCTGCCGCACTCAGAGCGATCAGGAACACACACCACGCCCTACGGGGGCGAGCACGTCCACCCAGCTGCGGCCCCGCGACCAGGAAGCCAGCCACCACCAGCCATGACGATCACCGACTCCGCATCCCCTTCACCCCACATCGCCCTGCGCCATCGCGCGCCACGCGATCACGCCAGCGCAGACGGCCTACGCACCGACAACCAGCGCGCGTTCCAAGCGTTCGTGGACCGCAACCACCACCTCTTCTCCGACTACGTCGCACGGCGCCTCAGCGGACCGCACTCCAGCTCGGCCGAAGACGCCCTGCAGGAAGGCCTCGTGCGGATCTGGCGGGAGTGGGACGAGTGGCCGACCGACCCCGACGAGCGGATGCGGTTCGCCCACCAAGCGCTGCGCATCGCCGCCCTCGAAGCGATCCGCAAGCGCACCGGCCGCGACGGATCCCCCCGCGCCGGCGAGATCACCGTCGACTTCGCCGACCTGCACGGGCACGCCAGCGGGCGGCCCGGGGCCGGACTGCTCGCCCGCGACCTCGGGCGCGCGATCGCCGAGCAATCGATGGTCAAGGACCAAATCGCCTACCTCGAGAAAGCCTCGCTGATCGCCGCGATCGCCACCCTCACCGACCTCGAGCAGCGCGTGCTGTTCCTCACCGCTCAGGGCGATGACTGCAAGCAGATCGCCCGCGACCTCCACGTGACGCACCAGCAAGCCCGCGAAGCGCTCATGCGCGCGCGACGACTGTGCCGCATGCTCATCGAGCACGCCGACGGCCAGAAGGTCGACGAGAAGGAAGCCAAACTGCTGTGGCAGTACCGCGACGGCCAGCTTTCCGGCAAGCGCGCCCGCGAACTCAAGCGCCACATCGAGCACTGCACCGCCTGCCAACGACTCCTGGGCTTCGAGGAATCGATCACGACCAACGGGGCGCTCATCATCCTCCCCATCCCCGCCCTCCTCCTTGCCACCGGACAGCTCCCGGCTCCGTCCGCACCCGACCCCAACGCGACGGGGCATGACCCCGGCTCCACGGACCTCGCAGGCGCAGCGAATGTTGATCTCGGAGTGACGCTCTCCCAGGGAACGCTCGCCCCGGCCGCGATGGGGCACGGGACGGTCGGCCTGCTCTCAGGCGTCACGGCGAAGGTCGGGCTCGCGCTCGGCGCGCTCGCCGCCACCACCTCGATCGCCGCGATCGGAGAGCTCATCCACGACCGCACCACAGCAACCACCACCCCAACACCCGCCCACGCAGCCGGCCCCGCACCCGCCATGACTACGGGCCGCACGACCGCCAGAACTCCCAAGCCACAGACCGCAGCAGTCGTCCATTCGCGGTCCACGCCGCGGCACGCGACGAACACGTCGCCGACGCCCCGCTCACGGCAGAACCGACGCGCTGTCCGCAAAATGATCGCTACGCCACCGCCCCAGGCCACCGCTGCCGCGGCACCGGCCACGCCCAACACTAGACCGCGCCCAACCACCCCCTCGACGGTCCTCACCGCCTCGGCCCGCACCCCCCGTCCGGACACCACGACCGCACCCGAGTTCGCGCCCGGCTGGGAAATCAACGAGCCCACCGCCCCCGTCGGGCCATAGACCCCTGCGGCACTACGCCCTCACTCACCGATCCACAGTCTCCAGGCGGTGGTGCGCGGCTCGCATCGGGCGCGGCGTAGGCGCGGGAAGGATGCCCGCCGCAGAAGACCCTTTCGTGCACCGCCCGAGTGGTGCCAGACGCGGCAACACATCGAGCCCAACGCGCCGAGAACACCGCAGCACCTACCCCGCCCGCGCTCGCCTACCCGGCCCAGCGCCCGTCCTCCCACCCCAACAACAACCAGAGAGGTCAACGCCATGAGCACCCCGAAGTCAATCCCCAGCCCCACCTTCCCCGTCCCGGAGTCCATCACTCAAAGGCCCTCCGTCACGACGCGACGCTGCTACGCCTACCTCATCGACCTGGCGCTGCACCTCCTCGTCGCCGGGTGGGTCTTCGTCACTATCGCCGACAAGGTCCCGCCCGGCAGCCCCCCGATCAACGGCATCGAGGTACGCCTCGACCTCGGCGCGAGCGGGTACCGGCTCACCGGAACGGACGGCCTGCTGTTCATCCTCGGGGCCTTCGCATTCTGGTGCGTGACACGCGCAGCCCTCCACGCCCTCACAGGCCGAACGCTCGGCAAGGCGATCCTCGCCCTCGCCGTCACAAACATCGACGGCCGCCGACCCACGCTCACCCAAGCCTGCATGCGCGAACTGACCTGGCCCGTCGACGGGTTTCCCTACGCCCTGCCCGGCCTCACCGGCTACCTCAAGATCCGCGACTCCGCCGACCAGCAGCGCCTCGGCGACCGACTCGCCAACACCCACGTCATCCACCGACCCCTGGGCCGACTACGCCCCAGGGTCGCAAGAGCGGCAGATGATGGACCGCGCGTTCGCTAGCCGCGAGATCCCGGCAGCGGCAGTTAAGAAGCGAATCGTGCTCGGCCCTGCGCGGCGCTCTACCTGGCCGCGCGGGGAAGCCGAAGTTCGGCTGCACAACGGTTTTCGAGACCTGCGAGCGGAGCCTGGAGAACCACTTGATAGAGCCATTTTAGCGGGCGCGGCAGGCGTCGCGGGAAAGTTCTCGGGAAAGTCCGACGCCAAGCAGCAGACGCCGTCGGTTCACTCGGGCGCGATAGGGACATCGATACCGATGGGCTGCTTTACCTGGAGCGCGACAGGTGCGTACAGATCGACGTTCTGCGCTGTGCTGAGCGATACGAGCAGCGCATACCGAACCGGCAGGTTCCGTCGATCCGAGCGCTTCCCGTACTTCCACCAACCGCCGATTGGGTTGACTGCCAGGATGTTGCATTCAGCCAGATCGGCTGCGGTCCCCTCCCAGATGTCTTGATGAAGTGATCCCGTGTTGCGCTGGTTGGCTCCTACGAGCCAACGATGCGAACCCGAATCGCGTCGGGTCCCGTCCTCCTCGAGCTGGGCATCGTGGTTGACTCGCGCGACAAAGGCACCCGTCGTTTCAGTAGGAGTCTTGAGCTCGAAGCGAAGCGCGTGAGATGGGTACGTGTAGCGCTGCCGCCAGCCGCGACGAGACGCAGTGGGCTCGATGAAGTATGAGAGCGTCACACGTAGTGCGACCTCCGCCTCGCCCAGTTCGCGGAGATCAGCGGCCGGCCACGGCAGGGTGTGCAAACGGAACGTGCGCATGACCGAGTCGTCGCCGGTGAACGGAGTGAACGAGTCTTGCGTCACCATCGTCACGGCAGCCCGGGACGAATCCAAGACAGTTCGCTCAGTGGGAACACCCCAGCCGTATCTGCGCAGCAGTGCCAGACGCGCAGCCTTGTCCGGGGCCCCGTCGACCGCAGTGCGCATCGTTGGCGTCCAGCGCGCTGCGCTTACGAGCAGACCGCGGACCGTCTCCGGCCAGTACTCGGGGTACTTGGCGTGTGCCAGCGCCGCAAGACGCGCGGCCTGCGCTGTTGCCGCGCTCGTCGCGTTCGCGGAGCCGATGGCGAGATCGCTGCCGGTGTTTGTCGTCCTGAGGGACAGCAGCGGGTGGGAGTCGTTGAAGTCCGCTGCGCCATCGTGAAGGACGTTCCCACCCTCCATGCAAATGTCGGGCTTGATCGGCCATGTCCGGTGGGCGAATGCAACAGAGGTCCGGCTGTGCGGCGAAAGCTCGCCGGCCGATGCAATTGCGGTCCACCCGTTGAACCCTGGATCGGTCGGAACGTCGGCAAGCTCTGTGTGCGCGCCAACGGCGAGCGCGTTCCACGCATGAGCAGGATCTTCAACAGGAGAGCTGTCCGAGGCAGCCAGATGATCGGCCTGGAAATCGTCGGCCGACACGTTCCCCGCGGAGATCACGAAGAGGCGAGCCGCGTCTGGGTTCGGAGCGCCGAGAAGAGCAATCCCTTCCGTCGAACTTCCGATGTCCACGCCCGCAGCTAGAGCGTCGACCGACGCAGACCACAGGGAAGGCTCTCCGGCCCGGTCCGGCGATGCCGTGACCGGCATGCAGAAGACTCGCTTTCGCCTCGCAGTGGCTTCAGGGAACGCGACGGCCTGAGCAGTCGCCAGTCCGTAGCTCTCGGGATCGTGCGGGTCGCTGTCGGGAAGCAGCTTGACTGACTCCAAGCGATGCACCAGCGACACCCGATCCGTGCTCAGCAGCAGAGCATCGAGCGGACCGAAAAGCGCGAGCCCGGCCATCAGTGTTCCGTGGTTCTTCGTCGGAGCGGCCGTCTCGTCGACGATCGAGTGGACGTCCGACGCGGCGAGAGACCCCCCGAGCAACTGGTGTGTCCGCTGGACGCCTGTATCGAGATGGCACACCGCTGGTGCTTCGGGCGGCGCAGCGGTGACCCGATCCGCCAGGTCGCCGGTGAGCTCGTCCTGATCATCACGCGCGAGATCCTCGATGGTGTCGACGAATTCCGGGCGGCGGATCTCGGTGAGAGGCACGGAGGTGAAGGGCAGAGCCCGCAGGTCATCCCAACGTCCGTGGACCCAGGTGACCGTCCTGTCGACGAGTCTCAACACTCGCGGATGAACGGTCAGCGCCCGAATGTTCGCAAAGGCTCGGAGCTGCTCAAGGCTCTCGTCTCCTGGAATCAGCCAGAGCTCCCACCAGTGGTCGCCTGCAGCCGCTGGGTCGCCGTCGGATTGCCAAAGGTGCTCAAGCACTGCGGCCCGGATGCGGCCGACGTTGGCGACCAGCTCGCGATGCCTGGGGTGCCCGTTCGGTGTCGTCTTGGTGAGGTAGTCCTCGAACAGCTTGACGAACCGGTCCCGATATTCGTCGCTGATCCAGACGACCGCCCTTTCAGGCTGTTCGCCCTCGGCGGGAGTGACGGAGAGCAAGCGCCACAGCGGCCTCTTCGGCTGCGTGCGGTGGGAAGACATCTGCTCCAACGACTCGACCCTCAGCGGGAAAGCAGCGTCTGCGCCCTCGAGGACCACCACCACCCCGAGCGCCTTGAGCTCGGCGATCAGCTCCCCGTCAAGCAACGCCTCGACGGCGCGCTGCGCCTCAATGGCTGATTCGAGTTCTTGTGTGCGCGCTCGGCCGTGGCCGCGGAACTCGACGGCGCGGATCTTTGGGTTGCCACCGCCCTGCCGGGCAAAGGTGCGATTAGTCGCTCGACCGTCGACCCAGATGTGAGGCAGCGGGTCGAGTTGGTCAGCCAATGCTGGCGGCTCGGCGCGCCGTGAGCGCCTCGACGAGGTCGGAAGCCGTGACGCGTGTTGCCCCGCGCATCAACGCCTGTTTCGCTGCAGATTCCGCCGCCTTGACCAGGTCAGCGTGGCTGAGGCCATCCCCCGCTTCCGGCAGCGACCTCCATGCCAGGCGACGCGCAAGCGTGCCCAGGCGACGGCGCAAGACTGCCTCACGCTCGTCTGCGTCCGGAAGCGCGTACGTCACCACCGCGTCGAACCGGCGGAAGAGCGCTCGGTCGAGCATTGACCGGTGGTTGGTCGCAGCGATCACCAGGCTCTCGCTGCTTGCTTGCTCGAGGAACACCAAGAACGAGTTGAGAACCCGACGCGCCTCGCCCACATCGTTTCCCGAGCGGTCGGCCCCGAGCGCATCGAATTCATCGAACAGGTAGACAGCGCGCTGTTCGGCGACGGCATCGAACACGACTCGCAGCTTGCTCGCGCTCTCCCCGAGATACCTGCTCATGATGCTGTCCAGCCGCACCGTCAGCAGCGGAAGCGAGAGCTCGTGCGCCAAGACTGACGCAGTCATCGTTTTCCCGGTGCCTGGAGGGCCCTCCAGCAGGAGCCGGTGCACTGGAGCGAAGCCATTCGCCTGTAGGGATGCGCGTTGTCGCTGCTCTGCAAGCACTTGACGCACCTGCGTCAGCAGCGCCGCTGGGCCAACCAGATCGTTGAGAGCCACGTCGGGAAAGCTCGCCGACACGAGGTCAGCCAAATCACCGCGAGGTTTCGCGATAGAAGTGACCGAACCCGGTTGCACTATCGGCCGCGCGCGGGAAGCGTCAATGGCCTTCTTGATGTCAGCCGCCACGCGGTTGTGCCCACGACGAGCTTCGTGGGCTGCGATCTGCGCGGCGACGGCGTAGAAGCCGGCGTCGTCGCCTTCGGCGTGGCTGCGAACCAGCGCCTTGATGTGCTCACCTGAGCCAGCCACTCCGATCACCTCCAACCGGCTTCGACGTTGTCGGCGGACGATACTCGCTCGACAGGCTGTCGCCGCACGCCGGAGGGTCGGTGGGGCGACGCCGTCCGTGCGCGTCCAGGGTGCGCCCACCGAGGGGACCGAACCAGTGGAGCACCGCCCTCGTAGCGGGGGCAGGATTCGAACCTGCGACCTTCGGGTTATGAGCGTGATCTACGAGGTCAGCTCAGGCTTGTAGGCCGTGTTCATGGGCTCCAACGACGTCTCCGATCAGGAGGCCTTCGCTCATGTTGCGACCAAGATTGAGACTTTGCCCGCAGGAAACTCGGGGGGAGGTAGTTGGCGTCTCGCGCGACTGGATAAGCATGACGCTTTCCCACAGCACCCACCGCCACCTCCCATCACCCCAGGACGCCCTGCTCGACGCAGAAGAGGTCTCCCGACTCCTGGGGGTCCCCGTCAGCTGGGTCTACGCCGAAGCCCGAGCAGGCCGCCTCCCCCACGTCTGCATCGGCCGTTATCGCCGCTTCCGCCGCGGCACGCTCGAGGAATGGATCGCCGCGCACGAGCGGGGGCCGCGACGATGACCACCAAGAACCGCCGCGCCTACGGCACCGGCACCCTCGAGACCACCCGCAACAAGCAGGGCCGCGAGGTCTACTACGGCCGCTTCCGCGCAGGCGGCCGACAGATCAAGCGCAGGCTCGGCCTCAAGCGCCGGGCCGGCGAGTCCACCGGCATGACCAAGGCCGAAGCCGAGCGCGCGCTGCAGAAGCTCATCGACGCGTACACGCGCCTGACGCCGGTCTCCGAGCGGATCGACCTGCAGGTCGCCGGCGAGCGCTACCTCGTCCATCTCGAGCAGGTGATGAAGCGCAAGCCGACCACGATCCAGGACTACGAGATCATGCTCCGCAAGCACCTCGTCCCGTTCTTCCGCGGCCGGTCACTCGACCGCATCGACACCCAGCTCGTCGCGGACTACCTGGTCGCCAAGCAGCTCGACGGGCTCGCGAGCAAGACCGTCGGCAACCAGCTGACCTTCCTCCACGGCGTCTTCCGGCATGCCATGAAGAAGGGCTGGGCCAGCGCAAACCCGGTCGCCGCCGTCGACCGACCACGCGAGGACGTCACCGACCCGGACATCCGCTTCCTGACCCACGAGGAACTCGAAGCACTCCTGCGCGCCGTCGACGACGACGTGTTCGCCCAGATCGACCACCCCCTGTACCTCGTCGCCGCGACATGCGGGCTCCGACAGGGCGAGCTCGTCGCGCTGCGGTGGCGCGACGTCGACTGGACCGCCGGCGTCATCCGGGTCCGACGCAACTACACGCGCGGCACCTGGGGCACCCCGAAGTCGCGCCGTTCCAGTCGAGCCGTCCCGATGATCGACCGCACCGAAGGCGCCCTCGACCGGCTCTACCAGCAGTCTCAGCACCGAGAGGACGACGACCTCGTCTTCGGTCACCCGCTGCTCGGGTCGGTGCTCGATGCCTCGAAGCTGCGAAAGCGCTTCAAGCAGGCGCTCGCGCGCGCGGGCGTGCGCGACATCCGTCTCCACGACCTCCGGCACACGTTCGGGACCCAGGCCGCGGCCGCCGGCGTCCCGCTTCGCACGCTGCAGGAGTGGATGGGCCACCGCGACTACAAGACGACCCTCATCTACGCCGACTACGCGCCAAGGTCGCAGGAGAGGCAGATGATGGAACGCGCGTTTAGAACGCCTCAACTTGACGAGAGCCCTCCACGCGTAGCTGAGGGGTGAGATCCGTCGACGAAGCCCGCGCTCACGCGAGCACAAGAGCAGAGCCTGACGACCACTCACTAGACACCAGACCGTTTTGCGGCCGCGACGGGCGTCGCGGGAAAGTCGTTCGGAAGTCGGCCCCGCTTCCAGCGGACCGGACACATCGACGCCTAATCGCGGGCCGCGAGCGCCAGGTACCGCAGGTCGAGGTACTGCTCGATCCCCTCGGCGTCGAGGACCGAGGCAGTTCTAGCGTCACGCGACGAAGCTACCGCGCCCCCCAGCCTGGCAAGTGGTAGTAAGCCAGTTACGGCTTGCGCCAGTGGCCACGAAGTTCGGGGCGACCTCACGGAACAGCGAGCGGTGGGAGGCCGGCTCGGTTGCCCGAGCCCCCTGATCCGACGCGCCCGATAGAAACCGCGGAGCAGGAAGCGCACCCTTGAGCTCCCAACCCCGAGGAGTCCGCCCGGCTCCCGACGCGTACCACCTCGGGCGCGCCGGGAACGTCGGAGCTTTGCAACCGCCGTCGAGGTGCTAGCGAGGTGCATTACCTGCCGTGCGTGCGGCCTGATCACGGGCCGAACGCACGGGCGACGAGTACGGCGTCGTCCCGCCCGCGGCGTGTAGTGGAGATGCCGCAGCGTCCTGTGCAGGTCACTGTGTCCCATCCACTCCTGGACGCGGACGATGCTGGTGTGGCCGACCATCGTGGTTGCGAAGGTAGGCCCACCGAGACCGCATCCACGAACGGATCGCCGGAATCATCGAAGGCAACCCCAGCAGCATCGGGGCGGTATCTCGACGGCGACGACGCCGGCCAGGCAAGCCAGGCAGGCACCGCTCGAGGGTACGCGCCGGACACCTCCTCGTGATCTAGATGAATGTCGAACATTTGCTAGCTTGCGCCTCGTCAGATTCATCCGACCGAAGCTGGAGCCAAACCCGTGGCGACCGAGTCCCCGATCCGCTGGGAGCAGGAAGACGACATCGTCCTCCTGACGTTGGATGCTCCCGAGGCTTCGACAAACACGATCGACGGTGCGTTCCGCGCCGCGCTCGGCGCGACGGTCGAGCGTCTGGAGTTCGAGCGAGACTCCATCGCGGGTGTGATTCTGACGAGCGGCAAGCGGCTGTTCCTGGCGGGCGCGAACCTCGAGGACGTCAAGGGCGCCACCGCTGAGGACCTCGCCGGTTGGACGCGAGAGACGAACGCAAACTTCCGCCGCCTCGAGACGCTGGGGATCCCGGTCGTCTCCGCGATCAACGGCACCGCGCTCGGCGGCGGATTCGAGATCTGCCTGGCCACGCATCACCGCATCGCCCTCGACGCGCCAGGTGTGGTGTTCGGCTTCCCCGAAGTCCAACTCGGCCTGCTTCCGGGAGGCGGCGGCATCGTTCGCACAGTGCGGCTGCTCGGAATCACCAACGCGCTCACGAACTGGCTCCTCGAAGGAAAGCGCCGAAGCCCGGCCGAGGCGGCCGAGCTTGGACTGATCGACGAGGTCGTCGCGACGGCGGAGGAGCTGCTTCCCGCCGCCAAAGCGTGGATCCGCGACAACCCAGGAGCCGGCCAGCCGTGGGATGCCGAGGGCTATCGCATTCCCGGCGGCACACCGTCGAGCCCGTCCTTGGCGGCGAATCTGCCAGCCTTCCCGTCGAACCTCCGAAAGCAGCTTAAGGGCGCGAACTATCCGGCACCCAAAGCGATCATGGCTGCCGCGGTCGAGGGCGCGCAGGTCAACCTCGCAAACGCCCACGCCATCGAATCCCGCTACTTCGCCTCACTCTTCGACGGCCAGGTCGCGAAGAACATGATCCAGGCGTTCTTCTTCGACATGCAAGCGGTCAACGGCAAGCGTGGGCGCCCCGCCGACGTCCCGACGTTCGTCCCCAACAAGGTCGTGGTCCTCGGTGCCGGAATGATGGGTGCGGGCATTACCTACGTCTGTGCCAAAGCCGGCGTCGAGGTCGTGCTGAAGGACGTGTCGCAGGAGGCCGCAGACCGCGGCAAGGCCTACAGCGAGAGACTCGTCACGAAGGGCGTCGAGCGCGGTCGTACGACGCAGGCCAAGGGTGAGAAGCTCCTCTCGCTCATCACGGCCACCGTCGACCCCGCCGCAGCTGCCGGTGCTGACTGCGTGATCGAGGCGGTCTTCGAGGACCCTGCCGTGAAGGCCGACGTATTCGCCGAAATCGAGCCCCATCTCGCCCCCGACGCGCTGCTGGCATCGAACACGTCCACCCTCCCGATCACCGAGCTCGCCACTGGTGTGTCGCGACCTCAGGACTTCGTCGGTCTGCACTTCTTCTCGCCGGTGGACAAGATGCCGCTGCTCGAGATCATCAAGGGCGAGCAGACGAGTGACGAGACGCTCTATCGCGCGCTCGACGTCGCGAAGCTCATCAAGAAGACTCCGATCGTCGTCAACGACTCTCGAGGGTTCTTCACCTCCCGCGTGATCGGGACCTTCATCAACGAGTCCCTCGCGATGGTCGGTGAGGGGATCGCCCCGAGCTCCATCGAACAGGCGTCGGGTCAGGCCGGCTACCCCGCCCCCGCTCTCCAGCTCATCGACGAGCTCAACATCGCACTGATGGCCAAGGTCCGCGATGTCTCGAGGGCGGCCGCTGAGGTCGCCGGAGACACGTGGTCGCCCCACCCGGCGGAGCCGGTCATGGACGCGATGCTTGCCACAGGACGCCCTGGTCGCGTACGCGGCGCCGGGTTCTACGACTACATCGACGGGAAGCGCTGCGGCCTGTGGAGCGGTCTCGCGGAGAGGTTCCCGCCCGTCGACGATCCGAGCGCGATTCCGCTTCGGGATCTCTGCGACCGCATGCTGTTCATCGAAGCAATCGAGGCGGTCAGGTGCCTCGACGAGGGGGTCATCGAGGTCGTTGCCGACGCCAACGTCGGTTCCATCATCGGCATCGGCTTCCCGGGCTGGACCGGAGGTGTGCTGCAGTTCATCAACGGCTACGAAGACGCAACAGATCCTGAACGACGCGGAGTCGCCGGATTCGTGGCACGGGCAGCCGAGCTCGCCGGTCGCTACGGCGAGCGCTTTACCCCACCCGAGTCGCTCACCACCGCCGAGCGCGTCGAAGACCGCCGGCGAGAGGTCTCGACGTGATACGCGAAGACCTGACCCATGACGCGATCACGAGCGGAAAAGATCGCGGACCCGCCCTGGCCCCGACCGGGGACAACGCGGTCCGCGACGCTCAGCGGCTCGTCCACGAGCGGCAGCGGGAGCTCGTTGCCGCTTCGCTGCTCCGGTGTCCCACCGTGGCCGACGGACGCTAGCCGCCTGGCCTCGCACGGACGCGGGATCAACCGCGGAGCAGCTGTCAGCGGTTCATGCGCCGAGCCCTGTCGCGGTTCTCCAGGAGCTCGTTCTTCCGGACCTTCCCGGTCGCGGTCGTAGGCAGGCCCTCGACGACGTGCCACTCCGACGGCACCTTCGCCTTCGTCATCTGGCTGTCGAGGAGGAACTGTTCAAGCTCATCCGGACTCACCGATCGGGTGAGGACGAGAAATGCGCAGACGGCCTCGCCGAACCGCGGATCCGGCACCGGGGCGACGACCGCGGCGAGCACCGCGGGGTGCTCCGTCAGAGCGTCCTCGATGTCGCGTGCGGAGAACTTCTCGCCCCCGCGATTAATGATGTCCTTGGTTCGGCCTCGAATCTCGAGCCACCCGTCCGCGAGGACGCGTCCGACGTCCCCGGGATCAAACCATCCGTCGCACAGCTGCGCTCTTGTCGCTCCTTCGTCCGTGTAGCGGCGAAGGAGCTGGGGTCCGCGAATACGGAGGTTGCCGACCGTCCCGGGCGACTGCGGGACGCCAGCGTCGTCGACCGCACGGACGTCGAGCCCCTGGACGACGTGCCCGTCGAACGAGCAGCGCTGCTCGAGTGTGGCTCCCGGAGGCGCGAGAGCCACGAGCCCCGCGGTCTCCGTCATGCCGTAACCGCGGGAGGCCGCAATGCCAACCGCGTCAGCCCGCCGGATCAAGTCGGCCGGCGTCACCGCGCCGCCACAAACGAAGTGCTCTACCCCGAGCGCCGTCACCCCACGCTGCTCGCAAAGCGCCGTCAGGTCGCTGAGAAAGACGGGCGCGCCGGTCGTGTACGTGACCCGCTCGTCCACGATCGTTCGTAGCGCGACCTCTGGTTCCCAGCGGGGCAGGACGACAACCCGGCAGCCGACGGTGAGCGGAACAAGGCAACCGGGAATCATGCCGCCGATGTGGGCGAGCGGGCCGACGGCCAGAGCGACGTCGTCCGGGGTAAGGGCGAGCTCCAGCCACCCGTTCGTCGCTTCGAGCAACGCCGTCGACGTCAGCTCGACGGCCTTGGGAGCACCGGTCGTCCCGGAGGTGAAGAGCAGCAGGCAAGGCAGGTCAGCCGCCGCCGGCTCGGGCAGTACTCCGACTGCCCGCGACCGTCCTTCCGGCAGCGCCGACCAGCCGTCGTGGCTGCCCTGGGTGACGTAGCGGACCTTCGGCGTATGTTCGAGCTCGGACAACACCGTGTTCAGCTCGGTCACCGGGGAGCGTCCGCCGAGCGTGGCCGAGGTGGCGACCACCGCGGGCCGGACCAAGTCGACGATCTGGCGTAGCTCTCGCTCGCGATAGATGGACACGACCGGGACCGCGACGGCGCCGATGCGCCACGCCGCAAGTTGGAGCAGGACGATGTCGAGGCCGTTGGGAAGCTGGATGAGCACGCGATCGCCTGGTGCGACGCCGTGGCGTAGGAGGTCCACCGCCAATCCGTCGGTCCGCTGGGACAGCTCGGAGAACGTCGTCCGCTGCCCTTCGTACAGCAGGTACTCACGGCCGGGCCAACGCTCCGCGGCCGCAGGTGCGAGCCATCCGACGCCCCTCGCGACCTTGCCCTTCGGACCCATGATGTCCGACAATAACAGTGGGTGATACCCCGGGCCGAGCTACGGACCACCTGGCCCCACGTCAAGCGTGCTAAATGTCGGACGTTCTACTTGACAGGCGTCGATTCTGCACCGTACGGTCGCCTCATATGGAGAACAACGGGTCGATCGTCGAGTTCCCCGAACTCGGCTTCTACACGCTTGCGGGCCAGGCCGAACAGCCACGCGAGCTCATCAAGGAAGTGCAGGACGCCGAAGCGATGGGCCTCGGGCAGGCGTTCATCTCGGAGCGCTGGAACACCAAGGAGGCGGCGGTGGTGTCGGGGGCGGCAGGAGCCGCGAGCGAGTGCATCGGCATCGCTACGGCGGCGACGAACCACACGCTGCGCCACCCGCTGATCACTGCCGCGATGGCGACGACGATGCACCGCCTGACCGGGGGGCGTTTCACCCTGGGCATCGGGCGCGGCGTGGCGCCACTTCATCGCGCGCTGGGGCTTCCTCCGATCACCACCGCCCAGATGGAGGACTTCGCCGGCGTGATGCGCAGGCTCTTCCGCGGCGAAACGGTCGTCGGTCACGACGGACCGCTCGGCAAGTTTCCCGCGCTTCGGCTCGCGAGGGACTTCGACGAGGCCGTGCCGCTCGGTCTCGTCGCGTTCGCGCCGAACTCGTTGGCGCTCGGCGGACGGGCATTCGACCAGGTCGTCCTCCACACCTTCTTCACCGACGAGACCCTGCAGCGCTGCGTCAAGACGGTGAAAGACGCAGCCGAGCAGGCGGGCCGCGATCCGGATCTGGTGAAGGTCTGGTCCTGCTTCGCAACCGTCGGGGACCATCTGCCGGAGGAGCTCCGCATCCGCAAGACGGTCGGCCGGCTCGCCACCTACCTGCAGGTGTACGGGGACCTGCTGGTCAGCACGAACAGGTGGGATCCGGCCGCCCTCGAACGCTTTCGCCAGGACGAGGTCGTCGCGGGGTACCAGAGCCCCAGCGGCCTGCAGCCCATCGACAGCCCATCGACGCCGATCGAGCACCTCGAGCACATCGCCACGGTGATCCCCGACGAGTGGCTTACGCCGGCGGCATCAGGCGCGCCCGAACAGTGCGCCGCCGCCGTCGCGTCGCAGCTGGAGCTCGGAGCCGACGGCGTGATCCTCCACGGTGCCAACCCCACGGAGCTCGCGCCCATCGTCAGTGCCTACCGCGATACGAAGAAGGTGTCCCATGTCTGATCAGATCACGACGTCGCGACTCGCGACCCTCACCGAGGACCGGCTCACCGAGCTGCTTCGAGCCGCCGGGAAGCTGGGACCGGATGCGTCGGTGACCGCTGTCGCGTCAAAGCCCATCGGCACCGGCCAGATGGCCGAGAGCCACCGGCTGACCCTCGACGTCACCAGCGGAAACGGTCCTTTGTCGGTCGTCGCCAAGTTGCCGAGCACGAACGAGACCAGTCTGCAGATGGCGGCGAACACCGGCGCGTATCTCAGGGAGGTGCGTTTCTATCAGGAGGTCGCCTCTGCAATCGACGTGCGCTCTCCTCGCTGCGACCACGCCGCCATCGACGATGATGGCATCGGCTTCGAGTTGCTGCTCGAGGACATGGGCCCGGCTGTCGCCATCGATCAGATCGTCGGCTGCGATCTCGATCGCGCAGAGCTCGTGGTCGATCAGGCCGCGAAACTCGCCGCGTCGTCATGGGACATCGGTGCGCTTCGAGACAAGGACTGGCTCCCGGGGACGTTCATCTGGCAGGGGCTCGCCGGCCTTCTCCCGGCCGTCACCGAAGCCTTCCTCGACCGCTACGCCGGGTACCTCGAGCCCGAGCATGTAGAGGTCGTCAGGGCTCTCCCTGAACACGCCGGGGCCTGGCTGGCGACGCTGGAACAGCCCCGCTGTCTGTGGCACGGGGACTTCCGGCTCGACAACATGCTGTTCGACTGCCAGGGCGGCGCCGTCGATGTGGCCATCGTCGACTGGCAGAGCCTGATGCTCGGGCCTGCCGGGGTCGACCTCGCATACTTCCTCGGCACATCGCTGTCCGCGGACGTCCGCGCCGAGCATGAGCGTGCCCTGGTCGACCGGTACCACCGGGGCCTCGCCGAGCACGGGGTCACCGGCTACTCGGCAGATGACGCCTGGACGGACTACCGCCGCCAGTCTCTCGTCGGCCTCATGCTCACCGTGCCCGTGTCCGTCGGCGTCCAGCAGACCGAGCGCGGAGATGCGATGTTCGGGACCATGGCCCAGCGTGGGGCTGCGCAGGTCCTGGCGAACGACACGTTCGCCGCGCTCGGCAGCTGACGCCCCGTCCGTCGCTCAGGAGGAGCCGCCCACCGCGACGGCTTCTCCGGCCGCGCGCGTCGTGTCGCCGGAGGCCGCAGAGACTCGGACACGCACGCCGTTCAGCACGGACATCGCCGCGAGTGGCTCAAGCGACCCCGGGCCCGCGGCAGCCAGCACGTTGTAGTTCGCGCCGCCTGTCTCGTTCGCGCGCGTCCAGCCACCCGAGCCAGAGTGTCCCCACGCGTGCGGCAAGCAGACCGCCCCCGGCATGACCTCGTCGGCGAGAGCCAGCGGCGCGACGACCGAGCCGGTCCGGGACGTGATCCGGACGTCGGCGCCTGCCGCCAGACCGAGCTGCTCCGCGTCATGCGGATGCATCAGGAGGCCAGGCGGAAGCTTCTTCGGGTTCAGCTTGGGGGAGTTGTGCATCCACGAGTTGATCGAGCGGAGCTCGCGGCGACCGAACAGGCGCATCGGGAACTCGGGGTCGTCGCGCTGCGTCCCAAGACGCGTCATCTCCGCAAGGATCTCCGGCGCCCCGAGATAGACCCTGCCGTCCTCGTGCACGACCTTCTTGCCGAGAACACCGGTCGGGACATGCGGAGCGAGTTGCACGCCGCGGGGCTGCTCGAGCAGCTTCTTGCGATTGAGCCCCTTCCGTCGGAGCCCGAAGCGATCACCGTGGTCGCCGGTGCGAAGCATCACGTCGAACATGAACGCCGGAGTGACGCGCCGTCCGAGCCGTCCGAGCCGTCGGACTTGCGGCGCACTCGACGGGACCAGGCCCACGCGAGCGCAGATGTCCCGGATCACCGTCCACTCCTCGCGCGCCTCGCCCCGCGGAGCGACGGCCGCTTCGGTCCACTGCAGATACGGTCGGTACTGGTACTGGAGCACGAAGAGGTTCGCGTCCTCACGCTCGAGGAACGTCGTCGCGGGAAGGATGAAGTCGGCCTTGCTGTTGCTCTCGTTGCGGTAGAGGTCCATCGCGACCATCAGGTCGAGTTCGCCGAGAGCGGCATCGAGCGCGCGGCTGTCCGGGACGCTCAGTGCCGGGTTCCCGGCCTGCACGAACAGCGCGCGTAGCTGCCCCTGCCCCGGCGTCCGGATCTCGTCAGCCATGATCCCGGCCGGCATGAGACCCAGCACGTCCGGATAGTCACCGATGCGTGAGCGCTTCGCGCCGTACGTGTCGAGCCCCTGCCGCCGACCCGCCTCGAGCAGATCGATGGGCGGATCGGCGAACACCGCGCCGCCGGGCCGGTCGAGGTTCCCCGTGACCACGTTCAGCGCATCGAGGAGGAAGTTCACGAGCGTCGCAAAGCTGCCCAGACACGCACCGACCCGGCCATAGACCGCTGCGCTTGGGGCCCCGGCCAGATCTCGTGCGAGCGCCCGGATCGTGTCGGCCGAAACGCCCGATCCCTCGGCACACAGCTCGGGCGCGAAGGGTGCGACCGCGGCCCGCAAAGCTTCTGCGCCGCGGGCGGTCGCGACGGCGTCGGCGTCCTCGAGCTGCTCGTCGAAGATCACGTTGAGCATGCCGAGCAGCAGCCATGCATCACCGTCCGGACGCACGGCGACGTGCTCGTACCGGGCGGCCGTCTCCGTCCGCCGGGGATCGACGACGATGACCCGGCCCCCGCGGGCGACGACATCCTTGAGGTCATCCCGGATCAGGCCTCCTGCGACGAGTGACCCGTGTGAGACGAGAGGGTTTGCGCCGAGCATGAGCAACAGATCGGTCCGCGGGATGTCGGGAATCGGCACGCGGTAGCCGGTCCCGTAGAGGAAGTGCGAGGCCACGAACCTGCTGTTCGTATCCTGCGAGCCGGACGAGTAGACGTGCGGCGTGTCGAGCGCGTCGGCGAACCCCTTGATCCAGGCCAGCGACGCCCCCGAGAACGCGTTCGGGTTCCCGATGTAGACGCCGACGGAACGGTCACCGTGCTCCGCGCGGACCGCAGAGAGGCGGTCACCGATCTCGGCGATCGCCGCATCCCACGAGACCTGCTCGAACGTGTCGTCGGCGGTTCGCCGAAGTGGGTGGACAACCCGCTCCGGGTCGTTCTGCACCTGTGTCATCGCGATGCCTTTCGGGCACGCGAAGCCTGCGGTCACCGGGTGCTCGTCGTCGGGGCGAATCCGGGTGACGACCCCGTCCTCGACGGTGACCTTGATGCCGCAGAGCGCCTCGCAGATCCGGCAGTACGTGAGGCGGTCGGTTGGGGTCATTGTCAGACAGTAACCCGGAAGAGTCTTTCCGTGGAAAATTTTGACACGCGTCGAATTCGACGGTTACAGTCGATCGATGCCACGGAACAGCAGACGCACCCAGCACCCGACCACCGCCGTTATCGGCGCGGGGATCAGCGGCCTGACGACGGGGAAGAACCTCGGGGACTACGGCATCCCCTACACCTGCTTCGAGACGTCCGACCGGATCGGCGGGAACTGGGCGTTCGGCAACCCGAACGGGCACTCGAGCGCCTATCGCTCGCTCCACATCGACACGTCCAAGCAGCGCCTCTCCTTCAAAGACCTGCCAATGCCGCAGGACTACCCGGACTACCCGCACCACTCGCAGATCAAGGAGTACCTCGAGCTCTACGCCGAGACCTTCGGTCTCAAGGAGCGCATCGACTTCGAGAACGGTGTCGTCCGGGCGAAGCGTCTCGACGGCGGCGGCTGGGACATCGAGACTCAGGACGGGGAGCATCGGAGCTTTGACGCTCTCGTGGTCGCAAACGGCCATCACTGGGATCCGCGGTACGCGGAGTTCCCCGGCTCCTTCGACGGCGAAACGATTCACTCCCATCACTACATCGATCCGACCCATCCGCTCGACCTGCGCGATAAGCGGATCCTCGTCGTAGGCATCGGCAACAGCGCGGCGGACATCGTCAGCGAGCTGTCCCAGAAGTCCTGGGGCAACACCGTCACGATCTCAACACGTTCAGGGGCGTGGATCATGCCCAAGTACATCTTCGGGATGCCCGCGGACCGGATCGCGCAGACGCTCCCGTACGTTCCGCTCAGCTGGCAGCGTCGGGCGCTCCGGCACGCCCCCAAGCTGCTCACCGGCCGCCCTGAGCGATACGGGCTCCCGAAGCCCAACCACCACTTCCTCGACGCCCACCCCACGCAGTCCAATGACCTGCTGGTGCGCCTGGGATCCGGAGACCTCACGGCCAAGGGGGACATCGAGCGCCTCGACGGCTCGACGGTCCACTTCGTCGACGGCTCCACCACCGACTTCGACGTGATCATCTACGCCACGGGCTACAACATCAGCTTCCCGTTCTTCGACGAAGACTTTCTCAGCGCGCCGGGAAACGATCTCCCGCTCTACAAGCGCATGCTCAAGCCCGGACTCGACGACCTCGTGTTCGTCGGCTTCGCGCAGGCCCTCCCGACGTTGTTCCCGTTCGTGGAGTGCCAGGCGCGCCTGGCCGCCCGGTACCTGGGAGGCACGTACCGGCCGCCGGCTGAGAGCGAGATGCTCTCGGCCATCGACACCGACGCAAAGCTGTACGCCGGGCACTTCAGCGACAAGCCCCGTCACACGCAGCAGGTCGATTACTTCCACTACGAGCGGCTGATGCGCACGCGGGAGCTCCCCCAGGGGCTCAAGCGCGTCGAGCAGTTCGGACCTGTACAGCTCGAGGGACGTGCGCAGCTCAGTCATGCGTGAGCGTCCCGAACTGCTCGCCAAGGGCGAGCGCCGGCGCATGGCGCTCCTCGGGGCGCTCGAGGAGCTCCTGCGGAAGCGACGGCTCGAGGACCTCACCATCGCCGAGATCGCTGCTGCCGCTGGAGTCCAACGCTCCGGCTTCTACTTCTACTTCCCGACGAAGCACGCCGCCGTCGCCGAACTGCTGCTCGAGTTCGCCGATGAGCTCTTCCTCGCGGGCGAGGAGTTCCTCCACACCAGCGGGGACCCTGCCGCGGCGCTGAGCGACGCGTTCGAAGGACTCCTCGACGGCTGGACGCGGCACCGGCACCTTCTGAACGCCCTCTTCGACGCCCGCGACGGCGACGGCGACGTCCGGGCCCTCTTCGACGAGTGGCTGAACCGCTTCGTCGGCCCGGTCGCTGCCCTGATCGCTCGCGAACGCGAGTCGGGAAACGCGCTCGCCGGTCCAGAGCCGACGCTGCTGGCTCGCCTGCTGCTCACGGTCAACCAGAACGCGCTGGCCGAGCACCTGCGCACACCCAAGGTCTCGGACGCGGAGCTGCGCGATGCGCTGGTCCACGTCTGGATGACCACCATCTACGGAGCCCCTCGATGACCCAATCCCTCCACCGCTTCTCGTCGTCCGGCGTCAGCTGCGCTGCAACGCTGCACCGCCCGTCACCGTCGACGTTCACCACCGACGCAGGCGCGCCCTGTGTCGTCATGGGCCACGGCTTCGGCGGGCTCCAGACGTCCGGGCTGCACGAGTTCGCCGCCGCCTTCGCGGACCACGGGTTCGCGGCACTCTCCTTCGATTACCGGCACTTCGGTGAAAGCGAGGGCGCCCCGCGCAACGTCGTGAGCGTCCGCAAGCAGCTGGACGACTACCGCAGCGCTGTCGCCTACGCGCGAACGCTTGGCGGCGTCGATCCGCGGCGGATCGTCGTATGGGGAACCAGCCTCGCCGGCGGGCACGCGATGTCCATCGGAGCAGAGGACCATCGCGTCGCTGCAGTGATCGCGCTGACGCCGGCGGCAGACGGCGCCGCCGCCATGGTCGACGTCCTGCGTGCGAACGGCCCGCGACCGGCGTCGAAGCTCATGCGCACGGCCGTGGAAGACGTCGTCGTCGGACGACGAGGAACGAAGGCGCGGTACGTCTCCATCGTCGGCCGCCCCGGTACGGCCGCTGCCCTGACCGCCCCGGGAGCCCTTGAGGGATACGAGGCGATCGCGGGTCCGGGCTGGCGCAACCAGGTCGCGGCGCGGGCACTGCTGACCGTCGGCCTCTACCGGCCCGTTCGCGCCGCGTCACGGATCACGGCGCCGACGCTCGTCCAGGTCGCGGATCTGGACCGCACAGCCCCACCCTCAGCCTCGGCCCGGGCGGGCGAGCGCGCGCGGGCGACGGTGCACCACTACCCGTGTGATCACTTCGACGTCTATCCCGGGCAGAGCGCGTATGAGACCGTCCTGGAGCATCAGCTCACGTTCCTGTCGCGGACGTTTAGGGACAAGGCGACCCCGGTCGCGGTCCCGGCATGAGCTGGCTCGACCACTCCGGCCGGAGGGTCCTCGTCACCGGCGCGGCGGGCGGCCTCGGCCTCGAGATCGCACGACGCTTCACGGTTGCAGGCGCCTCAGTGGCGATGCTCGACCGCGATCCGGCCGTGCGCTCGGTTGCCGACGAGATCGGCGCGGTCACGGGACTCGTCGCCGACGTCCAGGACAACGAGGCGACCGTCTTCGCGATCACGCAGTCGGCAGCCGCACTCGGCGGGATCGACGTCCTCGTCAATAACGCCGGCATCGAGATCGCCGGACCCCTCATGCAGCTCGACGAGGCCGACCTCGCGCGCATCTTCGACGTCAACGTCATGGGCACGTTCCGGTGCACCCAGGCGGCGCTTTCGTTTCTGACGGAAGCGCAGGATGCAGCGGTCGTGAACATCTCGTCCGCAGCGGGGACGGCGGGCAGCCCGCTGCTCGCGGGCTACAGCATGGCCAAGGCGGCGGTGATCCGGATGACGGAGGCGCTCGCCTTCGAGATGCGTGAGGCTGAGATCCGATTCAACGCGATCTGCCCGGCGCTGACCGGTCCGACGCGGATGGTCGACGCCCTCGTCGCGCCGTTCGCGGAGATGGGCCTTCCGCTGGAGATGCTTGTCGCCAAGCAGGGCCGAATGGGTGAGGCCGGCGAGATCGCCGATCTCGTCACGTTCCTCGCCTCCTCCGATGCCGCGCTCGTGAACGGTGCCCACTATCTGATCGACGGCGGCCTGACCGCAGGAGTCATGTGATGAAGACACTGGACAACAAGGTGGCGCTCATCACGGGCGGCTCCCGCGGCATCGGAGCGGCGATCGCCACCCGCATGAAGGACGACGGCGCCACCGTCGTGACGGCGGACCTCGCCGGTGCGGAGATCGATTGCGACGTTCGGGATCCGACGGCGGTGCAGGCGGCTGTAGAGCGTGTGGTCTGCGAGCAAGGTCGGTTGGACGTCGTCGTCGCCAACGCCGGGGTCTCGGGACCCGTCGCTCCGATCGGTGAGGTCACCTACGAGCAATGGCGCGAGGTGCAGTCGGTCAACCTCGACGGCGTCTTCCACACCTTCCGCGCAGGCTCGGCCGCGATGGCCGAGAGCGGTGGAGGCGTCCTGCTAGCGGTCGCATCGATCATGGGCATACGGCCCGGACCGCTCGCCGGCGCCTACTCGGCGGCGAAGGCCGGAGCGATCAGCCTGGTCCGCTCCTACGCCATCGACATGCGCGCCGCCGGCATTCGGGCGAACGCAGTCTGCCCCGGCTTCGTGGACACCGACCTCGTCCGCGCCAACCAGGAGGGACTCGAAGACGCACTCGGCCTCGACAGTCTCGACGCGGTTGTCGATCAGATCCAAGGCCGCATGGCGACGCCACAGGACGTCGCCGCCCTTGCGGCCTTCTTGGCCTCGGACCGAGTGGCGTTCATGAACGGTGGGGTGTACACCGTCGACGGCGGTCTGTCCGGCAACCTCGTCTGACCAGCCTCGCAGGGCGCTGAGCGGCGGGCCGGTCGCCCGCCGCCGATCGGCTAGCGGTTCGCGAAGTACTCGGCGTTGGCCTGCTTGAACTGCGCCCACTCGTCCGGCAACTGGTCCTCGGCGAACGAGGCGTCGACCGGGCACGCCTCGACGCAGGCGTCGCAGTCGATGCACTCCTCAGGATCGATGTACAGCTGCTCGGCGGTGTCGTAGTCCGGTTCGTCCGGCGTCGGATGGATGCAGTCGACGGGACAGACCTCGACGCAGGAGTTGTCCTTCGTGCCGATGCACGGCGCTGCGATGACGTACGCCACGGGAGGGTCCTTTCGCTGGAAAACGCGGGACGCCCTGAGTGTACATCGTGTCCATACGTCAAGTATGGCTTTCAAGCCGCTTAGCGAGGAGCCATCCGAACGGCTCCGTCGAGCCGGACCACCTCGCCGTTCAGCATCTCGTTCTGGACGATGTGCAGAACAAGGGCCGCGAACTCCTCCGGGCGTCCGAGCCGGCTCGGCTGCGGGATCGACGCCTCCACTGCGTCAAGCGCCGCCTTGGGGAGATCGGCGAGGAGAGGCGTGTCGAAGATCCCGGGCGCGACCGCCACGCAGCGGATGCCGTGCTCGCCTAGGTCGCGCGCGACCGGGAGGGTCATGCCGGCGATGGCCGCCTTGGACGTCGCGTACGCCACCTGCCCGACCTGACCGTCGTATGCCGCCACCGAAGCGGTGTTCACGATGACCCCGCGGCTGTCGCCGACGTACTCGAGGTTCGCCATCGCCGCAGCCGCAAGCCGCAGGACGTTGAAGGTCCCGACGACGTTGATCTCCAACACTCGAGCGAAATCGCCAAGGTCGTGGGGCACCCCGCGCCGGAGAACCCGTCCGGCTGTCGCGATGCCGGCGCAGTTGACGACCACGCGCAGCTGGCCGCGCGCGGAGGCGGTCTCGATCGCCGTAGCCACCTGCTGGCCATCGCGCACGTCGGCCGCGAAAAAGCCGAGTCCGGCGTCCCGGACGCGGGCCTCCGCCTCCGGGAGGTCGAGGACCACGACGTCGGCACCTCTGGCGGCGAGCGCGTGTGCGACCCCGGCACCAAGGCCGGACGCCCCTCCGGTGACCAGCGCTACGACTCCTGCGACGTCCATTCGATCCCTTTCGCGGAACTTCGTCGACAGGCCCCGGGGAGGGAGACCCGGGGCCCGTCGACGGTGTTAGGCCTGCGCGGGGACGTCGCTGAGGTCGCGACGCTCGCGCTGGTACGGCGGCAGGATCTCGCCGAGGTAGTCGTTACCAGTGATCTCGCTGACGGTGAGGAGCGACGTGAACGCCACGCCGTCCATGAACCCGCCGTAGTTCTTGACGGAATCGCCCACGAAGTACAGGCCGTCGATGCCCGGGCACTTGGGGTCGAGCATCTGGTCCCACGCCTGGTCCGGTGTCGGAGCGACGTTCACGACGTACTCGAAGGCCGGGAACAGCGCCCACTCCAGCGCCTCCTCGAACCCCGGATGGTTCTCCTTGAAGAAGGTCATGATCGCCTGGCAGAGGGCGTCCAGTCCGCCGGACTCCCGGAGCTGACGCAGGTGGTGGGTCTCGAGCCCGACCCAGCACTCGATGATCTCCTTGTCGGTGGGCGCCTTGCCCTCGACAAAGAGCGAGTGCGCCTCGTACCCGAGCACGACGCCGTCCGGCAGGTCCGGGTGGTCGACGGGGACCTTCGTCATGAGCATCCCCGGAATGTCGATCACGGACTTGGACAGTCCGAAGATCGGCGTCACCGCGCCGCTCGAGGTCAGCTTCCCGGTGCGTTTGACGAAGTCCTGCGGGAGCGCGTCGGCCGGGATGATCTGATCGACCAGCAATGGGAGCGGGATGTTGGACACGACCAGCGGGCACTCGATGCGCTCGATCTCGCCGGTCGGCGTGCGGACCTCCACGCCCTGGACGACGCCGTCCTCCACGAGGATCTGGCGGACGCGCCAGCCCGTCCGGACTTCGCCGCCCTCTGCGGTGATGACGCTGGCGAGGTTGTGGGCCACCTGCATGAAGCTCTCGCCGCCCATTTGCCCGAGCGTGCCGTCGGCGAAGTGCAGGCCGGCGGCCATGGGCATACGAGTGATGAGCATGAACTCGCCGGCGCTGAGCTCCTTCGCCGAGTTCATGCCGACGGTGAAGGCCCCGAGGATGTCGAAGAACTCGAGGACCTTGGGGTCCGACGTGCGCTCGACGAGGTAGTCGTGCAGCGACTCGCGGTAGTGCTCGAGCACGGTGTCGAGCGGCAGCTTCAACATCCCGCCGAGGATGGCGCGCATCTCCGCGTACTCCTCGCGAGCCATCCACGGGAACGAGCCGCGAGTCATCTCGTGCAGCTTGCCGTCACTCCAGAACCCGCACGCCTTCAGCGGGATGATCTCGACGGGAACCTCCAGCGCATCGAGCACGTGCACCAGGCGTGACTGGGCGCCGTTGACGATGTCGTGCATCCCGAGCTCGAAGTTGTACCCGGCCAGCATGCCATCCTCGATGATCTTCTCGATGGACGGCTCGCTGTAGGCGAGCGACCCGGTGAACGACTCGAGGGGCCCGAGATAGTCCTCCACGGTCTCGATCTCGTCGCCCTTGTAGTGGTGGATGCGGCCACCGATTCGCGGGGTGCGCTCGAGCACCAGGACGCGTTTGCCCTCCTTCTTCGCCAGGAGCGCACCGGCGCAGAGACCACCGACGCCGGCTCCGGCGACGATCACGTCGAACTCGTTGGTGCTCATCCGTCAGGCCTTTCCGTGGGCGATGTCGACGTGCGTGAAGGTCGGCTCGGCCGCGCCGGGGAGCAGGGCGGTGAGCTCGGAGGTGGGGAAGAACTGCAGGAAGCGGTCGTCGACGGTGCTGCGGTCGGCCAAGAGCTTCTCGAGCGTCACCGAGTTGTACTGCTCGGCCGCGGTCTCGAGCGTGTTCGCGTTGATGATTACGTCCTGACGCCACTCCTCCGCCCACGCGGCGACCCCGGGGATCTCGCTGAGCTCGGGCGTGACGCACTCCGCCGCGATGGCGTTCTCGCTGCAGGTCCAGATCCCGGTGTCCGTGTTCACGGCGAGGCTCTGGTTGCCCGCGGCGTGACCGGGCGTGCGGATGATCGCGACACCCGGACCGAGCAGGACGTCGCCGTCGAGCGCGACGACCCGGTCGCCCGGGACGTCGACGTAGGTCGCCGGCTGATACCACGGGATCTGGAACGGGTGCACATCGGCGAGGGCCTCCCACTCCTCCCGCTGGACCAGGAGCTTCGCGTTCGGGAAACGCGCGGCCACCGGCTCATCGGGCGAGATGTCGTCCTGCGCGACCGTGGTCCCGAGCCAGTGACGGACGTCCTGCGTGTGCAGATGATCGAACGCCAGGTAGTCGACGTCCTCAGGCTCGACGCCGATACGTGCCAGCACGTCCAGCGCGAGCTCGTGCGGCCGCGTGAGGCCGCGGAGCTCCTCGCGGGTCAGCCGCTTGGGCAGGTCGGCGAAGTACGGGGTGTTCGCGTCGAGTGGGCCGTCACTCGGGTTGAAGAGCAGGGTCTTCAACCGACCGCCGTCCTCCCATCGGACGACCAGCATCCGGTTGCGAAGGGTCAGGAACGGCGCGCTCAAGGTCGACGCGCGCCAGAGCCCGAACTGCGTCGGGTACGGGACGTCGACGAGCGTGTACGCCCGCACGGACTGGGGGACGCCCGTCGCAGCGAACTCCTTGCGGAAGGCCGTCGCCAGCTCGGGGATGAGCCGCAGGCGAGCACCCGGGCCACCGGGCGCCTCGACGATCGGGCGGAGCGTGTCGATGACGGGGAACGCCGAGGCGTCGCCCGTCGGGGTGGGCAGCTGCAGCTGCGGGGTCTGGGGAATCGTGCTCATGGCTCTGGTGTGAACTCCACGTCAAGGGATCGCAGGCCCCGAGCGTTCATGCTCGGGACGTGCCTGGGCGCGTATCCGGGGGCGAGGTGCAGGTCGGGCAGGCGGGTGAGAAGCGCTTCGAACGCGCAGCGCGCCTCCAGCTTCGCGAGGATCGAACCGAGGCAGAAGTGGATGCCGTGGCCGAACCCGAGATGTTTGGCGGCGTTGTCCCGACGGATGTCCCACACGTCCGGGTTCTCGAACACGTTCTCATCCCGGTTGGCCGAGGCGATCGACGTGTAGACGATCTTGTCCTCCGGGATGGTGGTCCCCGCGACCTCGCTCTCGACGAGCGACAGTCGCCGCTGGGTCATGATGGGAGAGGCGAACCGCATCGTCTCGTCCAGCATGTTGGGGATCAGCGAGAGGTCGGCCCGGACGGCCGCGTGGTCGTCCGGGCGCTCGAGTAGCAGACGCGTGCCGGAGCCGATGAGGTGGCCGGTCGTCTCCTGGCCCGCGACCATGAGGAGATGGACGATCGCGAGGACCTCCTCGACGGTCATCCGCTCCTCCCCTTCGACCGACGACGTCGCCAGCGCCGACAGCAGGTCGTCCACCGGGTTGTCGCGACGCGCCTGGATGCGCTCCGCGAAGTAGTGCTGGAACTCGACCCGGCTCTCGATGCATTGGACCTCGCGCTCGGGGCTGAGCACGCCGCTGAGGTGCTCCATCGCGTCGTCCGACCACTTCTTGAAGGTCTGGATGTTCTCCTTCTCGACTCCGAGGATCGACACCATCAGGAGCAGCGGCAGCTTCGAGGAGAAGTCGGCGATGATGTCGGCCCGGCCGGCGGAGCCGAAGTCGTCGACCAGGTCGTCGGCGATGCCCTGGATGAGGCCCTCCCACTCCTGCACGCGGCGCGTGCTGAAGACCGCCGAGACGAGTTTGCGGTAGCGAGTGTGACCGGGCGGGTCGTTCGAGACCAGCGTGTTGGGCACCCGGAAGCCGCGCATCATGACTTCCTTCATCGCTGGCGTCGGCTTCGGGCGCAGACCCGGGCCGCCGCGGTTGGAGTAGGTCTTCGGGTTCTTCAAGGCGGCGAGCACGTCCGCGTGCCGGGTGATCAGGTACGCGTCCTGCTTCTCCAGATAGCAGACCGGGACTTCACGCCGCGCGTAGGCGTAGAACTCGTACGGATCCTCGAGGATCTCGGGAGCGAACGGGTCGGCGAACTTCGACGAGGTGGCCATCTATGGAGTCTCCGTCGTGAGCATACTGTCGGACATTATCAGTCGAGGCTCGCCGGCTCGATCTACGAGATACGGGGCGCGGCGTGACGGGCGCGCAGCTCGCGCTTGAGTACCTTGCCGGTCGCCGTACGAGGCAGCTCGGGGATGTACTCGTAGCTCTGCGGGCACTTGTACTTCGCGATCTGCTCGAGGGCATGGGCGCGCAGTGCGTCGTCCGAGACCCCCTCGCCTTCGCGCAGCACGATGACGGCGTGAATGGCCTCGCCCCACTGCTCGTGCGGCACGCCGATCACAGCCGCCTCGAGGACGGCGGGGTGGCTGGCCAGCGCCTCCTCGACCTCGCGGCTGACCACGTTGATCCCACCGGTGATGATGATGTCCTTCTTCCGATCGACGAGCGTGACGATGCGGTACTCGTCGACCACGGCGATGTCGCCGGTCTTCAGCCAGTCACCGACTCGGCAGGCCGCGGTGTCCTCCGGCTTGCGGAAGTATCCGGGCGAGACGGCCGGGCCCTTGAGCCACACCTCGCCCGTGGTCGTCCCGTCTCCCGGCACGTCCGTGCCGTCGTCTCCGACCACACGCACGTTCATGTTCGCCTGCGGCCGGCCGGTGGGAAGAAGGGTGCGATCAGCGACGAGCGAGTACTGCTCCTGTCGGAGGATCAGACCGCTGGAGGCGGTCTCGGCCATGGCGTACATCGGGAAGACGACGGGTCCGATCGTCGCACGGACCTCCTCAACGAGCGCGGCGCTGACCGGCGCGCCGCCCATTGTCGCGTGCGTGAAGCTCGAGAGATCGAACTCGGCCCGGCGCGGATGGTCGAGGAGCATCCGCATCATGGTGGGCACCATGGTGCTGGCGGTCACCTTGAAGTCGTTGATGCAACGCAGGACGGAGAGCGGCTCGAAGGATGGGATGAGGACCATGCGGCCGCCCTTGAGGAACGCTGCGGGAACGCCGCTGGCGGGCCCGCCGGAGTTGAAGAAGAGCGACAGCATCTGGAGGTAGGTGCTGTTCTCCGTGACCGGGTACTCCATCGCCCAGCCGTTGACCGAGGCGATCGCAGAGTCCTGCGTCATGATCGCGCCCTTGACCGTGCCGGTCGTCCCGCTGGTCGGACACAGCTGGTAGATCGCGTCGCCGGGGACCTCGATGCCCGGAGCAGACGGGTCCTCGGCGGCCATCAGCACCCCGAGGTCCAGCGGGGCGCCGTGCCCCTCACCCGTGCCGATGACGAACTCGAGCGTCGGCAGTTGGTCGGTGACGGCCGCACCGAGCTCGGCGTAGTCGGCGTGGACGAGTACGGCGCGGGGCTCAATGTAGGAGAGGTACGAGACCAGCTCCGACGCGGTCTGGCGGATGTTGACCGGCGCGCCGGCAACACCCGTCTTCGCACAGGCGAAGAAGAACTCGATGTACTCCGGGCAGTTCGGCGCCAGGATCGCGAGGCGGTCGCCGGGCTCCAGCCCGAGGGTCACGAGGGCTCGAGCGAAACGATTGCTCTGCTCGCTGAGCTCCTTCCAGGACAGGGTCGGGCCGTCGAGCTGCACGATGGCGTCTGCCTCCGGCTTGTACTCGGCGTTCCGTCCGGGAATGTCACGAATCAACATCTGTCTCTCTCCTCCGTTCGAGCAACGTGCTCGCCCTCTTAGATGGTCCTTGCGGTCATGTGCGTTGACCCGCTTGTCCGGGGCTCCAGGAGGCATCCCTGCCTCCGAGCTCCGGGTACGTCGTTGGGTCCGTCGGCCGCCATTGCGGCGTGAGGGGAAGCGGGAGGGCGGGCATCTCGCGGTCGCCGGCCGTCACCCGGCCAGCGAAGACGCCGCGCGCCTCGAGATGCGCGTCGCGGAGCGCCTCGTCAAGTGTCCGCACGACGGCGCAGCAGACGTCCTCACCGTCGAAGAGCAGGTCCCACTGGGCCGCCGTTCGCGAGGCGACGCGGTCCGCGACCGCTTGCGCGGTGGCGACGGGATCCGTCGCGTCGTCGCGCGCCGCCTCGGGCAGGTCGACGAGCTCGCAGAAGCGGCCCCAGAAGCGGTCTTCCAGGGGGGCGACCGCGAGGGCGCGTCCGTCTGCGGTCGGGTAGACGTTGTAGCGGGGACTCGCCCCGGTGACGAGCGCGTCGCCACCCTTCGGCCAGGCGCCGGCGGCGAAGCCCTCGGCCAGTGCCCAGTAGGTGAGCGTGTAGAGGTTGTCGGTCATCGAGATGTCGAGGTGCGCTCCCGCGCCCGACCGCTCGCGGGCGAGCAGCGCGAAGGCGATGTTCATCACGGCGGGGTACGCGCCGCCCGCGATGTCGGCGATGAGGACCGGCGGCAGCGCCGGCTCGGTCAGCGAGAGGACGCCCGCCTCCGCCAGGTAGTTGAGGTCGTGTCCGGCGCGGTTCGCCGAGGGACCGTCCTGCCCGTAACCCGTGATGGAGCAGTAGACGAGACCTGGCCTCCGGGCGCTCATGACCTCGTATCCGAGGCCGAGCCGCGCCATGACGCCTGGACGGAACTGCTCGATCACCACGTCTGCCTCGTCGGCCAAGGCGAGTGCGATGTCCCGGTCCGACTCGTCCTTCAGGTCCAGCGCGATGCTCCGCTTGCCGCGGTTCAGTAGCGCGAAGTTCGCGCTGGCCTCACCGAACTTCGGCACGTAGGTCCGCATCTCATCGCCGTGGCCGGGTCGTTCGACCTTGATGACCTCGGCGCCGGCACCACCCAGGATCAGGCCCGCGAGCGGTCCGGGCAGCAGCGTGCTGAAGTCAAGCACGCGGATCCCGTCCAGCGGCAACGTCGTCACACCGCCGCCCCTGACGTGCCGGCCGCAATGGCGCGGAGCGAGACCGCGTCGCGGAGGATCCTCTCGATCGGGTACTCCGTGAGGTAGCCGTAGCCACCGAGCACCTGGACCATGTCCAGACTCGCGGTCACCGCGTAGCCGGTGGCTGCCGCCGCGACCGATCGGGCGGCGGAGTTCCGGTCCTCGTCCACGCGCGTGCACTGGGCGAGCAGCGCCGCGCGGTGACTCGCGACCTGGTCGGCAACCCTGTCGAGCTTCGCTCTGACCACCGGGATCGCGTCGAGGCTCCGGCCGAACTGGTGCCGATCGGCAGCGTAGATTCGCGCGTGCTTCCCCGCGGCGTCCGCCAGGCCGACGGCGGCCGCGCCAATCAGCAGCTGCCGCACCTCGCGCAGCCGGTCGGCGGTCACGGAGCTCCGCACCACGTCGGCGGTGAGGGTCACGGGCACGGGCCGCGATCCGCGCATGCCGGTGCGGGCGAGAGGCTCGCCGCAGCTGCGCCCCGACCAGGCGTCCTGCGCGACGACGTAGGCGCCGTTCTCCGTCACGACGACAGCGGAGGCCGCGTCGGCCGCGCCCTCGGCGCGCGCGGCGTGCAGCTCCAGGCGTCCGTCCGTCACGTCCGCGCCGACCAGCGACGAACCAGCGTCGATGACACACGGGCGGGCGCCCTCGGCCAGTGCGCGGGCGACGCCACGCCCCGACTCGTCGTCACACCCCAGCGCGGCGAGACCGGCGACGTGCACGTCGGCGAGGAGCAGCGCCAGCGCCGGTGACGCAGTCGCGACGATGGCGGCCGCCAGCGCGACATCGGCCAGCGTGGCGCCGGAGCCGCCGCAGTCCTCCGGGAGTCCGGCGGCGTAGATGCCCTGGGCGACGAGCAGCTCGACCGTGTCGTCGCCGAGGCGGTCCTCCTGCTCGATCGCGTCGACCACGGACGCGATGCGCTCGTCGGCGACCTGACCGAGCATCTCGGCGTACGCCTCGCTCTCGGCGGACAAAAGCGGCCAGTCCGTGCTCATCGGAGGTACTTGCTCCGATCGGGGGCGCGACGCTCCCCGAATGCTGCGCTCATCTCGTGCGCCTCGTCCGTCGTGAGGTAGAAGGTCAGGAGCTGGTCGTGGGCCATGCGGGCCTGACCGGCCACGCCGTTGTGACGCCCGCTAAACGCGGCCTTGAGACCGGCAAGGGCACCCGGGCCGCGTTCGAGAAGGTCGGCGGCGCACTCCGCGACCCGTGCCTGCAGCTGATCGCCCGGGACGACCTCGTTGACCAAACCCATCTCCAGCGCCTGCTCGGCGCTGTATTTGCGGTTGAAGTACCACATCTCCTTCGCGCGCTTGCGGCCGACGGTGTCCTCCAGGTACCAGGTGCCGTAGCCGGCGTCGAAGCTGCCGACCATGGGACCGACCTGGCGGAACACGGCGTTGTCCGCGGCGATCGTGAAGTCGCAGATCGTGTGCAGGACGTTGCCCCCACCCACCGCGAAGCCATTGACCGCGGCGATGATCGGCTTCGGCACGATGTCGAGCAGCTCGTACACGTCGACGATCGGGAGGACCTCCGCGTAGTCGTGGTCCTCGAACGGATCGTGCTCGCCGCCGATGCAGAAGAACTTGTCCCCGGCACCGGTCAGCACCGCGACCCGCAGACGCCGGTTATCGCGGAAGTTCCGCAGGGCGTCGGCCAGCTCCAGCGCCGTGGTACGGCGGAACTTGTTGCCGGCGTCCGGGCGGTTGATGGTGATCCAGGCGACGCCGTCGCGCTCTTCGAAGGCGATGTCCTCGTACGTGCTCATGCCTGCTCCTCCTTGTTGACTCCGATGCGGAAACCCCGGCCGGACACGGCGCCCAGCTCACCCGCGTCGACCATGCGGCGCAGCAGCGCGGGCGCAGCGAAATGCGCGTCGCCGAGCTGTGCGTAGAGCGCGTCACAGCGCTCGAGATGGACGTCCAGCCCGATCTCGTCGAGGACCATGAGCGCCCCGTTGGGGTACCCCAGGCCGAGCTCGAGCGCCACGTCGAGATCCTCCGGTGTCGCGAGCCCTTCGTCCAGGCAGGTGACAACGTCGTTCAGATAAGGAACGAGGAGCCGCTGCGCGAGGAAGCCCGGACGATCGATGACGTCGACGACCTCCTTGCCGAGCACCTTGGCAAGGTCGGAGGCCGCCGAAAGACTCCGCGGGTCGGTCTGTCTGCCCGCCACACGCTCGACCACCGGGTTGGTGTGCGCCGCACCTGGGAAGCTAAGTCCGACCACGAGGCCGGGAGACGCCGCCGACGCAGCGATCTCCCCGACCGACAGGACGGAGGTGGTGGTGACGAACGGGACCCGCGGATTCCGGGCCTCGGCGGTCCGCAACGCCTCGAGCTTCTGGGCGAGATTCTCGGGGCAGGCCTCGACCACGGCGGCGGGCTCTGTCGTCCCGGAGCCGACCTGGATAAGGGCCTTGGCGTCGTCAAGGTCGTTGTCGCGGAAGAGTTCCGCGGCGACAAGCGCCGCAAGCGTCCCGTGTGCCCGCGCCTGGAACTCGTCCGAGGCGTTGCCCTCCTCGGCCGCCAGCGTGACGCGGACTCCAGAGGCCGCCGCGAGCGCCGCGATCTCCGCCGCGCGTCGCGTCTCTCCGATCAGCAGGATGTTCATCGCCCCACCGCCGATGCCGTGCCGGACCCAAACGCGCGCTCACGCTCGTACTCGTAGAAGCCCCGACCGGTCTTCCGGCCGAGGTCTCCGGCAGCGATCATCTGGTCGACCAGCGGCGGGGGCGCGAACCGCGGGTCGCGCAGCTGCTCGTACAGGCTCATGGATACCGCCTTGTGAATGTCGAGACCGACGATGTCGAGGAGTCGGAAGGTCCCCATCGGGTTGCCGAGGGCCTTGGCCGTGATCGCGTCGATGCTCTCGATCGTGCCCAGCCCGGCCGCGAGCGCCCGGATGCAGTCGTTCTCGAACGGAACGAGAAAGCGGTTGACGATGAAGCCCGGAGCGTCCGCCGTCGTCACGCTGACCTTCTTCAAGCTGTCGATGAACTCCAGGGTGCGGTGGTACGCGTCGTCCGAGGTCTGCCGTGCGCGCACGACCTCGACGAGCTTCATTAGCGGAGCCGGGTTGCAGTAGTGCGTGCCGACGACGCGCCCGGGCAAGCGGGAACCGGCGGCGATCGCGGTCGCCGAGAGGGTTGAAGTGTTCGTGTGGAAGAGCGTGTCCTCCCGGCAGATATCGTCCAGCTCGCCGAACGTCTTCGCCTTGAGCGCGGTGTCCTCGAAGATCGCCTCGATGACCACGTCGCAGCTGCCGAGGGCCTCGAGGTCCGTCGTTGTCTCGATCCGGCTCAGTGCGGCGCTCGCCGCCTCCTCGGGAAGCTTGCCCAGGCTGACGCTCCGGTCGAGGAACGCCCGGACGGCGTCGACGCCCTGCTCGAGCTGATCGTTCGACAGGTCGCGCCATACGAGCGCGTGCCCGGCGCGCAGCACGACGATGGCGATTCCGATGCCCATCGTGCCGGCGCCGAGCACGCCGACGGTCCGTGAATCCGTGGCCATACTTTCTCCTTTGAGGGTCATCGGGCGGTCTGGCCGCCGTCGATCACGATCGTCTCGCCGGTCATGAAGTCGCTGGCGGACGAGGCGAGCTGCACGATCCACGCACCCAGCTCTGGTGCCTCGCCCATGCGGCCGGCGGGGATGTTGCTGAGGATGCGCTTCATCAGCCGCTCGTCTTCACGCACGTCGGCGTTGAGCGGCGTCGCGAAGTAGCCCGGGGCGAGCGCGTTCACCTGGATGTTGTGCCGGGCCCACTCGACCGCGGCGACCTTGGTGAGGCTGATGACCGCCGCCTTGGTCGCGCAGTACGCGGCGAAGTTCGGGATTCCCGCGTAGGCGAAGTTGGACGCAAGGTTGATGACCTTCCCGCGCTCCTGGGCGACGAGATGCCGGCCGGCCGCGCGGGTCACGTAGAAGACGCCTCGGAGGTTCAGGTTGACGACCGCGTCCCACTCGTCGTCGGTCGTCGTGAGCAGCGGTGTCGGCGGCGCCGCACCGGAGTTGTTCACCACGATGTGGAGACCGCCCAGCTCTTCGACCGTCCCGGCGATCAGCTCGTCGACGGACGCCGACGACGTCACGTCGGTCCGGATCGCTGCGGCCTTGCGCCCCTTCGCGCGGATCTCCTCCGCCACGGTCTCGAGCTCGTCGACGCTGCGCGCCGCCAGCGCGACGTCCGCACCGGCGTCCGCGAGGGCGAGCGCAGCCGCCCGCCCCAGCCCGCGCCCGGCGCCGGTCACGACCGCCACCTGGCCCGCCAGTGCTCCGTCAGCCACGTCCATCTCCTGCCTTTCGCGTCAGGTCGCGGCCGATGAGCAGCCGCTGGACCTCGTTGGTGCCGTCGTAGATCTGTGTGACCTTCACATCGCGGAGGTAGCGCTCCGAGGCCGCGTCGACCAGGTCCCCCTCGGGTCCGAGGAGCCCGGTGACGAACTCCGACGCCGTCATGCCGAGGTCGGTGCACCGTGCTTTCGCCATCCCGACCTCGGCGGTCAGATCACGCTCGGGCTCCTCGTCCACGGCGCGTGCGACGGAGTAGAGGAGCTGGCGCGCCATCAGGATCTCGGTGCGGAGGTCGGCGAGCCGGAACAGCTGCGTCTGCCACTGCGGGTCACGGAGCAGCCCGCGGTGCGCCGCCCAGTCGACCGCGAGGCCGTACTGCGCGGCGGCGATGCCGAGGCCCTGGGATGCAGCGCTGATCCGCGACTTCACGACCGTCCGCATCGACAGCGCCCAGGCGCCTCCCTCCTCGCCCAGGAGACTCGACTCGGGGAGATGCACGTCGTCGAGGAAGAGCTCGGCCGTGGTCGAGCCGTGCATGCCGAGCTTCTCCAGGACATGCCCGCGCGACAGCCCGTCGACGTCCCCCGGGAGCAGGAAGGCGGTGATCCCGTCGCGACCCCGGTCCTTGTCGACCGTCGCGAAGAGGATCGTCACGGCCGCCTTGTCGCCCGTGGTGATGAAGGTCTTCGAGCCGTTGACGACGTACCCGTCGTCCGTCCGGCGAGCCGTTGTCCGAATCGCTGCGGCGTCGGAGCCGGCGGACGGCTCCGTAATTCCGAGGGCGCCGAGTGCGCTCCCGTCGCACAGGACGGGGATCCAGCGCTCGCGCTGCTCGTCCGTCCCCTCCAGAAGGATCGGATAGGCCGCGTGCATCTGGGTCATCAGGATCAGGGACGTCGCGGGACAGGCCGCGGCCACCGCTTCGATCGTGATCGCGTAGGACACGGTTGACGCGTCGACGCCCCCGTATTGCGCCGGGAACGTCAGCCCGCCGAAGCCCGCGTCGCAGAGCGCCTGCACCGGCTCCGCCGCGAAGGTGCCCTCGCGGTCGCGGGCGGCCGCACCCGGAGCGACCGAGCGGGCGATGACCTCGCGGAGCTCGCTGCGCAGCCGCACCTCGTCGGCCGTGAGCAGCCGGTCCACGAGGGGCTCGTCGAAGCGCTCGAGCGTGTCGGGCGCCTTGGGAAGCTCCGGCGCGGACCACTTCGGTGTCTCGACGCTCATGCGACCACCTCCACTCCGAGCTCGGGCGCTCCCGACCGCAACGGGGGCGCCGTAGACGCTCCGAGGCGCCACGGCGCGCGCACCACGCGCAGCCCGCTGTCGAGTTCGACGATGCTCTCGCGCGCGAGAACCTGCGGGTCCGTGACGACCTCCGAGAGCGACTGGACCGACGACGCCGGGACGCCCGCGTCCGCGAGGTCCGTCAGCCAGTCCGCAGCGGGCCGCGTCCTAAGCCGTTCCGCGATGAGCGGCAGGATCCGCGGGCGCGCATCGCGGCGGCCGGCGTTGTCGGCGAGGGTCTTGTCCTCGGCAAGCTCCGGGACCCCGACGAGTCGCGCGAAGCGCTGCCAGATCGCCTCGCTGCCGATCGCAATCACGATCGGGCGGTCCGCTGTCTCGAACGGCTGGTACACGGCGAGCACGGAGTCGGTGCCTCCGCTGGGTGCCGGCTCCGGCTCCCCTGCGAGGAAGCTCGCGATGCGCGGCGCCATGAGCGCGAGGTCGGAGTCGAGCAGGGAGACGTCGATGAACTCGCCGGTGCCCGTCCGGCCCTGCTGCACGAGGCACGCGTTGATCGCCCCGAAGGCAACCATTCCGGTGACGATGTCCGAGAGCGCGGTGCTGACGCGCTGCGGTGTGCCGCCGGCGGCGCCCGTGACGCTCATGAGCCCGGAGCGGGCCTGCGCTGCGAGGTCGTACCCACCGGTCTCGGCGTCGGGTCCGGTGAACCCGAACCCGGAGAGCGCGCAGTAGATCAGCCGTGGGTGAGCTGCCATCACCGCGTCGGGCTGCAGGCCGAGCGCGGAGAGCTTCGACGGGTTGAAGCTCTCGAGCAGCACGTCGGCGTCGGCCAGCAGCTCGTCGAGGCGCGCGCGGTCGGCTTGATCGCGGAGGTCGAGGACCAGCGACTGCTTGTTGCGGTTGGCCGACTCGAACCAGGCGGAACGCCCGTCGACGAACGGCGGACCCCACGAGCGGGTGTCGTCTCCGAGTGGCGGCCGCTCGATCTTCAGCACCGAGGCGCCCATGTCCGCCAGGTACATCGCGGCGGTCGGCCCGGCGTAGGACGTCGACAGATCCACGACGCGCACACCCGTGAGTGGGAGGGCTGCGACTGAACCGGGCGCACTTGCTCCTTGACCTGCTGTCATAATGTTCGACATTAGCAGGGAAGGGCGGTGTTGGTCCTCAGTCCTTCTTTAGGCCTACGCACCAATCGGGAGTACGAATGACGATTCAAGCCGAGCAGGTCTCAGAGACCCAGATGTCGTTCGCTTTCAGCGACGAGCAGACCGCGATGCGGGAAGCAGCGCGGGGCTTCGTGGAGCGCTACTGCAACAAGGATCACGTCCGCGTCTGGGACGAGGAGCGGGAGTTCCCACTGGACCTCTACAGGCGCATGGCCGACATGGGCTGGCTGGGACTCATGGTCCCGGAGGAGTACGGCGGCACCGGCGGCTCCGTGGTCGACATGGTCGCCGTCTACGAAGTGCTCGGACGTCACTCCGTCGACATTCCGACGCGGCTCGCGCTGACGTTCTGGGGCCAGATCAACCTCCTGATGTACGGGACGGACGAGCAGCGTGAGCGCTTCCTCGCGCCTAGCGTCCGCGGGGAGATCCCGTTCTCGTTCAGCCTCAGCGAGCCTGACTCCGGCTCCGACGCCGCTTCGGTCTCCACCTTCGCACGGCTTGACGGCGACGAGTGGGTCATCGACGGTCAGAAGGTGTTCTGCACCGGAGCGTCGCTCGAGAACAACGTCATGGTGGTCGCCGTCCGGACCGACCGGGACGTCCCGAAGCATCAGGGCATCTCCATGCTCCTGGTCCCTATCGATGCCCCCGGCGTCGAAGTCACCAAGATGCCCACCATTGGTCGGAAGATCGTTGGCACCAACGAGGTCTTCTTCACCGAGGCCCGCGTGCCAGCCGAGAACCTGCTCGGACCGCTTAACGGCGGGTGGAAGCTCGTCACCTCACACCTCGAGCGCGAGCGTTTGACGCTCGCCGCAATGTACCTCGGCAACGCCCAGGGGGCTCTTGAGGACGCGCTCAAGTACGCGGGCGAGCGCGAGCAGTTCGGCCGGCCCATCGGCAAGAACCAGGCGATCCGGCACATGCTTGCGGAGATGGCGACCGATGTGGAGGCCGGGCGGTGGCTCACCTACTACGGCGCGTGGCGGCTTGCGCAGGGGCTTCCCTGCACGAAGGAAGCGACGATGTCCAAGGTCTTCGTCTCCGAGATGTGGCAGCGCGTCGCGACCAACGGTATGCAGATCCTCGGTGGTCACGCCTACACCACCGACCATGCGATGCAGCGCTACTGGCGGGACTCCCGCAACGGGACCGTCGGCGGCGGAACGTCGCAGATCCTGCGCGACGTCATCGGCGCGACGCTCGAAATCTGATCACGACAAGGAGACCTGCATGACCCTCGAACTGCCCGAGACGGTGCTCTACGAAAAGCGCGACCGCCTCGCCATCATCACCATCAACCGCCCGGAGCGCCGCAACGCGATGACGCCCGAGATGCGCTCCGGCATCCAGGCCGCGTTCCGGGACTTCAACGACGACGACGACATGTGGGTCGCCATCTTCACGGGAGCCGGAGAGCAGGCCTTCTGCGCGGGAGCCGACCTCGGCAAGACCATCCCGCAGTGGACGGCTGATCCGGAGGCTCGCCTGCGTGACGCGGTTCCAGACCCGACCCAGCGCCACTTCCACTACATCCACAAGCCCATCATCGGCGCGGTCAACGGCATCGCGACGGCCGGCGGGCTCGAGATGCTGCTCGGCACCGACATGCGCATCGCCGCCGAGCACGCAAGCTTCGGCCTCGGCGAGGTCAAGTGGGGACTCGTCCCGATCGGCGGCTCACACGTCCGACTCCCCCGGCAGATCCCGTGGGCCGTCGCGATGCAGCTGCTCCTGACCGGCGAGCCGATCGACGCCGAGCGCGCCTACGACATCGGCCTGATCAACAAGGTCGTTCCCGCGGACAAACTGATGGACGAGGCCTTGGCGCTTGCAGATCGCCTGTGCCGCAACGGTCCGTTCGCGATGCGTGCCGCGAAAGAGTCAGCGGTCCGCTCGCTGGTCCTCGAGCCGCAGTTCGCCCAGGACTTCTACCTCGCCGGACGGGTCTTCAAGACCGCCGACGCTGCGGAGGGCCCCACGGCTTTCATGGAGAAGCGCGAGCCGCGCTTCACCGGCTCCTGAAGCGACGCCGTGCGGTCCCGGATCGGCGACGGCCGGTCCGGGACGGTGCGCTAGATGCGGCGGAGGAGATCGGCGATCGCGGCTGTGATCAGTTCTGGGCGACGCAGATGCGCGACGTGACCCTGGCCTTCGAGTGGCCGTAGTTCCGCGTCGGGCGCGGCTTCCACGATGCGCCTCGCGGTGTCGGCCATGCCGGTCGGGCTTCGCGTCCCGAGGAGGACGGTCATGGGGAACGGGACGGCCCCGAGTGCCTCGTAGGGCACACGCTCTCGTAGCCATGCCCGGCACTCGCGCTCCAACGTGCCGCGGGCTTCCGACGCCGCCGTCCACTCGGCGCCCCCCGGCATGCCGTCGACGAGATCGCGCGGGACGCCGACGACGTCCGCGAAGAACATGGGAAGCATCTCGTCGTCCGGCGCGGTCCGCTCAAGGTCCTCCAAACGGTCCAAGGCTGCCTCGTCGTACCGCGGGTTGTCCGAGTCGAGCGGTTCGTACAGGACTGCCGCGGAGGGACGAGCCCCGTCGGCGATCGCGCTCAAGGTGCACCGTGCTCCCCAGGAGTGCGCGACGATGACCGCGTCCTCCCCCGCGGCCTCGAGGACCGCGGCGATGTCCTGCGCCTCGGCACGCATCGAGTAGGCGTCCGCTCGATCCTCCGCGCTCAAGCCTCGTCCGCGACGATCCATCACGAACGCCTCGATCCCTGGCGGGAGGTCCGCGATCACCGCATCCCAGCAGCGGCCGTCGGAGGCGCTGCCGTGGACGAAGACGGCGGGTCGCCCCGAGCCGCTGCGTCGGACGCCGATCGGCGTCCCGTCGGGCGAGCGGACGCGCTGGACACCGACCCGTCCGGACGCGCTCACGCCCAGCGTCCCTCCAGCGGCCCGTCGTTCCAGACCTCGACGATCTGGCCGCCGGTCACACGGAAGACCTCCAGACCGGCCAGGTTTCGCGTCGTCCCGTCGTGAAGCTCGATGTGACACTGATAGACGATCGCCACGTGCTCGTCGTCCGCGTCGGCCACCACCACGGGGAGCGTGAAGTGCATCTCTGACGAAGCGTCAAGGTGGTCCTCGATCCGCCGTCGCGCCTCAGCGCGCGACTGGACGACGACATCGTCTACGCCGTGCCGCACGACCGCGTCCCCGAGCAGCTCGTCGGCAAGGTCCAGGTCCCGCTCGTTCCAGACGCGCAGGTTGTAGAGCTCGACCACCTCGCGTGCCGTGCGACTCACCGGTAGACCGCCACCGCGTCGCATTCCTCGATCGCGGCGATGCTCCGCTCGATCAGCCGCAGACAGAGTTCTCGGGCCCGACCCGGCAGCTGGTCCCACCCACGGATCGCGATGACCGGGTACAGAAGCAGGAAGGACACAGCGAAGCGATAGTCGCGCCAGGCCTCCTCGAAGCTCGGGCCGTCCGCTCCATGTCGCTGGAGGGCGTCGAGGTACTGCCGCACGAACCTCTCATCGCGACCGGCCCGGACCTCGCGCGTCATGCCCTGGCTGACCAGGTAGCCGATGTCCACCAGGCCACTGGCCCTGGCAATCAGCTGGTAGTCGACGATCGCGATCTGGTCCCCGGAGAAGAAGATGTTGTCCGCTCGGATGTCCCCGTGAATGAGCGTATCGCGCTCCGTCAGGGCGTCGAGCGCCGGGGCGACCCGTTCAGGGAACGCCGCGGCGTGCCCTGCGACCCCGGGCGGGATCGGTTCGCGAGCCGTCGAGCGATAGACCTCCCACCCCTCGGAGAACAGCAGCGGAAAGGTCTCTCGAAGCAGCGGCGAGTCCATCGTCGGGAACCGCCGCGGGACGTCGCCGCTCCGTGCGGGGTCGGCCGACCACGCGTGCAGTCCGGCCAGCTGCTCGATGCATTGCTCCATGCGCTCGGCGGGGAGTCCGGCGTAGTGATCGCCGTTGTCCCAGCCGCCGAGATCCTCGAGGATCAGCAGGAAGTCGCTGGAGCCGTCGACCGTCGAGGCGAAGTAGGTGCGTGGCGCGCGCAGCGGCACGTGGGCTGACACGTCGCGGTAGAACGCGACCTCCCGCGCATAGCCGCCCATCGCGTCGATCACCTGCCGCACCGCGGTCGTGGTGGGCAGCTTGGCGATCAGACTCCGCGGGACGCCACGTCCTTCGAGGCGGAGCCGGTAGAGCTCCGAGGAGAATCCGGTGTCCAGCGCGATCCGCTCGGCCTGGACCCCGGTGACGACGCATGCCACGTCGTCACCGCGGAGGAGCCTCGTCAGCCACGCGGGGTCGAGGTCGGTGACGCTTCGAGGAACGGTCATGGCGACGCGGCTACGCTGCGTCTGGCGCGAAGAAGCGGGCGGGGCTTCCGGCCTGGTCCGCGTCGGCGACGACCTGCTTGAGCAGCGGTGCGGGCCGATACCGGTCGTCTCCGGTGTGCCGCTGGAGCGCCTCGAGCGTCCCGAGGACCCGGTCGACCCCGATGGCGTCCGCCCACGCGAACGGACCGCGGGGGTGGTTCAGCGCCAGAACCAGCCCGGTGTCGACGTCCTCGTGGCTGCCGACGCCCTCGGTCACGGCGAAGCACGCCTCGTTGACGATCTGGGAGACGATACGTCCGAGCACGAGCCCGGGGGCATCCCCGACGAGGAGCGTGTGCTTACCCAGGTCGCCGAAGAACCGCTCGAGAACCACGACGAGATCGTCAGGCGTCCCCGGGCGACGTGTGAGCTCGACGAGCTTCGCGGCATCGAACGGCGCCAGCGCGTGGAAGCCCACCGCTCTCCCGGTCTCGTCGAGCTCGCGGAGCGAACCGACATCGCACAGGACCGCACGAGGGCCGTCAGGCAGAGCGCCGGAGCGGTGGGACCGGCAATCCAGGACCAGGTCGGCACCTCCGTCGCCGACGGCCCAGCCGGCCGCCGCCGCCGCGTCACGTAGGGCATCGGCGAGCGCGCCGTCGCCGACGACGGCGACTCGACCTCCCTGGCCGCTCGACTCCGGAGCCGGCGGATCGGCCGGGCGATGGTCTCCGTCGCGGTAGTCGTAATAGCCGCGCTGGGACTTCCGTCCGTGCTTGCCGGCCGCGACATATCGCTCCGCGATCGGCGAGGGCCGCCACCGAGGCTCGCCGAAGCTCTGGTCGTAGAAGCTCTTCGCGACCTCGAGCCCGACGTCGATGCCAACGAGATCCGAGAGCTCGAAGGGTCCCATGCGGAACCCTCCTCCCAGACGCATCGCCTTGTCGATGTCCTCGATGCTCGCGAGCCCGTCGGAGAGTGACTTGAGCGCCTCGAGCAGGTACGGGCGGTTGGTGCGGTTGACGATGAAGCCGGGACCGTCCTTGGCGATGATCACGGACTTGCCCATGGCCTCGCCCGTCGCCGCGGTCACGGCGAGCGCGTCTGCGTTCGTGTCCTCCCCCGCGACGACCTCGAGGAGACGCATCACGGGCGGCGGGTTGAAGAAGTGCATACCGGCGACGCGCCCGGGATGAGCCGAACCGGCGGCGATGGCGGCGACGAGCAGCGACGAGGTGTTGGTCGCGATCACGCACGTGGAGCTGACGATTGCGTCGAGCGACGCGACCAGATCGCGCTTCATGGGTAGCGACTCCGGGATGGCCTCTACGACCAGCTCGCACGCCGCGAGTGCGGCGAGATCGGAGACCAGCTCGAGTCGCCCGTACGCCGCGTCGGCCTCGGACGCCTCGAGCTTCCCCTTCCCCACGAGCTTGTCGAAGTCGGCCCGCATTCGGGTCGAGGCACGCTCCCCCGTCGCGACGTCCGCGTCGAACAGCAGCGTCCGGGCGCCCGAGCGACATGCGAGCTGCGCAATCCCCGCGCCCATCGTTCCGGCGCCGATGACGCCTACGACCTGCGCGGGAGCAGCAGTTTGGTCAGTCATGCTCAACGCCCCTTCCAGACGGGGTCGCGACGCTCGGCGAAGGACACGGCACCTTCGCGCGCATCCTCCGACCCGGTCACGGGAGCGACGATTGTCGCCTGGTTCTCCCAGAACGCAGCGGTGTCCCAGTCGTGCACGCTCTTGAGGACCTCCTTGGAGGCGACCAGTGCGAGCGGGCCGTTGATCGAGATCGCCGCGGCCAGCGCAAGGGCGGCCTCAAGCGCTCCGCCCGGCTCGGCGACCTCATCGATTAGGCCGATCTCCGACGCCTTCTCCGCGCTGATGAGGTCGCCGGTCAGCACCAGGCGCATGGCGGCACCGTAGGACACACGCTGCGGAAGCCGCAGCAGCGCGCCCCCGGCCGCGACCAGCGACCGCTTGACCTCCGGGACGCCGAGCTTCGCGTCTTTGGACGCCACGATCAGGTCCGCGGCGAGCGCGATTTCCAGGCCGCCGGCAACCGCGAAGCCCTCGATCGCCGCGATGAGCGGCTTGCGCGGGGGCTGTTCGACGATCCCTGCAAAGCCGCGGCCATCGATCCACGGGCGCTTCCCTCCTGCGGCGAAGGCCTTGAGGTCCATACCGGCGCAGAACCCCTTGCCGTTACCGGCCAGGACGCCGACCGAGAGGCTCGGATCGTCATCGAGCTCGGTGATCGCTGCGGCCAGCGCCTCGGCGAGCTCGTAGTTGACAGCGTTGCGCTGTTCGGGACGGTTGAGCGTGATGACGAGCACGCTGTCGCGGCGCTCCGTCAGGATGGGGGCTTCCGGTGTCATCGGGTCTCCTGTTCGTGAATCAGTTGCCGGTGAAGACCGGCATGCGGCGCTCGGCGAACGCCTTGACCGCCTCGGCGAAGTCGGTGGACTCCGCCCGGCGTTGCTGCTCGACGGCCTCGGCTTCGAGGACCTTGGCGAGGGGTAGTGCCCCTGCTTCCGACTGAAGCCGCTTGGTGGCGGCGAGCCCGGCGGGCGCTCCGGCCGCCAGGCGGGACGCGAGCGCCCCCACCTTCTCGGTGAGCTCACCGTCGGGGTGCACCCGGTTGGCAAGGCCCCATCGCAACGCCATGTCGGCGTCGACGCGCTCTCCGAGGAGCAGCATCTCTGACGCGCGCGCGTACCCGATGCGCTCGGGAAGCAACTGCGAGACGCCGCCGTCCGGGCCCAGCCCCAGCTTCGCGAAGGACAGCTGCAGGAAGGCGCTCTGCGCGAGCACGATGAGATCGCAGGCGACGGCGATCGAGCACCCCATGCCGATGGCCGGGCCGTTTACCGCCGCGATCACCGGCTTAGGCATCTCGCGCAGCGCGAGGATCAGCGGGACGTAGCGCTCGCGGATCCGACGACCAAGATCGGGGTAGCCCTCCGCGGTCACCGTGCGTTTGCCCTTGAGGTCTGCGCCTGCGCAGAACGCGCGGCCGGCACCGGTCAGCACGACTGCCCGCACCTCCGGGTCCTCGGCGACCGCAAGCACCGCGTCGCGGAGACCGATCCCGAGATCGTCGTTCAGCGCGTTGAGCGCGTCTGGCCGGTTCAGGACGATCGTGGCGACGGCCCCGTCGCGCCGGACGAGAACCGCCCCGTCGTCGGCTGCGCTCACCCGAGCTCACCGCCGACGATGGATACGAACGAGACGCAGCCCCCGGGCCGTCCGCCGAGGTTGTGCGTCAGCCCGAGCTTGGGGTTCTCTAGCTGGCGGTCGCCAGCCTCACCTCGAAGCTGCAACCAGCACTCGAGGAGCATGCGCAGCCCGGTCGCCCCGATCGGGTGACCGAACGACTTGAGCCCGCCGTCAGGGTTGATCGGGAGGTCGCCGTCGAGGTCGAAGCGACCTGCCAGCACGTCCTTCCATCCTTCGCCGCGCTCGGAGAACCCGAGGTCCTCCATCAGGACGAGCTCGGTCGGCGTAAAGCAGTCGTGGACCTCCGCCATCGAGATCTCGGTACGCGGGTCGGTGATGCCCGCTTGGCCGTAGGCGTCCTGCGCGCATCGTGTGACCTCGCGGAACGTCGTGTAGTCGTACGTCGGGTCCATCGGACCGTCAGCAGGACCGGCGACGAACGACAGCGCCTTGACGTAGATGGGCGAATCGGTGTACTTGTGCGCGTCCTCGGCCCGGACGATCAACGCGCACGCCGCACCATCCGAGACCCCGGAGCAGTCGAAGATCCCGAGCTGCCCCGCGATGAGCGGCGAATTGGTGATTGTCTCCTTCGCGACCTCCTTCTGGAACTGCGCTCGGCCGTTCTTCGCTCCGTTGACGTGGTTCTTGTAGGCGATGTGCGTCATCACTTCGCGCATCGTGGCCTCGTCGACCCCGAAGCGGTCGCAGTACGCCGGCGCGAGGAGGGAGAACACCGCGGGAGCAGAGAGCTCCGGGTTCGTCCCGTCCCCGGCGGGTGCAGGAACGACGAGACCGGAGAAGCCTGAGTCCTTCAGCTTCTCGACGCCGAGCGCCATCACGCAGTCGTACGCCCCGGACGCGACGGCGTAGCACGCGTTGCGCACGGCTTCGGACCCCGTCGAGCAGTAGTTCTCGACCCGGGTCACGGGCTTGTAGTCGAGCTTGAGCGGACGGCTGAGCGTCAGACCGGAGACGCCTGAGCCCATGGTCCCGAGCCAGTACGCATCGATGTCATCGACGGTCGCTCCCGGGGTGGACGCCAGACATTCCTTGAACGCGTCGACGATCAGGTCGTCGCTCGATCGGTCCCAGTGCTCGCCGAACGGCGTGCAGCCCATTCCGACGATTGCGACGCGGTCGCGAATCCCGTGGCTCGCCATGTCTAGACCTCGTCCTTCGGCTCGGTCCCGGAGTGCGCTACCCGAGCTTTCCAGAAGTAGTTGTGAACGCCGTGCGCCGTGTAGAGGCGTCGGAAGGTCATCTCCATTCGCGTGCCGATCGCGACATCGGCCGGGTCGGCGTCGGTCGCCTGACAGATCAGCCGGCCACCCCCGTCGAGGTCCAGCACGATGTTGATCACGGGTGGCGAGAGCGAGAACGCCAACCGGTCCACCGTGAAGGTTGCGACGGTCCCGAGTTGCTCCGCGAGGCGGACCGGCTCCATCTCGTCGACCGTGCGGCAGTTCGAGCACACGCGCTGCGCCGGCATATGCACGTGTGAGCACGCAGTGCAGCGGCTCCCGACCAGGCCGAACTTCCACTCCTGGGACCGGGCCGATGGCGGCCCGGCGGGACGGTCGGGCTCCGGGCGACGCGGCGGCTCCCTCTCGAGCATGCCGCGCCATGTCAGATACGTGCCGTACGGGATGTCGCGGAGCGCAGGCTCCTCCGCGCGAGCCGCTGCCGCACGGTCCGTGCAACGCAGCAGGATCGCGTCACACCCGTCGGCGGCGACCACCAGGAGGATGGTCTGACCGGGCTCCGCCTCATCGAGGGCGGCGGCGAGGAGCAGCCCGGGATCGGCGGCGCCGGTGTAGCCCACGCCCGGATGACGTTCGACGGAAGTCGTGCCGCCGAGGCGACGAGCGGCGCTCCTCGCGGTCCTCAGGTGTGGCGAGCTGACCACGACGTGGTCAGCCTGCTCCACGCCGGCGGCGACGAGGCAGCGCGCGGCCACGTCCTTCACCATCGGTCCGTAGATCTCCGCGCCGAAGCGTTCCTCCCAGAGCGCACTGGTCGACGTTCCAGGAGCCCGCCAGCGGTCCAGGAACTCCGAGGTCGCGGACGCCTCCCCGATGATCTCCGCGACCGCTGCGGACGGCTCGCCGAAGACGAACGCGGCCGCGCCGTCTCCGCCGTCGCGCTCGTCTCCTGAGCCCGGGAGGCCGGTCCGCATGTCCGCCAGCACGACCAGTCCGCCCGAGGCGCTGCCGGCGCGGAGCGCGCCGACGGTCCCGCGGACGGAACCCGCCAAGTCGACGGCGAACGCCTCGTGCGGGAGGTTGAGTGCCGCGTGGATCGCCGACGCGTTGGTCTTGTCGGTATAGGCGGGCGCCGTCGTGGCGAAGTACAGGTTCGGCTCCGGAGTGGTGCCGGCGAGGGCGCGACGGGCGGCCTCGACCCCCATGGTCGTGGTGTCCTCGTCATACGAGGCAACCGAGCGGGAGCCCTTGAGCGTGCCGCTCCCGAGGACGGCGGCCACGTCGGACCGAGAGAGCCGACCACGAGGGACGTACGTCCCGTAGCCGACGATGGCTGCGCGCGGACTAGGCATCCGCGGAGAGGACGACGGTGACGTGTGAGGAGAGAATGCCGCCCTCGACATGAACCAGCGCGTTCTTGGTCCCTTCGACCTGTCGACGGCCGCACTCGCCGCGGATCTGCCGGGCCCCCTCGACGAGATCGAAGAGTCCGCCTGCCGCTCCGGCGTGTGCATGCGACAGCATGCCGCCATGGGTGTTCACTGGGAGCTGCCCGCCGAGGCGGGCGTGCCCGGCCTCGAAGAACGCTCCGCCCTCCCCCGGGCCGACGAAGCCCAGGTCCTCCAGCTCGATGATCGGGACGATGGTGAAGCAGTCGTAAAGCAACGCTACGTCAATGTCGTCGGTCGTCAGCTCGGCCATGGCCAACGCATCGCGACCTGAGTCCCGAGCCCCGGTGTGGGTCAGGGACTTGGCCATGACTAGGTGCTCGTGCGTGTGCTTCTCGCCGATGCCGCGGACGTAGACCGGCTGCTTGGCGAGCTGCTCCGCTCGCTCGGTCGAGGTCACGATCAGCGCCCCGCCCGCGTCGGAGATCAGGCAGCAGTCGAGCATGTGCAGCGGCTCGCTGATCATCTTCGAGGACAAGACGTCCTCGACGGTGATGGGCGTCTGCATGTGGGCGTTCTCGTTCAACGAGGCGTGATGTCGACAGGTGACGGCGACCGACGCCATCTGCTCGCTCGTGGTCCCGTACTCGTGCATGTGACGCTGCGCGACCATGCCGTAGATGCCCGGCAGCGGCGGTCCGTAGGGGTTCTCGTACTGGGGATGCCCGACCCCGGTCAAGCGCTTGACGGCTTCGTCGCGGCCGATACCGGTCCGTCGGTTCTCGCCGACGACGATCAGCACCGTGGACGCGGTTCCGGCTGCGATCGCGGTGGCGGCGTGGTGGACCATCGCGCCCGGTGTCGCTCCGCCGACGATCATGGATGAGGAGAACCGAGGCTTGATGCCGAGGTACTCGCACAGGACGGACCCGAGCATGAAGTAGTCGTCGGTGAAGGAGTACGCGGTGAGGAGGCCGTCGATCTCAGTTCGATCGATGCCGGCATCCGCGATTGCGTTCATTGCGGCTTCGGCGTTCAGGCCGAGACCGGTGCGGTCCGGGACCTTGCCGATGCGGGACTCGCCGACTCCGGCGATCGCCACCCGGGAGCGGAGCCTCGCGGTCATGCGGCCACCTCCTCGAGCGAGAACTGCGGAAGGCCGATCTCGTCCGTGAGCTTCTCGAACTGGACGGTGACCTTGGAGCCGATGGAGACGTCGCCAGGCTCGCAATCGAGGATGTTCGCCACGACGCGGACGTCCTCATCGAGTTCGATCAGCGCGACCACATAAGGCACGGCGTCGGCGAAGGCGGGCGTCGCGGCACGGTGAACGACGGTAAAGGCGTAGACCTCGCCCTTGCCGGAGAGCTCGACCCATCCCGACTTGTCGCTCCAGCACTCGGTGCAGAGGAGCCGTGGCGGAAATCGCACCACGCCGCAGGCTGAACACTGCTGCGTCTTGAACTCCCCCTGCGCCGCCGCGGCGAAATACGGCCGCGAGTCGGCATCGAGTCGGGGGATCGGTCGTTCGACGTTCACTCTAGGCTCCCGGTTCGGTCAGATACTGTGCGACAACCATAATGTCGGACAGTATAAGGGAGAGGCTACACGTCGCCGGACGCCAGCGCCTTCGCGATGATGTTGCGCTGGATCTCGTTGGTCCCGGCGACGATTTCGTTGAGTTTGGATTCGCGCCAGTACCGTTCCATCCCGTACTCGACCATGTACGAGTAGCCGCCGAGGATCTGCATCCCCCGGCTCGCGCATCGAGTCCCGACCTCGGAGCCCGCGACCTTCGCCATCGAGGCGTCCGCGTGGCAGGGAAGCCCACGCTCGAGCTTCCACGCGGCACGGAAGACCAGAAGCCGAGCCTGCTCGATCTCGATCACCATGTCGGAGAGCATGTGGGCGACGGCCTGCTGCTCGATGATCGGCTTGCCGAACTGGACACGCTCCTTCGCGTAGCCCAGCGCCAGGTCGAGGACACCCTGTGCGAGCCCGACACTCTGCGCGCCGTTCGTGATTCGCTCGTGGTCCAGGACGCCGATCACAGCGGCCATGCCGCGGTTGACCTCGCCAACCGTGTTGGCCACCGGCACCCGCACCTCGTCGAGGAAGACCTCACACGAATGGGTCCCCTGACCCGCGAGCTTCTTCAGCGGCTGAACGGTCACGCCGTCGGCGCCGCGCGGGACGAGGATGACCGTCATGCCTCGCGACGGTGAGGCGTCGGGATCCGTCCGGGTGAACACGAACAGGTAATCCGCGACGTCCGCCCCGGTGACGAACACCTTCTGCCCGCTGATCACCCACTTCTCGCCTTCCTGGCGCGCGCGTGTCGACAGCCCGGTGAGGTCTGATCCGGCGCTCGGCTCACTGAGGGCTAGCCCGAAGCGCAGATCTCCTGCGGCCACCGCGGGCAGAAGCGCCTTGCGCTGCTCCTTGCTCCCGAGGAGCGAGATCGAGCGGGAGCAGGTGAGCGTCGGCATGAGGGCGTAGAGCAGCGAGGCGCTCGCGCGCCCCACCTCCTCGACCGCGACCACCAGCATGAGGTCGCTTGCGCCGCTCCCCCCGTAGTCCTCGCCGAAAGCCATCCCGGTCAGACCGAGGTCGGCCATACCCGCGTACAACTCGTCCACGGGTCGTGTACCGGCGTCCAGCTCTGCCACCACGTCGATCGGCGCCTCACGCTCGAAGAAGCGGCGGAGCGTCGCGCGGAAGTCGACGAGTTCGTCGTCAAGCTCGAAGTTCATCTGAGGTCCTTTCAGGTGCTGCGGAGGTCGCGGAAGAAGGCGCGGAGGTCATCGACGAGCAGCTGTGGTTGCTCGAGCGCTGGGAAGTGGCCGCCGCGGGGCATGTCGGTCCAGCGAACGATGTCGTAGACACGCTCGGCCCACTCCCGTGGCGGTGACACGATCTCCTTCGGGAACGCGGCGACGCCGGTCGGGACCGTGATGCGCGCACCTTGCGCCATCCGCCACGGGTTGTGGCGCTCCTCGTAGTAGAGCCGAGCCGCGGACAACGCCGACTGCGTGTGCCAGTAGATGGAGATGTTGGTCAGTAGGTCGTCGCGACTGATGCACTGCTCGAGATCGCCCTCGGAGTCCGTCCAGCGCTGGAACTTCTCGAGGATCCAAGAGGCCAGACCGACGGGCGAGTCGTTGAGGGCGAAGCCGAGCGTCTGCGGCTTCGTGCCCTGCAGTTCGTAATACGCCATCTCCGTGCGCTGCCACTTGCCCATGGTTTTCATCCAGGCGCTCTCCGCCTCGGAGAGCTCCGCGCGGTCCTTCGGGTGCGGGGAGACGCCCACGAGGTTGAGATGCAGTCCGACGACGTGGTCGGGCTCGTCGAAGGCAACCCGGGACGCGACCATGTTCGCCCAGTCGCCGCCGTGCGCGCCGTACCGGTCGTAACCGAGGACCTCGGTCATCAGCCGGTGCGCGAGCCGCCCGATGCGGGCGACGTTGACGCCGCGCTCGCCCGTCGCCGGCGAGAACCCGTAGCCCGGGAGCGAGAGGAGGACGACGTCGAAGGCGTCGGTCGGATCCCCGCCGAACCGGCCCGGATCAGCGAGCGGCTCGATCACGTGCAGCATCTCGGTGTGGCTGCTGGGCCACCCGTGACTCAGCAGGAGCGGGAGCGACGACGGCCCGTTGCCCTTGAGGTGGACGTAATGCAGTGTCTGGCCGTCGATCTCGACCGTGAACTGCGGGTGAGAGTTCAAGCGACCCTCGGCTGCCCGCCAGTCGTACCCATCGCGCCAGTGGTCAACGAGCGCGCGGAGGGCGTCCACGTCGGTGCCGTAGTCGGATCCCGCATCCGCGATCGTCTCAGGCCACCGCGTCGCCTCGAGCCGGCGTGCGAGATCGGCGAGGTCGGCGTCCGGGATGTCGACGCGGAACGGTCGCGGAGCGGCACCCCGCGCAGTCATGCGGTCTGGACGGCGTCCGGCGCGAGGGCGCGGGCGCTCATGGGGATCGATAGGGGGTGGCGCATGGACTCCTCTACATCAGCTCACGGGCGAAGGCGCGTATTGTCCGACAGTATACTCCCGGTCGCGCTGGCGACCCCGGGCGACGCTACGGCGCCCGACGACGAACCGACTGTAAGGAGCGGCGATGGTCGATGCTGTGATCTGCGAACCCCTGCGAACCCCTGTTGGCCGATTCGGAGGGGTGTTCCGAGACGTACCCGCGGCGACCCTGGCGGCCGTTGTCGTCAAGGAGCTCGCGTCGCGCGCCGGCGTCTCGGGGGGCGACGTCGACGACGTGGTCTTCGGCCAGTGCTACCCGTCGGGCGAAGCGCCGGCGATCGGCCGCATCGCCGCGCTCGACGCCGGGCTGGGCGTTGGGACGGCGGGCCTTCAGATCGACCGTCGCTGCGGGTCGAGCCTGCAGGCGGTCCTCTACGCCGCCATGCAGATCCAGACCGGCGTCAGCGACCTCATCATCGCCGGTGGCGCGGAGAGCATGAGCCAGGTCGAGCTCTACTCGCCGAACGCACGCTGGGGCGCGAAGTCCGGCGGACTGATGCTGCACGACCGGCTGATCCGGGCGCGCGAGACGGCGGGCGGAGAGGACTTCCCCGTACCCGGCGGGATGCTCGAGACGGCCGAAAACCTCCGCCGCGCGTACGGCATCGAGCGGGAGGCACAGGATCGGCTCGCGCTCCGGTCTCATCAGCGCGCCACCGAGGCCCAGGCACGCGGCGCCTTCGACGACGAGATCGTGCCAGTGACCGTCACCACCCGGCGCGGCTCCGACGTGGTGTCGATCGACGAACACCCACGGGCAGACACCTCGCTGGAGCAGCTGGCGGGGCTTCGAGCTGTTCGCGGTCGCGAGGACGCCGAGTCCACGGTGACCTCCGGCAACGCGAGCGGCCAGAACGACGGCGCCTCCGCGTGCATCGTGACGTCGCGCGAACGCGCCGAGCAGCTCGGACTTCGGCCAATCGCCCGTCTGGCGAGCTGGGCCGTCGCGGGCGTCCCGCCGGCCACCATGGGCATCGGTCCGGTGCCGAGCACCGAGCGTGCCCTGTCCCGCCTCGGACTCGGGCTCGCCGACATGGACCTCATCGAGCTGAACGAGGCCTTCGCCGCCCAGGTGCTCGCCTGCACGGCGGTTTGGGGCTTCTCCGACCAAGACTTCGACCGCGTCAACGTGAACGGCTCCGGGATCTCGCTCGGCCACCCTGTCGGGGCGACCGGTACCCGCATCCTCGCTACGCTCCTGCGCGAGATGGACCGTCGCGAGGCCCGCTACGGTCTGGAGACGATGTGCATCGGAGGAGGACAAGGCCTCGCCGCGGTCTTCGAGCGGATTCCGGCCTGATCACCATGTCCCGCGTGCTCGTCGTCCCTCAGCACGGCGACCCCGAGGTCCTCGAGTGGCAGGACCGCCAGGCTCCCGAGCCGCGCCCCGACGAGGTCGTGGTGCAGACGCGCGCGGTCGGACTGGCGTGGAGCGACCTGTTGCAGACGCGCGGTGCGTACGCGGGCGGTGGACCGGTCCCGCCGTTCACGCCTGGGTACGAGATCGTCGGGGACGTCGTCTTGACGGGGGCGGAGACCACCGGGCTCACGGTGGGGGAGCGCGTCCTCGCCATGCTGCCCGGCCCGGGGGCGCTTGCGGAGCACGTCGCAGCGCCGGCTGCGGCCTTCCGCTCGGCCCCGGCGCAGTTGAGCGACACCGAGGCGGCCGCCTTCCCGGTTTCGTTCCTGACCGCGGACGCGGCGCTCGTGACAGCAGGCGGCTTCACGCCGGGCCACTCGGTGCTCGTGCACGCGGCCGCGGGTGGGTTCGGCAATGCGGGCGTGCAGCTGGCCCGCGCCTACGGTGCGTCACTCGTCCTCGCGACGGCGGGCTCCCCCGACAGGTGTCGCCACGCCGAGTCGATGGGCGCCGACCGGGCGTGCGGCTACGACGAGTTCAGGGCGATGGTCGCGGAGGCGACGGGAGGATTCGGCGTCGACATCGTGCTCGAATCGGTCGGCGGGACGACGTTCGACGACAGCGTGAGTAGCGTCAAGCGACTTGGCCGGGTGATCTCGGTCGGTGCCAGCGGTGGCGAGCGACCCGAGAAGCTCAAGCTGCCCGTGCTGTGGCACAAGAGCATCCTCGTCGGAGGCGTCCATATCCTGAACTGGATGCTCAACGAGCCCGAGCTTCTCGAACCGTCCTGGACGAGGGTGCTCGACGCCGTCGCGAGAGACACGGTGGCGCCGGTCGTGGGTCGCACGTTCGCGGCGGACGATGTCCAACAGGCGTTCGCGGCGCTGGGCGGGCGCGGCGTTGCCGGGCGCGTCGTCGTGCAGTTCTGAGCCACCCCACAAGGAGACGTTCATGCCGGAGAAGACCAAGCTCAACTGCCCGTGCGGGGAACTCATCCGTGAGAGCTCGGAGGAGAGCCTCGTCGCCGCGGTGCAGAAGCATCTGGCGGAGACGCACCCGGACCTCGATTACACGCGCGACGAGATCCTGCTGATGGCCTACTGAGCCGGGTCAGCCGGAGTGCCGCTCGACGTAGTCGAGGTGCTTGACCATTGCCTTGTCGGCGGCGGCGCTGTCGCCCTTCTCGATCGCGCGGACGATCGCGACGTGCTGCCGGAAGGTGTCCTGCGCCGCCTTCTCGGTGAGGTCAGTCAGCGCCGGGTGCGCGAAGCCGTGCAAGCCTGCGACGAACGAGCTGAGCAAGCGGTTCCCTGACGCCTCAGCGATCGTCGAGTGGAAGACGGCGTCAAGCTCGCCGACCTCGGGCGAGTCGAGCTCGAGCTCGCGCTCCTGATCGATGATCGAGCGGAGGTTGGCGACCTGCTCATCGGTCCGATTCATCGCCGCAAGCCGTGCAGCCGGGGCCTCGATCAGCCGACGCACGTGGTTGACCTCGGTCGGCTCAAGCCTGCCGAGCTGCAGGATCGCCGTCATCGACTCGTTGATGGTGGTGCCGAGCGCGTGATGATCGACGAGGTTGACGAAGCTCCCGCCACCCTTTCCGCTGACCTTGTGGATGAGGCCGGCGGACGCGAGAGCGCGGAGCGCTTCCCGGATGGTCGTCCGGCTCACCGCAAAGCTCGCCGCGAGCTGCGCCTCGCTCGGAAGCCGGTCGCCGGTCGCGAACTGTCCAGCGAGAATGCTCTGGCGGAGCTGCTCCTCGACCTGTGCGCGCGGACGCTGAACAGGTCGTGGAGCGAAGGTCGGTTCGCTGGTCACGATTTCAGTTTACGGTCTGCGGTCGGACAGCTTCCCTTCTCTCCCGACCAGGCGCCCGGCACCTGGCCGTCTCAGCCCGCGAGCGCGCCGTCTGCCAGGCGCCCGCGGAGCTCGTTCTTGCGGATCTTCCCGCTCGCGGTCTTGGGCATCTCGTCCACGATGTGGACGAACTCCGGCAGGTAGTGCTTGGACAGCCCGCGAGCGACCAGGAACGACGCAAGGTCATCGACTCCGGGACGCGCGCCGTCGCGGGCGACGACGATCGCAGCGATGCGCTCGCCAAGGCGTGGGTCGGGCGCACCCACCACTGCAGCTTCCACGACATCGGGGTGCTCGAGAACGAGACTCTCGATCTCGACGACCGGGATGTTCTCGCCGCCGCGGATCACGATGTCCTTGGTCCGGCCACGGAGCGCGACGTAGCCCTCATCGTCCATGACGGCGAGATCGCCAGTGTCGAAGTAGCCCTCGGCGTCGAACGACTCCGCTATTGCGTCGGGCCGATCCTTGTACCCGAGGAACAGACCGGGCCCGCGCATGACAAGCCGCCCAACCGCTCCGCTGGGCACCGCGTGTCCGTCGGCGTCGAGGATCGCGACGTCGCATGCGTGGAGGGGGCGTCCGTCGCCGCGGGCTTCAAGGCCCGGGGCTCGACTGATGCCGATCCCCCATTCCGTCATCCCCCACGCCGGACAGACCCAGCATCCGAACGCCTCGGCTGCTGCGGCGGGCAATCCGTCGGGAACCGGGGCGCCCGCAACGACGACGAGCCCGAGCGAGCTGAGCCTTCCGTGATGTTCGCGCTGTTCCACGAGGTCCTGCAGGAAGGTCGGGGCGCCGAAGAGCGTCGTCACCGCATGGGCTTCGATCACATCGGCCGCGTGGCGCGGGGACCACCGCTCCAGGAACACTGCGGTCCCGCCGAGTCTCGCGGTCAGCAGCACTCCCCAGAGGAACCCGGTGTGATGCCCCACCGGGGAAGCGACGAGGTTCACGAACGGCCGGCCGAACGTCTGCGCCCCCAGGTGATCGACGAACCCGCGCATGACCGCCTCGAGTGTCCGATGGGAGTTCATGACCCCCTTTGGCTCGCCGGTCGTGCCAGACGTGAATCCAACATGGCAGAGCGCCCCGGGAGCGACGGCACCGCGGTCGGCCCGCGACGCCCCCAAGAACGCCTCGTAGCTCATCTCCCCCGTCCCGAGCCCGGCGGCCCCGCCGACGACGACGACGTGGGCGAGGTCCGGCAGCCCGGCGCGCAGTCGGCGCAGCGTTGCGACATGCTCGACACCGCGGTACCCAGTCGGCACGAAGATCGCCTTCGCGGCGGCCCGGCGCAGGATGACCTCAGTCTCGCGCTCGCCGTATGCGACCGGGATGCCGGTGTACACCGCGCCACGGCGAAGGATGCCCCAGATGCACGCGGCGAACTCCGCTGAGTTGGGCAGGGCGACGGCGACGCCATCGCCAGGCGCTACGCCGAGGCGTGCCAGCCCGTCCGCGACCTCGTCCGCCCGCCGCGAGAGTTCCGCGTACGTCATCGATGACGTCGGCTCGACGCTCTCGGGGCCGACGGTCACCGCGGCGAGTGTCTCGGGCTGTTCGCGGACGGCACGTTCGAGGAGATCGGTCAGGGCGACCTCGGTCCACCCGCCGGTCGCGAGATAGTCCGCTTCGAGTCCAGGCGTCAGCCGGCTGTCGGTCATCGATGCTCCGTCCTCGCGTAGTGGTGGTGCCAGAATGTCCGACAATAACATTCACGCGGTCCGAGGGCGAGCGTGGCTCGTATCCACTTCCACTGTCCGGACACGATGTCCAGACGAGTTGCCTTGGCGTCCAGTCATGGCGTCCAGCCACGGCGTCGACTAGGCTGGGCTGGTGGCCCACAACGTAGACCGCCTCGAGAAGGCTGCCGCCCGCGCCTCGAGCGGTCGCCGCCAGCAGCGTGATCGCTCGACCGACGTGGAATCGGCGATCCTCGACGCAGCCGAGCTGCTCCTCGACTCCACGCCGCTGCACGAGCTCTTCGTCGCCGACATCATCAAGGAGGCCGGGCTCTCGCGCGCGACGTTCTACCACTACTTCGCGTCGAAGTTCGATGTCGTGGCCGCCCTGCTCGCCCGTACCGCGGACGACCTCTTTGAGGCGGTGCAGCCTTGGATGTCGGGTGAGGACCAGCCCCCTGAGGACCGACTCCGGTCGAGCCTCCAGGCAGCGGCTTCGGTCTGGGCGCAGCACTCGGCTGTCACGCGGAGCGCCGTCGAGCATTGGACCACGGACCCTGAGATCCGCGAGCTGTGGCTGGCGCTCCTCGAGCGCTTCGGCCAGGGCTTCATCGATCTCGTCGATCGCGATCGCGCGAACGGGCTGGCGCCCGCGGGTTCGGACAGCGGCGCGCTCATCACCGCGCTCGTCTGGTCGACCGAGCGGGTCTTCTACGTTTCGAGCGTCGGGACCGCCGATCACCTCCCGGACATCGATACCGCAGTCGACGTCGTGTTCGACATGTGGAGCGCCGCGATCTACGGCGCCACTTCGGCGGCGTCCAAGCCCGCCCCCAAGAGGCGGAAGACCGCGGCTTAGAACGTCTCGGCCTCCCCCTCCGGTGCGGAGGCCGTCGGGCCGAACACCGTCGTGCGGAAGGCAGCGATCAGCGCGTCGATGGTCTTGCCCGAGCGCTGCAGCCCAGGCGCTCCTCCGAGCGCCGCGCCGACGGTCCGCTCGACGGTCCAGATCACGACGGCCGCCAAGGCCGGGGCCGGAACGCCCTCCGGCGCCCTGCCGGACGCGCGATCCGCTTCGACCCCGGCGGCCAACGTCGCTTCGAGTCGGTGTATGTGCGCCAGATACAGACTCTGCAACTGCGGGATGCGGGACCACTCGTCCATGGCGCTGCGCAACACGCCCCGCCGGGGCTCAATGTCGCGGACCCATCCGCGCGCGGCAGCGCCCAGGCCCGGACCGGAGCGCAACTCGGAGTCGGAGAGCGTCTGCTCGAGAAGTTCGGCGATCTCGTCGAGCAGCGCGGACGCGACCTCGACGAAGGCATCGTCTCGACTCGAGAAATACGCGTAGAACGTTGTCCTCGAGACCTGCGCCTCGACGAGGATCTGCGCCACGCTGAGGTCGCCGAGCGGCTGGCGCGCGAGCAACCTCGCGACCGCTTCGAGGATCGACTGCTCGACGGTCGTCGTCGTTTCAGCCACCGTCGCTACCCGCCGGTCGCGCAGGGTCCCCGTAGACGGTGGCGAGCCACATCGCGGAGATCGCGTCGAGTGCCGACTCGACGGAGTCGAGCGCCGGGTCAAACTCGCGCATGACCGCGTAGAGCGTCCGCTCGGTGCCCGCGACGAGCAGCGCGGCCATCGTTTCCGCCGCCACGCCGCCGGGCGCAGCGCCCCGCCGGCGCTCGCGCCGGATCTGCTTCGCGATGGCCCCGGTGAAGAGCGCGACGAGTGCGTCCCAGGCCTCACCGATCTGTGGGTCCGCATGGACGTTCTCGACCGCGGCGGCGACGACCGGGCCGTGGGTCACCCACAACTCGATGGAGTCCCGCAGGCTCGTGAGCATGGGCCGGTGAGCGCTGTCCGCGATCCACGGCGACGTCGAGTCGTAAACCTGGTCTACGAGACGGGCGAGCAACGCGGCGAACACGTCGTTCTTGGAGGCGAAGTAGTGATAGAAGCTCGCCCGCGAGATCCCGGACTCGTGGATCAGTTCGATGACCTGCACCTCGTGCAGCGGCCTGCTCGCCAGGAGACGCTCGAGCGCTTCGAACACCGCGACCTCCGCTGGGCTGGTCCCGGTGTGCCTTCGCGGCCGACGGCGACCCGCGTTCGGACGATTGACGTTCGGCACGACCCTGACCCTACTCACAGAACATGCGGTGTACATCCGCTCCATACGTCATGTATGCTCCCACGGCTGGTTGGCTCGGAGTCCGAGGCGGCGATCCTCTCCGACGTACCCTCTCCGTCGCCTCGGACGTCGACCAGCCCGCTCACGACGTACGCGACGACAGCGAGGCTGCTCATGGATCCGGCCGACCCGGCGCAGGTGGCGCGCTTCTTCACCCATAACTCGCAATGCATCGGGTGCGGTGCCGAGAACCCGCTGTCGCTCGGTTTTCGCCCAGAGCACACGGACAGCCGGACGCTCCGGTCGGCGATCACCTTCGCGCCGGCGCATCAGGGCGGTCCGGCTCTCTCCCACGGAGGAGTGATCGCGACCGCGCTGGATGAGGCTCTCGGCCGCGCCGCCTGCGTCGCCGTCGGCAGTCACGCGGTGACTGCACGGCTCGAACTGAAGTACATCGCTCCGGCTTCGGTCGAAGGTCAGTACGAGGTCCACGCGCACGTGGATTCCATCGACGGTCGGAGGGTGCGGGTGAGCGGCACGCTGCGTGGTGCAGACGGCGCCCCGATCGCCGAGGCGACCGGTCTCTGGATCACCGTTCCGAACCCGGTCTGAGTTCTATAGCAGTCGCTATAGTGGCCGAGACGACAGACCATCACCGAAGGAGCGACATGTCCCAGTTCGAGTACCTGATCACGTCCGTCGAGGGCGGGGTCGGCATCCTCCAGCTCAACCACCCCGAGAAGCGCAACGCGCTGGGCTGGGAGCTCCACGACGAGATCATCGCCGCACTCGCTGCGTGGAGGGAGGACGACGCCGTCTCCTGTGTCCTCTTCATCGGAGACGAGAAGATCTTCTGCGCCGGTTGGGCGCTCGACATCCTCGACGGGATCACGTCGGACGATCGCCGGCGGTTCACGGACCTCGCGTTGAAGCTCATGGTCGCGATCGAGGACTACGGCAAGCCGACGGTCGCCGCCGTCGCCGGAATGGCTCCGGGCTACGGCATGGACGTGGCGAACATGTGCGACGTCACGGTTGCCTCGGAGAACGCCGCCTTCGGATCCACGCAGGTCAAGTACGGCATGAACGGGTACTACTTCGGCCTGCAGAAGAAGGTCGGCGCAGGCGCCGCCCGCCGGCTCTTCTTCACCGGCGACCCGATCAACGCCGAAGAGGCCTACCGTCTGGGCATGGCGGACCTGCTGGTTCCGGAGGGCACACTGCGCGAGCGCGCGCTCGCGCTCGCCAAGCAGATCGCCGAGATGGGCCCGGAGATGGCGGTCATCCTCAAGGAGGTGGCCATCCGTGCGCAGAACATGGATCACATGGGCGCACTGGCCTACGAGCTCCGAACGACCCACGACTTGACCCAGCGTGGGATCTTCAAGGAGCGCACCGCCGCCGGGCTCCAGCGGATCCGATCCGGCAACAGCGCGGCCACCGAGCGTCTAGCCAAGCAGGGCGGGTGACATCCGCGCGTGACCGCCTGCTCGCCGTCGCGCTCGGCGAGTTCGCCGAGCGGGGATTCGACGCGGCAGTCACGCGGGCCATCACCGACGCCGCGGAGGTCACGGCCCCGGTGCTCTACCACCACTTCGGCAGTAAAGCCGGGCTGTTCGAAGCGGTCGCGACCTCGGTCATGGATCGCGTGATCGACGCGATGATCTCAGCGACGGCCGGTCGCCCGTCGCCGGCCGCCCGCTTGGACGGCATTCTCGACGCCTGCCTTTCGCTCCAGGCCGGCGAGCCCGAGCTGCCCCGCTTCGTCGTGGCGGCGCCGCTCGACCTCGCGCGACATCGCGAGCTCGCTGGAGCCGCCGCGCAGATGAATCGCCTGAGCGACCACCTTCGAGCGACGTTCGCGGACGACCCGAGATCGGGTTCCGTGGCATTGACGCTCGTCTACGGGCTGAGCCGGTCCGCGGCCCACCAGACGCCTGACGCGTTCGCCGAGACGGTCGACGCCGTGCGCGCGCTGGCGCACGGCGGCCTGATCCCGAGGTGAGAGAAGTCAGCTTGCGCTGAACGCCAATAGCGCGTCGGCGATCTCGACCAGGACCTCCGCATTGGCCAGCATGCCGAGGTGCGACGCATTGACCATGCGCTCCTCGCGCGGGTCGGTCGCGCGGAGTCGCGCGCTACCCGGCACGATGTCATCGCGCGGAGACCAGACCACGCGCATCGGTCGCAGAGATGTCGACTTCTTCAGCGAGCTCGTGAACTCGCCGCAGCACCCCGCCCCTGCCACGCAGTCGCGGGAGGCGAAACCGGTCAGTCCGGCGGCGCGCAGGATCGCGAAGCCGTTCGCGGCGGCCAGGAGGGCCCGGCTCAGGCCTGCCCGAGTCCCAGGCGTGGCAAGAGTGATGACGCCCGCCACCAGCTCCGGATGCCGATCGGCCACAACCCGTGCCACCTGACCTCCACGGCTGTGGCCCAGGACGACGACGGGAGCGTCGTGTCGATCGACGAGCCACTTTGCGCTGTCGATCGCCGTGGCCATGAGCCGCTCCGAGCACGCGAGCATCGGCGCTGTGCGTGCGTGTGCGACGGGGTGACCGGCGGTCCTGAGCCACCGCTCGATCACGATGAACCCGTGGGCGGTCATCCCGAAACCGGGAACGAGTAGCACGGGAGCCGGCCGGCCAGACGGCGCGTACGCCCGATATGTCTCGCTCGTCAGGCAGCGAACAAGCTCCGTCGGCACCGTGACGGCACCCAGACTCCGCGGGACGAGCACGTCGATCAGTTCATGTCGAGCGGGCCGCGCGCAGCACCCGCCAGGAACTGCTGGATGAACGGGTCCTCGGACTCACGGATCCGTGCACCCGGGCCGGCCTCGCGCACCTGGCCCTGGTAGACGACCGAGACGTGCTCGCCGACGATCTTGGCCAGACCGATGTTGTGAGTCACGGTCAGGATCGTTCCGCCGAGCTGCGCGTGCCGCTCGGCGAGCAGCTCACCGAGCAGCGCCGTCCGGACGGGGTCGAGCCCCGAGTCGGGCTCATCGCAGAGAAGCACACGCGGCTCCAGGACGAGCGCACGGGCCAGGCCGGCACGCTTGCGCATGCCGCCGGAGAGCGATGGAGGCATGGCGTCGGCGGACCGCTCGAGGCCGACGGCCTGCAGTTGTCCGATCACGAGCTCGCGAACCTCGCGTTCGTTCAGATCGCTGTGCTGCCGGAGCGGGAACGCCACGTTCTCGTACACGCTCATCGAGCTGAAGAGCGCGCCGTCCTGGAACATCACTCCGATATCCCGGCGCAGGAGCAGGATGTCGCGCGCGGACATCTCGGCCAGGCTGTGGCCGCGGACGAAGACCTCACCCTGATCCGGCCGCATGATGCCGATGATGTGCTTGAGCAGCACGCTCTTCCCGGTACCGGACGGCCCCAGGATCACCGACATCGCGCCCTCGGGGATCTTGAGGTCGCACCCGGCGAGCACCTTTTGCTTGCCAAACGCCTTGTGGAGGTCCCGGGTCTCGATCGCGAGGACGTCGGCCTCTCTCGTCTGGACGAGGTCGTCGTCGTACATCAACTCCCCTTCCGTGCCGCGCGAAGCCGGTCCCGGAGGATCGCGTCGACGACGAGGTACTTGCGGACAGGTCCGTACGAGATCACGTCCCCGACGCTCGCAGCAAGCGGGATGTTCAGTTCGCCGCGGCAGAACTCGTCGACCTGCTCGTCGGTGAGGTGGATCTCGATCTCAGCCGCCCCACCGTCCATCGTCACTTCGTTCGGCTTGCGGTCTAGCAGCGCTACAACGCGATCCTCGCCGCCGCCACAGCAGAACGCGACGATGGTCCGAGCGCCGGAGAGCTTCACGCTCTGGGGCCCATCCATCGCAAGGGCGCGCTGGAGCGCGTTGTAGAGGGTCTCTACCCGCTCGTCGTTCGTCACGGTCAGCACAGGGGTCGCCTGTGAGTGCATCGGGCCACGTGCTGCTCCTCCCGCAGTCTCGTTCCAGTCTTCAGGGTTATTGTAGAACATTTAACCGCGGAGCCGTCAAGCGCTGCGAGGAGCAGCTGGCGTCACTATTCAGCAGTCCGCCATGACCCGTGTGTATCCACCCTTGTAGTTGGACTGGTTGGTGGCCATGCCCTCCTGGTAGACCTCCCCGGCCTCGCCGGGCTTGGGCAGCGGGTTGTACCCGAGCTTGACCGACTTGCTGATCAGGCCCGACTGCAGGACCTGGCCGAGCAGCTCGGAGGAGCCCGCGGGGTAGAGGTGCTTCAGGCTCTCCACGCCGAACGTCACGCCGAGGCGGAACGCGTGTCCCGTGGTGTCGTAGAAGTTGCCCGACGACCCCATGCCCTGGAGAATCGCAGGGAGCTCACGGTGGTACGGCGCGAGGAACCGTAGGGCCGGGTTCACCTGACACAGCACCTTGCGGAGCTTCGGCAGCGCGTCCACCGTGGACGGCGTGAGCTTCCTCACCCGGTCGAGCGTGCCGCTCAGCGGAGGCGCGATCCTGTCGACCTCGTCAAGGACCTTTCCGCCCTCGACGGCGGCCGGCTGGAGCGACCGGACGGTGGGCTTGAGGTCCTTGACCGCTCCGCCGAGGTTGCGAAGCACGGGCGCCCCCGTTCGACTGACGGAGCGCACGGTGCGCGTCGTGTCGCGAACCGTATCGAGCGTCGCGGGAAGCCGGTCGAGGGTGTCCCGCAATGCGTCGTCACGCGCGGCGACCGCGCGGACGACGGCCACACCCGAGTCCGCCAGCTCCTTGACGGCCGCACGGCGCTGCCCGATCGCGTCGGTCACCACGCCGAGGTCGTCCGTAAGGCGCGCGACCTGGGCGCGCCGCGCACGGAGGACCTCGAGCACCGGGCTCGCGCTCTTCACGGTCGCGGATGCTTCGCCCAGGATGGTGTTCAGCTGCGGGCCGCGCTTGTTTACGGCGTAGCCGAGGGCCCGCATGGTCGTCCGCGCATTCTGCCGCGTCTCACCTCGGAGTGCGTTGAGGATCTCGTCGACATTCACGTACTCGCGAGCACGACCGGCGGGCAGCGTGCCGCCGCTGGGCAGTTCCGCGCCCCCGCCCGGCTCTATCTCGATGTAGTTCTCTCCGACGACCGTGCGGAGGCGGACCGCGAAGCGGCTGTCGGTTGAGATGGGCGCGTACTTGTCGCTCAGCGAAAGCTCGACGCGCGCGCCGTCGCTCGTACGCATGATCGACTCGACCTTGCCGACCGGAAGGCCGGCGATGGTGACCGAGGCGTTCTTTGCGAGGGCCTCGGACGACTTCAGCGCGACGTTCACGCGATAGTCGCCGGAGACGTCCGGCAACGTCGAGCGACTCGCGAACATGGCGTAGAACCCGAGGAACGCGACCGCGACGCCGACGGCGAGGATGAGCGGGAGTCTGGCAAGCAGGGTGCTCATGGCTTGAACCCTCCGTCGCTGGTGGGCTCGGCCCCGAGCGGCTTCGTTCCGGTGCAACTCTCCGGGGCATAGACGTTCGGGTCGGAGACGGAGCCGAGCGTGTCGAGCGATGCGTTGAAGTCACCGCGTGCAGTCGTTCCGCCGACGGCGCCGTCGAACTTCGCGACGGACGGCGTCCACTGGAAGAAGCCCTGGAGGGCGACGCTGCAGTTCGCGAGGATCTTGGTCGCCTTGTCGATCGCTGCGACCTGGGGACGAAGGCGCAACGCGGACAGGTTGATGCCCGAGGCGAGGGGCCGCAGGGACCGTGACAGCGGGACGAGGCGCTGGACCGGACGCTGCAGGTCCTTGACCGCCGGCTCGGCCACCTTCGTGAGGTTGCGGACCGCAGTGAGACCCGCAGGGAGGCGCTCCGCGGTCGGGTTGAGCTTTTCGACGGCGTCGTCCAACGTCGGGAGCAGCGTCCGCAGCGCGGCGAAAGACGAGTCGACGCGACTCAGTGTCGGCGGCAGCTGCTCAAGCGTGGCGGCGAGGTCGGGGGATCCTGCCTCGAGCGTCCGGAGGGTCGCCCCACCGGTCTGCACGAGCCGGGTCAGTTCCGCGTCGCGGTCGCCGAGGATGTCGGTCAGGGTCCCCGTGTCGTGGATCAGTTGCCGGGTCAGGCGATCGTTGCGCTGCAGCTGACCGGTCAGGCGCGCGGCGACCTGGACGAACGGCTCGACCTTCACGAAGGCCTCCCGAAGTGCCTCGCCGCGACCCTCGAGACCTCCACCCAGGTTCCGCAGGACCGTCGCCATATGTGTGCGGACGTCCGGGTCGAAGGCGTTGAGCACGTCCTCGGCTACGACGCTCGTGTCGGAGTTCTCTGCGAGTACCGGCTCGTCCTTCGTCGCACGACCGGCGCTCTCGGTACCGCGATCGAGGATGTCGACCGTCATGTCCTCGAGCGCCGTGACCGGGCGTAGCGTGATTGTCGCGTCGCGGTAGACCGGCCCGAAGTCCTTGTAGAGGTGCGCGGTGATGACCGCGGTGTTCTTGTCGCGGAGCTCGATGTCGTCGATCGCCCCAGCCTTGATCCCCTTGAAGCGCAGCTCCTGACGGCCGCCACCGATCACGCCGCTCGCGTCGTCGACCACGAACGAGATCTCCTGCTTCGGCGTGTAGAGGCCCTTCGCCACGTTCTTGACGATGTACGCCGCGCACCCGAAGGCGACGACTGCGCCGACGACGATGACGAGCATCGGCGAGACGCTCCGTCGAAGCTCGAGCGACACGCGCGTCTTCGTGAGGCGCTGCGTGAGGCGGTCCCTGATCTCGATCACGGCGTGGCTCCCTTCGCCGGGCGCGAGCGCAGAAGCTTGCTCACGGCACTGCTTCGGTTCGCGCTGCCGGGCGGAGACTGGAGCGGGTTGTAGGAGAAGACCGAGTTGAGGATGTCCGTGGCACTCGCGCAACCAATGAGTTGCTCGGCCGTCGGGTCGGCGAAGTACAACCGGCACGGGATCGACTCGACGAACTTGTCGCCCGCGCCGAGGCCGAGGCTGACTAGATGGCCGTTCTGGTCGACAGCGGACGACACGGAGTTCAAGTTCGCCGCCGTCGGCCCGATCATCTCGTAGGTCGTCCGGCCTGAGGTCTTGTCGCGCTTGGCGAGGTCCGGCAGGACCGTCTCGTCGACGCGGGTGATACTGGGCTTGAGCTCGTCCAGCAGCGGACGTCCCGCCTTGGCCGCGGACGCGAGCGATCTGACGGTCGGCCGTAGCGAGCGGACGAGCGGACGAGCGCGTCGCAGGAGGTGGTCCGCCTCGAGCACGGTCGGACGGAGCGCCCGCACCGTCGGGGCGATTTCGCCGGCGGGCTGGCGGAGGTTCCGGACGAGGGTGTCCGCACCTTCGAGAGTGTCGTCGAGGCGGTCGAGGGTCTGACGGACGGACGGCATGACGACCGCGGCCCGGGAGAGCGTGTTCTGGACGGCGACGCGGTGCTCGGCAGTCGTGCCAAGGGTCGCGCCGCCTCCTTCGATGACGTCCTCGACGCCATCGCTCTCACGATCGAGCGCCGCTGTCACGCGGGATGCGTTGGCGACGAGCCGCCGGAGGTCACCTGGCTGCTCGCCCTGGGCGGTGTTCAGGCCGGCGGCGAGGGTCGGCGACGCCTTGGCGACCGAATCGAGCGCCGCGGCGGGTGCTGCGGGATCCTGCAGCGACCTCGGCAGCTCCTCGAGCGTCGTGCGCAGGCCCTTGCGCTCATTCTCCTTTATCGCCGCGAGGATCTCGTCGACCTCGACCTGCGAAGACGTCTGATCTTCGGGGATCAGATCGCCCGGCAGCTTGCCTTTGCTCGCTGAACCGCGATCGAGGTTGACCACGTAGTTCCCGCCGAGGACGTTGCGGAATCCGATCGAGGCCTTCGCGTCGTCGTAGAGCGGGAGCGAGTCGGAGTAGACCGACATCTCGACCGTCGCGGTGCGGCCGCCCGGGTCGAGCGAGATCTTCTTGACCTTCCCCTGCTGGACGCCCTTGACCCGGACGAACATCCCGGAGTGCAACAGACCGGTATTCGCGAACCGCGCCTTGACGGTGGTCCCGTCCCGTTCGGTGACCTTCTGGAAGAACCCGGCGAACGTCAGCACCGTGACCAGGGTCACCAGGGCGAGCAGTGCGATTCCGACGATGGTCGAGGGCGGGCTTTTCGGGCGTCTACGCGAGCGCATCACTTGCCGCCGATCGGGGTGTTGAAGTAGCGCGAGCCGTTGGCGTACTTGCACGCTGGCGAGTACGGCTCGGCGTGCCGCAACGACTCCGGGTCGCTGGCGATGCCCTGTACCGAGTCGAGCGACACGACCGGTGTGATGCGCAGCACCATGAGCGGACCGATCTTGCCGTTCGGCAGGTCGGCTCCCTGTCCACCCTCGCCGCGGATGCCGTAGCCGAGCAGGCTGTGCCACGCCTGACCGAAACTGTGGACATCGCAGGCACGGCTGCCGAGGGTGCGGATCGGCTGCAGCGCGACATCGAGCGCTTCCTGGGCCGGCTTCAGCACCGGCGACGCGGCGTTGAGGACGCGGAGGACGTCAGGAACCACCGGACGTACGTCGTCCAAAAGGTCGGCGGCGCGGTCCAGGCCCCGGTCGTGGTCGCGCAGAAGCCCGGTGGTCGCGCGAAGTGCCCCCGGTGCCGGCGGCAGCGTCGTCTCGACCGCGCTAGCGAGCACGCGGGCTGAAGACAGCAGCTGGTGGCCGGCGTCGAGGCCCGTTCTCGCGGCGTCGAGCGTCGGAGGTGCGGCGGTCAGGGTCCGGTCGAAGGCCTGGCTCTTGTCGACGAAGGGCTGGAGCGCCTGGGCAGCCGGTTCGAACCCTTCGGTGCCGTTGCGCGCGTTGTCGAGCGCCGATGCGGTCGCGCCGAGGGACGGGGTCAGCCGCTCGGCTGCCCCCTCCCGTTCCAGGAACGCATCGGCCGTCGTCTCGAGCCCAGACGCGACTCCGGGGAGCCGGCCGAACGCCTGGTTCAGGCCTTTGCCGCGACCGAGGACACCGGCACCGAGGTTGTCAACCGTGTTGACAAGGCGCCGACGCGTTTTCAGGTCGAAGGTGTTGAGCGCGTCGGGCACGCCGTAGGTGAGGGCATCAGCACCGCCGCTGACGGTGTCCCGCTCGCTGAGCATCTGGGTGTCGGTCCCGGGGACCAGCTCGATGAAGCGCGCGCCGAGCAGCCCTTGCGCGCGGACGAAGACCTTGCTGTCACGGGGAAGCTCGGTGTCGCCGCTCAGGCGCAGCTCGACCAGTGCTCGGCCGTTGGCCGAGGACTCGATCGAGATCACCTGGCCGGCCCGGACACCGCCGATGCGGACGTCGTTGTGCGGTGCGATGTTCCCCGGATCGGGGACGGAGGCGAAGATGGTGTTGTAGGAGACGAGCGGCACGCCGTTAGGCGCCCGGCCGACGAGGATCGCGAAAAGCAGCAGCAGACCGAGAACGGCCATGCCGCTACCGACGACGGCGAACGGCCGCTTGTTCTCGCTGCGGCGGCGCTGACGCCGGCCACGGGACGTGGTCGAATTCATGGGCGCAAGAGGGAGTCGAGGACGGACGGGGACCCAGACTGCTTGCTTCCACCGGACGACCCGGTCAACGCTCCGAGCACGTCGTCGACGGTCTTGATGACGTCGTTGAGCGCCTCGTCGACCTTCGGGATCTTGGTCTCAGGCACCTTGATGGCCGGAACCTTGATCGACGGGGAGTCGCCGCCTGGCTTCTGCGGAAGCTGCAGCAAAGGCTTGACCGGCTTCTTGGCAGGGGCCGCCTGGGTGTCCTTCGTCTTCGCGGCCGGCGTCAGTCGGTTGACGAGGCTGAGCACGACATCCGGCGTCAGCGTCGCCCGCCCGTGGAAGATGTGACTGATGCCGTCACGGTTCTGGATGGCGCGGGCCCAGCCCTCGATGATCGCGATGACGTCGCCGAAGCTCGTGTCCACCACGCGGCTCACGGGAACCAGGCTTTCCGAGAAAGTCGCGAGGGACTGCGCGGTGGGCACAGCCCGCTTGATGACGGGGGTGCCGCGAGAGGTCAGCCTGGTGAGCGACGGCGAGACCTGGCTCGCCTTGCGCAGCACCGGGGTGGCGGCGCGCTGGAAGCCCGGGAGCTCTGCAAGCGTGTCGGTCAGCTCCGGTGCGGCCCGCGCGAGAAGCCTCGCGGCCGGCTCGAGGGGCTTCGTCGTCTCTTCGAGCTCAACGAGGAACCGCTGCGCGCTCCGCAACGTCGCAGGGGCCCTCGCCAACGTGGAGCGCAGCTCAGAGCGCCGGTTCGCGGTCGTCTCCAGTGCTGCACCGGACACGTCGACGAAGCGGACGAGTCCGTCGCTCTGGCGGTTCGTCTCGGCGATGAAGCCGCTCGCGTCCTTCACAAGGGTCGCCAGCGTGCGGTTGTCGGCGATGAGGGCGTCGAGCGCCTCTTCGCTGCGGCCGAGTGTGTTCGGCAGGACGGCGAGGACGCGGTTGAAGTCGGCCTTGCGGCCGGTGAGCGCGGTCCCAAGCTCATTGACGAGGATCTGCAGACGGGTACGGGTGTCGGCGTCGAGGACGTTCAGCACCTCGTCGAGATCCGTGGGGAGGGTGACGCGGGAAGCCGGGATCTCGGCACCGGAAGGCTCGGGGCGGTCGAGGTCCCCCGGCTTGAGCTCGATGAACTTCGAGCCGAGTAGGTTGCTCGTGACGACCTCGACCTTGGCGTCCGGTCCGATCTTCTTGCCGTCGTCCAGCTTCAGCGTCGCCCGGACCTGGTCCTTCGATCCGTAGATGTCGAGCTTGTCGATCCCGCCGACGGGAACGCCGCCGATCTTCACCGGTGTTCCGTCTCGGAGCCCCCCGGCGTTCTCTAGGTCGACCATGACCTTATAGCCGTCGTCGCTGCCGCTTCGCATGACGAGGACGACCACGAGGACGATGCCGAGAAGCGCGAGGATGACGCCGAACCGCGCGTGAAGTGCCGGGCGGGTCACTTGGCCGCCTCCGGATCCTTCGAGGCGTCGAGTGTCTCAGGACCGAGGTGGCACTCGGGCAGGAACCATGGCTCGCCGAAGTTGTAACCGGCCGGCCGCGGGAACGCGTACTTCGCGCCGAAGGGGAAGAGCTTCAGGTACTGATCCGAGGAGATCGGGAGGGACGTCGCCGGCGGCCCGAACACTGCGGTGTTGGCGTGGAAGTACTTTTCCTGTTTGTCGCCGTTGCGGGCGTCCGCGGTCCAGTTGACCAAGAACCCGGCGAGTTCCGGTGAGAAGGGTCGAATGCAGTTGAGCTGCGGCACGGCCTGGCTCCCGATGGACGCGAGCTGCGGCATGACATCGCGAGCCGTGTCGAGCAGCGGATCGAGATCCGGGATGGCGCCACGCAACGTCGTCAGGGTCCGGCGGGCGTCGGGGCCCACCGTCGTAAGGCTTGCGAGCGTGCGGTTGAGCGACGGTGTGATCCGCCGCAACTCGCCGACCCCTGGCGACAGCCGCTTCAAGACGTCTTCGGTTCGCGTCAGGGTGCCGTCGGCGCGGTCGAGCGTCGTCCGCGCCCGGTCGAGGGTTCCGGGCATCTGCGACAGGACGCTCTGGAGCGCGACGGCGCGCTGGTTGATCGCGGTGAGCGTGGTCGCTGCGTTGCTGACGAGCTGGCCGACCCCGGGGTTGGACTCGCGGATCGAGTGGACGATGCCGTCGGTTGTGCGGAGCAGGACGTCGAGGCGGCCCGGGTCCGCGCCCAGCTCGCGCATGACAGCGTCCGCCTCACGAAGAGCTGGACCAGCGTGATTCAGGGTGCGCCGGAACGGGACCTTGGCGTTGTCGATGGCGGGAGCCGAGACGTCGATCAGCTTGCGCAGGTCTTGGCGAACAGGTCCAGTGAACTCGTTGAAGACCTGGTCGATCTCGACGGTGGGCGTGACGTTCTTCGCCGCGAGCGACCCTCCGTCCGGGATCGTGGCCGCGCTGGCGCCGCCGGGCGGCGCGAGGTTCAGGTCGACGTAGCGATCGGTGAAAGCGATGGTGCTGGCCCAGCGGAAGCGAACGGTGGCGTTCTCGGGGACCGGCCACGCCTTGTCGTCGTCGATACTCAGGACGAGGTTCGCCCGCCCGTCCTTCGTTGGCTCGGCGCTCTTGATACTCCCGATTTTCTGGCCGGCGGCGCGGACGACGGACCCCTTCTCCAGGTGGTCGGCCCTGTCGACCGTCAGCCGGATGGTCCGGGCCTCGCCGTCGGAGCCGACGAAGACGATGGCGACGACCACGACTGCCACGACGAGGGTGAGGACGGCCGCGAGCCGCCGGGCGCCGTAGGGCATCTCAGCCGCCGATCGGAAGGCCGAGGTTGGTGCCGTAGACCGCGAAGCAGGCGATGCCGATGATGATGTGCATCATCACCAGGCTCACGACCAGCGAGCGGGCGACCACTGTCCCGACGCCGGCCGGTCCGCCGCCCGCGCGCAGCCCGTAGAAGCACGCGACGAGGGTCATCGAGATCGAGTAGACCGCGATCAGGGCGACCGTGAAGAACTGGTCGAAGAGTCCCTGGTTGCCCCAGTTGTAGAGGAAGAAGGTGTCCGCCGAGACGGCGTGGAGGATCGGCACCGCGGTGACGTAGGCGCCCATCGTGTTCGCGAGCAACGCGATCGGCGCGATGATCGGCACGTAGAGGATGGTCGCTGCGAGCCGTGTTCCGACGACGTACTGCCGGACCGAGATGCCTTCCGACTCGTACGCGTCGAGCTCCTCGTTGATTTTCATCGCCCCGATCTCCGAAACGAGACCGCAGCCGACCTTGGCCGCGAAGGCGTAGCCGAAGAGGAAGATGGTCGAGGTGCGGGCGACGGCGACGCCTGGCACGAGGCCCAGGTAATCGGCGGCGCCGGCGGCCTTGAGGAAGTAGTAGCCGAAGTTCGTCTGGCTGATGCCGACGGCCGCGGTCATCACGGCGATGAACATCGTGCTGCCGCGGACGAGGATCGCGAGCTGACGCAGGACCTCGGACGTGTAGATGGAGCTCTTGGGGAGCTCGCGCAGCATCGAGAAACTGAACTTCGTCAGCTCGCCGAGCTCGGTCAGCGTCTCGCGAGGAGTGGGGGTGTCCTCAAGCGGCTTACGACGTGGCTCTTTGATGCGCGTCTTGCGCGTGGTTCCTGCCGCCCGGGTCGCCATGGCTCAGCCTCGGAGGACGGTGACGTCGGGGAAGGTCGGGAGGAACGCTGCGTTCCAGAGGCCGTTCAGGATCCAAAGCCCGAGGAACGTGATCAGCACGGCTTCATTGACCGCGCGTCCTACGCCCTCGGCTCCGCCCTTAGCGGTGAGGCCCTTGGCGCAGCAAACGATGCCGACGAACAGTCCGGTGATGGTGCAACGCAGGAGGAAGGAGATGACGTCGCCGGTGTTCGCGGTCGCGTGGGCGGCGGTCAGAAACCCTTGGTAGGTCGCGTTCGGCGCGAGCATCGGGCCGAGCGCGTACATGAGGGTCATCGCCTCGGCGGCCGCGATGACACCGAGGACCGGGGCCACGACCATCAGCGCAAGCACCCGGGGGACGACGAGCGTGCGGACCTGGTCGACGCCGAGGACGGACATCGCGTCGAGTTCCTCGCGGATCTTGCGGGCGCCAAGGTCAGCCGTGACCGCGCTACCGACAGCCCCGGCGAAGATCATGCCCGTGACCCAGTACGCAACCTCACGGAACCAGCCGATCGCCTGCCCCGCGCCGTTGCGGTCGATGGTGCCGAGCGCTCCGAGCAGGCCGACGATGATCGTCACGATGATGCCGACCGCGAAGAACGCGATCGAGATCATCAGCGGGAACGTGCAGCGGCGGATCGTCAGCTCGCACTGGTCGACGAAGTCGCGCCGCCACTTGAAGGGCGGAGTCGTAGCAGCCCTCACGGTCTGGACGAGCAGGGCGCCCATGAAGCCGGCGGACTCCAGGCGGCGGTAGCCCGGAACACGGGTCAGTCGACCCTCGACATTGTTGAAGACACCCATCGGCTTTAGATCTACCTGGCGACCTTGGCGAGTGATAGACCCGACCGGGGGGTCTTGGATGACCCGTACGTCGTGAGGAAGAGCGTCGCCGCCTGGACCCGGTTGGTCACGCCGAGCTTCACGAGCAGGCTCGACACGTACCCCTTGACGGTCTCGGCGCTGAGGAAGAGCTGCTCGCCGATCTCGCGGTTGGAGCGTCCGTCCGCTAGCAGCTCGAGCACGGTCCACTCGCGATCGCTGAGCAGCGCGCGCCACTCGCGTTCGGCCGCAGGTGGCTCCTGGAAGAGCAACATCGCGGTCGCTTCGTCGTCCGTCCCTGCGCACAACGGTGCGTCGAAGGCCTCCTTCATCATCGCCTCGGCGGAGGACGTCAGGAATCGCAGCTGCTGTGTGAGCCCATGCTGTCGATCACGACGCACAGCACGCTCGAGGGCGAGACCGGCCATGTGTCCGAAGAGCGCAACGATGTCGTTGTCGATCGCCCCCAGGGGGCGATCGAGGATCAGCACCGCAATGGTCTCTTCGGTCGGCTTCAACGGAATGAAGGTCGGATCCTTCAACTCGAGCTCGGCGGAGAGCGTCGATCGCGCCCGAGCGCTCGCCGCGATCGAGCCTGCGCCGCCACGGCCGAGGAGCGCATCGATCGCGACGCGTGGACGGCGGGCGAGGACCCGACGACGGACGGCATCGCTCGGAGGATGCTCGAGCGGGTCGGCGGGCGACGCAACGAGATGGTCCCCGGAGATCGCGAAGGCCGCAGCGAGCTCGAAGCCGCAGATATCGCGGGCCTCGGTCCCGATCGCGGCGATCACCGCTCCCGCGCTCCCAGGATCGTCGAGACGCTCCTGAAGCTCGGGCAATGCCCGGACGACGTCCTTCAAGCTGCAGCTACATCCGGACATCGGTGCCTCCTGCCGGGACGACGATTGCGAGATGCGAAAGCCCATTGGTACTCCTCCCGTTTTGTGCCGCGACGTCCCCACGCCCGACGCACGACCCCGTGTGGCCGCTTCCTCTCGGGGTCGACTATACATGTGGTCGAGACATCGTGTACGCATTTGATGTACAGCGGCGCCGAAGCGCGGTACGGTCGGGATGTGGCGTCGCTTCCCGAAAGTGCCCGAACCCATCACCGCCGCCCCGCCCCGGCGACCTTCGGCACCCGAAACGCTGTTCACGCAACCGTGACGCTCGAGGCGCTCACGACCGACAGGCTGACCGCTGCCGTTCGCTTCGGACGCGGCGCGCACGACGTCGTTGATCTCGTACACGGGGGCGCGCTGGCCTCCGTCTTCGACGAAGCGTTTGCGCACCTCGCCGAGACAATGCTCGGCGAGCCTTGCCGCACGTCCCGTCTCTCGTACGACCTGTACACCGATGTTCCGACTTCCGCGATGTACACGCTCGAAGCGCGAGTGCTCTACGTGATGCGCCGGCGCGTGTCGGTCGAGGGATGCCTGCGCGACCAGGACGGCGAGAAGGTCGCCGGCGGCCACGGGCTCTTCTCGCGCCGCCGCCCGACACCCGTGGCGACGGAGAACCGGTAGCGGATCCGGCTCGCGCGCGCCTACTAGACCGACGTCGCAGAACGCCCCTGGACGGCGTGACGATCCATCCGTTTGAAACCGAGGGCGTCCTCCGCGAGCGCGACGCGCAGGACGTTCGCTGAGCCCTCCCCGGTGCGCCCGAGTAGCGCCAGGTTGAGGTAGCGGTTGATCGGATACTCGTCCGAGAAGCTGTAGGCACCGAAAATCTCCACCACGGAGTTCGCTACGCGCAGCGCCACTTCGCCGAGGAAGTACTTAGCCATCGCGGCGGCCCGTGTGTCCGCGACCCCACGCGGATCGTCGAACGAGGCCGCGGCGCGATAGAGGAGGAGCCGGCCGGCCTCGATCTCGGTGACCATGTCCGCGATGTTGTGCTGCAGCATCTGAAACTTCCCGATCGGGTGGCCGAACGCCTGACGCGACTTCGCGTACTCGATCCCATCGCGCCGCAGGACCTCTGCCACGGCCAGCGACTTCGTGCCGACCGCGAGCCGACCGTAGTCCAAGGCGTTCATCGCGATCTTGAAGCCGGAGCCCTCGTCACCGAGGAGCCGATCCGCAGGCAGGCGGACGTTCTCCAGCACGACCTCGCCTACCGGGATGAGAACTCCCCCGAGTGGCGTGATGCTGAGGGGGTTCACGCTCACCCCGGGATCCGTGTACTCGAGGATGAATGCGCTGACGCCCTGATGCCCGCTGGCGGTGTCCGTCTTCGCGAACACGACGCAGACGTCGGCAACCGGGGACATCGTGATCCAGAGCTTGGACCCGTTGAGGACCCACTCGTCCCCGTCCAGCTTCGCGGTCGTCCGCATGTTCCCGAGGACGTCCGATCCTCCGCCCGCCTCGGTGATGGCGATGCTGTTGATCGTGCGTCCGGCGATCAAGTCCGGCAGGTAGTCCGTCCGCTGCTGGGGCGACCCGAAGTTGAAGATCGCCATGGTCGCGGTCATGGCGTTCATGTTGAACGCGGTCACCAGGTCCGGCGAGCCCTTTCCGACCTCCTCCGCCGCGATGACCATGTTCAGGAAGCCGATGCTGCTCCCCCCGTACTCCTCGGGATAGACGGCGCCGAGCAGGCCCAGGTCGCCGAGCCGCTCGAAGACATGGCGGGGGAAGTGCTTCTCACGCTCCCAGGTCGCGACGTGCGGCCGGAGCTCCTCACTGGCGAAGCGACGGGCGAGATCTCGTACCTGCGCGTTCTCGTCACTCAAGTTGAAATCCATGATCAGGCCTCGTCCCCGACTCCCGGACGACAGCGGTACAGCAGCGAAGCCGTCATCTGCTGGACGACCTCCCCGCGCTGGTTGAGCATGCGGCGCTCGACCCTCACGACCCCCCGACCCGGCTTGCTCGTCAGACGCTTGTCCAGGACTTCGGACTCCATGTGCACGGTGTCCCCGTGCTTGACCGGCTTGAGCATCTTCCAGTCCGAGATGCCGAGAAGTGCGATCAAGGTCCCGTCGTTGACACCCGAGGCGTAGTTCAGGCCCGCGCAGAGTGCGTACACGAGCGGCCCGTGAGCGATGGGCTCCCCGAATGGCGTGTCCTTGCAGTACTCCCAGTTGGTGTGGACCTCGTTGAAGTCACCCGTGAGACAGGCGAAATTGACGATGTCGGTGCCGGTAATCGTCCGTGCCGGGGTCGAGAGGACCTCGCCGAGCGCGAGGTCCTCGTAGTAGCGCCCTCGGGGCGTCGGCGTCTTAACTTGCATAATGTCCGACAATAACAATGCGGCCGGCGCCCCTCAACCTCTCGGCGCTTCAGCGGCTGTAGAACACCTTGACGAGCCGCGCCATCAGCTTCGAGCTCCACGGTTTGTACGGGTACATGTTGAGGTCGCGCTTGGGCACGAAGCGTGCGCTCATGATCGTCTGCGTCTTGCAGTACTTCCTGATACCGCCGGCTCCGTGGCGACTGCCGACCCCCGAGGACTTCCAGCCGCCCATGGGCGCTCCCATGGCGGCGTAGTTGAGCAGCGCGTCGTTGACGACCACGGCGCCCGCTTCGATCCGTCGGGCGATCTCCTCGCCCTTGCGAACGTCGCGCGTGAAGATCGAGGCCTGTAGCCCGTAGTTGGAGTCGTTCGCGAGGCGGATCGCCTCTTCGACGTCCGCGACCCGCATCACCGGGATCGTCGGCCCGAAGGTCTCGTCGCGCATGCACGTCATCTCGTGGGTCACCCCGGAGAGCACCGTAGGCTCGTAGAACCGCCCCGGTCCAGCACCCTTGCGTCCGCCGATCTCGACCTTCGCACCGCGGTCGACCGCGTCGCGGACATGGGCGTCGACGATGTCTATCTGCGGCTCGAAGGTCAGCGCCCCGACCTCGACGCTCCCCGGCCCGCCCGGTACGCCTTGGCGCACTCGGCGGACGTTGTCGACGAGCTTGCGGACGAACTCGTCGTGCACGGCAGACTCGACGTAGACGCGCTCGACGGAGATGCAGACTTGGCCGGAGTTGATGAGCCCGTAGTACGCGGCGGCGTTGGCCGCACGATCGAGATCCGCATCCGCACACACGATCATCGGATCCTTGCCGCCGAGCTCGAGGCTGACCGGGGTCAGAGTGTCGGCGGCCCGCTTCATGACGGACCGCCCGGTCTTTGTCGACCCGGTGAACATGACGCAGTCGACGACATCGACAAGCGCGGCGCCCGTCTCGCCGTCGCCAGTGACGACCTCGAAGACCGCCGCCGGCGCACCTGCCGTCGACATCATCTCCGCTGTCAGCAACGCCGTCATCGGCGTCACCTCGGACGGCTTGAGCAGCACCGAGTTCCCGGCCATCAGGGCGGGGACGCAGTCGCAGAAGGCGTTGACGAGCGGATAGTTCCATGGGCCAATCACACCGACGAGCCCGACCGGCTCATGCCGGACGGACACCTTCTTGCCGACAGTGAAGGGAGAGAAGCCCTTGACCCGCTCGTCGCGCAGATAACCCTCGGCGTTGCGCGCCCAGAAGTGAAGACTTAGCGCGGCAATCGAGACCTCCATCTGCGCGTCGTCGTACGTCTTCCCGGTCTCGCTGCAGATTGTCGCGATCATCGTTGCATCGTTCGCGAGCAACCACCGGCGCGCACGGTCCATCACCTCTGCCCGGCCCGTGAAGCCGAGGTCCTGCCACTGACGCTGCGCGGCGCGCGAAGCGTCCGCGCGTCCGCGAACAGCAGCGGCACCCAGCACGGGGACGTTGCCAATAGTGATTCCCCGTGCGGGATCCTCGACCGCGATGCTGCGCTCGTCGTCGACCGTTTTCAGGTCATGGGCCATTTCGACTTCCTCTCCTGGGTGCGGACGCCTCCCACGACGCCGCACATCACGATAAACTGTCCAACATTCTACTTCGTGGACGCTACTCGACAGACCGGTTCGCCGACCTCGGCCCCGACGCCGAGCAGACCGTGCTTCCCGGGGTGGGCCACGTGCCGATGTCGGACGGCCCGGACCTGGTCGCGAGCACCATCCTCGACCGGACGACGCGCATGTTCGGGTACGGGATCTCGCCGTGACCGAGACGCCGGTCACCCGCCGGCTCGACGGCTCCCTCCCGCTGCAGCCCGTGCAGCGTCCGCGTGCGCAGGTCGAGGAGCGGCTCCGCAAGAGCATCCTCACCGGCCGGTTCGCGACGGGCGAACGCCTTCCGAGCGAGGCGCAACTCGCCTCGAGCTTCGCTGTCAGCCGCACCACGGTCCGCGAAGCGCTGAGGGCGCTGGCGTCCGGCGGGCTCATCCACAAGGTGAGCGGCAAGGGCGGGGGAAGCTTCGTCAGCCTGGTCGACCACCACGCCCTCGGCGTGACCATCCACGACTCGATGTCGGCGATCCTCCAGCTCGGACGGATCCAGGCCGACGAGGTCGGCGCCGTCCGCAGGCTGCTCGAGGTTCCCGCAGCTGAGTCGGCTGCCGAGCGTCGCACGGACGACCACGTCCGGCGGCTGAGGTCCCTGATCGAGCAGCAACGCGGACTACGCCTCGACGCTCCGGAGATCTCCGAGCTCGACAGTGCGTTCCACACGACCATCGCCGAGGCATCTGGCAATCGGCTCCTCAGCTCGTTCATCTCCGGCCTCCACGGACTTGCACAGCCGGCGCTCCGCGATCTCACCGAGACGACCGGCCGGGCGACCTTCCGTCAGCACGTCACCATTGTGCAGGCGATCGAGCGTGCCGACCGCCAGGCAGCGGGGGAGGCCATGCTCGCCCATCTCGGCTACATCGAGCATGTGTCGCTTCAGCGGTGAACGCCCTACCGTACGGCGGCCCCGCGACACGGTATGCATACTGTCGGACAGTTAGGTGTCCGGCCCGATCGAGATTTCCGGAAGGAACGCGATGCCCCGTAGCAAGAACTCCTCGAGCGCGGTCGTCCCAGCGTCCTCGCTGAACCGTCACGTTGTCGCTGTCACGGGTGGGGCGCGCGGGATCGGTTTCGCGATCGCCACGGAGCTCGTCGTCCACGGCGCACGGGTGGCCATCGGCGACCTCGACAGGGCGAGCGTAGAGCAGAGCGCGGCCTCGCTCGGCGAGGGAGCGATCGGCTTGCAACTCGACGTCGCGGACCACGCGTCCTTCGACCGATTCCTCGCGGCGGTCGAGTCCCAGCTCGGGCCGGTCACCGTCGTGATCAACAACGCGGGGATCATGCCGATCGGGCCGTGGCTCGACGAGTCGCCGGAGCTCGCGGAGAAGATTCTCGCGGTCAACATCCTCGGCGTGGTCCACGGGATGAAGCTCGCGCTCGCACGCATGCTTCCACGAGGGGCAGGACATGTGATCAATGTGGCGTCCATGGCCGGGAAGGCCCCAGTGCCCGGCGCCGTCACCTACGGCGCCTCGAAGGCCGCAGTCGTGTCGCTCGCTGAGAGCGCACGTGTCGAGTTCGCCGGCACCGGCCTCTTCTTCACGACGGTGCTGCCATCGTTCACCAACACGGAGCTCGTCTCAGGCACGCGAGGCACGCGCTTCGTCGCTACCGTCTCCCCGCGGGACGTCGCGGTCGAGGTCGTCCGGGCGATCTGCGAGCCCCGCCCCGACGTCTGGGTCCCGCGGAGCATGGGCGCGATCCTTCGCGGACAGAGCCTGCTGGGAAGACGAGCGCGCGACGCGGCCAGCCGAGCACTCGGCGCGGATCGCACCTTCCTAGACGTCGATCGCGACGCGCGCGCGGCCTACGCCGCCCGGATCGACGCTGGTCAGACGCGGCCGGCGCTCTCGCCCGCGGGACCCACCCCGGACGAAGACTAATGTCCTACAATAACGCCCACTAGCCTCGTCCCGTGGGGACGAGAAAGTCCCAAAGGAGAGACCAGTGAGCGACTCGAAGCTGTTCCCCGGCGCGTTCGTCGACAGTCAGCCCGACAAGCCCGCCGTCGTGATGTCGGACTCGGGCGAGGGCCTGACGTACAGTGAGCTCGACGCGTTCGCCAATCGCTTCGCACGGTGGGCCCGTGAGCAGGGCGTCGCGGTCGGCGACCACCTCTCGATCATGCTCGAGAACACGCTGCTGTCCCTGCCGGTCCAATGGGGCGCTCACTATGCGGGCGTGTACTACACGCCGATCAGCACCCGGCTCACCGGCTCGGAGGCGGCGTACATCGTCGAGGACAGCGGCAGCAAGCTCGTCATCGTCTCGAAGGAGACGGAGCAGCGTGTCCGGGACGGGCTCGCCGAGGCGGGAGTCGATGCCGAGGTCGTGAGCATCGATGAAGGCGACGGCGGGGCTCCTCTGTCCGCGCTCCTGGAGGAGTTCAGCGGAGACCCGGTGGACGGCGCGGTCGATGGGATCGAGATGATGTACTCCTCCGGCACCACGGGGCGCCCGAAGGGCATCAAGCCGTCGCTCCCCGGGACTCCGCTCGGCGGCCCGCAGATGATCTGCATGCTTCAGCAGGGTGTGTTCGGCGTGACTCCCAACACGGTCTACCTGTCCCCCGCTCCGCAGTACCACGCGTCGCCGTTCAAATGGACGCAGGGCATCACGGCGCTCGGTGGAACCGTCGTCATGATGCCGCGCTTCGAGCCCGAGGCGGCGCTCCATGCGTTGGAGCACTTCGGCGTCACGCACAGCCAGTGGGTGCCCACGATGATGGGTCGGCTGCTGCGGTGGCACGAGCAAAACGACCGGGAGTTCGACTTCTCGGCCCACAAAGTCGCTGTGCATGCCGCCGCCCCGTGCCCGGTCCCGCTGAAGCAGGCCATGATCGAGTGGTGGGGTCCGATCATCACGGAGTTCTACGCTTCGACCGAAGGCATCGGTTTCTGCTACTGCAACTCTGAGGAGTGGCTGGCGCACCCCGGGACGGTCGGTCGCGCGGTCCTCGGCAAGGTCGAGATCCGGGGCGAGGACGGGGAGGTGCTCCCGACCGGCGAGCAGGGACTCGTGTTCTTCGCGGACGGGCGGCCGTTCGAGTACCACAACGATCCGGAGAAGACGGCCGAGGCGTACCTGGACGCGGGCCGCGCGACGGTCGGTGACATGGGCCGGCTCGACGAGGACGGGTACCTCTACCTGACCGACCGCAAGAGCAACCTCATCATCACCGGCGGCGTGAACGTGTACCCGCAGGAGGCGGAGAACCTGCTCGCCGTCCATCCCTCGGTCGCGGACGCCGCGGTCATCGGCGTCCCGAACGCCGACTTCGGCGAGGAGGTACGAGCGGTCGTTCAGCTCGTGAACGGTGTCTCGCCATCGCCCGAACTCGGGGCGGAGCTCGTGGCGTACACGCGCTCGCAGCTCGCCGACGTCAAGTGTCCGCGTCAGGTGGACTTCCGCGACGAGCTCCCCCGAGAGCCGAACGGGAAGCTCCTCAAGCGCAAGCTCCGCGACGAGTACTGGGCCGACCGGGACTCGCAGCTGATCTGACCCGAGCCGGGTCTCGTCTACGGGCCGCCCGCGGCGGCCCGTAGACGGAGCCCTCGGGTCAGCCCTGCGGGCTGGACGGGGTGAACTTCACCGGCAGGGCGGTGATGCCATTGACCCAGTTCGATCGCCCGTGGACCGGCGAGCCGTCGATCTGGATGTCCGGCATACGGCGGAGCAGTTCCTCCAGCAGGATGCGGAGCTGCAGCCGGGCGAGGCCGGCACCGAGGCAGAAGTGCCGACCGCCGCCGCCGAAGGCCTGGTGGCTCGCCCCGTCGCGGTCAATGGTGAAGCGCATCGGCTCCTCGACCCGGGCTTCGTCGCGGCTTCCCGACGGATACCACATGACGACCTTGTCGCCCCGCTTGATCGGGACGCCGCCGATCTCGGTGTCCTTCGTCGCGGTCCGACGGAAGTGCACCACCGCGCTGACCCAGCGGATCATCTCCTCGACGCCGCTCGGGATCATCGCAGGGTCGTCCCTCAGCTTCTGGACCTCAGAGGGCTCCTGCAGCAGGCCGAGGAGGCCGCCCGATGCCGTGTTCCGGGTGGTGTCGTTGCCGGCGAACATCAACAGCGCGAAGAACGCCGTGAGCTGAAGATCGTCCAGTCGTTCCCCGTCGACCTCCGCGACGATGAGCTGGCTGATGAGATCGGACGTCGGGTTCTCCTTGCGCTCGTTGACGAGCCCCGCCAGGTACATGCCCATCTCGCCGAACGCGGCCATCCCGTCGTCGCTGGCCGTCCCGACGGCCCGCTCGATGCGGTTGGTCCACTCGAAGAGCTTCTCGCAGTCGTCGTCCGGTACTCCGAGGATCTCCGCGATCGTCTGCAGCGGGAGCGGCACCGCCACCTCGGCGACGAAGTCGGCCGTCCCCCGCTCGCAGATGCCGTCGAGGAGCTTGTTGACCCGGGACCTGATCGCGTCCTCGCTCTTGTTGATCGTCGCCGGCGTGAAGACGCGCTGGATGATCATCCGGTACTTCGTATGCTCGGGCGGGTCGATCCCGAGGAGCACCATGCGCATTACGTCCGCGGAGAGTGGAGCGTCCTCCCGGATCATGAAGCCGGAGAGGTTCGAGGAGAACGTCTCCGGGTCCTTGCTGATCCGCTCGATGTCCTCGGCGCGGGTCACGGACCAAAAGCCGTCACCGTCGCTCATCGGGTTCCACCGAACCGGCGCCTCGGCACGCATACGAGCGAACAGCTCGTGCGGTGGTCCGTCGGCGAACAGCTCGACGTCGGTCAGGTCGACAGTTGCAAGGTCGGTATCGGCGATGCTCATCTATTTCCTCCCTGGGCTCGAACGAGCCCTGACGGCGGTGCAAATGTTGTGCGTCGTCTTCCTGCGGCTCATGTCAACGCGAGGAGTGCAGCCTGCTCGGCTTCGATGGCGGCCATGAGCGACCAGGCGTCCTGCCCGTCGTCGCACACGACGCCCCAGTCCATGCCGTCCAGATAGGACAGGACCGTGATGTTGAGTCCGAGGCCGTGAAAGATGGCCGAGACCGGATACTGGGCTTCGAGTCGGGCACCGGCCATGTACAGCGGGACAGGCGAGCCCGGGATGTTCGAGACCAGAAGGTTCGCGCTCACGCCGGCGCCTGGCTGCGTGGCGACCCGCATCAGCGCTCGAGCCGAGCGTGCGAAGACCGCGGGAGGGATGAAGTGGTTGGCGTCCTGGAGCAGGGTGGCCGGAACCGCGCGGTGCCGCATCTTGGCGGACCGCATCAGGGCGCCCGCCGCTCGGACCCGCGTCACCCGGTCAGGCTGGTCGGTCGGGAGCGCCGCGAGCAGCATGCCGATCTGATTGCCGAACGTCCCCTCCTCGTCCTTCCCTCGGACGGAGATGGGAACGAGTGAGACGAGGCCCGTCTCGGGAAGCTCCGCGCGCTCGCTCATCCACTCCCGGAGGGCACCGGAGACGATCGCCATGACGACGTCGTTGACTGTGACGTCGAAGTGGTTCTTGATCTGCTTGACCTCGGCGAGCGACAGCTTTGCGAAGGCGAGGCTCCGCTCTCCGGAGATGCGCGCGTTGAAGCGGGTGCGCGGGACCGCCGGCGGCGACTGATTCAGCAGCCGACCGTCCTCGGTACCTGGGAATCTGCTGCGCACGAAGCGTGCGGTGGAAGCCACTGCACCGACTCCCGGAAGCGCCCCGAGATTGGGCACCTGGTCCAGATGCGGAAGGGCCCGACCGATGCTCTCGGCAGCCCGGACAGGCTGGCGAGGCAGATTTACGAGCCCTCGCAGGAACATCTCCCCCGCGCTCGGCGCTGCGGCCGTGATCAGCGGTGGAGGTGTGCTCGTGGCAGCCGCGGGCTCGAGGTCGAGCAGCGTGGCGATGAGTTCCTCGCCCGACACGCCGTCGATTGCCGAGTGGTGCAGCTTGGTGACCACGCCGACCCGGCCATCGGGCAGACCCTGGATCACGTGGAGCTCCCAGAGCGGGCGGGAACGCTCCAGGCGCTGCGCCGCGATCTGCGCCACTAGCTGTGCGAGCTCGTCGGTTCCGGCACCCGGCGCGAGCTCGACGCCGATGACATGACGATCGAGGTCGAGTTCGGGGTCGGGAGTCCAGTACGGATAGTCGATGTCGAACGGGACCTTGGCGAGGCGGCTGTAGAGCGGCGCGAGCAGGTGGATGCGCGACGCGACCAGGTCGCGGACGTCCTCGCGGGTCAAGCGGCCGAGTGGACCCGTGGACGGGTCGTAGATGCCCAGGCCGGTCACGTGGCCGTGCGCCCTGCCGTCCTCGACCGCGAGGAACTGCGTGTCCAACGATGTCAGCTGTCTCAACCCAGACCCCGGTCCCAGAGTGCACGGGACGGTATGCCCTTAGCGTACAACTCTATTGTCCGACAGTATAGGACTCGCAGCCCCTCCCCGATGCAGAAAGCAGGAAGAAGCCATGCGCGCGATGCGAATCCATAAGTTCGACGGGCCTGATGCTCTGTCATTGGATGAGGTCGCGGAACCGGTCGCCGAGACCGGAGAGGTCCTCGTCGATGTCAGCGCCGTGGGAATCGGGTTCGTGGACCTCCTGCTGAGCAAGGGTCGGTATCAGGTCAAGCCTCCCCTGCCCTTCCCGCCTGCCAGCGAGATCGTCGGCAGGCGGCGAGACACCGGCGAGCGCGTCGTGGGCGTCGCCTGGCACCGCGGACTCGCGGACGTCGTAACGCTTCCGAACGAGGCCGCGCACACCATCCCCGACGCCATGACCGACGACCAGGCAGCAGCCCTCCCGGTCAACTACCAGACCTCCCACCTGGCCCTGAAGGTGCGAGGTCGCATGTCGCCCGGGGAGACCGTCCTCGTTCACGGCGCGGCCGGCGGTGTCGGTACCGCCGCGATCCAGATCGCTCGAGCGATCGGCGCGTCGAGGATCATCGCCACGGCCTCGACCGAGGAGCGTCGCGCCGTCGCACTCGCCTGTGGCGCCGACCTCGCGCTGTCGCCCGAGGACGACTGGATCGCCATAACGCGAGAGGCCACCGGCGGGACCGGCGTCGACCTCGTCTTCGACCCCGTGGGCGGCGCCCTCTCCACCTCGAGCTTCAAGGCGATGGGCCGCGATGCGCGCCTCCTGGTCGTCGGCTTCGCTAGCGGCACCATCCCGGAGGTTCGCTACAACCGGCTGCTGCTGAACCACCACGAGGTCGTAGGCGTGAACTTCAGCCAGACGACGCACGCGTCGGCGCGCGCCGCGCATGCCGACCTGGTGGCGTGGTTCCTTGACGGTCATCTGGATCCAGTCATCGCGGGGGTGTACGACCTCGAGGACGCGGCGGAGGCGTACCGGCTGTTCGAGAGCCGAGCGGTCATCGGCAAGCCCGTCGTCCGCATGCGACGGCCAGCCTGATCAAAGCCTTCCGAAAAGGCCGGGAACGTCGGGCTGTCCGGTGGCGGCCGTGCGACCGCCGTCGACCGCGAGGACGGCCCCCGTCACGAACGCCGCGTCGTCCGACCCGAGGAACGCGATCGCCGCGGCGATGTCGGCCGGCTCACCGGCCCGGCCGATCGGGATCGTCTCGATCCACGGCTCGACGACGGCCTTGGGCAGACCCAGGGTGAGAGGGGTCGCGACGAAGCCAGGGCAGACCGCGTTCACCCGGATCCCTTCCGACGCGTGGTCAAGGGCGGCAGAACGCGTGTAGTTGATGACGCCCCCCTTCGCCGCGCAGTACGCGGTCAACCCGTAGTCGCCGGCCATACCGGAGATGGACGCGGTGTTGACGATCGAACCACCTCCGGTCGCGCGCATCCGGGGCACCGCCGACCGGATCCCGAAGAACACCGAGTTGAGGTTCACGGCGATCACGCGTTGCCACTCGGCGGGATCGAGGTCGATGGAGTTCCCCGGACGAACCCCGATCCCTGCATTGCTCACCAGCACGTCAAGGCGAGCGAACGACTCGACGGCAGTTTCGACCAAGCCATCCACCTGCGCTGCGTCACTCACGTCGCAGCGCTCGAATCGTGCGACATCGCCCAGTTCGTCCGCCAGGGCGTGCCCGCGATCGTCATCGAGATCGGCGATCACGACCCGCGCTCCCTCGGCGACGAGGCGCCGTACGGTCGCCTCCCCGATGCCCGATGCGCCGCCGGTGACAATGGCAACCCGGCCGTCAAAGCGTTCCATGACGTTCTCTCTCAAATAGTTCGACATTCATGCTGATTACAGCTATCCGACATACTGAGTCGATGCAGCACTCGGACGTCGTCACATGGTCGGACGCCTCTGCCTTCGTCGATGCGGGCCGCGAGCTGGACGGCTGCGAACTGCTCGCCCGCGCGCTCCAGGGCGACGTACCGCTCGATCCATTCACCACTGCGCTAGGAATTCGGCTCGTGGCGGCCCAGCAAGGTTCGGTCACCACGGAGGTGACCGTCGGGGATTGGCACACGAACGTCATCGGCATGACCCACGGCGGATACCTCTCGGCGTTGATGGACCAGGCGAGCGGCCTTGCGATCACGTCCTCGCTGCCCGCAGGGTCCCTGGCCCCCCACGTCGGCTCGTCGTACCGCTTCGCACGGCCATCAGGCATCGGGGACGTCCTTGTGTGCACGGCGGAGGCTGTCAGCGTCGGTCGGACACTGGCGGTCGCGCGGTGCGTCGTGACGGTCCGCGACAAACTCGTCGCAACGGGCGATTCGACGCACGCCATCACGGCCTCCGCTCCTCCGGCATCCTGAGGCCGCATCACAGGCCGATCGAGCGAGCGACGATCTCCTGCATGATCTCGTTGGCCCCGCCGTAGATCCTGGTGATCCGCGCCTCCGCGTAGGCCCGCGCGATCGGGTATTCGGTCATATATCCGTAGCCGCCGTGGAGCTGGACTCCGACGTCGACCGCGACGCCTTGGACCTCGGAGCACCAGAGCTTCGCCATCGCGGCGCGCTCGGCCGTGAGCTCGCCACGGCCGAGCTCACGCACGCAGTCGTCGAGGAACGATTGGGCGACCGAGATACGTGTGGCGAGGTGCGCGAGCTGGAAACGAGAGTTCTGGAACGCGCCTAGAGGCTGACCAAAGGCTTGGCGTTCCTGCACGTAGGAGATCGTCCAGCTCAGCGCGGCCCGGGCTCCCGCCAGGGCAGCGACGGCGATCGAGAGACGCTCCTGCGCGAGGTTCACCATGAGATGCGCAAAGCCGCCGCCCTCCTCTCCGAGAAGATTCTGATCGGGGACGCGGACCCCGTCGAAGAACAGCTCGGCCGTGTCCTGCGCGTGCATGCCGATCTTCTCGAGGTTGCGACCGGCCGAGTATCCGTCCATGTCACGCTCGAGGACCAGAAGGCTCACCCCTCGGTGACGTGAGCTCCCGGCCTCCGTGCGGACTGCGGTGACCACGAGATCAGCGTTGACGCCGTTGGAGATGAAGGTCTTGCTCCCGTCGACGACCCAACCGGAGTCGACCCGCCTGCCCCGTGTCGCCAGCGCGGCGAGGTCGGACCCCGCGTCCGGCTCTGTCATCGCGATCGCCAGCAGGAGATCGCCGGCGACGCAACCGGGAAGCCACCGTTCTTGCTGCTCGGGGGTGGCGTACTCGAGGAGATAAGGGAGTGCGACGTCGTTGTGGAGCGTGAGGCCGAGTCCGAACCCCGGAACGCCCGCGCGCATGACCTCCTCGCCGATCACCACGTTGAAGCGAAAATCGTCCACGCCGGCGCCACCGAACCGCTCAGGGACCGATGGCCCCATGAAGCCGGCCTGACCGGCAAGGCGGTAGATCTCGCGGGGGACGATGCCGTCCCGCTCCCACTGCGCGTAGCGGGGCACGATCTCGCGATCTAGGAACGTCCTGAAGCTCTCGCGCAGCGCTTCATGTTCGTCCTCGAACAGCGCTGTCGTCGACGACCGAGCGAAGAGCGTGGAGTCGAGCATGCCGGCGAGTGTACATCGTGTCTGGATCCGCTGTATGGCCACCAAGGCTCGTTCTTGACGCGCTTCCGTCGGACATGGTCAGATAGAGACATGACGTCCGGACCCCATGTACACCCTGAGCTCTTCACCGTCGGCCTCGCGGCGACGCCAAACAAGGTCGCGCTGATCCACGAAGACGCCCGTCGCACCTTCGCCGAGGTGGAGCATCGCGTCGGACGGCTCGCCGGAGTACTTGCGTCTCACGGCATCGGGACCGGAGACCGAGTCGCGCTTCTCGCGTTCAACGAGCTTGAGTTCTTCGAGCTGCAGGGCGCATGTCAGCGGATCGGGGCGATCTTCGTGCCGATCAACTTCCGGCTCGCACCGCCCGAGATCGCGGAGGTCATCGCGGACGCCGACCCTGCGATCGTGGTCCATGGTGAGGGGTTTGCGGAGAGCCTGCCGCCGGGTGACTCGCGCGCGATCTGGCACCTCGGGACCCGCGGGCGCGGGAGTTCGTACGAGGAGCAGCTGCGAGTCGCCACGTCGATAAGCCCACTCGACCGCGGTCTCGACCCCGATCTCGTCGCCCACTTCCTCTACACGAGCGGCACCACCGGTCGTGCCAAAGGCGCGATGGTCACCAATGCCGCGCTGGCGACGCGTACCGCAGCGATCTCCGCCGGGCTCCAGGCCACGGCGGACGATGTCTTCTACCAGGCCGGTCCGCTCTTCCACCTCACCTGCACGTTGTCGTTCGGCACGCTGGCGGCGGGCGGGACCCATGTATCGACACGAGGGTTCGATCCCGGCGGATACTTCGATCTCGCCGCGCGTCACGGGGTGAGCAAGGGCTTCCTGGCCCCGGCGATGATCCAGGCCATCGTCGCCGCCGTCGACGGCGAGCCCGCGAACAGCCTGCGGCTCGTGATGTACGGCGCCTCACCGATCACGGGCAAGCTGCTGACAGATGCCCGCCGCGCGTTCGGGTGCGACTTCGCCCAGATGTACGGGATGACGGAGACCGGCGCCGCGACGATCCTCGGGACCGAGGAGCACCGCGACGCGGAGTCGCCGGTCCGCCTCTCCGCCGGCCGAGCTGCGCCGGGGTACGAGGTGGAGGTCCGCGACGCGGACGGTGCCTCGCCTGCCGCTGGCGAGCTCGGAGAGATCGTGATCCGCTCGGCCGGTCTGATGAGCGCCTATTGGAGGGCCGACGCGGCCACGCAGGAGACGGTGCGTGACGGCTGGATGCACACCGGGGACGCGGGCCACATCGACTCGAACGGCTACGTCTTCGTGACCGACCGGATCAAGGACATCGTGATCACCGGTGGCGAGAACGTCTCCTGCCGGGAGGTTGAGGAGGCGCTCGCAGCCAACGACGCCGTCGCCGATGTCGCCGTTGTCGGCGTCCCGGACGAGAAATGGGGCCAGCGCGTCCACGCGATCGTCGTCCTCGCGCAGGGCGAGGACCTCGACGAACCGGCGCTCGACGCGTGGTGTCGCGAACGCCTTGCCGGCTTCAAGCGTCCGCGCAGCTACGAGACTGTCGCTCAGCTCCCGCGGAACGCCATGGGCAAGGTGCTCAAGCGCGTCCTACGCGACGAGCGGTCCGCCGGTATTCGCTGACCGCTCTCGCGCGGCGCTATCCCGCCGTTGCCGCGGCCGTGCCCAGGTACTGACGGTGCAGGGTCTCGGCGTCGATCTCGTCGGGCGTCCCCTGGAGGGCGACGCGGCCGCGGTCCAGAACCACGACGCGGTCGCTGAGCGCCAGGGCTTTGGCGACGTACTGCTCGACCAGGAGCAGTGCCACACCGGATTGAGCGAGCTTCCGCAGGGCCTCGAAGATCTCGTCGACCACGATGGGCGCAAGCCCCATCGAGACTTCGTCGAGCAGGACGACGCGCGGCTCGGCGAGGAAGCACCGCGAGAGAGCGAGCATCTGCTGCTGCCCGCCTGACATCGTTCCCGCAGTTTGTGAAAGCCGCTCCTTGAGCACGGGAAACGCTTCCAGGGCGGGCTCGATGGTGCCGCCCTTCGCCCATGGCGGAAGCTGCAGGCGAAGGTTCTCCGCGACCGTCAGGCGACCGAAGACGCCCCGTCCCTCGGGGATGTGACACAGGCCTTCTCGCGCTCGGCCGTTTGGCCTCCGAGGAGCGGTCGCGCCTCGCAGGTCGATCGTCCCGGACGAAGGCGCGAGGAAGCCGGCAGCGACCTTCAGCAGGGTGGTCTTTCCGGCCCCGTTCGGCCCGAGCAACGCCACGACCTGGCCTTCCGGGACGACCAGGTCGACCTCCCGCAGGACCGTGGTGCGGCCGTAGCCGGCGGTGACCTTCGTCAGGGTCATGGCATTCGCGTCAGGCACCGGAGGTCTCCACTTCTCGCTGGACCTCGGCATCGCCGAGGTAGGCGGCTCGCACGATCGACGACTCTGTGACGGCAGACGGCGTCCCGTCGAAGACGAGCTTCCCGAAGTCGAGGACGTAGATGTGCTCACAGGCGTCGAGCACGAGCGACATGTCGTGCTCCACGAGGAGCACGCCCACGCCCCGCTCCTGCACCACCCGCTTGAGCAGCGCGCCGAACTTCGCGGTCTCCTCCGCGTCCAGCCCCGACGATGGCTCGTCGAGCAGCAGGACCCGATACGGGCCCGCCAAGCAGCGCGCGAGCTCGACGAGGCGACGCTGCCCTGTCGAGAGGTCGGCCGCGGCGCGGTCGGCCATCGACTCCAGCTCGCACAGCCGCAGCGCCTCGTCGACGGCAGCGTCCACGGCCGCCGATTGGCGCGGCGTCGCGGCGAGATGCCGGAGAGGGTTGGCGCCTGCATAGGCGCCTTCCGCACCAATCGCGACGTTATCGCGTACGGACAGCGCGTCGAAGAGCTCCATCTTCTGGAAAGTCCTGCCCAGTCCATGCCGCGCACGTGCTGCGATGGAGGTCCGCGAGACCGAACGGTCGTCGAACTGCACGTCCCCGGCGCTGGGACGGATGAGGCCCGAGCAGGCGTTGAACGTCGTGGTCTTTCCCGCCCCATTGGGGCCGATGAGCCCCGTGATGCGACCCGTCGGTGCCACGATGTCCACCCCATCCACCGCGACCAGACCCCCGAAGCGCACCCCGAGGCCGTCGACCTTGAGGGAACCCGGCCGGGCCATCTCGCGTGTCGGGACCGTTGCCCGCGTTCGGTGCGCTTTCCGCTTTCCGGAGAGCCGCGTGATCGCGGCGCGGAGGTGAGGAGGAACCTGTCGGCGCTCGTCCGGCACCAGCGCGACCGCGAGAGCGGCGAGGCCGAAGAGGAGCTGCAGCCAGACGGCCACGTCCTCCCCGTCCACGTAAGCGGGCAGGAGGATGAGCCCGGCAGCCGCGAGGACACCACCCCAGGCCGCGCCGCCCCCCACGATGATGATGAGGACGAAGTACGTGAGGGAGAGCAACGGCGGGTACGCCTCGGCGCTCACCGTCGTCTGGGCGACGCCCGCCAGGGCGCCGCCGATCGCCGCGAGGAACCCCGAGGCGCAGAACACCAGCACGCGGACGACGTTCGTGTCGACGCCGTTCGTCTGGAGCGCCAGCGGGGAGCTCGCCAGGCCGCGGAGGAGCCTTCCGAGGCGACCTTCGGCGACGGCGATCACGAAGGCTGCGGACAGCACCGCGGCGATGAGCACGACGTAGAAGAAGCCCTCGTCACCGCTGATGTTCACGAAGCCGAGGTCCGGCCGCGGCATCGTAAGCCCGACGCCGTTGGAGCCGAACATGTAGTCCTGCGTGTAGAACATCACCTGGAGCAAGACCCCGAAGCCGAACGTCGCCAGCGCGAGGTACAGCCCGCTGAGCCGGATCGCTGGGATCGCCAGCACGCATGCGATCGGGATGGCGATGAGGCCGCACATGATGAGCGCCGGGAGCCAGGGGATGCCCTGATCGGTGAGGTGCGAGAAGCCGCAGACACCGATGGCGGTGAACGCCACGTGGCAGAGCGAGACCTGGCCGGAGGTCCTGACCAGCAGCCACAGCGACATGAAAACGATCGACAGCGCGAGGGCTGTCGTCCACGCCGTAAGTCGCACCCCGGCAAAAGTCGGGACGAAGCACAGTACGGCGACCAGCACGGCGGCGTTCGCGGCTTGGAACCGCAGCGGCGCCGTCCACGCGACACGGCGCGAGGGAAGCGTGAAGCCCTCGCCGACGAGCCGGCGCTTCGGGAAGACCAGCAGCACGGCGAACAGGACGAGGAACGGCAGCGCCGGCGAGACTCCGGCAAGGACGCCGTCCGGGAACCACTTGGTGGCCAGCGATGCGAGCACGCCAATGACCAGACCGCCGGCGAACGTGGTGTTGAGGCTCGAGAAGGCACCTAGCGCGGCTGCTCCGAACGCTGCGACGACCAAGAAGGTCAGCTGCACCGGATCGAGCGGGAGCAGCGGCGAGAAGAGCACGCCGGAGGCCGAGGCGAACGTGACGCCGAGGATCCACGACAGCCGGCGGGTCCGAACGGGATCGGTACCGGCGGAGGCCAGGAGGTCCGGATCGTCGACCACGGCTCGCATGGCGAGCCCGCTGCGAGAGTGCCGCAGGAACAGCGACAGCGCAGCGGTCGCGACGATCGCGAAGACGAAGGTGATGATCTGGGACGTCTGGACGATCGTGTCGAAGATCGTGACCGAGCCGTCACCAAGGAACTGCGGCACCTGTCGAGGCTCGGTGATCCCGTAGATGAGGTGCACGGTGGCTTCGATCGCGAGTAGCGCACCGACCGTGCTCGCGACGCGGTAGGCGAGGCTGCGTCCTTGGATGGCGCGTGCCAAGGCCTCGAAGGTCACGCCGAGGACGAGACCGGCCGTCAAGATCGTGATGGCTGCTGCGAGCGCCCAGGGCATCCCGCGCTGCACCTGCAGCTCGTAGAAGAGATACGCCGACGCCGTCGCGATCCCGCCATGGGCGAAGTTGAAGACCCCGGACGTCTTGTACGTCAGGACAAGACCGACGCCGGCAAGTCCGTAGATGGCCCCGGTGGTCAGTCCGGCGACGATGAAAGGCAACAACTCCGACACGTTCACTCCTGTTGGTTGCATCGTGCGGGGCGGCACATGGCCGCCCCGCAGAGTCGATCGATCAGCCCAGCTGCTTCAGGAAGCCGCCGATCTTCGTGAGTGCGGCCTCGTCGGCGCACTCGGGCTTGCTGTCGTTCGCAGGCACGTACTTCCCGCCCTCGATGCGATCGGTGAACCAGCAGGGCACCAGGAAGGGCTGGCCCTCCGTGTACGTCAGCGGCGCCGTGAGACCGTCGAGCGTCTCGCCCTTCAGCGCGTACAGGCCCTTCTTGACGTCAGCGGGGGTCGAGTCGGGACCGACCTTGGCGTTCGTCGCCGCTGCCTCGAACAGCTTGCCGGCCGTCCATGCCGCCATGGCGTTGCTGTTGTAGTCCTCGGCCTCGCGGCCGTCCGGCTTGTAGGCGTCGAAGCCTTCCTGGAACTCCTTGATACCGGGCACGGAGTCATCGGTGTGCAACGGGTGCGGGCCCACAACGACCGCTCCTTCGAACCCGGCGTTCTCGGCCCACGCGGGCGAGGAGGACGCCGCGATGGCGACGACGGTCGGCTTGAAGCCCTGTTTGCTGCACGAGTCCACGACCCGGGGGACGACCGTCGAGTTCGCTCCGACGATCAGCGCCTCGACCTTTGCGTTCTTCGCGGCGATGCACTGTGCCGTGTAGTCCGGTGCGGTGCTCGAGATCTTCTGACCGCTGATCTTGATGTCGGCGCCGACGGACGCCGCCGCCGCCTCGCCTAGCTTCGGAGCGAGCGCGCAGATCGGAGCCTCAGCGCAGTAGAGGATGCGAAGGTTCTTCTTGCCGAGGCCCGAGAGGACCTTGGCGAAGCCGACGTACTCGATGACGTTCGATGCTCCGGCGGCGAAGAACGTCGGGTTGGAGATGAACGGCGTCTCGATGGAGAGACCGCCGATCACCGCGACGTTCTTGCTCTCGACGTACTCGGCCCAGGCACCGTCGACGGTGCTGTAGTCGCTGACGATGGCGACGACCTTGTCCTCTTCGATGAGCTTCTTAGCGGCCTGCAGACCCTTGGCGGGGTCGCCCGCGTCCTCCTCGGCGATCAGCTCGACGGGATGGCCGTTGATGCCACCGCTCGCGTTGACCGCCTTGGCCCAGGCCTTGATGCCGTCGTCGGCGATACCGAGCGACGCAGCCTGCGCGCCGCTGCAGCTGCAGATGGTGCCGATCTTGATCGCAGGACCCTTGGGCGTGTCCGCCGTCTGGGTCGCGGTGGTGCTCGAGCCCGCCTGAGCACCCGTGTCGCTGTCCTCTGAATCCGAGCCGCAAGCTCCGATCGCGAGCGCCGCGGACGCGAGCGCAGCAAGGGTCAGCAGCCGGGGACGCCGGCTACGAATCTCTCCCACAGTTCCTCCTCCAGGTGTCTGGACCTCGACCACGGTCCGATGGGCCGCTCGGAAGCGGCACTGCGTAGCTAACTACTGTCGGACATTTGGTGTCAAGTCGAATATTCGTCCGAAACCCGACCCGGGCCGCGAGGTTCTCCCCAGGGGCGCTCGCCGGGCCCCGCACCGCTGCCGAAGTCGCGGCGCCGCTCGACTAGAACGACTTTCTGGCAAGACGCCGCGTAGCGAGCGCCGCTCGCCGGTACTCGGCCGGCGTCGCGGTCACCGCGACGCGGCTGAGACCGAAGATGAGCACGGTGATCGTCCGAATCGCGTCGGCCCGCGTCACTCCTGCAGACAAGTCGCCCGAGGCGAGCTCCTCGACGAGGCTCCGAAGGCGGTGCATCTCACCGGACGCGACCGCGAGCTCAGGATGCAACGCGAAATCGACCGGGGCGTACATGACGAAGTTCGCGATCGTCGGATCGGAGGCTTGCAGGGTCACCGTGACTCGCAACAGGGCGTCGACGCGCGCAGCCACCGAGGCGTGATCGGCCGCAGCATTGGCGAACGCGCCGAGAACGAGGTCGTTCACCTCGGTGGCGACGGCCACATACAGCCCCGCCTTGCTTCCGAAGTGGTGGTAGAGCGTCGGAAACGACGCGTTTGCCTCCGCGACAATGTCTTTCAGCGTCGCGCCTCCGTAGCCGCGGAGCGCGAAGTGCCGTCGCGCCGCTGCCAGGAGTGCCGCGCGAGCGACGCCGCCTTCGCCGGCCGGGCGACCTGGACTGTTCCTGGCTGGAGACATCCGCTGAAAGGTAGTTGCGCTGACGATCTGACTGCCGACCGTCGGCTTGCTTCGACGACCGAGGCAGGTAGATTATTGCCTCGACTCTATTACCGACGCCAGGAGAAAACATGGCTGCGACCTTGGAGGGGCCGGAGCGCACGGCCTTCCTCACCGACTTCGCCACGAGGTGGCTGGAGGCGTGGAACTCCCACGACACCGAGCAGGTGCTCGCGCTGCTGCACGACGACATCGAATGGGACGACCGGGTCTTCTGGCCCGAGGTCGTCAACGGCATCGCGGGGGTCCGGCGCTACGTCGACCGCATCTGGAACGTCATGCCCGACGTCTCGTTCGAGGAGATCGGGCGCTTCTTCGATCCGGACGACACCCGCGGCGTCGTCCTCTTCCGTCAGCAGGGCGGACCCCCTCCAGGAGTCGAGACCGAGAAGCGGTTCGACACCCACGGCTGCGACATCTTCCTGCGCTTCGAGGACGGCAAGCTCGCGCACTACCTCTCGTCCTACGAGATCGTCGACATGATGCGGCAGATCGACCTCCTGCCCGAACGCGGCGGACGCCTCGGCGGCAGCTATCTCACCTCGCTGATGGGGGCGGCCGCATGAGCTCCTGGACCGACATCACCGCCAGGGTTGAGAACGGCATCGGCACGATCACCTTCGACCGCCTGGACCGCCGCAACGCCCTAAGCCCCGGCATCTTCACCGAGATGACCGAGCAGCTCATCGCCTGGCGTGTCGACGACGACGTCGCCTGCGTGGTCATCACTGGCGGGGACGACTTCTTCTCCGCGGGCCTGGACCTGCAGTTGCAGTCCTCCTTCACCGACGAGACCCGTTTCGAGTACGGCGACCTCTGCCTCCGGGCCTACGGTCAGCTGCTGGACTACCCCAAGCCCACCATCGCGGCCGTCGCCGGCCCGACGCTCGGCGGCGGGCTCGACATCGCGGTCTTCTGCGACATCCGCTTTGGCGCGCGCGGAGCGATCTTCGGCTACCCGCAGATCAGGTTCGGCCTGACGCCGTACTTCTCGCCGCTGTGGAAGATCATCGGCCTCAGCCAGGCCAAGCTCCTCACGCTGTCCGGCACGCGGGTCGACGCCGACGAGGCGCTGCGCATCGGCCTGATCGACCGGCTCGTCGACCAGGGCGAGGTCGTCGCCGCGGCCACGGCATTCGCCGGCGAGATCGCCGAGACGACGACGAAGTCCGCCATGTTCAACAAGGAGCTGATCCTCCGCTCCCCGGCGATGGATCCGATCAGCGCGCTGTCGTTCGAGACGAGCATGTACCGGGAGGTCATCTGGCACCCGGACGTCACCGAGCGCATGGACAAGGCCTTCAGCGCCTTGCGCAAGTAGCCGCTTGGACGGGCCGCGCGGGCGTCACGAGACCTGGCGACCCGCGCGTGCTCGCCGCGACTACGGGGCTGCTTCGGCCCTCTTGTCGACGGCGTCTCGGACCGCGGCCGCCGAGATCCTTCGGGCTGCCCGCTCGCCGGTGACCACCGCAGTCTCTACGCCGAGGTGCACGAGGTAGTCGCCGGCGAGCGCCACGCGGTCGGGGACCAGCGCGAGCAGGCGCTGCATGCGCGCGTAGTGCCCGGGCGGGGCGATCGCGAGGGCGCGCTCCCAGCGGAAGACCTCGGCGTCGTCGGGACCAACGTCGAAACCGAGCATGGCCCGCGCCGCCTCGACGGCGAGGCGCACCGCCTCCTCGTCGTCGACGTGAAGGGAGGTCTCCTCGTCGAGGTACGCGTCGATCGCCTGTCCGCCGACGGGCACGGCGTCCGGGTTCTTGCGCCCGTGGAGGATGAGCCCGACCACTGGATGGGCGCCGGGGCCGACCGGCAGCGCCATGTCGACTGGGCAGTCGGGAAGCGGGTCGCGGCGCCACGAGAGCGTGACGTGGACCATCGTCGAGTACGGCGCGTCGCGGAGCAGATCTCCGGCGGGCGGCGGGATTTCCCCGTCGAGGAGCGCGGCGGTGATCGGGGCCGGTGTCGCCATCACGACGGCGTCGGCGTCGAGAGCTCCCCAGACGCCCGAGACGATCACCCTGTCCTCGCGGATCTCCACGCGGTCGACGGGCTGCCCGGTGCGGACGTCCAGACCGTCGGCGAGTCGTTCTGCCAGTTCCCCCATCCCGGCCGCCGGGACGGTGAACCGCGTGGTGAGGGCGCGACGCAGCACGCCGAGTAGAAACGGGACGGCAAGCCGCTCGCTGCCGACACCGAAGGCGGGCTCGATCCACGGGCGGACGAGGTACTCGTGCACGCGGTCGCCGAACGTGCGACGAGACCAGGCGTCGATGGTCTCGCCGCGGTCGTACTCGGCGCAGCTGTCGGTGTCGTACGGGTCCGGGCCGCGGCGGAGCATGATCGCCGCCCCCTGGGTCACCAGCCGCAGCTTGTCCCCGATCGTGAGGGTCTTCAGCCGCAGGAAGGTGGCGAGCGCGTCGTACCGGACGACGTGTAGGTCCGTGCCATCCCACAAGCCGGCCGGCGGACTCCAGCGCTTCGCCGGCCCGGCCATCCCAAGCTCCTCGAGCAACGCCTGGGTCCGGTCATAGATGCTGAGGAGGTACACGGCGCCGGTGTCGAGCGCGAACCCGTCGCGTGCGACGGTACGGGTCCGGCCGCCGACGTGTGCTTCGGCCTCGAGGAGCACGACCTCGTGCCCGTCCTGGCGCAGCCGGTGACCGGCCGTACATCCGGCGACGCCGGTCCCTACGACGACGACGCGGCTCATACGGCGGCGCTCCCGCGCTCGAGAATGGACCGGCGGATGCCGGTGAACATCACGAAGAACCAGATGGCGAAGACGCCGACCGCGATCCAGAAGCCGAGCAGCCCGTTCCAGGCCATTGGCCCTTCTTTGAAGAACGGAATGAAGCCCGCGGGGATGAGCAGCACGGCGACCCACACGTTCAGGTAGCCGACCCACCGGGCGAAGATCGGTCGCGGGGACGGGTCCAGCAAGATCGCGATTCCGATCACGGCGTATTGAATGCAGAACGGCTGGACCGGAGCGAACGTCATCAGGAACCCGAGATCGCTGAATGCGCGGACGACCTCGGCGGGCTGCTCCGGCCGGTAGGCGACGTACGCGAGCAGGAGGAAGTTCCACGCGAAGAACGCGATCGCGAACAGCCCCATGGCGATCTGCGCCCAGGACAACACGTTCCCCGCCGGACCGAGCCGACGCATCGTGAGGGTGACGGAGACGGAGAAGAGCACGTACAAGCATCCGCCCCAGACTGACATCAGCAGGCCGAGCCGCTTGAGGTCCGTGTGGTCCTGCCACATCGCCTGTGTCTCTCGCGCGCTCATCGTCGGCGACGGAGGCGGAAGGAAGCCGGCGAACCCGCAGAACCCGACCAGGACCAGCACGATCGCCACCGGCCCGCACCAGGTCAGGCCCAGGTGCATCCGGTCCTCGAGCGTGAGCTCGACGTGCTCCCGGCGCGTCATGCAACACCGACCAGGTACCAGGTCACCAGGGCGGCGCAGACGCCGGCCGTCCAGACCTCCGCGAAGATCCGGACCGGTCCGCGGTGCCCGCCGAGCTCCATGAAGTCGAGCAGGACGAACCGGACCTTCACGAACGCGACGACGAGCACGGCGACCGACGCGCCGCGGGCCGCGCCCTCCCCGTGCCCACCCAGGAGCGCTGAAAGGAGCGTCGCGACGACGAGGAGGCCCCAGACGAGGACGGGGCGATGCAGCGAGAGCGATTCAGGCATCAGCGCACCAGGTAGAGCAACGGGAACAGAACCAGCCACAGCAGGTCGACCATGTGCCAGAACGACCCGCCCGCCTCGAGGTATGTCCGGTCGTTCGGACCGGACCTCCCCGTCCCGAGACGGAAGCGCAGCGCGGCCAGCACGCAGAGGCCGATGGTCACGTGCATCAGGTGGAGTGCCGTCAGCGTGTAGTACGAGATGAAGAAGTCGTTCTCCTCGAAGGCGATGCCGGCCGAGGCCTTGTCGATGTATTCGGCGACCTTGATCACCGCGAACGCGACCCCGAGGACGATCGCCCCGCTGAGCAGCCGCCGCGCCCGGACCGCGGCTCCGTCGCGCGCGGACCGGACTGCCAGGACCACGAGGAGCGAACTCGTGAGAAGAATGATCGTGTTGATCGTTCCGAGCGCGATGCTCAGGCGTGCCTGCGAGTCGCGAAACAGCGCCGGATCGGACGCCAACCCGTGGAGGTGCGCCGCGAAGAGGATCGCGAAGACGGTCAGCTCGCCGAAGATGAAGACCCAGAGTCCTGTCTCGGCGGGAAGTTGACGGCGGGTGCCCGACATACGCGTCGACACCTTATAGCCTAATGTCGGACAGCAGCAGGCGTGTCGGGTGCGCGCTGCTACAAACGACGACGCCCGCGGTAGGCGATGCGAATCGCCTTGATCTGCTCGTCGTCGCCGACACCGGTCACGACCAGGACGTCCTCGCCGACGCCGCCGGCCTCGAGGACGGCGACCAACGGCTCCCGGGCGACCAGCGTCGAGCGGTCAACCCCGGTGAACAGCGCCGCGAAGGCTTCCCGAGCGTGCTTCACGCCGACGGCCGACGTGGCGTCCCCGGGCCCCTCGACGAGGCAGTCGATCGCGCAGAGCGCAACGAGCGCGTCGACGTCGTGCGCGGCGAACGCCTCCACGAACGCCGTTTTGGCCGCCCCCACACCGGCGAGGGCGCTCCGCGTACCTGCGCCCCACCGATCTGGATGCAGGGGCTCGAGTGGCGAGGGCTCCGCGCTGAAGAACTGCGCGAGCTCGTCCTCGGTCCAGCGGTCGGCCCGCGCCGACGCGGCGCCTCTCGGATGCGTCCAGACCGTGAGGTCGCGGCCGTCGAAATGGATCACCTGTCCGGTGACCCGCGCGGCCTGGTCGCTTGCCAGCCAGGTGACGAGCGGGGCGACGGCGTCTGCCGGCCCGAACGGCACAGCCTCCGCCTTCCCGCCGGAGGCCACGATCTGGTCGACCACCGGCTGCGTCATGTCCGTCAGCGCGACCGGGTAGAGCGCGTTGACCCGGATGTCGTGCCGGGCGAGCTCCAGCGACAGGGCGCGGGTAAGGCCCAGCATGCCGCCCTTCGCCGCGGCGTAGTTGCTCTGCCCGACCAGCCCGAAGAGGGCACTGCCAGACACGACGTTCAGGATGGAGCCGCAAGCACCAGCCGCGCGCATCACGCGGGTGGCAGCGCGACTGAGCGCCCAGGCGCCCCGCAGGTGGACAGCGAGCACATCGTCGAAGTCTTCGTCGGTCATCTTCACGAGCGTGCGGTCACGCGTGATGCCGGCGTTATTGACGACGACGTCGACCCGGCCGAACTCGGCGACGCAGCGGCGGACCAGGTCGTCCGCGACCGCGGACTCCTGCACACCACCGCCCACACCGATGACCTGGAGCCCCTGCTCGCGAAGCTCGGCGGCAGCCTGCTCTGTTCGATCGCGGTCGGTCCCATTCAGGACGACGCCCGCGCCCGCGCGCGCGAGGGCTTCGACGAACGCGCGCCCGAGACCGCGTGTCGAGCCGCTGACGATCGCGGCCTTGTCGGTCAACAGTCCAGTCATGTCAGTCCATGCTGAGCGAGCCGGATCTCGACCTGGAGCGGCTCGTGCTCGACCGCATCACGCTGCCCAGATGGCGCCGCCAGACCTGTGTCCTTTGGTCCTCGTCGACCCGGACGGCCCCTGGCCGAGGCATTGGACTTGCTCAGGAAGGAGATCTGCGCTTCGGCTCCTTCGCGACGGTCTGCGTGCTTGAACATGCTTCCTCCACCTCGGTTCGGGCCGCCACTCTAGCCCACTAGACGTCGCGTCTGGACGCGCCGTACATGACGACAACGACCGGGCTGCACCGCCGAATTCCCAGCTGCCGAGGTGACGCTCGCACTGCTCGGCACGGCACCGACCCGCTTCGATCGTGGCACGGCATCCCTGCCGTGCCTGGTCTTCGGGGATCGGTCCCGCACCGGGCGGGGCCACCGAGAGGTGGAGGAACGTCGGATGTCGACGAACACGAAGAAGCGACCGTCGAAGGAGACGAACGAGGAGCGCCAGGCGCGCCGCGAAGCCGACCGGCAGCGGGCGCAGGAGGCGGTCGAGGCGCTGCGCTCGAGCGAGGGCTGGCAGCGATGGCTCGGGTTGCGCCGGCACTTCCACCGCTACTCGCTCTCGAACCAGTTGCTGATCGCGTTGCAGATGCCGGAGGCTTCGCGGGTCGCCGGATTCCGCGCGTGGTTGAAGCTGGGCTACTGCGTCACCAAGGGTGAGCACGCGATCCGGGTGTGGGTCCCGATGCCGCCGTCCAGGCAGCAGCTCGCCGAGTGGCTCGAAGCGGGCGGGTCGCCGGAGGACAAGCCGCGGGTGCGGTTCCGGCTCGGGCCGGTGTTCGACCGCTCCCAGGTCGCGCCGCTGCCGCCGCCGGCTGAGCCGGTGCCGCTGGACCCGCCGATCATCGAACCCGATGGTGACTCGCTGGGTTGGGCGTTTCCGCGG
>JBBSJQ010000017.1:0-89406 GCA_038257095.1 Solirubrobacterales bacterium
CGGGCGTGGTCGGGGCGGCCGGCGCGGGGGCGGCGCCAGGCACCGCGGGCGCCGGGGCCGCGCCCGTGGCCGGGGCTGTGGCTGGGGCGACGGGCGCGCCGTCACCGTGCTGGTCCGCGGTCGTCGCCGCCGGCCGGGCGCCCGCCGCAGCCGCCGGTGCATGCTCCTGCCCCGCAAGCGAAACGTCGGCGGGGGCGGGTTCCTGGCCGGCCGGAAGGTCGCAGGCGTCCTCCGCCGCGGTCGGGTGGGTGGGCCCGATCCCGGTGACCGCGGTGGGGACGCCTTCCGTGCCGACCCCCGACATCGCCGGTGCGGTGGGCGCCGTCCCTCCGACGGCACCCGTGCTGGTGAGGTCGGGGGTTGGCGCGGACTCCGGCGCCGTCGCGCCGGGGACGGTGGGGGAGCTGGGTGCCGCGGGGGCGGCCGGGGTGGCGGGGGCCGCGGTCGTCTCGGGGACGGCCGGGGTCGCGGGAGCCGCCGGCGCCGCGGAGGCGGCCGGGGTGGCGGGGGCCGCGGTCGCCGCGGGCGTCTCGGGGACGGCCGGGGTCGCGGGAGCCGCGGTCGCCGCGGGGACGGCCGGGGTCGCGGGAGCCGCCGGCGCCGCAGAGGCGGCCGGGGTGGCGGGGGCCGCGGTCGCCGCGGGCGTCTCGTGGACGGCCGGGGTCGCGGGAGCCGGCGCCGCAGAGGCGGCCGTCCCGGGGGCGGCCGGGGTGGCGGGCACGGCGGGCGTCGCGGGCTCGCCGTCGGCGGCCGGAACGGCGGGCGTCGCCGGGGTCGCGGGCGTGGCGCGCTGTTCGTCGCCGCGCGTCGTCACGGCCCGGCCGGCGTCGCGGTCCTTCGCGTCGTGCGAGGACCGGTCGTCGCCGTTGCGCCGCGAACGCTCGCCGCGCGAGCGGGGTGCTTCGGTCTTGGGGCCTTCCGCAGGTGCGGTCCGGGCCGTCGATTCATGGAGGTGTGCGGTGAAGCCCAGCGGGTCCGCCGGCCGGGAGTCCTGTCGGACACGGCCTGCGGGCGGAGCGCTGGGCGGCTCCGCGACGTTGAGGGTTCTCATGGGTCCTGGTGGCCTCGCATCAGACGGTCGAGTAGGGCAGGGCGCCCTGGATCGGGGGGGTCGGGGTCGGCGCCACGGACGTCGTCGTCACGGGCACCGCGGAGACGGCGGCCGCCGGGCGGCCGGCACGCTCGGTCGCGGCGTAGCCGAGCACGCGCTCGACGTACTGCTGCGTCTCCGCGTACGGCGGGACGCCGCCGTGGCGCGCGACGGCGCCTGGACCGGCGTTGTACGCGGCCAGCGCCAGCCGCTCGTCCCCGCCGAAGCGGTCGAGCTGCTGGCGCAGATAGCGCGCTCCACCGTCGAGTGCCTGGGCCGGGTCGGTGGCGTCGGTGACGCCGAGCGAGGCCGCGGTGCCGGGCATGAGCTGGGTGAGGCCGGTCGCGCCGGCGGGGCTGCGGGCCGCGGGGTCGAACCCGGACTCCTGACGCACGAGGGCGCGCAGGAGGGCGGGGTCGACCCCGTGCTTGGCCGCTGCCGCGTCGATCTCGGCTCCGAAGGGTGAGGAGGACGCGCCGGCGGTGCCGGCGGCCGGGACTGCGGAGGCGTCCGCAAGCCGGGTGGCGAAGCTCGTCGTCGCCGCCGCGGTCTGCGGCGCCGGGGCGGGCGCGATCGGCGCACGCGAGGCGGCGGTGAGCTGCTGCAGCTCGGCGACACGGTCGAAGGCGGCGATCGACATCAGGCGGCCTTCGCCCGGAGGTGGCCCTGGAGGGCGATCTCGTCGAGGCGCGTGCCCTCGGCGCGCGAGACCTCGAGGCGGTGCGCAGCGGCCTGCCGGTCGCGGAGGCGGTCGAGCACCTCGCGCTTGCGGGAGGCTGCGGTGACGACCGTGCGATGGGCGTCGACCTCGGCGTCGGCACGGTCGACCTCCAGCGCGGTGACCAGGCGCGTGCGCTCGAGGCGCTCGACGTAGGCCTGACGGGCGCGGAGTGCCGCGATGTCGACGGCGGGACCATCCTGGAAGGTCGGAGTGGCGAAGCGGGCGGCCTGGAGCTGCTCGGCGACGGCGTTCAGACATGCCTCCTGGCGCTCGCGCCTGGCGAGGCTCGAGGCCAGTGCCTCCTTCGCCCGGTCCTCGTCGTGTGCGCGCACCTTGCGCACCCGCTCCAGACCGAAATCGAACCGCTCCTTCATGACCGTGATGGTCGGCCCGGGTCGGGGCGGGTGAACCCCGGTGGACGATGCTCCTCCGGCCATCCCCAGAAGTGGGGACGCCCCTGCCGCAGGACGTCCGCGTCCAGGTCGTTCAGACGCTCGTCCAACCGCTGCAGCTGCATCATCCGCGCGCGCCGCGCCGCGCCCGTGGTCAGACGGCGAGGTTCAGCGGCGGGATCGCGCTGGGCGACGCCGCGTGCTGGGGGTCGGCCGGAAGGCCGGACACCGGCATGGCGGGGTCCACGAAGGCGGTCCCCTCGACGATGGTGCCTGCCGTCCCGCCCACGACGGACGCGAGCGCCGCGTCGGCCGCGAACGCGTCGCCACGCTCCTCGACGGTCTGCCGCAGGAAGCGGTCGATCGCCGGCTTGAGGTCGATGGCGCGGTCGGCGACGGGGTCGGTCCCGCGCTCGTAGGCTCCGATCGCGACGAGGTCGCGCTTGTCCTTCTCGGCGGCCATCAGCGCGCGGAGCTCGGTGGCCGCGGCGCGCGCCGCCGGGTCCATGATCTCCCCCACGAGCCGCGACACCGATTGCAGGACGTCGACCGCCGGGTAGTGGCCCTGGTGCGCGAGCTCGCGCGTGAGGACGACGTGGCCGTCGAGGATCGAGCGGGCGGCGTCGGCGATCGGCTCGTTCATGTCGTCGCCGTCGACGAGCACGGTGTAGAGCCCGGTGATCGAGCCCAGGGCGCTGGTACCCGACCGCTCCAGGAGCCGCGGCAGGAGCGCGAAGACGCTCGGGGTGTAGCCGCGCGTGGCGGGCGGCTCGCCGATGGCCAGGCCGATCTCGCGCTGGGCCATCGCGAAGCGCGTGACCGAGTCCATCATCAGCAGGACGTCGGCTCCCATGTCGCGGAAGCACTCGGCGATCGTCGTCGCCGTGAGCGCGGCCTTGATGCGCACGAGCGCCGGCTGGTCGCTCGTCGCCACGACGACGACGCTGCGCGCGAGGCCCTCGGGCCCGAGGTCGCGGTCCAGGAACTCCCGGACCTCGCGGCCACGCTCGCCGACCAGGCAGATGATGTTGACGTCGGCCTCGGTCGCGCGGGCGATCATGCCCAGCAGCGAGGACTTGCCGACGCCGGAGCCGGCGAAGATGCCGAGCCGCTGGCCGCGGCCGCAGGGGACGAGCGCGTCCAGGGCGCGGACGCCGAGGGAGACACGCTCGGTGATCCGCGGGCGCTCCATCGGCGACGGCGGTGACGCCTCGATGCTCGACATGCCGACCTGGCCCTCCAGGGGCGGTCCGCCGTCGATCGGCCGGCCGAGCCCGTCGAGCACGCGCCCGAGCAGCGCGGCGCCGGTGGGCACGCGGACGGGCTGGCCGCTCGCGGTCACGTGGTTGCCCGGCCCGATGCCGTGGACCTCGCCCAGCGGCATCAGCAGCGTGCGGCCGGCGCGGAAGCCGACGACCTCCGCCGGTGTCGGCGGGCGGTCGCGGCCCGTGTCGATCGAACAGACCTCCCCCACCTCGGCCTCCAGGCCGGTCGCCTCGACGATCAGGCCGATCAGGTCGGTGACGCGGCCGCGGCGGCGGTGCAGGTCGGAGTGGCGGATCAGGGCGCCGTGGGCGGCGAGCCGCTCCGCGACGTCAGACGACATCGACGTCGGCCTCGGCCGTCACCGCGTTCTCGCGCACGACCTCGCGGACACGCTCGAGCTTCGTCACCAGCGTCGCGTCGACCTCGCCCTCGACCGTGCGGACCAGCGCTCCGCCGCGGGCGACGCGGCGCTCGGCCTGCACCTCGCAGTGCTCGATGCCGCCGAGCTGGGCGATGAGTCCCGGGACGGCCTCGCGGACGAGGTCGAGGTCCTCGGGGTGCACGAGCACGGTGACGCGCTCACGCTCGACCAGCCGGCGCAGCGCGCCGCGCACGACGTCGACGACCCGCTCCGGTGACACGTCCAGCGCGCCGGCGAGCGCCTGCTCGGCGATCGCGAAGGCGAGCTCGACCGCGGCGCGCTCGGACTCGGCGGCGACCTGGTCGCGCAGCGCCGCGACGCCGGCGAGCGCCTCCTCCAGCAGCGAGGCGATAGGGGCGACGGCGGCGAGCGCCTCGTCGCGTCCGGCGGCCAGGCCCTCGGCGTGCGCGGCCGCGCGGATCGCGTCGGCCTGGGCGTGGGCCTCGGCGACGTGGTCGCGGGTCTGGTGCAGCGCGGCGCCCGCGAGGGGCTCCAGCGCCGGGAAGTCGAAGGCCGACGCGGACACGGCCTAGATGACCTCGTCCTCGGCGTCCTCGCCCCCACGGCCGAGGGTGATCGCACCGGCCTCCTCGAGGCGGCGGATGGCGGCGACGACGCGGCCCTGGGCCTCCTCGACGACCGCACGGCGCTGCGGCGCGGAGGTCTCGAGGTCCTCCTGCAGCATCTCGGCACCGCGGGTGGACATGTTCGCGAAGATCCGCTCGGCGACCTCGGCCCCGACGCCGCGCAGCGCGGTCCCGAGGTCCTTCTGGTCCACCTCGCGGAGCACCAGCTGGATGTCGCGGTCGGAGAGGACGGTGATGTCGTCGAAGGTGAAGAGCCGCTGGCGGATCTCGTCGGCGAGGTCCTGGTCGTGCTCGGCGACGGCCTGCAGGACGTTGCGCTCGGTGGAGCGGCCCGCCCGGTTGAGGATCTCGGCGAGGGAGTCGACGCCGCCGGCACTGGAGAACTCCTGCGTGAGGACGTTGGCGAGCTTCAGCCGCAGGCCGCGCTCGATGTCCTCCACGACGCCGGGGTTCGTGTCGCTCATGGTGGCGATGCGCAGCGCGACGTCCGCCTGGGCCTCGGGTGGCAGCGCGGCGAGGACCTTCGCGCCGAGCGTCGTGTGGAGCGACGCGACGACGAGCGCCTGCGTCTGGCGGGCCTCGTCGGCCAGGAAGGTGGCGATCTGCTCCGGCGGGGTCTTGCGCAGGAAGTCGAACGGGCGGAGCTCGGCGCTGGCGGCGAGCGACCCGAGGATCTCCTCCGCGCGCTCCTCCCCCAGCAGGTGCACGAGTACCTCACGGGCGAACTCGGGTCCGCCGACCGCGTAGTAGTCCTTGGCGCTGAACTGCTCGGCGAGTTCGGCGATGACCGCGCGGGTCGTCTCCGCCTTGACGCGCCACATGATCGCCATCTCCGCGGAGAGCGCTTCCACCTCGCGCTCGGTCAGGTGGCGGAGGATCTCGGCGGCCCGCTCGGAGCCGATGGAGATGAGGAAGATCGCCGCCTTCTGCCGACCGGTCAACCCGGCGAGCGCGATGCGGTCCTCCTGGGTGACGAGCTGGATCTCGGTGTTCACCGTCACGGCGGTGGACGACATCTACTTGTCCTCCGTGATCCAGCTGCGCAGCTGGCCGGCGACCCGCTCGGGCTCGCGGGCGACGAGCTCCTCGAGCGCCATGGCGCGCGGGTCGTTCTTGAACACGTTGAGCGCCTCGTCCGGCGGGGACAGGTCGATGGGCTCCATCTGCGTCCGGGGGGACGGCAGCTGGCCCTGGCTGTCGCCCAGCGGCAGGGCGCGCAGCCAGCTCGGCTCGTCGGCGAACGGGTCCGCCTCGCGGCGGCGCAGGTGGCGGGTGACGAAGAAGAGGAAGAACAGCGAGCCGAGGCCGATCGCGGCGGCCTTGACGATGCCCTCCATGCCGGCGGGGATCGGCAGCGCACCGGCGGGCGGCGCGGTCGTCGGCGCGGGCAGCGCGGCGAACGCGATCTGGCTGACGGCGAGCGTGTCGCCGCGGTCGGCGCGGATGCCGGCGGCGGACGCGAGCGCGGTCTTCAGCGCGGCGACGTCGGCGGCCGGGACCTTCTTGTCGACGACGACGGCGACGTCGAGGCGCTGCACGGCGCCCGGGGCGACCTTCGTACGAGTCACCGTCTTGTCGACGCCCATGTCGCGCTGCGCGGTGGTCTTGCGGTAGTTCGACTCGCCGCCTCCGTTCGCGCCCGCGGCGTAGGTCGGGATGTTCGCGGTCGTCCCCGCGGTCGCGCCGCCGGCGGCGCCCTCGCTGGTGAGGGTCTCCGTCTCGGTGGTCTCCTTCAGCGGCGTGCCCTTCTTCGCGTACTGGAGACGCTCCTGGGTCGACTCGCTGAGGTCGAGGTCGGCGGCGACCTGCACGGTCGCCTTGTCGGGACCGAGCGTGCGGATCAGCAGCGCGTCGAGCGAGGACTCCAACTGCGACGCGTAGCGTGCCTCCGCGGCCGGCTTGCCGAGCGAGCCGGTGCCGTCCGCGCCCATCGCGGTGCCGTCCCCCTGGGGCCAGATCATCTGGCCGGCACCGTCGGTGATGGTGACCTTCTTGGTGTCGAGGTCCGGGACCGAGGACGCGACGAGGTTCGCGACGCCCTTGACGGACGCGGGGTCGAGCTCGTCGGCCTTGCCGGTGAGCAGCACCGCCGCGGTGGCGGGCTTCGCCTCGTCGGCGAACAGCTCGTCCTTCGGGAGCGTGAGGCGCACCTGCGCGCCGCCGACGCCGTCGATCGAGCCGATCGTCTGGGCGATCTGGCCTTCCAGCGCGCGCTGGTAGGCGACCTGCTGCTGGAAGGAGGAGGCGCCGAGCTTCTGCTTGTCGAGCAGCTCGAACCCGGGCTGCTTCGGGGCCCCGGTCGTCGCGACCCCGGCGGTGGCGAGGGCCATCCGCGCGTCGGTCTCCATGCCCTTCTCGACGGCGAGCTCGGTGCCGCCGCGGCGGATCTCGTACTTCACGCCGGCGGCGTCGAGCGCTCCGGTGACCTTCGTGGTCTCCGCAGGGTCCATACCGGCCGCGACCGTCGAGTAGCTCGGGGCCCCCGCGATCTTGAACAACAGGAACGCGACGACCACGAACGCCAGCGCGCTGGCGGCGATCGTGATCTTGCCGCGCGTGGACATCGTGGTGAGCAGCTGGGTCGGCATGACGGAGGGAGGGCTCCTGAGGGGGAGGACGACGGGAAGACTCGGTGAGGGACCGGGACTTGGACGGCGGGACTACACCTGCGTGCGCATGACCTCGCTGATCGCGTCGACCGACTTGGTGCGCAGCTGCGCGGCCAGCTGCATGGCGAGCTGGGCGCGCTCGACGGCGACGACGACCTGGGAGGGGTCGGCAGCCGTGCCGTCGGCGAGGCTTCGTGACGCCTCGGCGGCGTCATTCTGGAGACCCTGCAGGCCCTTGAGCTGTCCGCCGAGCATGCTGCCGAAAGAGCCGCCGTCGTCGGAGGCGCCGGCGACGCCGTCCGCTTCGGAGACCGATGGGATCTGCCACTCGGTCGCGGCGCCGGCAAGGGCTTCGATGGCCATCAGCGCAGGAGGTCCAGCGTGCGGGTGAACAGGGTCTTGGCGGTCTGCATCGCCGTCGCGTTGGCCTCGTAGGCGCGCGAGGAGCTGATGAGCTCGACCATCTCGGTGACCGTGTTGATGTTCGGCATCGCGACGTAGCCGTCGGCGTTCGCGTCAGGGTGACCGGGGTCGTAGACCTGGCGGTTGGGTGCCGTGTCCTGCGTGATGGCGGCGACCTGGACGCCGCGGGAGGCGGCGGCGCCGGAGCGGTTCATCGCTCCCTCCAGCGTGGAGGCGAAGGTCGCGCGGGACCCGCCGGGGGCCTCCTGCAGGACGACCTCCTTGCGGCGGTACGGCTGGCCGTCGGCGCCGCGCGTCGTCTGCGCATTGGCGAGGTTCTCGGACGTGACGTCCATCCGCAGGCGCTCGGCGCTGAGGCCGCTGCCCGCGATGTCGATGGCGTCGAAGAGGCCCATGGTCAGCGGAACCCGATCGCGGACTTGACGATCTCGGTGCGGGCCTTGGTGACGGCCACGAGCGCCTCGTACATGAGGCCGTTACGGGCCTGGCCGGCGGCTTCGACGTCCATGTCCACGGAGTTGCCGTCGGCGCGGACGGGGGCGGAGACGTCGGTGCGCTGGACCGGGGACAGCCGGGAGACCGCGGTGCGGTCGTTCGCGGCGAGCGCGCCGGAGAGGACGCTCTCGAAGTCGACCTCCTTGCGGCGGTAGCCGGGAGTGTTGACGTTCGCGATGTTCTGCGCGATCGCGGTCTGCCGCATCGAGGTGCCGTGCATGGCGGCCTCGAGGGCGAGCTGTGTGGTGTCGAAGAGGGGCACGGATGGCGAAGGTGTCGATGGCGCCGGTGTGCCCTTCCTGGGCTGTGGTGCCGTGACCGCCGTCCGTGGTGGTCACGCACCGTCGTCGGCCTCGGGGCGCGCGGGTTGAGCGCGACGTCCGTCGCACTGGACGCCTGAACGCGAGAGGTCCCCACTTCTGGGGACCCTTGGGCCAGCGGCAGGCGGGAATCTTCAGGCCGCGGCGCGGGCGTAGCCGACCGCGGCGCTGCGGCCACGGTGCAGGCCCGACAGCTCGACACGCACGGCGTCGACCTTCTCCGCGAGCGCGAGCGTCACGAGCTGCTGCGTGCCGGCGGCGCGCTCGAGCGCCGCGACGTCCTCCGCGTGCAGGGTCCCCGATGCGACGTCCAGCAGTCGTCCCATGAGCGCCTCGCGGCGCACGTGCAGGGCGTCGAGCTCGTCGGCACGGCCGTCGAGGACCATCGCGAGCTCCTCGTCGGCGAGCGCCGCGAGGGCCATCGCCGGGCTCATGCGACCATCGGCGGGAGCGATCCGCCGGAGGCCGGTCCTCCGGAGCTGCCGGAGGCGAGCTGGGCCCACGCGTCGCGCAGGTCGTCCAGGAGCCGGATGACGCTGCGGATCTTCACGGCGTCGCGCTCCAGCCGCGCCTCGATCATCTGGCGCTTGCAGAAGACGTAGATCGCCTGGAGCCGGTTCGCGAGCTCGCCGGCGTCCATGTTCAGCGTGGCCAGCAGCTCGTCGACGATCGCCTCGGCGCGCGTCAGCCGGTCGCCGCCGTGCTGCCAGGCGCCTTCGCCGTAGGCGGCCTCGGTCTGGCGCAGGAAGCGGAGCGCCCCGTCGTACAGCATCACGACGAGCTGCTCCGGGGACGCGGTCATCACGCTGCTCTCGCGGTACGCCGCGGGACGGGCGTAGGGGTTCATGGGGCGTGTCCCTCTCTGGGTCGTGGTGAAGCTCATCAGGACTGTCCGAGCGCGCTGAGCAGACTGGACTGCTGGGACTGACTGCGGGCCATCGCGGTCTCCAGAGCGGCGAACTGCGCGCGCAGTCGCTCCTCCTTGCGGGCGAGCCGGTCGTCCAGACGCGACATCGCGTCCTTCAGCCGGGTGACCTCGCCACCGGAGGCGCTCGCGGCGCCCTCGATCGAGCCGCCGGCCTGCGTGGCCGGCGTGAGGACGTTCTCGAAGCCCTGGGCGAAGCCGTCGACCCCTCCCGCGCCGAGCAGCCGCTTGACGGCCGACGGGTCGGCGGTGAGCGCTGCGGCGAGCTTCGTGGTGTCGAGCTTCAGCTTGCCGGCGACCGCGTCGGCGCTGAAGGTGCCCGATCCGGTCGCGTCGCCGGTGGAGATACCGAGGTCGGCGAGCGCGTCCATCGTCTCCGGGTTGCCGCCGACGATCGCGCCGATCTGCCCGCGGAGGTTGGAGAGGAGCCCGTTCAGTGCCGGGTCGCCGAAGAGCGCGCCCTTCTTGGCCTCGGCCGAGGTCGTCGCCTCCGGGTTGCGCTTCTCGGTGAGCTTGCCGCGCACGAGGTCGACGGTCGCGTTGTACGCGTCGACGAACGCCTTGAGCTTCTCGGTCACCGCCTTGGTGTCCGGGGCCGGCGTGCCGACGGTGACGGTCACCTCTCCGGCGGTCAGGCCCTTGAGCGTCAGCTCGACCCCGGGCACCGCGGTGGTGACGACGTTCGTGGACGACGAGCCGGGAACGTCGTCGACGGTGAAGAGCGCGTCGAGCCCGGCCTTGGCCTTGCCGACGTCCTCGGTGAGTCCCGCGCCGGACGCGGTGATCGAGGCTGCGGCGCCCGTGGTCTTGCCGGAGAGCACGAGGCTGCCGCCGACGTTGACCGCGTAGACCCCGGCGGTCGAGGAGGAGTTGATCGCGCTGACGGCGTCGTCGAGCGTGGCCCCTGCGGCGAGGTCGATGGTCGCCCCGCCGATCGTCATCTGGGACGCGCCCGGCTGGACGGCGAACGCGAAGGTCTTCTGGGGGGCGCGGGCGAGCTGGGTGACCTCCAGCCGGACCCCGCCCGGCGCGGCGCCCGCGGTCTGACGAGCGGCGATCTTCGCGCTGTCGGAGCTCTCGACGCTCTGGACGTCGCCCCAGGTCGCCGCGGAGCGCAGGGCGGTCGCCGCCGTCTGCAGCGACGTCAGTTTTCCCTTGATCTCGTTGAAGGCGTCCTGGCGGGCCTGGGCGGCCGCCTGCCGCAGCTGCAGGCGGACCTTGCCGTTGCCCTCGACGGCCATCATCGACCTGACGATGGACTCGGTGTCCAGGCCCGACGCCAGGCCGCTGAAGCTGACCGGGCTCACGCCGCGCCCCCGCCGTGGGCGACTCCACCCTGGGGCGACGTGCCGAGCAGCTCACCGGGACCGACGGAGCGCAGCACGCGGCCCTCGAGGTCGCACAGCGCGATGACGAGCCGGCCGTCGAGGTGCCCGTCGTCGAAGACGATGCGGCGGCCGTCGGCCGCCAGCTCCTCGAAGAGGCGGTTGGCGGCCTCGACCTCCGCCCAGACGTCGGACGGCATCGGGTCGACGGCGGCCGGGACGGCGTCGCGCGCGGCACGCCGCTCACGGGCTGCTCCGAGGTCGTGGACCTGGGCGAGATGTCCTGCGTGGAAGCTCATGGCGATCCCTCCTGGATCTCGGATCGACCCGTCCGTGGGTCGTGTCCTCGCCTCCCTGTGATCGGAGCGAGGGAGGCGGTCTTGAGCGGCCCCCTGGACGTTCGGCTGAGACCACGACGCTTCGGGAAGCGGACAGGCGTACGACACGGCGCTCACACCACGCGCTCGAGATCGGGGGTGGCGGCGGCGGGCCGGCCGCGCAGCGCGGCCGCCTCCGCTGCAAGGGCCTGCGCATCGTCGTCGAACCCGCGCTCGCGCGCGACCTCGGCGAGCCCGTCGAAGGCCCGGGCGTCGGGACCGTCCTCCTCGACCACGGCGATCCACTCGTCGGCGGCCGACTCGAGGAACCCGCGCCGCAGGTAGAGCCGGGCAAGGGCCTCGCGGCGCTCGCGCCAGGGCGCGTCCACACGCTCCAGCAGCGGCACGAGCCGCTCGAAGGCGTCGAACTCCTCCAGCCGCGCGAGGACGTCGAGCATCAGCAGGATCGGGGGACCGGCGGCGGCGGGCAGCTCGGTCGGCGCGGCCCCGGGGACCGCGTCGCGCCAGGCGCGCAGCGCGGCGAGCTCCCCGGCGGGCAGCCCGGCGACCGCGGCGTCGTCGAGGTCGGCGTCCCCCACGGGCTCGCCGGCGGTGAGGCGGCAGAAGAGGACGGTCCGCGCGGCCGCGTCCGCGCAGGCGGCGTCCGCCGGGACCAGCTCAGCAGCCTCGCGGGCGCCGGTCAGGTCCCCGGTCGAGAGCAGCGCCTCGGCGAGGATGACCCGGGCCGGGTGGGCGCCGGGCTGCGCATCGAGCGTGCGGCGCAGCAGCGTCGCGGCGGTCTGCACGGAGCGGGCCTCGAAGCAGGCGATGGCGACCAGGAACGCCGCGGTCGGCGACAGCGCACCCCCGAGCTCCTCGATCTGCGCGACGGTCTCGTCCCCGGGGCGGCCCTGACGCAGGAGCACGAGCGCGAGCTGCTCGACGGTCCCGAGGTAGCCGGGATGGTCGACGAGCGCACGGCGCAGCAGCGCCTCGGCGGCGGCCAGGTCTCCCTGGTCGCGGTGCACCTCGGCCAGCGCGCACGCGGCCATCGACGTGCCGCAGCCGACGGTGGCGCTGTAGCGGCTCGGCGCGTCGCCCATCTCCAGGCACTGCGCGAAGAGCTCGCCGGCGCGGTCCAGGTCGCCGCGGGCACGGGCGGAGAAGCCCTGTTCGAAGACGACGTCGGTGAAGCCGGGAAGCAGGGCGAGGATCTCGGCGGCGGCCGCGTCGACCCGGTCGAGCCGGTTCGTGACGCGCAGGCTCTTGATGTACCGCGCGGCGAGCGACGGCACGTACCCGTAGGTCGTGCGGGCCGGGTCGTCGGCGAGCGTGGTCCATGCCTGGGCGAAGCGCTCGTACGCCCGCTCGTTCTCGCCGGTGGCGGCGTACTCGCTGCCGAGGTTGAACGCGAGGAACGGCGTGTCGACGCCCTCGGCCGCCTGCTTCTCGAGCAGCTCGATGTTGCGCCGCGCCTTGCCCTTGGCATCGCGGACGGCACCGAGGTAGCCGAAGTGCTCGATGCGCGCGGACGTCCGCTCCAGCCGCTCGGGCAGGAAGCCCGGCAGGTGCTGGGCGATCTGCTCGTGGACGCGGCCCTCGAAGCGGTATTGCGGGCGGTTGCGGAACACGCGCAGGGCGTCGTGGGTGACGGCCGTACCGTCCTCGAGGTCGCCGGTGTGGTTGATCTCGACGAGATAGAACGCCTCTCGCCAGGTGCGGCCGGTCATCGCGCGCAGGGCGTCGACGTCCTCCTCGATCAGCACCTCGTCGGCGTCGAGGTACAGGAGCCAGTCGCCGCTGGCGGCGTCGAAGCTGACGTTGCGGGCGGCGGCGAAGTCGCCGGTCCACTCGTGGTGCAGGACGCGGGCCCCGTGCTCCCGGGCGATCTCGACCGTCCGGTCGGTGGAGCCCGTGTCGACGACGATCATCTCGTCGACCGCATCGCGGACGGCGGCCAGGCAGCGCCCGAGCATCGCCTCCTCGTCCTTGACGATCATGCAGAGGGAGAGCGTGAGCCCCTCCGCGGGCCGCGCGCTCGCGGAGACGCGACGTGCGCGGACGTCCAGGGTGCGCAGCGCGGCGGTGACCGCCGGCGGGAGGCCGGGGACGGTGGTGAGCCCGGCGGCCTTGCGGCGCGTGATCTCGCGGAGGTTGCCGCGGGCGTGCGGCTGCTCGGGGTCCAACCGCACGGCGGCCTCGAACAGACGGCCCGCGGGACGCAGCGCCCCGAGCTCGTACAGCGCCACGCCGGCCCAGTTGAGGAGCTGCGGCTCGCGCGGGTCCTCCTCGAGCAGCTCGATCGCCGCGTCGGCGACGGTGGCGAAGACCGGGGCCAGCACGGCGGGCGCGGAGCCCTGCACGGCCAGGCCCGCCTGCACCAGGACCTTGCGCGCCTCCCAGCGGCGGTGCGGGTCCTCGATGTGCGCGGCCTCGGCGAACAGCGCGCGGTACGCGGCCACCTGGCGGCGGGCGAGGAGCGTCTCCGCACGCGGGAGGAGCATCGCGGCGGGCGTCGCGCGCGACTGCGGGACGGACGGCAGCGCGATACCGGTCGGCTCGGACGGCTCGGGGGAAGGCGTGAGGCGGAGGGCCATGGCCCAGATGGTCGGACGATGCACTGCGCCTTTGAGTTTCTGGACCCCCTCCCCAGAAGTGGGGAGGCGACGACTCGACACACGTCCCGCACGAATACCAAGAAGGGGGGATATCGGAACTAGCACATGGGGCCGACAACTCCCTTGTCCCCGCCGGTCACGCAGCCACAAAGGACCCCACGATCACCATGCAGCTCACCACCACCAAGCAGCATCGCCGCCTCTCCTCCGACGACGCACTCGCGCTCTGGAAGGAGTACCGACGCACCGAGGACCGCGCCCTGCGCGATCGTCTCGTGCTGACGTTCGCCCCGCTCGTGAAGTACATCGTCTACAAGAAGATCCGGGAGATGCCGGCCCGCTGCGAGGTGGAGGACTTCATCTCCTGCGGCCTCGAGGCGCTCATCCAGTCGATCGACCGCTACGACCCGTCCAAGGGCGCCACGCTCGAGCAGTACGCGTGGACCCGCATCCACGGCGCGGTGCTCGACGAGCTCCGCCGTCAGGACTGGGCCCCGCGCTCGGTCCGCCGCTGGGAGCGGGACATGGAGAAGGCCGCCGACGAGTTCACCACGCTCCACGGCCGCCGCCCGAAGACCGAGGAGCTCGCGGTCGCCATGGGCGTCACCGCCGCCGAGCTGCGCAAGAAGCGCGACGAGGTCACCCAGTCCGACGTCACTTCTCTGAACACGCTCGTGATGAGCGACGACGAGACGACGATCGAGCGGCTGGACACGATCGCGTCCAAGGACCTACGGGACGATCCCATGCACATGGCCGCGACCGACGAGGCGAAGACGAAGTTCCGCGCCGCGTTCGCCCGTCTGCCCAAGCGTGAACGCGAGGTCGCGGTCCTGCTGTACGTCAAGAACATGACGCTCGCGGAGATCGGCGAGATCCTCGGGGTCAGCGAGTCGCGGGTCTGCCAGATCCACGGCGCCATGAAGAAGACGCTGCGTCAGGCGCTCGACGCCGACGAGCAGCTCTTCAAGGCCGTCGCGTAGCGCCTGCACCTCTCTCCCTCCTCCTGCGACGACGCGCCCCGGTCTCCGGGGCGCGTCGTCGTTCAGCGGACCGGGAGCGGCCGGCGCGTGACCCGTGCCCGCGCGCAGCCGACGAGCTTGTCGAGCCGGTCGACCACCAGCCGGTCGCGGTCGCCGGCACAGCGGATCACGTCACGCTCGCCGTCGGCGGCGTGGATGCGATCGACCCCCGTGCCGCCGGTCAGCTCGTCGACGCCCGGGCCGCCGTCGAGGCGGTCGTCCCCTGGACCGCCGTCCAGCCGGTCGCGACCCGCGTCGCCGAACAGGCGGTCGGACCGGCTGATGCCGGCGAGCTCGTCGTCCCCGGGGCCACCGCGCAGCACGTCGGACTGGTGGGCGCCGAAGGCGCGGTCGTTGCCCGGACCGGCGTCCACGCGGTGCGCGCCGCCGTGGCTGCCCTTGCCGATCGAGGTCGACATCGTCCCGGAGTAGAAGTCGTCGCCGGCGCCGAGGACCACGATCCCGGTCCCCCCGTCGGAGACCGTGTCGTTGCCGTCCCCGGCGTCGATCCGCACCGGCCCGGCCGTGTGCTCGATCGTGTCGTCCCCGGCTCCCCCGATAAGCACGTCCAGACCCGGCGCGGGCTCGTACAGCTCCTCGCCCGTGTCGCGCAGGACGTCGGCACCCGCGCCGCCGTCGAGGCGGGCCCCGCCCTGCCAGGACGAGAGATCGTCCTCACCGTCCCCGCCCTCGAGGACGTCGTCTCCGGACTGGCCGTCGATGCAGTCGTCGGCGCCGAGGCCGGAGAGCCGGTCCGCGAACCGCCCGCCCTGCAGGCGGTCCGACGCCGCGGTGCCGACCCGCACGATCGGGCCGGTCGCGTACTCCGGCGGGCCGGGATCCGCCGCGACCGGGGTTCCTCCGGCGAGCAGCGTCACCGCTCCGCCGCCCCCGCGGCAGGAGACGCCGTCGAAGTTCCGGTGACCGACCAGGAGGTCGTCACGGCCGTCGCCGTCCTGGTCGCCGGCGTTCGCGACCGAGGCCGGGACGTAGCCGCCGAACGCCGCGCGGGTGACCACCGCGTGCGCGACCGCTCGCCGGTCGTCGCTGCGGTACGTCCCGGCCGGGACGTCGTGGCGCAGGACGAGCAACGCGGCGACGCCGTTGCCGAAGATCGCCCCACCCGCCCGCTCGTTCACGACCGCGCCCAGCACGACCTCCCGCCGGCCGTCCCCGTCGAGGTCCGCCGCGGTGACGCCGCCCCCACCGAGGCGGTCGCCCCCGTCCGGCACGTCGAGCAGCGTGACACCCTCGTCGCCGAGCTCGGACAGGTCGATGCGTGCGGGCGGCGCCGCCGCCCCGCGGACGAGCAGGACGCGACCGTTCGAGGGGATGAAGCCCTGAGGCTGCCGGGGCGTCGTGGTCGAGAACTGGTAGTCGTCGACCGCGATCTCGGCGCGGCCGTCGCCGTCGAGGTCACCGACCCGGTACGGCACCGGCGAGGACTGCGCCGACGCCGCCCCGGCCGCCAACTCGGTCACCCGCGTACCGCCGCCCCGCAGATCGACCGCCTCGCGCGTCCGGGAGCCGCGGACCACCCAGGCGGTCGGCGGCGTCGCACCGGCCACCGGCCGGATCTGCTCGTAGGGCCGCGACGCGATGCCGAGGTCGTCGATCCCGTCGCCGTCGGTGTCGCCCAGCGCGACGACCGCCGCTCCGAGGTTCGACCCGGCGGACAAGCCGCCGATCACCGTCTCCGGCGTGGGTGCGACGAGGCGCGTCCCCGTCCCATGCACGATCCCCACCGCACCCGGGCTCCGGTTCCGGGCGGCCGTCGCCACCACCCCGACGGCGAGGTCCGGACGCCCGTCGCCGTCGAGGTCTCCCGCGGTGGCGACCGCGCCGACGTACCCGCTCTCGCCGACCTGGACCCGGGTGCTCCCAGCGTCGGCCCCGAGGACGACGACCCCCGGGGCGGGGCGGCCCCAGACGATCCAGGCCTGCCCGCCGACGGCGACCGCGACGTCCGCCAGCCCGTCCTGGTCGAGGTCGCCGGCCGGAGCGACCGCGGGCTCGGCATCCGGCACCGTCGGCCGGATCAGCAGGCCGCGGGCGGCGCCGAACGCGATGCGCCGGTCCAGCCGCTCGAAGCTCACCTGTACGGCACCGCGCCGGTCCACGGTCCCGCCCGGTGTCACTGGCCGGAAGGCGGGTCCCGCCGCGGTACCGACGTCGAGACGGCCGTCCCCGTCGACGTCCCCGATCGCCACGGCCGGGTCGCCACCGATCGCGACCCGTCCCGGTTGCCCCAGCAGCCCGGCCGCGATCGTCGCGTCGAATGCTGTCCGCGGGATCTCCTGCGCGCCGGCGACGCCGGCTGGGGTCAGCGCCACGACGACGGCGATCGCGGCGATCGCTTCCCTGGAGTGCGGCATGCTCCAAGAACGCCGACAGGCGTCGCGAGTCGCGGAACTGCGCGGGCAGCTGCCCCGGACGGAGCTCGACCGTCCGTCCGCCGGGGTCAACACCGGCGGCTTCCCGCCGACCACCCGACCGAGATGGAACGCGGCCTCTACATCGCGGCTTCCGGGATGCTCGCCGAGCAGGTCCGTCAGGACCAGCTCGCGAACGATCTCGCGAACGCCACCACCCCCGGCTACAAAGCGGACCGGGTGAGCCAGCACAGCTTCGCCCAGGAGCTCGACCTGGTGAACCGCAAGAGCGGCGCGCAGATCGGCGCCCTCGGCACCGGTGTGCAGATCGCCGAGAAGCGCACGGACCTCACGCCCGCCGCGCTCAAGGACACCGGCGAGCCGCTGGACCTCGGGATCGCGGGCGACGGGTACTTCGCGATCCGCACCCCGGACGGCGTGCGCTACACGCGTGACGGCAGCTTCGCGGCGGCACCAGGCCCACCCGCCCGTCTGGTCGACCAGGCGGGCGATTCCGTGCTCGGTCCCGACGGACAGCCGGTCACGCTGAACGCCGACGGTACTGTCGACGCTTCGCGGGTCGGCGTCGTGTCGCTCACGAACGTCGCGAAGGCCGGAGACGGCCGCTACACCGGGACCGTCGCCGCAGGCGGCCCCACGGGTGCCGTGCGCACGGGGGCCATCGAGTCCTCGGGCGTCGACGCCTCCCGCACGATGATCGACATGATCGGGTCGCTGCGCGCCTTCGAGGCGGGCCAGCGGGCGATCACGACGATCGACGAAACGCTGCGCCTGGCTACCGGCCAGGTCGGCAACCTCCCCGGCTAGACCGGCAGCGGCCGGTCGCCTGGCCACTTCTGCCGGACGCGTCTGGACTTCTGTCCGACCCGCGTTCAAGCCGCACACCGCCTGACCGACCACCGGACGGACGACGGAGTTACCGACTGGACCACCCTGAGGTGGAAGCCGGACTCCATGCAGGCCCCTCAGCCTGCATCCCTCCCTCCCTCGAGGAGACCGGAAACGAATGTTGGAAGGCATGTACACGGCAGCCGCCGGCATGGCGGCACAGCAGCGCAGGCTCGACGCCCTCGGGAACGACCTCGCGAACGTCTCGACGACGGGCTACAAGCACGTCCGCGTCGCGTTCCGCGATCTGGTCTACACCCAGGCCGCCCGTGGCGGGGCCGACGGCGTGGAGCTCGGCAGCGGCGCGGCGACGCGCATGCTGGGCCGCACCACGCAGCAGGGCGCCATCAAGGAGACCGGCGAGCCGCTGGACGTGGCGATCTACGGCGAGGGGTACCTCGCCGTGCGCACCGCCGACGGCCGTGACGCCCTCACCCGCGACGGCCAGCTGCGGCTGGACTCCACGGGCCGCATCGTCACCGCGACCGGCGGCCTGCTGACCGACCCGCCGATCAAGCTGCCGGCCGGCACGCAGCCGGACAAGATCACGATCGGCGCCGACGGCACCGTCACCGCCGACGGCAAGGTCGCCGGCAGGCTGCGCCTCGTCACCGTCCCGGCGCCCAACGCGCTGGACAGCGGCGACGACAACGTCTTCTTCGCCACCCGCGGCAGCGGGGCGCCCACCGCGGCGCCGGCGACCAGCGTCCTGCAGCAGGGGGCCGTCGAGTCCTCGACCGTCGACATCGGCAGCGCGATGACCGACATGATCTCGACGCAGCGCGCGTTCGAGCTGGCGAGCAAGGCGATCCAGATGCAGGATCGGATGCTCGAAGTCGCAAACGGGGTCAAGCGATGAGCGGCGTGGGTCCCATCGACCAGGCGCTCCTCCCCGCGCACGTCCGCACGGGCACCCCGCAGCAGCGCGAGGCCTACACGGCGGCGCTCGGCTTCGAGCGTCAGCTCGTCGAGCAGCTCACCAAGCAGCTGAGCGCGACGACCGGCGGCGACGACTCGCAGGAGTCCGCGGCCACCAAGAGCTACCGCGACCTCATGCCCGGGGCGCTCGCCGACGCGGTCACCGCCGCGGGCGGGCTCGGTCTGGCCGCGCAGATCAGCAGGGACATCGCGGCAGCATGAGCTCCCTCGTCCCCACCACCGCCTTCGGTGCCGAGGTCCTCGCGCACCTCGACGCGCAACTGCACTCCGCCTCGCGGCTGCTCGAGCACGTGCTCGGGCAGGCCACCGCGATCCGCGAGAAGGACGTCGCCACCGTGCTCGTCCGCCTCGAGGAGATCCAGGCCGAGATGGAGCGCCGCAGTGCGCTGGAGCAGGAGCGCGCGCGGATCCTCACCCGCGCCGGCCAGGCGCTCGGCGTCCCCGCGCACGTCGTCACGCTCGATGCCATGGGCACGCTGCTCGGTGCCGCGATGGCGGCCGCCGCGAAACAGCGCAGCGCCGAGCTCCGCGGACTGCTCGCGGAGATCGCCCGCGAGCACCGCTCCAACCGCGCGCTGATGAAGCAGGAGCTCGCCTTCCTGGACCACCTGATGCGCCAGCTGGGCGCGGGCGGCCAGGAGTCAGCCGGCGGCTACGGCGCCAACGGTGCGATGGCCTCCTCCAGTGGGGGCGCCTACCGACCGGTCGGTAGGGATGGCGACAACGCACCCACGGTCTCCGCACTCCGAGCCCTGGACCTGCAGGCCTGATCGTGTCCGTCTCCGGCTTCAGCGGCCTGAACGTCGCCCTCCGCGGTCTGCTGGCCCAGCAGCGCGGCCTCGACGTCACCGGTCACAACATCGCCAATGCCGAGCGGGTCGGCTACACCCGTCAGGAGGCCGTGCTCAGCGCGGCCGCCCCGCTGCAGCTGGCCGCGGGTGCGGTCGCCGGCGGCGCCGGCGCCTGGCTCGGCCAGGGCGTCGAGGTCAACGAGTACCGGCGCATCCGCGACCAGTTCCTCGACCTCCAGGCCCGCGCCCAGACCATGACCGCCGGCCAGCACCAGGCGACCGCCCAGGCGCTCGGCCAGGCGCAGGACGTCCTCGCCGAGCCCGGCGACAGCGGCCTGCAGGCGATGATGTCCCGCTTCTGGGACTCCTGGTCGACCCTGGCCGCCAACCCCGAGTCGGCGTCCGCGAAGGCGTCGCTGATCGGGCACGCGCAAAACCTCGTCGACGGCATCAAGCGGCTCGACCAGCAGCTCGGCGCCATCCAGACGGTCGCTGGGCAGGAGTACGCCGACCTCACCAGCGCGACCGGGATCGTGCGGCAGACCGCCGACGAGCTCGCCCGCCTGGACACCGCCATCACGCAGCAGACCGCGGCGGGCCGCACGCCCAACGACCTGCTCGACCGCCGTGACGAGTTGCTCGACGAGCTCAGCCGATTCGGCCAGGTCAGCGTCACCGACCTCGGCGGCGGCTCGGTCGCCGTGCAGTTCGGCGACGCCGCCGCCCCGCTCACCAGCGGCAGCACCGTCACCTGGCCGCAGACGCTCACGGCGCCCGGCGGCAAGCTCGGCGCGCTGCTGTCGATCCAGTCCGCCACCGGCCCGATCGGCTCGCGCCGCACCGACCTCGACGCCGTCGCTTCTCAGCTGGCGACCGCCGTCAACGGCGTCCATGGTTCCCCGCCCTTCTTCACCGGCACCACCGCCGCGACCCTGGCGCTCAACGTCACCGCCGCCACGGTCGACGCGGGTACCGGCGCCGCCGCCGGCGCCAACGACATCGCGCTGGGCGTCGCCGCCCTGCGCGGCGGTGCCGCCGGCACCACGTACGCGAACCTCGTGCGCAGCCTCGGCGATGACGCCGCCTCCGCCGACCGGCTCGCCGCCACCGCGGTGACGCTCAAGGCCGCCGCGCTCGAGCGGCGCATGCAGGTCAGCGGGGTCAGCCTCGACGAGGAGATGACCAACATGGTCCGCTTCCAGCGCGCCTACCAGGCCTCCGCCCGCGTCATGTCGACGATGGACGAGGCGCTGGACACGCTCATCAACCGCACCGGACGGGTCGGGCTGTAGGCATGCGCATCACGCACACGATGCTCACCGACCGCCTGCTCGGCGACCTGCGGACCAGCAAGGACCGCATCGCCGAGGCGCAGCAGCAGGTCTCGACCGGCCGCCGGATCAACCGGCCGTCCGACGATCCCGCCGGCGCCCGCGCCGCGGTCGTCCAGCGCGCCGATCTTGCGGGCCTCGCCCGCCAGAAGGACGCGGTCGCCGAGGCCTCCGACTGGACCGAGGCGACCGACGCCGCGCTCGGCGGCCTGGCCGACCTGCTGCACCGGGCGCGCGAGCTCGCCGTCCAGGGCGCCAACGGCAGCTACACGACCTCCGATCGCGAGAAGATCGCTGCGGAGATCGACCAGCTCGCGGCCGCCGCCAAGGAGCGGGCGAACGCGCGGATAGGCGAGCGCTTCCTCTTCAGCGGCACCGCGACGACGACCGCGCCCTACTCGACTGCCTCCGACACCTACGCCGGGGATGCCGGCGCGGTGCTGCGCGAGATCGGCCCGGGCCTGACGGTGCAGGTCAACCAGCTCGGCTCGCAGATCCTCGGCTCGGGGCAGACCCCGGGCGACGGGCTCCTGCTCGACACCCTCCGCGACCTGAGCGACCACCTGCGAGGCGGCACCCCCGCGGACCTCGCCGCCCTGCGCGGCGCGGACCTGCAGGGCCTGCAGTCGAACCTCGACACCGTCGCGACCGCCCGCTCGGCGAACGGCGCGACCGCCGTCCGGCTGCAGTCGGCGGCGATGAGCCTCGACGACCTCGCCTTCGCCGGCGAGACCCGCCTGGACCGCATCGAGGGCGCCGACATGGCGCAGGCCATCCTCGCGCTCTCGACCCGCCAGTCGGCGTACGAGGCCGCGCTGAAGTCCGGCGCGACCGTCATCCAGCCCTCCCTCATGGACTTCCTCCGCTAACCGACGCAAAGACACCCGCATGACCCCCACACCAAAGGACCCTCACATGACCGTCGTGCTGCAGAGCTCGCGGTTCGGGCGGATCGAGATCCCCTCGGACTCCGTGCTCGACTTCCCCTCGGGCCTCATCGGCCTCGGCGGGACCCGCTACGCGCTGCTGGCGCGCAGCGAGGAGAGCGCGTTCGTCTGGCTCCACTCGCTGGACGATCCGGAGCTGGCCGTGCCCCTCACCAATCCCTGGCGCTTCTTCCCCTCCTACGAGGTGGAGCTCGCCGACGAGGAGGCCGATCGCATCGGCATCACCGACGCCGACGCCACGTCCGTGTACGTGACGGTCCGCGCGGCGGAGTCGCTGCAGGAGTTCTGCGCCAACCTCCGCGCGCCGATCCTCATCGCGCACGGGGCCGGCCACCAGGTGATCAACCAGGCCCCGGACGCCCCCGTCCGCGCCCCCCTGTTCCCGACCGCGGCCGAAGCCGCCGCCTAGAACCGGCGTACTCAGGACGAGTACGCTCGCACGAACCGCTTTCCAAGGAGGAACCCGACGATGCTCATCATCACCCGACGCCCCGGCGAGAAGCTCATGGTCGGCGACGACGTCGTGATCGAGGTCATCGAGGTCAACGGCTCGTCCGTGCGCATCGGCATCGCCGCACCGAAGTCGATCCCCGTGTACCGCGAGGAGATCTACACCGCGGTGAAGGAGGAGAACGCAGCCGCCGCCACCGCGGACGCCGCGCAGCTCCCCGAAGACCTTCCCAGCAGCACGAAGCACACGTAAGTCATCACACACCGACGCGGGACCGGCCCTCACCGGCCCGCGAACGGCTCAAGGACGAACTCCCGAAAGGAACCGGACCGGATGTCCCTCCGCATTCAGAACAACGTCGAGGCGATGAGCGCGCACCGTCAGCTCTCCACGACGAACGCCCAGACCACGAAGTCCATGGAGCGCCTCAGCTCCGGCTTCCGCATCAACCGCGCCGCCGACGACTCCGCCGGCCTGGGCATCTCCGAGAAGATGCGCGGTCAGATCCGCGGTCTCGGCCAGGCCCAGCGCAACGCGCAGGACGCCGTGTCGCTCGTGCAGACCGCCGAGGGCTCGCTCGACGAGGTCCACTCGATGCTCCAGCGCGTTCGTGAGCTCGCCGTGCAGTACAAGAACGGCGCTCTCTCGCAGGCCTCCCGCGACGCGATCCAGACCGAGGTCAACCAGCTCGCGTCGGAGATCGAGCGAATCGGCTCCGCCGCCGAGTTCAACGGCCTCGCCGTCCTGAACGCGACCTCGACGGTCACCTTCCAGGTCGGCGCCAACGACGGTGAGACGATCTCCGTCGCCATGGTCAGCCTCGGCAGCGCCGTCGGCACCGCCTACGCCTCGCTCAGCGCGACCGGCGCCGCGGACATCTCCGAGATCGACGCCGCCATCGACGCCGTCACCTCCCAGCGCTCCGCGTTCGGCGCGGCCCAGAACCGTCTCGAGCACACCATGCGCAACCTCGGCGTCTACCAGGAGAACCTGGTCGCGGCCGAGTCACGGATCCGCGACGTCGACATGGCGGAGGAGATGGTCAAGCTCAGCAAGACCCAGATCCTCGAGCAGGCCGGCATGGCGATGCTCGCCCAGGCCAACCAGGCGCCGCAGTCGGTCCTGAGCCTGCTCCGCGGCTAGTCGACACGGCCGGAAGTATCGGTCGGAATTGTGTGCAGGGGTCCGTGTCTCTAGACCCGAGCGGTGGCATCACGCGAAGGCGGAAGCGGGACACGGACGTTGTGCCGCGATACGGCATGATGCGTCGCGTGCGTTCTTGGTTGATGGTTGTGCCATTCCTGCTCAGTTGCGCGCTGCTCGGCCCGCCCGCGGCGCTCGCCGCACCGGCGACGACCACCGAGGACGGCTACCTCGAGGTGCGGGACGGGACGCGGCTGCGCTACCACCTGGTACGCCCGGCCGACCAGGGGCGCCACCCGGTGGTCGTGCAGTACGACGGCTACTCGGCCGGCACCGACCCGACGTTCGGGTCGATCCCGGGGCTGGAGGAGCGCTTGCTCGAGCGCGGGTTCGCGCTGCTCGGGGTGTCCATTCGCGGGACGGGCTGCTCGTCAGGGGTGCACGACCTGTTCGAGCCCGCGCAGGCCAAGGACGGCGCCGAGGCGGTCGAATGGGCGGCACGGCAGCCCTGGTCCAACGGACGTGTCGGGATGGCCGGCTACTCGTTCCCCGGGATCATGCAGCTGCTCACCGCGGCGCAGCGGCCCACGGGGCTGAAGGCGATCGTCCCGTCCTCGGTCGTCTTCGACCTCTATCGCGACGTCGGCTACCTCGGCGGGATCCAGAACTCCGCGTTCGGCCTCCTGTTCACCGAGCAGCAAAAGCTGCCGGGGCAGCAGGAGACCCCGAGCGTCGCGCTCCAGGGCGACACCGAGTGCGCGGCGAACTTCGCCGCCCACGAGGCGCGCAACCCGGTCATCGCCGAGCAGGGGATCCGGGCGCCGTACAGCGACTCCAGGTTCGGAAGCTCCGACTACGCCGCGCGCAGCGCGATGTCGACCTCGCAGGACATCGACGTGCCGGTCCTGACGTCGATCTACTGGCAGGACGAGCAGACCGGTCCACGCGTCGGCGGCCTGCTCGAACCCGGCGGGCTGTTGCACACCCTGCCCGCCGGCAGGACGTGGGCGCTGGTCAGCAATGGCAACCACGACTTCAACGAGGACAACCCCGCGTACAACGACCTCATGGAGTCCTTCCTCGCGCACTTCGTCGGCGGCGAGGACAACGGGTTCGAGCGCACGCCCAAGGTCACCCAGCTCCACGAGGCCTCCCTGTCCGACGGCCGTGCGTCGTGGATCACCCGTTCGGAGCAGCTCCCCGCCCCAGAACCGGTCGTCCTGGAACTCGGCGGTGACGGCCGACTGGACCGCTCCCGTCGCACGAGCGACGACGTCACGTACGCCGCGCCGCTGCCGTCCTCCTCGACGAACCCCGCCCCGTACGACCCGACCACGGATGCTGTGTGGGCGGTGCCCGCGCCGGATGCCGGTCGCGCCGTATGGACCTCGCCCCCGTTGGCGCGAGACCTCGAGGTCCTCGGCTCGGCAAGCCTCGACCTCCGCATCGTCGCCGGCGCGGAGGACCTCGACCTGCAGGCGACCATCACCGAGGTCCGCGCCGACGGCCAGGAGCACTACGTGCAGCGCGGCTGGCTCCGCGCATCCCACCGCCGGCTCGACGCCTCCCGCTCGACCGCGACCCGCCCCTTCCACCCCGGTCGCGCCGCCGACGTCCAGACGCTCGCGCCCGGACAGCCGTTCGACGCCCGGCTCGAGGTCCTGCCGTTCGGCCACACGTTCCGCGCTGGCTCCGCCGTCCGCGTCGTCCTGGACTCCCCGCTCGCCGTCACCGGCAACTGGGGCTTCACCCCTGTCCTCACGCCGCAGACGGTCCGCGTCATCACGGGCGCATCCCAGCTCGTCCTCGGCCGGGTCCCCGGGGAAGCCCGCGCCGCCGCCCGCCCGTGCGGCGACCTCCGCTCACTCCCCTGCCGACCGAGCATCGCGCCCGTGCCTGCCGGAGAGCTCGACCTCCCGCCGCTCGGCCGTCCCAAGGACTCGGGCGTGCCACGCCGCGCCCCAGCCGCGCCGCGGTCGTGCCTCAGCCGCCGCAGCACGACTATCCGGCTCGCACGCCGCGGCCGCGTGCGCGCCGTCCGCGTGACGGTCAACGGTCGCCGTGCAGCCGCCCGCGTCCGCGGCGGACGCGTCACGGTGTCGTTCGTCGGCCGCAAGGCGGGGACCGTCGTGGTCCGCGTCAGCGGGCGCACCGCCAACGGCCGGGTCGTCCGCACCGTCCGCCGCTACCGCCTCTGCCGGCCGCGATCCGCCCAAAGCCGTCCCGCGTGAGCGGGCAGGTGGATGAGTCGCAGGTTGGGCCGTTGGCCCTCAAGACGGTCGATGCTGCGCTGTCCGATGTGGCTTGAGCCGTTGTCGACGACTTCACACAATTCCGACCGATACTTCCGGCCACGTCTACGAGTCGCCCGGGATGGCCGGGCTCCTCGACGCCTCCCAGCGCGCCCAGCTCCCGGCGAGGGCGCGGACGGGAGGGGACTCGGACTCCGCCGTCCACATCACGACGATGTCGTGCAGCAGCGGCGGCTCGAACGGCCTGGTGCGCAGCCGCGGGTGGGCGGCCGGGTCGAACCCGGCGCCCGCCACGACGGTCTGCCCGCAGCCCCGGGCAGCGGCGCGGAGCATCGCGCCCGCCCCGTCCTCGAGCGACTGCACCTGCTGGATGCGCAGCTGCTCGGGCTGCCGCCCCGCCGCGGCCACCACCAGCCAGTCGAAGACGTCGCTCGACGGCTCCCGCTGGAACATGACGAACTGCCGGCGGCCGAAGACCTCGCGAGGCATGGCCACGCGGTCGAGTTCCGGATGGTCGTCCCGCAGGACCGCGAGGACCTCCTCGACGTCGACGGTCAGCGAGCGCAGCGGCGGGCCGTACGGCATGCGACCCCAGCCGACGACCGCGTCGACCTGCTCGTCGTGCAGCGCGGTGAGCGCGTCGCCCTGGTGCTGGCGCACGACCTTCAGCTCGATGTCCGGTCGCTCCTGCGCGAACGAGCGGACCTGCTGCATGACCCGCGCCGGCAGGTCGAGGTCCGCCGCGATCCGCAGGACGGCGGGACCTCCACGGGAGGCCCGCTGCGCGGCGAGCTCGGCGCGCTGGGCAGCCAGCACCGCCTCGCGCGCGCCCGGCAGGAACGCCTCGCCGGCCGCGGTGAGCTCGACGCGGCGGGCGTCACGCTCGAAGAGCTGCACCCCGAGCTGCGTCTCGAGCCGGCGCAGCTGCTGGGACAGCGCGGGCTGCGCCACCTGCAACCGCTCGGCGGCACGCCCGAAGTGCAGGTCCTCCGCGAGGGCCAGGAACGGCGGGAGGAGGCGCAGGTCGTACCGCACGATGCACAGCATGCATCATCGGGCGATGATCGCGTCTTGGACAACACGGCGGCGTCGCGGCAGGGTCCCTCCCATGCGATCCGTCTACATCAACCTCCTCGTCCGCGACATCCCGGCCTCCCGCGCCTTCTACCGCGCGCTCGGCTTCACGATCAACGAGCAGTTCTCCGACGACACTGCCGCGTGCGTCGTGATCAGCGACACGATCCACGTGATGATCATGGAGCGCAGCCGCTTCCAGGGCTTCATCGTCGGTGAAATCGCTCCGCAGGACACCACCGAGGTGCTCAACTGCCTCTCCTGCGAGAGCCGCGACGAGGTCGACCTGCTCGTCACCCTCGCCCTCGACAACGGCGGCCGGACCTGGAAGCCCGCCCTGGAGATGGACGTCATGTACGGCGGCAGCTTCCAGGACCCGGACGGCCACGTCTGGGAGCTCACCTGGATGGACCCCGCGGCGTTCGAGCAGACCGCGACGGAGGACGCGGCCGCGGTCTGAGCCACGCGTTCGGGGGCCCGGGTCGGCAGGGGATCGGGCCCTCCCCATCGAAGCAGTCCCGGTGCGCGTGACACGAACTGCCGCCCGACCCGCACAATACGTCCAGTGACCGTCACGGTCGGCACCCTGCTCAGCGCTCGCTACCGGCTCGACGCCCACGTCGGCGCGGGCGGCATGTCGACGGTCTACCGGGCCTTCGACACCCGGCTGGAGCGCCAGGTCGCGATCAAGGTCCTGCACGCGCAGGGCGTCACGGACGCCGATCAGCTCGAGCGATTCCGTCGCGAGGCGCGCGCCGTCGCCCAGCTGAACCACCCGCACATCGTCACGGTGATCGACGCCGGCGAGCAGGAGGACTCGATCCGGCCCACGCCGTACATCGTGTTCGAGTACGTCGAGGGCGAGACGCTGAAGGCGCGGATCCGCCGCAACGGCAAGCTCCCGGTCGGGGAGGCGATCGCCTACGCGATCGAGATCGCCCGCGCCCTCGGGGCCGCGCACGACGCCGGGATCGTCCACCGCGACGTCAAGCCGCAGAACGTCCTGATCGACGAGGAGGGCTCCGCGAAGGTCACGGACTTCGGCATCGCCCGCACCCTCGACCAGGACGGTCTGACCGCCGACGGGCGGGTGCTCGGGACGACCGACTACGTCTCGCCCGAGCAGGCGCTCGGCCACGCGGTCACCGGTCAGTCCGACCTCTACTCCCTGGGCATCGTCCTGTACGAGATGCTCACCGGGGACGTCCCGTTCAAGGGCGAGAACCAGATCGCCGTCGCGATGAAGCACGTCCGCGAGGACCTTCCCGACGTCCAGATCCGCCGGCCCGAGGTCCGCAGCGCACTCGCAGCCGTCGTCGACCGGGCGACCGCGAAGGACCTCGATCAGCGCTACCGCTCCGACGCCACCTTCATCGCCGACCTCGAGGACGTCCTCGTCCAGGAGACCGCGCGGACCGGCCAGTCGACCGGCGAGGCCACCGCGGTCCTGCGGACGCTCCCGGCCCGGTCGCGACGCCGGCTGCCCGTGCGGGTCACGCAGCCATGGCGCCTCGTCGTCCCGTTCCTGCTCGTGGCCCTCGCCGTGGGGGGCACGATTGCGATCCTCGCCTCCGGCGACCGGGTGGAGCGCGGCACCGGGACCCGGACCCCCGTGGACATCAAGGCGCCCGCCGGTCTCGAGGCCATCGGCCTCGGTCAGGACCAGGCCACCGACTACGACCCCCAGGGCGACGGCAAGGAGCACTCGGCGGACGCAAAGTTCATCGTCGACAAGGACCCCAACTCCGTCTGGGACACCGAGAAGTACCAAGGCGGAAGGATCACCAAAGCGAGGCCGCCGTCCGATCCCGCCGACCTCGGCGTCGGGATCTACGTCGACGCGAAGCCCGGCGTCGCAGCCCGCTCCCTGTCGATCAAGACCACCACCCCAGGCTGGCGCGGCAAGGTCTACGTCGCGAAGTCCAACGTGCCGAAGGCGCTGCCGTCCGACGGCTGGACCGAGCTCGCCGACGTCGACGCCTCCGGGCGAGTCACGAACGTGGACCTCGACACGGCGGGCCAGCCGTTCCGCTACTACCTCATCTGGATCACCGAGCTGCCGAAGGGCGAGGACCGCGCAGCGATCTCCGAGGTCGTGCTCTTCAAGTAGCGCGCCCGGCCGGATGGGTAGCGTGCCGGGCGATGCCCGACCCGACCCCTGCCGAGCGGATCGAGACGCTCGCCGCCGACCTGCGTCGCTGGCGCGAGGAGTACTACGCCGGCGAGCCCTCCATCGACGACGCGACCTTCGACGCCGCCGAGGACGAGCTGCGCACGCTCCTGGCCGAGCACCCCGATCTCGTCCCGGCGGACAACCCGCTCGACCAGGTCGGTGCGAAGCCTTCGAGCGCCCGTCGCGCCATCCGCCACGCGCGTCCGATGCTCTCGCTGGCGAAGGTCTCGCCCGCCAACCGCGAGGAGGGCGTCCGCGAGTTCGCCGAGCGCTTCCCCGGCCAGCCGCTGCGCGTCACGCCGAAGCTCGACGGCGTCTCGCTGTCGATCGTGTTCCAGGATGGCGAGCTCGAGTACGTCGCCACCCGCGGCGACGGCACCACCGGCGAGGAGGTCACCAACGCCGCGCGTGCCGTCCTGCCCGAGCTCCCCGTCACGTTGAAGCAGGCCCCCGGCCGCGTCGAGATCCGCGGCGAGGCCGTGATGCTCCAGTCGACCTTCGACGCCTATAACGCCGCCCACCCCGACAAGCCGCTCGCCAACCCGCGCAACGCCTGCGCGGGCACGCTGCTGCAGAAGGACCCTGCGGCCGCCGCGCAGGCCGGTCGCGTCCTACGCTTCTACGCCTTCGACGTGCTCGCCCCGGACGCGGACCTGCAGGTGGGCGGTCTTCTCGAGCAGGGCTTCCACGTCCCCGACATCGCCGTGGTCGAAGGCGCCGAAGCGGTGCTGGAGGTCGTCGCGAGGATCGAGGAGGGACGGCCGACGAACGACTACGACATCGACGGCGCCGTCGTCCAGCTCGACGCCGCCAAGGCGTTCGCCGCCGCCGGCAACCGGTCGAGCACGCCCCGCGGCGCGGTGGCGATCAAGCTCGCAGCCGAGGAGCGGGAGACCATCCTCAAGGACATCTCCTGGGAGGTCGGCCCGGGCGGCAAGGTCGTCCCGCGTGCGGTCCTGGAGCCGGTCTTCGTCGGCGGCACGACGGTGTCGAGTGCGACGCTCGCCAACCAGGAGGTCGTGCGCGCGCGCGGCGTGAAGATCGGCATGCGTGTGCTGGTCAAGCGGGCCGGGGACGTCATCCCGTTCGTGTCCGGGCCGGCGCCCGGAAGGCAGCCGAAGGACGTGCGGGAGGCGGAGATCCCGACCCACTGCCCGTCCTGCGCCACCGAGCTCGTCGAGACCGGCAATTCGAAGGAGCTGTTCTGCTCGAACCTCGACTGCCCGGCCCAGACGCTGCGCCGCCTGCAGTGGTGGTCCGGCCGCGCGGCCGCCGACATGGAAGCCGTCGGTGAGGTCTGGATCGCGAAGCTCTACGAGGACGGCGTGCTACGGACGCCCGCCGATTTCTACGGGATCACCGCCGAACAGCTCATGGAGTACGACCGGATGGGCGAGGTCAGCTCCAAGCGGTTCGTCGAGTCGATAGAGCGGTCCAAGGACATGGGTCTGCGTCGCGCGCTGATCGGGTTCGGCATCCGCCACGCACGGGAGGGCACGGCCAAGCGGCTGTGCCAGGCGGGCTTCGAGTCGATCGAGCAGCTCATGGGCACGAGCGTCGAGGACCTCGCCGCCGTGAAGGACATCGGCCCGATCGTCGCGCAGTCCATCGCCGACTACTTCGCCCGCGAGGAGGTCGTCGAGCTCGTCACCGCACTGCGCGGTCACGGCGTGGACCTCGACGTGCGCGACGAGGACCGGCCGGTCGAGGTGGCCGCAGCGGCCGACACGCCGCTGAAGGAGGCGACCGTCGTCGTCACCGGCGCGATCGTCCACCCGGACACGGGCGAGAAGGTCGCGCGCCCTGCCTTCATCCGCCTGCTCGAGCAGGCCGGCGCGACGAGCGCCACGAGCGTGTCGGCGGCGACCACCTACCTCGTGACCGGCAACGACGTCGGCGCGTCGAAGACCGCGAAGGCGGAGAAGCTCGAGGTGCAGGTCGTCGACCAGGCAGTCGCCTGGGCCTGGCTGGCCGACGCGGGCGTGTCGTAGACCGCGGGCCGGTAGCCGGACCCTGCGCGAAGTCCGGGCGCACGAGCTCCTTCCGACCGAGAGCTGACGGACCCTCGTGCGGTCACCTTCACGTCTCTGCGGCGCGGACTTGGTGAGTCTGAGTTCGTCGGCGATAGCGGATTCACCAACTTCGGGCCGCCTGGGAACGACGTCCGGCACGGCGGGGTGACACCCAGTTCGCCGCCGGAGACGTTTCCGCGGAAACGCGCCCCGCCTTACGGCGCCCGACTCAGAACTTCTGCTCGCGCTCCGCGCGATACCGCTCCAGCGCGATCTGGCCCAGGCGGTCGACCAGCGTCGGATAGGCCAGCCCGGACTCCGCCCAGAGCTTCCCGTACACGCTCGTCTCCGTGAACCCGGGCATGGTGTTGAGCTCGTTGAGCAGCACGGTCTCGCCGTCGACGAAGAAGTCCGCCCGCGCGAGGCCGCTGCAGCCGGCCCGCGAGAACGCGAGCGCCGCAAGAGACCGCACCCGCGAGGCGGCCGACTCCGACACCCGCGCCGGCACGACGAGCTCCATCCCCCCGGGCGTGTACTTCGCCTCGTAGTCGTACCACTCGCTCTGGATCACGATCTCGCCGAGCACCGACACCTCGGGCGCGTCGGTCGGGCCGAGGACCGAGCACTCGATCTCCAGGCCGGTCGAGTTCGCCTCGATGATGACGCGCGCGTCGTGCGCGAACGCGACGGCCAACGCGGACGGCAGCTCCGAAGCGCTACGCACCTTCACGATCCCGACGCTCGACCCCAGCCGCGCGGGCTTCACCCAGCAGGGGAAGCCGAGCGACAGGACGTCCTCCCGAGCCGCCACGGCCTCGACGCCCTCGGACGCGAGCGCCAACACGTAGCCGACCTGGTCGAGCCCGCCGACCGCCATGAGGTCCTTGAAGACGACCTTGTCCATGCACGCCGCCGAGGCGAGCACGCCCGACCCGACGTACGGCACGTCGAGCAGCTCGAGCAGGCCCTGGACGGTGCCGTCCTCCCCGAACGGCCCGTGCAGCACGGGGAACACGACGTCGACCTCGAGCAGTCCGTGACCGGGCACGATCGGGACGGGCATGCCGGTCCCGTCGCGCCAGCCCCCCTCGCGATCGAGCAGCAGCGACACCACCTCGTGCCCGGCCTCGGCCAGTCCGGCGGCGACCGCCGTACCGGACCGCAGCGACACGTCGTGCTCGGACGAGCGGCCACCCGAGAGGACCGCGACCCTCACGGTGTCGCGGTCGGGGTCGGCTCGGGCGTCGCGGTCGGGTCCGGATCGAGTTCCGGCGAGAACTTGCCGACGGTGATCGTCACGCGCTCGCCCCGCTTCAGCTTGCCGGAGGCCGGATTCTGGGCGAGGACGACGCCGTCCTCGTCGGGACTGTCGACCTCCTGATCGCGCGGCAGGACCGTGAAGCCGGCACCCGACAGCGCGGCGGTCGCCTCCGCCGAGGACTGGCCCACCACGTTCGGGACGTCGACCGCTTCGGACGCCTTGGCGACGGTGATCGTCACGCGGGAGCCCTTCGGGCGCGCGGTGCCCGCCTTGGGGTCCTGCGACAGCACGGTGCCGACGTCCTCCTCGCTCTCCATCTCCCGCACGGAGACCTCGAATCCGGCGTCCTCGAGCGTGGCCTGCGCGTCCTCCCGGCTCTGCCGCAGCACGCTCGGCACGTCGACCCGCTCGGCGCCGGACGACACCACGATCGTGACGGTACTGCCCTTCTCCAGGGCCTCGCCCTGGCCGGGCTCGACCGAGATGACGCGGTTCTCCCCCACGTCGGCGGAAAAGTCCTCCTCCTCGCGCACGAGGAACCCGGCGTCCCGGAGCTTCTTCGTCGCCACCAGCCGCCCGTCCCCGACCACGCGGGGCACGGTCGCGGTGCCGGGCCCGTCGCTCACGGTGAGCGTGACGGTCGAGCCCTTGTCGGCCTCACTGTTCCCGCTGGGGATCTGCCCGATGACCTGGCCCTTCGGCGCGTTCGGGTCGTTCTTCGTCGTGATGTCGGTGTCGAAGCCGTCCGCCCGCAGACGCGTGACCGCGCTCGCCTCATCGACGCCGACGACCTGCGGCACGGTGACCTTGTCGCCGCCCGAGAGGAGCAGCGCGCCGATCACGAGGCCCGCCACGAGGAGGCCGGCGAGCAGCGCGATCCACCAGCGCTGCGCGTCCTCGCGGTCGGGATCGAGCTCCGGCGGTGCGGTCGCCGGGTAGGCGTACCCGTCGTAGGCGGACACGGTCGGGATCTGGCCGGAGACCTGGGTGTGCTGCGAGAGTCCCGACTCGGCGGGCGGGAGTCCGTAGGCCACGGCGGCGCCGGCGACCGACGTGACGCCGGTCGAGCCGGCCGTCCCGTCGGCCAGATGCGCGGCGACCTCCTCGAGCGCGGCGATGAACTGGTCCGCGTCGGCGAAGCGCCGGGCCGGGTCCTTCTCCAGCGCACGGAACACGATCGCGTCGAGGTCGGGGGTGACCGTCCCGTTGAACGAGCTGGGCAGCGCCGGCGGCTCGTTGACCTGCTTCAGCGCGATCGTCACCGCGCTGTCCCCGTCGAACGGGATGCGGCCGGTGAGCAGCTCGAAGAGGATGACGCCGATGGCGTAGAGGTCGGACTGCCCGGTGACCGGGTGGCCCTGGGCCTGCTCCGGGGACAGGTACTGGGCGGTGCCCATGATGGACCCGGTCTGCGTCATGTCCGACACGCCGGCCAGCGCGATGCCGAAGTCCGTGACCTTCGCCCGGTCCTCGCCGTCGACGATGACGTTGTGGGGCTTGAGGTCACGGTGGATGATCCCGCGCTTGTGCGCGAACTTCGCGGCGCGCAGGATCTGGATGACGAGATCGACCGCCCGCGCAGGGGCGAGTGGCCCCTCTGCGAGGACGACCTGCTTCAGCGAGCGCCCCTCGAGGTGCTCCATCGCGATGTAGTAGGTCCCGTCCCACTCGCCGCGGTCGTAGACGGAGACGACGTGCGGGTGCTGAAGTCCCGCCGCGCTCGACGCCTCGCGGCGGAACCGCTCGACGAACTCCCCGTCCTGGGAGAACCGCCGGTACAGGATCTTCAGGGCGACGTCGCGGCCGAGCTGGAGGTCTTCCGCCCGGTAGACGTCCGCCATCCCGCCGGAGCCGATCCGCTCGAGGATCCGGTAGCGACCATCCACGATGGTCTCGGTGGCAAGGCGCTCATCCATTCAGCAACGACTCCATGACCTGCTTGGCGATTGGTGCGGCGACGATCCCGCCCTGTCCCCCGACGGTCCGCTCGATCGTGACGGCGACGGCGATGCGCGGGTTCTTCGCCGGGGCGAAGCCGACGAACCAGGGCTGGTTGATGTTGCGTTGCACGTCGATCTCCGCGGTTCCGGTCTTTCCCGCAACATCGATACCCGAGAGCTGCGCGGCGGTTCCAGTTCCCTCGTTCACGACGTCGGTCATCATCGAGATCAGCTGGTCGGCCGAGCCCTCGCTCATGACGCGGGACTGCTCCTCGGGCTCGATCCGCTCGACCGTGCGACCGTCCTCGTCGACGATCCGGTCGGTCAGGTGCGGGCGCATGAGGCGACCGCGGTTGGCGACGGCCGCGGCCACCATCGCCATCTGCAGCGGGGTGACCCGCAGCTTGTCCTGCCCGATCGCCATGCGGCCGACGTCGACGAAGCGTGACGTCGCGGGCACGAGTCCGCGGTCCGGCAGGTAGGAGCCCGACGGCAGCATCTGCCCGTCGGGGTAGTCGAGCGGCGGGTCCTCGTCGAAGCCGAACCGCTGCATGTACGTCTTCATCGTCTCCTTGCCGAGCTCCTCGGCGACCTCGCCCCACACGGTGTTGACGGAGTTCGTCAGCGCCTTGGTGAGGGTGATCGACCCGAAGTCCGCGCCGCCGGAGTTGTTCAGCGGCACGCCGCTGATCTCCTTGCCGCTGTTCCCGTCGACGACGGTTCCGGGCTCGTACCTGCCGGAATCCAGCGCGGCGGCGGCCGTGACGACCTTGAAGGTGGAGCCCGGTGGGTAACCGGCCTGGGTCGCGCGGTTGAGCAACGGGGAGTTGTCCTCGTCATTGGCCAGGCGCGAGTAGGTGTCGGGATCCCGGAGGTCGCGCGGGTCGAAGCCCGGGAACGACGCCATGACCTTCACCGCACCGGTCTCCGGCTCGATCGCGACGACCGAGCCCTTGCGCCCGTCCAGCGCGGCCAGCGCGACCTTCTGCGCCTCGGGGTCCAGCGTCGTCAGGACGCTCTCCCCCACGGGCGTCCGCCCGATCACGCGGTCCACCACGCTGCCCAGCTCGCCGCGCTTGCCGCTGAGCGCGTCGTTGCGCGAGCGCTCCAGACCCGCCCGGCCGAGCGTCGTGTACGAGTAGCCCAGCGCGTGCGAGAACAGCCCGCCATCGGGGTAGCTGCGCCGGAAGGTGTCGTCCTGGGCGGAGACGCTGCGCGCGAGCACGGTGCCGTCCGCCGCCCGGATCAACCCCCGCTTGATGCGCTGCTCCTCGAAGACCCCCCGGCGGTTGAGCGCGTTGGCGTTCAGCGACTCGGCCTCGAAGACCGTCCAGCGCGACGTGAACGCGATCAGCAGGCCGAACAGCAGCAGGAAGAAGATGTAGAGCCGCGCGATCGGAGCGTTCACTAGACCTCCCGACGGGCCTTGTCGGAGACGCACAGCACCAGACCGAGCAGCACGAAGTTCGCGACGATCGACGAGCCCCCGTAGGAGATGAACGGCAGCGTGACGCCGGTCAGCGGGATGACCTTCGTGACCCCGCCGACGATGACGAAGACCTGCAGCGCGAAGACCGCGGTGAGCCCGGTCGCCAGAAGCTTGGAGAAGGAGTCACGCGCGAGCATCGCGACCTTGAAGCCGCGCTCGACGATCAGGAGGTAGACGAGGATGACGGCAGCGGCGCCGACGAGCCCGAGCTCGTTGGTGATGAGCGCGTAGATGAGGTCGGTCTGCGCGGCGGGCAGGAACTGGATGTCGCCGTTCTGCAGCGTCGTGAACGCCTGCCCGAAGCCGGCGCCGAAGAACCCGCCGTCCGCCTGGGCGAAGAGCGACTGCGCGAGCTGCTCACTGCCGCCGACCTGCTCGAAGAGCGACTTGTCGAACGGGTCACGCCACGCGTCGATGCGGTTCTGCACGTGCCCGACGGTGTTCGAGAAGAACCAGAACCCGACGGAGAACATCGCCAGCCCGATGAGCGGGAAGCTCAGCCGGTTCGTCGCGACGTAGACCAGCGCGAGGAACCCGCCGAAGAACATCAGCGACGAGCCCAGGTCGCGGATGAAGACGAGCAGGATCATCGCCCCGCCCCAGATCACCAGCAGCGGTCCGAGGTGCTTCAGCGGCGGGATGACGATGCCCGCGAACGTCCGGCCCCCGGTCACGAGCAACTGCCGCGTGTCGCGCAGGTAGGACGCGAGGAAGATGACGATGCCGATCTTGGCGAACTCCGCCGGCTGGAACGTGATCGGCCCGATCCCCACGCCGAGGTAGGCGCCGTTGGTCTGCACGCCGATCCCCGGCACGCGTGGGAGCAGCAGCAGGAACAGCGACCCCATCGCGATGACGTACCGGTACTGCTCGAGCTTGCGGTAGTCGCGGAAGGTGACGATCGTCGCGGCAAAGGCGCCGAGGCCGACGACGAACCACTGCGCCTGCTCGCGCGCGAGGTCCTCGTCGATCCGGTAGATCATCACCAGGCCGAAGCACGCAAGGACGGCGACCAGCGGGAACAGGTACGGGTCGGCCTCCTTGAGCGTCACGCGGAGCAGCAGGTGCGCGGCGAAGCAGAGGCCCAGGAAGATCGCGCCGTACGTGAGCGACAGGTCGGTGAGGACGTCGTCCTGCTGGACGAAGACCGCCGTGAACCCGGCCGTCACCAGGAGCGACGCGGGGATCAGCGCGAAGAGCTCGCGTGTGCGTGCGCTCATCCGCCGGCCTGCCCGGCGAGCTCCCCGCGCTCGATCTGGCGGACCAGGTCGTTGGCGTCCTCGAGCGAGCGCAGCTTGTGCGCGGTGACGGTCTCCTGCGCGCGGTCGGGCAGCGTGCTCGCCGGCACCCCGGACACGAAGTTCTCGGAGTACATCTCCAGCCCGCCGGGCAGCTCGTACGGCACGCCCTTGTAGACGGAGACGAAGCCCTGGTCGTCGACGCCGACGAAGTAGACGGCCTGACTGGCGATGTAGCCGCCGGCCACGAAGGGGAAGAGGACGATGAGCAGCCAGGAGAGGCCGCGGACGACCTTGCGGACCGGTCCGCGCTCCTTGATCTCCTTGGGCCGGTCGCCCGGGAACCGTGGCGCGCGGGCGCGGACGGAGGACTCCGCGGGCGCCGGCGCGGCCGTCACGATGGCGCCGGCGCGGGAGGAGGCCGCCGTCGCGCTCTCCGCCTCACGCAGGGCCGCCTGGACCTCGTCGACGGTCGGCGCCGAGCTGCCCAGGCGCGTTGCCTGGTCGTCCTGCGCCGCGCCGGCGTCGCCGAACCCGACCTCCTCGAGGCGGAAGAGCACGACCGTGATGTTGTCGCGGCCGCCCGCCGCGTTCGCGGCGTCGATCAGCGCGCGACCGGCGGCGCGCAGCGACCCCGCGCCCGAGACGATCTCGCCCACGCGGGACTCCGGCACCATGGAGGTGAGGCCGTCGGAGCAGAGCAGGTAGACGTCGCCGGCCCGGGCACGCCACGTCAGGCGGTCGACCTCGACGACGGCCTCCGGGCCCAGTGCGCGCGTGATGATCGAGCGCTGCGGATGGACGTCCGCCTCCTCGGGCGTGAGCTTGCCCTCGCGGACGAGCTCGTCGACGAGGGAGTGGTCGCGGGTGAGCCGCTCGAAGTCGCCGTCGCGCAGCAGGTACAGGCGGCTGTCGCCGACGTGCGCGATCGACAGCTCCTCCTCCCCCACGTAGGCCGCGGTGATCGTCGTGCCCATCCCGGCGCGATCCTCGTCGGAGCGCGAGAGGGCGTGGATGGCGGCGTTCGCCTCGAGCACGAGGCCTGCGAGCCGCTCCTCCGTGCTGCCGGCCCCGTCGGGTAGCCCGGGTTCCAGGACCTCGACCGCCATCCTCGAGGCCACCTCGCCCGCCTGCGCGCCACCCATGCCGTCGGCGACCGCGAACAGGGGCGCACGCGCGAACGCGGAGTCCTCGTTGGCCCGGCGCTGGCGGCCGGTGTCGGTGTCCTTGAAGCTGTCGGCGACGCGAAGCATGGTCTTCTCTCGAACGTCCCTACCCCTCGAGGTAGGTGAACTCACTGTCGCCGATCCGGACGCGGTCCCCGGCGTGCAGCGGCTGGGGGCCGCCGAGCAGCTCCTCGTTGAGGTAGGTCCCGTTCGTGGAACCCAGATCCTCCACCACGATCACCCCGCCCTGTCGCACCAGGCGCGCATGACGCGAGCTCGCGAACGGGTCTTCGAGGCGGATCTCGGCCTGGTCACCGCGACCCATCACCGCTCCTTCGCCGATCTCGTACTCCATCCCTGCCGTATGCCCGGGCGCGCGCTCCACCACCAGACGTGCGTCGAGACCGCGGAGATCGCCGCGCGGGACCGCCGCGGCGCTGTGCAGCCCGGTGGCGTCGGAGGGCGCGGACTCGCTGACCACCGGCTGGTACTGCTGCGCGCTCGGCTGGACCGCGCGGCGCAGGTCCTTCAGCGCGCTGCGGGACACCCAGAGGATGAACAGGTACAGCACCGCGAGGAAGCCGAACTGCAGGGCGACGGAGACGGGCTCGAGCGTCATTCGACCTCGAAGACGACGGGGACGGTGCCGATCTCGAGGCGGTCGCCGCCCTTGATCGTGGTGGCCCCGCGAGCGGGCGTGCCGTTGACGCGCACGCCGTTGGTCGACCCGAGGTCCTCGACGACCCAGCCGGAGCCGTGCGCGCGGATCTCCGCGTGGCGTCGGCTGACGTTGGAGTCGCCGAGCACGACGTCGCACTCGCGGCTGCGGCCGATCACGGCGCCGCCGGACGGGACGACCATGCGGCGGCCCTCCGCGACGACGAGCGCGCGCCCGCGGCGCTCGGAGCGCTGCTCCTCCAGCGGCTCGCTGAGGCGCTCCGCGCTCGAGAAGACCATCGTGTTGGTGTGCTCGGCCTGGACGACGGCGGGGACGTCCTTCGGAGGACGGGACCCACCGGCTGCCACCGCGGCTTCCTCGCTCGGCCGCACCAGCCGGGCCTGGATGCCGAACTCCCCGAGACGCAGGCGGTCGTCCGTGTCGAAGGTGATCACCGGGCGGGACACGAGGGCCAGCCGCTCGCCCCGGGCGTGCTCGAGCACGCGGACGGCGAGCTCGTCGGCCACCTCGTGCTCGATCGCGACGAAGCTCTGCCGGTCCTCGGGCGAGAGCCAGACGACGTACTCGTTGGGGACGTAGGTGCGGGAGACGGACACGGTGCGGTGCTCGTCCATCTCCTTGACGAGACGACGGGCGATCTCGACGGGACGGACGGGGGTGCGGAAGACGCGTCCGAACGTCCCCTCGACGAGGCCGGCGATCCTGCTCTCGAGGTTTCGTAGCACGCTCATTCCTGGGGGTCCTGCGCCTTCATGCTACGGAAGGGCCCGCGGTTCGGCCGTGCTGTGCGAAGGCCCCCCGGCCGCCCGCACGGCGACGGCGAGCGCGCCGGCCAGCACGGCGCCCGCGACGAGCCCTCGCGGCTCGGGCGCCCCGGTCGTCCCCTGCCACCCGCCGATGACGCCGCCGAGCGCCTGGGTCGACGCGGCGAGGCCTGCGGCCCAGGCGGTCGCAGCGACGAGGTCGACGGCGGCCGCCCGCCCGCGGACGAGGTACGGCAGAACGACCGCCGCGAGTCCCCAGAACACCCCGACGAGCAGGACGCCGCTCGAGAGCACCGGCCAGGCGACGTCCTGCAGGACCGTCGCGGTCGAGAGGTCACGCGGTGCCGCGGCCACGGCGTCGGGCAGGACGCCGGTCACGCCGAAGAGCATCCGCTCCCCGGTGAGCGCCTCGGCGAGCACGAGCCACCAGCACCCGGCGAGCCCCAGGACGAAGCGCTGCCACGCGCGAGGCGCCTGACCCGCGATCGTCGGGTAGGCGAGCGCCAGGCCGCCGAGGCCGAGCCCGGGAGCGAAGGCGGGCAGCGACCACCACACGCCACTGCGGCGGACCAGCAGGACCACGGGCACGGCGGCGAGCACGAGGTACGTCGCGATCCCGGCCTCCCCCGCGCCGGTGAGCCACAGGACCAGCCCGAGGACCGTCGCCAGCCACCCCAGGCGCGGCAGCAGGGCGACCACGACGGCGACCGCGGCGGCCCCCGCGAGCGGCGGGACGAACGGCACGGGTCCCAGCCACTGCAGCGCGGCGCCGGTCAGGACGCCGGTACCGAGCGCGGCCATGACGCGCTGGGACGGCCGGACGGGCGCCCCCCACGCGTCCCGGGCCCCGTCGGTCGACGCCCGCCGGCCGACGCGGTCCAGCAGCTCCTGCGTCGGTGGACCGGCGACCGTGCCGGGCTCGTCGTCGACGTCGTCCAGCGCCTCCCGCAGCGCGGCGCGGAGCACGGCGACGGTTCCCCGGTCGTGGGGGTCCGGCCGCACGCCACGGTCGATCGCGGTGCACAGCGAGAGCGGGAGGTCGCGGCGCAACCGGCCGAGCGCGGGCAGCCGGCGCCCGATGCGCCGCGCCGTCTGCGCGGCGTGCCCCGGACCGGACCCCCGGACGGGGTTGATACCGCAGAGCGCCTCGTAGAGCACGAGCGCGAGGGCGTACAGGTCGGTCGCGGCGGTGATCTCGCCGCCCTCGGCCTGCTCGGGGGCCATGTAGGCCAGCGTCCCGACGAGGTCGCCCGTGCGCGTGAGCGCGTCGTCCCCCGCCATCCAGGCGACGCCGAAGTCGGTGAGCTTCGCGATCCCCTCGCCCTCCGCAGGCCGGGCGGGGATCAGGACGTTGCCGGGCTTGACGTCGCGGTGCACGACGCCGCGATGGTGCGCGTGCCCGAGTCCATCGCAGAGGACGAGGCCGATCTCCAGGACGTCCCGGTCGCTCAGGGCGCCCTCGTCCAGCAGTTCGCGCAGCGTGTGCCCGCGGACGAGTTCGCTCACCAGGTAGACGGTGTCGTCCTCCCGGCCGGCCTCGTACAGCGCGACGATGCCGGGGTGCTGCAGGCGCGCCGCCGCCTTCCCCTCGCGCGCCGCGCGCTTGGCGATGCCCGGATCCCCGACCGCGATCCGCTTGACCGCGACGGCCCGGTCGAGGTGCTCGTCGTGGGCGACGTAGACGACGCCCATCCCGCCCGCGCCCAGGCGCCGGCCGAGCCGGTAGCGCCCGAGGACGAGCTCGGGCGCGACACCCTGACGGGTGGTGTGCGGGGCGGTCTCCACCGATTCGTCGTTCCCCCCTCCCCGACCGGCTCCTGCCGCAGGGGAAGGGAACGCACCGTTTGACGGCGAACTTGCAGGGGAAACACGCCTCCGACCGGGCGGTCATACTGGTCTACGCGAGAACGGTGCACCCGGCCCTGTCCGGGGCTCCCGCTGTCGCACCCTGATGCTCATGTCGTTCTTCGACGACGACGAACCCACACGCGCAACCCGCTCGGCCCGACCGGCCCGGCCCCGGAACCCCGCTCCAGCGGCGGCCGGTGCCCGCCGCTCCAGCGCCGCTCCCGATCCGCAGACCCTGCGGACCCGGCAGGGCATCGCCCTGGGCGCCGGGATCCTGGTGCTGTTCCTCCTGATCTTCGGGGTCAAGGGGTGTCTGGACAGCCGCAAGGAGCGCGCGCTCAAGGACTACAACCGCGAGGTCACCGCGATCGTCAGCTCGTCCAACGAGCAGGTGAGCGAGCCGTTCTTCGCGCTCCTGGGCGGCGGATCCACGGCCGCGACCGAGATCGAGCAGGGCATCAACGAGTACCGCGTCGTGGCCGATCAGGACGCCACGCGCGCCCGCGGCCTGGACACGCCGGACGAGATGGCCCCGGCCCAGCAGAACCTCGAGCTCGTGCTGAACCTCCGCGCCGAGGCCCTGCGGAAGATCGCCGACCGGATCGGTGCCGCGAAGGCCGACGGCGAGGACAACCGCCAGACCGCCGAGAGCGCGGTCCGGCAGATCGCCGGGCAGATGAGCGCGTTCCTCGCCTCCGACGTCGTCTACAGCCAGCGGGTCGCGCCGCTGATCAAGCAGGCGCTCGACGACGCGAACATCACGGGCCAGAGCATCGCGACGAGCCAGTTCCTGCCCACCGTGGCGTGGCTGGACGTCGACCAGGTCGCCGGACGCCTGGGCGCGCAGCGCGCCGGCGGCGGCACGGGCGCCAGCAGCGAGCCGGCGCCGGGCACGCACGGCCACGGCATCGAGAGCGTCGCGATCGGCACGACCACGCTCCAGCCTGGCGGGACCGTCAACCGCGTGCAGGCCGGATCGAACCTCTCCTTCTCGGTCAAGTTCGCCAACCAGGGCGAGAACAACGAGACCGACGTCCGCGTCATCGTGCGGGTGCGCTCCCCCGGCACCAAGACGATCAGCGTCAACCGGACGGTCCCGCAGACCACGGCGAAGGCCTCCGCAACCGCGGTCATTCCGCTGGGCTCCGCACCCCCCTTCAGCACGCCGGCGACCGTCGAGGTCGAGGTCCGGGGCGTCCCGGGTGAGAAGGTCCTCGACAACAACAAGTCGACCTACACCGTCCTCTTCACGCGCTAGCACCCGCCGGAACCGCCGGGGCGGCGTCCACGTCGACCGGGGCACGGATATCCTCGTCGGGTGGACGAGCTGAGCACGACCACCGGGATCATCGCGGCCGCCGCCGGGGTGCTGGCCCTCGTCGCGCTGGCCTTCGCCGTCGCCGCGACGATCCGGCTGCGCCGCCTCGTCGCCGACCAGCGCGTGATCCTCGGCTCCGGCGGGGCCCAGGATCTCGTGGCCCACGCCGCCCACCTGGAGCAGTCGTTCGCCGTGCTGCACGACTACGTCGAGGACGTCTCCGCCCGCCTGGACGACCGGCTCGCCGCCGCCGAACTGCGGCTCGACGGGGCGGTCACCTACCACGGCCTCGTACGCTACGACGCCTACAACGAGATGTCGGGCCGGCAGTCGACGACGATCGCGCTGCTCGACGCGACGCGCTCCGGGGTGGTCATCTCCTCGATCCACCACCGCGAGAGCGCGAGGATGTACGCGAAGCTCGTGCGCAACGGCACCGGCGAGCTGCAGCTCTCGCCCGAGGAGCAGCAGGCGATCGAGCTCGCGCTCGCCCGTGAGCGCGAGCCTGCCGACGATCCCCCCGTCTGATGCGCATCGCCTATCTGGGTCCTGCGGGGACGTTCTCCCATGCGGCGGTGCGGGCGAGCGCGCGCACCCCGGTGGACGCGGAGCTCGTGCCCGTGTCCACCGTCCACGCGACGGTCCTCGCGGTCCAGTCGGCGGACGTGGACCGTGCGCTCGTGCCGATCGAGAACGCCCTCGAAGGAGCGGTGAACGCGACCCTCGACGCGCTCGCGTTCGATGCCCCCGGCGTCCTCGTGATCGGTGAGGAGGTCCTTGCGGTACGGCACTGCCTGGTGGCCGACGCCGACCGGCCCCTTGCCGAGATCCGCACGGTCCTCTCCCATCCCCAGGCCAATGGGCAGTGCCAGGACTTCCTGCGCCGGGAGCTCCCGCAGGCGGAGGTGCTCCCCGCCGCCAGCACCGCGGAGGCGATCCGCCTGGTCACGACGGGCGCGGCCCCCGGCCCGCCGGCCGCCGCGATCGGGACCGCGCTCGCGGCCGAGCTGTACGGCGCGACCGTGCTCCAGGAGGGGGTGGAGGACGACGCGTCCAACGTCACGCGGTTCGTCTGGCTCGGGCGCGAGCCGGACCCGGAGCCGGTATCGCCGGACGCCGTGTGGAAGACCTCGGTGGTCTTCTCCGGTGACGGCGACGGTGCGCCCGGGTGGCTCGTCCGCTGCCTGAGCGAGTTCGCGTTCCGCGGGGTGAACCTCACGAAGATCGAGTCGCGGCCCGCGCGGCATCGGCTCGGGCACTACCTCTTCCACCTGGACATGGACGGCAGCACGGCCGACGGACCGGTCGCCGACGCGGTGGGGGCGCTGCGCGTCCACGGTGCCCACGTGCGCGTGCTCGGCTCCTATCCGGCGGCCTGATCGCGCCGCCTGTCGTCACACGCCAACCCGGTGGCGCGTGTCGCGGCGGCCGCTATGCTGCCGCTCCAGAGCTTCCATGAAGTCCTCAACGCCACCCGATCAAGTGCGGTCCACGTCGCTCGAAGAGCACCGGCGACGTGGACGTGATGGTGGCCGGGTGCTCGTACTGAACGCGACGTATGAGCCGATCAACGTCTGCACCGTGCGCCGCGCGGTGATCCTCCTGCTGAAGAGCAAGGCGGAGATCATCGAGGAGGGCGACCGTCCGCTGCGCTCCGAGTGCAGCGTGATGACGCGACCGGCGGTCATCCGCCTACGGCACTACGTGCGGGTCCCGCGGGACACGCACCGCCGGAAGATCACCCGCCGCGCCGTCTTCGCCCGTGACGGGTGGGAGTGCCAGTACTGCGGCTCACGGTCGTCCCTCACGGTCGACCACGTGATCCCGCGCTCCAAGGGCGGATCCTCGGACTGGACCAACATCGTGGCCTCGTGCGCTCCGTGCAACCGGCGCAAGTCCGACCACCTGCCGGCCCAGGCCAACATGCACCCGCGGCGCCCGCCGCGCGAGCCCAATCCGCACGTGTTCATCCACGTCGCCTCGCCGCGGATCCCCGCGTCCTGGCGACCGTGGCTGCCCAACGCGGACGCCTACGCCGACGCGGCCTGAGCCTCGGCGGCCGGCTCCGCCCGGTCGAGAACGCCGTCGGTGAGTCGGCGCACGACGCCGATCGCGAGGACGGCGGCCGCGACGCTGAGCCCGTCGCCGACCATGGCGAGGATGTCGGGGAGGCGCTGATCGGCGAGGTCCCGGGGGTTGCCGGTCCCGAACCCGGCGAGGACGGTCGCGGCGATCCAGGTCACCCACCACGCGACGAGCAGACCGACGGACCGGCGGCCGGCCGCGCGCAGCAGTGCGGCGACGACCAGGACGGGGGCCAGCAGGTTGACGACGGGGACGACCCAGGCCACGACGCTGGTCCGGGGGTCGGCCCGCCAGCCGGCCAGGGCGCCGGTCAGCCGTTGGTGGCCCAGGAACTGCCAGGCCATCCAGAGCACGGCCGCGACGACCAGCGTGACGGTGGAGACGACGAGGGTCACCGAGACGTAGGTGTCGGCCCGGTCGATGAGGTCAGCAGGCACGGCGAGGAGGACGCCCTCGACCTGGTTGTCGACCGCGTCCTGCACGATGCGCAGCCGGTTCACGTGCGCGTAGGCGTCGGCGATCGACGCCGCGACGGTGACCCAGAGCAGGATGACGGTCAGCTGTGCGCGACCTTCGAGAGTGCGGAGCACGGTCGCGGAGCATAGGGGGCGTCGGGCGGCGGTCGCGCCCGGCCCGGGAACGACGAAGGCCGCGGTCTCGACGAACCGCGGCCTTCGCACATCATTGACTGGAAAAGATCATCGTCCCGGTACTGCTGCCGTGGGACCAACTCGGCAAGGAGCGACGACGGTGCCCGGCTTGGATTCCGCTAAGCGGTCCAGCCAACCGGCTTAGGTGCCGGCCACCTCCAGGGTCCCGCAAACACTGTGACTCAGAATTCGGACCACCTCCTTTCTCTGGTGACCCGAAGATATCAACCGACCGGACGGAACCGCCACCCTTCTCAGAGGTCGCCGCCCGACCCGGGCGCGTCGCCGCCATCCGGTTCGGGTCCGGCGTCGCCCTCGGGCACGGCCGGGTCGACCGTGAGCGCGTCGAGATCCATGCCCTCGATCGGCTCGAGCGCCCCGTCGTCGGCCCCGCTGCCCTCGACCACGAGCGCCACGGCGGAGACCCGGTCGTCGTCCTTCGGGTTCATCACCCGCACGCCGGTCGCCGAGCGGCCCTGCTGCGAGATGCCCTTGACGTTCGTGCGCTGGACCATGCCGCCTTCGGAGATGAACACCAGCTCCTGGTGCGGGCGGACGACGAGCGCGCCGGCCAGGCCGCCCTTCGCGTCGGTGAGCCCGATCGTCTTGACGCCCTTGGCGCCACGGGAGGTCTTGCGGTACTGGTCGATCTTCGTACGCTTGCCGTAGCCGTTCTCGGTCACGACGAGAAGCTCCATGTCGTCGCGCGCGACGTCCATCGCGATGACCTGGGTGGGCGGGCTCGTAGACGCGACGTCCATGCCGCGGACACCGCCGGTGTCGCGGCCCATCGCACGCGCGTCGGACTCGCCGAAGCGGACGGTGAGGCCCGCACGGGAGACCATGATGATCTCGTCGTCCGTGTCGACCGGCCGGACCGCGACGAGCTCGTCCTCGTCCCGGATCTTGATGGCGATGATGCCGTCGGCCTTGATGGGCGTGTTGTAGGCGAGGAACTCGGTCTTCTTGATCACGCCGGCACGCGTCGCGAAGACGAGGTACTGCGTCTCCTTGAAATCGCGCGTGGAGACCACGGACTGGATCCGCTCGCCCTCGCGCAGCGGCAGGACGTTCACGAGTGCCCGGCCCTTGGACGTCCGCTGCGCCTCGGGCAACTCGTAGACCTTCGACCGGTAGACCTTGCCCCGGTTGGAGAAGAACAGGAGGTAGTCGTGGGACGAGCACACGAAGAGGTGCTCGATGAAGTCCCCGTCCTTCATGTCCATGCCCGTGACGCCGCGGCCGCCGCGCTGCTGCGCACGGTAGGTCGCGAGCGGCAGGGACTTGATGTATCCGGTCTTCGTGAGCGTGATGACCATCTGCTGGTCGGGGATGAGGTCCTCGATGTCGAGGTCGTCCTCGCTCGGGGAGATCTGCGTGCGGCGGTCGTCGCCGAAGCGCTCGAGGATCTCGGCGAGCTCCTCCTTGATGAGGTCGAGGACCCGCTGCTCGTCACCGAGGATCTCGCGGAGCTCGCGGACCCGCTCCATCTTGTCGGCGTGCTCCTCGACGATCGCGTCGGTCTCCAGCGCGGTGAGCTGCGACAGGCGCAGGTCGAGGATCGCGGTCGCCTGGATGAGGCTGAGCGCGAAGCGTGCGACGAGCTCGGTGCGCGCGTCGTCGCGGTTCTTGGACCGGCGGATCAGCTCGATGACCGCGTCGAGGTTGTCGAGCGCGATGAGCAGGCCCTCGAGCACGTGGATGCGCGCCTCGAGCTGGGCGAGCTCGAACTTGCAGCGGCGCACGATGACGTCGCGCTGGTGATCGACGTAGTGCCGGATGACGTCGCGCAGCGACAGCGTCTTGGGGACGCCGTCGACGAGGGCCACGGTGTTGACGCCGAACGTCGACTGCATCGAGGTGTGCTTGTAGAGCTTGTTGAGTGCGACCTTCGGGAGGACGTCGCGCTTCAGCTCGATGACCAGGCGCATGCCACGCCGGTCGGACTCGTCGCGGATGTCGGAGATCTCCGACAGCTTCTTGTCGTGGACGAGCTCGACGATCTTCGAGATGAGCCCGGTGTCACCGCCCTTCTTCACGGTGAACGGCAGCTCGGTGACGATGAGCGCCTCCTTGCCGCGCCCGATGTCCTCGGTGTTCACGCGCGCCCGGACGCGGACACGGCCGCGGCCGGTCTCGTAGGCATCGCGGATGCCCTGCAGGCCCATGATGATGCCGCCGGTCGGGAAGTCCGGGCCCTTCACGAACGCCATCAGACCCTCGGTGCTGATGTCCGGGTCGTCGATGAACGCCATCGTGGCCGCGACGACCTCGCCGAGGTTGTGCGGCGGGATGTTCGTCGCCATGCCGACCGCAATGCCGGACGAGCCGTTGACCAGCAGGTTCGGGAAGCGGGCCGGCAGGACGGTCGGCTCCTGCTTGCGACCGTCGTAGTTGGGCACGAAGTCGACCGTGTCCATGTCGATGTCGCGCAGCATCTCGACGGCGAGGCGGGTCATGCGCGCCTCGGTGTTGTGGCTGACGAGCCCGTCGGTGATGAACGAGTGGTCGTCGGTGTCGACGCGCAGGGAGAAGACCGGCTGCACGCCGGCGTCCTCGATCGCGACGATCTCGGCGTAGTAGTGCTCCCCGGTGACGAGGGGCTCGACGACCGAGCGGGCCTCGGGGGAGCTGATGCGCTCGAGCAGCGCGACGCGGTCTCGCTCCCAGCGCTCGATCCGGTCGACGTTGTGCTTGCGCAGCCACGTCCGGTCGGCGTCGTCGTCGCTGCCGTCCTGGCGGATGTACTCCGCCAGGTAGGGGACGTGGTCGCTGCTGAGCGCACGACTCTCGAGCGGCACGGCCGCCAGCTCGCGCTCGAGCTTGGCCTGCTTGATGCCGTCGAAGCCGACGCGGTCGCGGAAGAGCTTCGCGTCGCGACGGTTCGTGATCACGACCTTGATCTCGCCTCGGTCACTCGGCCCGGAGAGCCGCGAGATGACGCCGAACTCGAGGAGCATCCGTTGGACGTCGCGGGCGAGCTGCTCGCTCCGCGTCGAGTACGAGACCTGAATCGTCGAGCGCGGCAGCAGCGAGGACGAGCCGTCGCCCGTGAACAGCGACGCCAGGAAGACACGCTTGAAGTTGAGCGAGCCGTGCCAGACGCGCTCCGGGATCCGCATGGCCTCGCTCCTGAGGCCGGCGAGATCGCCCAGCGGGCTGTCGTGGAGCGCCGCCAGGTTCTGGACGTCGATCTCGTGCAGGACGCTGCCGGACGCGATCGTCCGTGACGCGACGTAGCGCGCACCGCCGACGTGCTCATCGTAGCCGGCGAGCACCTCGTCGAAGTACTGCGGGTCGACGTTGTTGAAGCCCGCGCGCGTGGCGGAGACCCAGCCCTCGGCGACCCATGCGCCGATCAGACGGGCGAGACGGGCGTCGCTGTCGGAGAGCGGCTCGTGGTCGAAGCGAGGCTCGCGGGCGACGACGACGCGGTCGCCAGGCTGCAGTTCGTCCAGCCGCTTCCACAGCAGCAGCGGGACGCCGACCATGTCGACGAGGCACAGGACCGGGTGGTTGTGGCTGCCCGTGAGGTCGTAGCCCTCCCGCGTGCGCAGGCGCAGGGTCGGGTGGTCACCGGAGTGGAAGACGCGGCTCGCCGACACCGGCCGGCCGCGGCGGTCGAGGACCGACAACTCCACATCCCGGTCGCTCTCGGGCTGCATCCCCGCGGCGAGGTCCCCGATCCGGACGGTCCCGTGCTCCATCGCGACGCGGGTCTCACCCGTGACGCAGTACCTCATGGCCGCCGCCGGGTCGTCGTCGATCGAGCCGAAGTTGCCCTGGCCGTCGACGAGCGGGTAGCGCAGCGAGAAGTCCTGCGCCATGCGCACGAGCGTGTCGTAGATCGACGAGTCGCCGTGGGGGTGGTAGTTGCCCATGACCTCGCCGACGATGCGGGCGCACTTCGCGTACCCGCGCGTCGGGCCGAGGCCCAGCTCCGACATGCCGAAGAGGACGCGCCGGTGCACCGGCTTGAGCCCGTCGCGCACGTCGGGCAGCGCCCGCCCGACGATGACGGACATCGCGTAGTCGAGGTACGCGCTCTTCATCTCCTCCTCGAGCGCGCGAGGCTCGATGTTGCCGCCGTCGAGCACGTCAATCGCCATGGGGCGTCACCTTCCGTCCTTCGTTGTCGGTCCTGCTCTGCGTGCGCACCTGCGGTCGAGCGTCAGACATCGACCGTCGCGGCGAGCGCGTTCTCCTCGATGAAGGCCTTGCGGTGCTCGACCGCGTCGCCCATGAGCTGGGAGAAGATGAGATCCGCCGAGGCGGCGTCGTCGATCGAGACCTGGGCGAGCGTCCGCGTCGTCGGGTCCATGGTCGTGACGCGGAGCTGATCGGCGTTCATCTCGCCGAGGCCCTTGAAGCGGCTGAGCGAGACACCGCGCTGCGCGACCGACATGACCGCGGTGCGCAGGGCGTCGAACGTCGTGGCCTCCTCGGTCCGCTCGCCGAGCGTGACCGTGAACGTCGGGAGCCCGATGAGCTCGACGATCTGCGAGTGGACCTTGACGAAGCTGCGGTACTCGGGCGAGTCGAACAGCGAGCGGCGGACCCGGTGGGTCTGCGCGAGGCCGGTCTTCTTCTCGATCCCGCGGACCGTGAGGAGGTCTCCAGTCTGGTCGACCAGCTCGACCGTCACGGCGTCGCTGTCCTGTTCGCCGTTCGTGAAGTGGGCGACCGCGTCGTCGGCCGACACGATCTGACGCCCGAGGACGCCGGCCTCCTCCATGAAGCCGACGAGCGCGCTGCCGTGTGCGGCCCGCAGCGTGGAGGCCCAGCCCTCGAACTGCCGCAGCAGCCGGGTGTAGCGCTGCCACCGCGCCTCGGTGACCTTGAACTCGTTGCCGTCCCGGTCGAGGATGGTGAACTTCTCGAACTTGTCGGCGAGCAGCACCTCCTCGAGCTCGGACTCCTTCTCGATGTACCGCTCGTTGGAGCCCTGCTTGAGCTTGTAGAGCGGCGGCTTGGCGATGTAGACGTAGCCGGCCTCGATGAGCTCGGGCATCTCGCGGAACAGCAGCGTCAGGACGAGCGTGCGGATGTGCGCGCCGTCGACGTCGGCGTCCGTCATGAGGATGATCTTGTGGTACCGGGCGCCCTCGATGTTGAACTCGTCGCGCACCCCGGTGCCGATCGCGGTGATCAGCGCCTGGATCTCGTTGTTCTTGAGGACCTTGTCGATCCGGGCCTTCTCGACGTTGAGGATCTTGCCGCGCAGCGGCAGGACCGCCTGCGTGTTGCGGTCGCGGCCCTGCTTCGCCGAACCGCCTGCAGAGTCGCCCTCCACCACGAAGATCTCGCTCAGCGACGGGTCACGCACCGAGCAGTCGGCGAGCTTGCCGGGCAGCTTGGAGTTCTCCAGCGCGCTCTTGCGCCGCGTGAGGTCTCGCGCCTTGCGGGCGGCGTCGCGGGCCTGCGCGGCCTGCACGGCCTTCTTGATGACGCTGCTGCCGACCCGCGGGTTCTCCTCGAAGAACTCGGCGAGCTTCGCGTTGACGACGGACGCGACGAAGCCCTCCATGCCCGGGTTGCCGAGCTTCGTCTTCGTCTGACCCTCGAACTGCGGATCGCCGAGCTTCACGGAGATGACCGCCGTCAGCCCTTCGCGGACGTCCTCGCCGCTGAGGTTGACGTCCTTCTCCTTGAGGAAGCCCTTCTCCCGCGCGTAGCGGTTGAGCGTCCGCGTCAGCGCCGAGCGGAAGCCCGACATGTGGGAGCCGCCCTCGTGCGTGTTGATGTTGTTCGCGAAACTGAACACCGACTCCTGGTAGGAAGCGTTCCACTGCATCGCGATCTCGACGTAGCCCTCGTCGGACTCCCCGTCGAAGAAGATGACCTTCTGGTGGGCCGCCTCCTTGGAGGAGTTGAGGTACGTGACGAAGTCCTCGATGCCGCCCTCGTAGTGGAAGTCGGCCTTGTGGCCCTCGCCACGCTCGTCGGTGATCGTGATCCGCAGGCCACGCGTCAGGAACGCGGTCTCCCGCAGCCGCTGCTCGAGCGTGTGGAAGTCGAAGTCGAGCGTCTCGAAGATGTCGGGGTCGGGCGCGAACGTGATCTTCGTCCCGTGGTCGTCCGTCGCGTCGCCTTTCTGCAGCTCCATCTGCTTCGCGCCGCGGGCGAACTCCTGGAACCACGTGAAGCCGTCGCGCTTGATCTCGACCTGCAGGAGCTCGGACAGCGCGTTGACCACGGACGAGCCGACGCCGTGCAGACCGCCGGAGACCTTGTAGCCGCCGCCGTCGCCGAACTTGCCGCCGGCGTGGAGGACCGTCAGCACGACCTCGACGGCCGGCTTGTTCTCCTTGGGGTGCATGCCGACCGGGATGCCGCGGCCGTCGTCGCTGACGGTGACGCGGTTGTCGGGGTGGATGACGACGTCCACGCGCGTGGCGAAGCCGGCGAGCGCCTCGTCGACCGAGTTGTCGACGATCTCGTAGACGAGATGGTGCAGACCCCGGACGCCGGTCGAGCCGATGTACATGCCCGGGCGCTTGCGGACCGCCTCGAGCCCCTCGAGGACGGTGATGTCCTCCGCCCCGTAGGAGGCCGAGCCCTTCTGCTTGTCCTTGCGGGCCGCGACGTCCTCGGCACGCCGCTTCGCGGTCTCCGCGTCGGCCGCCGCCTCGGCGGCCTGCTGCTCCGGTGTCTGCTCGTCCTGGCCCTGCTGGTCTTCGTCAGCCATGCCGCTCCATCAGTACGTGAAAAACCCCGGTCACCGAGTCAGCCGACTCCGGGCCGGGGTGCGGGATCTGCTTGGCACAAGTCTACCACAGGACGCCCCTGAAACCGGACCACGGTGTGTTCCGAAAGTGCTGCAAATCAGCGCTTTTTCTCAGGAGTTCGGACGTCCGTCCCGGGCCCAGCGCGCGGCAGGTGCCGCCTGGCACCGCAGGGACACCACCAGCGGCTCGCCGAGAGCCTCGTTCACCTGGTCCACGAGGGTCGGCGCGAGGAGGTCCAGCTCGGCCGCCCAGACGCTCGAACGGCAGGTCACGGTGACCACGCCGGCCTGCGCGGCGGTGGGCTCGGCCTGCTCCGCGACACCCGCGCCGACCGCCGCCGGCCACACCCGCTGGACGTCCGCCAGCAGCGTCTGCGGTGCGAGCGCCCCGGCGAGACGGCCGATCGCCGAGCCCGCCTGTCGAGGACCGCGATCGCGATCGCGACGGCGACGCAGCTCGCGCGCCGGGTCGCGGTCGGGCGACCGGTCGGGCTTGCCACCCGACCTCACGCGGCCTGCGCCTCCTGCAGGACGCCCGCCTCGGTCACGGCGATCCGCACGACGTCTGCCGCGTCGCCACCGGGCACGTGAGCCAGATCGGTCGTCGTGATGACGCTCTGCCCGGCCCGGCGCAGCCGGGCGACGAGGAGCCCGCGGCGATCCGCGTCGAGCTCGCTCATCACGTCGTCCAACACCATCAGCGGCGCCGCCCCTCGCGCGTCGGCGACGGCCTCGCGCTCACAGAGCAGCAGGGCCAGCAGCGCCAGACGCTGCTCCCCCTGGGAGCCGTAGACGCGGAGCTCGCGGCCGTCGCGCAGCAGCGCGAGGTCGTCGCGGTGCGGGCCGTGGCCGGTGAAGCCCCGCTCCAGGTCACCGTCCAGGCGCTCCTGCAGTTCGGCCACGAACGATTCCACGCCGGCGGCCTTGGACCGCGGTCGGTAGCGCAGCTCCGGCGTCCCGCCGAGCCCGAGTTCCTGCGCGATCTGGACGAACCCGGGCTGCAGCAGCGCCACGGTCTCGGCGCGGTCGTCCCGCAGTGCCAGGGCGTGGCGCCCGAGCTCCTGGTCCCACGGGGCGAGCGCATCGCGCCCGACGTACCCCGCACGCACCCGGCCCAGCAGCGCGTTGCGCTGGGCCAGCGCGTGGCGGTAGGAGCGCCGCGTCCCGGTCCGCGAGGGCCACAGTGCCGTCACCACCTGGTCCAGATGCGAGCGCCGCAGGGCGGGGGGGCCCTTGACGAGCTCCAGGCGGTCCGGCAGGAAGACGCTCACGAGCGGCCGTACCGGGTGGTCGACGAGGCGCTCCACGAGGGCGTCGTCGACGCGGATCCGCTTGGCCTCGCCGGGCTGGAACCCGACGCTCAGCCGGTGCTCGTCGCCGTGCCGGTCCACCGCATCGACCTCGACGCGCGCAGCCTGGGCGTCGAAGGCCACGCACTCGCGCTCGTTCGAGGTCCGGCAGGACCTCGCCGTGCAGCCGAAGTAGAGCCCCTCCACGAGGTTCGTCTTCCCGACGCCGTTGCGCCCGTGGACGACCGTCAGGCCCGGGCCCAGCCGCACCTCGACCCCGTCGTGCGTGCGGAAGTCCCGCAACCGCAGGCGGGTGACGAGCATGGTCGGCTAGACGTTCAGCCGGATCGGCATGATCAGGTAGAGGAACCCGCTGCCGTCGCCGGCCTCGATGAGGCCCGGCCGCAGGGGGCTGATGAGCTTCAGCACGACGTCGCCCGACTCCACGCTCTCGAGCCCGTCGCGCAGGAAGTCCGGGTTGAACCCGATCTCGAACGCCTCGCCGCTGAACGGCACCGGCACCGGCTCGCTGGCCTCGCCGACGTCGGGCGTCTGCGCGGACACGGTGAGCTCGCCCTCCTTGAAGGCCAGGCGCAGCGGCGCGTTCTTCTGGGCCATGAGGCTGATCCGGCGCACGACCCCGGCGAGCTCCTCGCCCGGCACATGGAGCTCGTGCTCGTAGGTGTCGGGCAGCAGCTGGCGGTAGTTCGGGAACTGCCCGTCGATCAGGCGGGAGGAGAGGACCGTCGCCCCGACCTCGAACACCACCTGATTCTCGCGCAGGCCGATCCGGATCTCCGACGCGTCGCCGCCCTGGACGATCCGCTCGAGCTCCTGGAGCGCACGCGCCGGCACGTTGGCCTCGAACCCGGCTTCTATCGGCGCCTCGAGCTTCGTCTCCTTCACGCTGAGACGGTAGGAGTCCGTCGCCACCATGCGCAGCTCGTCACCCGAGGCGGACACGAGGATGCCGGTGAGGATCGGACGCGTCTCGTCGCGCGAGGCCGACCGCGCGACCTTGCCGATCGTGCCGACGAACGCGGCGGCGGGCATCGTGACGACCTGGTCGCCCGCGGGGTCCGCCCGACCGGGCAGCGTCGGGAAGTCCTCGGTGCGCAGCGTGCGGATGTGGAAGCGCGCCGGACCGCACACGACCTCGACGTCCTGTTCGGCCGTCCGCAGCTCCAGTGACAGCGGACCGTCCGGAAGCTGACGAGCGACGTCCAGCAGCAACCGGGCCGGCAGGACGACGGTCCCGTCGCGCTCGACCGTGGCGATCAGGGGAACGCGGAGGGAGACCTCCATGTCGGTGGCGCGGAGCTCCACCGCGCCCTCTGCGGCGGCCAACTGCACGCCGGAGAGGGCCTGCACGGCGCTGCGGCTCGAGGCGACGCGCGAGACCGTCTGCAGCTGCGAGAGGAGCTCACGGCTTGTGGTGGACAGCTTCACGATGGAAACCTCGTATCACTGATAGGAGTCATCAGGCCTGTGGAAGAGTGGAGAACCGGCCCGAAGAGCCGCAAACTGCGGGGAACTCACGCACATCGGGACCCTGGGGGCGTGCGAAGTCTGTCAGTCCTGCCGGTCGGCTAGGAGGCGGCGTGTCAGGTCGTCCACGGTCGCCAGCGCGTCGGGGTCGGTGGCGAGCCGCTCGGCGGTGCGGCGGCAGGCGTACATGACGGTGGTGTGGTTCTTGCCGCCGAAGGACCGGCCGATCGCCGGCAGGGTCGCATCGGTGTGCTCGCGGGACAGGTACATCGCCAGCTGGCGAGGCCAGGAGATGCGGGCGGTCCGCGTGTCGCCCAGGAGCTCCTCGCGCGTGAGGCCGAAGGCGTCGCAGACGAGGTCCTGGATCTGGGCCATGTCGACCCGGACGGTCTTGCGGGCCTGGGGGTAGAGCGTGTCCAGGACCCGGGTGGCGAGATCCCCGGTGATCGGCTCGCGTTCCAGCGAGGCGAAGGCGACCACGCGGATGAGCGCGCCCTCGAGCGCCCGGACGTTGGTGGTGATGCGCCGGGCGATCACCTCGAGCGCGCCCTCGTCGGGGAGCGTGAGCCCATCGTTATGGGCCCGCTTGCGGAGCACGCCCATGCGTGTCGCGGGATCGGGCGCGGTGATGTCGGCGACCAGGCCGGCCTCGAAGCGCTCGCGCAGCCGGTCGTGGAGGGCGTCGAGGTCCCGGGGAAGGCGGTCGGACGTGAAGACGAGCTGGCTGCCGCAGTCGTAGAGCGCGTTGAAGGTGTGGAAGAACTCCTCCTCGGTCTTCGCCTTCTTCTCGAGGAACTGGATGTCGTCGATGAGCAGGACGTCGTTGCGCCGGTAGGTCGCCTTGAAGTGGTCGATGTCCCCGCCGTGGAGCGCGCCGAGGAACTCGTTGGTGAACCGCTCGACCGTCGTGCATCGCACGGTGAGGCCGGATCCGTAGCGCCTGACGTAGTTGCCGATCGCGTGCAGGAGGTGGGTCTTGCCGACCCCGGGGGGGCCGTAGAGGAAGAGTGGGTTGTAGGCCTGCCCGGGGAGTTCGGCGACCGACAGCGCGGCGGCGTGCGCGAACCGGTTGGCATCACCGATGACGAACTGCTCGAACGTGAGCTTCGGGTTGAGCGGTTCGGGCGGCTCGGGACGCGCGGGCACCGGTCGGGAGGGGGTCCCGCGGCTGCCGCGATCGGCGCGCAGCGCGTCGCGGGCATCCGTGCGGTCCGTCCGTCCGCGCGGCGCACGGTCGCGCAGCTCGCTGGGCGGAGACGGGTCGACGCTGACGGTGACGCCGGGGCCGAGGATCGCGGCGGCGGTGACGTCGAGCAGCCGGCCGAAGCGCTGGGCGACGAGCGGGCGGATGCCGACGGGGGCTTCGAGGGCCAGGACGTCGCCGTCGAGCTGCACGGGCGTCAACGGGGCGAGCCAGATCTCGAACGTGCTCTCCGGGACGGCCCGCCGCAACTCGGCCTGCAGGCGGTGCCAGATGTCGTCGAGGTCGTGGTTCACGGCAGGATGGGGCATCGCCGGGCTGACTCCGGCGGAGTGGTGCGAGATGCTGCGAGGAAGCCCTCCGCAAGCGCCTGAAACAGCGCTCCGGACGGCGGGCGGCGACCATACCAGAGGTCCTCGCGCCCGTCGGTGGGTCGCGGGCCGTCGCCGGGGACGAGCCCGCAAAACGCGGAGGAATCGGCTCTCCACAGGGTGTGCAGACGATGTTCACCTCCTGTGCGGAGCGTTACCGCACAGCCCGGACGCACGTCCCGCGCTACACTGCCGTGCCCGTCGTCCAACCCCGGCGGGACCTCCTCTTATGAAGCGCACCTACCAGCCCAAGAAGCGCAAGCGCGCTCGCACCCACGGATTCCGCGAGCGGATGAGCACCAAGGCCGGTCGCGTGGTGCTCAAGCGCCGCCGCGACAAGGGCCGCAAGAAGCTCACCGTCTGACGCGGTGACCGAGGCGCCGCGACCCGCCGGCCGCCGCGCCAAGCGCGGACGGCTCTCGCGGTCCGCGGAGTTCGATCGCGTCTTCCGTAGCGGCCGCTCCCATGGCGGTCGCTATTTCGTGCTCTACACGTTCCCTCGTGGAACGGCGCCGTCCCCCGCGGACGGCGCCGTCGAGCTGCAGGAAGAGTCCCGGCTGGGGCTGTCGGTGTCCCGGAAGGTCGGGGGCGCCGTCGACCGGAACCTCGTCAAGCGCCTTCTACGGGAGGCCTTCGTGACCGAGGGTCCCCGTCTGCCCGCCGGCCTCGACGTCGTCGTCGTGGCCCGCCCCGCAGCACGTGAGCTCGCGGAGCGCGAGGGGCTCGACGGCGTCCGTCGCGAGCTCGGGGAGCTCGTGGGCAAGGCAGCCGGTCCGGCCGCCGACTGATGCGAGCGCGCCGGATCGTCACGGCGCCGATCAGGCTGTACCAGCGGGTCGTCTCCCCGGCCCTGCCGCAGCGGTGCAAGTACGAGCCTTCGTGCTCCGCGTACGCCGCGCAGGCCATCCAGGAGTACGGCATACTTCGCGGCCTCGTGCTCGGGGCCTGGCGCCTCGCGCGCTGCAACCCGTGGAGCCATGGCGGCCACGATCCGGTGCAGGCGCAGCGCCTCTTCCGTCCGCGTGATCCCCGCACGACCACAACGAGCTAGCTGATCCCCATGCCCTTCGTCCTGGCCAACATCTTCCAGCCCCTGATCGACGTGTTCGAGCAGGTGCTTCTGTTCTTCCACGACACGATCGGGTTCGGCTGGGGATTCTCGATCGTGGCCCTCACGTTCCTGATCCGAGCGCTGCTCCTGCCGCTCACGATCAAGCAGTTCAAGTCGATGCGTGGGCTGCAGATCCTCGCGCCCGAGATCAAGAAGCTGCAGCTGAAGTACAAGGACGACAAGCAGCGGCTGAACCAGGAGATGATGAAGTTCTACTCGGAGAACAAGGTCAATCCCTTTGGCTCCTGTCTCCCGGTCATCGCCCAGTTGCCGGTCTTCCTCTCGCTGTTCTACATGCTGCAGAAGGACCTGCGGCAGGACATCTGCGGGCAGACCCGCGTGTCCTGTGGCGATCTGGCCGCGAATCTATGGGCCAACGGCGCCCCGGGGGACGAGAAGTTCCTCTTCATCCCCGACATCACGAACAACGCCACGGGCGGCGTGCTGATCACGCTGATCGTCCTGTACGTCGGCTCGCAGTTGGTCTCGAGTCTTCTGATGTCGGTGACGGCGGACCGCAACCAGCGCCTGATCATGCTCGCGCTGCCGTTCGTCTTCGTCGTCTTCATCCTGAACTTCCCCGCCGGCCTGATCGTCTACTGGATCACGACGAACGTCTGGACCATCGGCCAGCAGGCCATCGTCCGCCGCGTACTCGGGCCGCCGGTGGACAACCGCGCCGCGATGGCGGAGGCGAACGCCACCGTCGCCGTCGCCGCGGGCGGGACATCGGTTGCCGGCGCGGCGCCCCCGCCGCCGCCGCGCAAGAAGAAGAAGAAGACGGGACGGCGCAAGTGAGCACCCAGAACCCCCCCGGCGCGGACGAGCAGGACGCGCTGCTGGACCTCCTCGAGGAGGTCGCGGACGCCCTCGACCTCGACACGGAGATCGAGGTCACCGTCGACGGGGACGGGGAAACGCTCGTCGGGACCCTGCACGGCGAGGATCTCGGGCTGTTCATCGGGCGCCACGGACAGACGATCGACGCCGTGCAGCACCTCGCCGTGCGCACGCTCGCCGCGCTGAAGGACCAACCCCGCCGGGTCGTCGTGGACGCGGAGGGCTACCGGGCGCGTCGCAAGGAGGCGCTCGAGCGCCAGGCCGACGACGCCGCGGTCGAGGCGGTGGAGCACGAGCGCGAGGTCGCCCTCGACGCGATGACGGCAAGTGAGCGCAAGCTGGTGCATAACTACCTCGCCGAGCGGGGCGACGTCGAGACACACAGCGAGGGCAAGGAGCCCGAGCGCCACCTCGTCGTCGCGCCTCTCAAGCCGGCGTAGCGCACGCCAACCGTCAGACGTTTCACGTGGACGCTCCGCCTCCGGGTGGGGCGTTCGTCGTTTCCGGGCAGGTGGAGGTTTCACGTGGAACACCCGCATGTCGCGGTAAGGAGGTTTCACGTGGAACGCTCGCGACAGCGGCCTGTCGTACGGTGCGCGGGTGACCGTTGCCCGCTCCCGCTTGGACGCCCTCGCCTCGCACCACGGCCTGCCCGACGGGGCCGCCGCACGACTCGATCTGCTGCTCGAGCTGTTCGCGACCGATCCCCAGGCCCCGACGACGGTGATCAAGCCCGCCGCCGGTGCCGACGTGCACGTCGCCGACAGCCTGGTCGCCCTGGAGCTCGACGTCGTGCGCGCGGCCCGCACCATCGCCGACCTGGGGGCCGGTGCAGGCATCCCGGGCCTCGTCCTCGCGTTGGCGCTTCCGGAGGCTGGGGTCTCGCTGGTCGAGAGCGTCGGAAAGAAGTGCGACTTCATGGCTCGGGTCGCGAACGCCATGGGCCTGGCGAACGCCGTCCCGCGGAACACCCGGGCCGAGGACTGGCCCGACGGCATCGGCGCCCACGACCTCGTGACCGCCCGCGCGCTGGCGCCGCTCAACGCCCTCGTGGAGTATGCAGCGCCCTTGCTGGCAGAGGGCGGCCACCTGTGCGCCTGGAAGGGCAGCCGCGATCCGGTCGAGGAGGCCGATGGGCTGGCCGCCGGCCTCGCCACCGGAATGCACCTCGTCGAGATCCGCCGCGTGCAGCCCTGGCGAGGGGTCGACGCGCGACATCTGCACCTGTTCCGCAAGATCGCGCCCACTCCCGAGCGCTTCCCGCGTCGCGCGGGCATGGCCCGCAAGCGCCCGATCGTCGCGGCTTCGTGAACCCTCTGTGACGATCCTCTGCCGCGAACTCCGCTAGGAGCGGGTTTCCGACGGTCGCCCCGACCTGCCCGATCACTACCGTGAAGGGTCGAATGGGCACCGTCTACGCGATCGCCAACCAGAAGGGCGGGGTGGGCAAGACCACCACCGCCGTGAACGTCTCCGCCTGCATCGCCGAAGCGGGATACGAGACGCTCCTCGTCGACATCGACCCGCAGGCCAACGCCACGGTGGGGCTCGGCCTGGCGAAGGACCTCGAGCCGAACGTCTACGACGTCCTCGCTGGCGAGGCCCCTGCCCACGAGGCGATCGTGGCCACCTCGATCGAGCGCCTCCACGTGCTCCCGGCGAGCCCGGACCTGGCCGGGGCGACGATGGAGCTGCCGCGTCAGGCGGGCTCGGAGCGCAACCTGCATGACGCCCTCGCGCCGATCAAGGACCGCTACGCCTACATCGTCCTGGACTGCCCGCCGTCACTGGGCCCGCTGACCGTGAACGCGCTGGTGGCCGCGGACCGCGTGATCGTCCCGGTGCAGACCGAGTACTACGCGCTCGAGGGTCTCGCGGGCCTGCTCGAGACGCTCGCGTTGGTCCAGCGGGAGCTGAACCCCCGCCTGACGATCGCCGGGATGCTCCTGACGATGCATGACGGGCGCACCCGGCTCGCCCGCGACGTCGAGGACGACGTGCGCAAGCACTTCCCCGACCTGGTCTTCGACACGGTGATCCCGCGCAACGTCCGCATCAGCGAGTCGCCGAGTCACGGCGTGCCCGTGACGCACTACGACCCCCACTGCGTCGGTGCCGACGCGTACTTCGAGCTCGCGAAGGAGGTGGCCGCCCGTGGCTGAGAAGCGAGGTATGGGCCGCGGCCTCTCGGCGATCCTGTCGGTCACCGCGGAGGACGTCGCCGGCGCGGGCGGGTCGGGCGCCGTCGGCCCTTCGGGTGACGAGCTGCTGGAGCTGCCGGTCGCCGACATCCACGCCAACCCCAACCAGCCCCGCAAGCGCTTCGACGACGAGGCCCTGCAGGCGCTGGCCGAGTCGCTCGGCGAGCGCGGCATCCTGCAGCCCGTCCTCGTCCGACCCGCTCCGGGGGGCGGCAAGGGCTACGAGTTGGTGGCCGGGGAACGCCGGTGGCGGGCCGCGCAGGTCGCTGGACTGCAGGTCATCCCGGCGATCGTCCGGGAGCGCGACGACGCGACCACGCTCGAGGACGCGCTCATCGAGAACATGGCCCGCCAGGACCTCAACCCGGTCGAGGAGGCGCGCGCGGTCGCCGGCCTCGTCGAGGAGCTGGGTCTCACGCGTGAGGCGGTCGGCCGGCGGATCGGGCGCAGCCGGGTCGCCGTGTCCAACCTGCTGCGCATCCTCGACCTGCCGGACGAGGCGCTGGACCTCCTGGAGGCGGGTGCGTTGACCGAAGGTCACGGCCGCGCCCTGCTCATGGCCGAGGATCACGCCGACCGCCGGCATCTCGCGCGCGCAGCGGTGCAGGAGGGCTGGTCGGTCCGGGTCCTGGAGGACAAGGCCCGGGAGGCCGGGAGCGGGACGCGGAGCGCCAGCAAGGGCCGGGCTGCGGTCCATCCGGACCAGGCGGCGGCGGCGCAGGACATCGCCGCGGTGCTCGGGGCGGCACTGGGGGCCGACCTGAAGGTCCGGCCGAAGGGCACCGGCTACCGCGTCGAACTGACGTTCGCCTCGCAGGACGAGGCGCTGGCCCTTGCACAGCGGCTCGACGCGTCCGCCGGCTGACGGTTCAGGGGCCGGTGCGGCGAGCCGCCGCGTCCCGGCATGGCTCGCTATGCTGCCCGTCCTCGGGCGATTAGCTCAGTTGGTTAGAGCGCGTCTCTGATAAGGACGAGGTCGGAGGTTCGAATCCTCCATCGCCCACTGGAAGCCCCGCCGACGCGGGGCTTTCGTCGTTCCGGGGCCGGGTCGGACGGCCGGTCCCGGTCCGGCTTCAGCGGTCGGTCGTGCCCGCGGCCGCGGCGTCGTCCACGTCCGCGCCCGTGCGCGTCGTGAGGACGGAAGCCGCCGATCCGCGTGTCACGCGCCGGATCAGCCAGGGCGCCACCGCGCGGCCTGCGGCGACGAGCCCGTAGGCCCGGGGCACGTAGCGCTCGGGACGGCGTCCGAGACCGGCGGCGCGGATCGCGGCGGCCGCCTTCTCGGGCGTGGACACCATCCATCGGGTCCGCGGGTTCGCGACGAGCTCCTCGGCTGGGAACCCCTCCGTGGCGATGAACCCGGGCAGCACGAGGCCGACGTGCACACCGTGCTCGTGCTCCTCGGCGTGCAGCGCGTCCGACCACCCCGCGAGCGCGAACTTCGACGCGCTGTACGCGCCGCTCCCGGCCCGCGAGACGCGGCCTGCGGTGCTGGAGACGTTGACGATCGCGCTTGGGGCGGAGCGCCGCAGGAGCGGCAGCAGCGCCTCCGTCAGACGGACCTGCGCGTCGAAGTTCAGCTCCATCGTGCGGCGGACGTTCGCGTATCCGCCGTCGGCGAACGTCGCGCGCCAGGCGGCTCCCGCGTTGTTGACGAGCAGGTCCAGACGGTCGTGGTGTTCCTCGAGGTGCGCGCGTATCCGGCCAGGGGCGTCGGCGTCCACGAGGTCCGCGGCGATCCAGGAGCACGCCGCGCCGAGCTCGGCGGCGAGGGCGCGCAGGCGGTCCTCCCGGCGGGCCACGAGGATCACGCGGGCGTCCGGCTCGCGTAGCAGCGACCGGGCGGCGGCCTCCCCGATCCCGCTGGACGCGCCGGTGATGAGGAACACGCGCTCGGGCATGCCCGCAGGGTACGGGCAGCGAAGGGTCAGGCGGCGGGATCGGGCGCGTGGCGGTCGGCGACCGCTCCCCGGACGGCGTCGCGCACCAGGTTCATCTCCGCGCCCTTCTCGACGTAGCGGTCGGCGCCGACCTGCTGGGTGAGGGCGGCCATCCGTTCGGCGGCGAAGCCGCTGAACACCACGATCACCGTCGCCGGGGAGGCCGCCCGCAGCAGCGGGATCGCCTGCAGACCGTCCATGCCGGGCATGGAGAGGTCCAGGAGGATGGCGTCGGGCTGCTGGGCCGTCACGACGCTCACGCCGGAGGCAGCGTCACCGGCCTCCCCGACGATCCGCAGGTCGCCCTCCTCCTCCAGGCCGAACCGCATCAAGGTGCGTAGCTCGGGGACGTCGTCGCACAGGACGACGGTCAGCGGTGCGGGCGCGCTCACGCGCGGATGCCCTCGCCGCCGGGGGGGTCGGGGAGGGTGAACCGGAAGTCCGAGCCACCGTCGGTCACGCGCAGGACGCGGATCGCCCCGCCGTGCGCCTCCACAGCCCGCTTGCAGAGCGCGAGGCCGATGCCGCTGCCGGCGCGGTCGCGCCCGGCGCCGCGTCCGCGGCCGAACATGTCGAAGATGCGTAGCGTGGCGTCGTCGTCGACCCCGATGCCGTTGTCGCTCACCGAGATCTCCCAGGCGCCGTCGACTCGCGCGGCGGAGATACGCACGATGCACGGCACGTCGTCCCGCCGGAACTTGACGGCGTTGCCGAGTAGGTTCTGAAACACCTGTCGCAGTAGCGGACCGTCGGCGGCGACGGTCGGCAGGTCGCCGAGTTCGATCGTCGCTTCCGCCGCCTCGATGCTCGCGCTCAGCCTCGCGATCGCCTCGTCGGCGAGGCCGCCGAGGTCGACGGGCGAGCGAGCCGCCGGGCCCGCCCCGGCCCGCGCGTAGCGGAGCAGGTCGTCGATGAGGCGCTGCATCCGGCCGACGGCGTCCACGGCGTAGCCGATGAACTCGTCGGCCGTCTCGTCGAGCTGGCCGGCGTAGCGTCGGCGCAGCAGCCCGAGGTAGCCGTCGACGATCCGCAGCGGCTCGTTCAGATCGTGGGAGGCCACCGACGCGAACTGCTGCAGCTCCGCGTTGGAGCGCTCGAGTTCCTTCAGCGCCATCTGCAGCTCCGCGTCGACCGCGTGGCGGGCGGTCACGTCGCGGATCACTGCGGCGAAGAACCGCCGTCCCGCGTGGAGGCCCGTCGCCAGGGTGAGCTCCGCCGGGAACTCGGTGCCGTCGCGCCGCAGACCGGTCAGCGTGACCGGACCGCGCCCGATGACGTGCTGCTCGCCCTCGCTCCGTACCCGCGCCACGCCCGCCAGGTGCGCGTCGCGGTGCTCCGGGGGCACGATCGTCGTGAGCGGGAGGCCGAGCACCTCGTCGGCGGTCCAGCCGAAGATCGCCTCGGAACCGCCCGTCCACATGGTGATGGCGCCGTGCTCGTCCGCCGTGATGACGGCGTCCGCGATCGAGTGCACGACCGCCAGGAGCAGCGCCTCCGGCTCGATCGGGACGACGGGCACGATGGGGGGTGTCTGATCCTGGTCGGGACGACGCATGACACGGGGACTCGATGGGTCGAACTGCGCCTTCGGACCCCCGCTCGAGGCTACAGGACCTCCCGGGCTCCGACCAGGGGTCCGGACGGCCCCCGCGCCTATACTGCGTGGCACCTTCCGGAGTCCCGAGGAGTCTGTCTGTGCAGGAAATGGTCATCTACGGCGTGAGCTTCGACATGGTCGGCAAACAGCCGATCGTGCTGCTCAAGACCGTCGACAGCAACAAGTTCCTGCCGATCTGGATCGGCCACCCCGAGGCCGCGGCGATCCTCATGAAGCTCCAGGGGGCGACGACCCCGAGGCCGATGACCCACGACCTGCTCGTGGACATGCTGGGGGAGCTCGAGGTCAAGTGCGCGAAGGTCCAGGTGACCGAGCTGCGCGACAACACGTTCTTCGCGTCCATCACGCTCTCGGTGAGCGGCCGCGAGGTCGAGATCGACTCGCGACCCAGCGACGCCCTCGCCCTCGCGGTGCGGTCCGGCGCCCCGATCTTCGCCGCGGACGAGGTCATCGCCGAGTCGGCGATCGAGTTCGAGCACGAGGTCGAGGACACCGAGGAGGTCGTCGACCGGTTCAAGGACTTCCTGGACCAGGTCAGCCCGGAGGACTTCCTCGGCGGGGAGTAGGTCCCGTCAGGCGTCGGCGAGCGCGAGCTCGACGATCCGGGCGATCAGCGAGTCGAACCCGATGCCGGCCGCCTCGGCGGCGAGCGGCATGAGGCTCGTCTCGGTCAGCCCCGGGACCGCGTTGGCCTCGAGCACGGTCAGCTCTCCGGTCGCCGCGTCGCACAGCAGATCGATTCGCGAGAACCCGGAGCAGCCGAGCAGCCGGTGGACCGCCAGCGCGAGCTCCTGCGCGCGGGCCGTGGTCTGCGGCGGCAACGTCGCCGGACAGACGAACTGGGTCTGGCCGATCGTGTAGCGGGCCTCGAAGTCGTAGGCCTCGGCGTCGTTGGGGATCGCCTCGACGACCGGGAGCGCGACGTCGCCCAGCACGGAGACCGCGAGGTCCGAGCCCTGGACATGGCGCTCCAGCAGGATCTTCGTCGAGTAGGAGAACCCGGCCACCAGTGCGCCCGGGACGGCCGCCGCGTCGGCGGCGAACTTGATGCCGAGCGCCGATCCCTGGTCGGCCGGCTTCACCACGAGCGGGAAGCCGAGCCGCTCCTCGATCGCCTCGAGCGCGTCCGCGGCCCCCAGCTCCTTGAAGGCGGTCTCGTTGAAGGAGAGGAAGTCGGGCGTGGCGATCCCGGCGTCGCGCATCGCGTGCTTGGCGAGGACCTTGTCGGTGCAGCGGATGCAGGCGCTGACGGGCGAGCCCGTGTAGGGGATGCCGAGGACCTCGAGCAGCTCCTGCACGGTGCCGTCCTCACCGTCGCGCCCGTGCATCGCCACGAAGGCCACATCGGGCGCGATCCCGCGCAGGCGGGAGACGAGGTCGTGGCCGACGTCGAGCCCGACGACCCGGTGCCCCAGTCGCTCCAGCGCGTCCTCGACGCGGGCGCCCGAAGCGAGCGAGACGCCACGCTCCAGCGAGCGGCCGCCCTTGAGCACCGCCACGGTCAGTCCGTCGCTCACGGTGCTCAGCTCCGCTCGCCGCGGCGGGCGGGGTCGTCCGCTCGCCTGGGGAGGTGCAGGACGTCGGCGAGGTCCGGGTCCGGCGCGCGCAGCGCGCTCTCCGCCCGGGGCGCGGGGAGGTGGCTGCGGCGCCGGCCCGTGAGGGTGTCGAGCAGATCGAGCTGCTCCGCGACGACCTCGCCGATGCGCCGGACGCCCTCGTGCAGGTCCTGCTCGCCGACGCCGGAGAAGTTCAGCCGCATCGACGTGCCGCCCCGCCCGTCGAGGTAGGCGGCCCGGCCCGGGACGAACGCGACGTTGCGCGAGAGCGCCTTGGCGAGGAGGTCGGTGGTGTCCAGCCCGTCGGGCAGCGTCGCCCACACGAACAGTCCGCCGGCGGGATGGGACCACGTCGCGTCCGCCGGGAAGTCGGCGGCCAGCGCGTCGAGCAGCGTGTCGCGCCGGCGCCGGTAGAGATCCTTCATCTGCGCGATGTACGCGGGCCAGCGGCCGGTACGGAAGTACGTGGAGATGAACAGCTGCGAGAACGTCGTGGTACAGAGGTCGGTCCCCGCCTTGGCGACCTGCAGCTTCTGCAGGACCGGACGGGGGGCGGCGGCCCAGCCGACGCGGGCGCCGGGGGAGAGGATCTTCGAGAACGTGCCGAGATAGATGACGAATTCGCCGCCGTCCAGCGAGTACAGGGTCGGCAGCGGGTCGCCCTCATAGCGCAGGACGCCGTAGGGGTTGTCCTCCAGGATCAGCAACTCGCGCTCCTGCGCGATGTCGACCAGACGCCGGCGGCGGGCCGCCGACATGGTGGCGCCACCCGGGTTCTGGAAGTTCGGGATCGTGTAGATGAACTTCGGGCGGCGGTTCTCCTTCGCGAGCGCGTCGAGCGTCTCCTCGAGCAGGTCGATCCGCATGCCCTCGGCGTCGATCTCGATCTGCCGGAGGTCGGCCTGGTAGGCCGCGAAGGTCGGGATGGCGCCCGGGTAGGTCGGCGCCTCGGCGACGATCACGTCGCCCGGGTCGACGAGCGTCTTGCAGACGAGGTCGATGACCTGCTGGCCGCCGGTCGTGACGAGGATGTCGCCAGGGTCGACGAAGGTGTCCTCGGCCGCCATGACCTCGGCGATCGCGTCGGAGAGCTCGGCGATCCCCTCGGTCGGGCCGTACTGCAGGGCGCGGGCGGTGCCCTCGGCTGCGACCATCGACATGATCTGGGCGAAGTCCTCGGCGGGGAACGTCGAGGTGTCCGCGAGGCCGCCGGCGAGCGAGATCACCTCGGGCCGCTCGGTGATCGCCATGAGGTCGCGCATCGCCGACGACTTCATCGCCTTCGTGCGCTGCGCGAACAGCCCCGCGTACCGCTCGAGGTCGCGGCTGGCGGAGCCCTGGGGCGTGCGGCCGGATGCGCCGGAGCCGATGCGGTGGGGCATGTCCTTCGGTTCGCCGCGCCCGGGGCGCGGACCTTCTTCCTCTATGGTCATGCGGCCTGGAACGGTAGCGGTCCCGCTGCCGCGGGCATCCTCCAAGACCTCATGCGTGCGCTTCTCGACAGCCTCCAGGGTGCCGGCCTCGCCGGTGCCGCCGGCCTCCGTCCGTTCCTCCCCGCGCTGGTGGCGGGGCTCTGCGCGACCGCCGATCTCGGCCTCGACTTCGACGACACGGACTTCGCGTTCCTCGAGGCGCCCTGGTTCCTCGCGGTGCTCGCAGCGGCCCTGGTCGCGGCACTCCTGGTGCAGCTGCGCGACATGGTGCCCGGGCCCCGGGTGCAGACCGCGTTGACCGGGGTGGGCATCGTGCTCGGCGCGCTGCTCTTCGCCGGGTCGCTCGACGACCGCTTCGCGACCTGGTGGCCGGGCATCGTCGGCGGCGTGGTCGCGGCCCTGATCGCCGGCGCCGCGGCCCGTCAGCTGCTCGCCCGCACGGGCGCGCGGCTGGACCAGGGCACCGCGACGACGCTCCCGCTGTACGCGGAGGGCGCGGCGGTCGTCCTGGCGGGCGCCGCGATCGCGCTCCCTCCGCTGGGCCTGCTCGGCGTGCTCGGCCTCGGCTACCTCTACCTGCAGGGGCGGCGCCGCGAGGGCGAGAAGTACGCTGGGCTGCGGATCCTGAAGTGACGGCTGCGACCCGCCCGGAGCGCCCGCGCAAGCTCGTCCTGGCGGTCATCGACGGCCTGAAGCCGAGCGCGTTGGAGAAGGCGGTCGCCGACGGGCGGGCGCCGCTGCTGCAGACGCTGATGGAGCGCGGCACGTACGTCGACGACTGCTGCGCCGCGTTCCCGTCGGTGACGCCGTGCTGCGCGGCGACGATCGCGACCGGGCGCCGGCAGGACGAGCACCGCATCGCCTCGATGAACTGGTACCACCGCGAGGAGAAGCGGTACGTCGAGTACGGCTCGAGCTTTGGCGCCGTCCGGCGGATCGGGATCGCCAAGCAGCTCGGCGACCTCATCTACCGGATGAACCACGAGCACCTGCCAGCCGACGTGCCGACCGTGTTCGAACGGCTCGACGACGCGGGGCTGCGGACCGCGGGCACGACCTACCTCTTCTACCGCGGCCGGCACGAGCACCAGCCCTCCAAGGAGTCGCCCCTCAGCCGCCTGGCGACGACGGTCATCCGGCGACCGGTCATGGGCCCGGGCGAGCTGTTCTACGCCGATCTCTACGCGAGCCGCGAGACCGGCTGCTGGTCGCGGCTCGGGATGCCGGGCCTGCGCGACCAGCACACCGGATGCGTGGGCGCGTACCTGGTCGAGCACGACCTCTTCGACTTCCTGCTGTTCTCGCTGCCCGACAACGACACGCACTCCCACGAGCACGGCCCGGACGCACAGGTCACCTCGATCGCCGAGGCGGACCGCCAGCTCGAGCGGCTGGTCCACGCGGGCGGCGGGATCGACCGGTTCCTCGCCGAGCACGCGGTGATCGTCGTCGCCGACCACTCGCACGCCCTCGTGGAGAAGCGGATCGACTTCTTCGAGGGCTTCGCCGACTACGCGGTCCTGCCCGCCAACGGCGCGCGTCCGAAGCGGGCGGAGATCGCACTGTGCCCGGCGCAGCGCAGCGCGATGGTCTACGCCCTGGTCCACGAGGCACGCGCGGCCCTGGTCCCGCGGCTCGTCGCGACCGCCCGCGGGATCGACGGGGTGGACGTCGTGATGTGGCGTGCGTCCGACGGCACCGCCGCGGTGGCCCGTGGGGCCGGCAACGGCGGCGACGTCCCGACCGGTGAGCTGCGCTTCGCGCCCGGAGCGGGTGTCCGGGACACCCGCGGCGAGTCCTGGATCGTCGACGGCGACCTGGACGTGCTGGGCCTGCAGGTCGACGGCGACCGGATCTGGAGCGACGGGTACCCCGACGCGCTCGCGCGCATCTGGGCGGCGCTGTCGTGCGAGACCTCCGGCGACGTGCTGCTCTCGGCGGCGGCGGGCCGCGAGTTCCCCGACTGGGGGGACAGCGACCACGTGGACGCGGGATCCCACGGGTCGCTCCACGCCGACGACTCGCTCGGTGCGCTCGTCTTCTGCGGCGTCGATCCGCTGCCCGGCCGCGGCGCCCCGGAGCACGGTCGCTGGTCAGGGTGGTCGATCGCCGACATCACGCCGATGACCCTGCGCCATTTCGGCCTCGATCCCTGAGGCCTGGGTACCCTGAGAGCAGATGTCCGTCCCCGGAACCGAGGTCGCGCACACCGAGCCGGTCGCGCAAGCACCCACCACGGGGCGCCTGCGCGCCGCCGCTCGGCAGCCCGCCAACTGGATGGAGCTCGTCCGCTTCGGCGCCGTCGGCGCCAGCGGGTACGTCGTCAACCTCGGGGTCTTCGCGGCCGCGGTCCACGGAGCGGGCTTCGACTACCGCGTCGCGGCGGTGCTCGCGTTCCTCGTCGCCGTGGCGAACAACTTCTTCTGGAACCGGCACTGGACCTTCGATGCCGGTGACGGGCACGCCGGGTTCCAGGCGGCGCGGTTCTTCGTGGTCAGCATCGGCGCCTTCCTGGTGAGCTTCGCGGTCCTCGAGGCGATGGTCGTCCTCGCCGACTCGCCCGAGCTCTTCGCACAGGCCGTCGCGATCGTGGTCGCGACGCCGTTCAACTTCGTCGGCAACAAGCTCTGGAGCTTCCGGTAGGCGTCGTGGTCCGCCGGCGCCGGATCGCCGCGGGGGTCGCGACGCTGCTCGCCGGCCTCGCCGTCGCCGCGCCCGTCCCCTCGCCCGCGGTCGCGCAGCAGGCGGGCTCCGTCGCGGCGGCGCCGGAGCAGACCGGGACGACGACGGTCGCGCCGGGAAGGCCGACCGTCGCGACCGCCTCCTCGCAGCGGGACGAGTTGGTCCCGCCCGGCGTCCTGGACCAGCGGCCCGCAGGCCACCGGCTCGACGGCTACGCGGCGATCGACCTCGCGAAGGCGGTGCCGAAGGTCGCGGACGAGATCCGCGGCCGCAGGGGCGTCTATCCCGGCGTGTACCTCAAGGGCCCCGACCGCTGGCAGGTCGGCTACTACCTGCCGGGCACGCCGCCGAAGGAGATCGCGCAGGTCACCATCGACGACCGCTCGGCGAAGGTCCAGGAGGCGTGGACCGGTCACCAGGTCGCCTGGACGATGGCGCGCGGCTACCCCGGCGCGTTCGGTCGGAAGGTCAACTCGCCGTGGGTGTGGATCCCGCTGACCGTGCTCTTCGTCGTCCCGTTCCTCCAGCCGCGGCGCTGGCGGCGGATGGTGCACCTCGACCTGCTGGTGCTGGCCGCGTTCGGCGTGTCGGTGGCGTACTTCAACGACGCGCAGATCGAGACGAGCGTGCCGCTGGTCTACCCGCTGCTCGTCTACCTGCTGATCCGCATGCTGTGGATCGGGCTGCGCCCGCCACATGGCCAGGAGCCCGCCGGACCGGCGACGACCGGCGGGGTCCCGCTGCTGGTGCCGGCCACCTGGCTGGCCATCGCGACGATCTTCCTGGTCGGCTTCCGCATCGGGCTCAACGTGACGAGCTCGAACGTCATCGACGTCGGCTACGCCGGGGTGATCGGGGCGCAGAAGCTCGTCGACGGCGAGCCGATCTACGGCTCGTTCCCGAAGGACAACGAGCACGGCGACACCTACGGGCCGGTCGTCTACGCGGCCTACGTGCCGTTCGAGCAGGCGCTCCCGTGGAGCGGGCGCTGGGACGACCTGCCGGCGGCGCATGCCGCGTCGGTCTTCTTCGACCTCGCGGCGCTCGTCCTGCTGTTCCTGCTGGGCCGCCGCGTCCGGGGGCCGTCGCTGGGCATCGCGCTCGCCTACGGCTGGGCCGCCTACCCGTTCACGCTGTACGCGATGAACACCGGCACGAACGACACGCTCGTCACCGTGTTCATCCTCGCGGCGCTGCTCGCATCCGGGCCTGGTCGCCGGGGGGTCGCGGCCGCGCTCGGGGGTCTCACGAAGTTCGCGACGCTCGCCCTCGTGCCGCTCCTGGCGGTGCACGACGGCGGCCTGCGCCGGGCCCCGCGGTTCGCGCTGGCGTTCGTGCCCGTCGCCCTGCTGGCGATGGCGCCGATCCTGCTGGGCGGCGAGTCGCTGGGCACCATGTACGACCGTACCGTCGGCTTCCAGGCGGAGCGCGGCTCGCCCTTCTCGATCTGGGGCATGTACGAGCTGGAGGGCCTGCAGCACCTCTGGCAGGCGGTCGCGGTCGCGCTCGCCCTGTCGCTGCCCTTCCTGCCCCGTCGTCGCGACCTCGTCGGCCTGACCGCGTGCGCGGCCGCGATCCTCCTCGGGCTGCAGCTGGGCGTGACCCACTGGTTCTACCTCTACCTCGCGTGGGTCGCCCCGCTGGTGCTGCTCGCCGGACTCGGGCGGGAGCTCGTGACGGCGCCCGCCGAACCGCGGCCCGTCCCGGCTGCGCAGCCGGTGACCAGACCGGCGGTCCCGTCGACCTCCCCGGCGTGACCGCCGGGCGCGCGCGGGCACTCGCGCCGTCCGCCGCGCTGGCGCTCACGTTCGCGCTGGTCACGACGCTGGGCCCGCTCGCCGACGACTCGATCAGCGACCTGTTCGTCTACCGCGGCTACGCCGACGGGGTCCTGGGTGGCGCGCACCCGTACGCCGACCTGGGGTTCGAGTACCCGCCGCTCGCCCTCGGACCGCTCCTCCTGCCGGGGCTCGGCGGGGTCTCGGAAGCGGCGTACGAGTGGCGGTTCGGCCTGCTCATGCTCGTGGCGGCGCTCGCGGTTCAGGCGCTCGTCGGCGCCCTCGGCGGGCGGCGGGCGGCGTGGCTCTGCGTGCTGCTGCCGCTTTACACCGGCGCGCTGCTGCGGACCCGGTTCGACCTGGTTCCCGTCGCGCTGCTGCTCGCCGGCCTGCTCGTGGCGGCGCGGCGCCCGTCGGCCGGGCTCGCGATCCTGGCGGCGGCGACCGCGACGAAGCTGTTCCCGGTCCTGGCCGCCGTCCTCGTGCTCGTCCATCTCGAGGCGACCGGACGACGGAGGGACGCCGCGCGCGCCGCCGCGGTCTTCGTCGTCGTGCTCGCCACGATCTGCCTGCCGTTCGCCGGCGACGGGTTCGTCGACCAGTTCCGCTTCCACCTCGAGCGCCCGGTCCAGCTCGAGTCGACGCCGGCGACCGTCCTGTGGGTCCTCGGGGACTCGTACGTCACCGGCGATCCCGTGCGGCCCGACCGCTTCAAGAGCAACGGCCTCGACGGCGGACCGGCCGACCTCATCGCGTTGGGGTTCGTCGGGGCGCTCGCACTCGCGCTGGTCGCGGTCGGCGCCGGGCTGCGCAACGCCCGCGACCGTCCGGACGCGGTCCAGCGCGCCGTCCTCGCGGCCGTCCTGGCGTTCGTCGCGCTCGGGAAGGTGCTCTCCCCGCAGTACCTCATCTGGCTGCTGCCGCTCGCCGCCCTCGCATGGACCCGCGGCGACCGCGTCGTCGCCGGTCTCGTCGCTGCAGCCGCGGTCCTCACGCTCGGCTACTTCCCGGGCACCTACTTCGCCCTCGTCGCCGCCTCCGACACGCAGATCACCCTCGTCGCGGCACGCAACCTCGTGCTGGTGGCCGCGATGGCGGCCGCGATGCTCGCGCTCCGGCGGTCGGCCGTCTGACGGTGCCCACCGCCGTCAGCCGCCGGTGGGCTTCCAGGGCAGGAGCACCTGCTCGATCGAGTCGGCCCGGCGCGGCGCCGAGGCCCGCACGACGACCGCGTTGATCCACGGGTCGTCCTCGCTCGTCTCGAACCGCACGCGCATCTGCGTCACCAGCGACTCGATCGCCTGTTCCTTCTTCACCCCGATGACGCCGCCCCGAGGGCCCGTCATCCCGACGTCCGTGCAGAAGGCGGTGCCGCCGGGCAGGACGCGGGCGTCCGCCGTGGGCACGTGCGTGTGCGTTCCCACGACGGCGGTGACCCGCCCGTCGAGGTACCAGCCCATGGCGACCTTCTCGCTGGTCGCCTCGGCGTGGAAGTCGACGAGGACGTGGTCGCACTCCGCCTCCAGCCGGGACACCTCGGTCTCCGCCTCGCTGAACGCGTGACGGCCCGACTGCAGGAAGACGTTGCCCTGCAGGTTGAGGACGCCGAGCTTCACGCCGTCGCGTTCCACGACGCACGCGCCGTGACCCGGCTGGCGCTTGAGGAAGTTCGCCGGTCGGACGATCCGCTCGGTCGCGTCGAGGTACGGGAGGACCTCGCGGTGATGGTAGGTGTGGTTGCCGAGCGTGATCACGTCGACGCCGGAGTCGAACAGCTGATCGGCGATCTTCGGTGTGATGCCCAGGCCCCCGGCCACGTTCTCGGCGTTCACGACGACGAACGTCGGCGCGTGCTGCGCCCGGAGCTTGGGGAGCATCCCCAGGAGCGTCCGGCGGCCGAGGGCGCCGACGACGTCTCCGACGAAGAGGATCGTGGCGTCGGTCACCTCTCTAGTCTCCCGCATGCGTGACCGCCCCTGCTGCCACAGCCGCCATCGCCGCCGACGGCGTCGTCAAGCGGTACGACGAGCGGGAGGCGTTGCGCGGGATCTCGTTCTCCGCGTCCGCCGGGCAGGTGGTCGCGATCATCGGTCCCAACGGGGCCGGCAAGACGACGTTCCTGTCGATCCTCGGCGGTCTGCAGCCCGCAACGTCCGGCACCGTGAGCCGCCCGCCCGCCGAGGTCGGCTGGGTGCCCCAGCAGCCCGCGGTCTACCGCAAGCTGTCGGTCCGCGAGAACCTCCTGCTGTTCGCCCGCCTGGAGCGTGTCGCCGACCCCGACGCGGTGGTCCTGCGGATGCTCGAGCAGACCGGGCTCCAGGATCGGGCCGGCGAGGAGCTCGGCCGCCTCAGCGGCGGCAACCAGCAACGGGTCAACATCGCGATCGGCCTGCTCGCCGACCCGCCGGTCCTGCTCCTCGACGAGCCGTCGTCGTCGCTGGACCCGCGTCAGCGCGAGCGCCTGTGGGAGTTCATCACCGGCCTCGCCAAGGCCGGCACCACCGTCGTGTTCTCGACCCACAACGTCCAGGAGGCGGAGCGGTTCGCCGACACGGTGCTCGTCCTCGCCGACGGCGAGCTGCTGTTCGACGGCTCGCCGGCCGCCCTGGCGGCCGAGGTCGGCGGGAGCGAGCGCGACTTCGAGGCCGCCTTCGTGCGGTTCCTGCGCGAGCGGGGGCACTAGGAGACCGATGCGCTGGCTCCTCATCAAGGACCTGCAGATCCTGCGGCGCTCACCGTTGCTCGTCGCGCTGCTCGTCGCCTACCCGGTGATCATCAGCGTGCTCATCGGCCTGGCCCTGTCCAAGGGGCCCGACAAGCCGACGATCGCGTTCGTCAACAACGTGCCCGCGGGACAGACCGAGTTCTCGCTCGGCGGCGAGACGGTCGACGCGGCGGGCTTCGCCGACGAGCTGTTCGAGTCCGTGGAGCCGATCCGCGTGAAGACGCGGGCGGAGGCGATCCGGATGGTCCGCGACGGCGAGGTGCTCGGCGCCCTCATCGTCCCGCCGGACGCGACCGAGAAGCTGCGCGACGCGCTCGCGCTGTCGGGCAGTCCGGAGCTGCCCGAGCTCGAGGTCATCTACAACCAGGAGGACCCGGTCAAGGCCGAGTACGTCGAGTCGACGATCAAGGCGCGGCTGGCGGACGCCAACAAGGCGCTGTCGGACGAGCTGACGAAGATCAGCGGCGGCTACCTCGACATCCTCCTGCGGGGCGGCAGCTTCCGGGTGCTCGGCCAGGGCTTCGACGTCCTGGGGCTGGAGCGGACCAAGCAGGTGCTCGAGGGGGTCCGTGCCGCTCTGCCCGCCGGCGACCCCGGCCGTCCGGCCCTGGACCAGGTCATCCGCTTCGCCGGACTGGCCATCGAGAACCTCGACTTCTCCGACGAGATCCTCGGCGCGATCGGCGAGCCGATCAAGGTCAGGCAGACGACGCTGGACGGCGCGAGCACGCCGCTGGACCGCTTCGCGATCGCCGTCGCCGTGACGATCTCGCTGATGTTCGTCACGGTGCTGCTGGCGTCCGGGATGCTCGCGTTGGAGCGTGAGGAGCACGCCTTTGGCAGGCTCGTGCGCGGGCTCGTGTCCCGGACCACGCTGGTGGTCGAGAAGATCGCCCTGGCGGCGCTCTGCTCGCTGGTGGTGACGCTCGTGATGCTCGGTGGCCTCTCGATCTTCGTCGCGCTGGACGGCAGTCGTGCGCCGTTGTGGGTCCCGGCGCTCACGGCGGGCGCACTCGCCTTCGGCGCGATGGGCGTCGCGCTCGGTGCGCTCGCCCGCGAGGTGCGGGCCGCCTCCCTTCTGGCCTTCCTGCTGTCGTTGCCGATCGCGTTCCTCGCACTCGTGCCCAGCGGCGCGGTGAGCGACGGCCTCTTCGACGTCATCCGCGTCGTCAGCGCCCTCTTCCCGTTCAAGCCGGCACTCGCGGCGGTCGACGGCGCGGTCAACGACGCCGGCGGCCTCGGAGCGGCGCTGGCGCACCTCGTCGCGCTCACCGCGGCCTACGCGACGGTTGCGCGGCTCGCGCTGCGCCGGTTCGCCTGACGTGGCAGGCTGCCGTCCGCCGTGCCGTTCAACCGTCCGATCAGCCCGCGCATCCGCCTCGAGGGGGACCGCACCGCCGTTCGTCCGTTCGCCGCCCGCGACCTCGACGAGCTGCTCGCGCTGCGGCGGGTGAACCGGGAGTTCCTGGAGCCCTACGAGTCAACCCGCGAGGAGCGCTTCTACACCGCCGACGGGCAGTCGCGGGAGCTGCGGCTGGACCGGGAGGCGTGGACCACGGGACAGGGCTACGGCCTCGCGATCGTCGACACGACCGGGGACGTCGACCGGCTCATCGGGCGGGTGGCGGTGTCCAACGTCGTCCTGGGCTCCTGGCGCAACGCGACGATCGGCTACTGGGTCGACCAGGCGTCCGGGAGCCGCGGGCACGCGACCGAGGCAGTGCTCCTGGCGCTGCGGTTCGCCTTCGACGAGCTCGCGCTGCATCGCGTCCAGGCGGCGGTCATGCCGCACAACGAGCGATCGCTGCGTGTCGTGGAGAAGTGCGGCCTCCGCGCCGAGGGCCTCGCGCTCGGCTACCTCCAGATCAACGGCGTCTGGGAGGACCACCGCATCTTCGCGATGACCGTCGAGGAGTGGCGCGCGCGACCGGCTTGATCTCTGACCATACGGCACCGTATGGTCCACCCATGAGCTCCGAGATCACGATCACGCACATCGGCGGCCCGACGCTGCTGATCGAGGCCGCCGGCTGGCGGATCCTCACCGACCCGACCTTCGACCCCGCCGGAGGCCGGTACTTCTTCGGCTGGGGGACCTACTCCCGCAAGCTCGCCGGTCCGGCGATCGCGGCCGCGGACGTCGGGCCGATCGACGCCGTCCTCGTCAGCCACGACCACCACGACGACAACCTGGACGCGGAGGGTCGCAAGCTGCTCCCCGCCGCGGGCACCGTCATCACCACGGTCGCGGGGGCCGGACGCCTGGGGGGGACGACCATCGGCCTCGTCCCGTGGCAGAGCACGACGCTCGAGGCGCCCGGGAAGACGCCGATCGAGGTCATCGCCACCCCGTGCCGTCACGGACCGCCCGGCAGCAAGCCGATCGTCGGCCACGTCATCGGCTTCGCGCTGCGCTGGGAGGGCCAGACCAAAGGCGACGTGTGGATCTCCGGCGACACGGTGCTCTACGACGGTGTCAAGGAGGTCCCGCAGAAGCTCGACGTCGGCACCGCGATCCTGCACCTGGGCGGCGTCACCTTCCCGTGGCTGTCCGGCCCGCTGCGGTACACGATGAACGCGGCCGAGGGCGTCGAGATGACGAAGCTGCTGAACCCGAAGACGGTCATCCCGATCCACTACGAGGGGTGGAAGCACTTCCGTCAGGGCCGGCCGGCGATCGAGAAGGCGTTCGGTGCCGCGGGCGGCGTCGCCCCGACCTGGCTGACCCACGGGGAGCCTGCGACGATCGCCACGTGAGCAGGAAGGAGCCCGCCGACTGGGTGGAGGCCGCGCTTTCGGCCATCGAGGAGGGCGGGCTCGCCGCGGTCGCGGTCGAGCCGCTCGCCCGGCGGCTCGGCGTGACCAAGGGCAGCTTCTACCACCACTTCGCCGACCGGCCGGCGCTCGTGCGCGCGACGCTGGCGGCGTGGGAGGTGCGGTTCGTGCAGGCGCAGGTCGACCAGTTCGGGGCGATCGCCGATCCGCGCGAGCGCCTGCACCGGCTCATGCGGCTCGCCTATCTGGAGCTGCGGCCGACCGTGATCGTGCGGCTGCTCGCCGCCGTCGACGAGCCCGAGGTCGCCAACGCGCTCGCGCGTGCTGCCGACGCCCGGATCGGTCTGCTGCAGCAGACGTTCCGCGAGCTCGGACTGACGCCGGCGGTCGCCCGCCACCGCGCGGCCGCCGCTTACGGCGCCTACCTCGGTCTCGCGCAGCTCCGGACGCAGATGCCGGACCTGTTCGACAGCCCGCGCACGTTGCAGGCGCACGTGCGTGACCTCGAGGCCGCACTGCTGCACGACGTCGGCTGAGGGGCCCGGACCCGGGGTGTGGAGCACGCGCTCCGAAGGCGACGCGCTGGAGCACGCGTCGCTCGAAGCAGGCCGCCGCCCGTCGCTGCCGGAAACCTCCGCGCTACCCTCGAAGGACCGTGCCGTTCCCGCAGATCCGTCCCCGCCGCCTGCGCGTGACCCCCGCGCTGCGCTCCCTCGTGCGCGAGACCACGCTGGCCCCGGGGGACCTCGTCCTCCCGCTCTTCGTCCACGAGGAGGACGGGCGAACGCCGATCGGCGCGATGCCCGGGGTGGACCGCCTGGGTGTCGACGACGCGGTCGCCGAGTGCGCCGAAGCGGTCCGGCTCGGACTCGGCGGCGTGCTCCTCTTCGGCATCCCGGGGCACAAGGACGCGCAGGGGACCCAGGCCTACGCGGACGAGGGCATCGTCCAGATCGCCACGCGCGCGATCAAGGCCGCCCACCCGGACCTGCTCGTCATCACCGACGTGTGCCTGTGCGAGTACACCGACCACGGGCACTGCGGCCACGTGCTGGCGGACGGCACCGTCGACAACGACGCGTCCCTCGAGCTCCTCGTCGCCACCGCGGTCTCGCACGCCCGCGCCGGGGCGGACATCGTGGCCCCGAGCGACATGATGGACGGGCGCGTCGGCGCGATTCGCGCGGGCCTCGACGCCGAGGGCTTCGCCACGACCCCGATCCTCAGCTACTGCACGAAGTACGCCAGCGCCTACTACGGCCCGTTCCGTGAAGCCGCGGGTTCGGCCCCGGCGTTCGGCGACCGCCGCAGCTACCAGCTCGACCCCGCCAACGGGGACGAAGGCGTCCGCGAGGCGCTGCTGGACGTGCAGGAGGGCGCCGACATGCTCCTCGTCAAGCCGGCGCTGCCGTACCTCGACCTGATCTGGCGCGTCAAGGAGGCGTCCCGGCTGCCGGTCGCCGCGTACAACGTGAGCGGCGAGTATGCGATGGTCAAGGCGGCTGCAGCAGCCGGGCACATCGACGAGCGCGCCGTCGTGCTCGAGACGCTGACGTCGATCCGCCGCGCAGGAGCGGACGTCGTCATCACCTACCACGCGAAGGACGCCGCGATATGGCTGACGTGACCACGCCACCCTCCAACGACGGAATCTCCGACGATACGTCGAAGCTGAAGATCCGCGAGCGCAACGACGGGGCCGCCGTCCCGCTGAGCGACCTGGACCGCAAGATCCTCGACCTCATGCAGGGGCAGTTCCCGCTCGACACCCACCCATATGCACGGGTCGCGGAGAAGGCCGGCTGCACCGAGCAGGTCCTGCTGGACACGATCACCCGGCTCCTGAAGGACCGGATCATCCGCCAGGTCACCCCGATCTACGACACGCGTGCGCTCGGCTATGGCTCGATGCTCGTCGCCGCGAAGGTGGACCCCGAGCACACGTGGCGGCCCGCGAAGGTCATCAACTCGCATCCCGGTGTCAGCCACAACTACCTGCGCAACCATGAGTTCAACATGTGGTTCACGCTCGCGGTGGAGGAGGACTCCAAGCTCGGGCTGCAGGGCACCCTGGACCTCCTGCAGGAGCTCACCGGCGCGGAGTCCATCCGCCAGCTCCCGACGCTCAAGCTCTTCAAGATCCGGATGGACCTCGAGATGAGCGGCGACACCGAATCGCTCTCCAAGCAGGGCGTGGCCGAGGCCCCGGTCGAGCTCGAGAAGGTCCCGTACGACGAGCTCGATCGGCGCGTCATCGCCGAGACCCAGGGCGACCTGCCGATCGTGCCGGAGCCCTACGCCGAGTCCGCAGCCCGTCTGGGCATGACCCAGCAGCAGCTGCTGGACCACCTGGGCGGCATGAAGGAGCGCGGCATCCTGCGGCGCGTCGCGGCGATCCTCTACCACCGTCGCGCCGGGTTCTCCGCCAACGGCATGGGCGTGTGGAAGGTCCCGGACGACCAGATCGCCGACCTCGGGCCGAAGATGGCCGCGTTCCGCGGCATCAGCCACTGCTACCAGCGGCCCACCTACGCCGACTGGCCGTACTCCGTCTTCACGATGGCCCACGGCCGCTCCAAGGAGGAGTGCGACTCCGTGCTCGACACGATCGCCGAGAAGACCGGCATCACCGAGCGCGCCACGCTGTACTCCTCCACCGAGTTCAAGAAGATCCGTCTCCTGTACTTCACGGACGACTTCAAGAACTGGGAACGCGAGCACGCGGGCGTCTGAGCCGTCAGATGGGGATCTCCCTGCGGGACACCAAGAGCGTCGACCACTACGCACGCGCGCTGCAGTACCTCCCGGGGGGCGTGAACTCGCCGGTCCGGGCCATGCGCTCGATCGGGCGGACGCCCCTGTTCATCGACCGGGCCGAGGGCGCGGAGATCGTCGACGTCGACGGCAACCGCTTCATCGACTACGTCTGCTCGTGGGGCCCGCTCATCCACGGACACGCGCACCCGGAGATCCTCGCCGCGGTCCAGGACGCGATGGTCAAGGGGACGACGTTCGGAGCCCCCACCGTCGGGGAGGTGGACCTCGCGGAGGAGGTCGGCCGCCGCGTCCCGTCGGTGGAGATGCTGCGGATGACCTCGTCGGGGACGGAGGCCGCCATGAGCGCCATCCGCCTCGCGCGCGCCGCCACGGGCCGCGAGAAGCTCCTGAAGTTCGCCGGCGCCTACCACGGGCATCTCGACGGGCTGCTGGCCGAGGCCGGCAGCGGCCTGGCGACCGCCGGCCTACCGTCGAGCCCGGGCGTCCCGGTCGCCGCGACGGCGGGCACGATCATCGTCCCCTGGAACGACGGCGAGGCCGTGGTCCGCGCGACCGAGGAGCACGACTTCGCCGCCCTCCTCGCCGAGCCCTACCCGGCGAACATGGGCCTGACCCCGCCGCACGAGGGCTTCCTGGAGCTGCTGCGCGACCGCGCGACCCAGAACGGCGCGCTCCTGGTGTTCGACGAGGTCATCTCCGGCTTCCGCGTGGCGCGCGGCGGTGCGCAGGAGCTCACCGGCGTCCTCCCGGACATCACGGCGATGGGCAAGGTCATCGGCGGTGGCCTGCCGGCGGCCGCCTACGGCGCCTCCCGCGACCTGATGGAGAACATCGCGCCGGCGGGTGACGTCTACCAGGCGGGCACGTTGAGCGGCAACCCACTCGCGGTCGCTGCCGGGCTGCAGACCCTCAAGATGCTCGACGACGCGGCCTACCTGAAGCTGCAGTCGACGACCGACCGCCTGGCGGCCGGCCTGCGAGACGCGGCGGGCGACCGTCCGGTCCAGGTCCAGTCGGTCTGCGGCCTGGTCACCGTGTTCTTCTCGGCCGAGCCGGTCACCGACTACGAGAGTGCGAAGGCGTGCGACCTCGAGGGCCACGCGGCCTGGTGCCGGGCGCTCCTGGCCCGTGGCGTGTACCCGCCGCCCTCGCAGTTCGAGGCCTGGTTCCCTTCCCTGGCGCACACTGCCGAGCACCTCGAGAAGACGGTGGAGATCGCCGCTGCGGCCTTCGCCGAGGTCGCGTGAGCCCGACGCGGCCCGGGCCCGACGCGTCGCCGTCCAGGACCTCACCCGCCGATCCCACCCTCGTCCGCCTCGCGGCCGCGGCCCGCGCCGACCGCGATCTGCTGGCCGCCGCCGTGATCGACCCGCCGATCGGGGCGACGGCGACGCTCGGCGCCCGCGCGGCGGGCGGGCCCCGGGCCGGCGAACACGCCCAGGACCTCGCGTTCGTGGTCGAGGCGGTCCGTGAGGGCTATCTGCTGCATCACCGCCCGCACGAGGCGCGGGTGGTCGCCACCGACGACCCCGATCTCGCGCTGCTGGCCGGCGACCGCCTGTACGCCCTCGGCCTGGAACGGCTGGCCGAGCTCGGCCTGGTCGCCGCCGTCGGGGAGCTCACGGACGTCATCGCGCTGTGCGCAGGCGCCCACGCCGCCGGGGACGCGGACCTGGCCGACGCGGTCTGGGAGGCCGGTGTCGCGGCCCTCGGCTGGGGCGCCGACGCCGCCCTCGAGGACGCGAAGGATCGGGCCCGAACCGTTTCTCCGTCCGCCGCGGACGCCCTCCGCACAGCCGCGCGCCAGCTTGCGCAGGATCTGGCGCGCTGAAGCGGAAACGAAGCCGCGGGTGACGAGGGGGCCTCTATCGTTTACCGAGCGATAAGGTTCCCGGTCTCACCGAGACCCCGACGCGTTCGCAGCGCCTAGGAGCCGTAGTGTCCGAAGACCGCAGGAAGACGAAGTCCAACTCCACACTCGACCGGGGGATCCCCGGTGCGTTCGAAGGCGAGACGGTCACCCGTCGTCGCTTCATGACCGGCACCGCCCACACCGCGGGTGCCGTCGCGGCGTCCGCGTTCATGCTGCCCGCCCTCGGTTTCGCCGTCGGCCCGATCTTCGACGAGATCGACCAGCCCTGGCAGGACGTCATCGGCCTCGACGAGCTGCCCGACGACACGTACATCCCGAAGACCATCACCCTGGTCACCGGCGTCGGCCAAGCCGGCAAGTCGACCGTCTACCTGCGCAAGCGCAACGAGGACATCGACAAGGAGCCGGCCGATCAGTACAACCAGATCGTCGCCATCTCCACCCGGTGCATGCACCTCGGCTGCCCGGTCCGCTACGTCTCCGCCGCCGAGCGCTTCATCTGCCCGTGCCACGGCGGCGTCTACGACTTCACCGGTGCGGTCGACGGCGGGCCGCCGGTCCGCCCGCTGGACCGCTTCTACACCCGCACGACCCAGGCGGGTCGCGTCGAGGTCGGCCCGCGCTTCTCGGTGAACGACGAGCTCGACCGCTTCTCCCCCCGCGACCCGGGCGAGCCGCTCGACGGCGTGGGTCAGTACCTGTACCCCTCGCGTCCCTCGATCCGGAAGCTCGACGAGTAGAGACACGCATGCCCAAGCTCAAGCTCCCCCTCCCTCCGATCCCGGACAAGATGATCCCGCTGCCCAAGCGGCCGGGTCAGCCCAAGCCGGGTCCTGCCGATGTCGCCAAGGAAGCCGGCATCACCGCCATCGACTGGGTCGATGAGCGGACGAGCCTCTCCGGCGTCGGCCGCTGGATGATGTTCCGCAAGGTGCCCAAGGGCACCAACTGGTTCTACACCCTCGGCTCGGCGACGATGTTCGCCTTCCTGAGCCAGGCCGTGACCGGTGTCTTCCTCGCCATGTACTACCGGCCCGACGCCGCCTCCGGCGCGTACGAGTCGATGCGGTACGTCAACGACGTGGTCTTCCTCGGCGAGTTCGTGCGAGGGATGCACAAGTGGGGCTCGTCGGTGATGGTGATCCTGATCTTCCTCCACATGGCCAGGACGTTCTTCTTCGGCGCGTACAAGTACCCGCGCGAGCTGAACTGGGTCATCGGCGTCATCCTGCTCATCCTCACGATGACCATGTCGTTCACCGGGTACCTGCTGCCGTTCGACCAGCGTTCGTACTGGGCGACGATCGTCGGTGTCAACATCAACGGCACGGGCCCGCTGGTCGGTCCGTTCCTGTCGGACTTCCTGCGAGGCGGCCCGGAGTTCGGGGCCACGACGCTGTCGCGCTTCTATGCGATCCACATGCTGCTCGTGCCAGGTCTCCTGGGCGCTCTGATCGGCTTCCACCTCTACCTGGTCGCCAAGCTCGGCACAACAGCGCCCCCGTGGGTGTCGGCGGAGAAGTACACCGCGAAGGACGAGGAGCAGGCGTGAACAAGCAGCAGAAGGAGCAGTACCTTCGCGAGTACTCCGTCCTGAAGGCGCAGGGGAAGCCGTTCTTCCCCTACGCCGTCGCGAAGGACGCGCTCATGGCCTGCGTGGTCATGATCTCCATCATCCTGATGTCGGTGATCCTCGGGGCCGAGCTCGGCCCGAAGGCGGATCCGACCACGACGACGTACACGCCCCGCCCGGAGTGGTACTTCTTCTTCCTCTTCGAGCTGCTGAAGGTCATCAAGCCGCCGGAGCTCGTCCCGCTCGCCACCATCGGCGTGCCGACGATCTGCATGATCCTGCTGTTCCTGCTTCCGTTCTACGACCGCGGGCCGGAGCGCCGGCCGGAGAAGCGCCCGATCGCCACCACGGCGGGCATCTTCACCATCTGCGCCATGGGCTACCTCACGTACCTGGGTTCCGAGGCCGGGCCCCCGACCCGCATCGACATGGAGACCCCGGAGCGGATCATCGCCCAGGGCCCGCAGGCCGTCGAGATGTACGAGGCCGGCAAGCTCGTCGTGGCCCAGGTCGGCTGCGAGGCGTGCCACAAGATCGGTGAGAACGGCAACGACGGCCCCGGGCCGGAGCTGACCGAGATCGCCGCGCGCCTGCCCAAGCAGGCGATCGCCCAGACGCTCGTCAACCCGACGTCGCCCATGCCCTCGTTCCGCTCCCTCAAGGAGAAGGAGCCGGCGAAGTTCAACGCGATGGTCGAGTTCCTCGGGCAGCTGAAGGCCGAAGAGAAGTAGCCCGGGCCGCTTCGCGCGCCGGGAGACGACGATGAGCACCACCGCCACGCCTCCACCGACCGGCCCCGCCGCCGGCCGACTGGAGGAGCCGCAGGTCCAGGCGATGTTCGACCGGATCGCGCGGTTCTACGACGGCATGAACTCCGTCATGACCGCGGGGCTCCACCACCAGTGGCGCTCGCGCGCCGCGGACCTCGCGGCCGTCGGCCCGGGGGACCGCGTCCTGGACGTCGCGACCGGCACCGGCGATCTCGCGATCGAGCTGGCGGGGCGCGTCGGTCCGCAGGGCACGGTCATCGGCTCCGACTTCTCGCCCGGCATGCTCGACCTCGCGCGGCGGAAGAAGCCCGCGATGACCTGGGAGCTCGGCAATGCGCTCGAGCTCGGCTACGAGACCGACAGCTTCGATGCCGCCACCGTCGGCTTCGGCGCCCGCAACTTCAGCGATCTCGACCAGGGCCTGCGGGAGATGACGCGCGTCGTGCGCCCCGGCGGACGGGTCGTCGTCCTGGAGATCACGACACCGACGAAGCCGCCGCTGTCCACGTTCTTCCAGCTCTGGTTCGATCGTGTCGTCCCGATGATCGGCAAGGTCGCCGGCGACGCCGAGGCCTACGAGTACCTGCCCAACAGCGTCAAGCGCTTCCCCGACGCGCACACGCTCGCCGGCCGCCTGCACGCTGCCGGCCTCGACCCGGTGCGGTACGTGCTCACCGCCGGCGGGATCATCGCGATCCACGTCGGCGAGAAGCGGGCGTGAGCCCGGCGCTCGCCGCCGAGGCCGCGCCGATCGCGGAGGCGGCCGGCCCCCACGTCGGGCCTCTGATGGCGCAGGTCGAATCCCTTCTGGGGGACGTGGCCCACGCGACCGCCCCGCAGCTTGCACCCCACGGCGTCGCCACGATCGCGGCCGGCGGCAAGCGGCTGCGCCCGCTGCTCGTCCTGGTCGCCGCGGGCGAGCCGGCTCCGGGGCGCGACACCGCGGCGCTCGTCCGCGCCGCGGCGGCCGTCGAGCTGGTGCACAGCGCGACCCTCGTGCACGACGACGTCCTGGACGACGCGCCGCTGCGCCGCGGGGCACCGACGGTCTACGCGGCGGCGGGACGCCTGATGGCGACCTGCGCGGGTGACCAGCTCTTCGCCCGGGCGTTCTCGCTGCTCGTGCAGTCCGGCCGCGCCGACGCCATTCGAGCCCTCAGCGACGCGGGCTCCGGCCTGGCGCGCGGGGAGCTGCTGCAGCGCGCGGACGCCTGGGACGCCGCCGTCCCGCTCGAGCGCTACCTCCTGCGCTGCGAGCTGAAGACCGCCCGCCTGTTCGAGGCGGCCTGCGCCCTGGGGGTCATGGAGTCCGGCGACGAGGATGCCGACCCGGCCGTCCTGGCCGGCTTCGGGCGCCGGATCGGCCTCGCGTTCCAGCTGCTGGACGACGTCCTCGACGTCTCCGGCCCGGCGGAGCGGACCGGGAAGCACCGCGGGACCGACCTGCTCGACGGCACCGTCACGCTGCCGTTCATCGTCGCGCGCGACCGCGACCCGGAGCTCGGCGCGCTCGATCCGCGCAGCATCACGACGCCGCAGGAGGCCGAGCGCGTCTGTGACGCGATCGCGGCAACGGGTGCGCTTGACGAGGCCAGACGGCAGGCGCTGGTACTCGTCGCGCAGGCACGCGCCGACATCCCCCCGGAACTGCCGGAGGCCCAGCGCAGAGCACTGGACCTCATCGCGGCGGGCGTGGTGTCCCGCTACGCCTGACCGACGCCTAGAAGTCCTCGGGCTGGATGTGCCCTGCGTGGAGCGCGCGGACGAACCGCTCGATCTCCGCTTCCATGTTCGCGTGCAGCAGGCGCTTCAGGTCGTCGACGACCTGCTGCGTCCCGCGGTCGAGCTCGTCGTCGAACCGCTCGACGAGGCCCTGCTCGAAGACACCGGTGCCCTGCCACTCGCAGTTGGGGCACCGCAGTGCGACCTCCCAATGGCGGGAGCCGGCCTCGGCCCACTCCGTCGGGTAGACCAGCTCGCTGCGACAGGAGCCGCAGACGTGGAGCTCGTCGGGGGTCTCGACGGTGCGCGTGGCGGGTGTCGCGGCGACCGACTCCGAGTGGACGACCTGGTCCTCGAAGTAGACGACCTCGATCGTCTTCCCGGACGGGAGGACGACCTTGCGAACGTAGTGGTGATGATCCGTGTCTCGTGCCATTTCGCAGTTCCTTTGACGCTCTCTTCATCGGCGGCGTCACCCTGAGACTTGAGGAGTAGTTGCCCGGAGATGCGCTTCGACGCCCCGGCGCTACGCTTCAACCGACCCCCACGCGGAACGGAACCGAATTCCATGCCCAACATCGGACCCCTCGAACTGGCCATCGTGCTGGTCATCGTGCTCGTCATCTTCGGACCCAAGAAGCTCCCGGGCCTCGGTCGGCAGCTCGGCACCGGCATGCGCGAGTTCAAGGACTCGATCTCCGGCAGCAGCAAGGACGACGACGACGACGACGCCCACGAGGCGCTCGGCCGTCCCGAGCTGAGCAAGGCGGAGGCCGTCGAGTCCGCGCCCCAGGCCGACGACGCCCGGGTCTCCGGCTCCTAGTCCGGCCGACCACCCCGAAGGTCCACCGCCCACCGCCACATGGCCGCCTCCACGCTCAAGCGTGCCATCGGGCACGAGGATCGGCTGAGCCTCGTCGAGCACCTCGACGAGCTGCGCTCGCGGCTGATCGTCTGCGCGTCGGTCCTGCTGGTCGCCTTCATGGTCTGCGCCTGGCAGAACGGCGCGCTGCTGAGCATCCTCAACGACCCGCTGGAGCGGGCGACCGAGACGTCGCTGAAGAAGGGTCGCGGCCTTCCGGGCCAGCTGCAGAAGACCCAGCTCGCGGTCCGTGCCATCGGGGTGCAGAACGCCGAGGTGGCGCGGGCACTGGCGGACCCGGAGCTCGGCCTGAGCGCCGCCTCGCGCGCGCGCCTGCAGGCGTCCAGCCGGGCGGCCGCCGCGGCGATCGCGGACATGCCGATCACCAAGGGCAACCAGCCGGTCACCCTGCGGGTCGGTGAGCCGTTCATGACGACCATCACGGTCGCGCTCTACTTCTCGCTGCTGTTCGCGCTGCCGCTGATCCTCTACCAGCTCTACGCGTTCGTGCTCCCCGCGTTCCGGCCGGAGGAACGCAAGGTCGCGCTGCCGCTGATGTCGATGGTCCCGGTCCTCTTCTACACCGGCGTGACCTTCGGCTACTTCGTCGTGCTCCCGCCGGCCACGGAGTTCCTGCAGAACTTCAACAGCGACTCGTTCAACGTCCTGGTCCAAGCCAACGACTACTACAAGTTCGCGGTCCTGGCCCTGGCCGGGCTCGGCCTGCTGTTCCAGCTCCCCGTGGCGATCCTCGGTGCCACCCGGGCCGGTCTCGTGACGCCGATGCAGCTGCGCAAGAACCGCCGCTACTCGCTGCTGATCATCGCTGTGGTCGCGATGCTGCTCCCGGGCACCGATCCGATCACGATGCTGCTCTCGATGGCGCCGCTGCTCTTCCTCTACGAAGCCAGCATCTGGCTCGCGTTCCTCTTCAACCGCAACCGTCCGCAGACCACGACGCTCGCGAAGTGGCGCGACGAGTGGGGTGACGACGGTGACGACGGTGACGACGACCTCGAGCGGCTGGACGACGACGACCCCGACCACGACGGACCGGACGCCGTCGGGGACGAGGACGTCTTCATCGACGAGGAGGACTTCTTCACCGAGACGGACCTCGCCACGATGCAGGCGCAGCGCGACGCGAGCGACGGCGGACCGGACGAGGGCACGCCCCCGCGTCCGGCGTCCGGAGCGTGACGCGCCGATGACGCCACACGCTCTACCCTAGGCGCACCATGTTGTTCGATCTTCGCGGCAAAGGCCGCCGCCGCGCCATCAAGGTGATCTACTCGTCGCTGGCCCTGCTCCTGGGCGGCGGTCTGGTCCTGTTCGGCATCGGAGGCGAGGTGCAGGGTGGCCTCTTCGACGCGGTGAGCGGTGATGGCACCGCGGTGGAGGACATCTACTCGGAGCGGATCGACGCCGCCGAGAAGCGCGTGGCGGTCAACCCGCAGGACGCCGTGTCCTGGGCGGGCCTCGCCAAGCTCCGCTTCCAGCAGGCCGGCACGGGCGAGAACTTCAACCAGAACTCCGGTGCCTTCACCCAGGGTGGCCTGACCGAGCTGCGCAAGAGCGAGACCGCCTGGGAGAAGTACCTGGCGCTGAAGCCGGAGAAGCCCGACGACCAGGTCGCCAACCTCATGGTCCAGGCGTTCATCGGTCTGAACAAGCTGCCGAAGGCCGTGCAGGCGATGGAGATCGTCGTCGACGCCCGGGAGCCGACGCCGCAGCTGTTCGCCCAGCTCGCCACCTACTCCTACGCCGCCGGGCAGACCCGCAAGGGCGATCTGGCGAAGGACAAGGCGATCGAGCTCGCGCCCAAGGAGGACCGGGAGCAGATCAAGGCCCAGCTGGAGTCGGCCAAGACGCAGGCGACCCAGCAGGCCACGCAGGGCGCCGCCGCCGGCTGAGACGGTCGGCAGGTCCGTCGAACCGCCGTCGCCGGCGGTGGACGGCTACACTTGAGCGACGCCCTTGTAGCTCAACTGGCAGAGCAGCGGACTCTTAATCCGAAGGTTGAAGGTTCGATTCCTTCCGGGGGCACTGTTCACGAAGCCCGGTCCTGCGACCGGGCTTCGCGCGTTCCCCTACGGTGTTGCTTCGCAACATCGTGTTCGGACATACTGTCCGCACGGTTCGGGTCGAGAGGGCGGGTACAGGTGCAGCGAAAGCTTCTTTGTGGGCTGGGTGTCGCGGGCGTGGTCGCGGTGGGCTTTGGCTCTGCCGTGGGGCCGGCCAACGCTGATCCGCGGACCTTTCAGGTCACGTTGTTGGGTGGTGCGGTGATCACGGTGACGTTGGATGTGCCGCCGGGTACGCCGGTTGGTGAGGTGCGGATTCCGGGGGTGGATCTGCCGATCCTGGGGATCGTGGAGGTTGGTGGGGAGCCGGTGGCGTCGCCGACTGCTGCTCCTGGTGCGTCGTCGGAGCCTGCTGCGGGTGGTGCGGTGACGACGATCCCTGGTGCTCCTGAGGTGCGGGAGGAGTCGCAGTCTGGTCAGGAGTCTTCGGGTTCGAAGCGGCGTGGCCCGTCGCGGTCGACGTCGGGTGTGTTGGCGGCGGCTGAGCGGTTGGCGTCGGCCAGGCAGGAGTCGGCTGAGCGTCGTGCGGCGACGAAGTTGCGCAATGCTGATGGGTCGCCGACCGCGGTGAATCCTGGGTTTGCGTTGTCGTTGCCGGGTGTGGCGCCGATCGGGGTGCCGAATTTCTTTATCGAGAAGTTCCGGA
>JBBSJQ010000018.1:0-87075 GCA_038257095.1 Solirubrobacterales bacterium
GCCGAGGTTGCAGTCCACCCACTCGACGGTCGCGTCGCGCTCCGCGACGGCCCGCTTGGTGACGAGGTTGTAGACGTTGTTGGACCAGTTCTGGACGGTCGTGTAGCGGATGCGGGCCCCGGGCTTGGCGATGAGCTCGACCACCGCGGAGTGCAGGGACGCCCCGGAGTACGTCGGGGCGGTGCAGCCCTCGACGTAGTGCACGTAGGAGCCCTCGTCGGCGATGATGATCGTCCGCTCGAACTGGCCCATGTTCTCCGTGTTGATGCGGAAGTAGGCCTGCAGCGGCATCTCGACGTGGACGCCCGGCGGGACGTAGACGAACGAGCCGCCCGACCAGACGGCGCTGTTCAGCGCGGCGAGCTTGTTGTCGTTCGGCGGGATGACGGTCGCGAAGTACTCGCGGACGAGGTCCTCGTGCTCGCGGAGCGCGGTGTCCATGTCGAGGAAGATCACGCCCTGCTTCTCGAGCTCCTCGTTGACCTGGTGGTAGACCACCTCGGACTCGTACTGGGCGCCGACACCGGAGAGGAACTTGCGCTCGGCCTCCGGGATGCCGAGACGGTCGAAGGTCTTCTTGACGTCCTCGGGGACGTCGTCCCAGGAGCGCTCAGCGCGCTCGGACGCGCGGACGAAGTAGTGGATGTCGTCGTAGTCGACGTCGGCGAGCATCGGCGAGCCCCAGGTGGGCTGGGGCCGGTCGAAGAAGTGCTGGAGGGCCTTGAGGCGGAAGTCGCGCATCCACTGCGGCTCGCTCTTGAACTCGGAGATCTTCTCGACGATCTCGCGATTGATGCCCTTGGGCGCCTTGTAGAGGTAGTTCTCGGCGTCGTGGAAGCCGTAGCGCTCCGTGTAGTCGGAGCCGAAGCCCTTGAGGGCTGCCTCCTCGTCGGTGAGGACCTTCGTGCTGATCTCGGGCGTGGCCATGGTGCGTGTCCTCGCGATTACGTCGCTTGCGAATGCCGACCCTGAAAGTCGGTATTCACCAGTGTAGCGAGCGCCACCAGCGGAGCCCCGCCAGGCCGGGCGTCAGCCGACGAGGTCGCAGACGTAATGGGGAGCGCTCGCCGCGGCCGCCCGGGCGACCGGCTTGAACCCGGGACCGGCGGAGATCGGCGCGTGGGTGCTGAGCAGCCGCCCGACGCCCGTCCCCAGGTCACGGACCACCACGCCGGGCACGCCCGCCGGCTTGCCGCGGACCGCGGACGTGGTGGTGTACGCCACCACGCGGCCGTCGCGCGAGAGCACCGGCTCGGTCGCGCCGCGCGTGCCGCGGGAGACGACCGCCGTGCGCCCGGTGGCGAGGTCGACGTGGTGGATCTCCGACCGGGTTCCGTCGCGTGCCGAGCGGGCGGTGAACGCCAGCGCGGTGCCGTCCGCCGACAGTGCGGGGTCCAGCGCGACCGCGCCCGGCACCGCCGCGACCATCCGCGTCGTCGCGGCCACGACGTCCCGCAGGTAGATCCGGGAGACCCCCCGCGCGCCGCCGCCGAGGTTGCCGGCCGTGCTGGCGAACGCGATCAGGCGTCCGTCGTGGCTCGCGGAGGGCTCGCGCGCATCGCCGTCGGCGGACGGGCCCGTGGCGCCCGTCCCGCGGCTGATCAGGACGGTGGCTCCGGTCGCCAGCGAGCGCCGGTAGACCAGGGCGCGCCCGTCGGTGCCGGCGTCGCCGGCGGTCAGCGTGACGAAACGCCCGTCGGGGGTGATCTGGGGCTCGTAGACCGCGCCGTACCCGCTGCCACCGCCGATCCGCTTCGTGGCGCTCGTCGCACGGTCGAACAGGAGCAGCGCGTTGGTCGAGCGCCCGGAGGCACCTCCGTCGTCGGAGACCTCGAAGACGAACCGGCGGCCGTCGGCGCTGACCGACGGGTTGTAGGCGGTGCGCGAGTTCGAGAGACCCGGACGGTGGCTGACCTGGACGAGCTTCCCGGTCGCGCGGTCGACCGCTACGACCCGCATGTGCCCGTAGCGCTTGGCGAAGTTCAGGTTGCCGGCGGCGCGCTCCGCGACCACGACGGTACCGTCGGCGGAGACCTGCGAGTTGTACGTCGACGCCGGAAGCTTCGCGGGCGGGGTCAGCTCGGTCGGCGCCGCGGTCGGGTCGCCCAGGGCGGCGGCGAGCAGGCGGATCTCCCCCAGTGCCGTGGCCTGCGGGATCGTCGCCCGGTAGCCGTCGAAGACCACCGTCGAGCCGTCGGCGGTGATCGACGGGCGGTTCGCGAAGTCGTTCGGCGGCAGCAGTGGGCGGGAGCCGGGGCCCGTCTGCGGCGGACCGTTGTAGCGGCGCTGCCCGAGGAACCGGGGCAGCTGGCGCAGCTGCCGGTCGAGAAGGATCGCGGCCTGGCGCTCGGTGAACGCCCCGCTGCGCACGCCCGAGGCAGCTGCGTCCCGCAGGGCCCGTGCCGCCCGCGACTGGACGGAGGACTGCGGCCGGCCGTACAGCCGCCCGATCTCCATCGGGCTCACCTCCGCGCGCCGCAGCGCGAGGTAGCGCTCCTTGGAGGGCGTGCCGAAGATGCTCGTCGCACGGTCCGGGATCGCCAGCTGGTGCAGCGAGTGGAAGAGCAGGTGCTGGCTGAGGTGGCCCTGGTCCAAGGTGCGCCGTGCGCGGGAGATCAGCCGGGAGGCGAGCACCCGCGACACGGTGCGCAGGCGCGGCTGGACGAGCCGACGGGCGGCCTCGTCCAGCGTCAGGCCGCGACGCCGGGCCAGCTGCCCGAGGTCGTGCGCCTTATCGTCGCGCAGGTGCCGCCAGATCTTCGCGCGGCTCGTGCCGAGTACCGCGTACAGGCGCCGCTCGTCGAACGGCAGCCAGTGCTGGTAGACCCACTGCTCGGTCGGCAGCCAGTGCGGCAGCGCGCCCTTCGGCGCGTCGGAGTCCTGCGCCTGAGCCGGTCCCGCCGCTCCCGCGGCGGACAGGAACAGCCCGGCGATGATCGCGACGAGGAACGAGCGGAGTGTGCGCATCCGCGCCAGCTTCCCCGAGCGGCACGTTCCTGGCAAGCGCGGGACGCCGTCCTGCTCTCAGTCCACGTCGATCCGGATGACCCCGTCCTGCACGAGCACCGGGAAGCTGTCGACCGGCTGGTAGGCGGGCAGGTTCGACGGGACCCCGGTGCGCAGGTCGAACACCGAGCCGTGCCGCGGGCACTCGATCGTGCACGCCGCCTGGTCGAGCTCGCCGTCGGCGAGCGTGCCGTCGTCGTGCGAGCAGCGGTCCTCGATCGCGAGGATCTCGCCCGCACAGTTGAAGACCCCGATCTCGAGGTCCTCCCAGACGACGATGCGGGTGGCGCCGGGCGGCAGCTCGGTGAGAGGGCACACGTCGATGATCGGGCTCATGGTCGACGGCGGACCCTAGCGAGCGGGTGGGCGACAGGCTGGCCGGCGCAGCGGGCCGGTGGGATAGGGTGGCGCTCCGGTTTCGTACGGGGAGCGACCAGGTGAAGGCCACGAAGGGCGACCATGGAGAGACGGCGACGGACCAGGCACCCTGGGCCTTCGACGGTCTGGACGAAGCCCTGGCCGCCCTCGCCGCCGCCCGAGCCGCGACCGACCCGCAGGCCGTCGGTGCCGCCCTCGCGGTCGCCGAGACCGCGCTGCGCGCCGCGCGGGTCCGTCTGACCCCGGAGCGTGACGGACTCACCGGCCTGCCCACCAGGGCGGCGTTCGCCATGGACGTCGAGCGTCAGCTCGCGCAGGTCCGGCGCCACGCCCGCGTCACGTCGCTCATCGTCCTCGACCTCGACGGCCTCGACGCCGTCAACCGATCCGCCGGGCGCCCGGCGGGCGACCGCCTCCTCACGTCGGCGGCCGCGGCCATCGCTGCGCGGGTCCGCACCGAGGACGGACTGGGCCGCCTCGGAGACGACGAGCTGGGTCTGCTGCTCCTGGAGTCCGACGGGCCGGCCGCGGTGATCGTCGCCGACGAGCTGCGCGCGCAGATCTCGGAGCTCGCCCGCGACGCGGGCACGCCGCTGACCGTGAGCGCGTCCGTGCTGCTGCTCACCGCCGGCATGCCGGACGCCGACGAGGCGCTGCTCGCGGCCGAGATGGGCCTGCACGCCGCGAAGGCCGCCGGACGGGACCGCACCGAGCTCGTCGCGCTCGGCGGTCTGCCGCAGCTCGGACCGGAGGTCCGCGACGAGCTCGCCGCCCGCGACGGCCGCCTGCTCGTGGAGCTCGGCGAGATCGCCCGGACGCCCACGATCGAAGGCGCGCTGGATTCGGTCCGCGACCTCCTCGGGATGGACATCTCCTACCTCACCCACCACACGGAGGACGAGCAGATCTTCCTGCGCCTGCGAGGAGACGGCGACAGCTTCGGCGTCGGCGAGGGCACCCGGCTTCCGCTCGCCCAGACGTACTGCCAGGCGATCCTCGAGGGCCGCCTGCCGCACCTCATCACCGACACCCATGAGCACGAGGCGGCGCTGGCCCTCCCGGTGACCGAGGCGGCAGGCGTCGGCTCGTACGCGAGCGTGCCGGTCGAGCTCTCCGACGGCCGGCTCTACGGGACGCTCTGCTGTGCCGACCACAAGACGAAACCACGCCTCGGGGAGCGGGACCTGCGCTTCATGCGCGTCCTGGCGCGGATGGTCGCCCACGAGATCGAGCGCGACGCGTACGTCCGCGCCCAGAACGAGCTCCGCGTCCAGGCCGCCGGAGCCGACGCGCTGGTCCAGGCGGTCGAGGCACGAGACGCCTACACCGGAGAGCACTCCCGCCTCGTCGTCGACCTGGCGACCCGCGTCGCCGAGCGCCTGGGCCTCGACGAGCGGCAGGTCGGGGAGGTCGCCCAGGTCGCGCTGCTGCACGACATCGGCAAGATCGCCGTTCCCGACGCCGTGCTGAACAAGCCCGGCCCGCTGGACCCGAGCGAGCTCGCCGAGATGCGCCGGCACCCCGAGCACGGAGAGCGGCTGGTCGCCAGGGTCCCGGAGCTCGCCCACCTCGCCGCAGCGATCCGGGCCGAGCACGAGCGCTTCGACGGGGCGGGCTACCCCGACGGGATCGCCGGCGAGGCCATCCCGATCGCCTCGCGCATCACGCTCGTCTGCGACGCGTTCCACGCCATGACCTCCGACCGGCCCTACCGGTCGGCGATGAGCCGGGGCGACGCGGTGCAGGAGCTCATGACGAACACGGGCACGCAGTTCTGCCCGGCGAGCGTGCAGGCCCTGCTCGCCGTGCTCGCGAGCCGCGCCGCCGACGGCTGAGCGGCGGAGCGACCGGACCGGTGGTCTAGAGGCCGGGGCCGCCGGCGGGCTTGGCGCCCTCCGGGGTAGCGGGCTCCCAGTCGACCGCGTCGCCCAGGGCGGCGGTCTTCAGGACTTTCAGGGAGAGCAGTGCGCACTTCATGCGCGTGGCGGACAGCTCGATGCCGAGCAGCTCGAGGATGAAGGCGCGGTCGAGCTTCAGGAGGTCCTCGACCTTCATGCCCTTGACCTCGTCGGAGGCCATCGACGCACTGGCCTGACTGATCGCGCAGCCGTGTCCATCGAAGCGGATGTCCTCGATGAGGTTGCCCTCGCCGACGCGCAGCATCACGGTGAGCTCGTCGCCGCAGAGCGGGTTGTTGTCGCTGGCCTCGAGGTCGGGCGACTCCATCGGACCCCAGTTGTGGGGCCGTTTGTAGTGCTCGAGGATGTACTCGCGGTACAGGTCGTCCATGCCGGTGGCCTTCAGTCTCCGAAGAGGTCGACGACGTCGCCGAGGGCGGTGACGAGCGCGTCGACGTCGTCGCGGGTGGTGTGGATGGCGAAGGACGCGCGGGTGGTCGCGGCGACCCCCAGGCGCTTCATCAGCGGCTGCGCGCAGTGGTGTCCCGCGCGGACGCAGACGCCGCGGCGCGCGACGATCTCGGCGACGTCGTGCGGGTGCGCGCAGTCCAGCGTGAAGGACACGAGCGCGCCGCGGTCGGCGGCGTCGGGCGGGCCGTCGATCGTCAGGCCGGGGACCGTACGGAGCTGCTGGAGGGCGTAGCCCGTGACGTCGAGCTCGTGGGCCCGAAGCGTGTCCATCCCGAGGTCCTGCAGGTAGCCGACCGCGGCGCCGAGACCGGCGGCCTCGGCGATCGGCGCGGTGCCCGCCTCGAACTTCGCCGGGATGTCCGCCCAGCGCGAGCCGTCGAGCGTGACGTTGGAGATCATGTGGCCGCCGCCGAGGAACGGCGGGGTGGCCTCGAGGACCGCGGGGTCGGCGTGCAGGATGCCGATGCCGGTGGGACCGTAGGCCTTGTGGCCGGTCCAGACGTAGAAGTCCGCGCCGATCTCCCGCAGGTCCACCGGCAGCTGCGGCACCGCCTGCGTGCCGTCGACCACGACGATCGCGCCGGCGGCGTGCGCGCGGGCGACGATGTCGGCGACCGGGTTGATCGTGCCGAGCACGTTGCTCACGTGCGCGACGGCGACGACCTTCACGCTCCCGGTCGCGAGCAGCTCGTCGAGGTTCTCGAGGACCAGCCGTCCCTCGTCGTCGATCGGCACGTACGCGAACGTCGCGCCCGTGCGCTCGCAGAGGAGCTGCCACGGGACGAGGTTGGAGTGGTGCTCCATCTCGGTCACGACGACCGTGTCGCCGGGGCCGACGTTCGCGCCGCCCCAGGCGTAGGCGACGAGGTTGACCGCCTCCGAGGCGTTCTTCGTGAAGACCGTCGCGCGCGGCTCGGCGCCGAGCCACCGCGCGGCGCGCTCGCGGGCGCCCTCGTACAGGTCCGTCGCCTCCACCGCGATCGGGTAGACCCCGCGGTGGACGCTCGCCCGGTGGTGCTCGTAGTAGTCGTCCATCGCCGCGATCGCCGACCGGTGCGTCTGCGACGTGGCAGCGCTGTCCAGGTAGACGACCCCGTCCCGGTCCAGGGTGGGGAAGTCCGCGGACGGGCGGTCGGCGGCGATGGCCATGGCTACGCGACCGCCGGCTCGTTCTGCCCGGTGATCCAGGCGTAGCCCTCGGCCTCGAGCTTGTCGACGAGCTCCGGACCGCCCTCGTGGACGATCTTGCCCTGGTACAGGATCGAGACCTTGCTCGGCTGCACGAGGTGCAGGATGCGCTGGTAGTGCGTGATGATCAGGACGCCGGTGCCCGCGTCCTTGGCGACCTCGTTGACGCCGTTCGCGACGACGTTCAGCGCGTCGATGTCCAAGCCCGAGTCGGTCTCGTCGAGGATCGCGATCTCGGGACGCTGGAGTGCGAGCTGCAGCGTCTCCAGGCGCTTCTTCTCGCCACCGGAGAACCCGTCGTTCAGGTACCGCGAGGAGAACTCCTTCGGCACGTTCGTCAGCGCCATCGCGGCCTCGACGGTCTTGCGGAAGTCCTTCAGGGAGATGTCGGCCTCGCCGCGCGCCTGGCGGTGGGCGTTCATCACCATGCGCAGGTACTTGGCGATCGTGACGCCGGGGATGGCGACCGGGTACTGGAACGCCATGAAGAGGCCCATGCGGGCGCGCTCGTCGGGGTCGGCCTCGACGATGTTCTCGCCCTTGTAGAGGATCTCGCCCTCGGTGACCTCGAGGCTCGGGTGGCCCATGATCACGTTGGCCAGGGTGCTCTTGCCCGAGCCGTTGGGGCCCATCAGCGCGTGCACCTCACCCTTGTTCACGGTGAGGTCCAGCCCTTTCAGGATCTGCTTGTCCTCGACGGAGACGTGGAGGTTGCGGATTTCGAGGTCAGCCATGGTGTGGGTCCGGTTCGGTTTCGGGTGCGTGGAAGGAGGTACGGGGGATCAGGCGGCCGCGATCGGCAGCGGGGCGCCGGTCGGCTCGGGCAGTCCGGCGAGGCCGGCCCGCTCCGAGAAGGCGACGAGTTCCGCGAGCGTGGTGCCCTGGAGCGCGTCGACGACGCCGCCCTGGACGCGTATCCACAGGAGCTTCGTCGCGCAGCCGTGGCCGCGGTCGGCCTCGTGGTTGCACAGGACGCGGCCGTTCTCGCTGTCGTCGACGAAGCAGGTCATCGGGGCGACGGCGCCCTCGAGCGCCATCACCGCCTCGTCCATGCGGATGTCGGCCGCGGGGCGGGCCAGCCGATAGCCGCCGTGGGCCCCGCGGGTGCTCTCGACGAGCTCGGCCTTCTTGAGGAGCGCGACGATCCGCTCGAGGTAGGCGAGCGGGAGGCCCTCGGCCTCCGCGATGGCCTTCAGCGACGTCGGGGTCGGCTGCGGCTCGGCGGCGTGCCGGCCCAGCTCGACGAGCAGGCGGACGCCGTACTCGGCCTTCGTCGTGAATATCATGCGGGAATCCTACCAATGAGGTCGGAGTTCCCTCGGGCCGGGTCGGCACGCCGGGCGGGCCGACCGCTCTCGTGAAGACCCGCCGCCCTCGGCGCGGTCGGTGTCAGGCAGCTCCTGGAAGTCGACGACGTCGACCACCGCGGACGTGCCAGGCACGGTAGGGGCGGCGCATCCGGCGTTCCAGATCGACATGATCCAGACGCTCGATGTCGCACCTGCCCTCCCGTTTCCTCTCCGTCCTGGCCGTCATCACGCTCGGTTCCGCAGTGGCCACCGCCGCCGCCCAGGACCCGGTGCCGACGCCGTCGCCCGTGCCGACGCCCGCCCCCGACCCGGCCCCGGTGCCGGCGGTGGACCGGAACCCGTGCAAACGCGTCGAGCTGCAGCTGCGCTGTCCGGACCTCGTCATGCGGCGGCCATACGGCTTGAACCTGCTGCGCACGAAAAAGGGGCGCTCCCTGCTCGCGTCCACGAACGCGATCGTCAACATCGGCGACGGGCCGCTCGAGATCCGTGGCCGCCGCATCACGGCGACCAGGATGTCCGCCCGCCAGGTCCTGCGCGGGCGGACCCCGGACGCGACCCGCGTCCAGCCGCCCAACGGCCGGATCCGGTTCTTCGACACGAAGACCCGCGGCACCTACTGGAAGTTCGAGGACGCGGCCGGGTTCGAGCTCTGGGCACTCGACGCGCAGGGATTCCGGACCCGGCTCGTGCGCACCGGCCCGAAGATCTTCTACTGCTACCGGGACCTCACCAAGGTGCGTTCCCTCGCCACCAAGGGCCGCTACCCGGGCACGCCGGCCGAGCGCCAGTACGGGGCGTGCTCGCAGAAGGGCCCGATCCGCGAGGTCACCCTCGGCACCTCCGTCGGCTGGGCGGACATCTACCCGTGGCGCTACCCGCAGAACTGGATCGACGTGACCGGCTTCTCGGGCTGCTTCGCGTACGTCCACGTGGCCGACCCGGCGAACCGGTTCGTCGAGCTCAGCGAGCGCAACAACTCCGCCGCGGTCAGCGTGCGGCTGCCGTGGCGCGGGTCCGGCGGCCGGCGGGGCTGCCCGACGGTGCAGCAGGGGCCCCCGCCGCGCTCGGCGACCGACCCCACCCCCGTCGAGAACGACGAACAGCCACCCGAGGACCCCTACACCGGCGGGTACTAGCCGCGGGGCCGCGGGGTCGGCGTCTCAGACCCGGACGGCCTCGCCGATGATCAGCGGACGGACGAGCGCCGGCACGCCGGGGAACCGGTCGTCGCGGACCTCGCGGACCTCGAGCCCGGCGGTCGCGCGCAGGGTGGCGAGCGTGTCGCGGTTCGCGTTGCAGCCGCCCGCGAAGACGCCCCAGGGACCGTTCAGGCGGTCCTGCCACGCGGCGCTCTTCGCGTCAGCGTTGCGCACGTGCTCCACGAAGCGGAACACGCCGCCCGGCTTCAGCACGCGGACGGCCTCCTTCAGGGCACCCTCCACGTCCGGCACGGTGCAGAGGACCAGGGTGGAGACGACCGCGTCGGCCTCGCCGTCCTCGAGGGGGAGCCGCTCGGCGCCCGCCTGCACGACGGTGACCCGCCCGGAGCCGCCCTCGCCCGCCGCGACCTTCGCGCGCAGCCGCTTGACCATGTGCGGGTCCGGCTCGCTGGCGATGAGCTTCGTCACCGCGGGCGGGTAGTGCGCGAGGTTCAGGCCGGTCCCGGACCCGAGCTCGACGACGGTCCCTGAGAGGTCGCCGATCGCGGTCGCGCGCATCTCCCGCAGCCCCCCGGCCTCGGCCCGGGTGAAGATGGTGTCGTAGCCCGCGGCGAAGAGTCGGTCGAGGATCATGGGGCGACACGGTAACCCGACGAGACCATGTCGTGCAGCGCAACTCCCCTACCGTTAGGGCAATGCCCGCCCGTCAGGATCTGCGCAACGTCGCCATCATCGCCCACGTCGATCACGGCAAGACGACCCTCGTCGACGCGCTGCTGCGCCAGTCCGGCACGTTCTCCGCGCACGAGGAGGTCACCGACCGGGTGATGGACTCGATGGACCAGGAGCGCGAGCGCGGCATCACGATCCTGGCCAAGAACGCGGCGATCCGGTACGTCGCCCAGGACATCGGAGAGGTCAAGATCAACCTCGTCGACACCCCGGGCCACGCGGACTTCGGCGGCGAGGTCGAGCGCGGTCTGACGATGGTGGACGGCGTGGTCCTGCTGGTCGACAGCTCCGAGGGCCCGCTACCCCAGACGCGGTTCGTCCTGCGCAAGGCGCTGGAGGCGGACCTGCCGGTCATCCTGGTCATCAACAAGGTCGACCGTCCCGACGCCCGCATCAGCGAGGTCATCGACGAGGTCTACCAGCTGTTCATCGACCTCGACGCCGACGAGGACCAGATCGAGTTCCCGATCGTCTACACCAACGCCCGGGCCGGGCAGGCGTCGCTCGAACAGGGCGTCGACGGCACCGACCTCAAGCCGCTGCTCGACCTCCTGGTGAGCGCCGTCCCGGCGCCCACGTACACCGAGGGCCACGGCCTGCAGGCGCTGGTCACCAACCTCGACGCCTCCGCCTACGTCGGGCGCCTCGCGCTCTGTCGCGTGCACAACGGCACGATCAGCAAGGGCCAGACGGTCGCCTGGTGCCGCCACGAGTCCGGCGACATCGAGAAGGTCCGGGTGGCCGAGCTCTACCTCACCGAGGGCATGACCCGTACGGCGGCGGCGAGCGCCGGACCGGGCGACATCATCGCGCTGGCCGGGTTCCCGGAGATCACGATCGGCGACACCATCGCGGACGCCGAGGACCCCAAGGCACTGCCCCCCGTCAGCGTTGACGAGCCCGCGCTGGGCATGACCATCGGCATCAACACGAGCCCGCTGGCCGGCAAGTCCGGGAACAAGCTCACCGCCCGCCAGATCTCCGATCGCCTCCAGGCCGAGCTGGTCGGCAACGTGTCGATCCGAGTGCTGGACACCGAGCGTCCCGACACCTGGGAGGTGCAGGGCCGCGGTGAGCTGCAGCTCGGCGTCCTCGTCGAGACGATGCGCCGCGAGGGCTTCGAGCTCACGGTCGGCAAGCCGAAGGTCGTCACCCGGGAGGTGAACGGCAAGCTCCACGAGCCGATCGAGCGGATGGCGATCGACGTGCCCGAGGACTTCCTGGGCACCGTCACGCAGCTCATGGCCCTGCGCAAGGGCCGCATGGAGCAGATGATCAACCACGGCACCGGCTGGGTCCGTCTGGAGTACCTCGTCCCCGCCCGCGGTCTGATCGGCTTCCGCACCGAGTTCATGACCGAGACGCGCGGCTCCGGCATCATGCACTCGGTCTTCGAGCGCTACGAGGCGTGGCAGGGCGAGATCAAGACGCGCGCCTCCGGGTCGCTGGTCGCCGACCGCACCGGCAAGACCGCGTCGTTCGCGATCATGCGCATGCAGGAGCGCGGGGCGCTGTTCGTCGGCCCCGGCGAGGACGTGTACGAGGGCATGATCGTCGGCTCCAACGCGCGCGCCGACGACCTCGACGTCAACGCGGTGCGCGAGAAGAAGCAGACGAACATCCGCTCCGCCAACGCCGACGAGATGGTCAGCATCGTGCCGGCCATCCGGATGTCGCTGGACCAGGCGCTGGAGTTCATCCGGCCGGACGAGTGCGTCGAGGTCACCCCCGAGACGGTCCGGCTGCGCAAGGTCGTGCTCACCGCGACCGACCGGGTCAGGGCAAGCCGCAGCGCGGCGAAGGCGAACGCCTGAGTCAGGGGCCGGTCCAGCCGAACGCGTAGCAGGGCTTCCCGGCCGGGCAGGTGTCGACGACCCTGCCGCCGGGGGCGAAGAAGGCGGACTTCATCGCCCGCGCCGCAGGCTCGCGGCGCGGCGCCTCGTGCGGGTCGACGCCCTCCCGGGGCGGGACGTTCGCGTCCGGCGGCGGCGGAGTGCCGAGCGGTTTGCCGTCGACCGTCCGCTGCGGGCCGATGTCCCACAGGACGATCGCCGAGCCCGCGAACGGGAAGGCCTTGATCGCCGGGATCCCGAAGTGGCCGTTCCCCTTGTCGCGGTCGCGGCCGGGATCCGCCCACGGGGAGCGTGCGGACATGCCCGCGGTGCGCGCCATCACCTCGGCGGTGACCTGCGCGACCTGGTGGTCCCCCAGCCCGACCTGCAGCAGCACCTCGTGGGGAGGCGTGTTCGGGTAGGCGTCCCGACCCAGATGCGCGGCGTAGCCGGCCGTCTCCGCGCGGTCCCACAGCAGCTGCATCAGCGCGAGGACGAGCGGGCGCTGGAGCTCGTCCGGGTAGGCGGCGTAGAGGATCTGCGCGTACTGGTCGAAGTCGACCGAGCGGCGCAGCAGCGTCGAGTAGTTCATGCCGGGCACACCGAGCGCGCCGCGCTCGAGGTCCGGCGCCACGGCGACGAGCGCCCCGCCGATGATCCCGCCCTGGCTGTTGCCGTCGTAGTAGAGCCGCGTGCTGTCCACCATCGACCGGCCCTGCGCCTGGAACGCCGGGTGCGTCCCGAAGCCCTGCGGATGGACGAGCGCCCGGCCGATGTAGAGGAAGTTCAGGATCCCCTGCTGGACGCGGTCGGTCAGCGAGGCGAAGTTCGAGAGATCGAGCAGCAGTGTCCCGATGTTCGGCAGGTCGCAGTTCGGGAGCACCGGGGCCCGGCCCGCGATCGTGTCGGCGAGGATCGCCGCGACCGTGTTCTGATCCGGCGGCACGTCGACGTCGGCGCACGACATGCCGATCCAGTCGCTCGAGCAGAAGAGCATGCCGTGGTCCTGGCCGAAGGACCGCAGCTGGCCCTGCCCGATCTCGCCACGGCTGCCGAGCAGGCCGTGGCCGTAGAGCGACGGTCGCAGCGGCGGGCCGGTCAGCCCGATCCGTGGCACGTGACAGGTGAACCGCGCCTGGGTCGTGTTGCCCGCAATGGCCTGCGGGAGCCCGGTCCGCGAGCCCCGCGGGTAGGCGAACTTCGCCCCGGACCCGCAGCCCGGCAGGTTCAGGTAGCACGGCACGGTGACCGTGCCCTCGATCCTCCGGGCGATCGGGTCGTCCGGACCGTCGGGGTTCTCGGTGACCTTCTCGACCGTGAACGCCGGAGAGCGGCCCTGGACCTTCAGGTCGGCGAGGTCCGTGTCCCCCAGCTGCCGGAACGCGTCGTCGCGGATGCTCAGCAGCCGCTCGGAGAGCGAGCGCTCGCTCGCCACCGTGAAGTCCCAGGCGCGGTGGAGGGTGTCGCGGTCGACGCCCGCCTCGGCGAGGGTCACGAAGAGCGACTCGAAGTGCGCACGACGTGACTCGACCGCCGGGTTGGTGGTCCGGCGCCCGTCGCGCAGCACCCGGAACCCGGGCGAGGCCGGCAGGACACCGCCGTCGGCCCCTCGCAGGTCGCGCAGCGCGACGACGTAGCGCTCGCCCTCGGTGAAGTGCGTGCCGGGCCGCAGGATCAGCGTGCGGTCGGCCGGGTCGGCCGGGTTGGCGTCGACCTCGGCCCAGATGAGATGGCGCTCCTTCGTGCGGGCGTTGATCACGAGGACGCGCTGGTCGCGGTCGAACGCGCGCTCGAGGTCGTCGATCGGGACCAGGCGGTTGGCGGCGGCGGCCTCCGCACTCTCGAGTCCGGGGACCTTCGTGGTGATCAGCGATCCGGGGCTGAAGCCGTCCCCGCGGTTCTGGTCGACGGGCTCCATCGGCTTGCCGGCGACGTTCGACGGCATCGACGCGAGCGTCAGCGCGAGGCGCCGCCCCGTCGCGGTCGCGGTGTCCGGGACGGTGTACCGGTCGTTGGGGAACGGGAGGAGACACGCCGCCGGGTCCACGAAGTCGCAGCGGTCGGCGTCGGACGTCGTCAGGTCGACGGCGGGCTCGGCGGCCTCGCGGCCCGGCTTCGCCGGGACGCCGACGCCGCCCCGGCAGCGGGAGCGGTCCAGCCGCAGCGTCCTCGTGGTGCGCGCGATCCGCGTGGCTCGCCCGGCCCGCCCCCGCACCCGCAGGACGGTGACGCCCAGGGTCCGCGCGTCGCAGGTGCCCAGCGTGCGCCGTCCTGCCACGCTGAGCTTCACCACGACCGTGCGGCGCCCGGGCCGCACGACCCGGTCGAACGCCCGGCTGACGACCGGCGTGGTCCTCGCCCCGCGCCGCCGTGCGGTGACGACGACGCGCACGCGGGTCGTGCGGCGGACGGCGAGCCTCACCAGCGCACCGCGGTCCAGGAGTGCCGACTGCGCCACCTCGACCGACTGGACGCGGACGGCGGCGGGCGCCTTCGCCTTCGCCTTCGCAGCAGCGTCCGCGGTCACGACCGGCGCCGTGACGGCGACCAGAGCGGCAATCGCCCCCACGGCTCCCCTTCTCCACATGAACGCGAGCGTACATCAACGCTTGCGTCCAGGTGTCAGCCGCTGACGCCCGTCCCGTTCACGGCGTCGCCGAGCGGAGCCGTGTCCGGATACAGGCTGGTCTTCGCGACCACCGGCAGACGCAGCGTCGTCGCCCCCGGACCGACGAGCACGCCGACGTTCGGGTCGACCGACGCCCACGGCACCTTGTCCGGATCCGACGTCGTGATGCGCAGCACCAGCGACGTACCCTTGCGGACGTCGTGGGCGATCGGGAACGCCGGTGGGCGCAGGTCCATCCGCTGCCCCGGGACCACCGGGCTGATCGTGCCCGCGCCGTCGCGCAGCAGCGGGTCGATCGACCACGTCGTGATCCGGCGCAGCTCGCCGTCCTTCTTCGCGTAGAGCGTGCCGATGAGATCGACGCGGGGCGTCGTGATCGAGGCCGCGAGATCGAGCTCCGGCACGCCGAGTAGCACGGTGTCGGAGGGGAACGCCGGGGTCTCGAACTGCGCGGCCTGCGCACCGGCCGGATCCACGAACGCCTCGGGCGAGCCGACGAAGCCCACGGTGCCCGGGGCCCCGGTCCCGCCCGGCACGAGGTCCCCCGCGGTACCGGTGCCGAACGTCATCGCGGTGGGGGCACCGGGCCAGCTCGCCTGGGTCTGGATCTCCTGGCGGGCCTTCGCGGCAACGTCGGTGCGCTTCTCGTCGTTCAGATATGCCTCGACCGGCGGCCCGGTGTCGACGTCCTTCTGGAGCAGCTGGCGGTCGAACCAGGCGTGCAGCGCGGCGGTCCACTGGATGCCGCGCTGGTTGGGGCAGCAGCCGATGCCGTGGTCCCACTGCCCGATCCAGAGCTTGTCGCCGGGACGGTCGCGGCGCTGGGTGAACCACTCCATCGCGGAGATGCGTGCGGCCTCGTCGTTGACACCGTGGACGAGGAAGACGTGGCCCTTGAACGCGGTCGCCTCCGCCGTGGCGTCGCGCTCGCGGTGCCAGTCGGACTCCAGTCCGAAGTAGATGCCGGCGCCCTGGGTGAGCGCGTTGTCGGGCGCGCCGCACACCGCCTTCTGCGGTCCGTTGCCGAAGTCGTCGCCGGTCTGGCCGCCGCTGACCGGGTTCTCGCCGACCGGCGGGAGCTGCGAGTCCACCGCCAGGGACTGGTAGCCGTACACCGGGCCTGCGAGCTGCAGGTAGAACGGCACCCCACCCTGGAACTGGTGGTCGTACATCCTCGCCAGACCGGCGGAGGGGACGATGGTGACGAGGCCCTTCGGCGCGAGCTTGGTCGCGATCATCGGGGTCGAGCCCACGTAGCTGTGGCCGGTCATGCCGACGCGGCCGTTGGACCACGGCTGGGAGGCGGCCCACTCGATGACCTCCTTGAGGTCCTGCTGGTCCTCCGTGCCGAGGTGGTTCAGGCAGCCGCCCGACCTCCCGGTCCCGCGGAGGTCCATCATCACGACCGCGTAGCCGCGCTGCGGGTAGTACCCGGTGAGGCCCACGGGGGTGCCGTCCGCGTCCAGCGGCAGCGGCAGGATGCGCGTGCCGGTGCGCTCGTAGAGCGTGCCGTGGTAGGGCGAAGACTCCAGGATGACGCCGAGGTTCGTGGCGCCCTTCGGTTTGACGACCTCGATGTGGAGGGCGGTGCCGTCCTGCGTCGTGAACGGGACGGTGATCCGCTCGATCTCCGTGAAGGTCGGCCGGGAGAGGCCCTTGGTCTGCGTGTAGTCGCGGGGCTGCAGGTCGATCTGCGGCGCCGGCGCGGGCGTCCCGGGGACGCCGACCTTCTTGCGGGTGACCTTGCTGCGGCACGTCCGCCTGGGCCGGCGCTGCTTTTTCGTCCCGGTGTGCCGCGTGGTCGTCGTGCAGGTACGGCCGGTGGTGGCGCACGTCCGTGTCGTGCACTTGCGCGTCGTCCTCACGCAGCGCCTCACGGTCTTCGCGCGCGTGCGCGTGGTCCTGCAGGTCCCGTCCTTGGAGGCGGCCTTCTTCTTCTTGGCCGACGCCTGCTTCTTCGCGGCCGCCGACGCGGACGACGCGGCGGGGGCCGGCGAGGACGTCAGCGCGAAGCCCAGGAGGAGCACCGCGGCGAGCGCGGCGACGAGAGCGCGGAGCGGGAGCACCATGGTGCTCCCAACGTGGCACGATCGCGAACCTTGCGGTCCGGCGGCCGCGGGCGGTCCTACTCCTCGTCGAGGCCGGCCGCGTAGCGGTCGTTCTGCTCCTTCTCGCCGAGCGCCTGGCCGACGGCGAAGCCGATCAGCACGTGGGCGAGCGCCGGGAAGGCGACGAAGAACACGATCACGAGCCCGAAGGTCGCGGCAAAGGCATCCATGGCGATCATCGTTCTCTGATCCTATCTCAGGGACGGCCCGCCGAGGCGCCCGCTCCGAGGCTCCTAGGCGGGATAGCTCACCGCGCCCAGGTCCGCGGCGTTGATCCGGTCGCCGCTGCGGATCAGCTCGCGCGCCCGCTCGAGGTCATCGAACCCACCGACGCTCAGCGCGCCGCGGACGACGCCGCTGTCGACGTAGTAGATCGCGAACCGCCCGTCCGGGATCGAGCCGACGACGAGCTCCTCGTTCCAGGAGCGCGCGGGCCCGACGTACTCCAGCGAGGTCCAGTCGGCGAGGTCGCTGAAGAAGTACGGCACGGTGTCGTAGGCGACGTCCCGGCCCAGCATGTTGCGCGCCGCGGTCGCGCCCTGGGTCATCGCGACGTCCTCGTGCTCGATCCGCAGGACGTGGCCGTGCACGACGCTGTCGTACTCGCACACGTCGCCGGCCGCGTACACGTCGTCGGCGGACGTCTTCAGGCGCGCGTCGCACAGCACGCCGCCGGCCTCGCCGAGCGTCAGGCCGGACTTGCGGGCGAGCATGACGTCGGGCGTCGCGCCGACGCCGCAGACGACGGCGCCGGCGGGCAGCTCGCGGCCGTTGCGGGTCTTGACGGCGCGCACGCGCGCGTCGTCGCCCTCCCCCTCGCCGAGGAAGGCCTCGATCTCGTCGCTGCCGAAGATCTCCACGCCGTGGCGCTCCAGCACGTCCCGGAAGAAGACGCCCGCCCGCAGGCCGAAGCCGCGCGACAGGGGCTCGGCCTCCTGCAGGACGATGGCGACGCGCTTGCCGAGGGCGGTGAGGGACGCTGCGACCTCGCAGCCGATGTAGCTGCCGCCGATGCAGACGACGCGGTCGACGCCCTCGACGTCGCGGCGGATCGTGTCGCTGTTGCCGAGCGCGCGGATGTAGTGGATGCCGTCCAGGCCACCGCCGTCGACGCCGCCCAGCCGGCGGACCATCGCGCCGGTGGCGACCAGTGCCTTTCCGTAGCCGACGGTCTCCTTGGTGGAGAGGGTGGCCGTGTGCGCCTCGGTGTCCAGCGCCATGACGCTGACGCGGGAGAGCAGCTCGACGTCGTTGTCCTCGTACCAGCCGGCCGGATGGACGTGCGCGTCCTCCTTGCCCTCGGTCCCCAGCAGGTAGCCCTTGGTCGCCGGCGGGCGGTGGTACGGGGGATCGATCTCGCGGCTGACGATCGTGATGGATCCCGTCGCGCCCTCCTCGCGAAGGGTCGCCGCGGCGGTCGCCGAGGCGACACCGCCGCCGATGAGCAGGAAGTCCACGTGTCGGTCACCCATGGACGCGATCCTGACACGGTGTCATCCGTCCCGTCGCCCGGTCCGCCGGGCGGTCCCGCCGGACGGCGGGCATCACCCGCGGCGCAGGGTCGTGGCCTGGGTGGCGACGCGGGGCGATCCCGAGGCGGTCGTGGCCCGCAGCACGACCCTGACGCCGGCCTCGGGGCTGTTGCGCAGGAGGGTCCGGCCGCTCCTGGTGACCCGCATGCGGACGACGCGGTCATCGCCGGTCGGGATGCTCGCACGGACGGTGCCCAGGATCCGCTCGCCGCGGCGCAGCCGCACGAGACTGACGCACCGCGCGCCGGAGGGGCCCTCGCAGCGGACGCGCACACCGATCGTCGCGGCCCGCGTCAGGCGCAGCGTGCCGGGCAGCAGCACCAGGCGCACGGCCGGGTCGGCGGCCGGCGCGGGAGCGGGCGCGGCGCCGGGCGTCGACGCGGGAGTGGGGGTCGCGACCTCCTGCGGCAGGGATGCGCCGGAGCAGTCGGCACGGGCCGCCGGGTCGGCCGGACCGCCGCGCAGCAGCGCGTGCCGGATCCAGGCGAGCGCCACCGGGTCGTACAGGACCGCGACGTGTTCGGAGGTGTTCGCCGGACATTGATCCTGCAGGACGACGTTGCCGACCGTCGGCCCGCTGAGCGCCTGGGACGACGGGGGCGTCACCACCTCGTCATAGATCGTCGTGACGACCGTGTGGTCGATCTCGGGTGAGGCCTCGGGAGCGGCGTTGGCGCGCGCGAGGAACGCCGAGCCGGCGGCCTGATCGGCGCACGACAGGCAGCCGAGCTGCGTGACGAGCAGCGCGAGCGGCTGGGTCGTCCCGTGGTGCGAGGGGGCGAGACCGACGATCTCCTGCGTGGCGTCCAGCAGCCCGCGGCTGCGCACGGTCCAGCGGGCGAGGAGGCCGCCCTGGCTGTGCCCGACGAAGCTGACCTTCTCGGCGCCGGTGGCGGCCAGGACCCGGCGGGTGAACGCGGCGAGCTCGTCGGCCGAGGTGTCGACCGGGGCGGTACCCCGCGCCCCGTAGTCGAGGGCGAAGACGCAGAACCCGTCGGCGACCAGCAACGGGGCGAGCGCCCCCCAGCTGGTCGTCATGTCCACGAGGGTGCCGTGCACGAGGATCACCGGCGGGCGCTCGTCCCGCGGCGTACACGCGAAGTCGTTGGAACCGGGGGGCGACAGCCCGGGGACGGGCACGGCCTGCAGCTGGGCTTCCGCAGGGGTCGCCGGCAGCGCCGCCGCGAGGACCGCGAGCAGGCCTGCGGTCGTGGCACGCCCGACCCGGAGGCGCTTCCCCATGCTCATGCCCTCCAGCGTACCCTGCTGCGCCATGGCCTCGACGCCCCTCCCCGCACCCCGCGCGACCCGTGAGACCTCCCGGCGGCTCGTCGGGACCGCGGGCGTCCTGGGCATGGCGCTGAGCGGCGCGTTCGTGCTGGCCGCCGCCGGGCTGGAGACGACCCCGGTGATCTTCGCCCTCGCGGTCCTGCTCGCGATCGCCCCGGTGCCGCTGCTGGCGGCCGCGGTGCTGTGGCTCGACCGCTACGAGCCCGAACCGCGCCGGATGCTGCTGTTCGCGTTCGCGTGGGGCGCCACCGTCGCCTGCTTCGTCGCGCTGATCCTCAACACCCTGGGCGCCACCGTGGTCGGCGTGGGCTTCGGCAGCGACGCCGCCGAGATCTACGGCGGCTCGATCTCGGCTCCGGTCGTCGAGGAGACCGCGAAGGCCGCGGCCATCCTCATGATCGTCCGGCGCCGGCGGACGGAGCTCGACGGTGTGCTCGACGGCATCGTCTACGCGGGCATGGTCGGGCTCGGCTTCGCCGCGACGGAGAACGTCCTCTACTACGGACGCGGCGCGGTCGAGGAGGGGCTCGTCGGGGCGCTCGTGACGTTCGTCGTCCGCGGCGTGATGAGCCCGTTCGCCCACCCGGTGTTCACGGCGGCGACCGGCATCGGGTTCGGGCTGGCCGCCCGCTCGCGGCGCCCGTGGGTCCGTCGGGTGGCGCCGGTCCTCGGCCTGCTGGTGGCGATCCTCCTCCACTCGCTGTGGAACACGGCGGCCTCGACCGACGCGTTCTTCGGTGTGTACCTGCTCTTCATGGTGCCGGTCTTCCTCGCGATCCTCGCGATCGCCGGGCTCGACCGCCGTCGCGAGCGGCGCGTCGTCGAGCGCCATCTCCCGGCCTACGTCCAAGCCGGCTGGCTGCCGCCCGCGGCGGTCGGGGAGCTGGCGTCGCTGCCCGCGCGCCGGAAGGCCCGCAAGCGGGCGACGTCCTCCGGCGGACGGGCGGCCCGGCGGGCGGTCGCCGACCAGCAGCTCGTCGCGACCGAGCTCGCGTTCCTGCGCGACCGGCGGGAGCGGGGGCTGACCGACGACGCGTGGCAGACCCGGGAGGCGGAGCTGCTGCAGCAGCTCCGCCCGCCCGCCGTCTGACCCGCGGGTCCTACCGGTTCTCGTGGACCGTCTCGCAGAGCTCTCCCTCGTGCTCGGCCGATCCTCAAGAACTCCTTAGGTTTTCGCGAGTCGTCTCGGGGAATCCTCGAAGGAGATGTCCTCGTCCCGCGCGCAGCCGCCGGCGAGCGGGACGCAGCGGCTGGCCGGCCTCGACGCGCTTCGAGGCCTGGCGGCGCTCACCATCATCGTCCTGCACGTCTGGCTCTACACGACCACGTCCAGCGCGGCGCGCTCGGGGCTTGTCGAAGGCGTGCTGCACGAGCTGCGGCTCGCGCTGCCGCTGTTCTTCGTCCTCTCGGGCTACCTGCTGTACCGGGCCTGGGTGGGCGCCGTCCTCGACGGGCGCCGACCCCCGCGGCTGCGCCGCTACCTGTCCGCGCGGGTCCGGCGGCTCGTCCCCGGCGCCTGGCTGTGCCTGGTCGTGACGGTCCCCCTCCTGCTGCTCCTCGAGGGCGTCCGGGGCGTCGACGTCCCCGACCTCGGGCTGCTGCCGCTGTTCGTGGTCTTCGGGCAGGCGTTCCACCCGGGGACGGTCGCCGAGTACAACCCGCCGATGTGGACGCTCACCGTCGAGGCGAGCTTCTACCTCGTCCTGCCGCTGCTCGGCGGACTGGCGCTGCTGCTGGCGCGCAGGCGCCGGTCGCGGGCGGCCCTGCTCGTGGCGCCGCTGGTGCTCGCCGCGGCGGGCACCGCCTGGAACGTCTGGCTCACCGGACGGCCCGGGAGCCTCGTGCTGGCGTCCGCCCTGCCGGCCCTCGGCACGTGCTTCGCCGCCGGCATGGCCGCGGCCGTGCTCGGGCACGGCCGCTCGTTGGGCAGGGGTGCCGTCGCCGCGCTCGCGTGCGGTGCGGCCGCGCTGGTGGTCCTCAACGGGGTGTGGCACGAAAGCGGCACCGCGGCGGCTTCCGACGCCGGGCGCATCTGGCGCGACTCGCTCGCCGCCGCCGGCTTCGCGTTGCTCCTGGTCGCGGTGGCCCATGCGCGTCGGCCGTCGCGCCTGCTGGAGTCCCGAGCGCTGGCCTGGCTGGGCGAGCGCAGCTACGGCATGTACCTCTGGCACATGCCTGCGATCTTCCTGCTGCGGGGCGTCGGCGCCTTTCCCGAAGGCCAGACGGTCCCGGCGGTGCTCGCCGTCCTGGCGGTCGTCCTCCCCGTCGCGCACCTCTCGTGGACGCGCGTCGAGCGGCCCCTGCTCACGGCGGGACGGCGGCAGCGGCCGGAGCCGCGACCCCCGACGCCGGCCGGGCAGCCGCGTCCGGCGATGGGCGGCGGCGCGGGACGGCCCCGCCCCGTGCCGGTCAGTCAGTGATCGACGCCTGGTAGCGGCTGATCGCCAGCGGCGCGCAGAGGAACAGGTTGCGGGAAGCACACCGGGTGTTGCAGAACGACGAAGGGCCCGGTCTCCCGGGCCCTTCGAGGTACGTCAGAAGTCTGGATCAGACGGCGCGGACGTTGACGGCCTTGGGGCCCTTGTCGCCCGGCTCGGCGTCGAACTCGACCTTCGCGCCCTCAGCGAGGGTGCGGAAGCCGTCAGCCTGGATGGCGCTGTGGTGCACGAACAGGTCCTTGCCCGGGTCGTCCGGCGTGATGAAGCCGAAGCCCTTGTCGTCGCTGAACCACTTCACGGTTCCAGTAGCCATTTGGGGTACCTCCACGGGTGTTTGTACGTGCTGCGCGCGAAGGTGCAAATGAAGCAACGACGGCCCGGCACTGCTTGTTGTTCCCGACACGGTGTCGGATGTTTCAGGCGGAACGCTACCAGCACAGCACCTGCAGATTGCAAGGAACTTCACGAAGTCGTCACCGCGCGGGAGGCCCGTCGTCCGGTGTCGTACCGTGCCGGGGGTGGATCTCGTCCCCGGTCGCCCGAACATCGAGCTTCGGCCGACGGCGTCCGGCGGGCTGCACGTCGTCCTCGCCTTCCCGTACCGCGCGGAGATCGTCGATGCGGTGCGGCGGATTCCGGACCGGACCTTCGACTGGGACACCAAGGAGTGGACGGCCCCGGCCGGCGACTGGGCGGGCGCGCACGTCGCCGACCTGATCGCGCGCTTCCCGGAGCTCGAGCCGAGCCCGGACGTGACCGACTGGCTGCGTGGCGTCGCCACCCGCTGGACCGGCACCGTCACCGCGGTGGAGCACGAGGGCCTCGCGGCCTTCCAGCTCACCACGCGCCTGGGCACGCTCCCGGGCCCCATCGCCGCGCTGGCGACCGAGGTGGCCCGCGACCGCCACGTCGCCCCCTGCACCGCGGAGGTCGCCGACGCGCTGCTGGAGGAGCGCGGTGCGCGCCTGGACGGCCGGGCGACACGGTGCGCGACCTACGCGCGCGTGGACCTCGAGCCGCCCCCGGCCCAGCTCACGCTCGTCCCCAGCGTCGACGGGCCCAAGCTGCGCCTGGACCTCCTGTGGCGCGGCGACCTCGGGCCGCTCTTCCTCGAGCTACCCGGTGCCGACGTCACGACCGGCACACTGCCGGCCGACCCCTACGTGGCCGCGGACCTCGACGCCTTCTGCGCGCAGCACGGCGTGAACGCCGGCGCCGCCGCGATCCCGATCCTCGAGGAGATGCGCGCCGAGCACGCCGCGGCGGTCGAGTCGATCGAGCGCAGCCGCGCCGAGGACGCCGAGCCGCTGGGCGAGGAGGTGCGCCTGGGCGGCACGCTGCGGCCGTTCCAGATCGCCGGCGTGCGCTACCTCCTGGAGCAGCGTCAGGCGTTTCTCGCCGACGAGCAGGGTCTCGGCAAGACGGTCCAGGCGCTCGCGACGCTGGAGGCCGACGAGGCGTATCCCGCGGTCGTCGTCTGTCCCGCGAGCCTGAAGCTCGTGTGGGAGCGCGAGGCCGGTGTCTGGGTCGGGCACCGCTCGGTGCAGATCCTGGAGGGCCGCTCGGGGGCGATCACGCAGGCGGACATCACCATCGTCAACTACGACATCGTCGACGCGCACGCGCAGTCGCTCGGACGGCTCGGTCCGAAGGCGCTGGTGCTCGACGAGAGCCACTACGTCAAGAACCCGCGGGCCAAGCGCACGAAGGCGGTACGGCGTCTCGCCGACTCCCTGCCCCGCAAGGGCCTGCGCCTCGCGCTGAGCGGCACCCCGGTCCTCAACCACCCCGACGAGCTGATCAGCCAGCTCCGGGTCCTCGGACGGCTGAACGACTTCGGCAGCGGCGCGCGCTTCCACCGGCTGTTCGAGGGCTCCGAGCGCGAGGCACGGCTGCACTGGCACCTGCGCCGTCGCTGCTTCGTGCGGCGACTCAAGAAGGACGTCCTCCCCCAGCTGCCGGAGAAGGAACGCGTCCTGGTCCCGGTCGAGCTGACCAACCGCGCGGAGTACAAGACCGCCGAGGAGGACGTCATCGCGTGGCTGCGCGAGCAGCCGCTGGACCTGCGCGAGCTCGAGGCGAAGATCGCGGCGACGCTGCGCGCCGAGCGCCTCGCCCAGCTCGGCACCCTGCGGATGCTCGCGGCGCATGGAAAGCTCGCGGCCGCGATCTCCTGGATCCACGACTTCCGCCAGTCCGGCGAGCCGCTCGTCGTGTTCGCCCACCACGTCGAGGTGCTCGAGACGCTGGTGCGCCGCAACCCCGACGCGCTGCACCTGCTCGGCCGCGACTCGACGAAGGCCCGGCAGAAGACCGTCGACGCCTTCCAGGACCCGGACGGCCCGGGGCTCCTGATCGCCTCGATCGGCGTGGCGGCGCAGGGCATCACCCTTACGCGCGCCTCACACGTCGCGTTCCTCGAGCTCGAGTGGACCCCGGCGATGATGGACCAGGCCGAGGACCGGGTGCACCGCATCGGCCAGCGCGACGCCGTGACCGCCTGGTACCTCCTGGCCGCGCACACGATCGACGAGGACACCTCCCGCGTGCTGGAGCGCAAGCGCGGGCTGGTCGGCGCGGTCACCGACGGCCTGGCCGACGAGAGCGAGGCGACGGTGGACGCCGTCGTGCGCGCGCTGCGGGACCGTCCCGCGTTCAGCCGGCTGCGTGCGGTGTGAGCGCGACCCGCCCGGTCCCCTTCCGGTCTCATCCCCTGTACTTCCGGACGCCGGAGTGGTGGAGTCCCCGCCATGGGTGAGCGTGACGCCTTCGGGCGCGAGAAGGACGAGAACACGTTCCAGGGACTGGGCTGGACCAGTTCGGGCGAGACGCGGTCGACCGACACGCCGGTCCCCGTGTCGCGCGAGACGCTGCCCGGGATGGACGCCGACGTGAACCACGACGGCATCCCCGGGTCCCACGCGCCGCCGCCGCGCGCGTACGCGGACCGCCCGCAGTCCTCCGGCGGCGGGATGCCCGACGACGGTCGCATCGATCTCGGACCGCTCGCCAGGATCGGCCGGGCGGTGTTCCGCCGCCTGCTGCCCCTGGCGATCGTCGTGGCGCTGGTCGGCGGCGTCGGTGCCGGCATCGTCGGGGCGATCAGCGATGCGGTGGACGACATCGACGTTGCGTCGCCGGAGTTCCCGCAGGCGCCGGTGATCGACCCGGGCGCGGGCCAGGAGACCGACGACGCCGGCGACGAGGCCGCGCAGGCCGGCGTCGAAGGGGAGGAGACGACCCCGGCCGGGCCCGTGGAGGGCCTGCAGCCCGGCTCCCTGCTCCTCGCGTCGAATTTCGCGGCGGTGAAAGCGAAGATGCGCACCGGCCGCTACGGGCGGCTGAAGAACCTGAGCATCCGCCCGGAGCGCGTCAACGCCCAGTTCGTCACGAAGGGCGGCCAGATCCGCAACGTCACGTTCGGGCCCGGCGGCCGCGTCGACGAGGGCAGCCTGAGCGGCTCCGGCTTCGGCTCGCTCCCGACCATCCCGATCGGCCCGATGAACAGCGCCGCGCCGTTCCGGATGGCGCGCAGCGCGGCCGGGCGGCTCAAGCGCCCGGACACCGCCGTCGGCTACGTCGTCTACTTCGGCGAGGACTTCGTCGGCGACATCGTGTGGGGCGTCTACATGAAGGACGGCGAGATCTTCCAGGGCGACACGCGCGGGAAGATCCTGCGGCAGGTCAGCTGACCGGCCTCAGGTCCGGCGCAGGCAGGTCACGGCGAGCCAGCGGCCCTGCGTCACCGTCGGCTGCAGGGGGAAGGCGAGGTCGCGCGTGGCCGCCCACAGGGGGGCGGGCGCGTCGGTCGAGACCCAACCCGGCGCCCACCCGGACACGTCGCAGTCCTCGAGTGCGGCGAGGAGCGCGACGGCGACCTCCTCGATGCCCGGCTCGCGCACCGGCATGCGCTGCCGGAAGCGCTGGACGCAGTGCGCGGACGGCACGATCTCCTGCACGTCGGGATGATCCATGTGCGCCAGGCCGATCTGCACGAGACCCATGAACTTCGCGCTGTGAGCGGGAAACCCTGCCCTCTGTGACGCAGCACACACAGCCGCATCCCGACGCCGAAGGCCGTGTTGCGATATCCAATGCTTATCGTCGGACGGATTCGTACCCTCCTGCCCGCCCTCGTCGTGACCGCTTTCGTGGCGGTCCTCGCCCCCTCCCCGGCCTCCGCCGCGGACCTGGGCGAGCGCCCCCTCTCCCCAGGGATGCGCGGCCAGGACGTCAAGCAGCTGCAGCTGTGGCTCGTGCGCCTGGGCCTCCCGGTCCAGCGGGACGGGGACTATGGCGCCGCCACCGAGCTGGCCGTTCGCCGCTACGAGCGCCAGGAGGGCCTCCCGGAGGACGCCCTCGTCGACCGCGACCAGGCCCGCGAGATGCGCCGCAAGGCCCGTCCGCGGGTGAAGACCGTGACGTACGCGTCCCGGACCCTGCGCTCCGGGCTGAAGGGCACCGACGTCCGCGGACTGCAGCGCCTCATGATCGACCACGGCGTGAAGGTCTCCCCCGACGGCGCGTTCGGCCCCGGGACCCGGTCCGCGGTCCGCCGGCTGGAGCGCAAGGAGCGGCTGAAGGTCGACGGGAAGGTCACCAGGACCGAGGCCCGTAGCATCCGCTCTCGTGCGCCCAGGCCGACGACGGCCGGAGCCGCGCTGCCGACCATCGAGCCCGAACCCGTCTCCGCGACCGTCGCGGCGCCCGGCTCCCGCGTGTTCCCCATCCGGGGCGCCTGGAACTTCGGCAAGGAGGGCGCGCACTTCGGCGAGCGCGGGGGCGCGCACCGCGGCGAGGACGTCTTCGCGAAGTGCGGCGTGCCGCTGGCCGCCGCGGAGGGCGGCAAGGTCGTCTTCAAGGCCACCGACGGCCGCGCCGGCAACTACCTCGTGATCCGCGGCGCCGACAGCGGCGAGGACCACGTCTACATGCACCTTGACGCGCCGGCGACCGTCGCGAAGGGCGCGGCCGTCGCCACCGGCCAGGTGTTCGGCGCGGTCGGCCGGACCGGCAACGCGACCGCGTGCCACCTGCACTTCGAGATCTGGACCGCGCCCGGCTGGTACGAGGGCGGCGCGGCGCGCGACCCGCTGCCCGACCTGAAGGCCTGGGACCGGGCCGACGGCTGACTCGCCGAGCAGGACCGGCGGCGAGACGCTGAGGCACCACCTGCTCCTTTGCCGCAGAGCAGCCGTCGAACCCGAGGGGCAGGCGCTGACGCTTCTCGCGCGTTGCAGGAGCGCGGCGAGGCTTTCGCGGAGGCCTCGCGTGCCGCGGCCACGCGCCAGGCGGAGCCATGAGTCGCTGATTCAGGGACTCATGACTCCCGCTGGCGCGCGAACGCTCCCTCGTGACCGAAACTGCGCTACGCCTGACCCACATGTGGGCATCCGCTCACGCAGTTCGAGGCTGCGGGTGCGCTCCCCGAACCGCGTGGAAAGGAGCGTCGCGCGATGAGCCAGCGTGCGGGTTCCCGGCGCATGCGGAAGCGTGCGAGGCTTCGGAGATGGAACAAGTTGTGGCTAGCGATGGCACGCCGATCGCCTACCGCGTCGGCGGTCGAGGGGAGCCGGTGCTGTTCGTGCACGGTGCCATCGCGTCATCCGCGGATTGGGGTCACGTCGCTCGGCTGCTGCGGGAGCGCTTCACGATCGTCACGCTCGATCGTCGTGGTCGCGGGCGTAGCGGTTTCGGTGGCGAGCCTTACTCGATCGTTCAGGAAGCCGAGGACATCGCGGTCGTAGCGGCAAAGACCAACGCACGGAAAATCGTCGCGCATTCCTATGGCGGCTTGTGCACCATGACCGCGCTCGAACGGGGCGTACACGCTGACCAGTTGGTGCTCTACGAACCGCCAGTGTCCGTACCGCCCGGCACCTTCGGTGCCCACACGAGGCTCGCGGGGCACATCAACGCTGGTAGTCACGACGCGGCCGCCGCGATGTTCTTGTCAGCGGCCGACGCGACCGACGCTGAACTCGCAGCCATCCGTCAGTCGCCCGTCTGGCCCTCGCTCGTAGACAGCGTTCCAAGCCTCGCCCGCGAACTTGACGAAGTGCAGGCTTGGACGACACCTGCGGGCCCCTTCGACATACCCACGCTGCTGCTGATCGGCGGCGACACGACCTCCCCCAGCTACCTCGACGGAGTACCCGGGATAGCCTCGGCCTTCCCGCGCCTCCAGCGGCAGCAGATTACTGGCCAGAGGCACCTCGGCCACGTTCTGGCTCCCGAAGCCTTCGCGGCGGCCGTAGGCGACTTCCTCACCTGACCCAAGCCTCGTGCACACCGTGCACGCCGATGCCAGGTCACACCACGCAACCCGGTCAGCCTTCAACCGAGGACGCACGTTGAGGCAAGAGGAGCACCGCCCGTCTCCGGGATCCGCCGTGGTGACGATCCCTATGGACCTGAGCTCATCCCCACGATGAGCTGGTGTCATCTCGGCGTCTCACTAGCGCAATGCGCGAAAAGCGAGCGTGCGGTGACCGCGCGAGGGTCCCCCATCACACGCTCAGCGAGAGCTGACGCACCGGGCCCGGGCGCTCCCCAGCACACCCCACAGAACGACGACCGCCCGCACCCGGCGCGCACAGGGTGCGGACCGGGACGGGCGGCGAGTGACGGCCGCGCCGGAGCGCGGCGGGGTGCTGCTAGCGGCCGCTGCGGCGCGAGCCGCCGGAGCTGTAGCTGCCACCCGAGAAGGTCGGCTTGGCGCCGCCCGAGCCCGAGCCGCCGCCGGAGCCGGAGCGCGCACCGCTGCGCTTCTTGCCCGAGGCACCGCTGGAGCCGGAGCCCGACGCGTGCGGGTTGCCGCCGCGCGAGCCGCCCTGCTGGCCGCGACGCTGACCGCCGCCGCCACCCTGCGGGCGCTGGCCGCGCTGGGGCTTGGGCAGCGAGGGGCCGCCGTTGGACGCGGTGATACCCGCGTTGCCCAGCTCGGTCTCGAGCCGCAGGTCGCGGGCGATGAGCGCCATGTCCTTGTGCTGGTCTGGCGAGACCAGCGTGATCGCGATGCCGCTGCGGCCGGCGCGGCCCGTACGGCCGGCGCGGTGCACGTAGGCCTCGCGGTCCTCCGGCGCGTCGAAGTTGATGACGTGGGTCACGTCACGCACGTCGAGGCCGCGGGCGGCGACGTCGGTCGCCACGAGCGTGTCGACGGAGCCCTCCTCGAAGCGGGCCAGCGCCTTCTCGCGCTGGTTCTGCGACTTGTCGCCGTGCATCGCGACGGCGTTGACGCCGCTGGTGCTCAGGCGCTTGACGAGCCGGTCCGCCCCGCGCTTGGTGCGGACGAAGACGACGGCCAGGCCGCGCTCCTCGTTGTGCAGCGTGTGGACGAGTGAGTCGATCTTGTCCGCGTGCGGGACCGCCATGAAGCGGTGCTCGATCTCCTTGTCCTCCGTGCCGGCCGGGGCCGCGAGCTTGTGCTCACGGGCGTTCTTCGTGAACGAGTCGGCGAAGGCGCGCGGGGCGCCGTCGAGGGTGGCGCTGAAGAACAGCATCTGGCGATCCTTGGGGACCTCGCGCAGGATGCGGTCGACCGCGGGCTTGAAGCCCATGTCGAGCATGCGATCGGCCTCGTCCAGGACGGCGATGCGCACGTGGCGCAGGTCGATCTCGCGGCGCTCGAGCAGGTCGATCAGGCGCCCCGGCGTGGCGACGATGATGTGCGCCTTGGCGGCGCGCTTGGCCTGGGCGACGATGCCGACGCCGCCGTAGACCGCGGCGACGGAGAGTGCGCGGGCGTGGGCGATCGGCAGGAGGTCGTCGACGATCTGCGTCGCGAGCTCGCGGGTCGGCGCCAGGACGAGGGCCGCGGCGCGGCGGTCGGTGGCCTCGATGCGCTCGACGAGCGGCAGGCCGAAGGCGATGGTCTTGCCCGAGCCCGTGGGCGACTGCACCATCACGTCGGCGCCGCTGAGGGCGTCCGGGATGACGGCGGTCTGCACCGGGAAGGGGGTGGAAATGCCGGCGTCGTCCAACGCGCGGGCAACGGTCTCGGAGATGCCGAGATCGGCAAAGCTGGTCATGTCTGGAACTGCTCCTTTGGTGGCGGCGTCAGTGCCGCGCGGCGTTTCGGGGAGGCTGCCTCAGAACCCGAATCGCTCTCGAATGGAGCACATCAGAACGGAGAACCTCACGAAGAACGGCGTTCTTCGTGCAGGAACCGTAGCAGCCATCAGTCCTGCTGATCGGTTGCGCAAGCGATCTTGATTGCGGCGCGGACGTCCCGGTGGAAAGGTGCCGGGGTGTCGAACCCCGCCTTCCGCGCCGGGATCCGCGCCGGCGTGCCCTTCGCGTTGGCCGGGTTCCTGCTCTCCCTGTCCTTCGGTGTGCTCGCCCGCGACGCCGGCTTCCCGGCCGCCGCGGCGATCGCCATGTCGCTCATCGTCTTCGCCGGCTCCGCGCAGTTCGCGGCCGTCTCGATCCTCGCGGCGGGCGGCGGCGTGGGCGCCGCGGTCGGTGCCGCCGCGCTGATGAACGCGCGCTTCCTGCCCATGGGCGTGGCGCTCGCGCCGTCTCTCCCCGGCCCCGCCTGGTGGCGCGCGCTGCAGGGGCAGACGGTCGTCGACTCCTCCTGGGCGCTGTCCAACAACGGCGACGGCACGTTCGACCGCTCGTTCCTCTTCGGCTGCAGCGGCATCCAGTACGTGACCTGGGCGCTCGGCACCGTCGCCGGCGTCGCGAGCGGTGACGTCATCGGCGACCCCGCCGCACTCGGCCTGGACGCGATCTACCCCGCGTTCTTCCTCGCGATCCTCATCGCCGAGCTGCGCGCCGAACGCAACGGCGGCGCGCTCGCCCCGCGGGTCGCCGCGGGCGGCGCTCTGCTGGCGCTCGTGCTGATTCCCGTGACCCCGCCGGGCGTCCCCGTGCTCGCCGCGAGCGTCGTCGCGCTGGTCGGCCTGCGCGAGTCGCGACCGGCCGGACCTCCCGACCGCGAGGTCGCGATCGGGGAGACCGTGCGATGACCGGCACCGCCTGGGCCACGATCGCCGGCTGCACCGTCGTGACCGCGCTGATCAAGGCGATCGGTCCCGTGGCGTTCGGCGGCCGCGACCTGCCCGCGCGGTTCCGCGGCGTCGTCGTGCTGCTCGCACCGGCGCTGCTCGCGGCGCTCATCGTCGCGTCGGCCCTCGCCGACGGGAAGGACCTGCAGGTCGGGGAGGACACCGCCGGGGTGGCGGTCGCGGGCATCGCGCTCTGGCGGGGAGCCTCGGTGCTCGTGGGCGTGGGGATCGCCGCGGGCGTCACCGCCGGCCTGCGCCTGCTGACCTGACCCCGGGATACGCTGGCGCCTGCGATGACCGACCTCACCCGCCGCGACGCGCTCCTCCTCGCCGGCAACGCTGCGCTGGTGACCGCGCTCACGCTCCCGGCCGATCCGGTCGCCGCCGCCACGTCGGCCCGGGTGCGGCGACGGACCGACCTCGTGCGCGGGGCCACCTTCCCGTCCGGCGTGGCCTGCGGCAGCCCGCTCACCGACGGCGCCGTCCTCTGGACGCAGGTCGCCGGGATCGAGCGGGCCGGCCTGCTGGAGATCGAGGTCGCCGCCGACCCCGACTTCCGCCGCGTGCTCGTGCGGCAGCGCACCCGGGCCGCCCCGGTGCGCGACTTCTGCGCCAAGCGGCTCGTACGCTCGCCGAAGCTGAAGCCCGGCGAGCAGTACTGGTACCGCTTCGTCACGCGGGACGGCTCCTCCCCCGTCGGCAGGATGCGGACCGCGCGGCCCGCCGACTCCCGCGAGCCGGTGCGGATCGGGTTCTTCTCCTGCCAGAAGTGGCACCAGGGCTACTACACCGCCCACCAGGGCCTCGCGGCCGAGGACGACCTGGACCTCGTGGTCAGCCTCGGGGACTACATCTACGAGGAGCCCGCCACCACCCTGCTCGTCGCCGAGCGCAAGGACACCACGGGGGCCCTCGGCGACGGCGACGTGCAGTCCTTGTCCGAGTACCGGCAGAAGTACCGGCTCTACCAGTCCGACGAGCACCTCCGCGCGATGCACGCCGCCCACCCTTTCGTGGCCGTCTGGGACGACCACGAGGCCGAGGACGACTACGCCGGGGAGAACGAGGGCGACCCGCTGCGCGAGCGGCGCGTCACGTTCGCCGAGCGCAAGCGGGCCGGGTACCTGTCGTTCTTCGAGCACCTGCCGATGCCGCGCTTCCGTGACGACGGGTTCCGCCTGTACCGCTCGCTGCGCGTCGGCCAGACCGAGCTGTTCCTCCTCGACACGCGCCAGTACCGCGACGCCCTGGCCTGCCCGAGCGCGCAGCCGTGCCTGCAGGCCGGCGCCCCCGGCCGGTCGATCCTCGGAGCGGCACAGCGACGCTGGCTCGGCGACGGGCTCGCCGCGAGCAGCGCGCCGTGGAAGATCCTCGCCAACCAGGTGATGATGATGGGGCTCGACGTACCGACCGGCGTGCCGTTCAACGCCGACCAGTGGGACGGCTACGCGGCCGAGCGCCGGAGCCTGCTGCAGGAGGCGCTCGACCGTGGGGTGCGCGACGTCGCCGTCCTGACCGGCGACATCCACACGTTCTTCGCAGGCACCGTCACCACGACCGGGCGGATCGATGGACGCGCTGCGGCGACCGAGTTCGTCGGCGGCTCGATCACCTCGGCCGGCATCCGCGAGAGCGTGCCCGCCGACCCGGCGCTGACCGAGGGCGGCCTGCGCACGCTGAACCCGCACCTGGAGTACGTCGAGGTGTCCTCGCGCGGGTACGGCGTGCTCGAGGCCCGGCCGGACGAGCTGCGCGTCACGTTCCGCCGGCCGCGCACCGTCCTGCAGCCGCGGTCGACCGTGGAGGACCTCGCCCGGTTCCGGGTCGCCAGGGGCTCCACGGTCGTCGACTCCCTCTGAGGGCTATTTCCGCTTGAAGAGCCGCTTGATGCGGTCCAGCAGGGCGCCGAGCACGAGCGAGAAGCCGGAGACCGGCTTGGCCGGCGCCCGCTGCGCGCGCGGGGCCGCGGCGACGTGCGGCGGAGGCGGCGTCGACCCCACGGCGCCCTCCTGCACGACCGGGATCGCCGCCGCGGCCGCCCCCGGGTCCGTCGCGACGGCGAGCGGATCGACCGAGAGGGCCGGGTGCTCCGCGACGGGTTCGGCCGCGGCCGGTGTCGGCGCCGGCGACCCCGCCTGGACCTCCTCCTCGAGGTTCGTGGCGAACTCCTTGAGCATCCGGTTCGCGACGTCCTGGATCATGCCGCCGCGGCCGAACCGCGCGAGTTTGCCGGTGATGGTGAAGTCGGTGTCGACGTCGACGCGGGTGCCGCCGCCGTCCGGGTCCTGCGAGACCCGCGAGACGATCGTCGCGTTCGCCCCGCCCTGGCCGCGCTTGTCCGTCCCCCGCGCGCTCATGGTGGCGACGTGGCCGTCGGTGTCGAGGTCCTCCATCTTCAGCGTGCCCGCGTACGCCGCGGTCGTCGGGCCGAGCTTGACGACGAACGCCCCCTTGAAGGAGCCGTCGCCGACGACCTCGGTCACCTCCGCCCCGGGCAGGCACGGGGCGACGCGCTCCACGTCGATCAGGGCCTCCCACACGGTCTCGACGGGGGCCGACACGGTGAACGTCTGCTCGAGCTTCATCTCAGGGTCTCCAGGTTCTCGGGGGTGTCGACGTCGATGCCACCGGGGCCACCGGCCTCGACCAGCAGGACGGGACCGCCCTGCAGCAGTTCGCGCGCGCCCTCGTCGCCGGTCAGCTCGCCGGCGGCGTCCAGCAGCTGGACGGGCAGGACGACCGGGTGGCCGGGATGGCCGTCGTAGGTCGCACGGACCGGGACGGCCGGCGGCGCCGCGACGGCCGCGGCCAGGACGTCCTCGATGACCGCGGACTCCAGCAGCGGCGTGTCGCCGAGGACGACGACGACGCGCTCGAGCTCGTCCTCCTCCTGCAGGGCGGCGAGCCCGGCGCGCAGGGACGCGGCGATGCCCTCGTCCCAGCCCAGGCAGATCGCGACGCGCGCGCGGCCGGGGTCGATCCCCTCGAGGACCGCCTCGTGGTGCGCACCGACCACCACGACCACCGGGTCCAGGTCGGCGACCCCGTTGACCGTGTCGAGGACGTGCTGCAGCAGCGGTCGCCCGTCGAGCTCGGCGAGCTGCTTGGGCGAGCCGAAGCGGGTCGAGGCGCCGGCCGCGAGGATGACCGCGCCGGAGCTCATGCGCCGACCTCGTGGATGCGGCCTGAGGCGTCCTGCAGACGACCGCCGGGGTGGCCTCGGCGCACCGCGACGAGCTCGGCCATGATCGACAGTGCGGTCTCCTCGGCGGTCAGGCCGCCGAGGTCGAGGCCGATGGGTGCGCTGATCCGGGAGATCGACTCGTCCGTGATGCCGCGCTCGAGCAGCCGCTCGCGGCGGGTCTCCTGCGCGCGGCGCGAGCCCATCGCGCCGATGTACCCGGCGTCGGACGCCAGCGCGATCTCCAGCGCCGCGTCGTCGAGCTTGGGGTCGTGCGTCAGCACGGCGATGAAGGTCGCGCGGTCGATGCCGCCGAGCTCCGCGAACGCCTCGGCCGGCCACTTCGCCACCACGCGCTCGGCGTCGGGGAAGCGCTCCGCGGTCGCGAACCGGCCACGCGGGTCGACGACGAAGGGCCGCCACTTCGCGGCCTTCGCCAGCGTGCAGAGCGCCGCGGAGTGGTCGACCGCCCCGAAGATGATGAGCCGCGGCGCCGGGGCCGTCGCGTCGACGAACAGCTCGGTGCCGTCCGGCAGCACGCGGCGCTCGCTGCGCTCGGCCCAGAGCAGCTCGTCGGCGTGCGGGAGCGCCGCCTCGTCGAGTTCCGGCGACCCGAGCGTCCCGACCCGCGCGCCGTCCGCCCGCACGAGCATCCGCGCGGCACCGTCGATCCGCGTGACCAGCGCGCCGCGCCCGTCCTCGCGGGCGAGCCGGCGGAACGCTTCGCCGGGCTCGTCGTCCAGCGTCGTCACCCACACGTCGATCTCGCCGCCGCAGGGCAGTCCGACGTCCCACGCCTCGTCGTCGGAGATGCCGAAGTGCAGCAGTCGCGACGGCCCTCCGGCGAGGACCTCCTCGGCCACGCCGATGACCGCGCCCTCGACGCACCCGCCGCTGACGGCACCGGCGACCGACCCGTCGGTGGCGACCGCCATCTTCGCTCCCGGCGGTCGGGGCGCGGAGCGCTTCACGCCCACGACGGTCGCGACGGCGGCGCGGATGCCGTCGGCGTGCCATGTGTCGAGCTGCTCGATGACGTCTCTCATGCCGGCCGTCCTGGGTGGGTGGAGGTGAGGCCCCCGGAGAGGATCGCGGCGAGCTCCGCGACGGAGCCCAGCGAGTGCCCGGGGATGAAGTGGTCGGTGTGCGGCAAGGCGGCCGCCATGCCCGCGGCGAGCGGCGCGTACCCGGGCGCCGCCTTCAGCGGATTGAGCCAGATGACGCGGTGGGCGCTGCGTCGCAGGCGCCCCATCTCGGCGGCCAGGACGTCGGGCTCGCCGCGGTCCCAGCCGTCGGACAGGATCACGACGACCGCCCCGCGGCCGAGCCGGCGGCCGTGCTCGCGGTTGAGCGTCGCGAGCGACTCGCCGATGCGCGTGCCGCCCGCCCAGTCGTCGACGGCCTCGGAGGCGCGGGCGAGCGCGGCATCGGGGTCGCCGCTGCTGCGCAGCTCCAGGGTGAGGCGCGTCAGGCGCGTGCCGAAGGCGAAGACCTCGACGCGCGAGCGCGCCGCGGCGGCGGCCTGCGCGTACTGCAGCAGCATGCGCGCATAGGGCGCCATCGAGCCGGAGACGTCCACGAGCAGGACCAGCGGCCGTGCCGTCATGACCGGTGCCCGACGCGCGACGTGGAAGGGCTCCCCGCCGGTGCGCAGGGCCGCACGCAGCGTGCGCTGCAGGTCGGGGCGTCCGCGCACCGCTGTGCGGGCCGGCCGGGTCCGGCGGCCCAGGCGGGTGGGTCCGCGCCGGGCGAGCTCGCGCAGGACGGCGCGGGCGGCGGCGCGCTCGGCGTCGGTGTAGTCGGCGAAGTCCTTGTCGTGCAGCAGCTCGACGTCGCTGAACGCGGCGGGCACGACGACGGGCTCGAGCCCGGCGGTGCGCGGGACCGCGGGCGCGTCGGGCACCGCGACGCGCGGGAGGGCGAGCGTCGAGCCGGCGCCGAGGTCGACCGGAGCGATCTGCGCGTCGGGGACCGGGTGGCCGTAGACCTCGGTGAACGCGGCGTCGAAGAGCGGCAGGTCGGCGGGCTTCGCGCAGAGCACCGCGCGCAGCGCGAGGCGGACATCGTCGCGCGACGTGGCGTCGACGGCCGTCAGTGCACGGAGGCCGACGACGACCTCGCCGCTGCCGACGCGCACCCCTCGGGCACGCAGCGCGGCGGCCAGCGCGATCAGCCGGTCCTCGATCTCAGGCACCGTCGAGGACCCCGAGCGACCGCACGCGGTCGAGGTCCTCGCGGACCTTCAGCACCGCGCCGAGCGCGTCGTCCGGCCGGGCGTCCTCGCCGAGCGCGCCGAGCGCCCGCGCCCAGGCGATGGTCTCCCCCACGCCGGGCAGCTTGTACAGCTCCTCCTCGCGCAGCCGGGCGACGGCGGCGCAGACGCGCCGCGCGACACCCTCGGCGATCTCCGGGGCCCGGACGCGGACGACCTCGAGCTCGCGCTCGGGCGTCGGGTAGTCGATCCAGTGGTAGAGGCAGCGGCGCTTGAGGGCGTCGTGCAGCTCGCGGGTGCGGTTGGACGTGAGCACGACCAGCGGGGGTCGCGTCGCGGTGATGGTCCCGAGCTCGGGGATCGAGACGCTGTAGTCCGACAGGAGCTCGAGCAGGAAGGCCTCGAACGCGTCGTCGGCCCGGTCGACCTCGTCGATCAGGAGCACGACCGGCCCGGAGGCGCGCAGCGCGTGCAGCAGCGGCCGCTCCAGCAGGAAGCGCTCCGACCACAGGTCGACGTCGTCCTGCGCGCGCAGCGCGAGCAGCTGGCGGGCGTGGTCCCAGTCGTAGAGCGCGTGGTGCACGTCGACGCCCTCGTGGCACTGCAGCCGCACCAGCTCGGCGCCGGTCGCGGCGGCGAGTGCGCGGGCCACCTCGGTCTTGCCCACGCCGGCCTCCCCCTCCAGCAGCAGCGGCAGCTGGAGGGTGCGGGCCAGGTGGACGGACGTCGCGAGCGCGCGGTCGGCCAGGTAGCCCTGCCCGGCGAGCGCGCTCGCCACCCCGTCGACGCCGTCCATCCGTCGGCGCCTACAGCCCGGCCGCGTCGGTCAGCGCCTGCTTGGTGAGCACGCGCGCGAGGTGGCGCTTGTAGTCGGCCGACGCGTTGCGGTCGGCCGGGGGCGACGTGCCCTCCGCCGCCTGCTCCGACGCCGCCGCGATCGACGCGGCGTCCAGCCCGCCTCCGCGGAGCGCCGCCTCGGTCGCCGACGCGCGCAACGGCGTCGAGCCCATGTTCGTGAACGCCACGCGCACGTCCTCGCAGGAGCCGTCGGCGCCCTTCTTCACGAGCGCGACGACACCGACCATCGCCCAGTCCTCGGCGCGCCGGGTGAACTTGCGGTAGCCCCAGCCGTAGCCCTCGAGCGCCGGGATCCGCACCTCGGTCAGCACCTCGACCGGGTCCAGCGCGGTCGTGAGGTAGTCCTGGAACAGGTCGGCCGCGGTGATCTCCCGCGGGCCGTTCGCCCCGGTGGCGGTGACCGACCCCTCCGCCGCGACGAGCACGGTCGGCAGGTCCGACGCCGAGTCGCCGTGAGCCAGCGAGCCGCCGATCGTGCCGCGGTTGCGCACCTGCTGATCGGCGATCAGGGTGGCGACGCGCTGCAGGAGGCCGAGCTCGTCCTCGTTCTGCAGCTCGACGTGGCGGGTCATCGCCCCGATCTTCCAGTGGCCGTTCTCTCTCTGGATGCCGCCGAGCCCGGGGACGTCCCGGAGGTCGACGAGCAGCGTGGGCGCGGCGAGGCGCAGCTTCATCAGCGGCACCAGCGAGTGGCCGCCGGCGAGGAGCTTCGCGTCCTCCCCACCGTCGCGCAGCGCGCCGAGCGCCTCGTCGAGGGACGACGGGCGGGTGTAGTCGAACTCCGCGGGGATCATGCCGCACCGCCCTTCGCGTCGGTCATGGCTCGCCAGATCCGCTCGGGGAAGAGCGGCATGTTGAGGTACGTGACGCCGGTCGGCCGCAGCGCGTCGACCACCGCGTTGAGCACCGCCGGGGTGGCGGCGATGGTGCCCGCCTCCCCGATGCCCTTGACGCCCAGCGTGTTGACCGGTGACGGGGTCTCGGTGCGGTCGGTCTCGAACGACGGCAGCTCCGCCGCGGTCGGCAGCGCGTAGTCCACGAACGTGCCGGTCACGAGCTGGCCGTCCTCGTCGTAGGCGACGTGCTCGTAGAGGGCCTGGCCGATCGCCTGCGCGATGCCGCCGTGGACCTGGCCGTCGATGAGCATCGGGTTGATCGCCGGGCCGCAGTCGTCGACCGCGATGTGCCGGACGACCTTGACCTTCCCGGTGTCCTCCTCGACGTCGACGATGCACGCGTGGGCGCCGAACGGGAACACGAAGTTCGCCGGGTCGTAGAACGACGTCTCCTCCAGCGCGGGCTCCATGCCCTCGGGCAGCAGCTCGGGCCGCACGTGCGCCATGCCGGCGACGTCGGCGAGCGCCATGCCCTTGTCCGGTGAGCCCTTGACGACGAACTTGCCGTCCTGCACGACGATGTCGTCGGCGCTCGCCTCGAGCGTGTGGGCGACGATCTCCCGCACCTTCTTGGCGACCTTCTCGGCCGCCCGCGAGATCGACTCGGTGCCGACCGCGGTCGACCGCGAGCCGTAGGTCCCGAGCCCCATCGCGCCGGTCCCCGTGTCGCCGTGGAGGATCTCCACGTTCTCCGGGTCGACGCCGAGCTGGTCGGCCACGACCTGCGCCATCGTCGTCTCGTGGCCCTGGCCGTGCGGGCTGGTGCCCGTGTAGACGGTGACCGCGCCGGTGACCGTCACGCGGACGATCGCCGACTCCCACAGGCCGGTCTGGAGACCGAAGCCCGCCGGGCCGGTGATGCGGGACGGCGCGAGGCCGCAGATCTCCGTGTAGGTGGAGAACCCGATGCCGCGCAGGATGCCCTTCTCGCGCAGGGCCGCCTTGGACGCCTCGACCTCCGCGATGTCGACGTGCGTGAGCAGCTTGTCGAGGGACGCGTGGTAGTCGCCGGAGTCGTAGACGATGCCGATCGCGGTCTCAGCCGGGAAGTTCTCCTTGGGGATGAAGTTCTTCCGCCGCAGCTCGAGACGGTCCATGCCGAGCTCGGCCGCGACCTGGTCCATCATCACCTCGATCAGGTGGGTCGCCTCGGGACGTCCCGCACCGCGGATCGCGTCGGTCGCGCACGTGTTGGTGTACGCGCCGCGGATGTCGGTCTGGACGGCCGGCATGTCGTAGACGCCGTTCATGACGAACGCCCCGAGCGACGGGATCGTCGGCGTGAGCAGCATGAGGTACGCGCCGAGGTCCTGCGTGATCTCCACGTGGAACGCGGTGATCTTGCCGTCGTTCGTCACGCCCATCTTGCACTCGGCGGTCTGGGCGCGGCCGTGATGACACACGGCCATGTGCTCTGAGCGGGTCTCGATCCACTTGACCGGGCGCTGCAACTTGCGCGAGACCCACGCCAGGAGGGCCTCCTCGCCGGTCATCTGGAGCTTCGCGCCGAAGCCGCCGCCCACCTCGGGCGCGACGACGCGGATGCGCTCCTCGCTCATGCCGAGCATCAGGCCGAGGAACAGCCGGACGAAGTGCGGCACCTGTGTGGACGTGTGGATCGTGAGGTGGCCGGCGCGGTAGTCGGCGACCAGGCCGCGCGGTTCGATCGGCGCACCCGAGACGCGGTGGTTCTCGACCGTGCGCTCGACGATCACGTCGGCCTTGGCGAAGCCGCCTTCGAGGTCGCCACCGCCGAGGGACCAGACGTGGCTCTCGTTGGTGCCCAGGGATTCGTGGACGAGCGGGCTGCCCTCCTGCAGCGACGCGCGGGCGTCGACGACCGCGGGGAGCGGCTCGTACTCGACGAAGACGTCCTCCGCCGCGTCGAAGGCGCGGCCGCGGTCCTCGCACAGCACGACGGCGACCGGGTCCCCGACGTGCTTCACCTCGCCGCGTGCCAGCGGCCAGTGCTCGACCTGACGGAGCTCGACGCCCTCCGGCGCCCAGGCGCAGGGCAGCGCGGACGCGAGGTCGGCGAGGTCCTCGCCGGTGAAGACGGCGACGACGTCGTCGCGGGCTTCGGCGGCGCTCTTGTCGATCGAGACGATCTTGGCGTGGGCCTCGGGCGAGCGCACCAGGACGGCGTGCAGCATCCCCGGGAGGGTCATGTCGTCGACGTAGGTCGCGCGACCGGTAATCAGCCGCGGGTCCTCCTTGCGGCGCAGCGACCGGCCGACGTGCCCGCCGGCGGCGTGGGACTGCTCGACGAGGCTCATGCCGATACGCCCTTCCCGTGCTGCGCGGCTTCCTGGACCGCCTTGACGATGTTGTGGTAGCCGGTACAGCGACAGAGGTTGCCCTCCAGGCCGGTCCGGATCTCCTCTTCGGTCGGGTCCGGATTGCGCTCGAGCAGGTCGGCGGCGGCCATGATCATGCCCGGGGTGCAGTAGCCGCACTGCAGGCCGTGCTTGGCCCAGAAGGCCTCCTGGAGCGGGTGGAGATCGCCCTCGCGACCGATGCCCTCGATCGTCGTGACCTCGGTGCCGTCGGCCTGGACCGCGAGCACGGTGCAGCTCTTCACGGCCTCGCCGTCGACGTGGAGCGTGCAGGCGCCGCAGTTGCCGGTGTCGCACCCGACGTGCGTGCCGGTGAGGCCGAGGTCGTCGCGGACCAGATGGACGAGGAGCGTCCTCGGCTCCACCTCCAGCGATCGGCGCTGTCCGTTGACGGTGACGGCGACTGCGACCTTCGTGGTGGTGCCCACGCGTTCTCCTCCGGTTTTTCGGCTTCTCCAGACCCTCCGCCCGACACTACGCCTGCCGGTCCCACCGACGCAACCTTGAGCGGACATGCGCCACGTGGGTCCAACATGCGCGCAACGTGGCTTCGTGAGACGAGCGTGAGAACCGGCGACATCCGCTACTTCGGCAGCGTTTTGGGGATGTAGTGGTGATGCCACGAACTCACCGATCCCTGTTCCTCGCCCTGCTGGCCACCCTTGCGGGCAGCGCCCTGCTCGCCGGCCCGGCCTCCGCCTCGACGAGCACGATCCGTGTCGGCGTGGCCAACCAGGACACCTCGATGTTCGACTCGCCCTTCTGGTCGTCGATGAAGCTGAAGACCACGCGCTACGTCGTGCGCTGGGACGCCGCGAAGATCCCCGACCAGATCGCCCGCCTCGACGCGTTCGTCGGTCGCGCCCGCGCGAAGAAGGTCAAGGTCCTGCTGCACATCTCCACCAACGACTTCACGCGCGGCAAGGCGAAGCTCCCCTCCCGCCGCGAGTACCGCCGCGAGGTCGGCAAGCTCGTCTCGCGCTACTACGCCAGGGGCGTGCGCGACTGGGGCACGTGGAACGAGGCCAACGACAGCACCCAGCCGACGTTCGACAACCCGTCGCGCGCCGCGGACTTCTTCAAGGACCTCTGGGGCATGCTGGACAACTCCAACCGCTGCGGCCGGTCCGTCACCCGCAAGTGCAACATCGTCGCGCTCGACCTGCTCGACGGCCGGACCTCCTCGAACCACCGCGCCGCGGCACGGTACGTGCAGCGGTTCTACAAGCGCCTCAGCCCGACGTGGGACCGTCGCGCCCGGACCGTCGGCCTGCACAACTACAGCGACACGAACCGCAAGTCGACCAAGGGCACCGCGAGCGCCATCAAGGCGTTCAAGAAGTACGTGAAGAGCCCGAACATCTGGCTCACCGAGACCGGCGGCATCGTCAAGCTCGGCAGCGGCTTCCCCTGCAACCCGACCAGCCCGTCGAGCGTCAAGCGCGCCGAGACGAAGGCCGACAGCGCGCTGGCCTGGATGTTCAAGACGGCGACGAAGTACCGCCGCGACATCGATCGCATCTACGTCTACCAGTGGACCGGCACCAGCTGCCTGGACGAGCGCTACGACTACGGGCTCGTCCGTGCCGACGGCAGCCGCCGCGCCGGCTACTACGAGGTCCGCAACACGATCTCGAAGTCCAAGCTGTACAAGCCGTAGGTCCTCCTCGTCACGCCTTCGAGGGCGTGGCGACACCCGCAGCGGCCGCCGCCTTGGGTCCCAGCGTCGAGCTGGGATCCAGGCGGCGCTGCTCGTCGATCCAGTCGTCGAGCTCCTGCCAGCGGGCGTAGAGCCAACGGACCTGCTCGTCGCGGTCGGTCGGCACGCTCGCGCCGTCGTGGCGCCAGATCTTGATCCGCACGGTCCGCCCGACGAGGCGACCGGACCAGATGTCCCCGACGGTCTCGAACCCGTCGAAGCCGACGTGGCCGACCACGAGGACGTCGACCGGGCGGCCTTCGTCGAGCAGGGCGATCGGCCCCCCCAGGCGCGGCGGTAGGACCCAGCGCAGGCCCGCGGCGAGCGCGCCGACCTCCGGGTCGGTCTCCGCGATCTTCTCCTGGGCGCGGGCGAGCTTCTTCGCGGTCCAGCGCGTGCCCTCAGGAAAGATCAGCGCACCCTCCAGCGCCCCGGTCAGCCCCTCCGCGAGCGTCCGGACGTTCGCGATCTCCTGCGTCGCGTCGTCGGTCGCTCGGCGCACGAAGCAGGTCGGCACCCAATGCCCGCCCCAGTCCAGCGTGGGCAGCGCCTGCAGCTCGTGCTTGAGCACGTAGCGCAGCTCGAGGTCGCGACCGCGCGATACGAACGCGGCCGGGAGCGCGTTGTCGATGATCGACGCGTGACGCACGAGCGCGACGAACGGGCCGGGCTCGATGAGCTCCTCCCCCTCGATCTCGACCTTGATGCCGAAGATCCTCCGCACGCCGTCCATGTGCCCGCCGGCCCACTGGGACTGCAGGAACCACGTGCGACGGCGGCGGCGCTGGGAGTCCTTGCTGAACGGTCCGCCGGTGAGGACCCAGGTGAACCCCAGACCCGCGAGCCCGCGCAGCTCCCCGAAGAGGAACCACCACGCCATGAGGACCAGCCGGGTGCCGGTCCACGGCGTCCGCCGGACGACGCCGCGCACCGCGTCGACGAGCACCGCGACGACGAGGAGCAGCGGCAGCAGCACCGTCCACACGACGAAGAGCAGCAGCTCGATCGCGATCGTCCTGCCGTTGCGCAGCAGGCGCTTGGGCAGGGGCGTGTCGGACGGGAGCAGACGCATGGGGCTGTGACCCTATCCGCGTGCGGAGGACCGTACCCCGCCGCTCAGGCGGTCGCGGCGAGGACGACCTCGACGGTCTCCTGCGGCTGGTCCCACTGCGGGAAGTGCCCGCACTTCTCGAACCAGTGCAGCTGCGCGTCGGGGAACAGTTCCTGCGCGCGGGCGGCCTGGCTGGGCAGCGTGACCAGGTCGTTGCGGCCCCAGCCGATCGTCATGCGACCGGGCAGCGAGCCGGCCGGCGCGCCCTCCTGCGGCGGTCCGTTGAGCAGCTCGTCCAGTACCGCGTCGAACGCCGGGCCCTGGGCGAGGCTGCGGAGCTCCTGCAAGACGAACGCCTTCTCGAGCTTCCACGGCTTGCGGGAGAGCTGGGCGAGCAGGGCGGTCCGCGTCACGGCGGTGGCGCTGAGTGCCGGGGCGACCGGCTGCAGCAGGCGCACGAGGGCGATCGACGCCTTCAGCGAGCCGCCGAAGACGCGCTTCTGCCCCGTCGTCCAGAACCCGCCGGGATCGAGGGCCACCACGTCGCCGCCGACGCCGCGGCGGGCCAGCTCCATGACGAGCCGGGCTCCCATCGAGCTGCCGACGAGGTCCGCGCCGCGGAGGTCCTGCTCCTCGAGGAAGGCGGTCATCGCGTCGGCGAGCGACGCGATGGAGCCACCGTCGTGGGCGACGGGCGTCTCGCCGAAGCCCGGCAGGTCGACGGCGATGACCTCGCGCTGTGCGGCGAGCTGGTCGATGATCGGGGACCAGGACTGCCAGGTCCCGCCGATGCCGTGGACCAGGACGAGGGGCGAGCCGCTGCCGCGGCGGACGTGATGAAGATCCATGAGGACGCCACGCTAGCGGGCGCAGCGCCTGTGACGATCCGGTGACGGGGCGCAAGACCCGGGCCGCCCGTGCGTTGTATGAACCATGGTCCCGTCCCGTCGTAGCACCCGCGCCGCCCTCGCGGCAGCCCTGTGTGCCGTCGCCCTGCCCGCCAGCGCCGCGGCCTCGGGCGTCACCACCCACGCGTTCATGGCGGAGCGCGCGATCCCCTTCGTGGAGGACCCGCGCCTGCGCGACCTGCTCGCCGGCCACGTCGACGAGGTGCTCTCCGGCGCCCACTACCCGGACGGCGGCTACGGCGCGTCGAGCTTCCCGGGCGGCGACTTCGGCGAGGTCTCCCACTGGGAGCGGTTCGTCAACGCGTACGCCGCGCAGCTGCGGTCGCGGGCGGACTGCGCGCCGCTGAGCAACCCCGCGGGCCCGTGCGCACCCCAGGTCGCGCACCTCATGGGCGTCGCGGCACACGGGATGGGCGACGAGATGTGGGACTGGCTGTTCGAGCCGCAGATGGCGGACTACGGCGAGTCCCCGATCCACCCCGTGTACCGCTCCGGGCTGCCGGGCGCGGCCGAGCTGGCGTCCCTGCCGCCCGGGTCGCTCATCAACACGCCCGAGTTCGCGATGGACAACATCGCGCTCGCCGAGTTCGGGCGGCTCGTGAAGATCCCGACGTCGCTGCCGCCGGTCGACGACCTGCTGCCGACGTACGCCGCGCTCGGGCGCGGCGACATCACCCGTGAGGGCATCTTCGCCGGGCACACCGTCATCACGGCGGCGCTCACCGGTGAACGGGCCGGCCTCGCGGCGGAGTACCCGCGCGTGAAGACGACGATGCCACGCTCCTCGTCCGCCTACCTCACGGGCAGCGGCGGCGTGCTCGACACCGCCGAGGGGATCGGCGGCTACTACGACAACGTGTGGCGCAAGCTCACCGCCGGGACGCATCCCGCTCCGAAAGTCGTGAGCGTCAACCCCGAGCCGGACACGAAGGATGTGAAGCTCGACTGGCTGCCGGTGCGTTCCTCCCCCGGCCCGAACGGCGGCGGGGCGAAGGACCGGATCATCGCGGTGCTCGCGAACTCGCTGGACACCGCGACGATCACGCCCGACACGTTCGTGCTCCTCGACGACGAGGGGGAGCGCGTGCCGCCGGCCGCCGGCTTCCCGCAGCCCGGCCCGTACGGCGGCGGCGACGGCACCCACTCGATGATGTTCTACCCCGCGGTCGACCTCGCGCCGTGCACGCGCTACACGGCGGTCGTCACGCCGGGGCTGCGCGACCACGCCGGCGGGCGCCTTGCAAAGCCCTACGCCTGGCGGTTCACGACGCAGGCCGCGCCGGGGGCGAAGAAGCCCTGCCGCGGCGGCAACGGCAACGGCAACGGCACGAAGGTGAAGGCGGGCCGGCAGCGCGTCGACACCCAGGCGGTCGCGACGCCCGACGGCCACTGGCACGCGATCATCCCCGGCGCGTCTGTGGCGCTGCGGCGGGCGAGCCTGTCGCGGGACGGCCGGACGCTGCGCGTCCGCGTGAGCTGCCTGGGCCCGGGCGCGTGCCGCGGACGGTTCGGCGCGACCGCGACCGGCCGTGACGGGGTGTTCCTGTCGCTCGCCGCCCTGCGTCTGGCGATCCCCGCGTTCGGCACCCAGGTGCTGCGGGTGCCGCTCGACGCGGCGGCGCGCGAGGAGCTGCAGCGCGCCGGGCGGCTGCGGGTCGAGACGCAGGCGCGGGTCATGGGCTCCGGCGGACCGGGCGTCCGGACGCTGCGGGCGTTCACCGTGGGCGCGTAGCCTCCGGGCATGCCCGAACCCGCCGAGCTTCCCGCCGTCGTCGGCGCCCTCATGCCGACGGTACGCGCCGACCTCGAGCGCCTCGTCCGCATCCCGTCGATCGCCTTCCCCGGATACCCGGTCGCCCCGCTCCAGGACGCCGCGCAGGCGACGGTCGAGATCCTGCGGGACGCGGGTGCCCCGGCCGAACTGCTGGAGATCGCCGGCGCGCCGCCCGCGGTGTGGGCGCAGATCGACGGTCCGGACGGCGCGCCGACGGTGCTGCTCTACGCGCACTACGACATCCAGCCCGCCGGTGACGAGGCCGCCTGGGACTCGCCGCCGTACGAGCCGACCGAGCGCGACGGCCGGCTCTACGGGCGGGGGACCGCCGACGACAAGTGCGGGGTTGCGCTGCACGCCGGCACCGTGCGGGCCTTCGGCGGGAAGCCGCCGGTGACGCTGAAGATCGTCGTCGAAGGCGAGGAGGAGACCGGCGGCGGCTCGTTCATGTCCTACGTCGAGTCCCACCCCGAGCGGTTCGCGGCCGACGTCATCGTCGTCGCCGACGGCGGCAACTGGAAGGTCGGCGAGCCGACGCTGACGACGACGCTGCGCGGCCTGGCGCAGGTCGACGTCGAGGTCCGCACGCTCGAGGGACCGGTGCACTCGGGCCTCTACGGCGGCGCGGTCCCCGACGCGCTGATCGCGCTCTCCCGCGTCCTCGCGTCGCTGCACGACGAGCACGGCAACGTGGCGGTCGCGGGGCTCGCGGGCGGTCCGTGGGACGGCCGACCGGTGCAGGAGGACGTGCTGCGTGAGGGGGCGCGGGTGCTCGAGGGCGTCGACCTGATCGGCACCGACTCGATCGCCGCCCGCCTCTACACGCGCCCCTCGATCACCGCGATCGGCATCGAGGCACCGCAGATGGAGGGTGCGACGAACGCCATCGTCCCGGTCGCGCGGGCACGCGTGAGCACGCGCCTGGCTCCCGCCGAGAAGGACCCGGTCGCCGCACAGCAGGCCGTCATCGCGCACCTGATGGAGGCCGCCCCGTGGGGCGTCCAGGTCAGCTGCTTCCCCGGGGAGACGGCGTCGGGTGCGGTGCTCGCGGCCGACGGCCCGGGCGCCGACGCTGCGCGCCGGGCGCTCCTCGGCGCCTACGGCAAGGAGGCGGTCGCGGTGGGCAGCGGCGGGGCCATCCCGCTGTGCGTCACCCTCGCGACCGCCTACCCCGACGCCGACATCGTCCTGTGGGGCGCCTGCGACGACGGCGCCCGGATCCACGCGGCCAACGAGTCGGTCGACCTCGGTGACCTCGAGCGCGCGACGCTCGCGCAGGTCCTGCTGCTGGCGGAGCTGGCCGTCTAGGGCTGCCAGCGCAGGCAGCTGCTCAGCGCAGTCCGGCGAGCTTCAGGTAGCGCTTGGCGCCGGCCGGGGTCTTCGCCACGGAGGTGGCGGTCACCGCGACCCAGGCGACCTTGCCGCTCCGCACGCCGTAGAGGTACATCGCGCCCCGGCCGAGCTTGCGGGCGCGCACGCCCGGGCCGAACGGGATCGTCCGGCCGCGGACCTTCGAGGCCCGGTCGCCGACACGCAGCCCGCCGGCGCGATGGTCCTTGGAGGTCGAGGTCACCAGGCCGACGCGGCCACGCCTGGTGAAGACGGCACGCACACGCGCCTTCGCGTTCTTCGCACCCGCGACGCCGTAGGTGTAGACCCGGCCGAGCCGGCGGTCGGGCTGGCCCGCGCGCCGGAGCAGGCGCTCCCAGGTGTCGTGGACCTGGACGGCGCCGAGCGAGCGGCGCGCGAACGTCGACCCCTTGGGCCGCGTGCCGTCGGCGGGGATACCGACCGCGCGCTCCCAGGTCTGCAGGAACGCCTCGGGGCCGCGGGCCATGTCCTCGATGATCCCGTCACCGGCGATCTTGCGGAGGTCCTCGATCCAGTCCGGGTACAGGCCGTAGTGGGCGACGCCGTCGACGTTGATGTCGTACTCCTGCTGCCCGCTGACCTGCTTGTCGATCGTCTGCCGGCCGTCGAAGGACTTGAACGGGTAGGTCACGGGGTTCTCGGTCGCGTTCGGGCGCGGCGGCCCCTGGGTGCCGAAGCCGTTCATGTCCGCGCCGTAGCCGAAGCCGAAGTAGTACCGCGGGTCGGCCTGCTTCTTGATGTCCTTCCACGCGGAAACGAAGCCGGAGGACGAGCCCGCGTAAGGCGTCACGACACCGCCCTGGCGGTAGATCCGCGGGAGACTGCTCGGGTCGCTCCAGGAGTGCGAGGACAGGACGCCGGAGTAGTCGCCGGACTCGATGACCGTGAGCGCCTGGTCGCGGGCGAGGACGCTCATGTGGTCGGGGTCGAAGAGCATCCCCTTCTCCATCATCCGCCGGATGAGGAACGCGCCGAGCGCGCTCAGGCCTCGCGTGTTGCAGTGCGGGGCGGCGGGGTAGACGGGCGCCGCCCCCGCAGGGACGAGCCCGCCGACGAGCTGCCCGGCGAGTTCGTCGCGCGAGTAGCCCGGAACCGCGAATTGCTCGCGGTCGTGGTCGTGACCGTCGCCCGGGCAGGTCTGGAAGTCCCAGAACTTGCCCGTCTTCATCTTGTTGGCGCTGTTGACCAGGAGCCCGGTCTCCCCGGCGTCACCGGCCACGCCCGCCAGGGCGTTGTCGAACTTGTTGACGAGCTCCATCTGGCGGACGCCCGCGTTGTGCATCTCGTTGAGCTGCGCGTCGATCTGCGCGCGGTCGCACTGCGGCTGGTCGTTGTAGACGCCGCAGTTGAAGAGGCTCGAGATCTCGATGCCGAGGATGACCGCGAGCTTGCCGTCGTTGATGACCTTGCGCGCCTCGATCGGGTCCTTGACGATCCGGTAGAAGCCCTTGCCGGGACCGCCGTACTGCGCGTCGATGTAGTCCTGCAGCTCGAACGTCCGCTTGAGCTCGAGCCGCACGGTGTCCATCTCGTTGCAGCTGTGCGCCTTGAACGGGTAGATGTCGCAGAGCGCCGCGTTGTCGACGAGCAGGTTGGTGAAGAGCCGCAGCCCGCCCTGCCAGGCACGCTCCATCCACTTCCAGTAGGTGCCCTCGTAGGCGAGCTCGTCGTACTTGGGCCAGCTGTTGAACGTCGGCCAGCCGACCTGGTCGGCCGACGGGGTGCCGCCGAGCGCCGCGGCGACGGGCACGCGGCCGATGCCGTTGGCCGGGTCGCTGCCGTTGCAGTCGGGAAGCGCGCGCGCCACGCCGTAGCGGTGCCACGGGCGGCCGCAGTGCACCGACCCGCCGAGGAACTCGAAGGCCATGTGGTGCAGGTGGCCGTCGAGGAACCCGCGGGTCTCCGAGTACTCGGTGGCGCCCCGGGAGGGGTCGCCCTTGACGTTCGTCGTGATCTCCGGGAAGACGGCGCAGCCCTCGCGCGCGGCGAAGAGGAAGGTCGTGGCGTCGCTGCGGTCGGTCGTGTCGGCGACCAGGGACAGGGAGCCGTCGGGACCGGCGCTGAGCGTGCGGCCCGCGGCCGGGAGCGAGATCCGGAAGCCCCCGCCTTCGAGCGCCGTGACCTTCCAGTCAGACGTCTCGCTGCCCGCCTGCTCGGTGGCGAGGGCGCCGCCGGAGGTGCCGGCCAGGAAGTCCGAGCCCTTGCCGAAGAAGAGGAAGCGGCCCAGGGCGGTCGCCTGCATGCGGAAGGGCTCGGCGGTACCGGCGTCCTTCGCGGCGGCGTTCCAGCCGGCCCCGTCCTGCTGCAGGTACGTGCCCGCCGCCTTCGCCTGTACGGCGTAGCAGCCGTGGACGAGTTCGTAGGCCGGAGCCTGCTCGGCGGCGCCCGCGGTCGCGATCAGCGGCCCGGCGGCGCCGAGGACCCCCACGACGATCAGACCGCGGCGCAGCCGTGCGCCGCCCTTCCCCAGGAAACCCATGAGGCCATCAAACCACGTCTGCGTGCCTCGCGCGAACGCGAACGTTCAGTGGTTGTCCGGGGCTGTCGGTCCCCCGGGATGACCCGGAGGATCGCCACGAACTGGTGCTGAGCGACGAGCGGCACCCCGACGACGCTCGTGGGCCGACGGAGCGCCGGTCGGTCGGCGCCATGAGTCCCTGGAACATCGAACCATGACTCCGCGTGGCGCCGGCGACCGCCCTGATCCGGCCGGAACCGGCCAGCTCCGTGGACCTGACCCGGCCCCCCCTTGACGCGGACGTCCTGCCCCGCGAGCGTGCGCCCACATGAACGCGACGCTCTACGGCATCCCGATGTCCCATCCCGTCATCACCGCGCGGCTGATGCTCGCGCACAAGGGCGTCGACGTCACGGAGAAGGAGCTGCTCGCCGGGCTGCACCCGGCCATGCTCGCCGCCGCCGGGTTCCGTCCGTCGACCGTTCCCGCGGTGCGGTTCGGGGACGGCCACAAGGTGCAGGGCACGCTGGCGATCGCGACCCACCTCGAGCGCGAGGTCGACGGCCCGTCGCTGTATCCCGCCGACCCCGAGGCCCGCGAGGCCGTCGAGGAGGCCGAGCTGTGGGGCGAGCGCGTGCTGCAGCCCGTGCCGCGCCGGACGATCCGCCGCTGCATGACCGACTCGTACGCGCTGCGGACGTGGTTCGCCCGCGAGGCGACGCCGTTCCCGGCGCCCCGCGTCACGGCGGTCGTCCTCACGCCCACCGTCCGGCTGTTCGCGCGCATGGCCGGAGCCAGCCGGGCGGTCAGGGCGCAGGACGAGGCCGACCTCGACGCACTGCTCACCCACGTCGACGACCTGATCGCGACCGGCGTCCTCGGCGGCCCCACCCGCAACGCCGCCGAGTTCCAGATCGCACCGAGCATCCGCTTCCTCGGCGCCTTTGCTCACCTTCGCGACCGTGTTCTCGCCCACGGCCCTGCCTGGTCACTCGCCGAGCGCGTGGCCCCGGCGTACCCCGACATCCCGAGCTGAGCGGGACGTCGGACGAGCGGCGCGGCGACTGGTCGGCCGCCGCGCCCGCGCTGCTACCGGTCCTTCAGCACGTACCGGATCTCGCAGTTGAAGACCCGCCGGCGCTCCTTGCCGTTCAGACGGATCTTGTCGTTGCCCGACCCGCAGTTGGCCCGCGCCGCGGGTCCCTGCTGCGCGATGTTGATCGCGTCGTTGCCGGCACCGCCGAGCACCCGGTCGGCGTTGTAGCCGGCGGCGATCGTGTCGTTGCCGGTCCCGCCGTCGAGGTAGTCGATGCCGGGGCCGCCGTTGAGCTTGTCGTTGCCCGACCCACCGATGATGCGGTCGTTGTCGAGGTTGCCCGTGAGCGTGTCGTTGCCGGAGCGGCCGTAGATCCGGTCGCTGCCGACGCCGCCGGTGACGCGGTCGCTGCCGGTGCCTGCGTCGATGCAGTCGGCGCCACGGCCGCCGTCCAGCGAGTCGCGCTGGGCGAGACCGAGGATGCGGTCACGGCCGTTGGTGCCCGTGATGCGGTCCTTGCCGTTGGTCCCTACGACGGCGAAGGCGCGGTAGCCCCCGCCCTTGACCGTGAGGCAGAACAGCCGGCCGTACTTCGCGATCGCGATCCCCAGCGGGACGACCGTGCCGCCGCTCGGGCCGGCGAACGGCGGGCCGACGATGATCAGCTGGTTCTGCGCCGTCGCGGGGATGACGCAGAGGCCGCGCAGGACGTCGTAGATCGCGCCGTCCGGGCAGATCTTCCCGTCGAACCCGGGGATCTGCTTGTCCGGGTCGCACGTGAACTGGTCGGCGTCGACCTTCGTCTCGGCGACCACCAGGTCGACCAGCGGTGCGCCACCAGCGGTCGGGAAGACCTTGATGTGCGCGGCACGCACGATCAGCGAGGAGCCCTCGCGGACCTGCTCGTTGAACTTCACGTCGGCCACCGCGCTGAGCGGGGCCAGCAGGGTCTGCAGCGCCGCCGGGAGGGCGTCGAGCGAGATCGCCGTGCCGCCGAGCGTGAGCCCGAGGACCTGGCTGGTGCCGGCCAGCTCGGGGGCGCCGGCCGCGCAGGAGCCCGTCGCGGTCGAGGTCGCGGCGGTGACGCCGATCAGCGTGGTGCCGCTGCCCAGCGGGAGCCCGAGGTTCTCGACCTTCGCGGTCGCTTCGACCTTCTGGTCGATCGCGCGGCCGGTCTCGGGCGTGATCGTGGTCTTCGCCGAGGCGGACTGCGCGCTCAGCACCGTGTCGGGGATGCCGACGGGGGTGGCGAGGTTGTCGGCTCCCGCCTCCTCGCTCGCGCACTGGGCACGGTCGGGGCTCTTGTTGTTGGCCGTCGACGGGTTGCCGTTGGCGACGAGCGGCTCGACGCGGTTGTTGCCGGCGATCGAGACGTAGACCGCGCTGGCACGGCACTTCCACAGCGGGCTGGAGGTGAACGCGTCGGCGGACGCGGAGAAGGTGGAGAGACCGGCGAGGATCAGGCCGGCGACGAGTGTCGCGACCAGCATCCGGCCGTTCCCTGTAGACGGAACCGAAGTCATGGGTGGTGCTCCCTGTGAGCGTGTGAAGGGGTGGGACGCCACTTGCGTTTCGGCGCCCTCCTGACGATCCCTGCGAAACCGCCGATGCGCCAGGAGTAGCGGGAACATGCCCACATTCCGGGTGTTCGACACCTCAGGGTCTAGGGACCATGTCTGGGGTCCCCCCGATGGAACCCTGCGGGCCCCTCGACACGCTGCGTCCATGACCTCCACCGGCATGCATCAGGACGCTCGCCGCCGCCCCCACAACGCCGGCACCGAGGTGCCGTGGCCGTTACCCGCGCGAGCGCTGCTAGTCGTCGCTGGGCGGCGGGCGGAACACGATGCGGTTGAGCTCGTGGATCGCGCTGCCGCCGAGGCGCAGGACGGTCATGAAGCCCTCTTCGCCCAGCTCGGCGCCGTCGACCGCGCGCCGCAGGGCGTTGACGGTGTCGCGGTCCTCGTCGGCGACCTGCTCCTTCGGGGCGTCGACGAAGATGAGATGCCGCGCCTTGCGGACCTTGGCGGCCGGGACGACGAAGCGGTTGCGCGACTCGGGGGTGAGGTCCTCGAGGAGGACGACCGTCGAGTTGCCGGCGGTCAGGCGCTTGGCGACAGCGGCGTCGAGCAGCTTCGCCGCCGACTCCTCCAGCTGCGCCTCGTCGACGCGGCCGGCGATGAGCTGGCGGACCCGTGCCATCGACAGGACGGCGTTCTTCTCCTCGATCCGCACGTCGGCGAATCGCTCGAGCGTGGCCGGGTCACCGGCCGTGACGATGACGACCAGACTGCCCGGCGTGTAGCGCTGGCGGTCGGACGGCGGCAGGACGCGACAGCGCACGGCGACCTGCGGACCGCGCTCCTCCGGCATCTTCCCGTCGCGCCGCGGACGATCCGAGGACCAGCCGCCACGCTCGTCGTCGCCGATGCGGACACTGCGCGTGCCGTCTGGAGTGGACATGCACCGATCCTGACGGATCGCCCGTCTCGGCGGCGTCACCGTCGTCCTGCTGCTGAGCCCCGACGGGTACGCGCGCCGCTGCAGCAGCTCCGTCGGGGCCCGAGCAAGACTTGCCCGGGTGGGCCCACCCAACCTCCCCGCGCTGTGTGGTGACGCCAGACTTCGGCGCCACCACGGTACGGCGCTGGACCGGAGGCGCGGGCACTGAAGTCCTACCCTCCAGACCTTCGGTGAAACGTGCATTACCCCTAGTCGCCCTGACTCCGGACGGTGCGCGGCCCGTTGCACGACACGTTGCGGGCCGAAACGGCGAGGCTCCGGCGGGGTTGCGATCCTCGTGCCCTTCCTGCGTTCCCGTGCCTGCCGTGCCACCGCCGTCCTCGCGGCGGGTTCGCTTCTCGCGGCGTCGTCGGCCGCCGCGGCGGACTGCCCCGGCGCCTCCCCCTGCCCGTACACGGCGGCCGCGGAGATCGGGCAGCGTTCCGGCGGCGTCCTGCGCTTCCCCCAGGCGATCGCGATCGGCCCGGACGGCACCGTGTACGTGGGCGATCAGCACTCGCGGGTGGTCCACGCGTTCGCGCCCGACGGCACCTTCCTGCGGGAGATCGGCAAGCCGGGCACGCGGCCCGGCGAGTTGACGGCCGTCGGTGCGCTCGCGGCCGCACCCGACGGGACGCTCTTCGTGGGTGACGGCCGCAACCGCATCGACCGCTTCGCCCCCGGCGGTCGCCTGCTCTCGTCCTTCGGACGCTCGGGCACCGCCGTCGGCCAGTTCCGCTTCGGCGGAGGCGGAGGCAACGACGCGGGCGCCGGCGGTGGACTCGCCGCCTCCTCCACGCACCTCTTCGTGGCCGACAGCGGCAACGACCGCATCCAGCGGTTCACCTACGACGGCGGCAACGGCGTCGAGGTCGTGCCGCCCGGCCAGCTCGCCCACCCCAAAGGCGTCGCCGTGCGCAGGACGCGCCTGCTCGTCGCCGACGACCAGAACCACCGCGTGCAGGCCTACGACACCGGCGGTCGCTTCCTCGCCACGGTCGGCACCGGGGCCGGCGCCGGCCCCGGGCAGCTGAGCTTTCCCTACGGCGTCGCGCTCGACACACAGGGCCGCCTCTTCGTCGCCGACAACCTCAACCACCGCATCGTGCGCTTCGGCACCGCGCCGGACTACGGCTACGTCGCGCGCTGGGGCACCTTCGGCACGATGCCGGGCCGGCTGGCCTACGTCCGGGGCCTCGCGGTCGACGCCAAGGGCGACGTCTACGTGGCGAACACCGGCAACGACCGGATCGACGTCTTCGACCGCGGCGGCGCGCTGCTGCGCTCCTTCGGCCGGTCGGGCCGCTCGGCCGGGCAGTTCAACCAGCCCTCCGGCGTCGCTGCCGACGCCGCGGGGTTCCGCGCGGTGACCGACGCGACCAACGGACGCCTCGAGCTGCTGGACCCGACGGGCCGCGTCGTCACGAGCTGGGGCTCCCCCAATCCCGGACCGACCCTGCTGCCACGCCCCGTCGCGGTCGCCTTCGACGGTGCCGGTGACGCGTATGTCCTGGACCAGCGCCGGGCGCGGATCCTCGTCTTCTCCCGCGCGACCGGACGGTCGGTCCGGTCGATCGCCACCCAGGGCAGCGGACCGGGCAACCTGCTCGACCCGTCCGCGCTGGCGATCGACGCGCAGGGCGTCATCACCGTCGCGGACACCGGCAACCGCCGCCTCGCCCGCTTCACGACCGCCGGCACGTACCTCGGCGCGACGACCGGTGCGGGCACCGTCCGCGGTGTCGCGGTCGCGCCCGACGGCAGCCGCACGTACGCGGCCGACGGCTCCAACGCCATCACGGTCTACGACGCAGCCGGGAACGAGACCGCGCAGTTCGGCGGCACCGGCAACAAGCTCGGCAAGCTCAACGCCCCCGCCCAGATGACCCTGGACGGCGCGGGCAACCTGTGGGTCGCCGACCGCGGCAACAACCGCGTGCAGCAGTTCGGGCCCAACGGCGAGCGGCTCCTCACGCTCGGCGAGCGTGGCACGGGCACCGGGCAGTTCATCTTCCCGACCGGCGTCAGCGTCGACTGCAGCGGCCTGCTGACCGTCACCGATCAGGGCAACAACCGCGTGCAGCAGTTCGCGCTGGCAGTGCCGGGGCCGGCGGGGTGCGGACAGCTTCGCGCGCTCGGCACGCCGCCGACGCCGCAGTCTCCGACCCTCCCGCCGCCACCCGGCCCGGACGTCACGGTGAAGGTCCTGCGGACGACGCGGCTCCTGACGAGCAGGACCCTCCCGGTGCGCGTGCGCTGCGACACCACCTGCAGGGTGACGGTGCGCGGATCGTTCACGCAGCGTGCCGTGCCGAAGCCGCGGAAGAAGGGCGCCAAGGTGCGGAAGGCCGCCTCGGCCGACGTCACGCCGGCGACCCTCGAGCTCGCCGCGGGCCAGTCGCGGATCGTGCGGCTCACGGTGGGCGTCGCGCAGGCGGCCAGGCTGCGGAAGGCCCTCGGCGCGCGGCGCGGGCTGAGCGTCGGACTCGACATCACGGCGACGGCGACCTCCGGCGAGCAGACCGTGGTGCCGCAGAGCTTCAGCGCGACCGGCTGAGGATCGCCCCGAACCCGACCCGCGGTTGGCCGACTAGGCCCGGGACTTGCGCTCGGCCTTGGCGCGCGCGGCCGCCTTCTTCAGGCGGACCGCCTCGTCGGCGGACTCCAGGGCGTCGCCCCGCTCCTCGAGCGCGGCCTCCTTGGCCTTCAGCTGCCGCAGCTGGTCGCGCTTCTCGGCGTCACGCTGCTTGGTGCGCTCGGCCTGCGCCTCGTCGCGCACCTTCGCCTTGCGCTTCTCGGCGAACTTCTCGGCCTGCTCGCGCTGCTCCTGCGCGGTGTCCTGCACGTCGTCGCGGTGCTGGCGCCCCTGCTGCTCGCGCTGCGCCGCGGCCTTGCGCAGGCGCAGGGCCTTCTCGCGCTCGTCGGCCGCCGCCTCCTCGCGGCGGGCCTCGGCGCGCAGCTCGGCGTCGCCGGTCAGGCGACCGACGGTGTCCCGGACGGCGGCACCGACGCGGTCGACAGCGATCTGCGCGGCGCCCTCGCTGCGGCCCAGCACCCCGAGGGTGGCCCGGAGCGGCAGCTGCGCGACCGTCAGTGCGGTCCTGGTGGTGGTGGCGACAATGCTCATGACTGCTCCTTGGGGTCGATGACGGCTGCGTCGGACTCGGCCTTGGCGGCGGCCTGCTGGAGGGCGAACGCCTCGCGGTCGTGCTCGAGCTTCTCGCGGGCGGCGCGCTCCTCGCGCTCCTTGGCGTCGCGGTCGGCCTGCACCTGCTGCGCCTCGATCTGGTCCTGCTCCTCGCCGGCGCGCACCTCGGTCTCGAGGCGCTGGCGCTCGCTCTCGACGGAGGCGAGCTCCTCCTGGGTCTTGGCGCGGGCTTCCTCGCGCTCGGCCTCCTGGGCACGACGGCGGGCCTCGATCTCGGCCTCGCTGCCGGCCTCCTGCAGCCGGCCTTCGCGCTGGAGTGCGTCGTTGCCGGTCAGGGAGCCGGCCAGCACCTTCGCCTTACCGGCGAGCTTGCCCACCAGGCCTCCGGTCGTCTCTTCTGTCTCTGTCTCAGATGAATGGGTCACGCCCGACGGTTACCCGGCCACCGAGGTCCGAACCGCGCAGCGAGTCGCGTCAGCCCGTGTTGCGCAGCCCGCCGGCGATGCCGTTGATCGCCAGGAACGTCGCGCGGGAGAGCTCCTCGGAGTCGTCCCCGGCCCGCCGGCGGCGCAGCAGCTCGATCTGGATGAACGACAACGGGTCCACCGACGGGTTGCGCTGAGCGATCGACCGCTGCAGGACCGGCTCCCGCGCGAGCAGCGCGTCCTCCCCCGTGATGGCGAGCAGCTCCCGGGTCGTCCGCTCGAGCTCGTCCTCGAGCTGGGGCCAGATCCGTGCGCGCAGCTCCTCGTCGGTGACCAGGGCGGCGTACCGCGCACCGATTCCCGGATCCGCCTTGGCGCACGCCATCTCGGCGTTGGACAGCAGCGCGGCGAAGAACGGCCAGTCCGCGTCCATCTCCTGCAGCAGCGCCAGACCGTCCTCCTCGCGGGCGGCCGCCAGCGAGGTTCCCAGCCCGTACCAGGCCGGCAGCACGATCCGGGCCTGCGTCCAGCTGAAGACCCACGGGATCGCGCGGAAATCCTCGATGCGGTCGGTCTGCTTGCGCTTGGCGGGCCGGGAGCCCAGGCGCAGGCGGGAGATCTCGTCGACCGGCGTCGCCGCGTGGAAGAACGCCACGAACCCGGGATCGCCGTAGACCAGCTCCCGGTAGGCGGCGGCCGAGCGCTCGGCCATCCGCTCGAGTACCGGTTCGAAGCGCGCCCGCTGCTGCGCGGTCAGCTGCGCGTCACCGGGTCCCGCCCCGCGCAACAGCGCGGCCGACGTCGTCAGCTCCAGCTCGCGGTGGGCGATCTCGGGGACCGAGTACTTGTCAGAGAGGACCTCGCCCTGCTCGGTGACCTTCAGCCGGCCGCCGACCGTCCCGGGAGGCTGCGCGAGGATCGCGACGTTGCTCGGACCGCCGCCGCGGCCGACCGCCCCACCGCGCCCGTGGAAGAACGTCCAGCGCAGCCCGTGCTCGCGGAGCACCTCGACGAGCTGGAGCTGCGCGCGGTAGACCGCCCAGCCGGACGCGACGTACCCGACATCCTTGTTGGAGTCGGAGTACCCGACCATGATCTCCTGCTCGTCGCCGAGCGCCGCGAGGGCGCGGCGGTAGCAGGGCAGCTCGACGAGCGTGCGGATCGTGTCCGCCGCGGCGGCCAGCGTGTCCCCGGCCTCGAACAGCGGGACGACCCGCAGCAGCGCGCCCTCCCCACCGGCCTTCGAGAGGCGACACTCCTTCATCAGCAGGAGGACCTCCAGCAGGTCCGCGGGCGACTCGGTCCCGGAGACGATGTAGGTGAGCAGCGCGTCTGCGTGGTCGCCGGTGCGCTGCTCGTGGAGCATCCGGAACGTCTGGACGGTCTCTTGCGTCGAGGCGCTGAAGCCGGAGATGTCCGCCGGAATCAGCGGGCGGCGGGCCTCGATCTCCCGCTCGAGGATCACGAGCCGCTGGGCGACGGGCCGGTCGGCGTAGTCGTCCTCCAGTCCGAGCTCGGCGAGGATCTCCCCGATCGCGTGCCGGTGGACGCCGGCGTGCTCGCGGATGTCCAGCCGGGTGAAGTGGAACCCGAAGACCTCGACCTGGCGGATGACGTCCTGCAGGTCGGCCGCCGCGACGTGCCGGCCGCCGGAGTCCTGCAGCGCGGTCCGGCAGGCCCGCAGGTCCTCCAGCAGCTCCGACGGTCCGCCGTACCCCTCGACGTCGCCCTCATAGGTCGCGCGGATCCGCCGGGCGATGAGGTTGAACGCGCGCCGGTACGGCTCCTCGGGGTTGCGCTCCCGCAGGCCCTGGGCGAGTTCGGGGAAGCGCAACGCGCCGTCGGCCAGCAGCGGCTGCAGCGCGGTCGGCTCGCCGACGAGCCGGGTGCTGAGCGACACCTGCGCGGCCAGCCCGAGCGAGCGCTCGCGCAGGAACCGCAGGCACGCGTCGCGCATGTCGCGCAGCGCCTGCACGGTGACGTCGGGCGTGACGTAGGGGTTGCCGTCGCGGTCGCCGCCCATCCACGAGCCGAAGCGCAACAGCGGTGGGACAGCGATCCGCTCCCCCGGATACGTCTCGGCGATCGCCGCCTCGAGCTCGCGGTAGAGCTGCGGGACGACGTCGGCGAGCGTCGAGGTGAGGTACAGCAGCCCGGTGCGGACCTCGTCCAGCACGGTCGGGGAGACCGCCCGGATCTCGTCCGAGCCCCAGAGCTCCTGCACCGCGGACGACAGCTGCATCGTCGCGGCGGTCTCGGCCTCCGGGGTCGGCCGCTGCTCGTCGAGCCGGCGGAGCACCTCGAAGACACGTGCGAGCTTCTCCAGCGTGGTGCGCCGGCGCGCCTCCGTGGGATGCGCGGTCATGACCAGCTGCACCTGCGCCCGCTGGAGCAGCCGGCCGAGGACCTCGGCGTCGACGCCGTCCGCGGCCAGGCGGCCGACCGCGTCGCGCAGCGACCCGCGGCGCGGGCCGGGCGCCTCCGCCAGCTCACGGGCTCGCAGGCGGCGCACGCGCTCGTTGTCCTCCGCGAGGTTGTGCAGCTGGAACCAGCGGGTCAGCGAGCGGATGAGGACCTGCAGCTCGTCGGACGGGAGCGCGCGGACCAGTGCCGACAGCTCCTCGGCGGCCTCCGCGTCGCCACCCCGCAGCCGTTCCCCGAGCGCGACCGCCCGGCGATGCAGCGTCAGGGCCTCCTCGCCCTCCGCCTCGCGGATCACGTCCTCCAGGACGGTGCGGATGAGCTCCTCGTCGTCGGCGAAGCTCCGGGCGGCGGGCGCTGCGATCACACGCGGGCGGTGGTCGGCGCGGTCCTCGTGGTCATGGACCGAGGGTACGCGAGCCGCCGTCGTCGATCCCCGGGGCAGACGCCACCGGCTGGACAGCCGGTCGGTTGACACGACCGGAGCGCCGGGAGCGCGACAGCTGCGATGGAAGGGCCGGCGGCGACGTGTGCGCTGCTGGAGCCGGACCAGGTGACGGTGGGAGTGAGCATGGACCGAGCTTCCCGCCGGGGCGAGCCCGCGACAGCACCGTTGACGACACGACGAATGTCACCACCGCGACACATCGTCGTCGGCGTCACCTGTCAGCATCCATGCCGCGCGCCATGTCCCTGTTTCCGGTCCGCCATCCCGCTGCCGAAGCTCCGCCGCACCTGCGTCGCGTGCGGCTCACGCTCGACGACGGATCCGCCACCACCGCGCACGTCGTCGTCCTCCCGCTCGACCGGACCCGCGTGCGCGTCGTGCGCCTCCCGGCGCTCACGCCGCTGCAGCAGTGGTGCGAGCAACAGGGCGTCGCCGAGGCGATCGTCGGCGGCTTCTACGTGCGCGCCGCGCCCGCGCACCCGTCGGACGCGCCGACCGGGTTGCCGCTGGGCGAGGTGCGGATCGGCGGCGAGGCCCAGGCGGCGTTCCCGGTCCTCGCCCCCTGGTGCGACGTGCGCGCCTGCCTGCACGTCGACGGTCCGACCGTCCGGGCGGCCCGGCGCGACGAGCTGCCTGCGGACCCGGCCGGCGACCTGCTCCAGGCCGGCCCACTGCTCGTCCGGGACGGCGAGGTCGTCGACGGTGACGACGAGGGGTTCTCCGCCGGTGCCGAGCAGTTCGACTCCGACATCACCGCGGGACGCCATCCGCGGGCGGCGATCGGCACCGACGGCGAGCGCGTCTTCGCGCTGGCGTGCGACGGTCGGGCCGCGGACGAGGCAGGCCTGAGTATCCCGGAGCTCGCCCGGGCGATGCGCGAGCTCGGCGCACGGGACGCCCTGAACCTCGACGGCGGCGGATCGACGTCGCTGGTGAGCGGCGGACTGCTGCGCAACACGCCGCGCGAGGGCCTGGACCGGCCGCTGCTCGGCGGCCGGGCGATCGCGACTGCGATCGTCTTCGACGCCCTGCCCTGAGCAGGCCCGCGACGCCCCGGCGCGGGCCCCCCGTACAGTGGGAGGGGTGCGCGTGATCAACGGACTCCTGTTCTTCCCGCGCGGCGGATCGGCCCAGGTTGCCCGCTCGCTCTCCGTGGAGCTCGCGGGCCACGACTGCGACGTGCGTCTCATCTCCGGCTCGCTGCCAGGCGGACACGGGGATGCCGAGCGCTTCTACGACGGGCTCGACGTGACTGCGGTCGACCTCGGTCCGGACGGCGATGCGCCCATGCACCCGTCCTACGAGGACCGCCCCGGCGCGCCGGACGCGTGCTTCGCCCGGATCGACGACGCGGCCTACCAGCAGCACGTGGACGCGTGGTGCACGGCCCTCGCCGGCGCCGACGCAGCGACCTGCGACGTGCTGCTGCTGCACCACCTGACGCCGCTGAACGAGGCGGCCTGGCGGGTGGCCCCGGACGTCCCGGTGGTGGGTCATCTGCACGGCACCGAGCTCGCGATGCTGGAGCGCATCGCCGCCGGCGCGCCGGACGACTGGGCCCACGCGGACGCCTGGGCGCAGCGCCTGCGCGGCTGGGCGGCCCGGTGCGCGCGGCTCATCGTCCCCACACGCTCCGCCCGCGACCGTGCGGTCCGGCTGCTCGGCGTGCCCGCTTCGAGTTGCGTCGTGATCCCCAACGGCTTCGACCCCGCGACGTTCCGGCACCTGCCCGTCGACCGTGCGGCCTGGTGGCGGCGTCACCTCGTCGACGAGCCGCAGGGCTGGGTGCCCGGCGGCGAGCCGGGCAGCGTCACCTACACGGCGTCGCAGGTCGCGGAGCTGACCGACGACGTCGTCCTCCTCGCCGTCGGCCGCTACACCGCGGTCAAGCGACTGACCCTGCTGATCGAGGCCTTCACGGCAGCGCGCGACCGTGCCCGCCGACCGTCGGCGCTGGTCGTCCTCGGCGGCCACCCCGGCGAGTGGGAGGGCGAGCACCCCCACGAGACCGTGCAGCGGGTCGGCGCCGAGCACGTCTTCCTCGCCGGCTGGCACGACCACGGGGTCCTCCCCGGGTTCATGGCGGCCGCCGACGTCCAGGTGCTCGCCTCGGTCGACGAGCAGTTCGGGCTCGTCCTCGTCGAGGGCATGGCGTGCGGACTGCCGCCGATCGCGGTCGACCGGGCGGGCCCGGCGGAGATCGTCGAGCCCGGGCGCACCGGGTGGCTGGTGCAGCCCGACGACCGCAAGCAGTTGCAGGACCGGATCGTCGACGCGATCGACGACGACGAGGAGCGCGCCCGGCTTGCGGCGGCGTCCCGTCGCGTCGCGCACGAGCGGTGGGGCTGGCCGGCGCTCGCAGGCGAGGTCGCGCTGACGCTGCGCACGGCGTGCTCCGCCCCTGCGGCGGCCCCGCCGGTCCCGCCGGTCCCCGGCTCCTGCTGACCCCGGCAACGGGACGGTCACACCCGGCCTCGCGCACGCGCCTACGGTGCGCACGTGGTCATCACCGACGCCGTGGTGCCGGTCGCAGGGCTGGGCACCCGCCTGCTGCCCGCCACCCGCGCGGTGCCGAAGGAGCTGCTGCCGCTCGGCCGCCTGCCGGTCGTGCAGCACGTCGTCGAGGAGCTCGCCGCGTGCGGGATCCGACGCGCGCTCTTCGTGACCGCGCCGCACAAGGCGGCGATCCGCCGGCACTTCGACGAGGAGCACGCCGGCGTCGAGCTGCACTACGTCGACCAGCACGCCCCGCACGGCCTGGGCGACGCCGTGCGACACGCCACCGGCTTCGCGGGCGACCGGCCGGTCGCGGTGGCGCTCGGGGACTGCCTGCTCGGCGACGGCCACCGCCGCTCCGACGTGGTGCAGCGTCTCGGTGCGGCGCTCGAGGCCCACGGTGCGGCGGCCGCCGTCGCGGTCGAGGAGGTCGCGGCCGACGCGGTCTCGCGCTACGGCGTGATCGACCCGGTCGGCGGCGACGGGGGCGGTGACGGCGACGTGCTGCTGCTCCGCGGCATCGTCGAGAAGCCGGCGCCGGCCGACGCCCCGAGCCGCCTGGTCGTCGCCGCGCGCTACGTCCTCGCTCCCGAGGTCTTCGAGCTGCTCGCCCACACGCCACCGGGCCTCGGCGACGAGGTGCAGCTCACCGACGCGCTCGCCGCGCTCGTCGCGTCGGGGCGGCCCGTCGTCGCCGTGCGGCTGCGACCCGACGAGCGCCGCCACGACGTCGGCAGCTTCGCCGCGTACGCGCGGTCGTTCGTGGAGGTCGCCGAGGCGGACCCGGAGCTCGGGCCGGCGCTGCGAGCGGTGACGCCGCGATGAGCACCGTGCAGCGCGCGACGACCACCGGAGTCGCCCACGCCCGCGTCGCACTCGCGGGGAACCCGTCCGATGGCCACGGCGGTGCGGTCCTCGCCCTGACGCTCCCCGAGCTGACCGCGACCGTGCGGGCGCTCCCCGGCCCGCCGCGCCCGGACGAGCCGCCGCTGCTCCTGGCGGCCCGCGCGCGGTTCGCCGAGGGGACCCTCGGGCCCGACGACGACGAGCTCCCTTCGCCGGCGCTGCAGCTGGGGACCTCCATCCCGCGCGAGGTCGGCCTCGCAGGATCCAGCGCGATCGTGGTCGCGGCGATGCGGGCGCTGGCCGACTGGCACGGGGTGGACCTCGATCCGCTCACGCTGGCGCGGCTCGCGCTGGAGGCCGAGACCGTCGAGCTCGGTCTCGCGGCCGGACCCCAGGACCGGCTGGCGCAGGCGACGGAGGGCCTCGTCCACATGGACTTCTCGGGCGGGCGCTGGGTCGCGACGCGCCTGGACCGCGACCTTCTGCCGCCGCTCTTCGTCGCCTGGCTGACCTCGAGCGCGGAGCCGTCCGGGCGCTGGCACGCGGCGCTCGCGCGGCGGACCGACGTGCAGGAGGTCATGGACGGGCTCGCGGCCCAGGCCGCCCGTGCCCGCGACGCGCTGCTGGCCGGTGACCACGCTGCATTCGGTGCGGCGCTGGACGCGACGTTCGACGCGCGCGCCTCCCTCGGCCCGCTGGAGCCCGCGCACGTACGCCTCGTGGAGACCGCCCGCGCGGCGGGCGCGAGCGTGAACTACGCCGGCTCGGGCGGGGCGATCGTCGGGACCGTCCCGGCCGACGGCCCCGGGCCGGTGCTCGGCGCGTTGCGCCGGCTCGGCTGCGGCGTGCTCGTCGTCTGACGGACGTCGCTCACAGGCGCGCCGCCAGCCGGGTCGCCTCGTCGATCGCGCGCTTGGCGTCGATCTCGGCGGCGAGCTTCGCCCCGCCGACGACGTGCACGTCGAGTTCCTGCAGGTCCGCCGCGAGCTCGGCCCGCGACTCCTGGCCGGCGCACAGGACGACGGTGTCGACCTCCAGCATCCGCGGCTCACCGTCGACCGTGATGTGCAGCCCGTCGTCGTCGATCCGCTCGTAGGTCACGCCGCTGAGCTGCTCGACGTCCTTGTGTGCCAGCGCGGCCCGGTGGACCCAGCCGGAGGTCTTGCCGAGCCCGCTGCCGATGCGGCCGTCCTTGCGCTGCAACAGCGTCACCTGTCGCGGGGACGCCTCGACGACGGCGGTCGCGAGCCCCCCCGCGTGCTCCTGCGGGTCCCCCACCCCCCACTCGCGCGACCACGCGGCGATGTCGAGCGTCGGGGAGTCGACGTGGGTGAGGAACTCGGTGACGTCCACGCCGATGCCGCCCGCGCCGACGACCGCCACCCGCGCGCCGACCGCAGCGCCCTGCAACACGTCGGTGTAGCCCAGGACGCTCGGGTGGTCCACCCCGGGGATCCCGGGGGTGCGCGGACGGACGCCGCTGGCGAGCACGATCGCGTCGTGCCCCATCGCGCCCAGCTCCCCGGCGGTGACCTCGTGCCCGAGGTGGACGGCGACCCCGTGGAGCTCGAGCTGTCGTGCGTAGTAGCGCAGCGTCTCGGCGAACTCCTCCTTGCCGGGCACGCGCCGGGCCAGGTTGAACTGCCCGCCGAGCTCGTCCGCCGCCTCGTACAGGTCGACGGCGTGACCGCGCTGCGCGAGCGTCGTCGCGGCGGCGAGACCGGCCGGTCCGGCGCCGACGACCGCGAAACGCTTGCGGGTCGGGGCCGGCTCGATCAGCAGCTCGGTCTCGTGCGCGGCGCGCGGGTTGACGAGGCAGCTCGCACGCTTCTTCTTGAAGACGTGGTCCAGGCACGCCTGGTTGCAGGCGATGCACGTGTTGATCTCGTCGGCGCGCCCCTCGCGCGCCTTCCGGGCCCACTCGGGGTCGGCCAGCAGCGGGCGCGCCATCGAGATGAGGTCGGCGCTGCCGTCGGCCACGAGCTGCTCCGCCAGCTCCGGCATGTTGATGCGGTTGGACGTGACCAGCGGGATGGAGACGTGCGGGCGGAGCTTCCGCGTCACCCACGTGAACGCCCCGCGCGGGACGGAGCTGACGATCGTCGGTACCCGGGCCTCGTGCCAGCCGATGCCGGTGTTGATGATCGACGCGCCCGCGGCCTCGGCGCTGCGCGCGAGCTCGACGACCTCGTCCCAGGTCTGACCGTCGGGCACGAGGTCGAGCATCGAGAGGCGGTAGACGATGATGAAGTCGTCGCCGACCAGCTCACGCGTGCGCAGCAGGATCTCGATCGGCAGCCGCATGCGCCCGGCGGCGTCGCCGCCGTACTCGTCGGTCCGCCGGTTCGTGCGCGGTGCGAGGAACTGGTTGATCAGGTACCCCTCGGAGCCCATGATCTCCACGCCGTCGTAGCCGGCCTCGCGAGCGTAGGCGGCGCACCGCGCGAAGTCCTCGACGGTGTCGCGCACGCCCTTCGTGTCGAGCGCCCCGGGCTTGAACGGCGTGATCGGCGACTTGACGGCCGACGCGCTCACGTTCCACGGGTGGTACCCGTAGCGGCCGGCGTGCAGCACCTGCATCGCCACCTTGCCGCCCTCGTCGTGGACCGCGTCGGTGACCGTCCGGTGGCGCTTGGCGTGGCCGCTGTCGGCCAGCCGGGACGCGAACGGGAGCAGCCATCCCTGCCGGTTGGGCGCGTAGCCGCCGGTGACGATGAGGCCCACCTCTCCACGGGCGCGCTCGGCGAGGTAGGCGGCGAGCTTGGGAATGTCGCTGCGGCGGTCCTCCAGGCCGGTGTGCATCGAGCCCATGACGACGCGGTTGCGAAGGGTCGTGAACCCGAGGTCCAGCGGCTGCAGGAGGTGCGGATACGGCGTCATCCCGCGATCCTACGTGAGCGTAGGATCGCTGCGGAGGCGACGCCCAGGGCAAGGATGGCGCGGATGCAGGCATCGCGCGGCGCAGCCCGACCGGCGGCCCAGCAGAATGGGGCGATGATCAGGTCGACGGCAGGGATTGTGGCGGTCGTGGGCTGTGCCGTGGGAGCGGCCGGCGCGTCGGCGGCGGACCACTCGTCGCGGATCGTCGGCGGTGCGCCGGCGGCCCCGAGCGCGTGGCCGTCCCAGGCCCACGTCACCGGCGACCAGGGGATCATCCTCCGCAGTGGCTGCGCGGGCACGCTCCTGAGTGCGCGGTACGTGGTGACCGCGGCGCACTGCGTGGGCGACGCCTTCGGTGGTGTGCTGGCCGCGTCGGCGTTCACCGTGCGGCTGGGCAGCGACCAGTCCGACCGTGGCGGCCGCGAGCACGTGGTCGACGCGGTCATCCGTCACGAGGGCTGGACCTCGAGCACGGCGGAGAACGACATCGCGCTGCTGCACCTGGCCGAGCCGGCCGCGCAGGAGCCGATGACGCTCATCGGCGAGGACGAGTCCGCGCTGTGGGCCGAGGGCGTCACCGCGACGATCATCGGCTGGGGGCTGACCTCGACCGGCGGGTCCGGGTCGCGTGACCTCCTGCAGGCGACCGTCCCGATGATCTCCGACGCGGCCTGCGAGAAGGTCTGGGGCCGCACGTTCAAGCCCGCCAACCAGGTTTGCGCCGGCGGCGGGAGCACGGACTCCTGCCAGGGCGACTCGGGCGGTCCGCTGCTCGTCCCGCGCGACGGCGGCTGGGCAACCGCGGGCATCGTCTCCTACGGCACGTCCGACGGCTGCGCCACCCCCGGCACGCCGAGCGTCTACACCCGGACCGGAGCCCCCGCGCTGAACCAGTGGATCCGGGCACGCGTCCCGACGCTGAGGCCCACAGCCTCGTCGAAGACCCCCCGCGCCGGAACCGCCGTGACCCTGGCCGCAGGCGCCGCGGGTCCGGCCGCCGGGGCCGCGGACCAGATCGTCTGGGATCTGGACGGCGACGGCGCGTTCGACGACGCGACCGGGGCCTCCGTGCCTGCCGTCTTCGCGCCCGGTGCACGCACCATGCGCGCGGCCGTGGGCCTGCCCGACGGCGACCGGGCGGTCTCGACGATCCGCCTGCAGGTCGCGGCAGCACGCACGGTACCCGGCGGCGTGCGGATGAACGGCACCACGCTCGCGCCGCTCGCCTCCCCCTTCTCCGCTCCTGTCGGCGGCGGCGCGCGACTGCAGACGCAGATCGCCACGCCGGCGCGCACGTACGCGCTCTCCCGGCTGCGCGGCAACCGTCTGCGCGCGGCCTTCGCCTGCGAGATCGCCTGCTCGGCCCGGGGCACGCTCGTGGTGAGCGCGGCGACCGCGCGGTCGCTGCGCCTGCGGGCGCGGACGATCGCCGTGGGGAGAAAGGCCCTCTCCGGACCGGGGATCTCCGAGCTGGTGCTGAAGGTGCCTGCGAGCGTGCGCAGGCGCATCGCGAAGACCCGCAACCTCCGCGGCGAGCTGCGGGTGCGCGTCGTCGCGGGCGACCGCCCGCTCAGCCTGAAGCGCTCCGTGACCGGACGGGCGACCCGGCGCTGAGCCGGACACGCCGCCGGGCTCAGGCTGCGCGCCGGAACAGCGTGACCGTCTGGCGGCGGGTCACGACGTTCCCGACCGCCGGCCGGTAGCGCACGAAGACACGGACCCGCGCCCGGCCGCGGCGGCGCAGCACCCGCCGGGTGGCCGCGGAGGGCGTCACGCGCAGGGTGGTCACCCCGGGCGCAGCGAGACGGCGCGTCGCCCGCCGTGCCGTGCGTCCTGCGGTCAGCTCGACGACGCCGGGACCGGGGACGGAGATGCGGACGAGCGCCGTCCCCGGAAGCCGGCTGCGGCGGGCGCGCGCGACCGTCAGCTCCCGCGCGAGCCACGTGTCGGCCTGCCGCCCGGCGATCGCGGTGAGCCGCTCCACCCCGAGGTTCATATCGAGCAGGTGGGTCCCCCACGCCGGCGGGAACTCGGTGGGCCGGCGGCCGCCGTCGACCGGGTCGTAGCGGTACACCTCGGCCCCGCTGATCGACCGGCAGGCGCCGGACGCACGGTCGGCGGGCGACACCCAGGACGTCGACGCGGTCGGCGGCGGTCCGCCGTTCGTCACCACGATCCCCGCGTTGATCGGGCCCAGGGCGAACGGCTCGCTGGGCAGCGTCACGCGGACCGGTCCGCCGATGCCGCTGAGCGGGCCCGGGTCGGTGCACGCGACCGCGAAGCCCGCACCGCTGGGATTGTCGAAGACGGCGGTGGTCGCGTCGGTCCTCGTGTTGCCGAAGAACGACGCCGGGCCGGGGTCCGTCGAGTAGGTCGAATAGGCGACGACGCAGCCGGCCTCGTCGCGCTGCGCGCAGAGTGGGACCTCCTGGAAGTCGCCGCCGGTGCGCTTGCCCGCGGCGACCGTCACGTTGCCGCCCAGCAGCGCCGCGCCGACGAGTCGCCGCCGCTCCGCGGGCCGGCGGTCGATCTCCTCCCGGACGAGCTTGCGCAGCATGATCGTGCCCTGCGAGTGGCTGAGCAGGACCACGCCGCGACCGCCGTTGTCCTTCTCGAGGTAGGTGCGCCAGGCCTCCAGCACGTCTCCGTAGGCGATCGCCGCCGGGGTGCCCGGCCCGCTGCCGAGCGCCAGACCGCCGATCCCGGAAAGCGGGAACTGCCGGTAGATCGGCGCGAACATCCGGCAGCGGCTCGAGAAGCGGGCGGCCTGGTACTTCGCGATCGACACGATCTCCGGGTCGCGCGCCTTCGTCGCGTTGAGCCCGAGCTGGTTGGACACCGTCGGGTAGACGTAGAAGCAGTCGACCGGTCGCGCCGCGGACGGCGCGCGCTCCGGCGTCTGGACCTTGTCGCCCGCGGGGTCCTGCAGCGTCGTGTCGAGCGGGATCTCGCACGGGTCGTCCTGGACCGACGGGTGGCACAGCCATGTCACGTCCGCCCGTGCCCTGCCCGCCGGGACCAGGGCGAGCAGCAGGACGAGGAACAGGCCGGCGAGCCAGGCGGACGGGCGATCTCGGTGCGACATGCTTCCGAGTATCGACGGTGCGCCCCCGGCGGCGCGCTGCCGGGGGCGCCGCCCGGGCCCGCCCTCAACGCCGCCGGACGTCAGCCGGCGAGTGCCTCGATGCGCGCGGGCACGTGCTTGTGCCACGGCGTCCCCGCGTACGGGTCCCGCCAGTCCGACGAGGTCAGCGCGTTGGTCGGCACGCCGGGCGTCGTCGTCAGCCCGTCCTCGCCCACGTGGTCGAGCCCGAACCCGTTGGGCAGCGAGGCGTGGCCGGCCTGCATCGCGTCGCTGACCTCCACGGTCGCCTCCGCGCTGCCGCGTGCGGTCGTGATCCGCGCCCGGCCGCCGTCGACGAGGCCCAGCTCTCTCGCGTCCTGGACGCTGACCCGCAAGGCACCGTCCGGGTCGCGCTTGCGCCAGGCCGGGTTGCGGTAGATGTCGTTGGCGGTGTAGGCCCGCCGCTCTCCGGCGCTGAGGACGATCGGGAGCTCCGCGGTGGTCCACCCCGGGCGTCGCTGCCGCAGCGCGGCGACGTCGGCGAGCAGCTCGGGGATCTCCAGCGCGAACCGCTTGTCGGGATGCGCGACGTAGCTCCACGCGTCCTCGTACTCCTCGTGCGTGAACACGATCCCGGAGCGGCCGGCGAGCACCGCGGAGAAGAGCGCGTTGCCGTCGGCGTGGCCCGCGCGGCGCATTGCGTCCGGATAGGTCACGGCCACGCGCTGCGAGAGCCCCCACAGGGCGGCCGCACCGGACAGGCCGTCGGGCAACGCGGGGCCTAGCGTCTCGTACAGCACGTAGGCGGCGAGGAGGCCGACCTTCGGCTCGGCGGCAGCCGCGGCGAAGAACACGGCGGTGTACGCGGCGAGTCCCTCGTCGGCCGCCGCGCGCAGCGGTGCGAGCACCGCGGGGTCGACCGCGTCCAGGGCGCGCAGGAGCCGCGCGTGGATCTCCGGCTCGGGGAGGGTGCCCTCGAGCGGGTCCATCAGGGGGTGGCGCAGGTGGAACGTGTTGTGCGGGAACTCGAGGTTGAAGAACGTCGCCTCCGGCTTCTCGAACTGGCTGGCGGCCGGCAGGACGTAGTCGGCGAGCCGCGCGGTCTCGGTCATCGCGACATCGATCACCACGACGAGCTCGAGCGCCTCGAGCGCCTCCTGCATCCGCGGCGAGTCGGCGAGCGAGTGCGCGGGGTTGGAGCTCTCCACGATCATCGCGCGAAAGCGGTCGGGATGGTCGGTGAGGATCTCCTCCGGGATGACGTTGCACGGCGTGAGCCCGCCGAGGACGGGCGCCCCGGTGACCGGTGTGCGGCCGACGCGGCGTGTGCCGAACAGCGGGGCGAACCACGAGTGCATGTGCTGCCCACCCGGCTTGGCGAAGCTGCCCGTGAGGATCCACAGCAGCTTGTTCAGGTAGGAGCAGAGCGTGCTGTTGGGGGCCTGCTGCACACCGAGGTCCTCGAAGACCGCGACGCTCGCAGCGGTGCCGATGCGTCGCGCGGCGGCGCGGACGAGGTCCTCGGGCACCCCACAGACGTCGGCGTACTCGGCGATCGGCACGTCGGCCAGGACGGCGGTGACCGGCTCGTGGCCGCCGACGTGCTCGTCGAGGAACGCGCGGTCGACGAGGTCCTCCTGGACCAGGACGGCGGCGAGCGCGGCGAGGCACCAGGCGTCGGTGCCCGGGCGCACGCGAAGGTGGTGGTCGGCGAGCTTCGCGGTGTCGGTGAGCACCGGGTCGATGACGATCATCGAGCGGGCCGGATCCTTGGCGATCTCGCGCAGAACGACGCGGGCCCGCGGGAAGCTCTGGGACATCCACGGGTTCTTGCCGACGAACACGGCGACCTCGGCGTGTTCGAAATCCCCGCGCGTGTGGTTGCCATAGAGCTGCGCGTCGACCCACGCCTCGCCGGTCTTCTCCTGCGCCAGCGCGCTGGAGCGGTGGCGCGCACCGAGCGCCTTGAGCAGGGAGCTGGAGTACGCGCCGCCGAGGTGGTTCCCCTGGCCCCCGCCGCCGTAGTAGAAGATCGTCTCGCCGCCGTGCTCGTCGCGGACGGCGGCCAGGCGCTGCGCGACCTCGGTGATCGCCGTGTCCCAGTCGATCTCCTCGTAGGTGCCGTCGGTGCGGCGGCGCAGCGGGGACGTCAGACGGTGTCCGCCGTTCTGGTAGAGGTCGAGCCGCATCGCCTTGCTGCACGTGTAGCCCTGCGAGGCGGGGTGCGCCTTGTCGCCGCGGATGCGCGCGAGGGTGCGTCCCTCGAGGGCGACCTCGATGCCGCAGTTGCACTCGCACAGGATGCAGGCGGTGGGATGCCAGTCGAACGCCTCGTCGGCGGGGGTCGGGGGTGCGGTCTGCGTCATGGCGTGCTCCGGTCCGGGTCGGGGTGCAGTTCGGCCTGCAGCAGCGATCGCAGCTGCGCGGCGACCGCGTCCAGCGGGCTGATGTCGCGCCGCGCGCGACAGAGGATCAGGGCGCCCTCGACGCCCGCGATGACCAGCAGCGCGAGCTCGCGGGCACGCTTCGGCGGGACGCCCTCCGCGACGAACGTCCCCATGAGGAGCTCCTCCCAGCGGGCGAAGGCGGCGGCAGCCTCGTCGACGAGCGCGGTGTCGTCGTCGCGTGCCTCGATCGCCACCGCGACGACCGGGCAGCCGGCCCGGAAGTCCCCGGCCAGGAGGTCCGCGCGGTACCCGCCGAGGAACGCGTCGAAGGCCCCGAGCGCGTCCTGGCCCTCCTGCGGGGTGAGCCGGGCGGCCACGAACGCGCCGGCGTACCCGGTGGCCTCGCGCAGCAGCTGGTCCCGCCCGCCGGGGAAGTGGTGGTAGACGGACCCGCGAGGCGCGCCGCTGTGGGCGAGGACGTCGTCGATGCTCGTGGCCCGGGCGCCTCGCTCTCGGACGAGCAGCGCTGTGCTGATGATCATCCGCTCGCGGGTCGGGACGGGCTTCATACGTTATGGCTTATTGCATAATCCGTGGGCGCGCGCAAGGGCCGTCACCTGGGGACGCCGCGCTCAGATCGCCGGGACCCAGGCCGTCGGGAGCACCGCGGGGACCGGCCGGGACGGTGCCGGGCCGGGCGGGAAATGCGGCACGCGCTCCAGCGCGATGCGTCCCACCCGGCTGGACGCCACGAGCGGGTGGAGATCCTCGTGGGCGGCCAGCAGCCGCAGGATCGCGACGACCTGGCAGTCCGCAGCGTTCATCTGCGGGCCGCCGAGCACCCCCGACGCGAGCAGACCGTCGGCGTGTCGGAGCTTGTCCGGCAGACCCTCGAGGTCGCGGCGGACCTGCTCGGCGTCGGCGTCGACGACCGCGGCGTAGTACGCCATCACCGGCGTGAACGCGTGGCCGAGCACGCTGCCCAGCGGCCAGCCGATGACCTCGCTCGCCATCCAGGCACGGACGCGGTTGTCCTCCGCGCCGGCCCACCGGAACACCCGGGTGGCAACCGGTTGCAGCTCGTCGTGCGCCCAGCGCTCGGCCGCCTCCACCGCCGCGCGCTGCGACGCGTCCGGCGGGAAGAGCGGAGCGTCCGCGATCCGCGCGTCGAGCGCGCGCGAGATGTTCAGCGTCCCCTGGACGAGCTCGTCGCCGAGCCGCAACGCGGGGACCGTGCGCCCGGGGAACCCGGCCGCCTTCACGACGATCGGATGCAGTCCGGGAAACACGTCGCGGACGTTGTGCCGCAGCCCCTTGCGTTCGAGCATCAGCCGCGCGGCGAGCACCGGGTGGGAGTGGCGCATCCCGTAGAGCGTGACCTTCATCGGGGCAAGGCTATCCGGGGGTGGTCGCGGCTGGCAGGATCTCGGTGGATGACCGCCGCAACCCGCCGCGAACTGCTCCTCGGAGCGTCCGCACTCGCCCTGACCGCCGCCGCGCCCGCAACGGCACGCGCCCGTGACCGCACCGCGCGTCGGCCCGTGCAGCTCGCTCGTGGAGGGCGGTTCCCCCAGGGCGTCATGTCCGGGCAGCCCGGACAGCGCGCGGTGACGCTCTGGACCCGGCACGCCGAGGCGGAGCGTCCCGGCCCGCTGCTGCTGCAGGTCGCCCGCGACCCGGGCTTTCGCGGACTCGTCCACCAGCAACGCGTCCCCGGGAGCGCGACGGCCTCGCGGGTTCGTCTGCGCTCCCGCGCGCTACGGCCCGGCGAGCGGTACTGGTACCGGTTCGCGGGGGCGGACGGCACCGCCTCGCCCACCGGTCGCGTCCAGACGCTCCGCCCACCGGACTCCCGCGAGCCGGTCCGCGTCGGCGTCTTCTCCTGCCAGATGTACTTCCTCGGCTGGTTCACCCCGCACGCCGCGCTGGCGGAGGAGGATCTCGACTTGGTCGTCGGCCTCGGGGACTACGTCTACGAGACGTACCTCGACGGCCTCTCCCGGCGGGAGCCGCGCCCCGACGGCGCGCAGGAGGGTGCCGAGACGCTCGCCGAGTACCGCGCGAAGTACGCCGCCTACCGGCAGGACGACCACCTGCGGGCGATGCACGCCGCCCATTCCTTCCTCCCCATCTGGGACGACCACGAGGTCGCCAACGACTACGCGGGCGACAGCGGACCGGCCGGTCGCGACGGCCGGCCGTTCGCCGCGCGGCGCGCCGACGCGTTGCAGGCGTGGTTCGAGGCGATGCCGGTGGAGCGGCCGCCGCGCGTCGCGGGACGGATCCACCGGCGGCTGCGCCTCGGGGCGCACGCCGACCTGTTCGTCCTCGACGGGCGCACGCACCGGGTCGACGGCCGGACGCTCCTGGGTGACCACCAGACGCGCTGGCTGACCCATGGCCTCGCGACGAGCCGGGCCACGTGGAAGCTGCTCGGCAACCCGGTGCCGCTGATGAACCTCGACTCGCCCGGCTCACCGGACATCAGCGGCGTGAACGGCGGCTCGTGGGCGGCCTTCCCGGCCGAGCGGGCGGCGCTGGGCGAGCAGCTGCTCGCCCGGAAGGTGCAGGACGTGGTCGCCCTCACCGGCGACGCCCACGCCTACTACGCAGGCACCGTCACGACCTCCGGGCGCGAGGACGGCCGGCCGTTCGCGACCGAGGTCGTCTGCGGCACGCTCGCCGCGACCAACGCGGCGACCACCGCGCTGCTGGAGGGCGCCGCCCCCGTCAGTTCCGCGGCGCTCGCCGCGATGGACCGGTCCTCCAACCCGCACCTCGCCTACAGCGAGCCGGCCCGGCACGGCTACGCCGTGATCGAGGCCGGTCCGGACGAGCTCCGCGTGCGGTTGCGCGCGGCGAGGACGATCTACGCCCCGACGTCGCCGACGACCACGATCGCCACCCTGGGGATCGCGCGGAGCGACACCTCGGTCCGGGTGGGCTGACCCTCCCGGAACAGCGAAGGGCCTGCGCCGCTCGCGCGACGCAGGCCCGTTCGGAGCAGCCGGTTCAGGCGGGGTCGCCGCCGCGGTCGCCGCGCTTGCCGCCGCGACCCTCGTCGGCCTGGACCATGGTGGCGTTGAAGTCGGCGTCGACCAGGACGACCTGCAGCGTGCCACCGGAGGTGCGGATGTGCGCGTGGTACGGCGTGCCGTACGGGCCACCGGCCTTGCTGCGCAGCACCGTCGCGCCGGGGACCTTGTCGAGGGCCGCGGCCTTCACCTTGGCGGCGTCTGCGGAGGACAGCGCGACGCGCTGCTGCTTGGCTCCGGAAGCTCCGGTGGAGGACGGGGACGGGGTGCTGGCCGCTCCGGCGATCGCCGAGCCGCCCAGGGCGGCGGCGATGATGGCGAGCGTGGTGGCGGACGTGCGAGCGGTGTCGAACATGATGGTGGAGGTCTCCGGTGTTCCAGGGGGTTGATGAAGCTGGTGACAGCATCGGTCGCCCGCCTGAGCCCGCCGTCGGAGATGCCTGGGACGTTCCTGGGAGCCGGTCCCGCCGGTTCGCCCTGGAAGGATGCAGGGATGTCACGGTTCCTCATCAGCGGCAGCTCCACGGGTATCGGACGCGCAACGGCGCTGGCGCTCGCCCACGCCGGCCACGACGTCCTCGCGGGTGTCCGGCGGATCGACGACGCACCGGACCATCCGCGGGTCGAGCCGCTCCTGCTCGACGTCACCGACGACGGGCAGGTCGCCGCCCTGGCGGGTCGACTCGCCGCCGAGCGGCTCGACGGACTCGTCAACAACGCGGGCGTCGTCGTCTCCGGCCCGGTCGAGGGGCTCGACGCCGCCCGGTGGCGCCACCAGTTCGAGGTCAACGTCGTCGGGCTCGCCACCGTCACCCGTGCGGCACTCCCGGCGCTGCGGGCGGCACGCGGGCGGATCGTCAACGTCGGCTCGATCGGCGCCGTCGTGTCTCCCCCGTTCATCGGCCCGTACGCCGCCTCCAAGGGTGCCGTCCGATCGCTCTCGACGTCGATGCGCCGCGAGCTGCTGCCGCTCGGGATCCGGGTCACGCTCGTGGAGCCCGGCGCGATCGCGACGCCGATCTGGGACAAGGGCCTCGAGGCGTCCGACGCGCAGCTCGCCGATCTGCCGAACGTCGTCCGCGACGTCTACGGCGCCCGCCTCGGCCGTTTCACCAAGGTCACCGAGAAGACCGCCGCCGGAGCGATCGCGCCGGCGGAGGCGGCCGCGGTCATCGTGCGCGCCCTCACGGGTCCGCGCCCGCCGGCGCAGGTGTTCGTCGGCCGCGAGGCCAAGGTCAGCGCGGTCGCCCAGCGGCTGCTGCCGACCTGGCTCTTCGACCGCATCGTCGTGAGCCAGGCCGGCGGGCGTTGAGCCTCAGGAAGCGGCGCGAACCCCGGTCTTGCAGGACTTCGCGCGGGACTTCGCGACCCCTGGGCGCTCTACGCGGTCGCCGCCCAGGATCAGGTGACCGACGTCCTAGAGACGCCCGGCCGGCTAGCGCTTCAGCCTGACCCTGGGACCGGCGAAGAGCGACTCGCCGAGCACGTTCTTCGCTGTCAGGTCCAGGAAGGCGTCGCCCTTCATGCCCCTCAGCGCTCTGAGCGTGGACTTCCTGAACGTGAAGGTGACGGTCTTGCGGACGTTGGCGGCGAGCCGGCCTGTGGCCCGTGCTGACACCGCCTTCTTCGTGCCGACCTTCACCACTGCCTGGGCGACGTACGTGCAGGCCTCGGTGCACGTGTAGGTCGCCCTGAGCCGGGTGATCGTCTGGGTCTTGGCGGCCGTTCCCTTCAACCGGAAGGGGGAAGGTGTGATGAGGACGTCCTCGACGCGCTTGGTGTTGTTCGTGACGTCAGGCGGGGAAGGCTCGGAGATCTGCGCACCGTTGCGGGAGGCTTGGAGACGGAAGCTGTCCTTCTTGCCCGTGTCGCCGGTGGCCTTGAGGACCGCGGTCAGCTGGGCCGACTCGCCGGCTGCCAGCGGACCGAGCGCGCAGTCCGGTGCGAGGCTCAGCTGGCACGTGCCGCCCGGCACCTTGAGGGACACGGGCTCGAACAAGGTCAGGTCGCTCAGGGCGGCGATGAAGTCCTCGGACATCGTCGCCGAGGGCCCGTTGTTGCGAATCGTGGCGACGAAGGTTCCGGTCCTGCCGACCGGGACCGACTTCGGGCCGGCGAACGACACCACTTCGATGTCGGCACTGCGGGGGGCCTGCGCCGCGGCGGGCACGGCCATGAAGGCCAACGTGCAGGCCGCGCAGGCGGTGATGATGCGCATCGTCCAGTCCCTTTCGTGTGACTCGTGCGTCGCCGACGTCGGGCGCCGGACCCTCAACGCACCGTGACGGTATAGGTTCGGGGTGGACCCCGTGAACCCGTTGTCACGTTCTCGGTTCTGATGTGAGAGGGAGAGAGGGAGGCCCGCGAAGCGGGCACTCGCTCCGTCCGGCGACGAGTTGAGGATCGGCCGCTCAACACCAAGGTCTACGGCGCGCGGCTGGGCCGCTTCACGACGGTCACCGAGAAGACCGCCGCCGGGGCGATCGCGCCCGAGGAGGCGGCCGCGGTCATCGTGCGCGCCCTCACGGGTCCGCGCCCGCCGGCGCAGGTGTTCGTCGGCCGCGAGGCGAAGCTCAGCGCGGTCGCCCAGCGGCTGCTACCGACCTGGCTCTTCGACCGCATCGTCGTGAGCCAGGCCGGCGGGCGTTGAGCCTCAGGAAGCGGCGCGAACCCCGGTCTTGCAGGACTTCGCGCGGGACGTGCGCATGTTGTCGATGAAGACCGTCGAGTCGTACAGCCGGTCGCCCTGGTCGAAGATCGACAGGTACAGCCGACGGTTGCCGGGCTTGATCGGTGTCGACGCCCGGAGCTTGCGGGTCGCGCCGTCGTAGGTCGTGCCCTTGGCAGCGGCGGCCGTCACGGTCGTGTCCCCGACGGAGTTCACCCGGATCGGATTGCCCTGCGTGTCCGTCGCGAAGTTGTTCGGCGCGACGATCGTGGGGTTGTCCTTGCCGGAAGCGTCCCATGTCGTCCTCCCCAGCTCGGCGATGAACGCGTCGTTGAAGATGTCCTTGACGAACTCCGGGAACTCCTCCGACAGGAACCGGAAGTCGAAGCTCAGGCAGTTGGCCTTGGCGGGCACCCGGAGGTCGATGCGCATGATCACGACGTCGCGCGCGCCGCGGATCGACGGGCCACGGGACTCCGAGCCGGTGTCGCCGGCGTCGTTGGGGTCGTCGGCCTTGCGCGCGTTCCCGGTCGAGAGCATCCCGAACGAGCTGCCGTGGGTCGGGAAGCCCGCAAGCTTCGTCGTCGACACCGCGGCCGGCTTGGAGCTCGGCGGGAGGGCCGAGAAGACGGCTCGACGGACGAGCGTCGGGTCCCGCGTGATGGCGCGGGCGATCGGTGTGGCCGAGGGATCCCTCGGATATTCGATGATCGCCGCCGGGGCGACGGCCGGCGTGAGCAGCGATGCCCCCACCACGATCGAGAGGGGCAGGATGCGGTGACGCGACATGGAGGCTCCAAGGATGGATGCTGGGACGGCTACGCCCTACCCGGAACCTCACGGTTGGAACCTCGTGGTCCACCCGCTCGGCCTCCGCGACCGGGTGGCGCTGACCGCGCGGGTGGACACCCGCACGCAGTGGGCTTTGCGGACCCGCCTCGCGGCGGCCATGCTCGGCGCAGCGACCTCGATCGTCGCGCTCAGGCGACCTCATCGAGGAAAGCAAGCAGCTCGCGCGCGCCGGTCCGCGGGATCTCCGCCTGCCAGAAGTGGCCCGCGTCGGGCAGGAGCGAGGGCTGGTCGGGTGCCGTCGGGATCGTCGCGGCCAGCCGCGCGCCCCAGCGGACGGGGAGGAAGCGGTCGTCGGTCGCCCAGATGACCCGAGCGGGCTTGTTCCACGCCGCCAGCGCCGGAACCGCCTCCAGCGTCCAGCGCGGGTCCTGGGCGGTGACGTATGCGCACCAGGCCGCCAGGCCTTCCCCCGTGTCGAGCGCGTGGAACCAGTCGTCGACAAGCACCTTGTCGATGCGGCCCCGGCGCACGGTCTGGGGCAGCGGCCAGGCAACGCGCATCGGCACCTTCATCGCGCGCGTCCGGCCGAGCGCAGCGGCCAGGCGCGGCCGGGCGGCGACTGCCATCATCGCCACGACCGCCGGCACCGTCCAGTTGTCGAAGCAGACGACGTCGCACAGCGCGACGGCCCGGACGCGCTCCGGGTGGCGGACCATGAGCTGCTGCCCGTGGGCGCCCCCTTGGTCGTGCAGGACCACGAGCGCCTCGGCGATGCCGAGGTGATTGAGCAACGCCGCGAGCATGTCCGCCTGCCCCGGGCTCGCGAGGTCCGCGCCCGGTGCCGGCCTCGAGCGCCCCATGCCGTTGAGGTCGACCGCGATGCAGTCGTAGCGCTCACCGAGAGCGCCCAGCAGCGGCTCCCAGAGACGGGCGGACGTCGGGATGCCGTGCACCAGGAGCACTGGCGGACCCTCCCCGTGCCGCAGATAGGTGATGTCGCCGCACTCCAGAGGCGCCGTCTGCCGCGACAGCGTCCCCGGGGCGAGCGTCGGGGTCTCGGCCGGCGGGGCCGGTACGCGGCGGGCTTCAAGCATGGCCGGAACGCTACCGGCGGCGAGGCAGCGGGGAGTCGGCGGGCCAGGTGTCGGGCGCGAGGCGCAGCGCCTCGCCGCCACGCCTCGACCGCTCGACGCGGTGGCGCTCGCTGCCTACGCGGACGCCTGGTGGCCGACGGTCCTGAGCTGCGTCAACGAACCCCCGATGATTCCGACGATCGACCTCACGATCCACTCGAGCGGCATCTTGGGTAGTCGGGCCGGGGTCATGTCAGCCGGCGAGGTCAGCGGACTTCGCCTGGCCATTGCGCGTCCAGCTCAGCGTCGTCCCGGTCAGCTTCAGCGCGACGCTCTCGGAATTCGGCCCGGCGAACTCCGTGGCGGGGCCGGCGTCGAGCTGGCGGACCGACCCGTCGATCCGGCGGGCGAAGATCTGGAAGGTGCCTGCGTTGAAATCCTCGTTCAGCGTCGACGTCGCCATCGCCACCGTTCCGGCGGCCGTGACGAAGATCGGGCTGGCGGTCCGCAGCTTCTCGCCGCTCTGGAAAACCGGGGTGGCCTTGCCGGTGCGCACATCGCTCAGCTTGACCGTCTGGAACACGTTGCTCTCCGAGTCCTCCGAGGAGTTCAAACCGACGACGTACGGGGCCGCGATGTCCTGCAGGAAGAAGCGATCGCCGCCGACGGCGCCCCCGGTGGAGAAGGACGACTCGTCAAGGACCGCCGCCGTCGGATCGCCCTCGAGGAGGCAGGCGCGGGTGCGCGTAGCGATGCCGTTCAATTGGCCCACGAGGTACTGGCCGGAGTAGCTGAAGGACGTCACGCGCACACCACCGCGCTGCGCCACGACCTCCCCGCCCTGACGAGCGCACGGCACCTTCGTCCGGGAGAAGGCCGTCCGCTTGGCGGCGCCGGCCGAGGTCCAGAAGACATCGTCCTTCTTGCGCCTGATCGAACCGACCGGGCCCTTGTCGATGACCACCGAGCGCCCGTCGAAGTCGAAGCCCACCAACCTGCGACCCAAGAGCGTCGCCGCCTCGCCCGCCTCCCCCACCAGGACCCTCCCGGTCGGATTCGGCGCCAGACGGCGCCGCTTGCGGGTCAGGAGGTCATAGACGAATACGCGCTTCGCAGCGACGTCGCGGACGGCCGCGTACCCCCCGTTGCCGTCCAGGAACCTCAGCGCACCGCCGACCTTCGTCGCCTTGAGCTCCTTCGCGCGGCCCGCCTGGGACAAGGGCTTGGGGCAAAGGAAGTAGTGGTGGGCCGTGCGACCGCCGCGCCGCGTCGGAACGTCGACGACCTTGGCCAGCGCGCCGGGGACGAGGTTCTTGCCCTTGAGCTTGGTGCACGCCGGCGCCGTAGCCGCCTGCGCCGGGGCAGACGCGAGGCCCAGGGCAAGCACGGCTGGGGTAGTCAAGGCGAGGCGGAGAGCGATACGCATGAAATTCGGCACGATGACCGAACGTGCCTCCAAAGGCAAAGGTTCCGTCCCGCCGGACGTGCTCGGCTTCCAACGCTCGGCGCCGCGCCCCCGCACTTCGACCGACTCCCACAATTCGCGGTGCTCGACGAGGACCCTGGAAAGCGGACGAGCAGGAGCGGTTCGACGCGCTTGGCGACCTCCCCCCGACGCTGACCATCGCCTCCGGTGCGCACGAGGTGGACGGCGACGTTCAGCGTGGCGAGACGACGACTTCGTGTTCTGCCACCCGCACACCGGTCGCCCTACGACGCGAGCAAGCTACGCGAACGCTTCTACGACGCGATGCGCGATGCCGGGTACGAGCACATGATCGGACGGGACGGAGGCGGGATCGCCTTCCATTCCCACGGTCAGCTGCGAAGCGACGTGCGGTTCACTCCGGCTCCGCCGGCCGAGCGCGTGAACGGACACGGCCCGGCGGTCGACCGCGAACCCGTCGGCACCCGAGGATGACCTGACGCCTACCGTGGCGCCGCCACGCCCTAGGCGCGCCACTGCCCGCTACCGCCCGTGATTCGCCGCGGCTACGGAAGCAGCGAGGACAGCCGGCCGAGCACCACTTGCCGAGCGCTCGCGTATGCGGGCGCGTCGGGCGCCACGGCTCTAACGCTGGCGTCGTACTCGCGGCCGAGCCGTGCGACCGTGTCCTCGATGCGGGCGTGAGCGTCGCCCTGCTTGACGAGCTCGAACTTCACGACGACAAGTTCGCGCACCTTCCGTTCGTCGACGAGATTGGCGCTGAGGATCATCGCGAGGTCCGAGAGGTCCGTCGGACGATCGCGCTGCGCCAGCGCTCGGAGCTTCTCGGCAACGATCTCGTTGAGCTGTATGACGGGGATCGGGAACGGTTCGTAGTACGGCTCGCCGATCTCGACCATGTCCGCCTCCAGGACGACGTCCTCGCGGTAGCTGACCTCGACCGAGACCACGCCCGACCCCAACGGACCCGCGTACCGCACCTGGTCGAAGTCGAGGCTGCGTCCAGAATCCGTGCGCGGGGTTCCCGGGCGCAGCGTCATCAGATTCCGCATCCCGGCCCGGCTGATCGCGTCGGCGACCTCGGTCGCGTCGAGCTTGTTCTTCGGCGGGTTGATCCGCGTGGCGTCGATGTCCTTGGAGAAGCGTTCGTAGCCGTGCACATGGCGGAGCACGAAACCGCCCTTGAAGCACAGCGCGTCGCCGTACTCGGCTACGAGACCGGTAGCGATCGTCATGAGCGCGAAGTCACGCTCGATCAGCGTCGAGTCGCGACCGAAGCGCTGGACGAGTTCGTCGAGCTCGAACTCGTTGCGGATCCGGCGTACGGGTGTCGTTCCGGCCATCAGTAGACCTCCCGGTGCTGGAGAAGTCGACTGAGTTCGATGTTCTCCCGCACGCCCCATGTCGGGTCGATCGGACCTTCGGCTGCGGCACCTGGCTGCAGCGGCGTCGAGGCCTTGCTCTTGCCGCGGAGTGCGAGAAACCCGCGCGCGGCGTCGGCGCTCGCGATCCGTGTGACCAGGAAACCGAGCCGGCGAGCCACCGAGTGGTTGCCGAGTGACGCGAGCTCGCCGGCGAGGCGGTCCGGGAATGCGGGGTCGCGGTCGAGCATCGCGTCGAGTGCCTCGACCACCTGGGACAGGGTCACGCCCCACTGCGGATTGGCGAGACTGTCGGCGATGGCACGCTCTGCTGACGCGACCCGTGCCCGGGACCGGCGGGTCCGAGTAGATGCTCCTCGAAGTGACTTCTCCGTCCGCACGTACCGAACCTCGTCCCCGCGCCACGACCACGGGCGCAGTTGCGCCGGCGTGAGGACGTGCACTCGGCGGAAGTGCTGATCGGTCAGCTCGTGGAACTGCAACGCGCGGCCTCCCGTGACGAGGTACGGGTCCGGGGTGAGCGCGGCCACGAGATCCAGCACGTCGATGCGAACTCCGCCGGTGGAGTCGACGAGCACGTATGCGCCGCGACGAACACGACGAAGCCGGCCCTCGCGCTCGAGTGCCGCGATCAGATCGTGCCCTTCACGCCGCCCCCCGGACAGACCCGGTAGATCCTTGTCGAGCACCGCGACCCCGGGACGCCCGGCAAGCACGGCCGCGCGTGACAGTCGGACGAAGGCGTCCTGAGCTCGAGAAGAGGCTGTATGCCTGACGGCCATTGGGCGTAGATCGTAACACTACCCAGGGCGTTTCTATCCGCGCCGCTAAGCTTGGCGCCGGATCCGCATATACGCCCTACTTTGTAGGCCTAGACTGTGCCCTAACTAAACGGACGATATACGGGCTTTCAGCGGCTATCGCATGCTTATTTAGGGACGCTAGTGAGACCCGCCGGACCGGTTCCCGGGCATAACTCGTTCGGGAAATTGGTACCCGTTTGGTACCCGCGGGGCCCGAAACGCTTCCGCGGAAGCGGCGGCGGACGCCCGCGGGGGCCGCGAGACGTTCGGGTCGACCAGCGCGGAGAGCGCACAAAACCCTGCTAGAAACACGAAAGCCTCCCGGCGAGAGGAGGCTTCCGGTCGGGGATGTTCCGAGGAACATCCCTAGTAGCGGGGGCAGGATTCGAACCTGCGACCTCGGGTTATGAGGGCCCGGTGGACATGGCCTCGCCCACGACCCACACGCACACCTGGAGCTTCCGCGCCACCGACGCGACGCGGTCGACGGCAGCACCCTGCCCACCGGGGGCACCGGGGGCACCCACGGACCGGCCGGACCCGGGAACGGCCCCATCCCAGACGGCCCGAGCGGCCCGAGCGGCCCGAGCGGCTCGGGTCCGTCGACGAACGGTGGCAGCCCCACCGGGGCCTCTCGACGTCGTGTCCTCTCTGTGGTGTTGGGGCGTCAGCGCCTCTTGGTCCATGCGCGGAACGTCTCGTCCCTCCGGGCGACCATCGCTGAGCGACGCATGCGGACAGTGAAGGGGGTCCGGCGCACCTCGTGGGTCGTCGTTCGCCGGACCACCGTCTCAGGCCTGGGCGGAACAGCCGCCCGGTCAAAGACGTATCGGAAACTGGTCGTTAACCGGCGCTACCGGGTCGTGCTGCGCACCGCGCGGGGCACCGTGGTCGACAGCCGGACGGTCACGGCCCGCAGGACCCTGCCGCGCTGATCTCTCGCCGCCGGGCAGCCAGCCCCTGCGGCCCAGCACGAACCGGCCAAGACAGCCGAGGCGGTCGTCGCCCGCGGGCGGGCCGTTTCCGCTGTGTGACCTAACGCACACAGCAGATCGGGAATGATGGTCCCCCCAAGGACGTCTTCCCGTGCAATGACCGAGTTCCCTCTGCTCCTCGCCGCCGCCGTCGTCCTGTCGCTCGCCGCGCCGGGAGGGGCGATCGCGGCGACGTTCGACGTCCGGTTCGTCGACGGCACGCGCTCTCAGCACCTGCTCGTGATCGACCGCGATCGCAACGACGACGGCAACACGACGGTGACGATCGACCAGGAGCGCACGGACGCGCTGAAGGTGTCTGTCGGGAGGGACACGGTCGGCACGATCCCCAAGGAATGTCGCCGGACCTTCGGCAACGGCGTGGAATGCCCGCGCGAGACCGTCGACATCATCGACGAGGTGCAGATCCGTCTGGGCAATGGCGACGATACGGTCATCACCAAGGACGTCTTCGAGCCGCTGGACATCGAGGGCCGCGCGGGGGCCGACGTGCTGATGGGCGGCAGGTCCGGCGACACCATCGACGTCGGCGAGGGCGTGCGCATCGGCGACGCCGTGCCCTCGAAGATGGACGAGGCCGACGGCGGTCCCGGCGACGACGTCCTGCGCCAGGTCATCGCGCCGCGGCAGCAACGGTTCGACGGCGACACTCTCTCCAACGGGGCCATCCTGCGCGGCGGGATCGGCAACGACACGATCACCGCCTCACCGTCCCACAACGTGGATCGCGTCCCGCACCTCGCCTACGGCATCCCCAGCGCCACCGGGCACAACCTCCTGGACGGGGGGTCCGGGAACGACACCATCACCGGCGGCAGCGGCATCGACAACATCAACGGCGACGAGGGTGACGACACGATCGTCGGCAACGGCGGCGGCGACCTCATCGACGGGCGCCAGGGCGCGGACACGATCACGTCGGGGGCTGGCAACGACCTCGTGTTCGCCGGCCCAGGGGCGGACTCGGTCACAGCCGGGAGCGGAAACGACACCGTCAGCGACGGCCTCTTCGTCTTCTCCTCCGACCCCGACGCGAACGTGACCGCCGCAGACGGTGCCGACGTCTTCAGCGGCGGGCTGGGTCAGGACACGCTGACCTACACGGCCCGTAGCAGCCGCCTCGAGCTCTCGCCCAACGACCAGACCGCCAACGACGGCGCGCCGGGCGAGCGTGACCAGATCCTCGGCTTCGAGAAGGTCAGGTCGGGCGCGGGCAACGACTTCCTGTTCGGACTCGTCTCACTGGACGATGGCTTCGCCGATGACTGGTTCGGCGGGTCGGGCGACGACCTGATGCTCTCGGGCGACGGCGACGACCGGCTGGAGGGCGGGCGGGGTCGCGACACGTTGCGCGCCGGCAGCGGCGACGACGTTCTGCTCACCCGGGACGGCGAGCCGGACGCCGAGATCTCATGCGGCTCCGGGATCGACGAGGCGTTCATCGACTTGACCGATCCTGATCCGGTCTCCACCAACGGCATCAGCAGCTGCGAGCGCATCGAGCGCCAGCCGATCCGCGAAGAGCCCAACGTCCGGTTGCGCGGGGGGACGACGTTCCGTCGGACGGCCGGGCGGGTCCGGATCCCACTCGCGTGCCTTCGGGCGGCGCGCCGGGGCTGTCGCGGCGCCGTGACCCTCCGGCTCGGCTCGGCAACACACCGGGCGTCCTACCGCCTGCGGCGAGGTCGCCGCACGACAGTGACCCTCCGGGCGCCGCGTACCGGTGCGGGCACGTTGGTCGCCGTCCAGCGCGGCAAGACCGGCCGCCGCAAGACCACCACGATCCAAGTGCGGATCCGATGACCCCGGACGGCAGGCTTCTCGGGTGAACGACGGTCCACGGGCATCAGCCCAGGACCCGTCGGCTCGGGCCCTGGACCACGGCGCAGGATCGTGCTGGATGGCCACGACGTGGCGTGGACGCGGCCCCTCGTGCGCGACGGCATCCGCAGCGACCGGCTGTGGGCCGTCGACGTCGACGAAGCTCGACGATAGGTCGAGGGCAGGCGACTGCAGCCGGGGATCGAAGCGGACGGACCGGACGCCGAGGCGCGGATCCAGCGTCTCGTCCTGAAGTTCAAGGCGGTGTCAACCCCCCACGAGATCACGGTGCAGCCGGCCGCCGAGCGCATCGGCGTCGGCTGGTGAAGTCGCTGGGACCGCCGGCCCTGCCGGTGAGGTGAACCCGGCGCCGTATATCGCGGTCAGCCGTTGACCGATTTCAGTTTGTCCCCCGCGTTGTGCAGCGCGCATTTCGCGGTCACGTACCCACGCTCCTGACGGTCGACATCATCGGGGTCGACGCGGCCAGCCACCTCCGCTGTTCGGCGTACGCGCGCAAGACGGCGGGCCGGGACGGCGCAAGTGATGTCTCGAGCGCAGCGTCGAACTCGACAGCGAGGCGGTCGTTGCCCGCGAGCAGGTGCGAAGGGAATAGGCGAACCGCGACCTCGGCGAAGACCTCGCCGTCCGTTCTCGACAGGCTCGTCACGGCCTCAACGTAGCGAGCCCGGCGGCCGTTCCCTCGGGTTCAGAAAAGAAATTGGGTACCCGTTTGGTACCCGCGGGCCCCGAAACGTTCCCGCGGGAACGCCGACGACACCGCCCCAACGACCCGCTTGGCGTACCCACCAACCGCGGGTCACCAGCACAAAACCCCCTGCAAGAAACACGAAAGCCTCCCGGCGAGAGGAGGCTTCCGGTCGGGTTGGTTCCGAAGAACCAACCTAGTAGCGGGGGCAGGATTCGAACCTGCGACCTTCGGGTTATGAGCGTGATCTACGAGGTCAGCTCAGGCTTGTAGACCGAGTTCAAAGGCTCCGGAGTGGTCTCCGATCAGGAGGCATTCGCTCATGTTGCGACCAAGATTGAGACTTCGCCCGCAGGAAACTCGGGGGGAGGTAGTTGGCGTCTCGCGCGACTGGATAAGCATGACGCTTTCCGACAACACTCCCCGTCACCTCCCATCACCCCAGGACGCCCTGCTCGACGCAGAAGCGGTCGCCCGGCTCCTGCAGGTCCCCGTCAGCTGGGTCTACGCCGAAGCCCGAGCAGGCCGCCTCCCCCACGTGTGCATCGGTCGTTATCGCCGCTTCCGCCGCGGGACGCTCGAGGAATGGATCGCCGCGCACGAGAGGGGTCCGCGACGATGACCGCCAAGAACCGCCGGGCCTACGGCACCGGCACCCTCGAGACGATGCGCAACAAGCAGGGCCGCGAGGTCTACTACGGCCGCTTCCGCGCAGGCGGCCGGCAGATCAAGCGCAAGCTCGGCCTCAAGCGACGGGCCGGCGAGTCCACCGGCATGACCAAGGCCGAAGCCGAGCGCGCGTTGCAGAAGCTCATCGATGCGTACACGCGTCTGACGCCGGTCTGCGAGCGGATCGACCTGCAGGTCGCCGGCGAGCGCTACCTCGTCCATCTCGAGCAGGTGATGAAGCGCAAGCCGACCACGATCCAGGACTACGAGATCATGCTCCGCAAGCACCTCGTCC
>JBBSJQ010000019.1:0-83904 GCA_038257095.1 Solirubrobacterales bacterium
CCACCTGGGTGCCCACCCCCAACAAGCCAACCGCGCCCAAGGGTGGGGGGGGTGGGTGGGGGGCGGCGCCCCGCCACGCACGCCAGGTAGATCCGCCGAGGTCCCCGCTCCGTACCATTGGGAAAGAGCGATGCCCGATCCTTCAGACCTGACCACCGGCAGTCGCAGCGCCGCGAACGACCAGCAGACGGGTCAGCGGCCCCGCACGCCCGTCCCGCGCGAGCGGTCCGGCGAGCCCGAGAAGCCGCCGTGGCGGGTGAGCCCGGCGCCGGACGGACGCGGCGGCCCGCCGCCGAAGGGCCCGATGAAGAGCGGGATCTCCTGGCGGCGCTTCGGCATCATCCTGCTGGTCCTCTTCACGCTGAACTTCTTCCTGACGACGCTGCTCCCGGGGGCGGACAAGCCCGCGCGGATCTCCTACAACCCGACGTTCCTGCAGGAGCTCGAGAAGGGCAACGTCCAGTCGATCTCCTCGCGCGCCGAGACGATCAGCGGTGAGTTCAAGAAGGACGTCGACCCGCCCGGCGAGGTCGGGACGACCGCGCGCTTCTCGACCGAGGTCCCGACCTTCGCCGACGCCGACAAGCTCTCGGCGCTGCTGCTGCAGCAGGACGTCGAGATCAACGCGTCGCCGCCGCGGCAGGGGCGCAGCATCATGGCGAACCTGCTCGTGGCACTGCTGCCGACGCTGCTGCTCCTCGGCGGCTTCCTCTACCTCATGCGGCGTGCCGCGTCCAGCCAGAGCGGGCCGATGGCCGCGTTCGGCCGCTCGAAGGCCAAGCGGGTGGGGGAGGAGCAGATCCGCACCACGTTCGCCGACGTCGCCGGCATCGACGAGGTCAAGCGCGAGCTGTCGGAGATCGTCGACATGCTCAAGAACCCCGACCGCTACAAGAAGCTCGGCGCCCGCGTCCCGAAGGGCGTGCTGCTGTCCGGGCGTCCCGGCACCGGCAAGACCCTGCTCGCGCGGGCCACCGCCGGTGAGGCGAACGCCGCGTTCTTCACTGCGTCGGCCTCGGAGTTCATCGAGATGATCGTGGGTGTCGGCGCGTCCCGCGTCCGCGACCTCTTCGACCAGGCCAAGAAGGCCGCGCCGTCGATCATCTTCATCGATGAGATCGACGCCATCGGCCGCTCGCGGTCCGGCGGCGGCGGGTTCGGCGGCGGTGGGCACGACGAGCGCGAGCAGACGCTCAACCAGATCCTCACCGAGATGGACGGCTTCGACCCGTCCTCCGGCGTTGTCGTCCTCGCCGCGACCAACCGGCCCGACGTCCTGGATCCGGCGCTCATGCGCGCCGGCCGCTTCGACCGGCGCGTCGAGATCTCCCCGCCCGACGTCGGCGGCCGCGGTGCGATCCTCGAGGTCCACACGCGCGGCATGCCGCTCGACGTTGCGGTCGACCTCGACGCCGTCGCCGCGACCACGCCCGGCATGGTCGGCGCGGACCTCGCCAACCTCGTCAACGAGGCGGCGCTCCTGGCCGCCCGGCGCGAGCACGAGACGATCGTCATGTCGGACTTCACCGACGCGCTGGAGAAGATCCTGCTCGGCACCGAGCGCGGCGTGGTCATGAGCCAGAAGGAGCGCGAGCGCACGGCCTACCATGAGGCCGGGCACGCGCTCGTCGGCATGCTCACGGAGGGCGCCGACCCGGTCCGCAAGGTGTCGATCATCCCGCGTGGGCAGGCGCTCGGTGTCACGGTGTCCGCGCCGGAGAGCGACGTCTACAACTACGACGAGGCGTACCTGCGCGGCAAGATCCTCGTCGCACTGGGCGGCCGTGTCGCCGAGGAGGTCGTCTACGGGACGATCACCGCCGGCGCGGAGTCCGACATCCAGCACCTCACCGGGATCGCCCGCGGCATGGTCACGCGCTGGGGCATGAGCGACGCCATCGGCCCGGTCGCGGTCGAGCCGCGCGAGTCCCAGGGCATGCTGCTCCCGGGCGCCAGCCAGGTGTCGCAGGCCACGCAGGAGCTCATCGACCAGGAGGTGCGCCGCATCGTCGACGGGGCGCACCACGACGTGACCCTGCTGCTCACCGAGCACCGCGACCAGCTGGAGTCCCTGACCCGTGAGCTGCTCGATCGTGAGACGCTCGACGAGGACGACGCCTACGCGGCGGCGGTCGTCGACCGCATCAGGCCGGGCGACGTGGAGGCCGAGCAGGTCACCGTCGGGCCGGAGGCCGGGCTCGAGCCCGAGCCGGCCGCCTGACGGCGGGCGGGGCGCACGCCGGGCCGGAACGTCGGCCCGGCGCCCCGCTTCCGCCTCAGCCCTTGCCGAGCGCGTCGGCGAGCGCGGCGTGCAGGTCCACGTGCTTGAAGCTGTAGCCCTCTGCGAGCGGACGCTCCGGAACGGCGCGCTGACCCTCGGTGACGATCTCGGCCATCTCCCCGTAGAGGATCCGCAGCGCGAACGCGGGGACGGGGGAGAACGACGGGCGCTTCAGCACCTTGCCGAGCGCCTTGGAGAACTCCTTGTTGGTGACGGGCTCCGGGGCGCTGCCGTTGAAGGCACCGCTCCAGCTGCTCTCGTCCAGAGCCCGCAGGTACAGGCCGACGATGTCGTCGACGTGGATCCACGGCATGTACTGCTTCCCGCCGGCGACCGGGCCGCCGACGCCGGCCTTGAAGGGCGGCAGCATCGTCTTGAGCGCGCCGCCGTCCTTGTCGAGGACCACGCCGGTGCGCAGCTGCACGACCCGGACGCCGAGGGGCGCGGCCGCGTCGGCCTCGCGCTCCCAGCGCACGCAGACATCGGCGAGGAAGTCCGAGCCCGCCGGGGCGGACTCGGGCACGCGCTCGTCGCCGTGCTTGCCGTAGTAGCCGACGGCGGAGGACGAGACGAGGACCGAGGGACGCGGGTCGGCGGCCTCGAGCCCCTTGACGAGGTTGCGGGTGCCGGTCTCGCGGCTCTCGAGGATCGCCTTCTTGCGCTGCTCGTTCCAGCGCTGGGCGACGGGCTCGCCCGCGAGGTGGACGACGGCGTCGCGGCCCGCGAGCGCCTCGGCGGGCGGCGGGCCTGCGAGCAGGTCCCAGGCCAGGGCCGGGACGCCGAGCGCGATCGTGGCCTTCTCGGGGGAGCGCGAGAGGACGAGGACGTCGTCCCCGCGGGCCTTCAGCGCGGCGACCAGCTTCGTGCCGATCAGTCCGCTCGCACCGGTGACGGTGACCTTCATGTTCAGCAGCTCCTGGGGGTCGGTTTCATCCCCAGGGTACGGCGGGCGCGCCGGCCGGGCTCAGCGGGACCCCGGCCGGGTCCTCAGGAGCGCAGGCGGTCGGCGTCCAGCGCGGCGAAGCCGATCGTGTGCGTGTCGGCCCGCGCGGCACCGGTGGCGCGGGCCTCCTGGGCCACGGCGTCGGCCACCGCGGGGGCGACGTCGCGGTTGAAGACCGACGGGACGATGTAGTCCTCGCGCAGCTCGCTGTCGGGGATGATCTGGGCGATCGCCCGGGCGGCGGCCATCTTCATCGGCTCGGTGATCTGCTGGGCGCGGACGTCCAGCGCGCCGCGGAAGATCCCCGGGAACGCCAGGACGTTGTTGATCTGGTTCGGGTAGTCCGAACGGCCGGTCGCGATGATCCGGGCGTAGGGCGCGGCCTCCTCGGGCGCGACCTCCGGGTTCGGGTTGGCCATGGCGAAGACCATCGCGTCCTTGTTCATCCGCGCGAGGGTCTCGGGCGGGAAGATCCGCGCGCCGGAGAGGCCGATGAAGAGGTCGGTCCCGTCGATGACGTCCGCCGGGGTGCCGGTGAGCTTGTCCGGGTTGGAGTGCTCGGCGTACCAGCGCTTCATGCTGTTCATCGAGCCGTCGAGGTAGTCGGCGCGCTCCGTGCTCACGACGCCACGCGAGTCCGCGCCGATGACGTGGCGGACGCCCGCCTCCATGAGGATCTTCGTGACGGCGACGCCTGCAGCGCCGAGCCCCGTGACCAGCACCTTGAGGTCCATGAGGTCGCGGCCGGTGAGCTTGCACGCGTTGAGCAGGGCGGCCAGCACGACGATCGCGGTGCCGTGCTGGTCGTCGTGGAAGACCGGGATGTCGAGCTCGGCCTTGAGCCGATCTTCGATCTCGAAGCAGCGGGGGGCGCTGATGTCCTCGAGGTTGATGCCGCCGAACGTGGGCGCGAGGAGCTTGACCGTGCGGACGATCTCGTCGGTGTCCTTCGTGTCCAGGCAGATCGGGAAGGCATCGACGCCGGCGAACTCCTTGAACAGGCAGGCCTTGCCCTCCATGACGGGCATGGCGGCCGCCGGGCCGATGTCGCCCATCCCGAGGACCGCCGTGCCATCGCTGACGACCGCCACGGTGTTCCGCTTGATCGTGTACTGGAACGCCTTGTCGGGGTCGTCGGCGATCGCCTGGCAGACCCGGGCGACGCCCGGGGTGTACGCCATCGAGAGGTCGTCGCGCGTCTTCAGCGGCGCCTTGTTGTGCTGCTCGATCTTGCCGCCGACGTGCATCAGGAACGTCCGGTCGGTGGTGTCGACGACGTGCGCGCCGTCGAGGTCCTCGATCGCGCCGGTGATCGCGTCCCAGTGGTCGGGACCCGCGGCGTCGACGGTGATGTCCCGTAGCAGGAGGTCGTCGGCGACCTCGACCAGGTCGACGGCGCCGATCACGCCGCCGGCGTCACCGATCGCGGACGCGACGCGGCCGAGCATGCCCGGCCTGTGTGCGATCTCGACCCGGATCGTGAGGCTGTACTGCGCGGAGGGGGTGGCGCTCATGGGCGCGGGAGAATACAAGCGTCCGTGATCGCGGACGTTGCGACCGGGCGCTACCGTCCTGGGGATGAGCGCATGGACCGCGGCCGACCTGCCGCGACAGGACGGACGGACCGTCGTGGTCACCGGGGCGAACAGCGGCCTGGGCCGGGTGGCGGCCGCCGAACTCGCCCGCGCCGGTGCCCGCGTGGTGCTGGCGTGCCGCAACCTCGAGAAGGGCGCCGATGCCAAGGCCGGGATGTCCGGGGACGTCGAGGTGCGCGTGCTCGACCTCGCCGACCTCGCGTCGGTCCGGACGTTCGTCGACGGCCTCGACGGCGGCGTCGACGTCCTGATCAACAATGCCGGCGTGATGGCGGTCCCGTACCGACTGACCGCCGACGGCTTCGAGATGCAGCTGGGGACCAACCACCTCGGGCACTTCGCGCTGACCGGCCTGCTGCTCCCGCGCATCACTGACCGGGTCGTGACGCTGTCCAGCGTCGCGCACCGGGCGGGCCGGATGGACTTCAAGGACCTCATGTGGGAGCAGCGCTACAACCGCTGGACGGCGTACGGCCGGTCCAAGCTCGCGAATCTCCTCTTCACCGTCGAGCTGCAGCGCCGCCTGGCGTCGGCCGACTCCGCCGTCCACGCGGTCGCGGCCCATCCGGGCTATGCGGCGACCGAGCTGCAGTCGCACACCGAGTCGTTCCAGGACCGCCTCATGGGCCTGATGAACAGGGTCGTGGCGCAGTCCGCGGACCGCGGCGCCCTCCCGACGCTCTACGCCGCGACGCAGGACCTGCCCGGGGCCGCGTACGTCGGCCCGGACGGCCCGGGTGAGATGCGCGGCGGGCCGCAGCTCGTGAGCATGAGCGGCGCGGCCCGGGACCCGGTGGCGGCGCGGCGGCTGTGGGAGGCGAGCGAGGCGCTGACCGGCGTCACGTTCGACTTCGCCGCTGCGGGTGGCGTGCCCGCCTCGGCCTGAACGGACGCCGGCCCGGGGTCTCATCGGTCCCGGATCGGTCTCTGGTGGACGACTGTCGGTCGATAGGTTGCAGGCGATGCCCGACGACCTGTACCTCATCGACGGCAACTCCCTCGCCTACCGCGCGTTCTTCGCGCTCCCGGAGTCGATCGCGACCTCCACCGGGTTCCCGACGAACGCGATCTTCGGGTTCGCGTCGATGCTCGTGAAGATCATGACCGAGCACGGCCAGAAGCCGACCGTGGTCGTGTGGGACGCCGGGCACTCGGGCCGCAAGGAGGTCTATCCGGAGTACAAGGCGCAGCGGACCTCGCGGCCGTCGCTCCTGAAGCAGCAGTGGCCGCACCTCGAGGAGATCGTCGACGCGTTCGGGTACACGAACGTCCGCGTGGACGGGTTCGAGGCCGACGACGTCATCGCGTCGATCGCCGAGAAGGCCCGCAACGCGGAGCCGCCCGTCCCCGTCGTGATCGTCACCGGGGATCGCGACGCCTTCCAGCTGGTCGACGGCGACGGCCTGGTCACCGTCATGGCGACCGCGCGCGGGATCACCGAGACCAAGCGCTACGACCGGCAGGCGGTCATCGACCGTTACGGCATCGAGCCCGAGCTCATCCCCGACTTCTACGGGCTCAAGGGCGACACGTCGGACAACATCCCCGGCGTCCCCGGGATCGGCGACAAGACCGCGGCGACGCTGCTGCAGCAGTTCGGAGACCTCGACACGGTCCTGGCCTCGGTCGACCAGATCTCCGGTGCCAAGCGCAAGGAGAACCTCGTCAACCACGCCGACGACGCCCGCATCTCGCGGCAGCTGGCGACGATGAACCGGCAGGTGCCGGTGGACGTCGACCCCACCGCGGCGCTCGCGCGCGAGCCCGACCGGTCCAGGCTGCGCGAGGTCTTCCGCGAGTTCGAGCTTCGCGACCCGTTGCGGCGGCTCGAGGAGGCGCTGGGGTCGTCGGAGGAGGCGGCTCCGGCAGTGCCCACCGAGGAGGAGGTCGGCGCGAAGGTCCGCGAGGCGACCCTCGCCGTCGTGAAGGGCCTGAAGGCCGGCGCGGAGGTCGCGGTGGCGGTGACCGCGCCCGAGGTCGCCGAGGGCGAGCTGTTCGCCGCCGAGCCCCTGTGGCGGTTCGGGGTCGCCTGCGGCGACGACGTCCTGGTGGGGGAGTGTCCCCGGCCCGAGGATCTCGTCGAGGCGCTGGGCGACCGTCCGGTCGTCGCGCACGACGCCAAGGAGCTGGGCGTGGTGCCTGCGGGCCTCGCGCTGGACACGATGCTCGCCGCCTACCTGCTCGAGCCCGCGCGGCGCGGCTACCCGTTCGCCGAGCTCTGCGAGGAGCGGGGCTTCGGCACGAAGATCGAGGACCCCGCGGGCGCCGCGGCCGTGCTCTGCGCCGCGCTGGCCGGCTGGCAGCGCGAGCAGCTCGCCGACCGCGGGCTGCAGGGCCTGATGGACGAGGTCGAGCTGCCGCTCGTCGTCGTCCTGCGGGCGATGGAGGTCGCGGGCGTCAAGCTCGACAAGCCGCGCCTGGCGGAGATCCGCGAGCGCGTGCACGAGGAGATCGGCTCGCTGGAGCGCGAGGTCTGGGAGCTGGCGGGGGAGGAGTTCGTCCTCGGCTCGCCCCAGCAGCTCGGGCAGATCCTGTTCGAGAAGCTCGGCCTTTCGCGCAAGCGCCGCGGCAAGACCGGCTTCTCCACCGACGCCCGGGTGCTGCAGGCGATCCGCGACGAGCACGAGATCGTCCCGAGGATCGAGCGCTGGCGCGAGCTCAACCAGCTCGCCAAGACGTACCTCGACGTCCTGCCGTCGCAGACCGACGACGCGTCACGCATCCACACGACGTTCCTGCAGGCCGTGGCGCAGACCGGCCGGCTCTCGTGCACCAACCCGAACATGCAGAACGTGCCCGTGCGGACCGAGCTGGGTCGGGAGATCCGCGGGTGCTTCGAGGCCGCCGAGGGTCACGTGCTGCTGAGCGCCGACTACGAGCAGGTCGAGCTGCGCGTCCTGGCCCACGCGGCCGGCGAGCAGGTGCTCAAGGACATCTTCCTGCGCGGCGAGGACGTGCACACCGCGACCGCGTCGCAGGTGTTCGGCAGGACCGCCGAGGAGCTCACGCCGATGGACCGCTCCAAGGCGAAGATGATCAACTACGGCATCGTCTACGGCCTGAGCGACTACGGGCTCGCCGATCGCCTGAACATCGAGCGCGACGAGGCCAAGGAGTTCATCGACACCTACCTCGAGCGGTTCCCCGCGGTCCACGCGTTCATGACCTCGACGATCGAGCAGGCGACCGACCAGGGGTACGTCACGACGCTCTACGGTCGGCGCCGGCAGATCCCGGAGCTGAAGGCCCGCAACTACCAGGTGCGGACGCTCGGTGAGCGACTGGCGGTGAACACCGTCATCCAGGGCACGGCGGCCGACGTCATCAAGCTCGCGATGATCGGTGCCCATCGCGCGCTCGCGGCCGAGGGCCTGCAGACCCGCCTGATCCTGCAGATCCACGACGAGCTGCTCTTCGAGGGCCCGGCGGAGGAGATGGATCGCGTACGCGAGCTGGCGATCCGCGAGATGGTCGCGCCGTGGGAGCACGATCCGCCGATGGCGGTCGCTCCGGGCGTCGGCAAGACGTGGCTGGACGCGAAGTAGCGCCGATGGACCGCTCGACCGCCCTCCTTCTCACCGTGATCGGCGGCGGCCTGATCGCCCTGCAGGCGCCCATCAACTCGACGTTGGGGAAGACCGTTGGGACGTTCCAGGCGGCCTTGCTGTCGTTCGCGCTGGGGACCGTGGCACTGGCCCTGATCGCGGCGCTGGCGTCGGGAGGACTGGGGACGATCTCGGAGGCCCGGACGCTGCCCTGGTACTACATCACCGGCGGGCTGCTCGGTGCCTTCTACGTCGCCACCGTGCTCGTCACGGTCCGCGAGCTCGGCGCCGGCGGCGTGACCGCCGCGACGATCGCGTCGCAGCTGTCGATCAGCGTCCTGATCGACCGCTTCGGCTGGCTGGGTGCCGAGCCGCAGCCGATCACCGCCGCGAAGGTCGCGGGCATCGTGCTGCTCGCCGCCGGCGTGACGCTGATCGTCCGCGGCTGACCGGCGCGCGCGGCCGCCACGGTCCCGCCGGGCTTCGCCGAACAGCCTTTTCGTCCGCCCATGGAGCGGGAAACGGCTGTTCGGCGGCTGCGGCAGTTGACTGCGGGCTGCAGGTGGAGGAGTCTCGGGGTACCGCACCGTCGACTCCAGGAGGTCCTGTCCCATGACCACCATGCCTGCCCGCCGCCAGCACGGCCGCGCGACGTTCGACACCCTCCGCGAGGCCTTCTGGGTCCTCGCGCTCGGGCTGCTGGTGTGCTTCGCCTTCTTCGCCGCGCTCGGCGCCTTCGATCCGACCGAGTCCACGGCGCTGGGCGTCGCCGGTCTCGTGCTCCTGGGGCTGTGGACCGTGCACGTCGTCCTGGCGAGCCGCCACCGCGGCGAGCACGACCCGCGGCTCGCGCACGACCGGGAGCGGCGCGGCTTCTGAGCTCAGCGCGGCGGGCCCGCGCGACGGCAGCGTCTACAGGTTCTTGAAGCCCCGCCACGCCTCGCGCGCCCGGACGCGCGGGAGGAACGCCGCGGTGTGCGTGTCGAAGCTGCCGAGCCGCCGCAGCTCGATGGCCGTGACGAAGGCGTACTCCGCTCCCTCCCAGTCGTCGAGCGCCCAGGACGCGTACCCGAGCCAGTGCCACGCCCATGCGTTGGTGGGATCCAGCCGCGTGTAGCGCCGCAGATGCTCCTTCGCCTCGGCGTAGCTGCCGGTCTCCACCGCCATGTACCCGACGGCGAAGTGGGCGAGCAGGTCGCCGTCCCGCAGCGCCTCGCGCCACAGGTCGAGCGCGTAGAGCGGGTCGCTGCGCTGATGCTCCACCGCGGCGTTGAAGACCGTCCGGTCCGGCGTCTCGCGCCCGGGGGTCAGCTGCATCTGCGAGACGGCGAGGATCAGCCCCATGCTCGCCCCGCGAAGCTCGAGCGCTGGAGCGTCGTACGGCGCGCTCGTCCAGAGCGCGTCGAGCTCCGGGGCCTCGACGTCGACCTCGAACGGTCCTCGGACCACGACGCCGAGGGGTCCGGACCCGTCGGCGTCGTCCACCCACCGGACGTCGTCGGTCAGCGCGACGACCTGATCCTCCATGTAGCCGTCGAGCGGCATGCACCCGATGCGGAGGCCGAGCTCGTCGTACTCCGGCGCGTAACTCACCATGACCTCCGGGCAGGACGCGGCCGGGCGTCCCGGGACCGGCGCCGGCCGGCAGCGTCGCCGTCGCAGGACCAGACCTCCTGCCGCGACCTCCGTCGACACGGGTCGACCGGTGACCGCTCGCGGGGGAGCGGGCGTGTCCACCCGTGCCACCACGATGCCGTCGTCGTCCTCGATCACGGTCATGCCGGGTGGCGTCGCGGCGACGCGTGCCGCGGCGATCGCGCCGAGGAGCCGTCCCGGCTCGTCCAGGCAGCAGGGGTCGATCGAGACGCGTTCGAGGGTCGCCGCCGACCGCACGCCCCCGACGATCCCCTCGGCGACCGCCGGGAAGGTCCCGGCCGGCCAGCCGTCGGCGAACGGGTGGGCCAGCTGCAGCTCCGCCGGCGCCCACCGTGCGCCCGCCGCCGCGAAGGCCTGGGCGACCACCGCGGCGACGACCTCGTGCCCGAGCCCGGCGACGCCCGCCTGGACGAGCACGAGCCGGCGCGGAGCCCCATCGAGGTCGACGATCGCGATGAGCGGGCGCTCGGCGCCCTGCAGGCGCGTCACGAGACGGCGCACGCGGCGGACGGCGTCGCCCGGCCACCCGCCGTCGAGGAACTCGTGGCCCAGAGGCGCGAGCCCGTCGACCGCGCAGCAGATCAGCGGGTGGTCCCCGCGACGCTCGCCGGCGGGCCACACTCCGACCGTCCTGTCGTCGTCACCGTCCACGAAGATGGGTCGCCGGCCGGGGCGGCGATCTGACGTGTGCTCAGCGCGGCGGGCCCGCGCGACGGCAGCGCTCCGAGCAGTACCGCACGGCGTCCCAGTCGCGGGCCCACTTCCTGCGCCAGGTGAACGGCAGGCCGCACGAGGCGCAGGTCTTCGTCGGGAGGTCGGCCTTGCGCCGCATGCGCGCCATCAGCGCCCGCCCCGCCCGGCGCGGCGGTCCCACGCGCCGCTGAACCACAGCCACGAGAGGACGCCGGCCGCGAGCGCGGTCGGCGCGCGCAGGAGCCGGCGGCCCGCGACCGCGTGGAGGACGGCCCCGTGCACCGCGTAGAGCGCGTGCGCCCCGCCGCCCAGCGGCGCGTCTCGTGACGGCACGGCGAGCGGCCACCACAGCCACGGCACCGCGCGGTTCATGGCGTCGCTGATCGCGTTGGCCGGCGCGTCGAACGGCGCCAATGGGGTGCTCCAACGATCGGCCCGGGTGGTCCTCACGCCCGGGGTACGGGCGAGGACGCCCCGGGCGATCGCGCTCAGGCGGCGACCGCGGTGGCCGCCGGGGCGTCGCCGAGCGGCGTCGCGAAGCGGTCGCCGTGCGGGCCCTCGAGCACGTACGCCGGCGGCGCGATGTCGAGGTAGTGGTCGAACGACCAGCGGATGAGCGAGTCCCGGTCCATGACGTCCAGCACGGTGTCCAGGAACGGGTAGCGGTTCGCACGGCCGACGATGTTCTGGGTGCGCAGCAGCCAGCGGAACGCCCACTCGTGCTCGTCGGCGAACGCGGCGTACCGGTCGAGCGCCTGCGCGCGGGTCTGCTTCCCCTGCACGACCTTGCGCAGCTCGCGCCCCACGGCGAGGCCGAAGTAGAGCGCGGGACGAATGCCCTCGGCCGTCACCGGGAAGCAGTGGCCGGCGCTGTCGCCCGCGAAGAACACGATGCCGTCGGTCGGCTTGCGCATCTGGTGCGGGATCCAGTTGCCCTGCCAGCGGTCGGCCGGTTTGTCGAGCTCGGCGGCGAGGATCGCGGTCTCGCGCTTGACGTGCTTGTGTGGGTCGAACGAGCCGACGCCGATCCGCAGCTCGTCCCCGGCCGGGAAGTTCCAGGCGTAGCCGGCCTCGACGTACTTCGGGTCCAGCCACAGCTCGAGGTCCTCGTCGGAGCCGTCCGGGTGGACCTCCAGCCCGCGCGAGACGCGTGCGTTGGGCGGCGTGACGCGCTGCCCGGACTCGCTGAGGTACCGCGGCCAGCCGAGGCAGTCGACGATCAGCGGGGCGGTGAGGTCGCCGCGGTCGGTGTGGATCGTCTCACCGGTGCGGCCCTCGACCTTGGCGGTCTCGAACGGGATGTCCGGCGATTGCGCCTTGAGCAGGTCGCAGATCTCGCGGTAGTCGAAGGTGGAGAACGTCCAGGGAAGGCGCCAGCGGTAGGTCTTCGTCTCGCCCTTTCCGCCGTAGGCCCGCGCGCGATGGATGACCAGTTCCTCGAAGGTCTGGCGGATCGCACCCGCCAGCCCGAGGTTCTCGAGCCACACGGTGGGCGCGGCGCAGGCGGAGGTCTGCTTCTCGCCGATGTCGTAGCGGTCGATCAGCAGGACGTTGGCCCCGGAGCCCGAGAGCTCGCGGGCGGCCGCGAGGCCGGCGAAGCTGGCGCCGCAGATGAGCACGTCGTACTCGCCGCTCAGGGGGGTGCGGTCGTCGCCGCGCTTGGTCGATCGGACGGGCATGAGAACCGGCATTCTAGAGAGCGCGATCCCCGACCGGCGGGCCGGGGAGGGCCCCGTGGGCGGCACGCGGGGAACCGGCCTCCCGCGCTACTCTTGCCGGTACCAATGACCACCATCACTACCGACCCCATGACGGACGCCAAGATCGTCGAAGGCTCTGACGGCCTGCTGCTCGAGATCGACGGGCAGATCGTCCCCAACTACGACGCGACCTTCTCGCCGTTCGAGGAGGGCGAGGTCGTCTCCGGCATCGTCGTCCGCATCGACAAGGACGAGGTCCTCGTCGACATCGGATACAAGAGCGAGGGGGTCATCCCCAACAACGAGCTCTCGATCCGCAAGAACGTCGATCCCAACGAGGAAGTCACCCTCGGTGAGGAGATCGACGCACTCGTCCTGACGAAGGAGGATCAGGACGGCCGCCTGATCGTCTCCAAGAAGCGTGCCCGCTTCGAGAAGGCCTGGCGCCGCATCGAGGCCGCCGCCGAGAGCGGCGAGCCCGTCGAGGGCCACGTCATCGAGGTCGTCAAGGGCGGCCTGATCATCGACCTCGGCGTCCGCGGCTTCCTGCCCGCGTCGCTCGTCGACATCCGCCGCGTCCCCGATCTCGACCAGTACATGGGCACGACGATCGAGTGCAAGGTCATCGAGCTCAACCGCTCCCGCAACAACGTGGTGCTCTCGCGCCGCGCGGTGCTGGAGGAGGAGCGCAAGGAGCAGCGCCAGGAGATCCTCGACCTCCTGCAGCCCGGCCTCGTCGTCGAGGGCCAGATCTCGAACATCGTCGACTTCGGCGCGTTCGTGGACCTCAACGGCATCGACGGCCTCATCCACATCTCCGAGCTGTCGTGGTCGCACGTGAACCACCCGAGCGAGATCCTCAACATCGGTGACACCGTCGCCGTGAAGGTCCTCGACATCGACCGTGACCGCCAGCGCATCTCCCTCGGTCTCAAGCAGACCCAGGAGGATCCGTGGCAGCGGGTCGTCGACACGTACAACGTGGGCGACGAGCTCGAGGGCACCGTCACGAAGGTCGTCACCTTCGGTGCGTTCGTCGAGATCCTCGACGGCGTCGAGGGTCTCGTGCACATCTCCGAGCTGGCCGGCCACCACGTGGAGAACCCGCGGGAGATCGTCGCCCCGGGCGACGACGTCCGCGTGAAGATCCTCGAGATCGATTCCGAGCGTCGCCGCCTCTCCCTCAGCGTCAAGCGCGTCGAGGGCCAGGAGCTGCCGCGCAAGGACTGGATCGACGACGTCGACGGTCCCGGCAACCTGGACGACATCCAGGACCTCGGTCTGAGCGAGGACGTGTTCGTGGGCGACGGCGTGGCCGTGCCCGCCGAGGAGGGTGTCGCCGCCGACGCCCCCGCCGAGGAGATCGACGCCCTCGTGGAGGCCGCTCCGACGGCCGACGCGGAGGTGCAGGAGGTCGCGGCGCCCGACGCGCCGGCCGCCGAGGCCGTCGTCGAGGAGGCACCGGTCGTCGAGGATGCGCCCGCGGAGGAGACTCCGGCCGTCGAGGAGGCGCCCGTGGACGAGACCCCGGCCGTCGAGGAGGCTTCCGCGGAGGAGGCTCCGGCCGTCGAGGAGGCTTCCGCGGAGGAGGCTCCGGCCGCCGAGGACGCGCCCGCCGAGGAGACGCCCGCCGAGGAGACGCCCGCCGAAGAGCAGGCCGAGTAGCAGTGTCGGACCCTCGCGCCGAGTCGGCGCCGGTGCCCTTCATCGGGCTGACCGGCGGACTCGGCGCGGGGAAGTCCACCGCGCTCGCCGCGCTCCAGCGGCTGGGTGCAGTGACCCTCTCCACCGACGCGGTGGTGCACGAGCTGTACGGGAGCGACGAGGTCCGTGACCTCGTCGTCGACCGCTGGGGACCCGAGGTCGCGCCCGACGGCGTGGTCGACCGGGCCGCCGTCGCACGGGCCGCGTTCGCGTCCCCGGGTGAGCGTGCGTGGCTCGAGCAGCTGCTCTGGCCACGCGTCGGCGCACGCGTCGTCGCGTTCCGCGAGGAGGCCGGGGCCGCCGAGCCGCGCCCGGTCGCCGCCGTGGTCGAGACACCGCTGCTGTTCGAGGCCGGGATGGAGAAGGCCTACGACGCCACGATCGCCGTCACCGCGCCCGAGGACGTGCGGGCCGCCCGCGCCGCCGCCCGCGGGCACGAAGCGGTCGACGAGCGCGCGAGCCGACAGCTCTCCCAGGAGGAGAAAGCGGCCAGGGCGACGTATTCCGTGGTGAACGACGGTGATGTCGCGCAGCTCGAGCAGAAGCTGTCGGACGTCCTCGTCACACTCGCCAGGGAACCGTGAGCCGCCGACCCGCCACCGCCGACCACCGCACCGTCACCCGTGCCGCACCGCGGGCGAAGACCGCCCAGCGCAAGCGCGTCGACGCCGTCGGTGCCCGTCGCGCCGCGGCGGCCCATCGGCGCCGGCTGCGCCGCCGCCGGGCGGCGCTCGTGCTGGTCGCGGTGCTCTCGGTCGTCGCCGGCGGCGCGCTGCTGGCCCCGACCTTCAACGAGGCGGTCCAGGAGATCACCCTGCCGCTGAAGCACGAGGACATCATCCGCCAGCAGGCCGCGGACAAGGACCTCGACCCGGCGCTCATCGCGGCGGTGATCTTCGCCGAGTCGCACTTCCGCGACCAGACGTCGTCGGCAGGGGCGAAGGGCCTGATGCAGATCACCCCCGAGACCGCGCAGTACATCGCCGACAAGTCCGGGGGCGTGGCCTTCGAGACCGGCGACCTGTCGACGCCGCAGGTCAACATCTCCTACGGCGCCTTCTACCTGCGCTACCTGCTCGACAAGTACGACGGCGACACCACGCTGGCGCTCGCCGCCTACAACGGGGGCGAGGGCAACGTCGACAAGTGGCGGGCCGCCGGCGGAGGGGGGCTGCGGGTCGCGGACATCCCGTTCCCCGAGACCCGCAACTACGTCGTGAAGGTGCAGGACGCCCGACGCGACTACCGCACGACCTACGCGGCCGAGCTGGGGCTGTAGGCGCCCCACGGTCAGGGCTCGCTGCGGCAACTAGGACAGGAACGGGTCACCCGCTCGCTACCCTCGACGGGTGCCGCCGTTCCGTCTCGACTCGACCTACAGCCCCGCCGCCGACCAGCCGAAGGCGATCCGGGAGATCACGGCGGCCGTCCAGGCCGGTGACCGCTTCACCACGCTGCTGGGCGCGACCGGCACCGGCAAGACGATGACGATGGCCGCCACCGTCGAGCAGCTGCAGAAGCCGACGCTCGTGATGGCCCACAACAAGACGCTCGCCGCGCAGCTGTGCAACGAGTTCCGGACGTTCTTCCCGGACAACGCGGTCGAGTACTTCGTCAGCTACTACGACTACTACCAGCCCGAGGCCTACGTCCCGAGCCGGGACCTCTACATCGAGAAGGACTCGGCGATCAACGAGGAGATCGACCGGCTGCGCCACGCGGCGACCGCCGCGCTGTTCGCCCGCCGCGACGTCCTCATCGTCGCGTCGGTGTCCGCGATCTACGGCATGGGCTCGCCGGAGACCTACGACGAGAACCTCCAGACGCTGCGCAAGGGCGACTCGATCGACCGCGACGCGCTGCTGCGCAAGCTCGTGACGATCCAGTACACCCGCAACGACACGGCGCTGAGCCGCGGCACGTTCCGGGTCCGTGGCGAGTCGCTGGAGATCTTCCCCGCCTACGCCGAGTCCGCCTACCGCGCGACGCTCTTCGGGGACGAGGTCGAGCGCCTGCAGCACTTCGACCCGCTGACCGGGGAGCTGCTCGAGGATGACCTGGAGCACATCTCGATCTGGCCGGCGTCCCACTACAACGTCAAGGACGGGTCGATCGAGGCGGCGGTCACCGAGATCGGCCGGGAGCTCAACGAGCGCTGCGGCCAGCTCGAGGCCGAGGGCAAGCTGCTGGAGAGCCACCGGCTGCGCCAGCGCACCCAGTACGACATGGAGATGCTGCGGGAGATGGGCTTCTGCAACGGCATCGAGAACTACTCGCGGATCCTCGACGGCCGCAACGCCGGCGACCGGCCGTACTGCCTCATCGACTACTTCCCCGACGACTTCGTCGTCTTCCTCGACGAGTCGCACCAGACCGTGCCGCAGATCGGCGGCATGTTCGAGGGCGACCGCTCGCGCAAGCAGACGCTCGTGGACTACGGCTTCCGGCTGCCGTCGGCGATGGACAACCGGCCCCAGACGTTCGACGAGTTCCTCTCCATCACGCCGCAGATCGTGTTCGTGAGCGCCACGCCCGGGCAGTACGAGCGGCGCAACAGCGGCCAGGTCGTCGAGCAGATCGTCCGGCCGACCGGCGTCGTGGACCCGCACATCGACGTGCGCGAGACGAAGAACCAGATCGACGACCTCATGAACGAGGTGCGCACACGCGTCGACAAGGCGGAGCGCGTGCTGGTCACGACGCTCACCAAGAAGATGAGCGAGGACCTCACCGACTACCTGCTGGAGATGGGCTTCAAGGTCCGCTACCTCCACAGCGAGGTCGACACGCTCGAGCGCATCCAGATCATCCGCGATCTGCGACTCGGAGAGTACGACGTCCTCGTCGGCGTCAACCTCCTACGCGAGGGCCTGGACATCCCCGAGGTGTCGCTCGTCGCGATCCTCGACGCCGACAAGGAGGGCTTCCTGCGGGGCGAGACCTCCCTCATCCAGACGATCGGGCGCGCTGCGCGCAACGTCGACGGCACGGTGATCATGTACGCCGACAAGCGCACCGCGGCGATGGAGGCGGCGATCGGCGAGACCGACCGGCGCCGCGAGATCCAGCTCGCCTACAACGAGGAGCACGGCATCACCGCCGCGTCGATCGTCAAGGGCGTCAGCGACATCGCCGAGTTCCTCATGGCCGAGGGCAAGACGCCCAAGGGCCGTCGGCGCAGCGAGCGCAAGGCAGTGAAGGCCGACGGCATGTCCGCCGGAGAGCTGCAGAAGGCGATCACCGAGCTCGAGGAGGAGAAGCTCGCCGCCGCCGAGGAGCTGCAGTTCGAGTACGCGGCGCGGCTGCGCGACGAGATCCGCGGGCTCAACCGGGAGCTGGCCACGGCGCGCAACAACGCGCCCGCCGGGGCGTGACAGAGCCGGGCCGCTCCGGGCTCCGGGCGGCGCTGCTGGACTGGTACGAGCGGGTCGCGCGGGACCTGCCATGGCGGCGGACCGACGACCCCTACGCGATCCTCGTCAGCGAGGTGATGCTCCAGCAGACCCAGGTGGCACGCGTGGTACCGCGGCACGAGGCCTGGCTGTCGCGGTGGCCCGACGAGGCCGCCCTCGCCGCCGCGCCGACCGCCGATGTGCTGGGCGCCTGGGTCGGCCTGGGGTACAACCGCCGCGCGCTGCGGCTGCAGGAGGCCTGCAGGGTGGTCGCCCGCGACGGCTGGCCGCGCAGCGCCGCCGGCCTCCTCGTGCTCCCCGGGTTCGGGCCCTACACCGCGGCCGCCGTGGCGTCGTTCGCGTTCGGCGAGCAGATCGCGGCCGTGGACACGAACGTCGCGCGCGTCGCGGGTCGCCTCGGCCTGGGCACGCCGCACGAGCTGCTCCCGCCGGGGCGGGCGCCGACCTGGAACCAGGCGATGATGGAGCTCGGCGCGACCGTCTGCCGCGCGCGGGACGCCGCGTGCGACGTCTGCCCGGTGCGGGCGTGGTGCGCGTCGGCGGACGCCGTGCAGGTGGCGCCGCGCGCGCCCGGCGGCTCCCGCGAGCGGTTCGAGGACACCAACCGCTGGGTCCGCGGCCGGGTGGTGCAGGCGCTCAGCATCGGTGGTCCGCTGCCTGCGATCGACCCGGACCGACTCACCCCGGCCCTGGAGGGCCTGGCGCGCGACGGGATCGTGGTCCGTGACGGGGACGGCTGGCGGCTCCCCTGAGGGGGCCCCACACCGGCCGGCCCGGCCCTGGGGGCACGGGGCGGCCGGGGGCAAGGTAGGCTTGCCCGCGCGCCACCGCCCCCAATTGATTCAAAGCTAGAGGTGAAGAAGGCTTGGCACTGGACCGTCAGTCCATCGAGAAGAAGGACTTCCCCATCGGCCGCCGCGGGTACGAGCCCGAGGCCGTCGACGCGCATCTCGCGGCGCTCGCCGCCGAGGTCGACCAGCTGAAGCGCGCAAAGGCCGGTGCGTCCGCCGGCCCCGGCGTCGCGTCGCTGGCGCTCGCCGCGTCGGAGCAGGTCCGCACGATCGTCGAGGCCGCGGAGTCGAGCGCGGCGGCCATCGAGGCCGCGGCGCAGGACGAGGCCGATCGCATCCGCCGTGAGGCCGAGTCGTCCGCGCGGGACACCCGCGACGACGCCGTCTCCCGCAGCCAGGAGCACGTCGGCAAGGTCTCCGAGTCCACCGAGCTCATGCTCCAGCGCGTCGACGCGATGGAGAGCGAGCTGGGGGCGCTCATCGAGAGCCTGCGGACGGGCGCGAACCGCCTGAATGCCGACCTCACGCTGCTCACGGGCAACATGGGCGAGCTCTACGGTGCGGCCGGTTCCACGGCTGCGGCCGCGGCGCCCGTCGTGATCCCGGAGCCCGTCGTCGAGACCGCCCCCGAGCCGGAGCCGGTCCTCATTGCCGAGCCCGACCTCGAGGACGAGCCTGTCGCCGAGGAGCCCGGGCTGTTCCAGTCCACGCAGGCCGCCCCGGTTGCGGAGGCGGCGCCCGCAGCGGCCGCTCCCGGCCCTGCTCCCGCCGCCGACGGCGACGTCGAGGGCGCCCGGCTCATCGCGCTGAACATGGCGCTCAACGGCTCGAGTCGTGAGGAGACCGACAGGTACCTCGGCGAGAACTTCGATCTCGCCGACCGCGACGGTCTGCTGGACGAGGTCTACGCCACCATCGGCTGAGGCACCGCCCCGTCGCGCGCCGCCGCATCCCGGCCGGCGCGCGACGAGGCCCGCAGCACGTCCGCGGTCAGGATCACGAGCGCGGCCCATACGAGCGCGAAGCCGGCCCAGCGGGCGGCGGGCATGTCCTCGCCCGCGACGAGCCAGCCGATGAGGAACTGCAGGACCGGAGCCAGGTACTGCAGCAGGCCGACGGTCGACAGCGGCACCCGCGTCACGCACGCGGAGAACAGCGCGAGCGGGATCGCGGTGATCGGCCCTGCCGCGACGAGCAGAAGGGCGTGGTCCCACCCGTGGACGGTGAAGGTCCCGTCACCGCCGGCGGTCAGGACGCCGAGGAAGAGCGCGGCGGGCCCGGCCAGCACGAGCGTCTCCACCATGAGCCCCTCGGCGGCTCCGACGTCGGCGAGCTTCTTGACCAGGCCGTAGCCCGCGAAGAGGACCGCCAGCGTCAGCGCGATCCACGGGAAGCCCGTGGACGAGAACCCGGCGAGGACGCCCACGGCGACCGCGCCCAACCCGAGCGCCCACGTCTGGCGCGGGCGCAGCCGCTCGCCGAAGATCGCCATCCCCAGCCCGACGCTCAGCAGCGGATTGATGAAGTAGCCGAGAGCCGCCTCGATCACCCGGTCGGTCGTCACCGCGTAGATGTAGAGCCCCCAGTTCCCGGCGATGAGCGTCGCCGAGAGCGAGAGGAGCGCGAGGCGGCGACGGTCGCGCAGGAGGGCCCGGACGGGACCGAGCTGCGAGCGCAGCGCCAGGAACGCGCCGACGAACAGCAGTGACCAGCCGATCCGGTGGGCGAGCAGCTCGATCGGACCCGCGCGGTCCACGAGCGGGAAGTAGAGCGGGAAGATGCCCCAGAGCCCGTAGGCCCCGATGCCGTAGAGGACGCCTGCGCGCACAGCGGACACCGTCGCACGTCCGGGCCGGCGAAGTGCGACACGGCGGGGGAACGCCTGTTCGGTTCGCTAGGATTATGTGTTCATGGCGCAGCGCAACCAGATCGTCGTCAGCGGTGCTCGCGAGCACAACCTGAAGAACATCGACGTCACGATCCCGCGGGACGCGCTCGTCGTGATCACCGGGCTCTCGGGGTCCGGTAAGTCCTCGCTGGCGTTCGACACCATCTACGCCGAAGGCCAGCGCCGCTACGTCGAGTCGCTCAGCGCGTATGCGCGCCAGTTCCTCGGGCAGATGGACAAGCCGGACGTCGACTCGATCGAAGGACTGTCCCCGGCGATCTCGATCGATCAGAAGACGACGTCGCGCAACCCGCGCTCAACGGTCGGCACCGTCACCGAGATCTACGACTACCTGCGCCTGCTGTGGGCGCGCATCGGCCACCCGCACTGCCACGTCTGCGGCAAGCCGATCCAGGGGCAGTCCGCCGAGCAGATCATCGACCAGGTGATGGAGCAGGAGGAGGGCACCCGGTTCATGGTGCTCGCGCCGATCGTCCGCGGGCGCAAGGGCGAGTTCGGCAAGGTCTTCGAGGAGCTGAAGTCCGACGGCTTCGCCCGGGTGAAGATCGACGGCGAGATGCGCCAGCTCGCCGACGAGGACATCGTGCTCGACAAGAAGTTCAAGCACGACGTCTCGGTCGTCATCGACCGTCTGGTGATGCGGGGCGACCTGCGCAAGCGCCTGGCCGACTCGATCGAGACGGCGGTCGCGCTCGCCGACGGCATGGTCGAGATCGAGACGGTGCCGCGGGAGACTGGGGATCCCGCCCACCCACCGGTCACGACGCTCTACTCCGAGAAGTTCGCGTGTCCCGACCACGGTGCGGCCATCGCCGAGCTCGAGCCGCGGATCTTCTCCTTCAACTCCCCGCACGGTGCCTGCGAGCGCTGTACCGGGCTCGGGCACCAGATGGAGATCGACCCCGAGATGGTCGTCCCGGACGGGTCCTTGTCGCTCAACGACGGTGCGATCGCCCCGTGGGCCGCGTCGAACTCCAGCTACTACGAGCAGATCGCGATCGCGCTCAAGGACGCCTACGGCGTGGACCTGGACACGCCCTGGGACGAGCTCGACGAGGACGCGCGGGACGTGTTCCTCAATGGCACACGCGGCACGGCCGTCGGCGTGACCTACACCAACCGCTACGGCCGCAAGCGCTCCTACGCGACGAAGTTCGAGGGCGTCATCCCCAACCTCGAGCGCCGCTACCGCGAGACCGACTCCGAGTGGTCGCGGGAGAAGATCGAGGAGTTCATGTCGATGCGGCCGTGCCCGTCGTGCAAGGGGTCCCGGCTGCGCCCCGAGTCACGCGCGGTGCTCGTCGGCGGCTACGCGATCCACGAGTTCTGCTCGCTCTCGGTCAAGCGCGCGCTCGTCTGGCTCGACGAGGTCGACCTCACCGACACCGAGCGGCACATCGCCCGGCTGATCTTCCGCGAGATCGAGGAGCGCCTGCGCTTCCTCGACAACGTCGGCATCGGGTACCTCTCGATGGATCGCGGGGCGTCGACGCTCTCGGGCGGCGAGGCGCAGCGCATCCGCCTGGCCACGCAGATCGGGTCGGCGCTCGTCGGCGTGCTCTACGTGCTGGACGAGCCGTCCATCGGTCTGCACCAGCGCGACAACACGAAGCTCATCGGCACGCTCGAGCGGCTGCGGGACCTGGGCAACACCGTCCTGGTCGTCGAGCACGACGAGCAGACGATGTACGCCGCGGACCACGTCATCGACATGGGGCCGGGCGCCGGCGAGCACGGCGGCGCGATCATCGCGCAGGGCACCGCGGCGCAGATCGCCAAGGTCAAGAAGTCCCTGACCGGGCAGTTCCTCGCCGGCACGCGCAAGGTCGACGTGCCCGAGCGGCGGCGCACGCCCAGCGGCCACCTCGAGATCCGCGGCGCCAAGCAGCACAACCTCCGCGGCGTCGACGTCCGCGTGCCGCTCGGCACGCTCACCTGCGTCACCGGCGTGTCCGGCTCCGGCAAGTCGACCCTCGTCAACGAGGTGCTGTTCAAGGCGGTCGCCAACAAGCTGCACCGCGCCCGCAACCGGCCCGGCTCGCACACCGCGGTCCTCGGGCTCGACGCGCTGGACAAGATCATCCAGGTCGACCAGTCGCCGATCGGCCGCACGCCGCGGTCCAACCCGGCGACGTACACGGGCCTCTTCGACGTGATCCGCGACCTGTTCTCCAAGACACAGGAGGCGCGCGCGCGCGGCTACAAGGCCGGGCGCTTCTCCTTCAACGTCAAGGGCGGCCGGTGCGAGGTCTGCCGCGGCGACGGGCAGATCAAGATCGAGATGCACTTCCTGCCGGACGTGTACGTGCCGTGCGAGCAGTGCCACGGCAAGCGGTACAACAAGGACACGCTCGACATCCGCTTCAAGGGCAAGTCGATCGCCGACGTGCTCGGCATGCCGGTGGAGGAGGCCGTGGTCTTCTTCGAGCACATCCCGAAGATCCGCCGCCGGCTCGAGACGCTCAACGACGTCGGGCTCGGCTACATCCGGCTCGGTCAGCCCGCGACGACGCTCTCCGGCGGCGAGGCGCAGCGCGTGAAGCTCGCCACCGAGCTGTCGAAGATCGGCACCGGCCAGACGCTCTACATCCTCGACGAGCCCACGACCGGCCTGCACTTCGCCGACGTGCAGAAGCTGCTCGAGGTGCTGCACCGCCTCGTGGACCAGGGCAACTCGGTCGTGGTCATCGAGCACAATCTCGACGTCATCAAGACCGCCGACCGCCTGATCGACATGGGGCCCGAGGGCGGCGAGGAGGGCGGCCAGGTCGTCGCCTACGGCACGCCAGAGGAGGTCGCCGGAACGCCCGGGTCCCATACGGGCCACTTCCTCGCAGAGCTCGTCACCCCGGCCGCGCCGCCCGCGGCGAAGAACGGCAAGCCGCGAGCCACGCGCGCGTCGCTGAAGAAGCAGCCGGCCGCGGTCGGCTGAGTCCGCCGGCCTCGTGTCGGCGGGTCAGACGGTCTGGCGCAGCGCGGTCGCGATGCGCGCGCGGGCCGCGTCGCGCAGGGCGGCGACGTCGGCGTAGTCGGCCGGGTCCATCGGGGCGAGGATCTCGACCCGCGCCTTGACGTGCTCCTCGAGCACCATGCCGTGCTTCGGCAGCGCGGTGGCCGTGCCGTTCACCGCGACCGGGATGAGCGGCACGCCGTGCTGGATCGCCAGCTCGAACGCCCCGTCCTTGAACGGTCGCAGCGCGCCGTCCTTCGAGCGCGTGCCCTCCGGGAAGAACAGGACCGGGCTGCCCTTCGACAGCAGGCGGGAGCAGGTGGCGAGCATCGCGACGACCGACTCACGGTCGCCGCGGACGAGCGGCACGTAGCCGTTCAGCGTCATGTTCCAGCCGACGAACGGGATCTTGAAGTTCTCCGCCTTGGACACCCACTTGAACGGGCGCAGCAGACCGAACAGGACGAGGATGTCGATCAGCGAGGCGTGGTTCGCGACGATGACCGCCGGCCCGCGCCACGGTAGATGCTCGCGGCCCTCGACGTCCAGCCGCCAGATCGGGTTGAGCGTCACGTAGAAGAGGGCCCAGGCGCAGGAGTACATGTGCAGCACGACCTTGCGACGGTCGAACGGCAGCGTCATGAGCCAGATGAGGATCGCTCCGACGAAGAAGAACGGGCACGTGAGCCCGATGAGCGCCCAGTACGCGTAGGAGAAGATCCGCAGCCGCACGGGCGCGAACCTATCGGGTCGCGTCCGTCTCCCGTCCGCCCGCGTTGTGCGACGCTGGGCCGATGACGCGCGCGCAGGCCAAGCTCTGGCTGCAGAAGCTCCGGTACTACAAGGCCGACCGACTGCCGTGGCGGATCGGTCGCCTGCACGCGGAGTTGGCGCGGCGTGAGTGCTTCGCCAAGGGCCCGCTGCACGGCGAGGTCCTGACGATGCTCGACGAGGGTCGCTTGGAGCTCGGGCCGCACGTGCTCTTCGAGGCCGGTGCCTGGCTGACCGGCAGCGGCCACATCTCGATCGGGACGGGGACGTTCCTCAACCTCGGGGTCCAGGTCGCCGCGGTCGACCGGGTCGAGATCGGGGCGCACTGCATGCTGGCCAACGGATGCCTGGTCACCGACGGCAACCACCGCTTCGACGACTTCGAGAAGCCGGTCCCGTGGCAGGGCTTCACGTCCAAGGGCCCGACCGTGATCGGGGACAACGTGTGGTGCGGCGCGAACGTCGTGATCACCAGCGGGGTGACGATCGGCGAGCGCTGCGTCATCGGGGCCAACAGCGTCGTGACCACCGATCTGCCGCCGTTCTCGATCGCCGCAGGTGCCCCCGCCACCGTTCTGAAGTCGGTGAAGCCCTCCGCAAACTGAGCCTTCGGACGGGCTCGCCGCGGCCCGGTCCGGTACGTTCAGGGTTCATGGCTTCCGACGCCAACCTCGTCACGGTCAGCGGTCCGGACCGTGGGACGCTGCTGGCCAACCTCACCGTGCGCTTCGGCAAGGTCGAGGTCGTCCGCGAGCGCTCGGTCGAGCTGCCCGAGGGCGGCACCGGCTGGGAGCTGACCGTCCGCCACCGTACCTTCGTCTCCGATCTCCCGCCGGTGACCGCCCCGCCCTCCGACGACCGCGCCCGGCGGGCGGACGAGGAGCAGCGCGCGGCCAGCCGGGCGGCCGGCGACCAGGCCGCCGCGCAGCGCGCCGACGATGAACGCGAGCAGGCACGGGCGGCGCAGGAGCAGCAGGACCGGCAGGAGCGCGACGCCGCACAGCAGGTCGCCGCCGAGCAGGCCGAGCGCGAGCGCCTCGAGGCGCGCCGCCTCGCCGAAGAGCAGGCCGCCGTCGAGCGCGCCGCCGCCGAGCAGGCGGCCGCCGAGCGACGCGCGCAGGAGGAGGCCGACCGGGCGCAGGAGGCCGAGCGCCTGCGGGCCGAGCAGCAGGCCCGGGACGAGCAGGAGGCCCGCGACCGCGCTGCTGCCGAGGAGCAGGCCCGGGAGGCCGCCGAGCACGCCGAGGCGCAACGACAGGCTGCCGCCGAGGAGGCCCGAACGGCCGAAGCGGCCGAGGAGCAGGCCCGCGAGCGTGCGCGGGCCGCCGGCATCGCCGAGGAGGCGCAGCGCGCCGCCGACGACCTGCAGGTGCAGGCCGGCGCCCGTGCCGCCGCGATGCGCGAGGTCGCCGAGCGCGACGCCGCGACGATCATCGCGCAGGCCGAGCACACCGCCGCGACGCTGCGCGGAGCGGCCGAGCAGGACGCTGCGACCGCCCGTCGCGCCGCCGAGCAGGAGACCGCCACCGCCCTCGAGCAGACCGAGCGCGAGGTCGCCGAGCTGCGCGCCGTGGTCGATGCCGAGGTCGCCGCGGTCCGCGAGGAGCTCGCCGCCCTGCGGTCCGAGGCCAACGCCGAGGTCCGGGCCGCCCGCGAGGAGGCGGAGGTCGCCCTCCCGCAGGCCCGCTCGCAGGCCGAGCGCGTGCTGGACGCCGCCCGCACCGAGGCGCAGGAGCTCCTCGACAGCGCCCGGGTGACGAGCGAGCGGCTGGTGCCCGACGCGCACGCGGAGGCCCAGCGGCTCCTCGCGGAGGCGACGGCGCAGGCGCAGCAGTTGACCTCGGCGGCCGCCGAGCAGCTGGAGGCCGACACCTCCGCCGCCCGCGCTGAGCTCGCCGACGCGCAGGAGCAGGCCACCACGCTGCGGACCCAGGCGCAGGCCGTCCGGGTGCACGCCGAGGAGGACGCGGCCGCCGCGCGAGCCGCGGCCGAGCGCGACCTCGCCGACCTCCGCGCCGACACGCAGCGGGAGGTCGCCGAGCTGCGCCAGGTCGCCGAGCGTGAGGTGGCCGAGCTGCGGGCCGGCGCCGAGCAGGAGGCCGCCGACCTGCGACGCCCCGCCGAGGAGCAGGCCCAGGCGCTGCGCCAGCAGGTCGAGTCCGAGCTGCAGGAGCGCCGGGCCGCCGTCGAGCAGGAGCTTCGAGCCCTGCGCGACACGGCCGAGCAGGAGCTCGTCGACCTCCGCACGGAGGCGGCGACCGATCGCCAGGACGCGGGCCGCGTCCGCGGGCAGGCCGAGCAGGAGGCCGCCGCCGTCCGCAGCGCCGCCCAGCAGGAGGCCGAGCGCATTCGCGCCGCCGCGACCACCGCGCTCGAGGAGGCCCGCGCCGAAAGCGCCCGCTTCGACGCATCCCGCGAGCAGCGGGCCGCCGAGCTCGAGCGGCGAGTCATGCAGGAGGCGCAGGGCAAGGCGCAGCGCACCGTCGCCGACGCGGAGCGCGCCGCCCAGGAGCTGCGCGCCCAGGCGGAGTCCGAGCTCGCCGACGCGCGCCGCAGCGCCCGCGAGACCCAGCGCGAGGTGCGTCAGCAGGCCGACCTGCTGCTGCGCGAGTCCGCCATCCAGGCCGAGCGTGCCGCCGCCGAGGGCCAGGCGATGCAGGAGGCCGTCAAGGCGGCCACCGACCAGCTCCGCGAGTTCGGGACGCGGGTGCAGGGCGACCTGCGTCAGGCCCACAAGCGCATCGCCGACGCCACCACCGTCGGCGCGGTCCAGGCGAAGCTCCGTACCAAGGGGCCGGACGTCGACGACGCCGCGCAGGAGATCGCCGAGCGCGTCGCCCGGATCCTCGCGGGGGAGAGCGTCGACTCGGCGGTCGCGCCGGAGCCGACGCCGGACGCGCCTGCGGAGCGACCCCCCGCCGCGCCGACCACAGGTGACCGCGAGGCCGAGCCCCGGCGGGACGACGACGGCGGCAACGGCCGCGCCGAACGTCCCGTCCGCGGTCGGTACGCGCCGACGCAGCCGCCCGCGCGGGGCGACGGCCGCGGGCCGCGGCCGCGCTGAGCAGCGGCCGCCGGACCACGCTCATCCCGGCGTCCGGGACGGCCTCGCCGCCGACCCGTCCTGCTCAGATGCGCTCGCGCAGCTCCGCGAGCTCGGCCGGCTCGATCGCGTAGCCGTGCTCCGGTCCCGGGTAGCGGCCGGTGCGCACGTCGTCGGTGTAGGCGGTCACGCCGGCGGCCATGTCGTCCAGCAGGTCAGCGTAGCGCTGGACGAACTTCGCGCCGCGGCCCTCGCGGATCCCGAGCAGGTCGTGGAAGACCAGCACCTGGCCGTCGACGTTCGGGCCCGCGCCGATGCCGATCACCGGGATCTGGAGCCGGTCGTGGATCATCTCGGCCACCGCGCTGGGGATCGCTTCGAACACGATCGAGAAGCAGCCCGCCTCCTCGAGGGCGAGCGCCTCGTGCGCGACCCGCTCGGCCGCCTCCGCGCTCTTGCCCTGCGCCTTGTAGCCGCCCAGGGCGGTCGCGGTCTGCGGGGTGAGGCCGACGTGTCCCATGACGGGAATCCCGGCGCTCACGATCGCCCGCGCGCGGGCGACGGACGTCACGCCTCCGCCCTCGAGCTTGACGGCATCACAGCCCGCCTCCTTGGCGAAGCGCATCGCGGTCGTGATCGCCTGCTCGTCGCTGATCTCGTAGGAGCCGAACGGCAGGTCCCCGACGAGGAACGGGGTCTTCAGCCCGCGCCGGGTCGCCTTGGCGAGCATGAGGATCTCGTCGAGGGACACGGGGACGGTCGAGTCGTAGCCCAGGACGGTCATCGCGCCGCTGTCGCCGACGAGGACCATGTCGACGCCGGCCCGGTCCACCGCGACGGCGGATGGGTAGTCGTAGGCGGTGACCATGACGATCGGCTCGCCGTGCGCGCGCTTCTCGTACAGCCGGGGAAGGGTCATCGGCAGCCGTGAGGCGTCGATCGGGACGGTGATCTGCGGGAGGCTGGACATGAGGGGGAGTCCTTGTTCCTTAGCGGGTGAGGAGCGTGGCCACGGCGGTGTCCACGTCGATGACGCGATTGGTGTCCTTCTCGACGTGGACGACGGTCGGCTCGTAGCGCTCGAGGTCGGCCTCGTCGTACTGCCCGTAGGAGATGACGATGATCGTGTCGCCCTTGTGCACGAGGCGGGCGGCGGCGCCGTTGACCTGCATGACGCCCGAGCCCCGCTCGCCGGCGATCGTGTACGTCTCGAACCGCGCGCCGTTGTCCACGTCGACGACGTGGACCTGCTCGTGCTCGAGGATGTTCGCGGCGTCCAACAGGTCGGCGTCGACCGTGATCGAGCCGACGTAGTGCAGGTCGCTGTCGGAGATGGTCGCCCGGTGGATCTTGGACTTGAGCATCACACGCTGCATGGGATCTTCAGCCTCTCGAGGGGGATTGGATGAGGGTGTTGTCGATGAGCCGGACCTCTCCTACCCGGGCGGCGACCGCGACGAGCGTCTCGCCGTCGATCTCCTTCCGGGGGACGAGGGTGTCGGGGTCGACCACTGCGAGGTACTCGGGGTGGACGGAGAAGGTCTGCATGGCCTCGCGCGCCCGGGTGGCGACGGCGTCGGCGTCGTGCTCGCCGCCGGCGACCGCGTGCTCGGCGGCCTGCAGGGCGCAATGGAGGGCCAGGGCGCGCTCGCGGTCGGCGCCGCGCAGGCGCACGTTGCGGCTCGAGCGGGCCAGGCCGTCGTCCTCGCGCACGGTGGCGCAGACCTCGATCCGTGAGGGGAGGTCGAGGTCGCGGGCGAGCCGCCGGATCACCAACGCCTGCTGGGCGTCCTTCTGGCCGAAGAACGCGACGTCGGGGCCGACCATGTTCAGCAGCTTGGTGACGACGGTGGTGACGCCGGCGAAGTGCGCGGCGCCACGGTGGGCGCCCTCGAGCGTCGTGGTGAGCGGGCCGTCGACGGTCACCGTGGTGCAGAACCCGTCGGGGTAGACCTCGGAGACCGGCGGGGCGAAGAGGACGTCGCAGCCGGCGTCGGACGCGAGCGCGGCGTCGGCCGCCTCGTCCCGTGGGTAGGCGTCGAGATCGGTCGCCTCGTCGAACTGCGTCGGGTTGACGAACAGGGACATGACGACGACGTCGGTCTCCTGTGCGGCGCGGCGCAGCAGGGAGAGGTGTCCGTCGTGCAGGGCGCCCATGGTGGGCACGAGGCCGATCGTGCGACCCGCTCGGCGGTCGGGCAGCAGCAGGGCACGGAGCTCGGCGACGGTGCGGACGGTCCTCACTTGACCATCGCCCCCCGCCGGTCGGCCAGAGAGCGCGTCGTGCCGGCGAGCGCATCGAAGAGGGGGAGGAGGTCGGGCGCGCGGTCGGCGACGGCGTCGCGCTGGGCGGTGACGGTGGTCTCGTCGCCTCGGGCGATCGGCCCGGTGAGCGCACGCTCGCCGCCCTGCTCGGCCCAGTTCTCGACCGCGGCGCGGACGAGGGGGACGAGCAGCTCGCGGTCCCCGCCCGCGGTCGCGAGGAGCTGCTCGGCGGCGTCCTGGAGGGTGACGAGGAAGTTCGAGGCGATCGAGGCGGCTGCGTGGTAGGCGACGCGGTCCTCGTCGCGGATCCGCACGGCGCGCAGGCCCAGCGCACCGGCGAGCGACTCGGCGGTGGCCAGTGCCCGGTCGGTGCTGCCGTCGACGGCGGCGCCCGCTCCGGCGAAGTCCGCGTCGGGGCCGGTCACGGTCATCAGCGGGTGGAGGGAGAGGGCGTCGTGGCCGGCGTCGGCGAGCGATGCGAGGCCGGTGGCGCCGGAGCAGTGGCCGACCAGCAGGCCCGGGCGCGGGGCGACGGCGCCGGCCGCGCGGGCGATCTCGCCGTCCGGCACGCAGAGCAGCACGACGTCGGCGTCCGCAGGAACCTCGGAGTTGCGGCCGTAGGGGCCGAGCACCGGCACACCGGCGGCGGGGAGGGCCCGGGCGAGCGCGGAACCCAGACGACCGGCGCCGATCAGCGCACAGCGGCGGGGGCCGTCATCGGTGGGCCCGGCGTTTGGGGATGTCTCCATGGGAGATCTCGGTCCAGTCCCCGAAGTGGGGGTACCGGTCGCGGTGGTGGTGAGGGGCGGCGTGACCTGCGGTGCTGCACGAGGTCCGTCCCGGTGAAGGTGACGGCCTCATCAGGGAGAGTACACCTCGTCGGCGGTTGCGCAACACCCGGACGGGGCACCTCTCCCGGGGGGTCGACGGACACGCTCCGAAGGGGGGCGCTGCCCGCCACGGATACCATCGCCGTGTGTCGTCCCCCGACGAGCGGCGTGCCGCGCTGGAGCAGGCCGCGCAGGACGCCCGCGGGTGCGTGCGCTGTCCGCAGCTCGCCGCCACGCGCACGCAGGTGGTGTTCGGGACGGGGCCCGTCGGTGCCGCGCTCGCGCTGGTCGCCGAGGCGCCCGGGCGGCAGGAGGACCTCCAGGGCACCCCCCTTGCCGGGCGCGCGAGTCACGTGCTCGACGACCTCCTCCGGGACGTTGGCATCGACCCCGCCGCGGTGTTCCGGACCTCCGCGCTGCTGTGCCGGCCACCGGACAACCGCGACCCGACCCCCGTCGAGCTGGAGCGCTGCCGGAGCCACCTGCTGGCCCAGCTCGACCTCGTCGGCCCGCGGGTGGTCTGCACCCTGGGGTCGGTGGCCACGCGGGTCCTGCGTGGGGCGGCCGATCCGATCCTGCGGGTCCACGGCCGGGCGGAGGTCGTCGAGCTGGACGGCCGGCGGCTGCGGGTGCTGCCCCTGCTGCACCCGGCCGCCGCGCTCTACCAGCGCGAGACGCTGGAGCATCTCCGCGCGGACGTCGCGCGGCTGCCCGCGCTCCTCGAGCTCGCGCCGCCGGGGCCGGTCGTCCTGCCTCACGCCGCGTCCGCGCCGGCGGGCGATCCCGTCGACGGACAGCTGGACCTCTTCTGAGGATCACATCCGCCGTGCGCGCCGCAGCGCCGCGAGGCGCTCGGCGGCCGGGCCCGGCTCCCGTCCGCTCAGGCGCGCCGCGACGACGCGTGTGCCGAAGGTCAGCGCCTGCAGCGCGTCGTCGCGCGCGAGCCCGGCTCGGCCGCGGCGTGCGCGCACGACCTCCCGTCGACGGCGGGCCAGCAGCTCGAAGGGCTCGCCGCCGAACTGCGGCCCGGTGCTGTGCTGCCCGGAGTGGCGCAGCACGAGACCGGGGTGCAGGACGGTCGGCCGGCCGGTCGCGCGCGCCCGGAGACAGAGGTCGAGGTCCTCGAAGAACAGGAACTGCGTCGGGTCGAACGGGCCGAACTCCCGCAGGGTCGCCGTCCGGGCGGCGACGCACGCGGCGATGGCCCAGCCGACGTCCCGGTCGTCCGGGGCGCGCCAGGGCTGGGCGGCTTCGCGGGCGGATCGCGGGAGGACGAGCGGGTGCGTGGCGGCGAGCAGCGCGTGGCCGACCGAGCCCGGCAGGGGATGGGCGCTGTCCTGCACCGTCCCGTCCGCGTTCAGCAGCCGGGGGACGTGCAGCGCGTCGCGGGCGGCGGCGTGGGCGGCCAGGGCCGGCAACGAGACCGGGTCCAGGAGCACCACGTCCGGGTTGACCAGCACGCAGACCGCGTGCTGCGCCAGCGCGACGCCGGCGTTGTTGGCGGCACCGAAGCCGGGGTTGTCCGGCAATTCGACGACGGCCGTCCCGTGCTCGCGCGCGACCGCGAGGCCGGCGCCGTCGTCGCGGGAGCCGCTGTCGACGCAGATGATCTGCGGGGCCTGGTCGGCGAGGTGCTCGTCGAACGACCGCAGCAGCCGGCCGAGGTCCGGGGCGCTGTCGTGCAGCACCACCACGACGCTGAAGCTCACCGTCGTCCCTCCGCCGTCCGGACGAGCGCCGCGTGCGTCGCGTCCGCCGCTGCGGCCCACGTGAACCGGGCCGCGGCGGCGCGCGCCCTGGTGCCGAGGTCCTCCCGCAGCGCGGCGTCGCGTTCGATGCGCAGGAGCGCCGCGCCCAGGGCGACCGTGTCGCCGGCCGGCACGCGCAGGGCTGCGTCGCCGAGCGTCTCGCGGAAGACCGGCAGGTCGGAGACCACCGCTGGCGTGCCGTGCAGCGCGGCTTCCAGCGGCGGGAAGCCGAAGCCCTCGTCCCGGGACGGGGTCACGACCGCGAGCGCGTCGCGGTAGAGCGCGTCGAGCTCGTCGTCGTCCACGCGGCCGAGCCGACGGATCCCCGCGCCCTGCAGGGGCGAGCGGCCGTCGCCGACGACGCGCAGCTCGGCCTGCAGCCCGTCCGCCCGCGCGGCCGCGAACGCCCGGGCGAGCACCTCGGGCGCTTTGCGCGGCTCGAGGGCGCCGACCCAGAGGAGGTACGGCGGGCCGTCACCCTGCTGGGGTGCGGGGGCGGACGGCGCCCGCAGGCCGGGGTGGACGACCTCCACACGATCCACCGCGAGGCGGTGCCGGGCGAGCAGCACTGCCTGCGTCGCCGCGCTGTCGGCGACGATCCGGTCGGCCCGGTGCAGCAGCCGACCCGGTCGCGCGAGCCGGTGCCACAGCCGCTCGTACGGGGTGAAGTCGCCGGGTCGCTGCTCGAACGACAGGTCGTGCACCGTCAGCAGTACGGGCACGCTCCGCGAAACCGCCACCGGTGCCGGGGCCGGCAGCCAGAGGACGTCGAGGTCCCCGCCGAGCAGATGGTCCAGCCGCGGGCGTCCGGTCAGCGCGGCCGCCGTGAAGACCGCGCGGCGCGGCCGGCGGTCCGGGTGGGCGACGAGGCCGGGGAGGTCCGGGAGGGTGTCGCCCGGATGCCGCACGACGTGGAACTCGTCGGCCGGGAACCGCTCGGTCAACGCGGCGAGCAGCCCACGGGCGTACCGCCCGATCCCGCGGGGCCCGGACAGCGCCCGGGCGTCGACGCCGACCTTCATCTCCCGCACCGTAGATGCCGCGGCGGTCGCATACACTCGCCGCGGATGGAGAGGCCCGGACCACTGAAGGTCGCGCTGGTGCACGACTTCCTGCTCGACGCCCGCGGCGCCGAACGGGTCTTCGCCGTGCTCTGCGAGCTCTACCCCGAGGCCGACGTGTTCACCGCCGTCTACGACGAGGCGGGTACCGAGGGGCGCTTCGCCCATCGCCGCGTGAGCTCGACGTTCCTGCAGCGCCTGCATCCCACCGCGCGGACGTTCCGTCTGCTCCTGCCGCTGTATCCGTACGCGGTGGAGTCCGTGGACCTGCGCGGCTACGACCTCGTCGTGTCGAGCTCCAGTGCCTGGGCGCACGGGGTCATCCCCGACGAGGACGCGGTCCACGTCTGTTACTGCCACAACCCGTTCCGTTACGCCTGGAACGCCCGCGAGGAGACGCTCCGGGCGCGAGGGCCGCTCAGGCGGGCGGCGCTGTCGGCGATCTTCCAGCGCTGGCGACAGTGGGACTGGATCGCCGCGCAGCGCGTCGACGCCTACGTCGCGAACTCGGAGACCACCCGGCGGCGCATCGCCCGGTACTTCGGGCGCGAGGCGATCGTCATCGCGCCTCCGGTGCAGACCGCCCGCTTCACGCCCGCCACGCCCGGTGACGCGTACGTCGTCCTGAGCGAGCTGATGCCGCACAAGCGGCTCGACGTCGCGGTCGAGGCCTTCACCCGCATGGGCCTCCCGCTCACGGTCGTCGGCAAGGGCCCGGACCTGCGACGGCTGCGGCGTCTCGCCGGGCCGACGGTGGAGTTCACCGGGCACCTGACCGACGACGAGGTGGCACGACGCCTGGCGCGGGCGCGGGCCCTGGTGGTGACCGCGACCGAGGAGTTCGGGATCGCCGCGGTCGAGGCGCAGGCGGCCGGCCGACCGGTCGTCGCCCTGCGCGCCGGGGGCGTTCGCGAGACCGTGCTGGAGGGCGAGACCGGCGTGTTCTTCGACGAGGCGACCCCGGAGTCGCTCATCGAGGCCGTCCGCGCGTTCGACCCGCTGGCGGTCGACCCCGCGGCCTGTGTCGCCAACGCCCGGCGCTACGACGTCGAGGTGTTCCGCGAGGCCTTCGAGGCCGCCGTCGAAGCGGCGTTGAGCGACGACCGGTCGGGGCTGCGCGTGCCGCGCCGTCGCAGGCTCGCACGGACCCGCACCGCGCGACCGGACACCGGCAGCCGCCGTCCGTGACGACGTCCGCGGTCGTCCCTGCGTGGAACGGCCGCACGTGGCTACCCGGCCTGCTGGCCTCCCTCGACGGGCAGGACCGGCCGTTCGACGAGATCGTCGTCGTCGACAACGGCTCCGTGGACGGGACCGCGGCCTGGCTCGGCCAGGAGCACCCGGAGGTGCTCGTCGTCCGTCACGAGCGCAACACGGGCTTCGCGGCCGCCGCCAACCGCGGGATCGCCGTCGCACGGGGCGAGCTCGTCGCGCTGCTGAACACCGACGTCGTGCTCGACCCCGACTGGCACGGGCGCCTCGCGGACCGGCTGCTCGCCGATCCCGGATTCGGTGCCGTCGCGAGCAAGATGGTCCGCCTCGACGACCCCGGGGTGATCGACGACGCCGGGGACCGGCTGCGCCGCGACGGCGTCTGCGAGCAGCGCGGCCGCGGCCGGGTGGACGACGGCCGGTTCGACGTTCCCGGCGAGGTGTTCGCCGCCTGCGCGGGTGCGGCGCTGTACCGGCGCGACGCGGTGGTCGGCGTCGGCGGGTTCGACGAGCGGCTCTTCTCCTACCTGGAGGACGTCGACCTCGGGCTTCGCCTGCGCCTCGCGGGCTGGCGCTGCGGCTACGAGCCGGCGGTCGCCCGGCACGCCGGCGGCGGCTCGAGCGGACAGCTCGCGCGACCGGTGCCCGCCTGGGTCGCCCGCAACACCCTCCTGCTCGTCGCGAAAGCGTGGCCACTGCGCTGGGCCGGACCGGTCGCCTACCGGCAGCTCGCCTGGGTCGCCCGCGCCGCGCGCGAGCGGCGCCTGCGGGCGCACCTCGGCGGGCTCGCGGCCGCGCTGCCGCTGCTGCCCGCCATGCTCCGCGAGCGCGGCGACCTGGGCCGCCGCTCGGTCCGGCGCATCGAGGACGTCGTCGAGCCGCGGCCCTGGCGGGGCCCGCGGGCCGGCGGGCACCGGGACAACCTCGAGTGACCCGCCGCCGCCGCGACCTGGGGCTGGCGCTCGCCGCGGTGCTGCTGTCGGGATGCACGCTGCTGCTGGAGGCGGGCCCGCACGACGAGGGCCTCGTGCTGGCGGCGGCCGACCGCGTCGCCGGCGGCCAGGTGCCCTACCGCGACTTCTGGTGGAACTACGGACCCGGTCAGGCCTACCTGCTCGGCGGGCTGACCGCCGTGACCGGGCCGTCGCTGCTCGCGTGGCGGATCGTGCGGCTGGTGCTCGACGCGGTCGTGGTCGTCCTCGTCGCGCGGCTCGTGGACCGTGCGGCCAGGTCCGAGACTCACCCGGTCGGCTCGAACGGGCGCCTCCCGAGGCCCGGTCTCGCACCGGTGGCCGCGGGCCTCGCCGCGGCCGGCGCGCTGGCCTGGCCGACCGGACCCGGACCCGGCCCGCCCGCACTGGCGCTCGCGCTCACGGCGCTCCTGGTCGCCGGCCGGGGGCAGGGGGCCCGGACCGGAGCCCTGACGGGCGCCGCCGCCCTGTGGCGTCCCGAGATCGGCGTCCTCGCGCTGATCGGCGTCGTGGTCGCCGGAGCCCCGGCCCGCCGCGCGGTCCCCGCTGCCGCAGCGGTCGTCGCCGCGGGCTACCTGACGTTCCTGCTCCTCGCGCCCGGCGAGCTGGTCGACCAGACGCTCGGGTTCCTGAGGATCCAGGACCTGCAGCGGCTGCCGTTCCCCTTCGCTGTGGGCGACGCGTTCCCGGATCCCAACAAGGTCCTGGAGGCGGCGTTCCCGGCGCTGCTGGTCGCGGCGGCAGCTGGCGCGGCCGCCTGGCTGCTGTGGCGCCGGCGCCACGCCGGCCCCGAGGCGTGGGCGCTGCTGCCGCTGCTGCTCGGCGGGCTCTCCTATCTCCTCGCGCGGGCCGACGAGTTCCATCTGCTCCCGCTGGCGCTGGCGGTCGTCGTCCTCGCCGGGCGGATGCTCGCGACCGACCCCGACCGCCGGGTACGGCTGGCGGCCGCCGCGGTGCTGCTCGTGGTCATGGCGCACGGCGTCGAGCGGCAGGCGGGGCGCCTGCTGCACTCGGGCGACCTCGTACGCCTGGGCGGGCCGGCGGCCGGCGGCGTCCGCGCCGACGCGGCTTTCGCACGCGGGAGCGCCTTCGTCGCGCGGACCGTGCGCGCGGTCCCCGGACCGGTGCTCGTCGCCCCGCCGCGATACAGCCGGGTGCGCTTCGGCGCCCCGCTCCTGAACGTCCTGCTGCAGCGGCCCAACCCGTCCCGCTACGACGTGGTGCAGCCCGGCGTGGTCACCGCGAAGGACGTCCAGCAGGAGATCGCCGCCTCCCTCATCCGCACGCGCACCCCATGGGTCGTGCGCTGGGTCGCCCCGGCCGCGCGGATCGACGAGCCCAACGGCGGAGGCCGTCTGCGCGGGGCGACCGTGCTGGACCGCGTCATCGCCCGGGACTACCGCGAGGTCGCGCGCGACCCGTCCTTCGTCGTGCTGCTGCGGCGCGACTACGATCGAGATCCGTGATCCCTCTGCGCGCCCTCCTGGTCCTCGCGGCCGTCGCGATCATCGCCTTCGCGCTCGTGCGCGGCGGGGACGTGCGCTCGTGCGACGACGCGCGCAGCGTCGCCTTCGCCAGGGCGATCGCCCCGCAGCCACAGGCGCTCCCCGACGGGGGCCGCGACCTGGCCGCCCGGGTCATCGACGCCTGCCGCGGCAGCGAGACCCTGGCGCTCTCGTCGCAGGCGCTCCTGCGCGTCGGCGCGGTCGACGGGGCGCAGCGGCTGGCCGAGACCGCGCTGGACCGCGACCCGGACGCCTTCCAGGCCCACAACGCGCTGGCCGCGGTGCTCGACGCGCGCGGACGGCCGCAGGAGGCCGAGGGCGAGCGTGCGCGGGCCCGCGCGCTCAACCCCCTGGCGCCGGCGCCGCGCGCGCCCCGGCTCGGCCCGGACGGGCAACCGCTGTCGGGTTAGGGGCCCTGTCCCAGTTCCGGGCTTTGAGGACCCGCGCAGCTCAGCCGGGGCGGCGGGCGTGCACAACGATGCTGAGTCCCACCGGCAGTCGGACCATGCGCTCGACGCCGCGCCAGAGCGGCAGGATCCGCTCGTAGGCGCGCAGCGAGCGCGGGTCGAGCGTGGCGTCGCCGACACGGGACTTCGCCATCCAGCCGACGATGCCCAGCGCGTTGAACGAGCGCAGGTCGAGGACCTCCAGACCGGCGCCCTCGACGAGCCCGCGGACGACGGGCCGGGTGTACCGACGCTCGTGCCCGTAGACCTCGTCAAGACGCCCGTAGAGCCACGGGTGCGCGGGCACCAGCAGGGAGAGGATGCCGCCCGGTCGCAGCGCGGCCGCGATCGCGCGGACGCTCGCCTCGTGGTCGGCGATGTGCTCCAGCACGTTCTGGCACAGGACGAAGTCGACCGTCCCCGCCCGGGCGCCGAGTGCGGGGGCGTCGGGGAGCAGTTGGTCGGAGACCGTACAGCGCGGGTCGTCGCCGAAGCGCCGCACGAGGCGGCGGTGGCACGCGGGCTCGGGCTCCAGCAGCAGCAGGTCGCTGACGCCCTGGTCGAGCAGGCGCTGCGAGAACGTGCCGATGCCGGCACCGACCTCGACCGCGGAGCCGCCGACGTAGGGCGCGAACTGCTCGTGCATCCAGTCACCCAGGCGGCGCGCGCCGGCGAGGTTCTCGAGGTCCCAGACCTCGCGCTCGTCCAGTTGCGGGGCGACCGGGGCGCTCATCCCGGCGATCCTGTCACGGGGACCGCGACCGTCGCGGTGCGCTCCCGCGGCCCGCGGAAGCGGCGCATGAGCGGCCGCTCCACGAGGTGGTAGGAGAGCGAGGCGGCGGCCAGGGAGAGCGCGAAGACGGCGAGCGTGACGATCGGGAACCCGAGCTCGTCGATCCTCGGACCGAGCCACGGGTTGACCTCCCCGGCCAGCGGCAGGTGCCAGAGGTAGACCCCGTAGGAGACCACGCCGACGTAGGCGAGCGGACGCCAGGCGAGCAGGCGTCGGACCCAGCCGCCGCCGTCGGTCCCGATCGCGGCGGGCAGCACGACCAGGACGGCCATCAGCGCGTAGAGGACGTGCTCGGCGAACCAGCGCTTGGCGTCGTAGACCACCAGCGGCGTCGTCGGCAGGCCGATCCGGGTGGAGAAGAGGAGCACGGCGAGCGCCGTCGCCCACGGGATCCAGGGCCGCGCCGCGACGAGCCGCACCCAGCCCGGCCGCTGGGCCGGCGGCCGGTCGGCGACGTGCGCGCTGACCACGGCGAGGGCGAGGCCGAGCGCGAACCACAGGAACAGCTGCAGGAGCGTAAACGCCTGGACCTGGCCGGGGTCGACCTCGAACCGCCACGTGCGCAGGGCCAGCGAGACGAGCCCGAGCGCCGCGATGCCCGCGAGCTCCAGCCGCAACTGCTCGGGCGCCGGCCGGCCGCGCAGCGCACGCGCGGCGGCGAGGGCGAGGAACGGCAGCAGCAGGTAGAAGGTGACCTCGACGTGCAGCGTCCACGCCGGCGGGATCCCCTGGACGATCCACCCGCCGCGGAGGTTCTGCGCGAAGCCGTAGTAGACCCACCAGTCCTTCGTGAAGACACCGTTCAGGCCGGGCCAGATCGCCAGGAAGGTCAGCGCGAGCCAGTAGGCCGGCAGGATCCGCAGCGCGCGTCGGCGGCCGTAGCCCCCGATCTGCGGGCCGTCGCGGTCGGCCAGGCGGGCGGCGACGAACGGCCGGTAGAGCAGGAAGCCCGAGAGGACGAAGAAGATCGTCACCCCGACGTTGAACCGCGCGGTGGCCGGACCGAGCAGGCCGTTGCTCGGCGCGAAGCCCGTCAGGCCGGACGTGTGGCTGACGAGAACGCTCAACGCGGCGATCGCCCGCACGCCGTCGAGGTGCGGGAACCGCGGGGTCGGGACGGCGCGATCCATGCCGGGCAGAGCATAGGCTCAGGCCCGATGCGGTTCCTCCCCGGTCAGCTGACGACGTTCCGCGGCCGACTCGCGGCGATCGCCGTGGTCGCGCTCGCCCTACGCGTCGCCTACGCGCTCTCGCGCCGTGGCGATCCGGCGTTCGGCGACGCGCTGGTCTACTGGATCGACGCCCGGCATCTCGCCGCCGGGGAGGGCTTCCGCGCGGCGTTCGAGGACGCCCCGTCCGCCGAGCACCCGCCGCTGCACATCATGCTGCTGGCGCTGCAGCACCTCGTCGGTATCGACGGCTACCACGAGCAGAAGCTCCTGCTGTGCGTCGTCGGGACCGTCACGGTCGTGCTCGTCGCCCTGCTCGCGCGGCGCTTTGCCGGCGACACCGCCGGGTTGCTGGCGGGCGGGATCGCCGCGGTCTATCCCAACCTCTTCATGGCGGACGGCACGCTGATGAGCGAGACGCTCTACCTCGCGCTGCTCGGCGGCGCCCTGCTGGCCGCCTTCGAGTACCTCGACGGGGACCCGGCCGACGGCGGTCGGCTGCGGCGGCGCCTGGCGGTCGTGGGGGCGCTGATCGGGCTGGCGGCGCTCACGCGCGCCGAGGCGGTCGTGCTGGCGCCGCTGCTGCTGCTGCCGCTCGCCTGGATGCGCGCGCCGACCCTTCGCAGCCGCGCGACGCTCGCGGTCGTCGGCTGCGTCGCCTTCGGCCTGGTGCTCGCGCCGTGGACGATCCGCAACCTCACCACGTTCGAGGAGCCCGTCCTCATCTCCAACAACGGCTTCGCGGTCGTCGTCGGCGCGAACTGCGAGCGCACCTACTACGGCGACCTCATCGGCTCCTGGGCCTACAGCTGCTTCGACGGGGTGACCGACCGGGAGGACCTCGACGAGTCGCAGCTCTCGCTCGCCTACCGCGACAAGGGCCTGCGCTACATCCGCGACAACCCGGGCCGCGTCCCGGTCGTGGTCGCCGCGCGCGTCGGGCGCGCCATGGAGGTCTATCGGCCCAGCCAGGGAGTCTTCCTGCAGACGACGGAGGGGAGGGGGGCGCGCGTCGCCCGTGTCGGCATCGGCTTCTTCTGGCTGCTGCTGCCCCTCGCGCTCGCCGGCATGGTCCTGCTGCGCCGTCGCGGCGCGCACACCTGGATCCTCGGTGCGCCGCTGGCGATGGCCGCGATCACGACGCTGACCGTCTACGGCTCGACGCGCTTGCGGATCGCCGCGGAGCCGGCGATCGTCGTCCTCGCGGCGGTCAGCCTGGAAGCGGCGTGGCGACGTCGGGCTCGTCGCCCTGACCGTCCGAGCGCGCCAGCAACATCGCCGCCAGGAGCAGCGCCGGCAGCGTGAGCGCCGGCATCTCCCAGTCCCAGTCCAGGCAGGCGTGGACGCCCCAGACCGTGAGCGCCGCGCACGCCCCGGCGGCCAGCGCGGGGTCCTCCCGTTGGACCGCCCGGGCACACAGCGCCACCCCGGTCAGGAACAGCATGAGCGCGGCGAGGCCGACCAGCCCGAGCTCGGCGGCCGTCTCCAAGGGCAGCGAGTGCGCGTCGCGCACGCCGTCGGCGACGTCGCGCTCGCGCTGCCACTCGGCCTGGAAGCCGGAGGCGCCGACGCCGGCGACCGGATGGTCGGCGAAGGACCGCAGCGCGACCTCCCAGTATCGGTCGCGGTTGGAGCCCGCGTCGGTGAACCGCTGGCTCTGCGCGCCGAACGCCGGCGCGTCAGGTCCGCCGGACGAGGCGACCACGGGGACGACGACCGCCACGACGCACGCGACCGCCACCGCCGCGCCGAGGCCCCGTGAGGGCAGCGGCAGCCGTCCGAGCCGGCCTGTGCCGTTCTCCTCCCGGCGCAGCCCCAGACGGGTGAGCACCAGCGCGCCGAGCCCGGAGAGGACGAGGACGGCGAGCACGGCTGCGCCCTGCGCGTCCCGCGATCCGGGGCTGCCGTCGAGCGCCCGGACCGCGTCGGAGACCGCGGCCGCCGCGACGACCGGGAGGCTCGTGATCCCCGCGAGCGCCAGGGCCCGCAGCTGACCCCAGGTCGGCGCGCACGCCACCAGGACCAGCACGCCGCAGACGAGCGCCAGGACGGCGCCGCGGGAGAAGCTGAGGTACACGCCGACCACCAGCGGTGCCACCGCGGCGGCCCCGGCCGCCCGGACGCCGCCCGCCCGCGTGCGGTCGCCGGCGACGCGCACCGCGAGGATCGCGCCGAGCGCCGCCAGGGCGCCCTGGGCGTTCCAATACGTCAACGGCTGCTCGAGACGACCGCCCGCGCTCACGGAGGCGCTCTGGTCCACCAGCCACGGGACCAGGCGGCCGGACAGGCCGTAGAGGGTCACCAGCAGGGCGCCGCCACCGACCGCGAGTTCGACGGTCCGGGCGTCGCGCCGCGCGGCGAAGGCGGCGGTCCCGGCGACGAGCGCCCCGAGGTAGAGCAGCGCCCGCTCGAGGTCGTCGCCCGCCGGGTCGTCCAGCGGGGCCCACGCACGCGACAGGCCGATCCAGGCGGCGAGCAGCCCGAGACCGGCGATCGCTGCGAGCGCGGCGCGGCGGTCCGGGAGCGCCCGGGGGGCGGCGACCGCGGTGAGTGCGACGAGGCCCCAGCAGCCCGCCAATGCCCAGAGTCGAGGTCCGTCGAAGAACCCGCCCGAGAAGAACGCCAGTGCGACCGGTCCGCCGAGGAGCCCGAAGCGGACGACGGGCAGGGCCGGGGCGGCGGGTGGCGGCGAAGGCATCGGCGGGTGAGCGTACCCTCACGCGTCGGTGCGTTCCCAGCTCGTCCATCTCCTCGCCGGTCCCCGGCGCCGTCTGCGTCCCGTCGGGCGTCGTCTGGGCGCCGCGGGGCGCCGTCTGGACCCCTTGGGGCGCCGCGTCCGGCCCCGGGTCGTCCCGCTGACGCTGATCGTCGGCGCGTACCTGCTCGCCCTCCTGCAGCGCCCCGGGACCGTCGTCGCGGACACCAAGCTGCACCTCCACGTCGACCCGGGCGGGTTCCTCGCCGACGTGGCCGGCGCCTGGACACCGACCGCCGGGCTCGGGCACGTCTGGGCCGGGCAGTACAGCGGCTACCTCTTCCCGATGGGCCCGTTCTTCGCGGTCGGCGACGCCCTGGGACTGCCGGAGTGGGTCGTGCACCGGCTGTGGCTGGGGACGCTCCTGGCCGTCGCGGCCTACGGGATGGTCCGCCTGCTCCGCGTCCTCGTGCCCTCGGGGGCCGACGGGCGCACGCACGGCGGCTACGGCGCCCTGCACCTCGCCGCCGGGACGCTCTTCGTCGTCAATCCCTACGTGGCGGTCTACGCGAACCGCACGAGCGTCGCGCTCCTGGCCTACGCGGCGCTCCCGTGGATGCTGCTGTGCGTGCACCGCGGGCTGCGGGACCCGCGCGGGTGGTGGTGGCCCGCGGCGTTCGCGCTCGTCCTGACCGCGACCGGTGGCGGGGTGAACGCGGCGGTGACCGGCTGGGTGCTGCTCGCGCCGGCGCTGCTGGTGGCCTACGAGGTCGGCTGGGGCGGCGTCCCGCGAGCCGCGGTCCTGCCGTGGCTCGGGCGCATGGCCCTCACCGGCGCGGTCGCATCGGCGTGGTGGGTCGTCCCGCTGGTCGTGCACGCCCAGAACGGCCTGGACTTCCTGCCGTTCACCGAGCAGCCCGGCACGATCTGGGGCACGACGTCGCTGGCCGAGTCCTTTCGGCTGCTGGGCTTCTGGACGAGCTACATCGGCGTCGGGTTCGGTGGGGAGCTGCGGCCGTTCTCCGGGCACGGGCCGGCGTTCCTGTTCTCCGTGCCGGTCGTGCTCGCGAGCATGGCGGTCCCCGCGCTCGCGGTCCTCGGCCTGCGCTGGAGCTGGCGCGCACGCTACGCGCCGTTCTTCCTCCTGCTCCTCGTCGCCGGGCTGCTCGTGATGGCGGTCGGCTTTCCCAATGGGACGCCGCTGCGCCGCGCCGCGACCTTCACCTACAACGAGGTCGAGGGCGTGCGCTTCCTGCGCACGACGTACAAGGCGGGCCCGCTCGTGGCGCTGGCGCTCGCCGCGCTCGCCGGCCTCCTCGTCGCGCGGGCATGGGCGGCGTCGGTCGGGCGGCCGCAGCTGCGCGGCGTCGGCGTCCTGGCTGCCGTCGGCCTGATCGCGGTCGCGGCGTGGCCGCTCAGCAGCGGGCGGGCACCGGACCGCCAGCTCGCATTCGAGATCCCGGCCTGGTGGGAGCAGGCGGCCGACCGCCTCGACGACGCCGACCCGAACACCCGCGCCCTCGTGCTCCCGGGCCAGCTGTTCGCGAGCTACCGCTGGGGCCAGACGATCGACGCGGTCCTGCCCGTGCTGACCGACCACCCGGTCGCGAACCGCTACATCGTCCCGTTCTCCGACCTGCGCGCCACCGAGCTGCAGTGGTCCGTCGACGCCCTCGTCAGCCAGGAGCGCCTCGTCCCCGGGCAGCTGGCCCCGTTGCTCGACCTCCTCGGCGTCGGACAGGTCGTCCTGGCCACCGACGGCGACCGCTCGCGCAGCGGCGAGCTGGGGCCCGCCGAGGTCGCCCGGGTGCTCGGCAGCCAGCCCGACGAGACCGGTGGCGGGCTGGCGGCCGGAGGCCTCGCACCGCTCGACGAGCTCGGGGCGCCCGAGATCGACCCGGCGCTCGGCGGCGGGGGCGTGCTCCCCGGGACCACCCCGACCGGCGTCCGCCGGGAGTCGTTCGGGACCCCGACCTTGCTGCCGGCCGCTGCCGCCCGGCTCGCGGGCCCGGTGCGCAAGGCGCCGTTGGAGCTTCGTCCCTCACGTACCGGCGGCATCCTGCGGCTCGTGCCGCGGGCGCCGCTGACCGTCGTCGACGGGGGAGCGCAGGGACTCCTCGACCTCGCCGCGTTCGGCGACCTGCGACCCGACCTGCCGATCGCCTACGCGCCCGACCTCGACGGCGACACGCTGTCGGCGACGGTGCGCGACGGCGGGGGCTTCGTGATCGCCGACGGCGCGAGGCGCCGGGCGTTCGTCAGCTCCCGCCTGCGCGGCAACGTCGGGCCGACCCTGCCCGCCGACCGGGACGTCAGCGAGGACGGGACCCGGCTGGACCCGTTCGCCGGCGACGGTGACCGGACCGCGGCCCAGACGGTGGCGACGCTGCGCGGGCGGGGAGCCACCGCGGTGAGCGCCCCCGCCAGCCCGCAGGTCACGCAGTTCCCCGAGCATCGGCCCGCCGTCGCACTCGACGGCGACCTCGCCACCTTCTGGCTGGCGGACCGCTTCCTGGCCGACGACCGCCACCACCTCGACGTGACGTTCCCGCAGCCGCGTGACGTGGGCACCATCGAGCTGTACCCGTACTCCGACAGTCGCGGCACGGTCCGCGCGGTCGAGGTCAACGGCCGCCGGCTCCGCGTCCGGGCCGGCTGGAACACCCTGCGGGTGGGTCTGGAGAAGATCACCCGCCTGCGCGTGCGGATCGCGGAGGTCGACCGGCCGCAGCGGGCCTCCGGAGGCGCCGGCGGGATCCGCGAGCTCCGCATCCCGGGCGTCGACGTCCGGGAGACCCTCCGCCCGCCGACGGTCCTGGAGGACGCGCTGCGCCAGGAGGACCTGTCGAGCAGCCCGCTGACCTACCTGCTGCAGCGCACCACCGCCGACGCCCCGGCGCTCCGCGCGCGTCTCAGCGGCCCCGCGCAGGCCGGCCTGCTGCGCGACGCGCAGGACCCCGAGCCCCGCCTGGAGCGCACGATCCGTCCGCCCACGGCGCGCCGCTACGTCGCCGAGGCCTGGGTGAGCGTCGACCCCGCCGCGCCCGACGACGTCCTGGACGGGCTGGTCTCCCCGGCCGCCAAGCGCCTTCAGGCGCGCTCCGCGTCGCGGTTCGAGGGCCGGCCGCGCCACCGCGCCTCGGGGGCCTTCGACGGCGGCACCGACCGCGCGTGGATCGGGCAGTGGATCGGCGGAAAGCCCGCCTGGCTGTCGTGGCGCACGCCCCGAACGACCAGCCTGCAGCGGCTGCGGCTCGTTCCGCCCGCGGTGCAGGTCCGCCGCCCGACGCGCGTGCGCGTCGTCTCCGAGCGGGGTGCCAGCACTGCGGTGGCGGTGCGGGCGGACGGCTTCGTCCGCCTCCCCGAACCGCTGCGCGGCCGACGGTTCAAGCTCGAGATCCTCGACGCCGCCTTCGCGGCAGGTACGCCGGTGCGCCTTCGTGAGCGCCGCGCGGTCGGCATCGGGGAGGTGCGCGGAGCCGGGGTGGATCCGGTCCGCGCGCCGCGCTCCGGCCAGGCCGCCGCACCGTGCGGCGCGGTCGTCCTGCGGGCGGCCGGACGCTCCCTGCGTCTGCGCGTGCCCGCACAGGACCTCCGGCGTTTCGACGCCGGCCTGCCGCTGCGCGCCGAGGGCTGTACCGGGCTCTCGCTCCCCGCCGACCGCACGCTGCTGCGGGACACCGGGGCCGGGACCTTCCGGGCCGACCGCCTGCGGCTCTTCTCCGCGCCGCCCGAGGGGCTGACGCTGCCCGGGGCCGGCGGGCGCGTCCTGGCCGCGGGCGAGCCCGGCAACGGGTCACGCACCGGCGTGCGGGTCGAGGTCCGCGAGCCGTCGTGGCTGGTGTACGGCGAGTCGTTCGCGGAGGGCTGGGAGGCGAGCTGCGATGGCCGCGACCTCGGCGACCCGGTGCCGCTGCAGGGGTACGCCAACGCGTGGCAGGTCGAGCCGGGCTGCGAGCGCGTGGAGATCGACTACGCGCCCGACGACCGGCTCACCATGGGCTACGGCGTCAGCGGCGTCGGGATCCTCGTCCTGCTTGCGTTCCTGCTCCTGCGCCGCCGCGAGCGCGTCCGCCAGCGCGAGCCCTCGACCGCGCCGCCGGGCCGGCTCGACGCGCGGGCGGATGCCCCGGCACGCTGGCGGCTGCACCGCGCGCTCGCGTTCGGCGTCGTGGCCGCCGGGGTCCTGGGCTTCGTCTTCGCCCTGCGGGCCGGCGCGGTCATGGGACCGGTGCTGGCGCTGATCCTCTGGCGGGGCATCCCCAACCGGATGCTCGTGGTCGGCGCCGGTGGGCTGCTGCTGGTCGGCGTCCCGGTGGCCCACCTGGTCGTGGGGAACGCCGATCCGGGCGGCTACGACGCCAACTACGCGGTCGACCACATCGCCGCGCACTGGGTCGCCGCGGGGGCGCTGGGCCTGCTGCTGGTCGTGCTGGCGCGGTGGCTGCTCGCCGACCGGCGGCTGCGGCGCGCCGTGACGGGCTGATCAGTCGACGTCGACCCGCAGCCGCGTGCCACGCAGTCGCGACGACGCGATCCGCAGGACGCCCGACCGGCGGTCGTAGGACCAGGCGCGCCGCGGCAGGGCGCGGCCGCCGACCCGGACGCGACGGGCCGCGAACGGTCGGCGCAGCGTCCGCAGCGACGCCTCCACCGTGAAGTGCAGCGGTCCGCGCGGCGCGCTGAGCCGGACGACGAGCCGCGACCCGCGACGCCCGTCGCCGCGACGGCGACGCAGCTCGAGCAGCCTCGCGCTCGCGCCCTCGCCCAGCCGCGACAGCGTCGACCCGCGGGGGAACGCGATCAGACGCACCCGATCGGCGCGGTCCTGCGCGCGCACCAGTCCACGGTCGCCGGCGTAGGTGCTCAGCGTGCGGACGGCCGGGTCGAGCAGCGGCAGTGCGGCGCCCGCCCGCACGAGCAGCGGGGGGAAGCCCAGCGGCGCAGCGAGCCGGACCGTGCGGCCGCCGGTCAGCACGGTCGGCTGCGTGAGCGCGAACGCCCCGTCGCGGACCCCGGGGGCGAACGTCGTGCTCGGCCACCACGACACCCAGCGGCCGGGCGGCAGCCACACGTCCCGCTCCGTCTGCCCGGGCTGAACGACCGGTGCGGCGAGCAGGTCGTCCCCGAGCATCCACTGATCCTCGGCGGCTGCGGCGCGCGGCTCCTCGGGATGCATGAGGACGAGGTGGCGGGCGATCGGCAGCCCGGTGGCGCGGTGCTGCTCGTCGGCGGCGCGCAGGTAGCGGTTGAGCTGGGTGTGCAGGGCGGTCAGCCGCGTCCAGGTCGGCAGGCGCTCCGGGTCGAACACCTGCGGCCGCGGGTAGCTGGGGATGGCCAGGCCGGTCCGCTTGGTCCGCATGACCGGCAGCAGCGCCCCGAGCTCCATCCAGCGCGACAGCAACTCAGGGGTCAGCGTCTGCGCCTCGGTCCCGCCGGGCTTGAGGTCGGCCCCCGGACCGCCGCCGAAGGAGACGTAGCCGCCGATGTCCGTGGCGTACCGCGACACGCCGCTGAGCCCGAACGAGAGCAGCTGGGTCGGCACGCTGGAGAGGCCGTCGTACCCCCACAGCGTGCTCGGGTCGCCGCCCCAGACCACGTCCGCGCAGCGTGCCGCACCCCGCCAGCCCGAGCGCATGAACCGCATGACCGGACGGGGGAGGGTGCGGCTGAGCTCCTGGACCGCGCAGTGGTAGTCGACCGGGTAGCGGTTGTGCGCGGCGTCACCCGTGGTGCCGTCGTGGAAGGTCGCCTGCGGCGGGGTGCCCTCCCCGAAGTCCTCCATCCAGCCGTCGGCGCCGAGCTCGACGGCCTCCCGGATCAGATCCCCGTACAGACGGGCGGTCGCCGGATGGGTGAAGTCGTACTGGGCCAGCGGCTCGATCGTGAAGCCGATCGGCCCGGCGCCGCCCACGAACGCGGGAAAGGCGAACGAGGCGCCGGCGACCCGCTGGAGGGCACCGGCCGCGTCGGCCTTCGCGTACTCCTTCTGGTAGGTGACGCACAGCGACGGGTTGAAGTAGACGAGCCGCGCCAGGCCCTCGGCGTGGGCGGAGGCGGACCGCTCGCGCTCGGCGTCCTTGCGGCCCTCGTGCGCCCCGCACGGCAGGTGGTGCATCTGCGTCTCCATCGCCGAGACCGCAGCGCCGGCGTCGCGCTGCGCCCGGGCGATCGCGCGTTCCTCCTCGGTGGGGACGACGTTGGGCTGCCCGGTCTGGAACCACGGGCCGAACGAGGCCGGCTGCGACGGGGCAGGCTGACGGCCGACCCGTGCGGTGTACCGGCGCAGGACGTCCGCGGGGCGCGGCCCGGCGACGATCTCGGCGCGCAGGACGGGACCGTCGACCTCGAAGGTCCAGGTGCCGGGCGAGGTGGCGTCCAGGCGCGAGGTCCGGTCCTCGAGCACCGACATGCCCCAGCCCCGGGTGCTGAGGACCCAGGGCACCGGGTAGTAGGTCGCGTCGTCCCGCTCGCGCTCGGCCCAGGGCGGGACGCTGGCCTTCACGTAGGCGCGGTCCTCGGGGCGGACCGGTCCGTCGGCGACGTAGTGCTCCGTGAGGCGACCGCTGCGGTCGACCGCGTCACTGCGGCCGCCCGTGCCGAGGAGCCGCTCGCCGGTCGCGCGGGTGAAGCGCAGGCCGACGGCGGTGGCCCGCGCGGCGCCGCCGTCGGTCGCGACACGCACGACGCCGTCCGCGGCGGCGGTCAGTCGGACGGCCACCGGGCCGTCGGGCGTGTCGAGCGTCACCTCGATCGCCTCGCCGTCACGGGTGACCGATCGCGCGGTCGCGGGGGCGATCCTCGCCCCGTCGACGGTCCGCAGCGTCACCGGGGCGACCCCGGTGAGCGAGGGCCCGCCCGTCTGGCGTACGGTCACCGCGAAGGGGTCGGCGGTCACCGTGACGGTCGCCGCACCGGCCGTCAGGTCCGCCTGTACCGCCGCATGGGCGGCGGCGGGAGAGAGCGACGCGGCGGCGAGCGCGGCCACGAGCGCGGGGGTCGGGGACGGCGGGCGCACGGTGGCGACCCTAGCGTCGCCCCGATGTCCGGTGCGTCAGGCGACCGGTGCGGTCGCGCGCCCGGCGAGCGCGAGCAGACGGTCGCGGTCGCCCTCGACGCTCGCGGCGTCGATCGCGCCCGGGACGCCGAGCAGGGTGCCCATGACCGCGTGCGTGGACCCTGTGAGGCGGACGTCGGCGTGCTCGGGCGCTCCGAGGGCTGCGAGGACGCCGTCGTCGCCGACGGAGACCGCGACGGCGGTCCCGTCCGCCTCGACGGCGACCCGGAGGGGCGCGAGATCGCCGACGTCGGCGCCGCGGTACATCACGGGCACGGCGAGCGCGACCCAATGGCCGCAGACCGCGTCGTCGCCCGGGCCGCGCGCCATGTCGTGCGCGCCCCACAGCGCGAGCTCGGCGAGGACCGGTGCCAGCGCGTGCCCGCGCTCCGTGAGGCGGTACAGCGTGGTGGCGACCGGGGGCGGGGCGGCGTGGCGCTCCAGGACCCCGGCCGTCTCGAGCGCCCGCAGCCGCTCGGTGAGGAGGTTCGTCGCGATGCCCGGCAGGCCGGCCCGCAGGTCCGAGAAGCGACAGTCCCGCAGCAGCAGCTCGCGGACCAGCAGCAGCGACCAGCGGTCGCCGATGACGTCCAGGGCGCGGGCCGCCGCGCAGTACTGCCCGTACGAGCGCATGACCGCCAGCCTAGCAGCGAACAGTTGACTCCTTCCACGAAGCACTTTAGTTTCTCAACTCATGCGCGCACCGTCCTCGCCCGGCCTGGTCCTCGCGGTCCTCTGTCTGAGCGTCTTCACGATCAACCTGGCCACCACGATCACGAACATCGCGCTGCCGACGCTCGTCGTCGAGCTCGATGCCAGCACCCGCGATCTCCTGTGGATCGTCGACGGCTTCAACCTCGCGTTCGCCGCTCTCGTCCTGGCGATGGGTTCGCTCAGCGACCGGTTCGGCCGACGCGGCGCACTGGTGGCCGGGCTGCTGATCTACCTCGGCGCGAACCTCGCCGGTGCGTGGAGCGGCTCGCCCGAGGTGCTCGTCGCGTGGCGTGTCGTCGCCGGCATCGGCGCGGCCATGGTGTTCCCGACGACCCTCTCGATCATCTCCAGCGTCTTCCCCGACCGGCGCAAGCGCGCGCAGGCGATCGGCCTGTGGGGCGCGGCGACGGGCATCTCCATCGCTCTGGGCCCGATCCTCGGCGGTGCGCTGCTGGAGTACTTCTGGTGGGGCTCGTCCTTCGTCCTGTGCGCCGGGCTCGCCGGGCTCAGCCTCGTGCTCGCCCTGCTGATCGTGCCGACGAGCTCGGACCCGTCGGTGCCACGGCTGGACCTCGTCGGACTCGTCCTCAGCACGCTCGGCCTCGGGGGTCTCGTCTACACGATCATCGAGGCGCCCGAGCGCGGCTGGACGGGCACCGCGACCCTGGCGGGGTTCGCGGCGACCGCGGCGGTCCTCGCGGTGTTCACCTGGTGGGAGCGGCGGGCCGACTCGCCGATGCTCGACGTCCGCCTGTTCGCGAACCTGCGGTTCACCGCCGCTTCGGGGGCGGTCACGTTCGCGTTCTTCGCGCTGTTCGGCTTCATCTTCCTCATCGCCCAGTACTTCCAGGTGATCCTCGGGTACGGGGCGCTGGAGGCCGGCCTACGGCAGATTCCGGTCGCGCTGTCGGTCGCGGTCACCTCGATCATCGGCACGTCGCTGGCGGTCCGCTTCGGCGCCAAGGCCGTGGTGACCACCGGTCTGCTGCTGCTGGCGGGCGGCTACGTCTGGATCTCGACGGTGGAGGCGGACACCGGCTACCTCGCGATCGCGCTGCAGATGGTCACGATCGGCGCGGGAATGGGGCTCACGAGCGCCCCGGCGACCGAGGCGATCATGGGTGTGGTGCCGGTGGCGAAGGCGGGCATCGGCTCCGCGGTCAACGACGCGACCCGTGAGCTGGGCGGCACGCTCGGCGTCGCCGTCATCGGCAGCGTCGCGCTCTCCTTCTACCGCGACGGCCTCGCGTCCTCCGGCCTGCCGGCCGACGTGGTGGCGACCGCGCAGGAGTCGCTCGGCGCCGCCGCGGCGGTCGCCCGGGCGACCGGGGACGCGTCGATCGTCACGATCGCGCGGGACGGCTTCATCGACGGTCTCAGCGCGGGCTGCCTCGTCGCGGCCGGCGTCGCGCTGCTCGGCGCGCTCTTCGTCGCGCGCTACCTGCCGGCCCACCCGGGGCAGGAGCCCGACCCGGCCGGCGTCCCGGCGGCTGTGACCGTGTGACGTCGGCGGCGGCGCGGCGGTCAGTACGGCCAGGGCCCATCCTGCGGGCCGTGGCCCAGCAGGCCGGCCAGCGGCCGGAGCCGCGCGACGATGAGGACCTTCACCGCGACGTTGCGCAGGAACCACGGCAGCTCCGCCAGGACGCGGACCAGGCCGCGTACCCGCAGCTCCCGGGACCGCGGCGACCGGGTGCGGGTCCAGCGCGCCAGCGACCCGTCCCGGCCCGCATACTCCCACGACGGCGAGGCGGCGAGCGCCCGCAGCGTCGCGAGCGTCACCCCGATCGACGAGAACGAGTCGTGCACGAGCATCGTGCCGCCGGGCGCGAGCCGGGCGCCCCAGTCGCGCAGGTCGGCCAGCGCCGGGCGGTAGCGGTGAGCGCCGTCGACGTACAGGAGGTCGACCTGGTCCTCGACCGCCGCGTGGGCGCCCGGCGCGTCGGAGAACGCACGGACGTGGGTGACCCTCGGGGCGACGCCGGCGGCGGCGAGGTTCGCCGCGAAGGCGGCCGTGTCGGCGTCGCCCAGCGCGGCGTCCGCAGCGATCTCCTGCGGCCCGCGGTCGGAGCCGGCGTGGGGGTCGATGCAGACGATGCGGGCGTCGGCAGGCGCGGCGAGCGCCAGCACGATCGCGGAGCGTCCGCGGAACGAGCCGATCTCCACGATCGTCCCGCCGGCGCGGACGAGCCCGGCGCACGCGTGCAGGCGCCGGCCCTGCGCGTCGGTCATCCAGCCCTCGACGTCGGCGACGCGCGCCAGTGCGTCACCGACGGGCACGCTCACGCAGGCACCGGCGACCGCGGGCCGCCGCGCGGCACGATGCGCAGGCCCAGTACCAGCACGGCGGTCGCGGCGACGACCTGCGCCCCGAGCACGATGCTCGCGAACGTGACGATCCCGAAGTCCCCGGTGAAGAGCACGAGGATCTCGGCGATCGCGACGGCGCCCAGCACCCACAGGAAGCGGGTGGCCCGCAGCGCGAGCATGTACTGGACGGTCAGGTACGCGACGGCCAACAGCGTCATCGCGACGCCGAGGAGGAGCAGCGCGTCGGCTCCCTCGGCGCCCTCGGGGCCGAACGCGAGCTTGAGCAGCAGCTCGGGGACGAGCGCGAAGATCAGCAGCGCCGGGGCGGCGACGACGACGAGTACGCCGAGGGCGCGGGCGAGGACGGGGCGGGGGTCCTCCCCGGCGGCGTGGCGGCGGGTCGCGTCGGGCAGCAGCTGCAGGCCGACCCCGATCGCCACCCAGACCACGCTCTTGGCCGCGACCGCGGCGATGGCATACGCACCGGCGCGGTCGGCGTCGAGCTGGTGGCGGGCGATGACGACGTCGATGTTCTGCAGGACGGCGAGGAGCAGCAGGCCGAGGATCGGCACCCAGCCACCGGAGACCAGGGCGCCGAGCGACCGCACCGCGGCGCCGGGGGCGACCGCGCGCACGTCCTGCGCATCGGGCCCGGCGAGCCGGCGGTCGATCGCGACCCAGAGCGCACCGATGGTGAGGAGGATCGTCAGCGGCGTGCCGAGGAACGCCCCGGTGACCCCGGCGCCGAGCACGACGAGCAGGACGCCGGTCGCGAGCCTGCCGACCGCCTCCAGCACGAGGCTCCGGGCGACCGGGCCGAAGGCGTGCAGCCCCTGGAGCACGCCACGCTGCAGCGACACGAGGATCCACAAGGCACCGGTCGCCGGGATCGCGGCGGCGGCCCAGGGATGCTCGGGGGTTCCGGTGGCGGCCGCGAGCGGGTCGCGCAGAAGGATGCCCACGACGCCCATCGCCAGGGTGGCGAGGAGCAGCTTGCCGGTCCACGCCCGCAGTGTCGTACGCAGGGTGGCGTGGTCGCCCAGGGCGCCCAGCGCGGTCTCGCGGGCGGCTGCGGCCTGGAGCGACTGCCCACCGACGAGCAGGATGAGGAAGACGCCGACGATCGCGGCGAGCGCGCCGTAGCCGTCGGCGCCCAGCAGCCTGGTGATCGCGATCGTGAAGATCAGCTGGATCGCGTTGTTCGCCAGCGTCGCGCCCGCCAGGCCCGCTGCGGCGCCGGTGCCCGAGCCGGCGATCGCGTCGCGCAGCCGCGGTCGCTCCCCGGTGGCGGCCCGGTCCAGGACGGTGAGGTTCGAGGCCGCGGTGGCGTCCCACGTGAAGTCGGCAGCACGGTCGCGGGCCGCATCGCCGTAGCGGCGGCGCCGCTGCGGGTCGGCCATGAGCGCCGCGACCTTGTGCGACAGCTCCTGCGGCGTATCGGCGAGGACGCCGGTCCGACCGTCCACGATCGACTCGGGCAGACCGCCGATCCGCAGGGCGGCGCTCGGCGTGCCGCACGACCCGGCCTCCATGACGGTCAGGCACCAGCCCTCGGCGCTGGACGCCGTGAGGTTGACCCAGGCGCGGCCGTAGAGCTCCCACTTGCGCTCCTCGCTGACGTGCCCGTGGAGCGTGACCCGCTCCCCGAGGCCGCGGCGGGCGATCTCGGCCTCGAGCGCCTCGCGGTGGTCGCCCTCGCCGGCGAGGTCCAGACGGGCCGCGGGCACCGCTTCCAGCGCGTCGAGGACGTGCTCGATCCGCTTGTACGCCTTCAGCCGACCGAGGTACAGCAGCGTGGGCTGCTCCGCGTCGGCCGACGGCGGGTCGGCCGGCGCGTCGACGCCGAGGTAGGCGACGTGGACCTGCTCCCCGGGCACCCCGAGCTCCACGAGGTCCTCCCGGGCAGCCCGGGAGATGGTCAGGAACGGCGTCGGCCGGTAGAGGATCCGCAGCGGGATCCGCTCCAGCACGATCGCCGCGACCCGGCCGCGGCGGCCGAGCTCGGTGACGTAGTGGTCGGCGTGCACGTGGTGCACGAGCGTCACGCGCGGCATCTTCAGCCAGGGCCACAGCGGCGTGAAGAACGCGATCCCGTTGACGACCTCCAGACAGACGTCGGCGTCCCGCCCGACGCCCCGCAGGGTCTTCCAGGCCGCCCACGGAAAGACGGTCAGCCGCGTTCCGACCCGGTGGATCTCCAGCCGATCGTGCGGCCGCTCGACCTTCTCCGCACCGGGGAAGGATCCCGCGACGACCGTGACGCGGTGTCCCCAGGCGAGCCAGCGGCTGACCTGCCCGTAGAGGTTCGTCCCGGTGCCGCCGCCCTGCGGGTGCGCCCAGTCCCGGTCCGTGAGGACCAGGATGTGGCGGGGGGTGATGTCGGCGGGCGCCGTCGGCACCGCGCGACGGTAGCGCAGGGGTGGGAGGGGCCGGTTCCACGCCGCGGATCGGGACCGGGAGGGAGGAAGACCGGCCCCGTCCCTAGAATGCCCGTACCCGTGCGCCTTCCGTCGTCGCTCATCGCCCTGCTGTGCAGCCTGTGCCTGCTCGCCGCCCCCTCGGCGGCGCTGGGGCAGAGCGCGGGCGACGAGCAGTACCAGGACCCGTTCGGGGCGGAGACCCAGACGGAATCCGGGGGTGCCGCCCAGGGGGACGGCACCGTCGCCCCCGAGGCCGATCCGGACGCCGCGCTGACCGACGAGCCGCAGGTGTCGCCGGACATCACGGAGCCGTCCGCGCTCGACGAGCTCGAGGACGTCCCGCAGGACACGGCGAACCGTCCTGCGCAGCTCGCCGACACGGGCATCGACACACGGCTGTTCCTGGCGCTGGGCGCGTCGCTGCTGCTGGCCGGCATCGGCCTGCGGCTGCGCACCATCCCCGAGCGCTTCTAGCCGGGACGCCCGGCGTATCGTGCGGCGTAGCCTGTGGACGGCATGACGTCCCGCACCGTCCGCACCACGGGAGCCGAGCAGACCGAGGCCCTCGCCGCCGAGCTCGCCGGCGATCTGCGGCCCGGCGACGTCGTGCTCCTGCGCGGCGACATGGGTGCCGGCAAGACGACGTTCGTCCGCGGTGCCGCCCGCGCACTCGGCGCGACGGGCCCGGTCACCAGCCCGACGTACACGATCGGCCGCCGCTACGACGACGCGACGCCGCCTGTCGCCCATCTGGACCTCCACCGGCTCGTGTCGCTGGACGACGAGGACCCGGGACTGCTGGACGACTACGTCACCCCCTCCACGGTCGCCTTCGTGGAGTGGCCGGAGATCGCCGCCGGCACGCTGCCCGGCGTCCGCTACGCGGTGACGCTCGAGCACGTCGCCCCGCAGGAGCGCGACGTGACGATCCGGGTGGTCCCGTCGTGAGCGTCCTGCTGGGCCTCGACACCGCCACCGCCCACACGGTGGTCGGCCTGCGCCTGCCCGACGGCACCGTGCTGTCGCGGCGCCACCGGCCCGGGCCCGGTGAGCGTCCGGGTCACGTCCAGCAGCTGCTCCCGCTCGCCACCGAGGTCCTCGCGGAGGCCGGCGTACGGTGGGCCGACGTGACGCGGATCGCGGTCGGCATCGGGCCCGGCACGTTCACCGGCCTCCGTATCGGCGTGGCGACCGCCCGGGCCCTCGCGTCGACGGCGGGCGCCGAGCTGGTGGGCGTCTCGAGCCTGGCCGCCGTCGCCTCCGCGGGCTCGGCGGACGGTCCGGTCGTAGCCTGCCTGGACGCCCGGCGCCGGGAGCTCTTCGCCGCGGCCTGGGACTCCGCGGCCGACGCCGCCGACGGCCGGGCACCGCACACCGGGCCGGTCGCGGTCGAGCCGGCGCTGCTGGGCGGGCTCGTCGCCCTCGGCGGCACGCTCGCGGTCGGGGACGGCGCGGTCCTGTACCGCAGGGTCCTGGAGGCCGGGGGCGCCGTCGTGGCGCCCGACGACGACCCGCGTCACGACGTCGATCCGTCGGCGCTGTGCGCGCTGGGGGCCGCGGGGACCCCGGAGACGGACGTCCTGCCCGCCTACGTGCGCCGCCCGGACGCGGTCCCGACCGCGCTGAGGCCGACCCCGTGACCGTGGAGGCCGACCGGGCGGGGACCCGGATCCAGCGGCTGCGCTACCAGGACCTGCCGCAGGTCATCGCGATCGAGCGGCGGGCGTTCCCCGCACCATGGTCGCTCGCGATGTTCGTGCTGGAGATCAGCAAGGCCGCCGGCGTCTGCCTGGGCGCGTGGCGGGGGGAGGAGGAGCTCTCCGGCTACTGCATCTGCAGCCGCTACGACACGATCTGGCACGTGATGAACATCTCGGTGGACCCCGACCTACACCGCAGCGGGGTCGCCACCGCGCTGCTGGACGACCTCTTCGAGCGGATCCCCGAGCCGACGGAGCAGTTCACGCTCGAGGTCCGCCAGAGCAACCTGCCCGCCCTGCGGCTCTACGAGCGCTACGGCTTCCTGATCGCCGGCGTGCGCAAGCGGTACTACCAGGACAACGGGGAGGACGCGTACATCATGTGGCGTACCGCCTCGACGCTCGAGGGCAGGCTCGACGACGTCCCGAACGCCGGCCCCGTGCTCCCGTCGCCGGGGACCGCCCGCCCGCCACTGCGGGCCCCCGTCCAGGGCGGGCGCGGCCCGGAGCGGACGTCGTGAGCGCGGGCCTGGTCCTGGGGATCGAAACGAGCTGCGACGACACCTGCGCGGCGGTCGTCGGGCCCGAGGGCGACATCCGGTCCAACGTCATCTCCTCCCAGGGCATCCATGACGCCTACGGCGGCGTCGTCCCCGAGATCGCCTCGCGCCACCACCTCGAGCGATGCACCGCCGTGGTGGACGACGCGCTCGCCCGGGCGGGGGCGACCCTCGGCGACGTGGGCCTCGTCGCGGTCACGCAGGGACCGGGACTGGTCGGCGCCCTGCTGGTCGGGCTGAGCACCGCGAAGGCGATCGCGGCGGTCCGGGGCCTGCCGCTGGCGCCGGTCGACCATCTGCAGGGCCACGTGAGCGCGAACTTCCTGCAGGTCGGTGACGACCCGCCGTTCGACCCGCCGTTCCTCTGCCTGGTCGCCTCCGGCGGCCACACCTTCCTCGCGCAGGTCGACGACCACCAGGGCTTCACGGTCCTCGGCCGCACGCTCGACGACGCCGCGGGGGAGGCCTTCGACAAGGGCGCACGGCTGCTCGGCCTGCCGTTCCCAGGCGGGCCGCATCTGCAGCGCGCTGCGCTGGACGGGGATCCCTACGCGTTCGCGTTCCCGACCGCCGCGAAGGTCACGGGTCTGGACTTCTCCTTCAGCGGGCTCAAGACCGCCCTGCTGTATGCGGTGCGGGACCTCGGCCCGCAGGAGGCGGAGCGCCGGCACGCCGACCTCGCCGCGAGCTACCAGCACGCGATCGTCGAGACGCTCGTGCTGCGCGTCGAGCGGGCGCTGCGGGACACCGGCGCCACGCGGCTGGCGATCGGGGGCGGCGTGGCCGCCAACGGCCCGCTGCGGGAGCGGCTCGCCGGGCTCGGGATGACGCTCAACGTCCCGCCGGGCGAGCTGTGCACCGACAACGCCGCGATGATCGCGGCGGCCGCCCTGCACCAGGAGCCGCTGCCCGCCGGCACCCACCTCGCACTCGACGCCTACCCGACCGGGACCTTGGCGTGATCACCGTGCACGTCCGCGAGGGCTGCCATCTCTGCGACGACGCGCTGGAGCTCCTGCGCCCGCTCGCCGCGGAGTTCACGGTCGGGGTGGAGGTCGTGGACATCGAGGCCGACGACGACCTGCACCGCCGCTATCTCGAGCGCATCCCCGTCGTCAGCCTCGACGGCGACGAGCTCTACGACTTCTTCGTCGACGAGCAGGACCTCCGCACCAGGCTCCGGCATAGACTGGGGGGTCGATGAGCACGACCGAGCCCACGGATGCCGCCGAGCCGGACGACCTCAGCCCCGAGCGTCTGACGCTCGGCGTCGCGGCGCGGCTCTCGCGGTACCTGCAGGTGCTCACGCAGGCCAAGAAGATGGGCAAGGAGACGATCTCCTCGCAGGAGCTCAGCGACTACACGCACGTGAACTCCACGCAGATCCGGCGGGACCTCAGCGGCTTCGGCAAGTTCGGCAAGCGCGGCGTCGGCTACAACGTCGAGTCGCTCGTGTCCCAGATCCGCGGGATCCTGCGGACCGCCGGCCAGCACAACATCGCGCTGTTCGGGGCCGGTCACCTCGGCCGGGCCATCGCGTCGTCGGACATCTTCGCCGACCACGGCTTCCGGGTCGTGGCGATCTTCGACGCGGACCCCGGGAAGGTCGGGATGGAGGTCGGGCCGCAGACGGTCCGCCACGTCGACGAGCTGCCGGCGGTCGTCGAGGAGGAGGACGTCGTGGTCGGGGTCCTCGCCGTTCCGCCGGCCGCCGCCCAGGCGCTCGCCGACGACCTCGTCGCCGCGGGCGTCAAGATCATCTTCAACTACTCCGAGACCCTGCTCCAGGTCCCGCCGGAGGTGACCGTCCACACCTCCAGCCCGGCCGTCGACCTGCTCTACGCGCTCTACTTCTACCTCACGTGATCGACGTCGCCGCCGCCTTCGAGGCGTACGCCACCTCGGTCGACCGTACGGTCGGCATCGAGGAGGAGTTCGCCATCCTGGACCCCGCCACGCTGGACCTCGCGCCGCGCTACGAGGAGCTGCTGGACGCCTGCCAGGCCGACGGGCCGCTCGCGGCGTCGGTCAGCGGCGAGCTGATCTCCAGCGAGATCGAGATCCGCTCCGGCCGCGGCGAGGACGTCCACGACGCCCTCGCGCGCCAACGCGACGTGCGGGGCCGTCTCTTCGCGCTGGCCAAGCACAAGGACGCCCTGCTGGGCTCGCAGGGGACGCACCCGTGGGCGGACTACCGCGAGCAGCCGAACATCGATACCGAGCACTACCGCCGGGTCGTCGACGGGCTGCAGTACGTCGCGCGCCGCAACAACACCTTCTCCCTGCACGTCCACGTCGGAGTACGTGACGCCGATCGGGCGGTCCGGGTCTGCGACCGCCTGCGCGGCGTGCTCCCGACGCTGCTGGCGATCAGCGCCAACTCGCCGTTCCTGGACGCCCGGGACTCCGGCCTGCACTCCGCGCGCACCCAGTCCTTCACCAGGTCGTTCCCGCGCTGCGGCGTCCCGGACGCCTACGGCTCCTGGCAGGTGTACGCGGACTACGTCGACCTGCTCGTGCGGACGAACTCGATCGTCGAGTACACGCAGGTGTGGTGGTCGATCCGGCCGCACTTCAGCTTCGGGACGGTCGAGGTGCGCATCTGCGACGCACAGGCCGATGCCGCCGAGGCGGACGCCGTCACCGAGCTCGTCGTCGCCTGCGTGGCCCAGGCGGCCCGCGACGAGGATGAGGGCCGCGCGCCCGTCGGGGGCCACGCACTCCAGCGCCGCCTCATCGAGGAGAACGTCTGGCGGGCGATCCGCTTCGGGATGGACGGCAGCCTCCTCGACCTCGACCGGCTCGTCGAGGAGCCCGCGGCCGCCGCACGCGACCGCCTGTGGGAGTGGACGGCACCGGTCCGGGCCGAGCTCGGCCTCACCGATCTGCGCCTGCCCGCGCGCAACGGGGCGCAGCGTCAGCGCGCCCTGCTGGCCGAGGGTGCCACCATGGAGGAGGCCTTCGCGGCCTCCGTGCAGGAGACGCAGGTCACCTACGCCGGCAGAGCGCCGGCCCTTCCGCAGACGCCCCAGGAGGCACCGTCCCGATGAGCACCCCGCCCGACGACATGCCCATGCCCCTCGGTCCGGACGGCGAGCCCGTCTCGGAGGAGGAGCTCCGAGCCGCCTACGAGGCGCAGCTGAAGGAGCTGCGCGTCGAGGACGTCGTCGTCCAGACCCTCGTCTCGCTGATCAATCTCGCCGGCCGCAAGGCGGGCCTCGCCCCCGGGACCGAGGACGAGCGCGATCCCGAGCAGCTGCGCATGGCGATCGACGGCTCCCGTGCGTTGCTGGCCCTCGTCGAGGACCAGCTCGGCCCCGATGGCGCCTCGCTCAAGGAGGCGCTCTCGCAGCTGCAGATGGCCTACGTGCAGATGGGCGGGACCGCGCCCGAGGCGACGCCGGAGCAGCCCGGCGCCGCCGCCCCGGAGCCGCCGAGCCGGCTCTGGGTCCCCGGCCAGTAGACCTGGACGGCATGCGCGCGCGGGAGGCGTAGACTCCCGCCGCGCACATGGCAGAACGCCGCCTCCACGGCCTCCAGCGGGTCCTCGGCACCAACGCGCTCTTCTCGACCGCCTACGGCAACGTCGGCTCATCGATCTACTACGCGCTCGGGCTCGTCGCCAGCTACGCGCTCGGTCTCACGCCGGTGGTGTTCATCATCACCGGCTTCATCTTCTACCTGACGGCCGCGACCTACGCCGAGGCCACGGCGATGTACCCGGAGGCCGGCGGCTCCTCGAGCTTCGCGCGGCGCGCGTTCAACGAGTTCGTCTCGTTCTTCGCCGCCTGGGCGCAGATGCTCAACTACGTCATCACGATCGCCATCTCGGCGTTCTTCGTGCCGCACTACCTCGGCAGCCTGTTCTGGGAGCCGCTCCGCTCGGCGCCGGGGGACATCATCTTCGGCATGGGCGTCATCGCCGTCCTGTGCCTCGTGAACGTCCGGGGGGTGGAGGAGTCGGCGGGCGTCAACATCGGGCTCGCCCTCGTCGACTTCGCGACCCAGCTGCTGCTGGTCGTCGCCGGGCTGTTCCTCGTCTTCAGCCCAGAGACGCTGATCGACAACGTCTCGTTCGGCGTGGCCCCGGAGTGGAGGGACTTCCTCGTCGCGATCCCGATCGGGATGATCGCCTACACGGGCATCGAGACGATCTCGAACATGGCCGAGGAGGCCAAGGACGAGGCGACGACGATCCCCGCCGCCATCAAGCGCGTCGTCATCGCGGTGTTCGCGATCTACGCGCTGCTCCCGGCGATCGCGCTCAGCGCCCTGCCGGTCTACCAGGACGACTCGGGCGAGTACGTCACGAAGCTCGGTCTGCCCGAGGAGGAGGGCGGGTTCGCCGGCGACCCGATCCTCGGCGTCGTGGAGCAGATGAACCTGGGCTTCTTCCAGGGCGCCGGTGAGCTGTACGTCGGTCTGCTCGCCGCGACGATCCTCTTCATCGCGACCAACGCCGGGATCATCGGCGTCAGCCGGCTCGTCTACTCGATGGGCCTGCACCGCCAGATGCCCGACCAGCTGCGCCAGCTGCACCCGCGGTACGGCACGCCCTGGCTCGGCATCCTGATCTTCGGCGGCGTCGCGTGCCTCATGCTGCTCCCGGGTCAGGCCGAGTTCCTGGGCAACATGTACGCGTTCGGCGCGATGCTGTCGTTCACGATCGCGCACATCGCGGTCGTTCGGCTACGACTGACCCAGCCCGACGTGGACCGGCCCTACCGGGGGCCCGGCAACATCACCGTCCGCGGACGCACCTACCCGGTCTTCGCGCTCGTCGGCGGGACCGGCACCGGGCTGGCGTTCCTGACCGTCGCGCTGCTGCACCTCGACGTCGCGATCGCCGGCGTCGCCTGGCTGATCCTCGGCATCCTCGTCTACGTCGTCTACCGCCGCCGTCAGGGCCTGGACCTCACGACGACGACCAAGGTCGCCGTGCAGCGCAACGTCGTGGACCACGAGGCCGAGTACGAGAGCGTGCTCGTCGCCCTGGAGTCGCGCGCGTACTCGCCGGGGGCGATCGCCATGGCGCAGAAGGTCGCCGCCCGCCGCCGCCGCGGGATCCACGTGCTCGTGACGATCACCGTCCCCACCAGCTCGCCGATCGACGCGGAGCTGCCCGACCAGGAGCTCGCCGCCCAGGCGATCATCGAGCAGGCCAAGCTGCAGGCCGGGCGCCGCGTGAGCGGGCACGTCGAGAAGGTCCGGGCCGGACAGGCGGGCCGGCGCATCGTCGAGTCCGCGCGGGAGATGCACGCGCGGGCGATCGTCATGCCGCTGCCCCCGCGCGGCACCCAGGGCACGGTCTTCGGCAAGACGCTGGAGACCGTGCTGGGCGAACGACCGTGCCGCGTGATCATCCAGTCCGACCCCGCGGACGCGACGCCACGCACCACCCCCGTGAGAGGCCGCGTCTGATGCCCGAGCCCCGGGACGTCCACCACCTGGCCACGAGCCTGATGAGCGTCGTCATGGTCGTGCTCGGCCTGTTCATGCTGGTCTCGACCCTGGCGCGCGGCGGCGGTCCGCTCGCGCTCGGCGTCATCCTCGGCGTCGGGTTCGTGCTGGTCGGAGCCGGCCGGATCTACGTCGCCCGCTCGGGGACGAGGTCGTCGTGAGCGACGAGCAGCAGTCCGGGGCCGGGACCGGGGGCGGACCGCTGGGCGCCGCGGACAGGGCCATGGGGCGCAGCCTCGGCTCGCCGGCACTCTTCATCGTCCTCTACACGTCGCTGGCGTCGGCGCTCTACTTCTCGCTCGGCGTGGTCGCCGACCACGCGCTGGGCCTGACGCCGGTCGTCTTCCTGGTCGCCGCCCTGCTCTTCGCGCTCGCCGCGATGACGTACGTCGAGGGCGCCTCGCTGCACCAGGACCGGGCCGGCTCGACGGTCTTCGCGCGCTACGCCTTCAACGAGCTCGTGAGCTTCGTCGCGGGCTGGGCGATCCTCCTGGACTACGTGATCCTCATCGCGGTCACGTCGTACACCGCGACGAACTACGCGGCCGCGTTCTATGCGCCGTTGGGGCGCGGCTCGACCGAGATCGTGCTGGCGTTCGCGATCATCGCCTACGTCGCGGTCCGCAACGTCCGCGGCTTCAGCACCAAGCGGGCCGCACGGGTGTCCGTGCTGGTCATCGCCGACCTGCTGCTGCAGGCCGCGATCATCGTGGTCGGGCTCGTCACGCTCTTCGACGCCGACGTGCTGCTGGACCCGATCTCCCTGGGCGGGAGCCCCAGCTGGGAGGACACGTTCTTCGCGCTCGGCGTGGCGACCGTCGTCTTCACCGGCCTCGAGTCCGCCAGCGGGCTCGCCGGAGAGGTGGGCGCGGGGCGCAAGCAGCTCAAGCGGCTGCTGCTGAGCGCCACCGGGTCGATCGCCTTCCTCTACGTCGGCATCTCCCTCGTCGCACTGACCGCCCTGCCGGTCGTCGACGGCGAGACGGCGCTGGGGACCGAGTTCGTCGAGGCGCCCATGCTCGGCGTCGTCGCTGCGCTCGAGCAGGACTGGCTCGCCGACGGACTCAAGTACGTGCTCGCGTTCGCCGCGACCCTGACGCTCGTCGCGGCCGCCAACAGCGCGATGCTCGGCCTCTCGCGGCTCGCCTACACGCTGTCGCGCAACCGGCAGATCCCCTCGCGTATCGGGCGGCTCCACTCCACCCGCTCGACGCCGTACATCGCGATCACCATCGGTGCGATCATCGCGGGCGTCCTGGTCCTCCCGCAGGACCTCGACGTCCTCGTCGGGATCTACGCGTTCGGCGCGCTCCTGGGCCTCACCATCGCGCACGTCTCGATCGTCGCGCTGCGGATCCGCGAGCCCGACCTGCGCCGGCCGTACTCGATGCCGGTGAACGTCCGCTTCCGCGGGGCCTCGCTCCCAGTCCCGGCGATGGTCGGTGCGGTCCTGTCGGCGGGCGCCTGGGTGAGCGTCCTGCTGTTCCACTCCGGGGCTCGCTGGGTCGGGATGGGCTGGATGGCGGCGGGCCTCGTGCTCTACGTGGCCTACCGCCGCTCGGAGGAGAAGCCGATCTTCAAGCGGGTCTACGTGCCGGAGTCCGCGCTGCGTCACGTCGACGTCCCGAAGGTGGAGTACGGGTCGATCCTCGTGCCGATCTTCGGCACCGCGCTGGACGACGACATCGTCCAGACCGCCGGCCGCCTGGCGGGCAGCTGGCACGACGACTTCGACAGCGAGGACGGCGCGACCATCGAGGCGCTGTGGGTGTTCGAGATCCCGATGGCGCTGCCCATCGACGCCCGGATCCCCGACCACAAGCTCGCCGAGGCGCGGGCCGCGTTGCGCCGCGCGAAGGCCGTCGGCGAGGAGTACGACGGGGTCGAGGTCGCGACCGCCACGGTCCGGGCGCGCCGGGCCGGCACCGCGATCGTCGAGGAGGCACGCCGTCGCGGGGTCGAGGCGATCGTGCTCGCCGCCGAGGAGCCCAGCCGGATCCGCGGGGGCGCGCTGCTCGGCGGTCGCGGCGGCCCGCGGGACAACTTCGTGGGCGAGGTCACCAAGCAGGTCCTGGCGAGGGCCCACTGCCAGGTGATCCTGACCGCCCCGCCCGCGGAGGAGCCGGTCACCGATCCGGACGCCGACCCGACCATCGATCGCTAGGCTGCAGCCCTATGTTCGTCCTCATCGTCGGTGCCGGTCGCGTCGGCTCCGCGGTCGCCCGCTCGGCGCTCGCGTCCGGCCACCAGGTCTCCGTCCTCGACGAGGATCCGCTCAGCCACGAGCGCCTCGACGCCGGGCTCGACACGACGTGGGAGGAGGCCGGCGGTCGCTTCACCGTCGGCCACGGCATCGAGATCGAGGCGCTGCTGGAGGCGGGGATCGAACAGGCCGACCTCTTCATCGCCTCGACCGACGGGGACAACACGAACCTCCTGATCTCGCAGATCGCCCAGAAGAAGTTCCAGATCGCCAACGTGATCGCCCGCGTCATGGACCCGGCCCGCGCCGAGTGGTACGCCGAGCAGGGCCTGCGCACGATCTCGCCGACGAAGGTCGCGATCGAGATGTTCGAGCACGCCGTGAGCGAGGTCTGACGCGATGTACGTGATCATCGCCGGGGCCGGCAAGGTCGGCTGGAACCTCGCCCGCGAGCTCATCGGCAAGGGCCACGAGGTCACCCTCCTGGACAACCGCCGCGACCGCTACCTCACGATCGAGCAGGAGCTCGAGCACGCCGTCCAGTACGGCGACGCCACCGAGCTGTGGGTCCTCGAGCGAGCGGGCATCCAGCGCGCCGAGCTCGTCGTCGCCGTGACCGGCGACGACGAGGACAACATGCTGATCTGCCAGGTCGCCAAGGAGAAGTACCTCTGCGACCGCGTGATCGCGCGCGTCAACAACCCGCGCAACCGGCAGTGGTTCGAGCTGCTCGGGGTCAGCCCGGTCGTGAGCGCGACCGACCTCATCCTGCGGCTGATCGAGCACGAGGTGCCGTCCTACGGCCTCGTCCACCTGCTCGACCTGCGCGACGAGAAGCTCGAGATCATCGAGATCGAGGTCGACCGGGGCTCGATCGCGGCCGGTCAGGCGGTCAAGGACATCACGATCCCCGAGGGCGCGCTGATCATCAGCGTGCTGCGCGGCGGCGACGGCTTCGTGCCGAAGGCGGACACCGTGATCGAGGGTGGCGACGAGGTGCTGCTGGTGCTGGACCCCGGGCTGGAGGAGAGCATCACCAAGGTCTTCGCAGGTCCCGACGGACTGCGTCCCTGACGGTCAGCGTCGGAGCGTTGCCGGCAGCGCGAGCCGGACTCCGCCGGCCTCGTCCTGCGCGTGCACGACGAAGGTCACGTCCATCGGGGCTTGCGGACGGCGCCTCAGTCGCAGCAGCACGGTGCGCGTCTGCCCGCGCGGCACGGACCAGGCCTTCGCCCGAGCCCGGATGCCCTGCAGCGCGACGGTGCCGCTGCACGGGACGCCTCCGAGCTCCGGGCAGCCGATCTCGATGCCGACGAGCCGCGCGCGACCCGCGGTGGTGCGTCCGGGCACGACGTGCGGCGCGCGCGTACGTCGCGGGCCCATTCCGGTAGGCGTGGGCGCCTCGGCGGTGGCCGCCGAGGCGTCGTCGCTCCACGCCGCCTCGGTGACGGCCGGGGTGGCCGACGGTCGCGCCGTCCTCATCGGGGCCGCGTCGCGCACCGCGCCCATCAGGCGCAGCAGCACGTCGCGCTCCCAGGTGAGCTGGTCGTCGGCGGACCGCTGGTCCCCGCCGGAGGCGCCGTAGCGGACGACCACGAGACCGAGGGCGGGCAGGACGACGACCCGCTGGTCGTAGCGGCCGCGCCAGCTCCACAGGTCGGCCGGAAGGCCGGGGAGCAGGCGTCGGGCGGTGCCCAGGCACTCGCTCGTGCGGTTGAGCCAGGTCATCCAGCCGTGGCACGGGTCGCCGGCAGGGGCGAGCATGGCTGCGAGGTCCGAGGAGCGCAGCAGTCGGCGGCCGCGCCAGACGCCCTGGAGGCGGACGAGCTCCGCGAGCCGCCCGAGGTCGTCGGCGGTCAGCCGCAGGCCGAAGCTGCCGCGGGTCTGGCCGCGGCGGTCGCGGGCCCAGGAGAAGCTGCGGATTCCGATCGGGCCGAGGAGCTCGCGGGCTGCGTAGGTCTGGATGTCTTCACCTGCCGCGCGTTCGAGAACGGAGACGAGGAGGTCCCGGGCCGCGGGCGCGTCGCCGAACGGGGCGGAGCCCGCGCGTCGGACGGGTCGCGACAGCGCGGTCAGCAGGATGTCCTCGCGAAACGCGTTGTCGGAGTGGGCCGCCATGCCGGAGGTGCGCTCCAGCAGCGCACGGACCGTGATCGCGCCGTGGGCCGCGTCGGCCTCGGGGAGGAGCGAACCGACGGGGTCGTCGAGGTGCAGCCGGCCCTGTTCCATCTGCCGCAGCGCAACGAGCGCCAGGACCGAGGACGTGATCTCCCAGCTCTCGTGCTTCGTCACGGCGCTCCCCAGCACCGTGTCCTGCGAGACCAGGCATCCGTGGCGGTAGATGCGCACGGCGTAGCCACGGCGGTCCTGGTAGGCGTGCAACGCGAGATCCAGCTCGCCCTGGTCCAGGCCGGACTGCTGCGCGGTCGCGGTCGACCAGGTGGCTGCGGGCTCGTCGCAGACGCGGGTGGCGCCGCTCGCCGGCGTGGCCGCCGTGACGGCGAACAGCACGCCGAGCACCGCGATCGGGGATGCGAGCAGCCGGTGACCCATCGAACGCAGTATGCAAGAAAACGGTTCTACCCGACGCGGAGCCCTACGGCTTCAGGTCCGACGGTGCGACCCCGTCCAGGAGCGTCACGGTCCGTGCACGACCGCGCGCGTCGACGCGCACCGCGCCGCCGGGCCAGTACGGGTGCCCGGGCTCGGCGCCGGCGAGGAGCATCGGCTCGTAGACCCAGCAGCCGCTGTTGAGCAGCCGCGGGCCGCCGCGCAGTGGCGTCCACTCCGAGCGATCGTCCAGCGGCAGGGGGCCTGCCCGGTGGAGGTGCCCGAACACGACGGTCTTCGCGTCGACGCCCAGGCGCCCGATCGCGGTCGCCATGGCCGGCAGACCAGCCCGTCGGAACTGCTGGCCCAGCAGCCCGGCGCTGAACGGCGCGAGCACGGGGGACGGCAGGGCGGCGTCCAGCGCGGGGGCGGCGGCCATGCCGGCGGTGCGGGCGGCCGCGGCGGCACGGTCGATCGCCGCGCTCATACCGCGCGGCAGCGTCGAGCCGAGCGCCAGTTGGATCGCCGCGAAGGACGCGCCGGGACCGCGCTCGTAGTCCTCGACGCGCTGGTCGCGCTCCTTCGGGAACGGCGGCTTGACCGGGCCTGACGGCCGCGCGCTCATGAGCTCGCGGTCGACGTAGTGACCGTGGTGGGCGAAGACGCCGTCGGCCAGCCAGTAGCCGGGGTAGTGCACGCGAACGGGAGCGGGCTTGAGCGCCCGCACGAGCGCGGAGAGCGCGGGGGAGGAGGAGGCCGGGACACGCGCCGTGACGTCGAGCGCGCGCCCGCGGGTGCCCTGCTCGCGGACCCATCGACGGACGAGCCGGTGGTCGTGGTTGCCGGGGACGACGACGATCTCGCGCTCGCGGCTGACCGCGGCGCCGATCGCCTGCAGGACGGGGCGGGCGTCGTCGAACGCCGCGCGCGGCCGTCCTTCGAGCATCTCGACGACGTCGCCGAGGAGCACCAGCCGGTCGATCCTCTTGATCTGCGCGAGCAGCGCCTCGAGCGCCGCCGGGCGGCGTAGGACGTCGCGGTGCAGGCGCGAGCCGAGGTGGAGGTCGGAGATGACGAGCGTGCGCACGAGAGGGGTACGGGCGGCGGGTGCGCCGCGGGTCGCCGTGAAGTGTGCCGGAACGACCGACGCGCCCCGCGGGGGGCGCGTCGTGAAGAGCTGCCGGACTAGGACTCGAACCTAGAATCCCTGCTCCAGAGGCAGGTGTGTTGCCATTACACCATCCGGCAGAGTATCGGCGGCGGGGTCGCCGCTCAGGCCGAGTATAGGCGACACGACAGCGCGGAGCCGTCCGGCCCTGCTGCGAACATGTGTTCGTGAGCGAGGTGGATTCAACCCCCGAGGAACCGATGCGCGCGGCGGTCGCACGGCTGTTGGCGGAGGGCCTGTCGCGGGCCGAGGTCGCCCGCCGGTTGGGCGTGACGCGCCCGACCGTCACCTACCACGCGAAGAAGCTGGGCGAGCCGATCGACATACGGTGCAACCGTCGCTACGACTGGGCTGCGGTGCAGACGTTCTACGACGCCGGCCATTCGATCACGGACTGTCAGCTCCGCTTCGGGATGTCCCGCAAGTCGTTCACCGACGCCGTGGCCCGGGGTGCCGTCGTGACCCGACCCCGGGCGATGTCCATCGAAGATCTGCTCGTCGGCCCGCGCAACCGAAAGCACATCAAGGGCCGGCTCATCGGCGCCGGCTTGAAGCGCGACGAGTGCGAGCTTTGCGGCCTGACGTCGTGGCGGGCCGCACCGATCTCGGTGCAGCTCCATCACCTCAACGGAGACCCCGACGACCACCGGCTGGAGAACCTCCAGCTGCTGTGCCCCAACTGTCACAGCCAGACGGACAACTTCTGCGGACGCAAGCGCAGGCGCCCGGACGGCGGCGCCGATCCTCAGGCCGCCGCCTGACGCGCCCAGTCACGGTAGAGCTCCCAGTAGGCGCCCTGCGCGGCGACGAGCTCGTCGTGGGTGCCCTGCTCGACGATCCGGCCGCCGTCGAGGACGACGATCCGACCGGCCTGGCGGATCGTCGACAGCCGGTGCGCGATGACGATGGCGGTGCGCCCGGCAAGCAGCCGGCGCATGCCCTCCTCGATCCGCGTCTCGGTGTGCAGGTCGACGTTGGCGGTCGCCTCGTCGAGGATGAGGATCCTCGGGTCCGCGATGAGCGCGCGGGCGAACGCGACGAGCTGGCGCTGACCGGCGCTGAGCTGCACGCCGCGTTCCCCGACCTCGGTGTCCAGGCCGCGGGGGAGCCGGGCGATGAACTCCGAGGCGCCGACGGCGGACGCCGCCGCCTGCACCTCCTCGAGGGTGGCGTCCGGCCGCCCGAAGGCGATGTTGTCGAGCACCGTGCCGCTGAACAGGAAGCCCTCCTGCGGCACGATGCCCATCTGGGAGCGCAGCGACGCCGCACGGACGTCGCGCAGGTCCAGGCCGTCGATCGTGATCCGCCCGCCGGTGGGGTCGTAGAACCGCGAGACGAGCTTCGCGAACGTCGACTTGCCGGCGCCGGTCGCGCCGACGAGGGCGACCGTCTGCCCGGCCGGGATCGCGAGGTCGATGCCGGACAACGCGTACCGCGTCCCGCCGTCCTCGTCCGTCGCGGCGTACGCGAACGAGACGTTGTCGAAGGTGATCGCCCCCGGGAGCGGGCGCGGGAGGTTGACCGCTTCGGGCTTGTCGGTCATCGCGGGCTCGACGTCGAGGAGCTCGAAGATCTTGTCGAGGGCGGCCATTCCCGCCTGGTAGGTCGTGTAGACCTGGGAGAGCTGGCCGATCGGGTCGAAGAAGCCGTTGAGGGCGGCGATGAAGCCGACGAGGATGCCGATCGTCAGCTCACCGTCGAGCACCTGGTAGCCGCCGAACACCAGGATGCCCACGGTGGCGAGGGCGCTCACGAACTCCACCGCCGGGAAGTAGGCGGCGTTCAGGTAGACGGTCTTCATGTTCGCGTCGCGGTTGGCCTCGTTGAGGCCCGCGAACTCGGTCCGCTGCCGGTCCTCCTGCGCGAACGACCGCACCACGCGGATGCCGGACAGGGACTCCTGCAGGGAGCCGGTGATCGCGCTGATCGTCTCCCGCGTGCGTGCGTACGCGTCGGCGCTGGCGATGCGGAAGAGGAACGACCCGATCGCCAGGATGGGGAAGACGAGGAACGTCAGGAGCGCGAGCTCGACGTCGAAGAGGAGCAGGATGACGATCGATCCGATGAGCGTCAGGGACGCGCTGAACAGCGTCACGACGCTCTCGGTCACGAGCTGGTTGAGCGCCTCGACGTCGTTGGTCATCCGCGAGATGAGCGACCCGGCCGAGCGCTGCTCGTAGAACGAGACGGGCTGCGTCTGCAGGTGGCGGAACATCGAGAGCCGGAGGTCCTGCAGGGCGCGCTGACCGACCCATCCGGTGAGGGAGGTCTGCACGTAGGTCGCCAGCCAGACGACCAGGGCGCTCGCGACGAAGATGATCACGATCACCGTCAGCGTTCCGGTGTCCTCGGCGAGGATGCCGTCGTCGATGGCGCGCTGCGCCAGCGGTGCGGGCGCGAGCGCCGCGGCGGTGCCGAACAGCAGTGCCACGAACATCCCGGCGATCCGCAGCCGGTACGGCGAGAGCAGGGCGAGCAGCCCGCGCAGCTTGCGCCCGCGCCCGGAGGTGCGGGCGAGCCGGCGCCGCACGTCGTCCCGGCGGGTCGGCGTCGGTCCGCCCACGACGCCGCTCACAGCCCCGCGACCTCGGGCTCGCGCGGCTTGCGGGTGAGGAAGACCTGGTCGGGCAGGCCCTTCTCGACGATCTCGCGGTAGAGCGCGCTCTGGTCGAGCAGCTCGTCGTGGCTGCCGTGGGCGACGACGCGGCCCTCCTCGAGGACGACGATCTCGTCGGCCAGCGCGATCGTCGAGAGCCGGTGGGCGATGACGAACGTCGTCCGGCCCCGCATGACCTCGCGCAGCGCGTCCTTGATCGCCTGCTCGGTCGTCGCGTCGACCGCGCTGGTCGCATCGTCGAGGACGAGGATGCGGGGGTCGGCGACGAACGCCCGGGCGATGGCCACGCGCTGACGCTGGCCGCCGCTCAGCGACAGCCCGCGCTCCCCGACGCGCGTGTCGTACCCGTCGGGCAGCCGGACGATGAAGTCGTGAGCCTGCGCGCGACGTGCGGCCTGCTCGATCTCCTCGTCGGTCGCCGTGGGACGGCCGTAGGCGATGTTCTCCCGCACCGTCGTGGAGAACAGGAAGGGATCGTCGGTGACGAACGCGATCTGCCGCCGCAGCGCGGACGGGTCGAGCGTCCGGACGTCGGCTCCGTCGACCAGCACGCGGCCGGTCGTGGGGTCGTAGAGCCGGGACAGCAGCTGCACGAGCGTCGTCTTTCCGGAGCCGGTGCCGCCGACGACCGCGATCGTCCGGCCACCGGGGACGTCGAGCGTCACCTCGGTCAGGGCGGGCTCCGTCGTGCCGTCGTAGCGCACGCCGACGCCGTCGAAGCGGACGTGGCCCGGGCCGTCCGGGAGGGCGACCGGGTGGGCCGGGGCCGCGATCGCGGGGACCGTGTCGAGGATCTGGAAGAGCCGCGCGCCGGCCGCGGTCGCGCGCTGCGCCATGCCCAGGAGCACGCCGAGCATGCGCATCGGCGCGAGCAGCATGAGCAGGTAGGTGTAGAACGCGGTGAACTCGCCGGTCGTCAGCGTCCCGTCGATCACGCGCCGGCCGCCGAAGAGCAGGATCGCGGCGAGCCCGAGCTGCGGCAGGAACCCGATGAGCGGGTTGTAGAACGCCTGCAGCCGCGTGGAGACCATCGACTGGTCGAACACGCGCCCGACGCTGCGGGTGAAGACCTCGAACTGGCGCTCCTCCCGGGCGAACGCCTTGACGACGCGGATGCCGCCGATGCTCTCCTGCACGTCGGCGGTGAGCTCGGCGATGCGCTGCTGGACCTCCTGCAGCGCCGGCCGCGCGTGCAGGCCGTAGCGGACCGCCGCCCAGACCACGAACGGCACCGGGGCCAGGGAGACGGCCGCGAGCCCGGGGTCGATCAGTGCCATGGCGATGGCCGCGAGCACCAGCGTCAGCCCCGACTGGATGATGAAGACCAGGCCGTAGCCGAGGAAGAACCGGACCGCCTGCAGGTCGACGGTCGCCCGGGACATGAGCTGGCCGGTCTGCTGACGGTCGAAGAACGCGAGCTCGAGCGACAGCAGGTGCGTGTACAGGCGGTCGCGGAGGTCGAGCTCGACCCCCAGGGAGAGCTTCCCGGCCACCAGGCGGCGGAAGATCATGAGGACGAACCGCAGCAGGCCGGCGACGCCGACGAGCACACCGAGGGTGACGAGCTCCGAGCGGTCCCCGCGCTGCAGCCCGTCGATGGCGCGGCCGGTCAGGTACGGGATCGCGATCGTCATCACCATCGCCGCGAGGGCGAGGATCCCGGAGACGATGACGCCCCGCTTGTACGGGACCAGGAACTGGAGCAGGCGGCGGAAGGTGACCATCGATCGACCCACCATCCTGTCAGGCTGCCGTGCTGTGCCCGGACCGCCGGCAGGCCTCTGCAACATCTGTGCGCATCAGCGCGTGGTCGGGAACACCCGCGGTTCGCTGTTCTCGATGTGCGAGCGCGGCGTGCGGACCGGGGAGCAGGACACCTATCCGAAGTACCCGCGGCTCCCGGTCCTGGAGTGCCCGGGCTACGAGGCCTCGGCGGAGTTCAGCCGCGGGTGAGGCGTGGGCCGCCGGGCCCGCGGAGACGGCGGTCAGCGCCGGGGCAGGCCCATGACGAGATGCGGCGGGATGAGGTCGTCGTCACCGGTGACGGGGCCCATGGACGGTGTCGTCGCGGTCGGGCCGTCGAGCTCCTCACGGAACGCGAGCTTGCCCGTTCCGCAGCGCGTGCACGTGCCGACGAGCCGCAGACCTTCCGCCATCCCGACGCTGTTCCAGGAGAAACTGCAGTCGAGGCACCAGGCGGCAGGCGAAGAAAGGGACACGCAGCGTTGTCTCGACACCTCACGCCGGACGCGGGATCGAACAGACGTCCAGGACCGCCGTGGCGGGCGACGACATCCTCCACGGGGGCACGGGCCACGACGTGGTCCTCGGCGGTAACGGCGACGACGAGATCTGGGGCGACAGCGGTTCGAGGGCGGCAACGCCGACGACGAGATCAACGGCGGTTCCGGACGCGAGCGAGCCGGTGACCATCACCTGCGGTGCGGGCTTCGACGTCGTCGAGCTCGACAAGCACGACCGCACCACCGGGGACTGCGAGAAGATCGTCCGCCACTGAGGGGCGGACGGGGGGTCAGCCCTGCGGCTGCTCCTCGTCGTTGCCCAGCGACTGCAGCAGCATCACCGCGGTGATCTGCGCGGGCGTGCCGCCGATCTCCTCGTTGCCGAGGTCCTCGAGCTCCGGGTGGAAGGTCGCGTGGACGTTGACGTCCTCGCCGCCGGCGTCCTGCAGCACGATGACCGCGCGACCGGGCAGCTCGCCCTCGACGGTGGGATGGTCCTCGCCCTCGTCGGAGATCGCGGCGCGGGCCGCGGTCAGCACGTCCATCACGAGCTCCTGCCAGTGGTGCAGCGCGTTCTGCTGCTCCTCCTCGGTCATGCCCGCGAGGTGGTGGCTGTTGCGGGACGCGAGAGCGCCGATGGCGGCGCGGACGGCGGCGTCGGACAGCAGGGCTTCGGGTTCGATGCTCACGGGCAGAAGCCTCGCAGGTAGCTACCGCGTCGTGCGGACCCGCAGGTCGCGCAGCTGCACGATGCCGCTCTCCGAGCCGACCCACACGTCCACCCGATCGACCGCAGGCGCAGACCGCGAGAAGCGCAGGGCACGGGACAGACGGCGCGGCGCGGACTCACGCAGCAGCAACCGTCGAAAATCCAGGGCCTGGCCGACCACGAGGTAGTCGCGACCCTCGCGCTGCAGGACATCGTTGACCGCCACGCCGAGCAGGACACCGGACCGCGGGGGCAGCCGCACCCGCGATCGCCTCGGGCGGGACCGCCCGGCGTCGGCGCGGGGGTCGCTCCAGGCCGTGCCGAACGACGGCGCACCGCTGCCTGAGGTCAGGCGCGGGCCCCACTGGAGCCGGACCCTGCCGGTGCGGTCTCGTGCCATGGGGGGGAAGCTTGCTGCCCGTCGGCCCATCAGGTCTCCAGTCGCTGCGACGCAGCCGGGAAGGTCACGCTGGCCACCGACCTTACGCGATGGCCCTCCCAGGCTCCGGACGAGCCGAACGCGGGCGTCCGGGCACGCTCCGGTCAACCGCTCTCCGAAGCGAGAACGGCCAGCTGCTCACGGCGGTTCGCGCGGTGAGGCCAGCGGCGCGGCACGGCGCTGCACCAGGTGGGTACCGTGCCATCGATGGGCACCCGCCTGAGGACGCTGCGACAGGACCTGTCGCAGAGCTTGATGTTCCTGCCGACGTGCCTGGTGGTGCTCTTCGCGGCAGCGGCGGTCGTGCTCACCCAGGTCGACGAGGGCCTGGATCGCGAGGCGATATCGTGGGCGTTCAGTGGTGACGAGTCCGCGGCGCGCACGCTGCTCTCGGTCGTCGCCGGATCGCTCATCACCGTCGCGGGCCTGACCCTCTCGATCACGATCGTCGTCCTGCAGCTGGCCTCGAGCCAGTTCAGCCCGCGGGTCCTCCGGACGTTCTTCGGGGACCGCGTCACGCAGTTGACGATCGGCACGTTCGTGGGGACGTTCGTCTACGCCTTGCTGGTGCTGCGCTCGGTCGGGTCCGTCGCCGACGGCGGCGTCCCGCGGCTGAGCACCACCGTGGCCACCGTCCTCGCGGTGGCCGCGGTCTCCCTGCTGATCGTGTTCCTCAACCACGTCGCGCGGCTCATCCAGGTGTCCCACGTGGCCGCCGAGCTCGCGCGTCAGACGCAGGCCCGGTTCGAGTCGCTGTACCCGCAGCGCGTCGGCACCGCCGTCGACGAGGACGCCGCCGCGCTGGTGTCCGAATGGCGCCGCGATCCCCCCGGGCGGGTGGACGCGCAGGAGATCGGCTTCGTCCGCCGTGTGGCGGTCGAGGCGCTCCTGCGTACGGCACGGGCAGCCGGTGCGGAGCGGGTCGCCCTGCTCGCTCGGCCGGGCGACTTCGTCGCCAGCGGTGCGCTGCTCGCCGAGGTGTGGCCCGCCGCCGTGGCCGAGCAGTGCGGGCAGGCCGTGCGCGACGCCGTCGTGATCGGCGACGAGCGCGATCTCCAGGACGACGCCGGCTTCGGACTCCGCCAGCTCGGGGACATCGCGATCAAGGCGCTGTCCCCGGGTATCAACGACCCCGCCACCGCGGTCACCTGCATCGGCTACCTGCGCTCCCTCCTCGTGCTCCTGGCCGAGCGCGAGGCCGTGGGCGCTGTGCGTCGCGCGGAGGACCTCACGGTGATCGTGGCCATCCGCGGGTTCGACGAGGACCTCGACGTGCTGGTGCAGATCAGCCGCTACGTCGCCGGCGACGCCTGGGTCGCGGTCGAGCTGCTGGACGCACTCGGCGCCTGCGCCCACGCGGCGCACGAGGCGGGAGCGGCCGACCGGGTGCAGCACGCGGTGAAGCTCGCGCGGGTCATCGGCGAGTGGGCCGCCCAGGCGGCCGGGACGTCACACGACGCTGCGTCGATCGCGCGTGCCACCGAGCGCGCCTGTGACCCGTGCGGCCCGCGGCCCGTCTCCGGCGTCAGCGCGTGAGTGCGGGCACGGCGTGCTCCGGCACGCGGTTGCGGCCCATGGCCCCGGGGTGCCTCAGCCGCCCGGGGAGGTGGGCGGCTCCGTGGCCCAGGTGACCGTGAGCTGCTCGAACGGGATGGGGATGCCTGCCAGCTCCAGTCGGCGCTTGACGTTGGCGACGACCGCATGTCTGATCCGCCACATCTCCGCCGTCGTCGAGGGATGCCAGAAGCGCACGCACAAGTCGACGGACGATGCTCCGAACGCAAACGCCAGTGCCTCCGGGGCCGGGTCGGGGATCACCCCGTCCACCTCGGACGCCGCGCTACGCATGACCTCAGCGGCACGCTCGATGTCCGCGTCGTAGGCGACGCCGACCAGGAACTCCGATCTCCGGATCGGATGCGCGCTCTCGTTGATGATCGCCGACGACAGCACCCGGCCGTTCGGGAGGAACACCCGTCGGCCGTCGTGGGTGTGCAGGACGACGGCACGCAGGTTCACGTCCTCGACGACCCCGCTGAAGTCGAGTGTCTCGATCTCGTCGCCCGGCCGGAAGGGCCGGCGGAGCAGCAGCAGGATGCCGGCCAGGAAGTTCTCCAGGATCGACCGCACCGCGAACGCCAGCGCCACCCCGCCGACGCCCGCCGCAGCGACGAGCGGGCCGATGCGGACCCCGAGCTGCGCGAGGGCGTAGATCGCCGCGAGGAGGACCACCAGGAGACGGACGAACCGCCCGAAGGCCACCGCTCCCCGCAGATCCCCCCGTCGGCGCTCGACGCGGACCAGCGCCCATCGCAGCACCTGCCCGGCGATCAGTCCGACCACGAGAACTCCGCCGGCGCGGGTCCACTCGGACGACGTTGCGGCCAGCGGCAGGAGCAAGCCGGTCACGATGCGTCGTCAGGATCGACGATCAGGCCGGACACGTCGATGCATCTCGATCGTCGGCCCATGGGGGTCATGTACCCCCGTCTCGCGCCGCCAACCCACGACCGTGCCACGCAGGAGGACGGCCCATCGTGTGCCGCGAGAACCGTCCCATCCAGAACCCGTCCTCGGTGTGTGATGTCGCGGTCTCGACACGTTCGCCCTGCGGCCCCGGACACGTCGCGGCAACATCGGAGCGTGCCAACTTCAAGACTCTGGCTTCCGGTAAATCCGTTTCTGAAGCTCGATTCGTGTGCGGGCAGGAGCGGAACGCGCCAACAGCCGCGAGCGGCTACCGCCTGCGAACTACGCTCGCGCCATGCGATGCCACGCCGCGGGGGCGAAGGACGTGAGATCCATCCTGGGCGCTGTCGCGTTCGCCCTGCTCGCTGTCGCTGCACCGGCCGGCGCGCAGACTCTCGATCTCGGTTTCCCAGCGCCGCCCGGCCAGCAAGCGCCACCTGCCCCGTCGGCACCGCCCGCTGCTCCTCCCGCGGCAGCTCCCGCGCCGACGGCGGCTCCCGCCCCGGCACGGCCGGGACGCACCGTGAGCGTTCGACTGGCTCGCGGCGGTCTGCCGGGCCTCGCAGGCGTCGTGCTCGCCGGCCGGCGGCTCGTGTTCGAGGTGCGCGCCCCGAGGGGCCGTCGGGGCGACCGACTCGAGGTCCTCGCGATCGGCCGCACCGGGCGTGCGGCAGCGATCACCGCCAAGACGCTACGAGGCAAGGGGACGACCCGGGTCGCGCTCACGGTGCCCCGCTCCGGTCACTTCGCCGTCCGCGGGCGGATCGTGCGCCGGGGCACCCGCGGCCTGGCGGGTCGGCCGCTGAGGCTGCGCGTGACGTCACCGTCCTTCGGACTCGGCGCGCCCTCGCCGCTCGTCGGTCTCCTGCGCGCGCGACTGCGCCGCCTCGGCTACGTGACCGGCCCCGACCGGTCGCGGTACGACGCGGCGTTCGGCCGCGCCGTGTTCGCCTTCCAGGGGATGGCCGGTATGCCGGCGCGGGCACGCGTGACGCCGGAGCTCATCCGGCGCGTGCTCGCCGGCGACGGCCGGTTCCGCGCACGGTTCCCCCAGCACGGCCGCCACGCCGAAGCCGATCTGACCCGGCGGGTCCTCGTGCTGCTCGACGGCGCCAAGGTCCTCGGGATCTACCACACGAGTGCCGGCAAGCGCAGTACGCCGACCATCCTCGGGTCGTTCCGGATCGAGCGCAAAGAGCCCGGGAAGAACAAGCTCGGCATGGTCGATTCCAGCTACTTCATCCGTGGCTTCGCCGTTCACGGCTATCACTTCGTCCCCCCGTTCCCGGACAGCCACGGCTGTCTACGCGTGTCCCTGACGGACTCGCCCACCATCAACCGCTTCCTGGCGGTTGGAACCAGCATCGACGTCTATCGAGGAGGAAGGTCAACATCATGAACGACGCAGTCCAGAGGGTCTTGCAGACCATCGACGAGGAGCACGCGGCCGAGTCCGCGCACACGCGCCGCAAGCTGCTCGCCGGCGCCACCGCCGCGCTCGGCAGCATGGGTGTCATCTCCATGGCGCCCAAGGTCGCGATGGCGGGCGGAAGCACCGCGGGCAACTCGCCGGAGAACATCACCGCAATCGCGGCGACCGCAGAGGTCCTCGCGACGATCGTCAACACGGTCGGTGCCGAGCGGGTCGAGCTCGACGACGTCACGCGCAACAACGTCCGCAACGCGGCGCGGCAGGAGCTCATCCACTACCGGACGCTCACGTCGCCCGCGGTCGGCGGCCGGCCGCTGACGAAGCGCATCTGGATCCCGGACTCCGTGTTCGCGTCCGAGCGCAACCTGCTCAACACGCTCGTCGCCGGGGACCAGATCTTCGTCAACGCCTACCTCATCGCGACCACCACCTTCGGGAACGCCGGCAACGGCCAGTTCGCGCGTTTCACGGCGGAGTTCATGGGCGTCGAGTCCGTGCACCGTGCTCTCGCGCTGCAGTCCCTCGGGCGCCCGGGCAACGACCGGGCCTACGCGCTCTACCAGTTCACGGACATCAACCGTGCGGTGGCGCTGCTTCAGAACGCCGGCTTCGGCTTCGGGAAGCGCGGCAAGGGCACCGGCCGCTTCTACGACTTCGACGACGTGGCGCGTCGCACCCCCAACCCGCCGAGCGTCAACAGCCGCGGCCTGCGGTAGCGCGCGCGCTCCGGGGGCTCGCGACGACGCGAGCCCCCGGACCCGCTGCGGCGACGACCGCGCAGGCGCCGAGCGGCGAGGGTCTTGGCGGCCGCCAGAACCGCCACCAAGATCCATTATCTGCTTGAACAACTACACAGTGGTACAATCGGGGAATGCTTCCGCATCCCATCCCGATCGCGCTCGCCGAGGTCATCGCTCAGCGCTTTCGCGTCATCGGCGATCCGACGCGCATTCGCGTGCTCGATGCGTTGCGGCAAGGGGAGCTGTCGGTCGGCCAGCTCGCAGGTCTTCTCGAGACCAGCCAGCAGAACGCCTCGAAGCACCTCGGCATACTGCTGCAGGCTGGGATCGTCTCGCGCCGCAAGGTCGGGACGACTGCCCTCTACGCGATCGCCGACGAGTCGGTGTTCGCGTTGTGCGAGCAGATCTGCGGCGCGCTGCATAGTCAGTTGGCCGACTTCAACACGCTGATCGGCGCGGATCGATGAGCCCCACAGCTGCACCGCCGCGGGCAGACGTTCCGACCGCGATCCCGGCGCGGCTCGGGCCGGTCGGGCGCCTTGGGCGATTCGTCGCTACGCACACCCGGGGCGTGATCCTCGCGTGGGTCGTCTTGGCGGTCGGGCTCGGCGCGCTGGCGCCAGGCGTGGAGAAGGCGCTGTCGGGCGCCGGCTGGGAGGCCAGCGGTTCGGAGTCGGTCGTCGCACGCGAGCAGATCGACCGCGCGTTCGGCGGGCAGGGCAGCTACGCCCTGCAGGTCGTCATCAGCGGGCGGGATGCCGCCGCGGTGGCCGCCGCGATGCCGGCGGTTGACGGGCTCCTGCGCGCCGACGATCGGATCTCGCAGGTCGTCGCCCCCCGTGCGGGCGCCTCACTGTCGACCGATGGGCGCACCGCCGTAGTGCTTGCGGGTGCCGCTGCGCAGCCCGACGACATGGTCCGCGCGGCCGACGACCTCAAGGAGGAGCTCGCTGAGGCGGGCGGCCCCGGCGTGCGCGTGGACATCAGTGGCGCGCCGGGCATGTGGTCGGACTTCAACGACGCGAACAAGTCGGCAATGCTCAAGTCCGAGCTCATCTCCTGGCCGGTGACGCTCGCGATCCTGCTGCTGGCCTTCGGCTCGCTCGTCGCGGCCGGGCTACCGCTCATGCTGACCGTCGTCGGCTTGGCCTCCGCGGCGGGCACCCTCTTCCTCCTCGCCCAGCTCTTCGACATCTCGATCTGGGCGATGAACTTCGCGCTGATGTTCGCCCTGGCGCTCGGCATCGACTACGCGCTGTTCATCGTCGCCCGCTTCCGTCAGGCGCAGAACGTCGAGGGCCTCTCCCCGGTCGACGCAGTCAGCTCGGCGATGGAGACCGCCGGCAAGGCGGTCCTCTTCTCGGGGTTGACCGTGCTGATCGCCCTGTCGGCGGTGCTCCTGGTCCCGAGCCCCGCGTTTCGCTCGATGGCGGTCGGGATCATGGTCGCGGTGGCCTTCGTGCTCGCCGCGTCGCTCACGCTCCTGCCGGCGGTGCTCGCGCGGCGCGGCCCGCGCGTGGATCGCTTCGCCCTGCCGTGGCTCGTGCGCGGCGATCAGCGCTCCCCGCGCCTGGCGCGGTGGGCTGAGCTCGGCTGGCGCCGGCCGGGCCGCTTCCTCGCGGTCGGCCTCGTCGCCATCGTCGCGCTCGCATGGCCGGTGAGTCAGCTCGATACGGGCATGCCCTCGATCGGTGTCGTGCCCGCCGAGGACGGTTCGCGCCAGGGCTACGAGCGCGTGCAGCAGGCCTTTGGCGAGGGGGCGCCGGGAACACTGCAGATCGTCACGCGCGGCGCCGACGCCGCGCGGACCACCGCCGTCCTCGGGGCAGACGCCGGGATCGCCCGGACGCTCCCGGCACAGCGCGGGCCGAGCGGCGAGTCGCTCATCGCCGCCGTCCCGGTCCAAGGCCCGAGCGGCGACGGCGTGCGCGCCACGGTGGACCGCCTCCGCGAGGCGCTCCCCGCATCGGCCCTCGTCGGCGGCGCGGTAGCCGAGAACCACGACCTCGAACGGGTCCTCGGCGAGCGCACGCCGCTCGTCATCGGCGTCGTCCTCGCACTCGGCTTCGTGCTGCTGCTCATCGCGCTCCGAGCCCCGGTGCTCGCCCTCGCGGGCGTCGTCCTGAATGTTCTCGCGACGCTCGCGGCGTTCGGGGTCGCGAAGTGGATCTTCCAGGACGGCGTCGGCGCCGGGCTGCTCGGCTTCGAGCCCCAGGGCTACCTCGACGCCTGGGCGCCCGTCTTCTTCTTCGCGATGCTCTTCGCGCTCGGGATGGACTACACGGTCTTCCTCCTCGCCTCCGCCAAGGAGCACTGGGACAAGACCGGCGACGCCCGCGCGGCCACCGTCGAGGGCATCGCCACCTCGGGGCGCGTCATCACCGCCGCCGCCGGCGTCATGGTCGCGGTGTTCTTCACCTTCGCGCTCTCGGGGCCTCTGCCGCCGAAGGAGATGGGCGTCATTCTCGGCGTCGCCGTGCTCGTCGACGCCGCGCTCGTACGCCTTGTGCTCATGCCCGCCGTCATGCGCCTGCTCGGCGCCGGCGGCTGGTGGTGCCCCAGGTGGCTGCGCCGCGCCCTACCCGACATCCGCTTCGGCCACTGAGCTCCAACGAAGGAGAACCATGATCCTCCGCCAGATCACCCACGACGACCTCGGATGCGCCTCCTACCTCGTAGGTGACGAGAAGGCCGGCGTAGCCGCCGTCGTCGACCCGAAGCTCGACATCAGCGAGTACCTGCGCCTCGCCCGCTACCTCGGCGTGTCGATCGACCACGTCCTCGAGACCCACAACCACGCCGACCACGTCTCCGGGCACGGCCGGTTGGCTGCCGCCACGGGCGCGCGCATCCACGTGCACCTCCTGGCTGAGGCCGAGTACGAGCACGAGGCGTTCGACGACGGCTGGGAGCTCGAGCTCGGCAGCGTTCGTATACGCGCGCTGCACACCCCTGGGCACCGCCCCGAGCACACGGCGTTCCTCCTCTTCGACGACGCCCGCGAGACGGACGAGCCCTGGGCGGCGCTGACGGGCGACTCGCTCTTCGTGGGCGACATCGCCCGACCGGACCTCGCCATCGACAAGCAGGACGGCGCCCGGGACATCTTCGCCTCGCTGCGGGAATCGCTGATGACACTCCCGAGCACCTGCGAGGTCTGGCCCGGCCACCTCGGCGGATCGCTCTGCGGTGGGCCCGGCATGAACATGAAGGTGTCCTCGACGATCGGCTTCGAGCGCGAGCACCAGGAGCTCCTCGGTCTCGACGACGAGACGGAGTTCGTCAAGCGCACCACCTCAGCCCTCGGGCCGCAGCCGCCGAACTTCGAGAACATCGTCGCCCGCAACCGCGGGCCGGTGGTCCAGGACACCTCCGCGGCGCACCCCCTGAGTCCCCGGCAGGTCCGCCAGGCGCAGGACGACGGCGCGCTCCTGGTCGACGTCCGGACCGAGCTGCAGTTCGACGAGGCGCACATCCCCGGCGCGCTCTGCGTCACGGCCCGCCGCGCAGGGTTCGGCTCCAAGCTCGCATGGCTCGCCCGGCCCGATCAGCCGCTCGTGCTCATCGGCCGCGACGACGAGGACGCCCAGGAGGCCGCGGTGCTCGCCGCCGCCGTCGGCCTGCGCGACGACGCGAGCTACCTGTCCGGCGGGATGACCTCCTGGCGCGAGGAGCGGCAGCCCGTCGAGCGCACGGTCCGCATCGACGTGCCCGAGCTCCACGCGCGCTTCGAGGCGGGCACCGTGCAGATCCTCGATGTCCGCGAGGACGCCGAATGGGAGGCCGGCCACATCCCTGGCGCGGTCCACACGCCCTATCACGACATCACCCAGTTCCCCGACGGCCTTGACCCGGAGCGTCCCGTCGCCGTCGTCTGCGGCTCAGGGCAGCGCGCCGCGGTCGGCGCGAGCCTCCTGCAGCATCACGGCGCCGGCGACGTCCTGCACGTCATCGATGGTGGCGTGCCGCGCTGGAAACGCGAGGGCTGGCCGATCGAGACGCCTGGTGGTGACGCGGCATAGACATCGTGCTACTGGCCGTGCCCTTCGGCCTGGCGATCGGCCTTGCCGTCGGGATGCTCGGCGGCGGCGGCTCGGTTCTCGCCGTCCCCGTCCTCGTGTACGTCCTCGGCCAGAGCGTCGAGGAGGCCACGACCGCCTCGCTGCTCGTCGTGGCGGCCGGGGCGGTCGCCGGGGGCCTCGGGCACGCTCGGGCCGGGCGGGTGTGCTGGCGCCACGCTGGCTCGTTCACCCTGGCCGCTCTGCCGGGCATCGCCGCAGGAACCGCGGCCGCCGCAGTCGTCGGCGGCTCCGCGCTGCTCGGCGGCTTCGCCGTGGTGATGCTCGTTGCCGCCTACGCCACCTGGCAGAAGGCCGGCGAGGAGGACAGCGATCCGGACGGTGGCGACACCTGCCCGCCTCTACGCCTGCCGCGCGACCTAGCCGCAGGGGCAGGCATCGGTCTGCTCACGGGCTTCTTCGGGGTCGGCGGCGGATTCCTGATCGTCCCCACGCTCGCTATCGGACTCGCGTTCACGATGCGCACCGCTGTCGGCACGTCGCTGGCGATCATCACGGCCACTTCGCTTCTTGGCTTCCTCACCCACCTCGTCGCCGGCCGCGGACTTGATGCCGGCCTCACCGCGACGTTGGCAGCCGCCTGCGTCGTCGGAGCCCTCCTCGGCGCGACGCTCGCCTCGCACGTCCCGCAGCGGGTCCTGGGTCGCAGCTTCGCGGTCATGGTCGTCGGGGTCGCGCTCTACCTGCTCGCTTCCGTACTCGTGTTCGGCGGCCCTCCCGGGACAGCCTGAGGCGTCGTCGCGAGTCTCGCCGTCTGCGCTGACCTGACCGGTCGGGCCTCCTCCAGCGTGCCCCCCCGGAGGCGGCAGGATCTCGGTTGCACCGAGGACGTAGTAGACGGCCTTCTCGTCGGGGTCGGCCTCGTAGGTGATCTGGAGTCCGACGTCGCTGTCGGCGTGCGAGGGCGCGCGGTCGAGGCCGAGGTTCGCGCGGTCCGCGTTGCGGATGATGAAGGTCTCGAAGCCCTCGTTGCTCTTGACGACCATGGAGGTCGGTTCGACGGAGACGAGGAGACCGACGGTCGTGCGCTCGCCGCGCTGGACACGTGGGGCAGGTTGGACGAACCTCGCCGGTCGTGGCCGCACGCTCGCCGCCGCAGCCCGAGCGGCGACGGCAACGAGGGCCTTCGCCGACCTCACGCGAGACATGCGTGACACATGTCCCGAGACATCACAGAGGTAGCTGGGGGGGTGTCTGATCTCACGACATATGTCCCTAGAGATAGGTCTCTCATGTCTCGGGACATAGGTCACTCCCACGGCGCCGGTCGTCGCAAGGCGAGCCCGTAGGGCGAGTCGCAGCGGCGATCGGCGCCGACCCGGTTGGGTGGGCCATGTCCCGCGCC
>JBBSJQ010000020.1:0-82444 GCA_038257095.1 Solirubrobacterales bacterium
CTCGGAGACGTGCTTGACCGACACGCTCGCCTTGGGGTTCGCGCTGCGCTGGTCGTTGATGAGCTGATTCAGGTCCTCGATGGAGTTGTTGTCGTGATGCGGCGGCGGGCTGATGAGGCCGACGCCCGGCGTGGTGTGCCGCACGCTGCCGATGTACTTGTCGACCTTGTGGCCGGGCAACTGGCCGCCCTCGCCGGGCTTCGCGCCCTGCGCCATCTTGATCTGGATCTGGTCGGCGTTGACGAGGTAGTGCGCGGTCACGCCGAAGCGGCCGGAGGCCACCTGCTTGATCGCCGACCGGCGTAGGTCGCCGTTGTCGTCGCGCGTGAAGCGCCGCGGGTCCTCCCCGCCCTCGCCCGTGTTCGACCTGCCGCCGATGCGGTTCATCGCGATCGCGAGGGTCTCGTGCGACTCCGTCGAGATGGAGCCCAGCGACATCGCGCCGGTGGCGAAGCGCTTGACGATCTCCTCTACGGGCTGCACCTCGTCGAGCGGGATCGGCTCGACGTCGGTGCGGAAGGTCAGGAGACCGCGGAGCGTCGCCTTGCGGGTCGCGTCCTCGTTGATCGCCTTGGCGTACTCGAGGTACTTCTCGAGCGCGTCCTTCTCGTCGTCCACGCGGACGGCGTGCTGGAGCAGCGCGATCGTCTGCGGGTTCCACTGGTGGTGCTCGCCGTCGCGCCGCCAGGCGTAGACGCCGCCGACGGGCAGGAGCTCGTCGTCGTCCTGCGTGCCCGCCCAGTCGTAGCCGCGGGCGTGGCGGTCCAGTGCCTCCCGGGCGAGGATCCCGAGGCCGACGCCGCCGATGCGGGACGCCGTCCCGGTGAAGTGCCGCTCGACGAGCTGCTTCTCGAGGCCGACGGCCTCGAAGATCTGCGCGCCGCAGTAGGACTGGGTCGTCGAGATGCCCATCTTGGAGATGGTCTTGAGCAGGCCCTTGCCGATGCCCTTGACGACGTTCTTCTCGGCCTCCTCGACGGAGTCCGTCCCGAGCTTGCCCTCGGCCTGCAGCTCCGCGAGCGACTCGAACATCAGGTACGGGTTGATCGCGCTGGCGCCGAACCCGATGAGCGTCGCGAAGTGGTGCACCTCGCGCGGCTCGCCCGACTCGAGCACGAGCCCGGCACGCAGACGGGTGCCCTCCCGGACGAGGTGGTGGTGGATCGCCGCCACGGCCAGGAGCGCCGGGATCGCCGCGCGGTCCTTCCCGAGGTTGCGGTCGCTGAGGATGATGATGTTGAAGCCGGCCTCGATGAGGTCGTGCGCCTCGTCGCAGGCGTTCGTCAGGCGCGCCTGCATCCCCTCGGGGCCCTCAGCGATCGGCCACGTGATGTCGATCGTCCCCGCGCGGAACGCCGAGTGCTCGATCTGCTTGAGCGTCTCGAGCTCGTGGTTGCGCAGGATCGGCTGGTCCATCGAGAGCTGCCGGGCGTGTGCCGGCGTCTCGGTGAGGAGGTTGCCCTCCGCGCCGACACCGGTCCCCAGCGACATGACGATCGCCTCGCGGATCGGGTCGATCGGCGGGTTGGTGACCTGGGCGAACAGCTGCTTGAAGTACGAGTAGAGCGGCGGGCGCTGGTCGGACAGCACCGCGAGGGCGTTGTCGTTGCCCATCGAGCCGATCGGCTCCTCGCCCTTGCCGGCCATCGGCGCGAGGAGGACACGGAGGTCCTCCTGGCTGAAGCCGAACGCCAGCTGGCGCGCGCGCAGCGGCTCCGTGCGCTCGCTGCGGGGCTCCTTGACCGGGAGATCATCGAAGTGCACGACGTTCTCCGTGAACCAGTCCGCATACGGGCGCTGGGTCGCGACCTCCTTCTTGACCTCGTCGTCGGCGACGATGCGGCCGCGCTCGAGGTCGACGAGGAAGAGCTTGCCGGGCTGCAGGCGGCCCAGGCGCTTCACGTCCTTCGGCTCGATCGGCAGCATGCCGGTCTCCGAGCCGAGGATCACGTGGCCGTCGACCGTCTCGACCCAGCGGCCGGGACGCAGGCCGTTGCGGTCGAGCGTCGCGCCGACGACCTTGCCGTCGGTGAACGCGACCGCCGCCGGGCCGTCCCACGGCTCCATGAAGCACGAGTGGAAGGCGTAGAAGCCCTTGAGGTCCTCGGGGAGGTCGTCCCGGTCGGCGTAGGCCTCCGGGATCATCATCATGATCGCGTGCGGCAGCGAGCGGCCGGCGAGCATGAGCAGCTCGAGGACGTTGTCGAACGTCGCCGAGTCCGAGCCGCCGAGGCGGACGACCGGCAGGACCTTCTGGAGGTCGCCGCCGAACAGCTCGCTGGCGAGCTGGGACTCGCGGGCGCGCATCCAGTTGATGTTGCCCATCAGCGTGTTGATCTCGCCGTTGTGGGCGATGACGCGGAACGGGTGGGCGAGCTCCCACGACGGGAACGTGTTGGTGGAGAAGCGCGAGTGCACGAGCGCGAGGGCGCTCTTGAACCGCTCGTCCTGGAGGTCCGGGAAGAAGGTGCGGACCTGGTCGGAGATGAGCATCCCCTTGTACACGCAGGTGCGGCTCGAGAACGACGGCGCGTAGAAGTCCGGGCCCGCCGCGATCTCGACGATGCGGCGGATCACGTAGAGCTTGCGCTCGAACGCCATCTGGTCGTGCGTGAAGCCCGGGCCGGCCGCGATGAACAGCTGCGCGATGTGCGGGCGCGACTGATTGGCGGTGACCCCGACATGGTCCTCGTCGATCGGGACCTCGCGCCACCCCAGCACGATCTGGCCCTCGACGCGCACGTTCAGCTCCAGCAGCCCCTCGACCTTCGCGCGGAGCTGCTCGTCCCGCGGCAGATAGCAGGTGGCGACGCCGTACTGTCCGGGGTCGGGCAGCTCGAACGGCAGGACGCCACGGAAGAACTCGTCGGGCATCTGAACGAGGATCCCGGCGCCGTCGCCGGTCTTCGCGTCCGCGCCGGCGGCACCGCGGTGCTCGAGGTTCTCGAGCGCGAGGAGCGCACGGTCGACGACCTCGTGGGTCGCCCGGTTGTCGAGGCGGGCGACCATCGCGACGCCACAGGCGTCGTGTTCGTTCGCGGGGTCGTAGAGGCCTTGGGCCGCTGGGCGCTGGTGGTGCAGTGTCATGAAAGGCTCCCGAAAGGGCGGGGGTGCCCGGAGGCGGAGCCGGAAAGGGTAGCAACGAGGGGCCGCAGGATCACGGCTGCGAGGCGTCCACGCGACAGGGGTGCGCGACGGCGCCCGCGAAGCGCCGCCGGGCTCGAACCCGCTGCTCAGGCCTTCTTTGCCGCGGGCTTCTTCTTCGTCGCCGGCTTGGCGGCGGACTTCGCCGCCTTCGGCTTGGCGGGTGCGCCGCTGCCGCGGACCGCGTCGAGGGACGCCTTGAGGGCCGCCATGAGGTCCGGGACCTCCTCCGGGGCCTCCTCCGTCGTCTCCACCACGGCGATCTCCTCGCCGGAGGCCTTCGCCTCGATGAGCCTGAGCACCTCCTCGCGATACGTGTCCTCGTACCGGTCGGGCTCCCACTCCGCGCCGAGGGAGTCCACGAGCTGCTTGGCGATGTCGAGCTCGCGCTTGGTCGTCTTGACCTCGGCGGCGGCCTCGAGCTCCTCCAGGCTGTCGGCACCGATGACCTCGTCGGCGAAGACCATGGTCGAGCAGCCGATCACGGTGCCACCGGCCATGGGGCGGATCGCGACGAGCGCCTCCTTCGTCCGGAGGACCATCCGGGCGATCGCGACCTTGCCGGTCTCGTTCATCGCGTCCAGCAGGAGCCGGTAGGGCTTGGCGCCGCCGACGGCAGGAGCGAGGTAGTAGGGGGTGTCGAAGTGCACCGGGTCGATGTCGGTGAGGTCGACGAAATCCTCGATCTCGATCGTCTTCGTCTTCTCGGGCTGGATCGCCTCGAGCTCCCTGGGCTCGATGATCACGTAGCGGTCCGGGGACAGCTCGTAGCCCTTCACGAGGCGGTCGTACGGCACCTCCTCCCCCGTCGCGGCGTTGATCCGCTGCTGCTTGATGCGCGAGTTGTCCGCGCCGTCGAGCTGGTTGAACCGCACCGTCCTGGTGCGGACGGCGGGGTACATCTTCACGGGGACGGTGACCAGACCGAAGCTGATCGCGCCACTCCACATCGCGCGGGGCATGGGGAGAGTGTTCCCCACATCGCCGCGAATGCCTACACGCGCAAGCCGTGGTGCTTGGCGGTGTCCTCGAAGAAGCTCATGAGGTGGCGGCGGGCCGCGACGTTCAGGACGGCTGCGGGCGGGTATCACGGGAGGGCACCCCGTTCACGACGTACAAGGAGGGACCACACCCCATGGCCACCCGCAGCGCAACACACGGCATCCTCGCCGACGAGAACTCCGCCGCCCGCGAGGAGATCGTCGAGATGCTCAAGAAGGCGTACTGGATGGAGATCGAGACCGTGATGAGCTACATCACGAACTCGGTCAATCCCGACGGCATCCGCGCCCAGGAGATCATCGAGAGCCTGAACACCGACATCCAGGAGGAGCTCGGCCACGCGCAGCAGTTCGCGAACCGCATCAAGGAGCTCTACGGCGTCGTGCCCGGCTCCCTCGAGTTCACCCCGGAGCAGACCTACCTGCAGCCGCCGGAGAACCAGACCGACATCGTCCACGTCATCAAGGGCGTCATCGAAGCCGAGTCCGGCGCGATCGAGTTCTACAACGAGCTCATCCAACTCGCCTCCGACGTCGACCCGGTGACCGAGGACATGGTCGTCGCGATCCTCCGCGACGAGGAGGGCCATCGCCGGCTCTTCGAGGGCTTCCTCCGCGAGTTCGAGGCCGACGGCCTGGCCTAGGGTTCGACGTCGGACCGGCCTCGCGACAGTCCGAGGACGAACCACAGCAGGACGAAGACGCCCGTACTCGTCGCCGTGACGATCGCGGGCGTCCTGCCGTCCAGGATGAAGCTCGAGACCAGGAGGATCGCCGCGTTCATCGCGACCAGCAGCATCGCGAGACCCGCGATGACCATGCGGTTGCCCAGGACCGCGAGGAACGCCTTGTCATGGCGCCGGAACCGCAGGCGATGGAACGCGGAGGGGGCGATGAACAGCGCCGACGCCGCCGCCGCCGACAGGAGCGCGACGAGGTAGGCGTTGCGCTCGAGCGCGCTCAACTCGCGGAACCGCTCCTGGAAGGGCACGGCGAGCAGGAAGGCGAAGAGGACCTGCACCCCCGGCATCGCCACCCGCGTCTCCTCCAGCAGCTCACCGAGCCGCCGCGAGTCACGCTGGTGGATCGTCTCCTCGTCGGGGCCATCGGTGTCGTGCATGCGCCAGGTATACCCGGGACCCGTGTGTGCGCCGCCGCGGCTGCGACCCCCGATGGTGCGACCGCGCCGGGGCTGGGTACGGTCACCCCGTGAGCACGACCGCCGGCGCACCTTCCGATCAGGAGCACCAGGACCCCGGGACGCACGACGACCCGGGCGGAGCGCTGCGGGCGCGGCCGATCCTCGTCCGGACGGTCCAGAGCTACCAGGCGCACGGGATGACCGACCATGCCGCGGCGTTGACCTACTTCGCGATGATGTCGCTGTTCCCGTCCCTGCTCGCCGGTATCGCGATCCTCTCCCTGGTCGGGGAGGTCACACTCGCCACCCGCGCCGCGGACTACCTCATCGAGAACGGCGCCGACGAGGCGACGGCCGAGGTGGTCCGCACCACCCTCGCGACCATGATCGAGACCAGCGGCGGTGCCGCGGGCTTCGCGCTCCTGCTCTCGTTCGCGCTCGCGCTGAATGGCGCGTCCGGCGCGTTCGGGGCCGCGGGTCGGGCGCTCAACGTGGTCTTCGCGGTAACCGAGGACCGCGGCTTCGTCCGCCGCAAGGCGGAGGACGTCGCCATGGCGCTCCTGGTGATCCTGCTGTTCGCGGTCGTCATCGTCGCGATGTTCCTGGGCGGCGGCATCGCCGACGACCTGCTCGGAACGATCGGGCTCGGCGAGACCGGGGCCGCCGTCTGGAGCGTCGCGCGCTTCCCGCTGGCGCTCGCGGCCGCCATGGTCGGCTACTCGGTCATCTACGCCTACGCGCCCTCGCTGGAGGTGCGGCGCTGGCGGTGGATCTCGCTCGGCTCGGCCGCCGGCGTGACGATCTGGATCCTCGCCTCGCTCGGGTTCGGTGTCTACATCAGGAACTTCTCGAGCTACGGCGCCGCGTACGGGGCGTTCGGCGCCGCGATCGTGCTGCTCCTGTGGCTGTACGTCTCCACGAACGCGTTCCTGCTCGGTGCGGAGCTGAACGCCACGATCGAACGCTCGCGGGCGGCGGGGCGTGGCGGACCGCCGCCGCCGATGGTCGGCGCGCCGGTCGAGCTGCGCGCGCAGGACGCTCAGAACAACGAGGTCTGACCCGCGGGCGCCTCGGGTCGCCGGCCCCGCGGCTGTGGTGTCGTCCGCGGCGCTCCGGCCGCCTCCGGGACCCGCGGGGCGTCACCGGCCGCCGGCGGGCGGACCGTCAGCTCCACCGGGACGGGACACAGGCCGCCCCGCCCGGGACAGCCGCCGCAGACGCGCGCGCCGGGCTGGTCCGTCGGGCGGAAGTCGCGGCGGAGGATGCCGTCCGCGCGGCCGAGGAGGTCCGCCCGCAGGGCGTCGGCATCGTCGGCGGTGAAAGCGGCCAGCACGGGCTCCCCGGGACGATCGAGGTACAGGTGCGCCACGTCGACCCGTGCCGCGCCCGCCTCCAGTGCTGCCAGCGCGTACACGGTCCGCTGCACCTCGTACCCGTCGGCCACCAGTGCGCCGAGGTCGGCGTCCGGCTCGACCCGGTCGGTCTTGTAGTCGACGACCAGGGCCGTGCCCGCGGCCTCGTAGGCGACGAGGTCCACCACGCCGTGCAGCACCGGCACCGACGGGTCGCCCGGCGTGAGCGGGATCGTGAAGCTCGTCTCCCGGCGGACGCGCCCGGCGTCGCGCACGCGGCCCATCAGCGGCGTGGCGAGCGCTGCCCCGACGTAGGCGGCGAGGTGGGCGGCCTCGGCGTCGGTCACCCGGACCTCGTGCTCGTCCGCGGCGCGCCGGACCACGTCCGCGTCCGGTGGGGGTCCCTGGAGGTCGTGCAGCTCGAGGAGCCGGTGGACGACCGACCCGCGCGAGCGGGCGTCCAGGCCTCCGCCCGCGGTCCGGCCTCGGAAAGGGCGCTCGCGCTCGCGCAGCCCGGAGACGCGCTCGAGGCTGAAGCGCAGGCCGCAGCGGCCGTACTGCGACAGCGACGAGTACGAGAGGTGCGCGACCGGCGGCGCGGCGGCGGGGGCGGCGCCGCCGCCGGTCACGGTCGCCAGGACCGGGGCGAGCGCGGCCAGGGGATCGATCGCCGCACCGGTCTTCCCCATTCCCATCAGCGGCGCCGCCTCGGGGGGCGGCAGGACCTCCGCGACGTGGCGTCCGTCCAGCCAGCGGACGTCGACCCGTACGGGGGCGTCGGTCTCCCCGCCGACGAGGACGGTGCCGGCGGCCAGCAGCTCCGGCGGGGGCACGCGCGTCCCGAGCACGCCCTCGGCGATCCAGCCGGCGGGCTTGCGCGGGTCGATGTCCCCGTCCTTGAGGCGCTTGGCGACCGCGCTCATCACCAGTCGGCGCTCGGCGCGGGTGAGCCCCACGTGGAGGATCCGCCGCTCCTCGGACTCCGCCGCGGCGGCGCGCTGCGCGTCGAGCTCCGCGAAGGCGAACGCCTTGCCCGAGGTACCTCCGTGGCGCGGGATGCGCAGCCCGACGCGGTCGTCGTCGACCAGGACGTCCGGGCCGACGCCGGGGGCAGTGCGGGCCAGGTCGCAGGCCACGACCACCGGGAACTCCAGGCCCTTGGCGGCGTGGACGGTCATCAGCCGGACCGCCGGGATGCCGGGCAGCTCCACGGGGGCCTCCGGCTCACGGGCCTTCGCCTGCGCCTCCTCCTCAGCACGGTCGATGAACGACCGCAGGTCCCGCCCGGCGAGCGCCTCGTGCTCCGCGGCCAGACGCATCAGCTTGTGGACGTTGGCGAGCCGGCGCGGACCGCCGGGCAGACGCAGGACGTGGCGGTCGTACCCGGTCTCCTGGACCACCCGCTCGATGAGCTCGTCGAGCCCCGTCCAGGGCAGCCGCTCGCGGGAGGCGCGGAAGCGGACGGTGAAGGCCGCCAGTCCGCGGTCGGTGGCGGCGTCGACACGACGGCGCAGCTCGGTCGCCACCGGCGAGGACGCGGATGGCGCGGGGTCCGCCCCGTCCACCGCGTACGCGTCGTCGAGCAGGCGCCAGACGTCCCCGGCCGTCCCGCGCCGGGCGACGGACGAGAGGATCGCCAGACCGTCCGGGGCGATCCCGCCGAGCGGGGACGCGAGCGCGGAGAGCACGGCGTGTCCGTCCTTCGGGTTGGCGAGCGCCGCGAGCCAGGCGGTCAGGTCCTGGACCTGCTGGCGCAGCCAGAAGCCGCGGCCGCCCGACGCGAGCGTCGACAGGCCCTCGAGCTCGAGCGCGCGCTCGTAGACGGGCATGTCGGTGGCGGCGCGCAGCAGCAGGACGACGTCCTGCGGGTCGTGGTCGCCGGCGTCGACGCCGGCCCGCACCCAGCGGGCGACCGCGCGCGCCTCGAGGGCGGTCGGCACCGACGTCCCCGACGGCAGCCCTGTGGTGAGCGCCGTGAGCGCCCGCGCCTCCTCGGGCGAGAAGTCCCCCTCGGCGGGGCCGCCGGCCGCCGCGTCGACCAGCAGCAGCGTCGTCGCCGGCCGGCCTGGGACGGCCTCGTCCGGCCGTCCGCCGACGAAGCCGGAGTAGTCGTCGTGGCCATGCCCGAGCGCGTGGTCCAGCGTTCGCAGGATCTCCGGTGCGGTCCGCCAGTTCGTCCGCAGCTGCGCCTCGGTCCCGGCGATCCGGTGGCGGGCCTGCGCGGCACGGAACACCCGCACGTCGGCGTGGCGGAATCCGTAGATCGACTGCAGCGCGTCGCCGACCACGAAGAGATCGGCGTGGCCGAGGAGTTGCAGCAGCTCGAGCTGGCGCGGGTTGGTGTCCTGGAACTCGTCGACCATCACCCGCGCGAAGCGCTCGGCGAGATGCGCGGCGACGGTGGGCTGGTCGCGTAGGAGGTCGCGGGCCACGAGCTCGAGATCGTCGTAGTCGAGCCCGGAGATCGCGGTCTTCGCCGCCTCGTAGCGGGCGCCGTAGTCCTGCAGAAGGGCGTCGATCAGCTCGTGGTGACGCAGGCCCTCCGCGTCGTCGTGCGCCTCGGACAGGGCCTCGAGCGCGCCGAGGTAGGCCTCGGCTGCGTCCGTCTTCAGAGCCGCGGCGGCGCGCGGGAACCGCAGGCCCTTGAGGTCGGCCGGTGTCGGTCCATCCCCGGCGAGCAACTCGGCGCAGCGTCCGAGCGCGTCCAGGGCGGCGTCCACGGTCTTCCCGGACTTCGCGGTCGCCAACTCGGGCTGCAGCGCGTCCCGGGCCGCGGCAAGTGCCGCGCAGGCGTCGACGTGGGTTCTGCGCGGGCGCGCCGGCGGCAGACGCGGATGGCGCTGCCCGCGGCTGCGCAGCGCGTCATGGACGTCGAGCACCGCGTCGGTCAGCCGGTCGGCGCCCCAGGTCGCGATCGTGCCGAGCATCACCGGGTCGGCGGCGTCGAGGACCGCGGCGAGCGCGGCGTCGAACGCGTCGGCGCGCAGACGGCGGGCGACGCTCTCGTCGAGGACCTCGAACGCCGGGTCGATCCCGGCCGCCGCCGCGTGCGTCCGCAGCACCCGCGTGCAGAAGCCGTGGATGGTCGAGATCCACGCCTGGTCGGCGGCCCGCGCGGCGTCGCGTGCCCCGAGCTCGGCCAGGCGCAGGCGGATCCGCTGCCGAAGCTCGCCGGCCGCCTTGTCGGTGAAGGTGATGGCCAGGAGCGCCCCCGGCTCGAGCCCGTCCTCGACCACGGCGCGCGCGAATCGCTCGGCCAGCACGGCGGTCTTGCCGGAGCCCGCGTTGGCGGCCAGCAGCATCGGGCCGGTGCGCTGCTGGACGGCGACGGACTGCTCGTCGGTGAACGCCAGGCCCTCCCGGCCCAGCGGCGCGCCGTGGGCGTCGTACAACGCGCTCATGCCTCGCACCGGCAGATCGACGGATACTGGCAGCCGTCGCCGCGGAACCCGCACGTGTCGGGCCGCGGCTGCAGGCGGCCCGCGCGGATCTCTGCGAGCGCCTGGCGGGCGAGCGCCGCGGCGTCGCCGATGAGCGCGGCGAACTCCCGCGCGTCCAGGAGGTCGTCCTTGCGCAGCGCGCCGGTCGCCGCGTCGTCGCGCTCGGCGCCGCGGGCTCGCGGGGCGCGCGGCTTGGAGGTCGGCTGGTAGACGCCGGCCACGACCTCCGCCCCGAGCAGCTCGGGGACGGCGCGCGCGTACAGCGCGACCTGGATCCTGCCGTCGGGCAGCCACTCCTTCGCCGGGTAGGCGGTGGCGCCCTTGTAGTCCACGACCACCGCGTGCCCGCCGGAGGCGTCGAGGTCCACGCGGTCGATCCGGCCGCTCAGCCGCAGCCCGGGAGCCACCTCGACCGCGGGCAGCTCGTCCTTGCGGCCGCCGAAGGCCAGCTCGAAGTGGGTCGGCGTATAGGCCCAGTCCTCGTCGGCCAGGTGGTCCACCAGCGCGAGCAGGTCGGCCTCCACGCGGCGCCGGGCGATGCGGTCGCGCTGCGGATCCGTGGAGAGCCGGTGCTCCGGTCCGAGCACCTCGAGCGCCTCGTGGACCAAGCGGCGCGCCTCCTCGCGACGCGCCGGCGTCAGCGGGCCCGGCCGGGCGTCGCGCAGCGCGGCGAACACGTGCTCGAGGACGGCGTGGGAGAGACGACCACGCCCCAGGGGCTCCGGCTCGGGCAGCAGGTCCTCCGGCTGCAGCAGCCGGTCGACGAACCACCGGACCGGACACGCCAGCCAGGTCTCCAGCGAGGACGCCGACCAGACCTCGCGCTGAGCGAGCTCGGCGAGGACGCCGGGATCCGCCAGCGGCGGGATGGGATCGGGCGTGACGCCGGGCGTGCGGCCCGCGAGTGCGAGCTCGTGCTCGCGGTCGGTGACCGCGAGCGGGCCGTCGAACCCCGCGGCACCGAGGGATCGGGTGACGAGCCGATCGAGCGCGTCGGTGGGCAGCAGGTCCAGGACGTCGTCCAGGAACGGGGAGGCGACGGCCGGGTTGCCGCGATCGTCGGCGGCGTGCCAGGACAGGGAGAGGAGCGCTTCGGGACGCGAGGCCGCCGCGTAGAACAGGTGCCGTTCGCGACCGGCGCCCTCGTCGGGACCCGTGAGCCGCAGCCCCAGCCCGCTGGCCGTGTTGAGCACCCGCCGCTCGGCATCGCCCAGCAGCGCGTCGGGCCGCGTCGTCGCCGGGAACGAGCCCTCCTGCAGGTCGCACAGGAAGAGGGCACGGACACGGCGCGCGCGGAGCGCGAGCGGATCGGCGACGACGATGCGACCGTCGCCCGGCGGGTCGCCGACACGGACCGGGACGTCGGCCAGGAGGTCCGCGAGCGCCGCCGGGTCGGGCACGAGGTCCGGGTCGTCGGCAGCGAGCGTCGCCAGACCCTCGAGCGCGGCGGCGAGCTGCCCCGCGACCCGCGCGTCGAGCGTCTCGGTCGCCGTGGGAGGGGTCCAGGGCGCGTCGGCTACCCGCGGCGGCCCGGCCGCCCGCTGACGGTCCAGCGTCCGCACCAGCCGGCGGCACAGCGCGGCGCCGCTCTCGCGCGCGGCGGCGGCGACCTCGTCGAGCTCGTCCAGCGTGAAGGCCGGGGTCGTCTCCTCCCAGCGCGCACGGGCGGCGACGACGGACCGCAGACCGTCGCGGCGCACGTCGGCCTCGAGGGCGTCGACCAGCGCCGGCGACGAGACGAAGCCCGGGGTCCGCAGCCAGGCGATCAGGTCGGCCGCGGTCGCGTCCGTCGAGACGGCGGCCCGGAGCAGCGAGACGAGACCGCGGCCGGGGGGCGTGTGCCCGGCCGGGACCTCCCGCTCCAGCGAGACCGGGACGCCGGCCGCCGAGAAGACCCGCTCGATGCCCGCGGCGAGCGCGTCCGGGCGCCGGACCCCGATCGCGATGTCGCCGGCCGGAACCCCGCGGGTCAGGAGGGCGCGCGCATGCGCGGCGACGAGCTCGAGCTCCTCGCGCGCTCCCCCGCCCCGCAGCAGCAGGATCCCGGCGTCGCCGCTCGCCCGCCCGGCGTCCGCCTCGAACAGCCCGCGTTCGAGGTGGTGCAGCGTGTCGCGGGCACCGTCGGCGTAGTACCCGGCGTTCGCGGGCAGCTCGACCACCGCGTCGCCGGCGAGCTCGCGTAGGCGGGCCACGGTGTCGTGGCGTCCGTCGAACGCCGCCCGGGCGCGACCCGGCTCCGACGGCAGCGAGACGGCGACGTCGGTGCCGCAGCGGACCGCCAGCGCGTCGACGGCGTCGAGCTGCAGTGGCGTGAGGTCGTCGAAGCCGTACAGCGCGACGGGCGTGCGCCGCCACCGGTGGGGCTCCTCCCGCAGCACGTCCAGCGCCGCCGCGGCCCGCAGCCCCGCGTCCAGGCGGCCGAGGCGGTCGAGCTGCCGCCGGTAGGACCCGTAGGCGGACGCGAGCGCCGTGGCGTACCCCGCACGACCGGGCTCCGCGTGCGCCCACTGCCCCATCGCCACGTGGACGCGCTGCGGGCTGAGGCCGCGCTCCCCGAGCTCGTCGCACAGCCCCAGGAACGCCCGGACGAATCCCGGCGCCGCCGCGAGCGGCGCGAGGGAGCCGAGCTCCGCGCGGCGCAGGGCCACCGCCGCGACGCGCTCGCGCGCCAGCCCCCGGACCGGCTCGCCGCACACGCCCGCCCGTTGCGCCACGAGCGCGAGCAGCTGCTCGAACCGCAGCACCGTGGCGTCGTGGACCAGGCCGCGTTCGGCGAGCTCGCGGCGGAAGCGTGCGACGTCCGCCGCGGTCGGGACGACGAGCAACGGCTCGCGGGCGGCGTCCGCCCAGGCGGCGAACGTGTCGAGGACCACGGCGACCTTGCCGGCGTTGGCGGGTCCGGTGATGAGCTGCAGCGGCACGACCACCCAGAGTCGCAGCCGCACCCGACGGCCTGACGCGCACGGGCGGGACGCGGGCCGCGATCAGGCTGCGGCGTCGTCCGTCTTCTTCGCGGACGCCGCGATCGCGGCGGCTGCCGCGTCGGCCGCGGTCGCCGGTGTCGCTGCGGCGGCGGTGGCCGCAGCAGCCTCCGCCTCTTCCGTCTCGGGGGGCTTGGCGCCCTCCTTGGCCCAGGCCTCGTCGAACTCGACGCGCCAGCGGCCCTCGTCGTTCTGCATCAGCTCGAGCTTGGCGCGGAACGAGCGACCCGAACGGCCCTTGAAGCCGGTCACGGCCTTCTTCGTCCGCCCCGTGGAGATCAGCTCGCGGGCGACGGCGGCGGGGAGTTGCTTACCGGCCTTGCCCTTCCAGATGACGAACCCGCAGCCCGGGTCCTCGCGCGACCAGCACGAGTAGCCCTTGCGGTTCTCGATGATGTGCTGACCGCAGACCGGGCAGGGCCCGAGGTCGGCGCGGGGGATCTTGACGTCCTTGAGCTTGGCGTCCAACTCGCCGACGGTCGCGCCCGCGAACTTGGCGATGTCCGCCATGAACGCCTTGCGCGTCTCCTCGCCGGACTCGATCCGCTCGAGCCGGTGCTCCCAGTCGCCGGTGAGCGACGGGGAGGTCAGCTGGTGGTCGCCGAGGAGCCGGATGACGTTCAGACCCTTCTCGGTGGCGACGAGCGAGCGGCCGTCGCGCTCGACGTACCCGACGTCGATGAGCCGCTCGATGATCGCCGCGCGGGTGGCCGGCGTGCCGATGCCGGACTCCTTCATCGCTTCGCGCGCGTCCTCGTCGTCGACGAGCTTGCCCGCGGTCTCCATGGCCCCGAGGAGCGAGGCGTCGGTGTAGCGCCGCGGCGGCTTGGTCTCCTTCTCGAGGGACTCGACCTCCTTGACGTCGGCCTCCTCGCCCTTGACGAGTTTGGGCAGCGTCTGGTCGCGCCCCTCGTCCTCCTGCTCGGCGCTGGCCTCGCCCTCCGAGATCTCGCCGTAGACGCCGCGCCAGCCCGGCACGACCAGGACCTTGCCGCGCGTGCGGAAGATGTGACCACCGCCTGCGGCGGCGGTGCCCGCGACGGTCGTTTCGACGCGTGTGTTCTCGAACTCCGCCTCGGGGTGGAACGCCGCCAGGTAGCGGCGGACGACCATGTCGTAGATCTTGAGGTCGTCACCGTCGAGCTTGGCGACGTTGTGCGGGCTGTTCGTCGGGATGATCGCGTGGTGGTCGCCGACCTTCTCGTCGTTGACGATCCGGCTCAGCGGCAGGACGTCGAGGCTCTGGACGTAGCGGGCGGCCGTGTTGTACTCGGCGCTGACGCCGACCTTCTCGGCGATCTCCTTGAGCTCGGGGACCATGTCGCTCGTGAGGTACCGCGAGGCGGTTCGCGGATACGTGAGGACCTTGTGCTCCTCGTAGCAGCGCTGCGCGGCCCCGAGGGTGCGCCGCGCGCTGAACCCATACCGCGTGTTGGCGTCGCGCTGCAGCGAGGTGAGGTCGTAGAGGAGCGGCGCCTTCTCCGTGCGCTTGGTCTTCTCGAGCTTGGTGATCGTGCCGCGGCCGCCCTTGACGGCGTCGACGATCGCGGTCGCCGTCGCCGGCTCGGCGATGCGCGGCTTGGCGCCCTCGTGGAAGCGACCTTCGTAGCGGCGTCCGTCGTCGGTCGTGAACTTCGCGTCGACCAGCCAGTACTTCTCGGGGACGAAGGCGCGGATCTCCTCCTCGCGCCGGGCGATGATCGCCAGCGTCGGCGTCTGCACGCGGCCGAGGGAGACGGCGCCGTCGAACGAGGAGCGCAGGCGGATGGTCGCCGCGCGTGTCGCGTTCATGCCGACGATCCAGTCGGCCTCCGAGCGGGAGCGCGCGGCGTCGGCGAGCTTCTCCATCTCCTCGCCGTCGCGCAGGTTGGCGAGGGCGTCCTTCATCGCCTGGTTCGTCATCGACGACAGCCACAGCCGCTTCGTGGGCTTCTTCGCCTTGGCGTGCTCGTACAGGTACCGGAAGATCAGCTCGCCCTCGCGGCCCGCATCGCACGCGTTCACGACGAGGTCGACCTCGGGGTCGAGCAGCAGCTTCTTGACGACGCTCATCTGCTTCTGGCTGCGTTCGTCGCGCACCATCAGCTTGAACTTGTCCGGCACGATCGGCAGATCGGCCATGCGCCACTTCTTGAACTTGTCGTCGTACTCGTCGGGCTCGGCGAGCTGCACCAGGTGGCCGACGGCCCAGCTGATGATGTGCTCAGGCCCCTCGAGCCAGCGTGCGGTCCGCTCACCGGCGCTGCCGGTGTGCTTCTGGAACGGCCCGGGGAGCACCCGCGCCAGGTCCTGGCCGACGGACGGCTTCTCCGCGATGACGAGGGTCTTGCCCATGGACGGGCCACAGTAGCGCGTGGGGGGAGGAACCCCCGCCACGCCCCGGCGGCGCCTGGGTCCCTCAGGACGTGCAGGGTCCGGTGCCCACCGGACCGTCGGCTCCGTCGAGCAGCCTGCGCACGATGTCGTTGGGGACGCCGAACCCGCCGCGCGGCCCGGAGTCGCGGGCTGAGGCGAACACCGTCGCCACCACGCGTCCCCGCGCGTCGACCACGGGACCGCCGGAGTTCCCCGAGCGCACGTTGCCGCGGAACGAGGTGATGGTGCGCGGGAACGGGCCCCGCCCGTAGGCGTCCGGCGAGAGCACGCGCTCGGTGTCGCCGAGCCGGGCCGCCCGCACGTCGTACGGACCGTTCTTCGGGAAGCCGAGGATGGCGCCCGCCCGCCCGCGGGGCGCCTCGTCGGCGAGCGGCAGGGACGGGGCGTCCAACCCGTCGACCTGCAGCACGGCGATGTCGTCGGCGGCGCTGAACGCGATCGCCCGCGCGTCGCGCTTCTCCCCCTCACCGCGGAGCTGCACGGTGGTGTCGTCCTGGCCCGCGACGACGTGGGCGTTCGTGACGACGATGCCGGGCCCCGCGACCCAGCCCGACCCGCTCACGCCGAGGCCGCACGCGGTGCCGAGGATCCGTACGACGCTGCTTGCCGCCGCCTCGACCTGCGGATCGCGCGCGATCGCCGCCCGCGGCGCCGGGACCTGCGGTGCCGGACCGTCGAGCTGCGGGGAAGGGTCGAACCGGGCCAGTGCGTTGAGCAGCGGCCCGGACGGCGGCAGCACCGCGTTGAGCTCCTGCAGGATCGACGAGCGCTGGATGGTCTGCCGGAGCTCGCGCGCGCCCGGCGTCTGAAGTGCGACGGCCCCCGCTACCCAGCAGATCCCCAGCGCCACGCACGCCGAGAGCAGGGCCCCGAGGAGCCCGTCGACCGCCCCGAAGCCGGGAATGCGGAGCGCCTTGCGCAGCCGCCAGCCGATGCCCTCGAGCCCCGTTGACAGGATCGCGCCGCCGAGGAGCGCCCCACCGAGGCCGAAGATCGGTGCATAGGGAGAGCTGCTGCCCTCGGAGAGCAGCTGGGGCCCCAGACGGGTGCCGATCAGCGCGCCGGCCACGAACCCGGCGAGGGAGAGTGCCCCGACGACGAAGCCCTGTCGCCAGCCGATGGCCGCCATGAGGACCGTCAGTCCGAGGATGATGTAGTCGATCGTCGTCATGCGCCTGCCAAGCGTACGCCGCATCCGGCCCGACCGCGGCCGTGCGCATCGCCGTGGCCTATCCTCCCGCGCGCAATGAGCGATCGGCAGGGAAGGCCCGGTCAGGACACGCGACGTGCGGGAGCGCGGCGGGCGTCTGCACGTCCCGGGGCCCGGGCGACCGCCGCGGCGTCCCACCGGCGCCGAACGGTCGCGATCGTGGTCTTCGCCGCGGGGGCGGCCGCGTTCGGCGGCGGGCTCGTCGCGGGCGCCGGTCACGTCCCGCAGGAGCGGACCCTCGTCGAGCGCTTCGCCGCAGCGTGGTCACGCGGGGACTACGCCGCGATGTACCGGGACGTGAGCGCCCAGTCCCGCGACCGCTTCACCCGCGAGCAGTTCTCCGCCGCCTACCGGACGGCCCGCGAGACCGCCACGGTCGTCGCGCTGCGCACCGGTGCCGTCGAGGAGGGCGAGGACGTCTACGTCGTCCCGGTGATCGTGCGCACGCGAATCTTCGGAACCATCCGCCGCCCCGTGACCCTCCCGATCAGCGGTGAGGGCGAGGAGGCGCGGATCGCGTGGGGTCGCGAGCACGCGTTCCCCGGCCTGGAGCCGGGCGCGAAGCTGCGGCGGGAGACCCGCCTCCCGGCGCGCGCCGACATCCTGGCGCGCGACAGGACGCCCCTGGCGAGCGGCCCGGACCGGACCTCCGAGGTGCCCGACGTCGCGATCAATGTGGTCGGCCGCGTCGGCGAGGCGCCTCCGGAGCGCGCGGCGGAGCTGCGCGAGCTCGGCTGGCCGTCCGACGCGCAGGTCGGCCTCAACGGCCTGGAGCGCGCGCTGGACGTCGAGCTGGCCGGCCGGCCCGGGGGCACCCTGCGCGCGGGCGACGTCGTACTGGCCCGCACCGAGCCCCGGCTCGCGGACCCGGTCCGCACCTCGATCTCCATCCCCGTCGTGCGTGCGGCCGTGCAGGCGCTGGGCGACCGCCTCGGCGGGGTCGTGGCGATCGCGCCGCGCACCGGCGAGGTCCTCGCCTTCGCGGGCATCGCCTTCTCGGGACTGCAGCCGCCAGGCTCGACGATGAAGATCATCACCGTCACGGGCGGGCTCGAACAGGGTCTGGCGAAGCTGTCGTCGGCCTACCCGGTCGAGACGTTCACGACCCTCGAGGGCGTCCAGCTGGAGAACGCCAACGGTGAGACCTGCGGCGGGACCCTCACCCAGGTGTTCGCCGAGTCCTGCAACTCGGTCTTCGCACCGATGGGCGCCCAGCTCGGCGCCGAGAAGTTCGTCGAGGTCGCGGAGCGCTTCGGGTTCAACTCCCGGCCGGACATCCTCGGCGCGGCGATCCCGACCCTCCCCGGGCCGGACGAGATCGGGGACGACCTCGCTGTCGGCTCCTCGGCCATCGGCCAGGGCCGCGTCCAGGCGACCGCGCTGACCATGGGGACCGTCGCCGCCACGATCGCGCTGCGCGGCCGTCGGCCGAGGCTGACGCTCCTGTTCGGCGAGGACCAGCCGGCGGCACGGACGACGCGGGTGACGACCACCGAGGTGGCGCGCACCGTGGAGAAGCTCATGCTCGCGGTCGTCCGCGAGGGCACCGGCAGGCTCGCCGCCATCCCGGGAGCGAAGGTCGCCGGCAAGACGGGGACCGCCGAACTCGAGACGACCAAGCGCTGCGAGCCGACGGAGGAGAACAACCCGGAGTCGTGCAGCACCGAGGCCGACCCGACCGACACCTCCGCGTGGTTCTCGTCCTACGCCCCCGCAGGAGATCCGAAGGTCGCCGTCGGGGTCATGCTCGTCCGGGCGGGCGCCGGGGGCGACACCGCCGCGCCGGTCGCGCGGCAGGTCATGCAGGCCGCGCTCGACCGCTGAGGCTCAGACGTCGAGGTCGACGTGCGCCGACTTCGTCGGGTCCTGCGGGTCCTTGATGACCAGCTCGAGCGGGCGGTTCTCGAGTGCGGCACGCGTGACCTTGAAGAGGAGCATCGAGCCGTTCGTGTTGAACGACGACGCGATCGAGTCCGGGGGCGGGAGGATGCCGTCCGGCTGGAGGACCTGCGGCTCGTAGGCGATCGGGTTGTCGATCTCGATGGGCTCGAACTCCTCACCGAGCGTGTCCTCGACCACGAACTCCTCGGCGGACTCGTGCGGCTCGTCCCGGTTGTTGCGCGCCTGGACGAAGACCGCGAACCACTCGGTGGCCTCGGGCAACTCCTGCTCGGCGATCGGCAGGCCCTGCAGCAGTCCCTTGTCCTCGATCTCGGCCGCGTTCAGGACCCGGGAGATCTGGACCTGGTACTGGAGGTCGCCCACGGTCACCTGGATGCCCTCGGTCTCGCCGCGGTCGGTCTCGCCCTTCTTCTCGCCCTCGCAGGCGGAGAACGTGAGGCTGAGGGTGGCGGCGAGCGCGAGGATGGGAAGTCGACGGGTCACGGCGCGTGAGTCTAATGAAGGACGTCCGCGTCGTGCCGCCAGCCCGCGCCTGGTTCGGCGTCCGGACTAGAGCCGGAAGTTCGAGGCGGGCTTGCGTGCGCCGCCGCTGACGCTGGCGCGGACGCCGCGGTCATGGTCCTCCTCGAGGATCGACCGCAGCCGTCGCATCGCCCTGGTGTTCTTGCGCTTGATCATGCCGCGCACGCCGAGCGACTCGAGGAACTTGTCCGACAGGGTCTTCGGGACCGTCTCGGACGTGAAGGTCACCCGCGTCGAGCCGCCCGAGGCGGGCGAGAGCTCGTAGACGCCGACGGTGCGGATCCGGTTGAACTTGCCGGCGCGACCGACCTCGACGATCCGGTGCGGCCTGACCGCCTCGGCGATCGTGACGTCCATCCACGGGAACCGGTTGCCGCGCATCTTCATCTTGAAGCGCGCGCCCGCCCCGACGCCGTAGGAGTCCTCGCGGGTGAGGTGCCAGTCCACGAGGAAGTGATCGGTGAACTCGGCGTGGTTCGCGATGTCCACGAGGTACTCGTAGACCTCCTCGATCGGCCGGGAGACGACGGTGCTGGTAGCGACGGGATCCACGCCGCGCAGTCTAGTGCGCGGCCCGCTCAGAGCGGTCGTGCGCGCAGCCGCACGGCCTGGCCGCGCTCGCTGTGGTGCACGGTGTCGGTGCTCTCGGGCTCCGCGCGCCGAGACGAGCGGCAGAGCTGGCAGACCGTGCGACTGCCGTAGTGGTGCACCTGCTCCCCGACCAGCGGCGTGCGTCCGCAGTCGGCGCAGGCGTGGCGGTCGGCACGCAGGCGGCCGACCCCCTTGCGCAGCAGCTGACGCTCGAGGTCCGGTTCGGAGAGGCCCAGCAGCGGTCGGAACATGAGCTGGTGTTCGGCACCGGCCGGCGGATCCCCTCCCGTGCACGCGTCCGCCCGCGGATGCCGAGGATTCAGTCCGGCGCCCTCGGGGCATGATCCGCGAAGGCGTCTGCATCTCGATGGTCCACAGAACGACCGGTACACCGGGAATCAGGTCGCTTTAGGGTCGGCGTAGATTCACCTCATAGGGTTTGCCAACCGCACGCGGTGGAGCGGTCTCCGATGAAACGCCCCTGTCCCCCCAGTCCGTCCGAGGAGTCGCAATGGAGTCATTCACGACAGGCACGATCGCCGGCGACGGCGCGTTCCGCTGCGAGAAGTGCGGGGCCGTGGGCCCGCTCTCCCGCTCCGCCGACGTCCCGGCCTGCCCCGAATGCGGCAGCACCCAGGTGGCGCGCGAGTCGCTCCTCAGCGGCCGGTTCGACCGCCCGGGTGCGGGCGGCGGCGACACCGACGTCCGGGAGCGCGAGGCGCTCGTCGCGGCAGCCGTCGAGCACGCTCCCGCCCCCGGCACCTACCTCGCCTTCCGCGACGGCGACGAGACGCGGGTCGTCATCGTCGACGCCGAGCACGTGAAGATCGGTCGCAGCCTGACCGCCGACGTGCGCTTCGACGATCCCACCGTCTCGCGGCGCCATGCGCTGCTGGTCCGCCAGGACGAAGGCGTCCGCGTGGTCGATGACCGCAGCATGAACGGCGTCTTCGTCAACGGGGAGCGCGTCGAGTGGCGGGTCCTGCGGCACGGCGACGAGCTCGTCGTCGGCCGTCACCGCCTCATGTTCGTCGACACGGTGGTCCACGCCGCGAGCGCCGACGGCGCGCAGACCGCCAGCGCCTGAGAGGCGCCGTCGCCCGGGCCATTATCCTGGCCCGGGTGACCGAGATCCTCCGGTACTCCGCCTTCACGACCGTCCCCGAGGGCGGGAATCCCGCGGGTGTCGTGCTCGACGCGTCGGGTCTCGACGAGCCGGCTATGCGGGCGATCGCCGCCGATCTCGGCTACTCCGAGACCGCGTTCGTGACGCCGGGGGACGGCGGCGCTCTGAGCGTCCGGTACTTCTCGGGTGGGTGGGTTTCGATCGAGGTGCCGTTCTGCGGCCACGCGACGATCGCGACCGCAGTCGCCTACGCGGAGCGCCACGGCGTCGGGGAGCTGCGCCTCGACACGGCCGCGGGGCGGATCGACGTCACGACCACGGTCGGCGCGGACGGCCTCACCATGGCCACCCTCGTGAGCGTGACGCCGGCGGTCGACCTGGTGTCCCGCGGGGAGCTCGAGGAGGCGCTCGCCGCGCTGCGCTGGAGCGCGCAGGACCTCGACCCGCGGCTCCCGCCGCGCGTCGCCTTCGCCGGGGCGAAGCACCTCGTGCTCGCCGCGGTGACACGGGAGCGCCTCGCCGACCTCGACTACGACTTCGACCGGCTGCGCGCGCTGATGGAGTCGCGGGACTGGGTGACCGTCGCACTGGTCCACCGACGGACGCCCGCGGGCACGGTCTTCGACGTCCGCAACCCCTTCCCGACCGGCGGCGTCGTGGAGGACCCGGCGACGGGTGCCGCGGCCGCCGCGTTCGGGGCGTACCTCCGCGACGAGGAGCTCGTGGACCTGCCGGCGCGGATCACCATCCACCAGGGCGACGACCTCGGCCGGCCCAACCTGCTGACCGTCGAGGTCCCGGCGCAGGCCGGCAGCGGCATCCGCGTCAGCGGGACGGCCGTCCCCATCGGCTGAGGCGGCCCTCCCACCCGTTCGGGCGGACGAAGCGCCCGGCGACGGGCGCCGCCACCCGGGGCGATACTGTCCGCGCGTGGCCCAGAAGATCGCGATCCTCTCCCAGAAGGGCGGCACCGGGAAGACGACGGCGGTCCGCACCCTCGCCGACGTGCTGCGGCGGACCGGCCTGCGCGTCCTGGCGGTCGATCTCGACCCCCAGGGCAACCTCTCCGACTACCTGGACATCCCGCCGGATGCGACCCCGACGATCGGCGATGTGCTCGCCGGACGGGCGAAGGCGCCGTCCGCCGTCCACCCGGCACCCGATCACGGCGAAGCCCCCGGGCCGCCCATCCACGTGATCCCGGCGAACCTCTCGCTGGCGGAGTCCGAGCTGCTGCTGGCCGGCAAGATGGGCCGCGAGCTCACGCTGCGCAAGGCGCTGCGGACGGTCGACGACGACCACGACGTCGTCCTGATCGACTGCCCGCCCGCCCTCGGCCTGCTGACCGTGAACGCCCTGGTGGCGGCCGACTTCGCGCTGCTGAGCTCCGAGGCGCAGTACTTCGCGCTGCAGGGCGTCGAGCAGGCGCTCGAGGTCATCGAGCTCGCCCGGGACGGGCTGAACCCGGACCTGCAGTGGCTCGGGGTGTTCTTCAACATCGCCGACATGCGCACCGTGCACTCGCGCGAGGCGTTCGAGTCCTTGAAGGAGCACGTCGGGGACAAGCTGTTCCAGACGACGATCCGGTCGTCGATCGCGTACGCCAACTCGGCCGAGCGGGCGACCTCCATCCTCGACCACCGCCCCGACCTCGGCGCCGACTACCTTCGGCTGACCGACGAGCTGCTCCAGCGGCTCGGGCGCACGGCGGAGCGCAAGCGCCTCAAGCCGCTGCTCGACGGCGTCGCGCCCGCGGCGTGACCTCGGAGCCTGCCCCGCTCAGCGGCACAGCGATGCCGTTGAGCAGCTAGCTGGCGCGTCGGCGTTCGCTGCTCAGAGCTCGCGGACTCGCGCGCCCTGCGTCTCGAACGGCACCCGGTGCACGTCCGCCCAGCCCGTCGTCTCGCGCCGGAGCGCCTCGATCAGGCCGCCGGTCTGCTCGTAGTGGCTCCAGAAGAGCACGGTCGGTCCCGCGCCGGACACGGTGGCCCCGAGCGCGCCGAGCTCGCGGGCCCGCCCGAGCAGGGCGGCGGACTGCGGGAAGAGCGGTGCGCGCCGGTCCTGGTGGAGCTTGTCCGCGAGGCCACGCGACACGAGGTCCCAGTCGCCGAGCGTGAGCCCGAGGGTCAGCAGGGCGCCGTGCGCGACGTTGAACACCGCCTCCGCCATCGGCACCTCGGCGGGCAACGCGGCGCGTGCCTCCTTCGTGCGTACCGCGGCCTCGGGCACCACCAGCACGGCCTCCAGGCCGGTCGGCGGGTCGAACCGGGTCGCCTGGCCGTCGGCGCAGATGACGAAGCCGCCGAGCAGCGCGGCCGCGACGTTGTCGGGATGGCCCTCGAGCTCCGTCGCGAGCGTCAGCAGGTCCGCGTCGAGCTCGAACAGGTGGTCGGCCGCCATCAGCCCGGCGAGGTACGCGGCGGCGCTGGACCCCAGTCCCCCGGAGAGCGGGACGTCCGAGGTGATGCGGAAGACGAAGTCGTCGGGCGGTGCGAGCCGCTCGAACCCGCGGACGACGAGGTTGCGCCGGTCCCGGGCGATCCTCAGGTCGGTCTCGACCGCGAAGCGGCCGGTCTCCTGCACCTCGACCTCGACGTGCAGCGCCAGCGCGGCGGCGAACGTGTCGAACCCCGGACCGAGGTTGGCGCTGCTGGCGGGGACCCGGACGACGCGTCGGCGCTGCATCGCGTCCACGCTACGCGATCCGTGCGCACGTCGCCCTGCGTACCCCGTGCATGAAGGCCACCTGGAACGGCACCGTCATTGCCGAGAGCGACGACACCATCGTCGTCGAGAACAACCACTACTTCCCGCGCTCCGCGCTCGCCGAGGGCGCGTTCGTCGAGACCGACCACACCTCGGTGTGCCCCTGGAAGGGCACCGCGAGCTACCTCAGCGTCGTCGTCGACGGGCAGACCAACGCCAACGCCGCCTGGTACTACCCGACCGCGAAGGACGCGGCCAAGGAGATCGAGGGCCGCGTCGCGTTCTGGAAGGGCGTCAAGGTCGGCGGTTAGCCGAGCACGGCCTTCTCGACCGCCTTGAGGTCCGGCTCGCACGGTACGACGCCGCCGGCCTGCTCCAGCGCGGTCTGCGGGTCCTTGAGGCCGTGGCCCGTGAGGACGCAGGCGATCCGCTTCGCGTCGCCCGCGCCGTGGACCATCAGGCCTGCGACGGAGGCGGCGCTGGCGGGCTCGCAGAAGACGCCCTCGTTCGCGGCGAGGAAGCGGTAGGCGTCGAGGATCTGGTCGTCGGTGACCGCGGCGATGCGGCCGGACGAACTCGTCATCGCGGTCATCGCCTCCTCCCAGCGGGCCGGGTTGCCGATGCGGATCGCACTGGCGATCGTCTCCGGCTTCTCCACGGGCGCACCGTGCACCAGCGGCGCTGCGCCAGCGGCCTGGAAGCCGAACATCATGGGGCTGTGACCGGCCTCCTGGAAGCCCTTCCAGTAGGCGGTGATGTTGCCTGCGTTCCCGACCGGGATGCACAGCGCGTCGAGCGTGCCGAGCTCCTCGATCAGCTCGAAGGCCGCGGTCTTCTGGCCCTCGATGCGGTACGGGTTGACCGAGTTGACGAGCGCGATCGGGTGCTCGGCGACGAGCTCGCGCACCAACTGGAGCGCGACGTCGAAGTTCGCGCTCAGCGCGATCACCCGGGCACCGTGCATGAGCGCCTGAGCGAGCTTGCCGGTGGCGATCTTGCCCTCCGGGACGATGACCGCGGGCTTCAGCCCGGCCCGCGAGGCGTAGGCGGCCGCGCTGGCGGCGGTGTTGCCGGTGGAGGCGCAGATGACCGCCTCGGCACCCTCCTTCTTGGCCTGCGTCACCGCGCAGCACATCCCGCGGTCCTTGAACGAGCCGGTCGGGTTGGCGCCCTCGATCTTGAGGTACACCTCGGCGCCCACGATCTCGCTGAGGCGCTCGGCGAGCACGAGGGGCGTCGAGCCCTCCTGCAGGGTGGTGATCGGGTCGTCGGCCTCGAACGGCAAGCGGTCGAGGAACCGGTGGATGAGGCCGGGGTGGCCGTGCCCGCCGCGCTGGGCGCAGGGCGGACCGGACGGGTACGTGCTGTTCACGAGGCGAACTCCTCATCGAGGACGCGGATCGCCCGGGGCGTGCCGCGGAGGAACTCCAGCCGCGAGATCAGGTCGACGGCCGCGTAGAACTTGGACTCGAGCATCGGGTGGACGACCATCACGAGCCGTGCGCCGGAGCCGGTCCCCTGCTGCACGACGCTCTTGATCGACGCGCCCTGCAGGCCGAGCAGCTGGGCGATCTGCGCGAGCACGCCGGGCCGGTCCTCGACCTCGAGGTGCAGGTAGAAGGCCGACAGCGCGTCGTCGACGATCTCCAGCCGCTGCGTGGTCTCCGGTGTGGATGCGGGAGGGATCATCGCGCTGATGACGTCGCCCAGGACCGCACTGGCGGTCTGCGGACCACCGGCCCCGGGGCCGGACATCGTGATCTCGGTGATCGCCGGCGACTCGACGGTGACGGCGTTGAACGAGCCGCCGATCGACGCGAGCGGGTGCGCGGCGTAGAGGAACGCCGGGTGCACGCGCACCGAGAGGCCGTCCCCGACGCGCTCGGCGGTGCCGATGAGCTTGAGCGACAGGTCGAGGTCGCGCGCGTACGCGATGTCCTCCTTGGTGATCTGCTCGATCCCCTCGTAGCGGACGTCGTCGAGATGCACGGGAGTGTCGAACGCCAGGCGGGCGATGATCGCCATCTTGGCCGCCGCATCCTTGCCGTTGACGTCGTCGGTCGGGTCGGCCTCTGCGTAGCCCAGGCGCTGGGCCTCGGCGAGGGCGTCCTCGTAGGAGGCGCCGGTCGCCGCCATCTGGGTGAGGATGAAGTTCGTCGTCCCGTTGACGATCCCGTGGACGCGGTCGACGTGCGCGGCGGCCAGCGACTCCTGCAGGACGCGGATGACCGGCACGACCCCGGCGACCGCGGCCTCGAAGCGCAGCTGCACCCCGTGCTCGCGCGCCGCGGCCCACAGCTCCTCGCCGTGGTGGGCCAGCAGCTGCTTGTTCGCGGTCACCACGTGCTTGCCCGCGGCCATCGCGTCGAGCACGTAGGTCCGCGCGGGCTCCAGGCCGCCGATGAGCTCGACGACGAGATCGCTGCCGGCGAGCACCTCCTCGAAGGTGCCGCGGGAGGTCGTCAACACCCCGGTGATCTCGGGGCGGAGCCCGGTGGTCGCGGCGACGTGGTCGGCGCGTGCGGGCAGCAGCTCGGCGAAGGCGGCACCGACGGTGCCGTGGCCGAGCAGGCCGATGCGGAAGGGGTCAGACGTCACGGGCGTACAGGTCCTCGTAGGTCTCTCGGCGGACGACCACCCGGGCGTCGCCGTTCTCGACGAAGACGATCGGGGGCCGCAAGGCACCGTTGTAGTTGTTGGCCATCGCGTGGCCGTAGGCCCCGGTGACCGGGGTGGCGAGCACGTCGCCGATCCGCGGGTCGGGAAGCGCCACGCCGTCGACGATGACGTCGCTGCTCTCGCAGTGCTTGCCGGTGATCTTCACGACCGGGTCGCCGGCCGGGACCTCGTGTCCGACGCGGTCGGCGACCACCGCCTCGTAGCGGGCGCCGTAGAGCATCGGGCGCAGGTTGTCCGACATGCCGCCGTCGACGGCGACCCAGGTTGAGACGTTGCGCTTGACCGTCTCCACCGAGTAGAGCGTGACGCCCGCGTTGGCCACGAGGGCGCGGCCGGGTTCGTCGGCGATCCGCTTGCCGGGACCGATCAGCTCCTCGACCGCCGTGACCTTCGCGTCCACGTAGTCCTCGATGGACGGCGGCCGCTGGTCGGCGGTGTACGCCACGCCGAGCCCGCCGCCGAGGTTGTAGGTCCGGAAGTCGCCGAGCGGCGCGACCGCTGCGACGGCGGCGCGGAACGGCTCCAGCTCGAGCAGCTGCGACCCGATGTGCAGGTGCAGGCCCTCGAGGTCCAGGTGGGGGCTCGCACCGGCCCGGGCGATGGCCTCGCGCGCCGCGTCCGGCCCGAGGCCGAACTTCGAGTCGGCCTGGCCGGTCGAGATCCCGGCGTGCGTGGCGCCGCGCACGTCCGGGGTGACCCGGATCAGCACCGTCTGCGGGCGTAGGCCGTCGGCGGCGACGACCTGTTCCAGGCGCTCGAGGTCGTCCAGCGAGTCCAGCACGACGGTCCCGACGCCGGCCTCGCGGGCGAACCGCAGCTCCGCCTCGCTCTTGGCGTTGCCGTGGAGCGTGATCCGGCCGGGCTCGAACCCGCCCCGGAGCGCCAGCGCGAGCTCGCCTCCACCGGCGACGTCGCAGCCGATCCCCTCCTGCGCAAGCAGCCGGTAGACGGCGGTGCACGGGAAGGCCTTGGAGGCGAAGGAGACCTCGAAGTCCTGCGTGCGCGCGGAGAACGCGTCGACGAAGGCCCTCGCCCGGGCCCGGACGTCATCGACGACGACCACGTACGCCGGGGTGCCGAACTCCCGGGCCAGCTCCACGGCGTCGCACCCGCCGAGGATGAGGCGGCCTCGCTCGTCGACGGTGCTGCCGAGAGGCCAGACGTGCGAGAGCTGCTGTGCCGCGGCCATGGGCGGCGGATCATGTCAGCCTGCGACCCTTCACCGATGCCACGCCCCGGGACGCGCATCGTGACGGTCGACGAGCCGCAGGAGCTCGGGCGCCACCGCGGGCTCGCCTACTCGCTCTTCCTTCCCCCGGTGGAGCGCCCGCCGTCGGGCGCGGTGCTCGTCCTGCACGGCGCCGGGTCGACGAAGGAGTCCCACCAGGACTTCGCGCGTGGATGCCGGACGGTCGGGATCGCCGCGCTCTGCTTCGACCAGCGCGGGCACGGCGAGAGCGACGCGCCGATGGACGGGCGGGCCGTCGAGGACGTCGTCGCGATGGCCGCGCACCTGCGCGACCGGGTCGCCGCGCTGCGCCCGGCGGCGCCCTCCCCCGTGCCGCTCGCGCTGCGCGGATCCAGCATGGGCGGCTACTTCGCGCTGGTCGCCGCCGAGGCGACGCGGGCGGACGCCGTGATCGCGATCTGCCCGGCCTCGGCCGACCTGCTGCGTCGCGGCGTCGTCGCCGGGCGCTTCGCGTTCGCCCTGGACCGGGACGCCGTGGTGGAGGCGCTGGACCGCCACGACGCCTCCGCCGCCGCGACGGCCTGCGGGCCGCGGCTCTTCCTGCTGCACGCCGAGGGCGACGAGTCGGTCCCCGTCCAGCTCTCCCGCGAGCTGCACGCCGCGGCGCCCGGCAGCCGGCTGGTGGTGACGCCCGGCGGTCATCACCGCTCGATCCAGCACGACGCCGAGCTGCAGGGCGTCGTGCTGCGCCACCTGCAGAAGGTGTTCCGCGGCGCCGCCGCTCAGCCCGGCAGTCGCTCGAGGGCCTGAGCGACGATCTCGGCGGCCTGCACGACCGCGTCGGAGCTCTCGTCGGTCAGCGTGCCGACCGCGGTGCCGGGCGGCCCTGGGACCACGGCATCGATCTGCCGACCGGTCTCACGGGTGACGTCGGCGACGGCCTGGCCGGCCTGGGACCCGGCGTCGTCGAGGCCGTCCGTCATCCCGGCGGGCGTCGCCTGTGGCGATGGGTCGGCGGGCGGTGCACCGCCGGCGCCGGGCGGAGCGGGCGTCACCGAGGGGGCAGCCCCGTCGCGCGGCGCGCCCGGAGACGAGCGATCGGCGGTGCCGCCGGGTCCGGCGGACCGTCCGCTGCTCGCGGGCACCGCGGCCGGCGAGGTGGTGGCGGGGCTCACGGCCGCCGCGCCCGTCGACGCTGCGATGGTTGCGGTGGTCGTCGTGCCGGGGGCCAGCGGGAGAGCCGACATGCTGTCTGCGGGCGCGGGCCGCGGCCAGGCGTCGAAGGCGACGAGCCCTGCGCCCACCAGGGCGACGGCGGCAACGGCGCCGACGAGCGCAGCCGTCGATCCCGCACCGGCGACGAGGGCCCGGCCGCGGAGACGCAGCGGTGAGCGCCCGCCGGTGGACATCAGGCGGTCGCCGGCCTCGGGGTCCTGCCGCCCGGGGCGGCCGGTGTGACGCCCTGTGCCCGCAGACCGCCGCCGCGCAGCAGCACGATGAGCCACACCGCGCCGGCGAGCATCATCAGCGCGCTCTCGAACTGGGCGGTCGTCAGGCCGATCGCCACCGGGTCGTTGCGACGGATGAACTCGACCAGGAACCGCTCGAGCCCGCCGATCAGCAGGTACACGGCGAAGACGACGCCGGGACGCACCCGATCGCGCATGGTCCACAGACCCCAGGCCAGCATCCCCTGGCCGAACGTCTCGTAGATCGGCGTCGGGTGGACGTCGTCGGTGGTCGGCACGGTTCCCTCGGGATAGGGCATGCCCCACGGCAGGTCGGTCGGTTGGCCGTAGTCGCCGTCCCCGGAGATCTGGCAGCCGATGCGGCCGATCGCGTAGCCGAGGGCGAGCGCCGGGGCGCAGAGGTCCAGCAGGTCGATCCCGAGGATGCCGCGCCGCCACGCCCACACGCAGACGAAGATCGCACCGCCGATCGCGCCGCCGTACCAGACGAGCCCGGACCCGCTGAACAGCGCGCCGACCAGGTCGTCGGACGCCTCGTCCCAGTTCTGGGCGATCCACGCGAGCCTCGAGCCGATCAGCCCGCCGGCCAGGCCCGCGAAGATCAGCTCGTAGGACCAGTCGACGGGTCGTCCCTGCTCCTTCAGGCGGCGCGACAGGACAGCACCGGCGGCCAGGAACCCGAGCGCGAACATCAGCCCGAACGTCTTGAGCGGCAGGCCGAGGAGGTCGATCTCGGGCTTCATCGGCTCCGAAGAGTACGCGGCCGCGCCACGTACCGGGACGGCTCGATCAGAGGTAGCCCATCGGGTTCACCGGCGAACCGTTGATCCGGACCTCGAAGTGGAGGTGCGGGCCGGTCGAGTTGCCGGTGTTGCCGACGCTGCCGATCCGCTGGCCGCGCCGGACGTTCGCGCCGACGGACGTGGCGAAGGCGGACTGGTGCGCGTAGCAGGTGGACATGGCGGCGGTGTGCTGCACGCAGGTGTAGTTGCCGTACCCGCCGGTCGGACCCATGAGGATCACCCGGCCGTTGTCGGAGGCGTAGATCGGGGTGCCGATGGGGGCGGCGATGTCGATCCCGGCGTGCAGACGCCCCCAGCGCGGACCGAACGGGCTGGTGAACTGGCCGCTGGTCGGCATCGAGAGCGGGCCACCGGTGCCCTTGAACCCGCCGGCCGGGGGCGACATGGCCGCCGGACCCCGCAGTCTGGCCTCGATCTTCGCCTGCTCCTTCTCGAGCCCCTCGAGGTGGTTCTCGAGATCCTTGCGCTCCACGCGGACCTTCGAGAGCGCAGCCTCCTTGCCGGCGCGCGTCCGTTCCTTGCCGACGCGCGTGTCGATGATCGCCTGCTTGATCTCGGCGATCTCGTTGCGGCGGGCGGTGATGCGCTCGGTCGTGCGCTGCTGGGAGCGCTCGAGCTTGTCGAGCCGCTCCGCGGTGCTCGCGGCGTCCTTCCGGGCGCTACGGACGAGCGTGACGATCGTGCGGTCCTGCTCGTGGATGCGCTCGAGGAAGTCGCCGCGCTCGACCAGGTCGGCGAAGCCGTCGGCGTTGAGCACGACCGTGACGAGATCAGGCGTGTCGGCCTTGTAGAGCTCGACCATGCGCTTGGAGAGGATCCCCCGCGCCTCGACGAGGCGGGCCTTCAGCCGCACGAGGCGGCGGCGCTCGGAGCGCAGGTCCTCCTGGATGCGGGTCAGCGCCGCGCGCTGGGTGTCCAGGTCGGCCTGGATGACGGCCTGGCGGCGGTTGAAGCGGTCGATGCGCTCCTGGAGCGTCTCGATCCGCTCCGTGTAGACGGTGATGTCCTTCGAGAGGACGCGCTCGGTGCCCTTGCGCTTGCCGATCTTGCCCTGCGTGACCTCGATCTTCTTCTGGATCGCGGCGCTGCTCGCCTTCGGCTCCTGCCCGGTCGAGAGCACGGGCAGGGACGCCCAGAGGACGAGCGGAGCGAGGACAGAGATGAGCAGCAGGCGCAGGCGCACGCCGGTCCACGCTAGCAACGGTCCGATGGGCGACGACGCACTGCAACGGGTCCTGCGTGCGCGACCGCACAGAACGTGAGGACGCCGTATTGAGCCGCCCGTGAGGTGTGCCTGTCACCATCTGCAACATGAGACCGACCTCTTTCGGCAAGGACACCGGCCTGCAGGCCAGAATGCTCCTGACGATGTTCCTGCTGGGCGCCGTCTACGTGGCGTTCATGGGCGTGCTGTTCGCCGCAGGTGCCTCGGGCGTCATCATCGCCGTGTTCGCCGGTGGCCTCGTGGCTGTCCAGCTCTTCGCCAGCGAGGCGATCGGCCTGCGCGCCATGGGCGCCAGGGAGGTCTCCCCCCAGGAGGCACCCGAGCTGCACGCGATGATCGAGCGTCTGTGCCTCCAGGCCGACCTCCCCAAGCCGAAGGTCGCCGTGGCCCACACCGACATGCCCAACGCGTTCGCGCTCGGGCGCTCGCAGAAGCACGCGACGGTGTGCGCGACCACCGGCATCATGGATCTGCTGACCCCTGCCGAGCTCGAGGGCGTCATGGCGCACGAGCTCGCGCACATCGCCAACCGTGACGTGATGATCATGACCCTGGCGAGCTTCTTCGCCTCGGTCGCCGCGATGATCCTGCAGTTCGGCTTCCTCTTCGGCGGCGGTCACGGCGGCTCGGACGACGACGACGGTCCCGGATTCCTCGCGGTGATCGCCGTGTCCCTCGCGGTCTACGTGATCTCGTTCTTCCTCATGCAGGCGCTGTCGCGCTACCGCGAGTTCTCCGCCGACCGCGGCGCCGCCGTGCTGACCGGGCGACCGAGCGCGCTGGCCTCGGCGCTCATGAAGATCAGCGGCGGGATGGACCGCATTCCTCAGCAGGACCTGCGGGCGAGCAGCGAGATGGCCGCGTTCTACATCTTCCCGCCGAACGCCAAGTCGGCCATCGGCAAGCTGTTCGCGACCCACCCGCCGATGGACAAGCGGATCGCGGCGCTGGAGCGCCTCGAGGGTCAGCTGCAGGGCCGCTGATGGGGTTCCTCGACGCACTGCTGGGCAAGCGCAAGGTCGCCCAGCCCGCTGCGAAGGACCGGCTGTTCGCGCTGTCGACCGCGCACATCACGCTCGACGTCGACGGGATCACCTCCCGCGGCACGGCGGGGATCGTCTTCCAGTCCCTGGGCACCGCGGACTTCTCCCGCGTGGTCACGGAGATGGAGGAGGTGCTCCACGGCACCGGCGAGGAGACCGGCACCACCGTCTCCTCGCAGGACGACAGCTTCGGCTACCGCTGGATGATCCTCACGGACCCCGACGTCGAGGACCTCGTCGTCGGCGTGCACGCGATCAACGACGCGCTGGCGATCGCCGGGTACGGGGACCGCACGCTGGCTGCGGTCTTCGCCTACCAGGACGCCCACGGCCCGCTCTACTGGATCTACAACATCAAGCGCGGATCCTGGTACCCGTTCGTGCCCGCCGACGGCGCCCAGGCACGCAACAACGAGCGCGAGCTGCAGCTGAAGGCGCGATACGGCGGCGATCTGCCGATCGAGCCGGAGCTGGAGCGCTGGTTCCCCCTCTGGGGCGTCCCGCTCTAGACCGCTGCTACCACCGGACGACGAAGGGCAGCGCCACCCCCCGTCATCCCCGCCGCTCGTCGGCGAACATCCGCAGGGCGAACGCCCCGGCCGGATGGGCCCGCCACGCGCGGACCTGTTCGGCGATCGCGTCGGGCATGTCCTGTGGCTGCGGCAGCGGGACCCCGTACTGCGGCGGGACGACGAGCGGCGCGCACAGTGCCGCGAAGGTGAGGTCGGCGGCGGTGAACGCGTCCCCGGTGAGGTACCGGCGGCCGTCGGCCAGGAGCGCGGCCGCCGCGTCGAGCTCCTTGTCGACCCGTCGCCCCGCCCGCGCGGCCGTCTCCGGGCTCACGCCGAGGTGGCGGTTGACCACCGGTTTCCCCAGGCGGAAGAGCAACGGCCAGGCGCGGCGCTCCCAGTCGGGGACGCCGGTCAGGTTGAAGCCCGCGAACGCTTCCGGCAGCACCAGGGTCTGGAAGTACATCCACAGCCGACCCTCCGGGCCCAGGATGGTGTCCCAGCGCTCCTCGAGCGCCACGACCTCCGCGCGAGCGGCGACGTCCTGCGGGTACAGGCGGCGGTCGGTCCTGCAGTGGGCGTCCGCGTAGAAGAGGATCGCCCGGGAATCCGCGAACACGCCATCGCGCGTCGCCAGGACCGGGACCGTCTCCGCACCGCCCGCCCGCCGGGCGGCTCGCCGGTGCAGTACCTGCACGTGCCGCTCCTCGACGTACTCCAGGCCGGCCCGATCCAGTGCCCACCGCGCCTTCTCGCAGTAGTGGCTGATCGGGATGGTGACCAGGAGCCGGTGGTCCGGATGTTCGAGCGGGCGCACCGGCCCACCCAACCACGTCGGCGCTCCTCGAGTGGTCCGGCCGTGCCGCCTGCACCCGGCCCGGTGAGCGGAGCGCCGGACCCGGTCTCGGGGCCGGCGCATCGCTTCCCGGCGGTCCTCAGTCCGGGATGAGGCCGTCGCCGGTGAAGTCCGCGGCGGCCTCCGTGAACGACATGTCCGCGGGCGGGACGATGACGGTCGAGGTCTCCAGCTCGTCGTCCCCGAGGACGACGCCGTTGGAGCGGATGTACTGCAGGAGCTCCTCGAAGGTCTCGTGGAACTTGTCCTCGTCGTCCGCCTCGACGGCCGCGACGACCGCGTTGTCGAGGTCGTTCAGCGGGCCCTGGTGCTCGTCGGGGATCCGGTACTGATCCTCGTTGGAGATGCGGACGATCACGGCTTGTCCTCCTGGGCCGGCTGCGTGGCCGGGGCCTCGGGGGCTTCCGCGGACTCGGTGCCCGCCTCGATCTGCGGCGAGGCCGCGCCGCCGCCGAGCTCGGCCCGCATCTTCGCGAGCTCGTCGTCGACCATGCTGCCGCTCGTCAGCTCCGCGAGCTGCCGGTCGATGTCGTCGGAGCCGCCCTCACCGAGCTGCGTGAGGTCCTCGAACGTGCCGGCGGCCTCCAGCTCGGAGACGGCATCGGCGCGCGCCTTCATGTTCTCGGTCTTGTCGACCGCGCGCTGCATGGCGAGCCCGACGTCGGCCATCTCCTCGCCGACGCCCGTGGCGGCCTCGGAGATCCGGACCTGGGCCTCCGCGGCCGAGTACTGCGCCTTGATGACCTCCTTCTTGGTCCGGAACGCCTCGATCTTCGCGCGCAGGCGCTTCTCGGAGTCGATCAGCTTCTGCTGCTGACCCTCGAGCTCGGCGACCTGCTGGTCGAGCGACTGCAGCTCGGTCTGCGCGAGCTGCTTGCGCTCGAGCGCGGTGCGCGCGAGCTCCTCGTTGCCCGCGGACAGCGCCTGGCGTGCCTGGGTGTCGAGCTTGACGACGGACTGCTCGAGCTTCTGCGACTGCATCTGCAGCCGCTTCTTCGAGGTCACGACGTCGGCGATGCCCTTCTTGACGTTCTGGAGCGCTTCCAGCTGCTTCTGGTAGCTGTAGTCCAGCGTCTCGGACGGGTCCTCCGCCTTGTCCAGCATCTTCGAGATCTTCGCCTTGATGACGGTGGACATGCGTCCGGTCATTCCGGCCATACGGACTCCTCAAGCTCAGGTGGGACTGTCCTCCCGAGCCTACCGGACCCGTCCCTAGAGCCCGGCGGGGTGGCGGGTCTTGTAGCCCTTGTTCGACTTGCGCAGCGGGCGCCAGCGCGGGCCCTTGGCGCCACCGCGGTGGTCCGCGGCGCTGGTGTCGAGCCGGATCCCGGCGACGGTCATGTACATGTGACCGGAGGCGGTGTAGATCGTGACCCAGTCGCCCTTGCCGGCCGCGCCCCAGCGGAAGAAGCTGCGCGAGTCGCGGGGGCGGCGCAGGAGGTCGCCGCCGGCGAGCGCGTAGGACACCGTGCCCGAGCAGTCGTAGCCCGTGTCCTCGAAGTCCTCGCCGTGCCCCCCGCCATAGCGGTACGGCTTGCCGATGATCTCGTTGCCGGCCCAGATGATCTGCTTGACCTCGTCGGGCGCGTTCTCCGGCGCGGCGGCGATGCCATCGTCGTCGATCACCGCGACGTCCCCGCGGACCGTCGGGTAGGCGTCCGGGTCGACGGTCCCGTACTCGGCCCCGCCGGCGGCAGCGGTCTCCTCGGACTGCACCGCGGGGTCCTTCTCCGCCGCACCGGCCGCCACGGGGGCGACGGCGAACAGACTGAAGACGGCTATGAGGACGAGAGCCCGGAGTCGGAGCACGCAGACGAACTTTCTTTCGACGGCCTGCGGGGTTAGCTGACGGGCTCGCGCAGAAAGAACCAGCGCGTCCGGGCGGTACTGCCCGGATTAGCCCCAACGACTCGGGTCCCCCGTTCCTGGGATTCCGTCCAGGATTCGGCGTTGGCGGCAGCCTAGCGGAGTGCACGGCGGATTGCAGCCCCTGATCCTGCGATCCACCGTGCAATGGCGCGTCGGCGCGGTCTGGTCCGCAGCGGTGCGGTCGTGCCCCGTCGAGGCTCCGGGACAGGCGCGCGACGGCGGCCGACGTGGATAAGGTCGCGCCTGCATGCACCGCCCCACCCGCACCGTCCTGCTCGCCTCCTCCCTCGCCCTGGCGCTCGCCACGTCCGGCTGCGGCAAGGACGAGAGCGACCAGCAGGCCGTCGAGAACCCCGGGATCGGGATCAAGAGCACCGAGAAGGACGCCGCGACGGACCTCGGCTTCCCCGGCTTCGCGACGAAGAACACCACGCGCGTCGGCGGCGGGGATCCGGCCGCGAACGCCGCGGCGGTCGCGCGCGCGGTGTACCCCTCCCAGACACGGGAGCAGCGTCCGGCCGCCGTCGCGCTGGTGCCGGCCAAGGACTGGCGGATCGCGCTGGCCGCCTCGTCGCTGATGGCCCCGCCCGTGCGGGCGCCCATCCTCCTGTCGGACGGCGATGGCCCCGCGGTGACGATCGAGGCGCTCAAGGACCTGGCCCCGACCGGCTCCGCCCAGGCGGGCGGCGCGCAGGTGATCCGGGTCGGCGGGGTCTTCCGGCCGGCGCGGCTGAAGACCACCGACATCGGAGGCAAGGACCCGGCTGCCGTCGCGCGGGCGATCGACGCGTTCGGTCGCGCCGTCCGCGGGTCGGACAGCGGTCGCGTGCTGGTCGTCAGCAGCGACGCGCCCGAGTACGCCATGCCGGCGGCCGCGTGGGCCGCGAAGTCCGGCGACCCGATCCTCTTCGTCCGCAAGGACACCGTGCCCCCCGAGACGCTCGCCGCGATCAAGGCGCACAGCAAGCCGAAGATCTACATCCTCGGCCCGTCGACGATCATCTCCCCGAAGGTCACCAGGGCGCTGCGCGCCGTCGGGGCCGTCACCCGCGTGGGCGACCAGGACCCGGTCTCGAACGCCGTGGCGTTCGCGCGCTTCCGCGACGGGGAGTTCGGCTGGGGCATCGTCGACCCCGGCCACGGGCTGGTCTTCGCCAACGCGAGCCGCCCGACCGACGCGGCCGCGGCGTCACCGCTCTCCGCGAGCGGGACGTACGGACCGCTCCTCGTCGTGCCGTCCGCGGGCACACTGCCCCGCCCGCTGGAGCAGTTCCTGCTCGACGTGCAGCCCGGCTACGACCGGGACCCGGTGCGTGGCGTCTACAATCACGGTTGGATCGTGGGCGACGAGAAGGCGGTCGGCGTCGAGGTCCAGGCCACCATCGACGGCCTCCTGGAGATCGCCCCGGTGAACGCCGCCGCAGCGGAGCCCACGACCACGCAGCCGACGGCGACCACCCGGGCGCCGACGGGACCGACGTCCACCACCACCCCCCGGAGCACGCCGTGAGCGAAGCAGAGTCCCCCGAGCGCAGCGACCGTCGCGGCCAGCAGGTCACGGTCGACGACGTCCGCGAGCTCATGGGCGCGTCCACGCCCCACTTCGCGCTCCAGCTGCGCAACCGGATCGCGAAGATGATCCGCGGCCTCCCGGCCGAGCACCCTGCCCGGATCCTGGGCGAGCAGGAGATCGAGCGCCTCACACGGCTCGGCTTCTCCGGCGAGGTCCGCGGCACGCACCGCGAGGCCGGCATCGACGCGCTCGCGTCGGTCACCGACACCCTGCGGTAGGCCGGCGGAACGGCGAGCCGAGCCACGCGCGCTTCTCGGCCGGCCCCTTCTCGCTGAGGTCGCGAACGGTGGCGGTCCGCGTGCTGCGCCCGACCTCGAGCTGCGGGCGCAGCACCGTCAGGGTGCGCGCTGCAGCAGCACGACGACGCCGGGAGCGATCGCCCCGAGGGCTCCCGGGTCGACCGCGGCACCCACCGGGTCGACCGCGGCGAGGCGCTCCGACGCCCACCCGTCGCCGCGCACGACCGTCGGCGGCCCGAACCCCGGAACCCCGGCGGGGAGCGCCAGCGCGGGACTGCGGCCGCCGGCCCGCGTCCCCTCGGCGCTCACGACCGCGAGCGCGTCGACGACCGTGGCGCGCCGCAGCAGGCGCGAGCCCGGCAGGTAGTGCTCGACGGCGGCCCGCCCGCTGCCGGGCAGCACGAGGACCACCCGGCCCCGGCCTTCCGCCGCCCGCCCCACGGCGGCGGTGGCGTCGCGCCAGTCCTCGCGCTGGGCCTCGGGATCGAGCTGGACGGCGATCGCCGTCACGCCGCCGACCGTCGCCAGCGCCGCCAGCGCCACGATCCCGGCCGTGCGGGGCAGCAGCGCGAAGCCGACGGCGAGCACGGCCAGCAGCGGGACCGCGACGGCCAGAAGGTTGCGGGTGACGACGTAGTCGTCCCCGATCGCGACCAGGAGCAGCGGTACCGCGATCGCGGCGCCCGTGAGCGCGGCGAGCGCTCGCACAGGTCCGGGCGCGCGCCGCAGCCCGACGGCCGCCGCGCCGACCAGCAGCGCCGCGAGCACCCCGGCGACCAGCTCACCGGGCGCGGAGTACCCGACGAGCAGCTGCTTGGGGACCTGCAGGACCCGGGTCCCCAGGGGCTCGTCCCCGATGAAGGACGCGCGGCCCGCCGACCGCTGGTCGAGCGCCAGCGGCAGGAGCGCCAGCCCGGTGAGCCCCGGGAGCGCCGCGGCCCGCGCGAGGGAACGAGCGTCGGCGCGCAGCGCCCAGCCCAGCCAGGCGGCCTCGCCGAGCACGAGGAACAGCGCGAAGAAGTGCGTTGCCAGCGCGGCGGCGACCAGCGCCCCCCAGACGAGCAGGCGCCCGGTCTCCGGCCGCTCGACCGCCCGCAGCAGCGCGAGCACCGAGAGCGCGGCCAGCAGGACGAGGAGCGCGTAGGCCCGCGCCTCCTGGGAGAACCAGACCAGCAGCGGACTGGTCGCCACGAGCGCGGCGGCACCGAGCCCCGCGCGGACGCCGCCGAGCCGCGCGCCGATCGCGGCGGCGACGGGCACGGTGAGCACGCCGAAGAGCGCCGAGAGCGCACGGAGCGCCGCCTCACCGTCCCCCAGGACCTGCGTCCAGCCCCAGGCCAGGAGGTAGTACAGCGGGGGTGTCGACTCCTGGTCGCGGACCGCGCCGAGCAGCTCGCCGAACGGATGACGCAGCACGTCGACGGTCGCGGCCTCGTCGGACCAGTACGACTGCAGTCCGAGGGTCGGGAAGCGCAGCGCCGCCGCGAGCAGCACGAGGCCCAGCAGCGGGAGGCGCAGGCGGCGTTCCACGCGCCGCAACCTACGCGACCGCCGTCCGGTGGCGCGTCCGCGACCCGCCCGTGGCTATCCTCGGACGGGTGCCCCGGGTCGTCCGTCTGACCGTGGCCTGCGTCCTCGCGGCCGCGGCCGCGGCCCCCTCCGTCGCCGCCGCCAGGGTTCCGCAGGGGTTCTTCGGCGTCATGATCGACGGGCCGGCGACCGAGACCCCCGGGGTGCTGGAGCGCGAGGCACCGCGGATCAAGGCGTCGGGTGCGCAGACGGTGCGGTTCGCGATCGACTGGGCGAACGCCCAGCCCTACGGCTCGGCCGCCGAGGTCCCGGAGGACCAGCGCGGGCGGTTCACCGACGTCGGCGGCATCCCGACCGACCTGAGCCACAGCGACCGCCTCGTGCGCCTGCTCGCGGCGCAGGGTCTGCGGTCCCTCCCCGTCGTCCTGCACGCGCCCGACTGGGCCGCGAAGTACCCCGGCTCGATCTTCGAGACGCGGCGCTACGGGTCGCCGCCCGGCGCCCCGGAGCCGTACGCCCGGTTCCTGGCGACGCTCGCCCGCCGCTACGGGCCAAGCGGCACGCTGTGGTCCACGGCAGCCCCGCGGCGACGGGTGCCGATCCGGACCTGGCAGGTCTGGAACGAGATGAACCTCAACGTCTTCTGGAACGAGCCCGACTTCCAGAAGGGCTACGTGCCGCTGCTGCGCGCCTCCCGCGTGGCGGTCCGCGCGGTCGACCCCGGGGCGCGGATCGCGCTGGGTGGCCTCACCAACGGGTCCGTCCCGGCCTGGACCGCGCTGCGGCGGATCTACGAGGCGGGCGGCAAGGGGACCTTCGACGTCATCGCGATCCACCCGTACACGCGCAACGCGCGGGGGGTCCTCGCCACCGTCCGTTCGACCCGCAAGGTCGCCGCCTCTCGCGGCCAGCGCTCGATGCCGATCGTGCTCAGCGAGATCGCGTTCTCGTCGAGCGGCGGAGACTCGCCGGACCGGCGCGCGTTCGCGACCTGGGACACCACCGAGCGCGGCCAGGCGGACCGGCTGCGCAGCACGTTCCGGGTCCTGACCCGGGCGCGCCGCGAACTCGGGATCCACGCCGTCAGCTGGTACACCTGGCTCTCGCCGCAGGTCAGGAAGGCCAACTGGTCGTCCTACGCCGGCCTGAACCGACTGCAGGGCGACCGCATCGTCCGCAAGCCTGCGCTGTTGGCGTTCAGGGAGACCGTGCGCGCCCTGTCGCGCTGAAGGAGCCCCTCACACCGTGCCTCACGCATCCGCCCGAACCCTCATCCTCCTGCTGCTGCTCGCGGTCGCCTGCGTGGCCTCCCCCGCGAACGCCTCGACGACCCAGGAATCGATGTTCCAGGACGACCCGCTGCTCGTCTACGGGACCGAGAGGACGGGCCCGCTCCCCAGCGGTCAGTCGTTCAGCCCGGCGCAGGAGACCGTCCAGAAGCGGACGCTGGACAAGCTGAAGGACCTCGGCGTCGACCGCATCCGGGTCTCCGTGTTCTGGGCGCTCGTCGCCCCGGCGAACGCCTCGCAGACCAAGCCGGCCTTCAACGCGTCGGATCCCGCCCAGTACGACCCGGGCGCCTGGGTGCGCTACGACAAGCTCCTCGTCAACGCGGCCAACCGCGGCATCAAGGTGAACATGAACCTCACCTCGCCCGTCCCGCGCTGGGCGGCGGGCACCTCCGAGCGCGCGGACCTGCAGGGGACCTACGAGCCCGACCCGGTGGAGTTCGCCCGGTTCGTCACCGCGGTCGGCTCGCGCTACAGCGGTACGTTCGCCCCGGCGCCGGGCGCGGCGCCCCTCCCGCGCGCCGACTACTGGTCGATCTGGAACGAGCCCAACCAGGCGGGCTGGCTCACCCCGCAGTGGGTCCCGGACCCCGCCGCCCCGGGCGGGTTCGCCGACGCGGCACCCAAGATCTACCGCGCGCTCGCAGACGCGATGTTCACCGGACTCTCCATCAGCGGCCACGGCGGCGACACGCTGCTCGTCGGCGAGATGGCACCCAAGGGGCTCAACGTCAAGGGCATCAGCCGTTCGATGAAGCCGCGCCGCTTCATCCTGCGCGTGTACTGCCTCGACGACAACGCCGTGCCGCTGAGGGGCGCCGAGGCCACGCGCAACGGCTGCCCGACCTCCGGCACCGTCGAGGCGTTCCGCGACGCACATCCCGGCCTCTTCAAGGTCAGCGGGCTCGCACATCACCCGTACGAGCTCTCGCAGGGGCCGGACGTGGTTCCCAAGGACCGCGAGTTCTTCACCACCGGCAACCTCAAGGCGCTCGGCTCCCTGATGGGACGGATCTTCGCGCGGTACGGCGCGCCGATCCCGGGCACCGGGAAGGGCGGCTTCCCGCTCTACCTCACCGAGTACGGCTACCAGACCTCCCCGCCGGACCCGCTCGGGGTCAGCAACGCCCAGCAGGCCGCGTTCCTGAACAAGGCCGAGTGGATCACCGCCCGCAACAAGGCGGTCAAGACGCTGGCGCAGTTCCTGCTCATCGACGACCGCCCGGTCGCCGGGCGGACCGCCGCAGAGCGCTTCGGCGCGAGCTTCCAGAGCGGTCTGCAGACGCTGCAGGGCCGGCGCAAGCCCGCGTACGCCGCGTACCGCTTCCCGCTGCACGTCGTGCGCTCGGGGCGCAACGCCAAGGTCTGGGGCCTTCTGCGCATCGGCCGCCCGAACACCCGGGAGACCGTGCGGATCGAGGGCCGCCCGAAGGGCGCGAAGAAGTACCGGACGCTGCGTACGATCCGCACGGAGTCCCGCCGCGGCTACCTCGAGGCGGCCGTGAGGCTGCGGAGGTCCACGCGGGTGCGTCTCGCGTGGACCGACCCTGCGACGCGCCGGGTCGTCCGGTCGCGCACGGCCGTCATCGGCGTCCGCTGAGGCTCCGGGCGGCCCCGGCCGCCCCGCGGCGTACGCTGCGGTCCCGTGTCCGGCCCTGACCCGCTCTCCCCCGCAGGCGTCGCCGGATCGGCGCTCCCGGGCCCGTTCGCCGTCGGTACGTACACGCGGCGGCTGCAGGAGCGCCTGCGCGACTTCGCCCGCGTCCAGCTCACCGGCGAGCTCTCGGGCCTGCGGGTGCGGCCCGCCACGGTCTACTTCGACCTCCGCGACGGGGACGGGTCCCTCCCCTGCGCGATGTGGCGCAAGGACTTCGACCGCCTGCGGCTGCCGGAGGGCCTGCTGGCCGACGGTGCGCGCATCGTCGTCGCGGGCGGCGTGGACTACTACCCCGGATCGCGGACCTCCTCGGGGTCCTTCAGCTTCCGCGTCCACGGACTGCGAATCGCGGGCGAGGGCGACCTGCTTGCCCAGGTGGCGCTGCTGCGCCGCCGGCTCGCCGACGAGGGCCTCTTCCACCCGCAGAAGGCGCTCGTCCGCCCGCCGCTGCCCCGCACGATCGGTGTGGTGACCGCGGAGACCGGGGAGGCGCGACACGACGTGCTCGCCGGCCTGGCGCGCCGCGGCTGGGCCGGGCGGGTGGTCTGGGCGTTCGCGCCCGTGCAGGACCGTCACGCCGCGCCCCGGATCGTCCGGGCCCTGCAGGACCTCGCGGCGACCGGCGAGGTCGACGTCATCGTCGTCGCGCGCGGCGGCGGCTCGGTGACCGACCTCCTCGCGTTCAGTGACGAGACGCTCTGTCGCACGGTCGCGCTGCTGCGGACCCCGGTGATCGCGGCGGTCGGCCACCACGGCGACCGCACCCTGCTGGACGACGTCGCGGCCGTCTCGTGCTCGACGCCCACGCACGCCGCCGAGGCGGCGGTGCCGCTGGACGTCGCCGCCCAGCGGGAGCGCCTGCTCGCCGGCGCCCGGCGCCTGGACCGGCACGCGCGGGGGGCGGTCGTCGAGCGGGCCCGCGTCCTCGAGCGGCTCTCGCGCGCACCGGCCGAGCACGTGCGCCGCCATCGCGCCCGGCTGCACCAGCTGCTGCGCGAGCTGCGCGCGGCGTCCGCGCGGTCGACCGCGGCGGCGGACCGCGAGCTCGGCACCCGCTCCGCCCAGCTCGCGCGCCGGGCCACGAGCGCCGCCGGCGCGCAGGCCGTGGCCCGCCGGGCGACCCTCGACTCGCTGGCCCTCGCCCTCACCGCCCACGACCCCGACCGGGTCGTCGGCCGCGGGTACGCCATCGTCCGCGACGTCCAAGGGGAGCTCGTCACGTCGGCTCCCGGGGCCCGCGCCGCCCGGCGCGTGCGGCTCTCCTTCGCCGACGGAGACGTGGCCGCAGCCGTGACCGACGACCCCCCGCAGAAGCAGGAGCAGGAGCCCACCCCATGACCGACACCGACAGCCCGTCCTACGAGACCGCGTCCGCGCGGCTGGAGGAGATCATCCGCCGCCTCGACTCCGGGGAGGCAGGACTGCGCGAGACGCTCGATCTCTGCCGCGAGGGCAAGGCCCTGGTGGAGCGCTGCGCCGCGGAGCTCGAGGCCGTCGGTGCCGGGCTGCAGGAGCTGCGCCTGGATGATCTCGTGGCCCGGCTGAGCGAGCCCGGCCAGCCGGACGCACGCGACGGCTAAGGTCCGGGGATGGCCACCTGGGACGCTGTCAAGGACCTGCCGCTGACGATCGAGGACTACGGGCTGGAGCGCCTGCAGCGCGACGTCTCCAGCGGCTTCACCCGCGTCTCGACCGTCATCCATCTGCGGGGCGGCGGGCACGAGGGCGTCGGCGAGGACGTCGGCTACGAGGCCGAGGACCAGGACGCGCTGCAGGCCGCCGGTCCGGTGCAGCCGCTCGCCGGCTCATGGACCCTCGAGTCGTACTGCGACCACGTCGCCGGCCTCGACCTGTGGCCGGAGCCCGCGCGGCACGAGGCGTCGCGGCTCTACCGGGTCTGGGCCTACGAGTCGGCCGCCCTGGACCTCGCGCTGCAGCAGGCCGGGCGCCCGCTGCACGACGTGCTCGGCCGCGAGTGCCGGCCACTGACGTTCGTCATGTCGCTGCGGCTCGGCGAGCCGTCCTCCCTCGTGCCCCTGCGCACACGGCTGGACGCCTATCCGGGCCTGCGGTTCAAGCTCGACCCGACGGCCGACTGGGACGACGCGCTGATCGCGGAGCTCGTGGCGACCGGTGCGGTCGACTCCGTGGACCTGAAGGGGCTCTACGAGGGCTCCGTCGTCGACAACGCCGCGGACCCGGAGCTGTACCGACGAGTCGCGCAGGCCTTCCCCGACGCGTGGATCGAGGACCCGAAGCTCACGCCCGAGACCGACCCGGTGCTCGAGCCGCACCGCGACCGGATCACCTGGGACGCGCCGATCCACTCGGTCGCCGACATCGACGCGCTGCCCTTCCCGCCGCGGATGGTCAACGTCAAGCCGTCGCGCCTGGGCGGGCTGCGTCCGCTGCTGCACTGCTACGACACCTGTGACGAGCGCGGGATCGGCATGTACGGCGGCGGGCAGTTCGAGCTCGGTCCCGGCCGCGGACACATCCAGTACCTCGCGTCGATCTTCCACCCCGACACGCCCAACGACGTCGCCCCGGGGGCCTACGACGAGGACCCGCCACCGACGGGCCTGCCGACCAGCCCCATCCCGCCGAAGCCGGCGCCCACCGGCTTCCGCTGGGGCTGAGCTCAGCGGCGCGGGCGGGGCGCGACCGGCACGCGGACGCGGCCCGTCGTCGCACGCAGCATCGCGCGGCCCTTCCTCGCGGTGACGAGCGCCCGGTAGAAGCCGCCCGTCCTGCGGGCGTCCGCCGGCAGCCCCTTCGGGCGCAGGACGTCGGCGTGGAGCATCGTGCCGTCCCCCGCCGGGAAGTACGCCTCGCTGTACTCGGCGCCCGGAGGGATCGCCGCGCCCGCCGGTGCCGCGACCGCGGCCGTGAGCGCCGCGACGGCGAGCAGCACGGAGGTGAGCCGGCAGAGCGTCATGCAGGCTCCAACGGCCGCGGCACGCCGGTCTTGCGGGCGGTCCCGTACAGTTCCGCCCCGCAGCATTGACTGACCAGTCGATCAAAGGGTCTGAATCTCGTGTCTGAACGTCTTGGAATCGCCGGCAGCGGCGCCATCGCGACCGGTCTGGCCGCGACGGCCTCCGTGCTCGGGGACGTCGTGCTCGTCGCCCGCAGTGAGGCGTCCGCCGATCGCGCCCGTGCGACGATCGAAAAGCTGTGCGGTCGGGTCGAGGGTGCCGACGCGTCCCGCGTCACTGTGACGCTCGACACCGCGGCGCTCGCCGACCGCACGTTCGTCGTCGAGGCGATCGCCGAGGAGCTCGACGCCAAGACGGCGCTCCTGCAGACCCTCGCGGACGTCATCGCCCCGGACGCCGTCCTGGGATCGACCACCTCCTCCCTCTCGGTCGCCACCCTGGCGGCCGCCGCCGGCGTCGCGGATCGCTTCGTCGGCCTGCACGTCTTCAACCCGGTCACGATGATGAAGCTCGTCGAGCTGGCGTATGCGGACGAGGCGACCCCCGACACGCGCTCGCGCGCGTTCTCGCTCTGCGAGGCGCTGGGCAAGACCCCTGTCGACGTGCCGGACACCCCGGGCTTCGTCGTCAACCGCCTGCTGTTCCCCTACCTCTTCAGCGCCGCCGCGTTCATGGAGGAGTCGGGCATGGAGGCGAAGGACGTCGACACCTGCATGAAGCTCGGCGCCGGGCACCCGATGGGTCCGCTCGCGCTGCTCGACTTCGTCGGTCTGGACGTCTCGATCGCGATCGGCGAGACCATCGGTGCGGACATCCCGCAGAACGTGCGCGACCTCGCCGCCGCCGGCCATCTCGGCAAGAAGTCCGGCCGCGGGTTCTACGACTACGCGAGGTAGGTCGCCCGGGAAGGCGGCGAGGACCCCCGTATGGAGCTACGCATCCACCGGATCCCCTTCAGCACCAACGTCGAGCGTCTCGCGATCGCCGCAGCCCTGAAGGACGCCGCGGTCACCTACGTCGATCACGACCCGGCGGACCGGTCCGCGCTCCTCGCCCTCAGCGGCCAGGAGCTCGTCCCGGTCGCCGAGCTTCCCGGCGGTGAGGTCGTGTCGGACTCCACGACGATCCTGCGCCGCCTGGACGAGCTGGTCCCCCGGCCGCCGCTGTGGCCGCGCGACGCGACTCGCCGGGCCGAGGCGGACGTCTTCGTGGCCTGGTTCGACCGGGTCTGGAAGGTCGCCCCGAACGAGATCGAGGCCGAGCTCGGCCGCCCCGATCCCGACACGGTGCGCATCGCGGCACTCACCGCGGAGCTTCGCGGCACGCTGCCGTGGTTCGAGGCCCTGCTGCACGGTCGGAGTCACCTCCTGGGCGACGAACCGGGGATCGCGGATGTCGTCGCCTTCCCGTTCCTGCGCTACGCGCTGCTGCACGACCCCGACGACCGCGAAGTCTTCCACCGGGTCCTGATCGACGGGCTCGCGCTCGGTGAGGACCACCCGCGGCTCGCCGCCTGGATCCACAGGATGGACGCGCTCCCGCGCGCCTGAGCCCGCGCGCGGAGACCGTCGACCCGGAGGTCGGCCGCGTCGACGACGCCCGCGCTCAGCGCTCCTGTCCCGGCGCCGGTCCGACCCGCAGCGCGATCTCCAGGCCGAACCGTCCCTGCGGATCGTCCAGCTGTTCCCCGAGGAGATCCCGCAGCCGCGTCAGGCGGTAGCGCACCGTCTGCGGGTGGACGTCGAGCACGCGCGCCACGGTCTCGACCCTTCCCTGGTGGTCCAGCCAGGTACGCAGCGTGCGGAGCAGGCGCTCGGCGCTCGCGGGCGACTCGGCGCCCAGCGGCTCGAGGAGCCGGTCGCGGAGGTCCGCGGCCAGGCCGGGGTCGCGACGCAGCAGCAGTGCGGCGAGGTGCTCGTCGGCCACCACCACCGCGCCGAGTTCCGGGCGGTCCGTCCCCAGCGCCCGCGCGGCCCGCGCCCGCGCGGCGCTGGTCGCGCCGTCCTGGGGCGCCACCGTGGGGCCGACGCCCAGCACGGCCCCGTGCCGCGCCGCGGCCGCGAGCCGGTCCGCGAGCCCGGGGGCACCCGGGTCGGCGACGACCGCCACCGCCTCGTCGTCGAGCTCCACCACGAGATCCTCCGGCTGCAGCCGGGCGACGAGTGCCGCCGCGGACGCGGCCGGCCCGACGACGACGCCGAGCCGTTCGGGCAGCGCCCAGCCCAGCTCCGCCGTGGTCGCCGCGACCTCGGCCGCCGACTGCGGCCGCGCGAGCAGCGCACGCACGCAGGCGCGGACGCGCCGGGAGCGCTCACCCGCCTCCCGCGACTGCTCCTGGGCGTAGCCGTCGGCGCTCTCGGCGCTGAGCTCGTCGATGTAGGCGAAGATCGCCTCCCCGAGGGCGTAGAGGTCCTGCGGGTCCAGCCCGCCCTCCACCCCGGCGTCCACGGCCCGGCGCCAGGCGATCCGCGCCCCGGTCCGGTAGGCAGAGAGCAGCGCCTCGAGGGAGCGGCCCGCCGCGCGCTCCCCCCGGCCGAGCGCGACGTAGGTCTCGCGCCCGATCCGGCGCGTGCTCGCCGGGTCCTCGACGATGTCGGCGAACCGCTCGAGCCCCTGGAAGACGCCCTGGCGGATCGTGTCGCCGAAGGGCCCGCGCAGCGGGCGGTCGTACTCCGGCACCTCCCGGCGCAGCGCCGCGATGATCTCCAGTGCGAGCTCCGGCAGGATCGGGCGCAGGACGGCGGCCGCCCGGGGGTTGGAGACCAGTTCCATTGGCAGAAAGCTACAACTTCTGCGGGAGCACGGACAGGCTTCCGGACAAGAAGGCGTGGTTATCTATCGCTTACGGTGGGGATATGTCGACTCCGACCTCCACGCCGTCGTCGGCGACCCCCGCCCAGGGCGCCTCCGCCCGCGCGGCTCGCCGCCCGGACCACGATCGCGACTACGAGATGCCGCGCTCGCAGCAGATCGCGAACCTCACGGCCGTGGTCCTCCCCTTCCTCGCGTGCCTCGTGGCGATCTACGCCGGGTGGAACTCATGGGTCGACGGCACCGACCTCGCGATCTTCGCGCTGATGTACACGATCACCGGCTTCGGCGTGACCATCGGCTTCCACCGCCTCCTGACCCATCGCGGGTTCACCGCCCCCAAGTGGGTGGAGTACAGCCTCGCCGTCGCGGGCTCCATGAGCATCCAAGGACCGGTCACCAGTTGGGTGGCCGACCACCGCAAGCACCACGCCTTCACCGACGCCGAAGGCGACCCCCACTCCCCGCACGTCGGTCACGGCTCCGGACTGCAGGGCCTCATCCACGCCCACGTCGGCTGGATCATGAAGGACCAGGGCTCCGCCCAGCGCTCGAAGTACGCCAAGGACCTCGTCGAGGACCGCGGCATGCGGCGGATCTCGAAGAACTTCGAGCTGATCGCCCTCGCCAGCCTCCTCATCCCCGCGCTTCTCGGCTTCGTGCTGCACGGCTTCACGCTCGACGGCTTCCTGCGCGGTCTGCTGTGGGGCGGCTTCGTGCGGATCTTCCTGCTGCACCACATCACCTGGTCGATCAACTCCATCTGCCACTTCCACGGCAAGCGCCGCTTCGACATCGACGACCACTCGACGAACGTCGCGTGGCTCGCCGTCCCGTCGCTGGGCGAGGCGTGGCACCACAACCACCACGCCTTCCCCCGGGCAGCCGTCCACGGCATGGGCCGGCGGGAGGTCGACATCACGGGGCTCGTGATCGCCGGCATGGAGAAGCTCGGGCTCGCCCGCGACGTCGTGCGGATCAGCCCGGAGCGCCAGGCGGCCAAGGAGACACAGCCGTCGTCCTGATCGACGCCGGGATCTTTTTAGACCCCGTAAAGGATCGGCTTGGATACTGATCCCGCGAACGTACCTCGCAAGTGCACCTCCTCCCAGAAGCAGCAGACGGCCCGCCTCTCGGCGGGCCGTCTGCTTTTCATACCTGGTGGACCCACCCCGGCCCACCGCTGTTCTCTCCTCCTCCGTCACCGTCCCACAGGTGAAGAGGGGCCCTGCGGCGCACCGCGTCGTCCCACGGACACGATGCATCAGCGGGAACGGCGGACCGCCGCAGATCTTGCGCCGAGCGCCACCGCCGGACGACAATGGCGCGTTGCCACTCTCTGGTCGACGCGCGTTCGTCGCCTCCGAGCAGGCGGGCTGCCCCGACGGCGTCAGTCGTCGTCGCGGGCCGGCGCGGCGGGCGCACGCCGCTGCCGGATCCGGACCGCCTCGATGCGGTTCTCCCGCACCGACTCGACCCGGATCGAGAAGCCGTTGGCCGTGATCGTGTCGCCGCGCGTGGGCAGCCGCCCGAGCTCGGCGAAGACGAAGCCGCCGACAGAGTTGTAGGCGTCGCTGTCGACCGGGATCTCGAGGCCGTGGTCGCTCAGGTCGGTGACCGCGACGTGGCCGCGGACGAACCAGTCGCCGTTCGCCAGCTGGCGGACCTCGCCGCCGGCCGGATCGGTCTCGTCGTCGATCTCGCCGACGACCTCCTCGACGATGTCCTCGACGGTGACGATCCCGGCGACCCGGCCGTACTCGTCCACGACGACCGCCATCGAGGAGCGATTGCGCTGGAGGTCGGCGAGGAGGTCGTCCAGCGGCTTGGTCTCCGGGACGATCGGCGCGTCCTTCACGAGGGTCTCGATCGACGCCTGCGGTCCCTCGGCCATGAGCTGGCGGGCCAGGGAGTTGGAGTGGACGATGCCCTTGACCCGGTCCTGGTTGTCGTCCTCGGTGACCAGCAGGCGGGTGTGCCCGGAGCTGATGCACCGCCGCAGCGCGGTCTCGACGTCTTCGCTGGTGTCGACGGTGACCACCGCGGGGATCGGCGTCATGATCTGCCGGGCCTCCTGCTCGTGCAGGTGGAAGACGCCGGAGAGCATGACCGCCTCGCCCGGGTCCAGGCGGCCGACGTCGCCCCATTTGCCGATCAGGACCCGCAGCTCCTCGGGGCTCGGCCCGTCCTCGAGCTCGGCGTCCGGATTGATCTTGACCGCACGGAGCATGCCGTTGGAGGCCGCGTTCAGCGCCGCGATGAAGGGGCGCATGCCGATGTTGAACCAGCGCAGCGGCCGGGCCACGCGGACGGCGATGTCCTCGGGGCGGACGATCGCGTAGATCTTTGGGACCTGCTCGCCGACGGTGATGTGGGCGGCCGTGACGATGATGTAGGCGATCGCGATCGAGATGACGACCGCGAGGCCGTGGGAGATCGTGTCGCCCAGCAGGGGCTCGACCAGCTCGGCGATCGCCGGCTCGCCCAGGAAGCCGATGCCCAGCGAGGCCAGCGTGATGCCGAACTGGCAGGCGGAGAGGTACTCGTTGAGGTCCTCGTGGATCTTGAGGGCCAGTGCGGCACCGCGGCGACCGTCGGCCGCGAGCTCCTCGAGGCGGTTGGGCCGCACCCGGACGAGGGCGAACTCGGCCGCGACGAAGAACCCGTTCACGAAGACGAGCACGAGGACCGCAAGCAGCAGCAGCGCGGTCATCGGGCGCTGGGCGAGGCCTGGTGGTCAGGCGATCCGGGCTGTCGGCCCGGACTTCGAGGAAGGTCGTCGTTCATGGAGCGACGCCGGAACCGTAGCAGCAGCCCCCATCGGACGCCCGTCCTCCTGGACCCCCGACGACGCCTCGTCTCACGACGGTGCGTCGAGCGCTGCGACCAGCTCCAGGTCCGCGGCGGTGATGCCGCCCTGGGAGTGCGTCGAGACGCGCAGCCGCACGTTGTTCCACCCGTGGACCTCGAGATCCGGATGGTGGTTGCGCTCCTCCGCCAGCTCGGCGACCGCGTTCACGTACCGCATGGCGGCCGCGAAGTCCTCGAACGACCGCTCGAGCACCAGCTCGGCGCCGGCCCGGCGCCAGTCGGGACGCTCGGCGAGCGCCCGTTCGATCTCGTCGTCGCCCAGGAGTGCCATATCGTTCACCAGCGTATGCGGATCGTCAGCCTCGTGCCTCACGCGACCGAGCTCCTCTTCGAGCTCGGGCTCGGCGACCAGGTGGTCGCCGTCACCCATGAGTGCGACCACCCACCGCAGGCGCGGGAGCTCCCCACCGTCACCCGCGACCGGCTCCCGCCGGGCCTGACGGCCGGGGAGATCGACGCCGCCGTCAAGGCGAGCACCCAGAGCGGCGAGGCGATCTACGAGCTCGACCAGGAGGCGCTGCGCGAGCTCGAGCCGGACCTCATCGTTACGCAGGAGCTCTGCCCGGTCTGCGCGGTGAGCTACGACGAGGTGCAGGAGATGGCCAAGAACCTGCCGACCTGCCCGCAGGTGCTCGCCCTGGACCCGAAGACCTTCGGCGAGACGATGGGCGACATCAGGACGGTCGCGCAGGCCACCGACAGCAAGCGCGCGGCGCTGGACCTCATCGAGCGTCAGCGCCGGCGCGTCGACGCCGTGAAGATCGCGGTCAAGGACGCGCCCCGGCGGACGGTGGTCGCGATCGAGTGGTTCGACCCGGTCTACATCGCGGGCCACTGGACGCCGCAGCTCATCGAGCTCGCGGGCGGGGTCGACCTCCTCGGGTTCGCGGGGGAGCACAGCGAGGTGGTCACCTGGGAGCAGGTGAACGCCGCGCAGCCCGACGTCGTGGTCTGCATGCCGTGCGGTTACGACGCGTATGCGTCGCTCGAGCAGGCCCAGCCGTTCCTTGCGCAGCTCGAGGCGACCGGCGCGCAGACGATCGTCGCCGTCGACGCGGCAGCGTACTTCTCCCGCCCCGGCCCGCGGCTGGTGGACGGGCTCGAGCTGCTGGCCCACGTGCTGCACCCCGGCTGCGTGCGCGAGGCGCCCGGCGTCGCGCTACCGGTGCTGGGCGCGCCGCTCGCATGAGCAGCGGTGGCGGCGAGCACATCGAGATCATCGGCGCCCCGCCCCGGGCAGTCCTCGCCGTGATCCTGGACTTCGAGACCCAGCCGCAGTCGCAGTCGGCCGTCCGCGAGTGCCGCGTGCTCGAGTCGGCCGTCGACGGCCGGCCCGAGCTCGTCGAGGCCGTCCACGCGTGACCCGGACCGCGCTCTACCTCCACTCCTCCGCGGGACGGTACGGCGCCGACCGCCAGCTGCACGCGATCGCGACCGGTCTGGACCCGGGCCGCTGGCGAGCCCTCGTCGCGCTGCCCGAGGAGGGCGAGCTGTCCCAGGACCTCCGCGACGCGGGGGTCGAGGTGCTGGTCCGGCCGCTCGCCGTCCTGCGCCGCTCCCTCATGTCCCCTGCCGGGGTCGGGCGGGTGGCGGCCGCCTGGGCGGCGGACGCCGGCGGCCTCGGCCGCCTCGCCCGGGCCCGGGATGTCTCGCTGGTGCACACGAACACGTCCGTGACCCTCGGAGGGGCGGCGGCCGCACGGCTCGCCGGGATCCCGCACGTCTGGCACGTCCGGGAGATCTACACGGGCTTCGAACGCTGGTGGCCCGGCTACCGGCGACTGCTGCTGACCGCTGACGCCCTGCCGTGCGTCTCGCGCGCCACCTGGGTGCAGTTCGACGGCGCCCCAACGGCGAGCATGCTGCCGGATGGGCTCGCGATCGACCCGCAGCAGGCCGATCGGGCGGCCTCAAGACAGGCGCTGGGCGTAGCACAGGACGCGTTCGTGATCGCCGTGCTGGGCCGGATCAGCGGCTGGAAGGGCCAAGACGTCCTCGTCCGCGCGCTCGGGCAGCCACCGCTCGCCGACCGCACGGACATCGTCGCCCTGGTCGCCGGCGAGCCGTGGCGCGGCGAAGAGCGCCACCTGCGCGAGCTGCACGAGATCGCGACCCGGCTCGGCGTCGGCGCCCGGGTGGTGCACTGCGGCTTCCGCCCGGACGTCGACGCCGTCTACGGGGCGGCCGACGTGGTCGCGGTGCCGTCCAAGCAGCCGGACCCGTTCCCGAACGCGGCGCTGGAGGCGGCGGCCGCCGGCTGCTGCGTCGTGGCCAGCGCGCACGGTGGCCTCCCGGAGATGCTGCGCGACGGCGAGACGGGCATCCTGGTCGCGCCCGACGACCCGCACGGCCTCGCGCAGGTGCTCGCGGGTCTCGCCGACGACCCGGTCCGTCGCAAGGCGCTCGGCGCCGCCGCCCGCGAGGACATCCGCCGCCGCTTCTCCACGCAGCTGATGCTCGACCGCGTCCAGAGCCTGTACGACCACCTCGTGACCCGACGCTGACGCGCCGGTCCCCCGTCCGCTCCTACGACACGCCCGCAGGTAGGCCCACGTCCGCCGCGACGACGCCGACGACCGTGAAGGCGACGGCGAGGACGACGAGCCCGGCCACGCCGTAGGGGCGGCGCTCCCGGCTGGAGGTCTGCTGCAGCAGCGTGATGGCGATCGCGCCGCCGATCAGGCCGCCGATGTGGCCGCCGATCGAGATGTTGAACCCGGGAATGAAGGTGATGACGAGGTTCAGGAGGATCAGCGGCCCGATCCCGGAGGCCATCGGGTCAAAGCCACGGTGGCGCAGCTCGAGGAACGCGGCGGCCATGAGGCCGAAGACGGCACCGGACGCGCCGACGGTCACGGCGTTGGGAGAGACGATCAGCGCGCCGGCGGAGCCTGCGAGCAGCGACACGAGGTACAGGAGCCCGAACCGGACCTGACCGAGCGACGGCTCGAGCAGGTTGCCGAGCATCCACAGCAGGTACATGTTGAAGCCGAGGTGGATGAGCCCGGAGTGCAGGAAGCCTCCGGTGATCAGGCGCCAGTACTCCTGGTCGAGGGCGATCAGCGGCCCGAACAGCGCCCCGCGGGCGAACAGCTCGTTCCCGCTCCCGCCCGCACCGACCGACCCGCTGGCCAGGCCGGCGATCACGCAGACCGCGATGAGGACCGGCGTGAGCTGGACCGCGCCCTGGATGCTCGAGATCGTGCGGACCTGGGTCTTGTCGCGGCTGCACTCCGGGCACCGCATGCCGACCGGGGTCGGCGTCATGCAATCGGGGCAGATCGGACGGCCGCAGTTGGAGCAGGAGACCCGCGTCTCCCGGGTCGGATGCCGGTAGCAGGTGTCCGCGGACGTGGAGGTCGCCATGCGGCGGTCAGCGTAGCGTCGGCGACGTCACGCCGGTGTCACGTGAGCGTGGCCGTGACGACCGGCGAGGAGGTCGGGGACATGCTGCCCCCGGTGGGCTCCGCGGTCACCAGGAGCTCGTCCACGCCGTCGACCGCTTCGTCGACCTTCACGGCGGCGCGCCCGTCGGGGCGGACCGTGAACAGCGTATGCGTGGGCTCGGGAGCACCGTTTCCGCGCTTGAGCCACACCTGGTAGACCTGCCCGGCCGGGGCCGCAGGAAGACCACGGACCTGCAGGGTCGCGCGACCGTCCTGGAGCGCCACATGGGCACGGGCCGCGGTCGAGGAGGCGACCTGGGCGGGCACCGTCCGCACGGGTCCCGGACCGTCCTCGTCGCTGACGAGCACCCCGGCACCGAGGCCGGCGAGCACGAAGACCGAGGCGGCCGCGGCGGCGATCCCGGGCGAGACCGCCCAGCTCGGCCACCAGACGCGGTCACGCAGGCGCATCTCCTCGCGGACCGGGGTCGCCCGATCGGCCTCGGGCCCGGCGGCCCGCAGCAGCGCGGCCTCGGACTCGACCATCGCCATCAGGCGGTGGCGGATCTCCGCCGGCGGCACCAGCTGGGGGGCGGCCATCGGAAGGTGGTCGACGACGACCCGCAGTTCCTCGACCTCGGCGCGGCAGTCCGCACAGGTCTCGAGGTGCACGGCGAACGCCGAGCGCTCGCCGTCGGAGAGGGCGCGCAGGACGTAGGCGCCCGCGTCGTCACCGCAGGGGCAGGTACTGCCGAAGAAGCCGTAGCGCTCGTCGTTCATGAGGGGAGCTCCTGGAGGCCGCCGAGTTGGCCTCGCATCTTCTCGAGACCCAGGCGCATGCGGCCCTTGACGGTCCCGATGGGGGTTTCGAGCATCGAGGCGATCTCGCTATGGGTGAAGCCGCCGAAGTAGGCCAGCTCGATGACCTTGCACTGCTCGGGCGGAAGGGTCTTGAGCGCGTTGCGCACCTCGTCGGCCTCGTCGCGGCGTGCGACCTCGACATCAGTGCGCTCCTTCGCCTCGAACCGCTCTTCGATGCCCTCGTCGGATGCGCGGCGACGGTCGTGCACGACGCTGCGGCGCAGCGAGTCGATGGCGCGGTTGTGGACGATCCCGAGCACCCAGGTACGGACGCTCCCGCGGGTCCGGTCGTAGCGGGCGTTGGAGCGCCAGAGGCTCAGGAACGCCTCCTGCACGACGTCCTCGGCCTGGTTGCGCGTCCCGGTCATCCGGTAGGCCAGCGAGAACGCCGCCGTGGAGTGCCGCTGGTAGATGAGGTCGAACGCCCCGGGCTCGCCCTGCCGGACGAGCTGCATCAGGTCCTCGTCCGCGAGATCGCGGTGGGCGGAGGTCACGGTGCGTGTGGTGCGTCGGACGAGGTGCATGCACTCGGTTCTGCGCGCGAGACCGACAAACGGATCAACGGTCTCGTGCCAGATGTCGTAGGTGAGCTCATACGGGGTCGGGCTGGCGCACGATGCCCTCGAGCTGCTTGATCGCCCGGTGGATCAGGACCTTCGTGGCGCCGTCGGTCCGGCCCATCGCCCGGGCGATCTCGCGGTTGTCCATCCCGAGGGCGAAGCGCATGATCAGCGCCTCGCGGCGGTCGTCCGGCAGCTCCTGGATGCCCTCGAGGATCCGTGCCAGCTCGTCGCGACCCTCGACGAGGTCCTCGGTGGTGTGGACTGCGGCGATCACGGTGGTGTCGTCGATCGGCGTCTGTGGCTTGCGCGAGCGGTCGCGGTAGAGGTTGGCCGCGAGGTTGTGCGCGATGCGGATCAGCCAGGGACGCAACGGCCGGCCGTTGGATTCGGCGAGCGCCCGCTCGAAGTGCCGGTAGGCCTGCAGGAAGGTCTGCTCCGTCAGGTCCTCGGCGTCGTGGTGGTTGCCCACCCGGTAGTACGAGTAGGAGTACACGTCGCGCAGGTGCGCGCGATAGAGCTCGGTGAACTCGTGATCGAGCTGCGCCTTGTCCACCGACGCAGCCTATCCCGCACGCGGACGGCCCGGAGGTCTGCGACAGCCGTCGCCGCCCCGGGCCGGGACCTTCAGCGGCGGTCGAGCAGCCGGCGGGCGTCGTCCGCGAGCGCGCGGGCGGTCTGCTCGACGAACTCCAGCGCGTTGTCGGAGGTCGACAGCCGCACCTTCTGACGGTTGCGGGCACGCAGGACGACCAGCGCGGCTCCGGCGGCACCGCCGATCGCGGTCGCGGCGACGGGCCGCACCCAGTTGCGCGGGTCCTTCATCGCGCCGAGCTCCCACGCCTCGAGCTCCTCCCCGGCCAGGTCCGCGAGGTTCGTCAGCGTCTGCTCGAAGCGCTCGGCGAGGTTCGGCGGCGGGTCGACCGGGCGCAAGGCCCGGGCGACGAGGTGCTCGAAGTCGATGTCGCTGAAGGCGGTCTCGCTCATGGGGTGTCTCCTGCGGTCGCTCGCGACGGGCCGGGACGGGCCTACGCCGCGCGGCGCCTCGTGGTCTTCGTGGTGGGTGTGGTGACCCCGTGGGCCCAGGTGTCGGCGTCGGTCGTGCCGTCGACGACGGCCGCCAGGCCGGTCAGGCACGGGGCCTGGAGTCCTTCGGCGGCGATCGCGGCGGCCAGCAGCGCCGTGGTGTCGAGCGACTCGGCGGCGTGCGCGGGCCGTGCCGTGGCGACCAGCTCGTCGCCACGACGGTCGCGGGTGCCGGCGAGCACGGTCGCGACCAGGTCGCCGGTGCCGGCGAGACCGGAGAGCGTCTCGGGCCGGGCGCCCCGACGGCGGGCGAACGCGTCGACCTCGGCGAAGACCTTTCCGGCGGCGGCGCCGGCCGCGTTGGGTCCGGCGACGGCGGCGGTCGCGGCGGCGAGGACGGCGGCACCCGTCGCGGCCCCGGCCAGCTCGGCGCCGGTGATGTCGGTGGTCGTGTCGACGTCGAACCCGCTCGCGCCCAGCAGCTCGGCGAGCTGCCGGGCGAAGCCACGATCCTCGCTGGCGGCGACGAGCGACGCACCGTGCAGGAGCGCGTCCGCGGCGTCCCCGGGCCCGGCGAGGCAGGCGACGGCGCGGGCGTTGCAGCGGGCGGCGACGTGGGCGCTCGGCGCGACCGGATGCTCGGGATCGGTGCCGATCAGGCCCTTGGACAGCACGAGCACCCCGGAGCGCGCGGTGATGTGCTCGCCGTGGGCGGCGATCGTCGCCGGCAGCGCCCGGGTGGGCACGGCGAGAACGACGAGGTCGTGGGCGGTCAGGTCGAGGTCGGCCGCGCGACGGACCGTGATGTCCGGCGACAGCGCGACCCCCGGGAGGTATGCGCCGTTCTCACCGGTCGCGCCGATGCGGGCCGCCTGGTCGGAGGTGCGGCACCCGAGGTCGACCTCGACCCCGGCGCGCTGCAGCGCGACCGCCATCGCGGTCCCCCAGGCTCCGGCGCCGATGACGGCGGCGCGGCGGATGGGCGGCAGACCGCCAAGCCACTCCCACTGCAGCGAGACGCACGGCCAGATGCGCTCGGCGACCGCGGCGGCCAGCTCGGGCGACGGTGCGTCGACCTTCGGGAAGTGCAGGGGGCTTCCGACACGCACGCGGACCTTGTGGGGGCGGATGCGCCAGCCGCGCCGGATCGTCTCGGTGCCGATGATCGCGACGGGCACGACGGGCGCGCCGGTCTCCAGCGCCAGGCGGCCGACACCGCGCCGGGGGGCGCCGAGCGTGCCGTGACGGACGCGGGTGCCCTCCGGGAAGATGAGGACGCCGTCGCCGCGCTCGAGGATCTCGCGGGCGGTGCCCATCGCGTCGCCGTCGCCGTTGCCGCGGTCAACGGGGAAGGCACCGAGACTGTTGAGGAACCACGCCTGCAGGCGGTTGTCGAACAGCTCCTTCTTGGCGACGAAGTAGATCGGCCGCCGCGCGAGCGTCGCGATGATGAAGGGGTCCAGGAAGCTGCGGTGGTTCGCCGCGAAGATGACCGGGCCCTCCTGCGGCACGTGCTCGCGACCCACCCGGCTGAGCCGGAAGTACAGATGGAAGAACGGCTGGAAGAGCGCGCGGACGATCCAGTAGACGAAGGGATTGACGCCCTTCGTGCGAGCGCGGTCCAGGAGGGCGGTGTGATCCATCGTTTGGCATACCCACCTTGATCGCCGCCGGTTACAGGCGAGTATGCAGGGCATGGCTCTCGATCTCGCCCGTTCCGCCCGCGGCGCAGCCGCGGGCGCCGCCGCCGCTGCCGTCTGGGCTGCGCAGCAACCCGTCGATCAGCGGGTCTTCGGGGTCGCCTACGACGACACCGAGCTGTTGGGCAAGCTCGTCACCCGCGGGAGGGGCTGGCAGGCCGCCGGGCTCACGATGCACCTGATGAACGGCGCCGCGTTCGGCGTCGCCTACGCGCACCTGCGAGACCGCATCCCGCTCCCCGCGGTCGCCCGTGGTCCGTTCGCGGCGAGTGTCGAGAGCGTAGCCCTCTGGCCGGGCGTCGCGGTGATGGAGCGCGTGCACCCGGCACGGGACGAGATGCCGGCGCTGTGGGGCACGCCGGGAGCGTTCGCGCAGGCGACCTGGCGCCACCTGCTGTTCGGCGCGGTCCTCGGCGAACTCGAACGCCGCTGGAACCGCTAGGGCCGGCGCCGAGGGAACCGACGTTCACCCCGGCGAGCGCATGCCGTCGGAGACGTTGCGGGCGACGAGGGCCGCCGCCTCCGGGTCGAGGTCGCCGAAGCCGAACCGCCGCCCCGAGGTGCTCACGAGCCGGACCACCGCGCGGCGCCGCAGCGGCCGGCGCACCTGGTGCTCGACGGACGCCACGTCGAGATGGCGCAGGGAGTGGACCCGGGGGCTGAAGGTGTGGACGGGCGACCACAGGAGCCGGCGGTCCGTGACCGCCAGCACGACCTGCGGGCTCTGCCACATCGAGGGCCGGGCGACGAGGCGCACGTTCTCGAACGGCTCGAGCGCCCCGAGCAGCTCCTTCGGCAGCGCGTCGCGCACGCGGTCGGCGAGCCAGCTGCCCGCTCTCGGACGATCCGCCGGCCGGGTGGCCGTGACCGGGGCGGGCCGCGGTCCGCCCTCCCCCGCCCGGATCGCGTCGTACGCGGCGTTGAGCTGCGCCATCCGCGCGTGGGCGTCCGCCCCACCCGCGCCCGGCAGGTCGGGGTGCCACTGCTTGGCGAGCTCCCGGTACGCGCGTGCGACGTCGCCGTCGTCGGCGTCGGGGGTGAGTCCCAGGACGGCATAGGGATCCAAGAGCCGGAGGACGGGTTCGAACCGACGACCCCTTGATTACAAATCAAGTGCTCTACCAGCTGAGCTACTCCGGCGGGGGCCCTCAGGCTACCGACCGGGTCGCCCGCGTCCTGCAGCCACCCCCACCCCGGGCTCCGGGGCTGCCCCCTACCGCTTCGCCGTACCGCGACCTAGCCTGGGAGGCGTGACGACGGCGCTGCGCACCCCCTCGCCTCCCGGCGCGCCGGACAAGCCGCGCCTGCGCGGTGTCGTGCACCAGTACTCGTTCTGCGTCGCGGTCGTGCTGGGTCTCGCGCTGGTCGCGTCGGCGTCCACCACCCGGGGCACGGTCGCGGCCACGATCTACGCGGTCGGCGTCTGCGGCCTGTTCGGCATCAGCGCCGTCTACCACCGCCGTCACTGGACCCCGGCCGGGCGCCGCTGGATGCGCCGCGCCGACCACGCGATGATCTTCGTCTTCATCGCGTCGAGCTACACGCCGATCGCGCTGCTCGTGCTCAGCGAGCCCTTGCAGACGGTCATCCTGGCGATCGTCTGGGCCTGCGCCGCGGTCGGGATCGCGCTGCAGTTCATCTGGGTCGATGCCCCCAAGACGGTGCAGGCGCCGATGTACATCGGGATGGGCTGGGTCGCCGTGGCGGCCATGCCGCAGATCCTCGACGAGCTCGGCGTCGTGTCCGTCCTCGGGCTTCTCGTCGGCGGACTGCTCTACACCGGCGGCGCCGTCGTCTACGCGCGCGGACGCCCCGACCCGCGCCCGCACCACTTCGGCTACCACGAGATCTTCCACGTCTGCGTGACGCTCGCCGCGGCCTGCCACTACGCGGTCATCGCGTTCGCCGTGCTCCCCCGCGGCTGAGCCGGGGCGGGCGCGAGGCCGGCCGTCGGGGCCGGCGCCGGTTCGCGGCGCAGCAGCATCGCGACCCCGCCCGCGAGGACGACGGCGATGATCGCGACGAGGTACCCGCGGTGGGCGGCTGCGAGGGCGTCGGCGGGTCCCGGCTCCCCGACCACCGCGACGAGCAGCGCCGTGCCGATGACGGCACCGAACTGCCGGAAGGCGCTCGTGATCGCGCTGGCCGCCCCGAAGCGGTCGGCGGGCACGTCGGCGACCGCGGCCGCGGCGAAGGTCGGGAACGCCAGGCCGATGGCGATGCCGTTGAGGATCATCCCCGGCAGCCACTGCGACACGTAGGCGGGCTCGCCGCCGGCCGAGCCGAGGACCAGCAGCGCGCACACGTAGACGAGGCACCCGGGGACGATCACGGCACGGTGCCCGTAGCGGTCGGCGAGCTTGCCGGCCGGGCCGGAGACCACGACGGTCGCCAGCGGCCCCGGGACCGTGCCGAGCCCCGCGTCCAGGACGCTGTAGCCCCAGACCTCGGTGAGGAACAGGATGTTGCCGAGGATCACGGAGAAGAACGCGGTGGCGATGAGCAGCGTGCCGATGCTGCCGAGCCGGAACGAGCGGATGCGCATGAGCGCGGGGTCGACGACCGGCACGGGGTGGGTCAGGCAGCGCCGCACGACGACGGTGAGCGCGACCGCGGCGACCCCGAAGGACACGGCGCTCTCGAGCCCGGTCCAGCCCCACTCCCGTCCCTCGACGATCGCGAGGGCCAGCGCGCCGAGGCCGACGATCGAGACGCCGGAGCCCAGCAGGTCCGGCCGGCCGGTCGCGTGCTCGTCGCGCGACTCGTGCAGGATGCGGGACCCGAGGAGCACGAGGCCGATCGTCAAGGGAACGTTGACGATGAAGATCCAGCGCCAGTCGGCGACCTCGACGAGCAGCCCGCCGAGCGGCGGCCCACAGGCGGCCGCCAGCGCGGCGGCGGCGCCCCAGATGCCGACCGCCGTGGCGCGCTCCTCGCGCGGGAACTCCGGGAGCACGAGGGCGAGGGAGACCGGCGCGATGATCGCGGCGGCCACGCCCTGCAGGACGCGGGCGGCGACGAGCAGCTCCCAGGTCGGCGCGAATGCGCACAGAGCGCTGGTGAGGCCGAACAGTGCGACGCCGAACATGAAGGCGCGCTTGCGACCCACGCGATCGGCGAGGAGACCGGCCGGGACGAGCAGCGCGGCGATGACGATGAAGTACGAGTCGAGGATCCAGGACAGCTCGGAGCGGCCCGCCTGCGGGAACGACGCCGAGATGTCGGGGAAGGTCGTGTTGACGATCGTCGTGTCGAGGAACGCCAGGAACCCGGCGCCGGCGGCGACCGCGAGGATCGCTCCGCGCCCGCGACGACGCTGGTCGTGCTCTGCCTGCATGCTGCCTCCAGACTGGTAGTTGCGAAATGCAACGGGCACGGTAGGGCACGTCGTTGCAGTTCGCAACTACCTCGTCCCGCGGCGCTAGGATGGGCGCGTGCGACACGACGAACTCTTCGAGACCAACTGCGCCATCTCCCGCACCGCCGGCATCCTCGGCGAGCGCTGGGTGATCAGCATCCTGCGAGCCGCCTTCTTCCGCGCCCGCACGTTCGAGGAGTACCAGCGCGCCACCGGCGTGGCGCGGAACATCCTCACGGACCGCCTCAACCGGCTCGTCGAGGTCGGCGTCCTGGAGAAGCGCGTGTACGAGCAGCACGCCAACCGCACCCTGCACGAGTACCGGCTCACCGAGGCCGGCATCGACCTGTATCCCGTCATCGCCACGCTCATGACCTGGGGCAACAAGCACGGGGGCTTCGTCCACGGCCCACCCGTCGAGCTGGTCCACACGACCTGCGGGCACGTCGCCAACCCGATCCTCACGTGCTCGCACTGCAGCGAGCAACTCGACCCGCGACAGGTGACGCCCCGCCCGGGGCCGGGCGCCGGGCACACGCCCCCGCCGCTCGGCGCCGCGACGCCGTAGGCCCTACCCCCGCCGATCGGGGGGTGTTACAGTCTGACGTTCGATGTCACAGCGTCACGTACCCGAGAACGACCACACCCAGACGGACCCGGCGGACGACCCGTACCTGGACGCAGTGCGCGAGTGCGTGATGGCGGTCGGTGTCCGGCGCACGACCGCCACGGACGTCGCCCGGCGGGCGGGCGTGAGCCGGATGACGCTCTACCGGCGGTTCGAGGACGTCGCGGCGATGATCGCCGCGCTGATGACGCGGGAGTTCACCGGCGTCGTCCGGGACGCCGCCCTGGCCGCCGCCCATCTCGAGCCCGCCCGCGCGCGGCTCGTCACCGCCGCCGTCGGCGCAGCGGAGGACATCGCCTCCAACGACCTCTGGCGGCGCATCCTCGACGTCGATCCGGAGCTCGTCCTGCCCTACGTCACCCAGCGGCTCGGCGGCGTGCAGGAGGCGGGCATGGCGATGCTGGCGGTGCAGGTCCAGGCCGGCATCGACGACGGGACCATCCGGGACGAGGACCCCACGCGCCTCGCCGCCACGATCGAGCTGACCATGCGCGGGCACGTCCTCGCCGCCCATGCCGCCACCAAGGCCCAGCGGGTCCGCACCTGCGTCGAGCTCGAGCGTTTGCTCGACGGCTATCTGCGCCCCGAGACCGACACCTACCCCGCGCGTCCGAGCGGAGGATCCTGATGCACCGCCCCGAGCGCTCGCCCCACCTCGATGCCGCGCGACGCGGCCGGGACCTCGACGCGCTGGCCGCGGGCCACGAGGTCGACGTCCTCGTCGTCGGCGGCGGGATCACCGGCGTCGGTGTCGCGCTCGACGCGGTCACGCGCGGCCTGAGCGTCGCCCTGGTCGAGCGTCGCGATCTCGCCAACGGCACGTCGCGCTGGTCGTCCAAGCTCGTCCACGGAGGCCTGCGGTACCTGGCGAAGGGCGACGTGGGCGTCGCGTGGGAGTCGGCGACCGAGCGCGCCCACATCGTCGAGACCATCGCCCCCCACCTTGTCCGGGCGCTCCCGTTCACCGTCCCGCTCACCCCCGACCTCTCGCCGGTCGCCGCGAAACTCACCGCGACCGGCCTGCGGCTGGGCGACGCCATGCGCGCAGCCGCGGGGACCAGCGGCAAGAGCCTGCCGCGGATGCGTCGCATCACCGCCGCCGAGGCGCTGCGCTGGACGCCGGCACTGGACCCCGCGGGCCTGCGGGGCGCCTACCTGCATTGGGACGCGCAGCTCGAGGACGACGCACGGCTGGTCGTCGCGCTCGCCCGCACCGCCGCCGCCCACGGCGCGCGGATCGTCACCTACGCGGAGGTCGAGCGGGTCACCCCGACCGGCGCCACGGTGCGCGACGCGCTCACCGGGTCGCACCTGGACGTCCGCGCTCGGCACGTGGTCAACGCGACCGGGGTCTGGTCGGACCGCCTGCACCCGGGCCTCTCACTGCGGCCAAGCGCCGGCGCGCACCTCCTCGTCCCGGCCGGGCGCCTCGGTGACCCGGCCGCGTCGATGACCGTCCCGGTCCCCGGCGCGTTCGGCCGCTTCGTCTTCCTGCACCCGCGGTCCGACGGGCTCGTGCTGCTCGGCCTGACCGACGATTCGTTCGAGGGGACGATCCCCGACGAGCCGACCGTGACCGCGAAGGACGAGGCGTTCCTGCTGGAGACGGTGTCGCGCGCGCTGGCCGTCCCGCTCACGAGCGCGGACGTCGTCGGTCGCTTCGCCGGGCTGCGACCGCTGCTGGACGAGGGAGGCGGTGCGGGCACCGCGGACGTGAGCCGTCGCCATGCCGTCCTCGTCGACGACTCGACCGGGATGGTGACGGTCGTCGGCGGCAAGCTCACGACCTACCGCCGGATGGCGCAGGACGCGGTGGACGTCGTGGCCGCGCGCCCCGGGGTCGCCGCCGGGCCCTGCCGCACCACCGGGATCTCCGCCGTCGGCGCGCCGGTCCGAGGCCAGGCGACCGGCCGCCCCGACCTGCCGCCGCGGCTCGGCCGCCGCTACGGCACGGAGGCGGCGATCGTCGCCTCCATCGCCGACGGCCGGCCCGAGCTGCTGCGCCCGCTCGTCCCCGCGCTCCCGGTCACGGGGGCCGAGCTGCTCTTCGCCGTCCGCAGCGAGGGCGCCCTCACGCTGTCCGACGTGCTGGACCGCCGCACCCGCACGGGTCTGGTGCCCGCCTGGCGCGAGGCGCTCGCCGCCGCCGCCGCGGAGCTGCTGCCCGGGCTCGCCGAGCTCCCGGCCGGCGGGCGGGTGGCGGCGTGAGCACCCCGATCGTCGTGGACGCCCACGCCGTCACGGAGATCACCGAGGCCTCGGTGACCCCGGTCGGCACCGGCCCGTCGGGCGACCTCACGAGGCCCCGCATGCGCTTCTGGGGCTGGGGCACCGACGGGCACGACGGCCCGCTGCCCGTTGGCGCCCAGGACCTGCTGCGCCACGAGCTGGGCGACGAGGTCGCCGACGGCCCCCGGCGGCCCCCGGTCGACCTCGACGACGTCCAGGTCCCGGAGGCCGACCTGCCCGACGCGGTCCGTGCGGGGCTGGTTGCGATCGTCGGCGGGACGCACGTCCGCGACGACCACGCCACCCGGGTCCTGCACTGCGCCGGCAAGAGCTACCCGGACCTCGTGCGCCTGCGTTCCGGCGCGATGCCGTCGGCGCCCGACGCGGTCGTCTACCCCGCCGACCACGACGAGGTCGCCGCGGTCGTGCGGCTGTGCGCCGACCACGACGTCGCGGCGATCCCGTTCGGCGGTGGCACGAGCGTCGTCGGCGGCGTCGAGGCGCTGCGCGGCGCGCGTCACGAGGCGGCGGTCACGATCGACCTCGCCCGGCTCTCGTTCGTCCGCGACGTCGACGCGCGCTCCCAGCTGGCGACCATCGGCGCCGGGACGACCGGGCCGGAGGCCGAGCGACTCCTCGCCGAGCACGGCCTGACCCTCGGCCACTACCCCCAGAGCTTCGAGTTCTCCACCGTCGGCGGCTGGGTCGCCACCCGCTCCGCCGGGCAGGCGTCCACGGGCTACGGGCGCATCGACGACCTGGTGGCCGGCCTGCGGGCCGCGACGCCGTCGGGCGAGCTCACGACCTCCGCCGTCCCCGGCACCGCCGCGGGGCCGGACCTGCGCGAGCTGCTGATGGGCAGCGAGGGCACTCTCGGCGTCATCACCGAGGTCACCGTCCGGGTGCGCCCGCGCCCCGCCACCGCGCGCTACGAGGTGTGGGCGCTGCCCGATCTCGCGAGCGGGATCGAGACGCTGCGCGAGCTCAAACAGGCCGGCATCGCCCCCGCCGTGTCGCGGCTCTCCGACGAGGAGGAGACCCGGCTGCAGCTGTCGATGGCGGGCGACGCCGCGTCCGCGAAGCTCGGCCGCGCCTACCTCGCCGCGCGTGGCCGTGCCCACGGCTGCACCCTCATGCTGGGATTCGAGGGCAGTGCCGACGCCGTCGCCGACCAGCGCGCGCGCGTGGTGCCCGTCGTGCGGCACCACGGCGGCGTGGCGCTCGGCTCCAAGGCCGGGGAGAAGTGGCGCGACGGCCGGTTCCACGGTCCGTACCTCCGTGACGCGCTGCTCACCCGCGGGATCCTGGTCGACACGCTGGAGACGGCGACCACCTGGGGCGACCTGCTCGACCTCTACCGGGCGGTCGGTGCGGCGATCCGCCGGTCGCTGCGCGAGCGCGGCACCCCGCCACTGGTGATGTGCCACGTCTCCCACGTCTACCCGACGGGCGCGAGCCTCTACTTCACCTTCGTCGCCGCGCAGGAGGCCGGTGCCGAGCTGCCGCAGTGGCACGCGGTCAAGGCCGCGGCGGGCGACGCGATCTCCGCGGCGGGCGGGACGATCACCCACCACCACGCCGTGGGTCGCGACCACGCCCCCTGGCTCCACGCCGAGATCGGTCCGCTGGGGATAGGGCTGCTGCGGGCCGCCAAGGCACAGCTCGACCCGCAGGGCGTGCTCAACCCGGGCAAGCTCGTCGACGCCGGACCGCTGCCCGGCGCGTAGCCTCCGACCCGGCCCACCGCCTACGCGGCGGCGAGGTCGCGGACCAGCGCCTCGGCCACGGCGGTCGCCTGCGCGACCGTCCCGTAGTCGACGTTCTCCGCCGTGTCGCTCATGAGGTGGTAGTTCGAGAGCGCCTTGGCGTCGTCGACGCTCGCGAGCGTGGCGGTCGGGTAGCCGGCGCGGCTGGGGATGACGCTGTCGGTGCTGGTCCGGGCCCGCATGCCCCGGCGCAGCGGGACGCCGATGCGCTCGGCGACGGCGGCCACGCGGTCACGCCAGGCGGGGTCGGCGTAGTCCTCCATGACGAACGGCCCCTCCCCTTCCAGCATGACGAGGTGCGGCGAGCCGACGGTGTCGAGGTTGAGCACGACCGTCGTCGCGGGATCGAGGGTCGGGAACCGCCGGGCGGCGAAAGCGCGGATACCGCCCTGCAGGCTCTCCTCCGCCCCGCAGCTGACCAGCAGGACCCGCAGGCCACCGACCGGGCGCTCCCGCAGCTCTCGCGCGAGGGCCAGCAGCGCCGCGACCGCGGTGAGGTTGTCGTTGGCGCCCGGGACCGTCGGGCTGCGCTCGATGTCGACGAAGGTGAGTGCTGACGCCGTCGCGAGGATCGCACCGGCCCCGGCCACCCGGCGGCGACCGGTCAGGGCGCCGGCAGCACCGAGCAGCGGCCCCGCGGCGACGGGCCACCACAACGGCAGCGAGGTGTCGATCCGCTCCACGACGCCGGGGAAGCGGGCGGCGAACGCCCGATGTCCGCTCTGGTCGAAGACGAGGCCGGTCGAGGCGGCGTCGTGATGGGCCAGGACGACGAGTGTCCGGGTCGCCCCGGCGTCCCCGGTGACCGCCACGACGTTCCGGGTCGGCCGCCGCCGCATCGTCAGCCGACGGAACACCTGCGGACCGTTGGAGACCTCCTCGACCACGCCGGCCCCCGCGAGCAGTCCGAGCACGCCCCCGAGGGCTCGCAGGCCCGGGCGAGGACTCGTCGCGAGCGCCGCCCCGGCGGCTCCGATGGCGGTCTGGCCGGCGAGCGACCGGGCGTACCCGCGGTAGGCGGTCTCCTCGTCGACCTCGACCGCGCAGCCCTCGGCGCGCAGCCGCTCAGCGATCCAGTCGGCTGCCTCGCACTCCCCCGCGGACGCCGACGCGCGGTCCAGCGAGGCGAGCCGCTCCACCGTGGAGCGCAGGTCGGCGAGGTCGATCGTCGCGGTCACGGTTCGACCGTAAGCGAACCTTGGACGTTTGTCCAGGTTATTGCTACGGTCGGCGGGTGGCAGCCGAGGTCAAGACCCGCAGGGCCCGCGGCGAGCGCCGTCGCGAGGAGCTCCTGCGCGCGGCGCTGCGCGTGATCGGCGAACGCGGGGTCGGCCACACCACACACCGCGCCGTCGCCGAGGCCGCCGGTGTCCCCCCGGCGACGACGACGTACTACTTCAGCTCGATCGACGAGCTCCTCGAGGAGGCCCTGCGCCTCTTCGTCCGCGAGGAGGTCGGCCGCCTGCGCGAGCTCGCCGAGCGACTGTCGGACACCAGCACCACCGCCGCGGAGGTCGCCGCCCTCTTCGCGGCGGAGCTGCTCGGAGACGACGGGGCCGGCGATCCGATGACGCGGACGCAGACCACCGCGCAGTTCGAGCTCTACCTGGAGGCCACCCGCAGGCCCGCACTCCAGGCCGTGGCGCACGAGTGCGTCCAGGGGTACGTCGACGTCGCGGTGGCCGCCCTGCGGGCGACCGGGACCGCGAACCCGGAGCTCGCCGGACCCTCGTTCGTCGCGCTGATCGACGGCTTCGCGCTGCACGGGCTCGCGTCGCCCGCGCACGCGGTCGGAGCCGACGAGCTGCGCACGGCGCTCGCCGCCCTGTGGGCGGGCTGGATCGCCGCCACCTCCTGAGCGCGGCCGTGGCGATGTGCGACGCTTGAGCAGATGCCCGTCACCCCCTCCCCCGCCGCCCTGCGCACCGCCGCCCTGCTCGGCACCGCCGCCGGACTGCGCGCGTTCACCCCACTGTCGGTCCTCGGCCTGCGCGGTCACCTCGGCTCGTCGGCCTTCGCCCGTCGGCTGCCGCTGCTCGGGGCGGGCGAGCTGATCGGCGACAAGCTGCCGATGACCCCGGCCCGCACGTCGGCTCCGGCGCTCGCCGGGAGGATCGCCAGCGGCGCCTTCTGCGGCTCCCGGGCCGCCGGGGTCAGAGGCGCGGCAGTCGGCGCGGTCGCCGCGGTGGTGTGGGCCAACGGCGGTCAGCACACGCGCCAGTGGCTCGGACGCAGGACCGGTCGGCCCGACGCGCAGCTCGCCGCGGCCGAAGACGCCGTTGCCGTGGCGCTTGCGGGCCTCGCGGCCCGCCGCCTCACCGCAGGCTAGGGCCGGGCGACCCAGACGCCGTCACGGCGTCCGAGCTTCACCTGCGACTCGTCGCCGGCGGCGACGACGCGGAAGACGGCCTCGTCGGCGTCGGTCCCGGGCAGGTCGACGACCTGGACGAGGTGCAGCTCCTCGATGGAGGCGCCCCCGCTGGCGGCGTGCGCCCCGCGGACCGCGGACTCCATCGTCGCCCGGTCCCATCCCTTGTCCTGGGCGTGGGCGAGCGCGAGCTCCTCGTTCGCCCGTTCCAGGCTCGCTCGCAGGGCCCCTTCGGTCGACCGGGCGCGGCGCGCGGCCCCGAGGACCCCTCCAGCGAACAGCGCCAGGACGAGCACGGCGAGGACGATCAGGACGATGGCGAGGACGCTCACACCGTGGATGGTAGGCGTCCGGGGCCCCGGTCGGCGTGCAGGCCCGCGGTCTCCCGGCGCGGGCAGGGCACGACATCACGTTCGGCTCGCGCCGACCAGCACAGCGGTCTAGTTCATGACGTTGCGCGACAGCAGGTGCGTGCCGACCTTGCGCTTGACGCGCTGGAGGGCGTTGTCCACCGTCTTGGCGTCGCAGCCGAGCCGCTCGCCGATGGCCTCGTAGCTGTTGCCGTCGAGGTACAGCGACAGGACGCGGGACTCGAGCTCGCTGAGCACCGACGACAGGCACGACACGAGCGCCTGCAGCTCCTCGGAGGAGATGACCTGGTTGACCGGGTCGTTGACCGACGGACCGGGGATGACCTCCTCCAGCGTCGGCTCCCCGTCGGTGGCGCTGGCGGGCGACTGCGAGAAGGACACGTACTGGTTGAGCGGCGTGTGCTTGTTGCGGGTGGCGGTCTTCACCGCCGTGATGATCTGGCGGGTGATGCACAGCTCCGCAAAGTTGCGGAAGCTGGACTCCCGGTCGCTGCGGAAGTCGCGAACGGCCTTGTAGAGGCCGACCAGGCCCTCCTGGATGAGGTCGTCGCTGTCGCCGCCGGCCAGGAAGTACGACGAGGCCTTCATGCGGACGAAGCCGTGGTAGCGGCGGACGATGCGGTCGTAGGCGAGCGGATCGCCCTGCTTCGCGAGGGCGATGAGGTACCCGTCATCGACCTGTACCTGACCCTGCGTTCCTGCGGAGAGACGTGCCACGAGTAGTCCTTTCGTGCGCGAAAGCAGGGCTTTCGCACAAGCGGAGTAACTCAGTGACGCACTCCTCCCCTGGCGTCATCTGAACTGAATGTTCCCTGAACCTCGAGCTTCCTCGACCTCAGGTTGAACGTGATGTGGCGCGAACCTACGGTGGTTATGAGCCCGTGTCAAGCCCGGCGGACGGAATGCAAGACGCTGTGCGTTCCGAGGAGCACCCGGAACGGGTCAGACGGTCCGGCCGCGCACGATCTCGTACAGCAGCGCCGCCGCGGCCGCGCTGACGTTGAGTGACTGGATGCGCCCGGCCAGCGGCAGGGCGATCAGCGCGTCGCAGGTCTCCGCCACGCGCGGACGCAGACCTGAACCCTCCGCACCCATCACCAGGACGACCCCGCCCACGTACTCCGGCTGCGTCCACGGGACGGCGTCCGCCGCTCCGGCGGCGCCGTAGATCCAGCATCCGGCCGCCTTCGCCTCGACGAGGTAGTCGGCGAGGTTGCGCACCCGGGCGACCGGGAGATGCTCGACCGCACCGGCGCTCGCCTTGGCCGCCGCCGGGGTCACCTCGGCAGACCGTCGCTCGGGGATCACCAGGCCGGTCGCCCCCGCGCACTCGGCGGTGCGGGCGATCGCCCCGAGGTTCTGGACGTCCTGGACCTCGTCCAGCGCCACGATGAGCGGCGTCGCCACGGTCAGGAAGGCTGCGGCGTCGGCGTAGGGGTAGCCGTCGGCCCGCGCGCAGACGCCCTGGTGGGCGTCGGTGCCGGCGATCCGGGTGAGCTCGTCCGCGTCGACGACCTCGACGGTCCGGGACTGGAGCCAGTTCTCCGAGCGCAGCGTCGACTGGGTGGCCCAGATCTTGTCGACGGGACGCCGACGCGCCCGCAGGGCCTCATGGACCGCGTTGCGTCCGTAGAGGATGGGCCGCCCGTCGACCGGCGGCCGCTCGCTCCGGCGCGGCCGGTCATCGCGGTCGGGACGCTCGTCACGCCGCGGCCGGCCACCGGGGCCCGGGGGTCCCGAGCCGCCCTTGCGCGGCGGTCCGTCATCGCGGCCCGATCCGCCGGGCCGTCCGCCCCGGCCGCCGCCGGGGCCCCCGCGTCCGGACCCGCCCGGCCGTCCGGGACCGCCGCCGCGACCCGCGCCCGAACCTCCTGAACCGCCCGAGGACCCGCGTCCGCCCGACCGGCCACCGCCGGAGCTCCGTCCGCCGGCCATCACGCGCCCCGCACGAGCTCGGCGCCCGCGGCGCCGTCGCGCACCGTCCAGCCCTGGGCCGCGAGCTCGTCGCGCAGACGATCGGCCGCCGTCCAGTCCTTCGCCTCCCGGGCCGCCTCGCGCCGTGCGAGCAGCTCGCGGGCCCCGGCGTCAGGGCCGTCCGCGCCGTCGTCGTCGTCCAGCACGGACTCCAGCGCGAGGACGCCGAGCATCTCGCGCAGGTCTGCGTCACCGACCGTCTCGCCCGCGTCGAGGCGGCGGTTCGCGTCGCGGACCCAGTCGAACACGGCGGCAAGCGCCTGGGGCGTCGTGAAGTCGTCCGCCAGCGCGGCGAAGAACCGCTCCTTCTCCGCGGCGAGCCCGGGCGGGGACACACCGGGCGTCAGGCGCCGACCGACCTCGCGCAACCGACGGACCGTCGCGACGGCCTGCTCCATCGCCTCGGGGGCGAACTTCAGCGGCTGGCGGTAGTGGGCGCTGCAGAAGAACGCGACGACGGCGTCGCGGCCGTACTCGTCCAGGACGTCGGGCAGCAGGGCGATGTTCCCGGCGCTCTTGGACATCTTGTCGTCCTCACCCCCGCCGGCCATCTGGAGCATGCCGTTGTGCATCCAGATGCGGGCGAGCTCCTCGCCCCGCCCGGCGCGGGTCTGCGCGGCCTCGTTCTCATGGTGCGGGAACGTCAGGTCGTTGCCGCCGCCGTGGATGTCGAAGCCCAGGCCCAGGAGCTCCTGCGCCATGGCCGAGCACTCGATGTGCCAGCCGGGCCGGCCGCGGCCCCACGGCGCGTCCCACGCGGTGTCCTCGCCCGGCTTGTGGGCCTTCCACAGGGCGAAGTCCAGCGGGTCCTCCTTCAGGTGCAGCCCGTCGCCACCCTCGCCCTGGTTCATGTCGTCCAGGACCCGGTGCGACAGGGAGCCGTAGCCGGCGTCCGCCCGGACACGGAAGTACACGTCACCCTCCGCCGTGTAGGCCGCACCGCGGTCGACCAGGGCGCGGATGAGGTCGACGATCCCGTCGATGGTGTCGACGACCTTCGGCTCGTGGTCCGGGCGCCCGAGGCCCAGCCCATCGGTGTCGGCCTCGTAGTGCGCGGTCATCTCGGCGGCGAGCCGCTCGCTCGGGACGCCCGCGACGCCGGCCGCCGCATAGATCTTGTCATTGACATCGGTGACGTTCACGACGAACGTGACGTCGTACCCCTCGTGCTGCAGGAACCGCTTGAGCAGGCTGAAGACCACGTAGGGCCGGGCGTTGCCGATGTGGATCCGCGCGTAGACGGTCGGTCCGCACGCGTAGATCCCGACCTTCCCGGGGTCCCGGGGCTCGAGCAGGGTCAGGGACCCGCTGCGGGTGTCGTGCAGGTGGATCGCGCGCGGCATGGCGACCGATGATGCCGGACCTGCGGCGACGTGGGCTCGCCGCCCCGTCAGCGCTCCAGGCGCGTGTGCTCGAGATCGAGGTCGTACTGGATGCGCCGCATCAGCTCGTCGTCGATGTCGCCGCGGTTGCGCAACCGGATGATCGCGGCGTACTCGGCGTCCAGGACCTCCTTGCGCAGGCGCTGGTAGGCCTGCGAGCCCTCCTCGATCGCCCCGTCGTCCTCGTCGTCGAAGCGGGCCGCGAACCGCCGGACCCGGAACTCGTACAGGCCGCGCATCCGCTCGTGGGTGCCCTCGCGGACCCACTCCTCGCCCTCGAGCTCCGCCAGGCGGTCCAGCGCGGCCTGCGCCGCGGCGATCCGGGCCTTGGCCTCGTGCTCCTCGCGGTGCGAGCCGTCCTCCTCGACGCCGAGCCAGCGGATCACGTACGACAGCGAGAGGCCCTGCCCGAGCAGCGTCGCCATGATCGCCGCATAGGTGCAGAAGATGACGATCTCGCGGCCGGGGAACGCTGCGCCGGCGTCGGTCTCCAGCGGGATCGCGAGGGCTGCGGCCAGCGAGACGGCCCCGCGCATCCCGGTCCAGCTGATGAGCAGCGGGTACTGCCACGGCGGGGTCGGACGCGTCGGAGCACGGCGCGGACGCCACAGCTTCTGCGGCAGGTACGTCATCGGGAACACCCAGAGGAAGCGGAGCAGGACGACCGCGCCGGTGACCGCCGTCGCGTACCAGACGAGCTCGAGCGCGCCGTAGCCGTCCAACCCCTCGACGACGCCGGGCAGCTGCAGGCCGAGCAGCACGAAGAGCATCGCGTTGAGGAGGAACACGACGATCTCCCAGACCGCGAAGGCCTGGATGCGTGTCTGCGGCGTGATGAGCTCCGGCGAGCGGAACCCCAGGTAGATACCGGACACGACCGCGGCGAGGACGGCCGACACCCCGGCGGCCTCGGCGGGTAGGTACGCGAAGTACGGCGTCAGCAGCGAGATGGTGATCTCGGTCGGCGCGTCGTCGAGGCGCCGTCGCAGTGCCGCGACGAGCTTGCCGACGGCGAGACCGATCACGATGCCCGCGATCGCGCCCCACACGAACGCCCCCGAGGCCTCCGTCAGCGAGAAGCTCCCGCCGACCGCGGCGGCCACCGCGAACTTGAAGCAGATGAGCGCGGTCGAGTCGTTCACCAGCGACTCGCCCTCGACGATCGTCACGAACCGCCGGGGCGCCCCGACCTTGCCCGCGATCGCTGTCGCGGCGACCGGATCGGTCGGCGACAGGACCGCGCCGAGCACGAAGGCGGCCTCCCAGGAGAGCCCGTCGATGACCGTGTGCGCCACGAGCGCGACTCCCACGACCGTGACGAGGACCGAACCGACCGCGAGCAGTGCGATCGGACGCACGTTCTCGCGGAGATCAGACAGCGACGAGAAGAACGCCGCCGAGTACAGCAGTGGCGGCAGCGCGATCACCAGGACGAGGTCGGGGTCGAGCTCGACCTCCGGGATCCCGGGGACGAGGGCCAGGAGCGCCCCGCCGACGACGAGGATGATCGGGTACGGGAGCGCGGTCCGGTACGCGGCGAGCAGGAAGGCCGCGACGGCGAGCAGGATGCCGAGCAGCTGGAGATCGAACGCCGCTCCGTCGCCGCTGGCGAGGATCGCGGTCATCTACGCCGGGACGCAGGTGACCGTGGCCTGGGCGACGGCGCCCTCGCCACGGCCGACGGGACCCATCCCCTCGCCACGGGTCGCCTTCACGTTCACCGCGCTCTCGGGCAGCCCGAGCGCCGCGGCGAGGTTCGCGCGCATCGCGGGCTTGTGGGGCAGGAGCTTCGGCCGCTCGAGGAGGACGGTGGCGTCGGCGTGGACGGGCCGCCACCCGGCGGCCGCGCAGCGTGCGACCGCCTCACCTAGGAGGGCCAGCGAGTCGGCGCCACGGAACGCCTCGTCGGTGTCGGGGAAGTGCTCGCCGATGTCGCCCAGGCCCGCGGCGCCGAGAAGCGCGTCGATGATCGCGTGGGTCAGGACGTCGGCGTCGGAGTGCCCGTCGAGGCCGAGCTCCGAGGGCACCGTCACGCCGCCCAGCACGAGAGGACGGCCCGCGATCAGCCGGTGGGTGTCCCAGCCCGTGCCCGTGCGCGGGACGGCGGCGTCGCTCATCGCTCCGACGGCCCGATCGGCACGAGGGTCCGCTCGCGGCCGGCGAAGACGCAGAGCTCCGTCACGCCGACCTGCGAGAGGAGCTCGGCGGCCTTGTCGTACCCGTGGCCGATGTGCTCGGGGACGTGCGCGTCGGACGAGAGGGCCACCGGGACGCCGGCGTCGACGAGCATCTCCAGAAACGCCAGGGACGGATAGATCTCGCCGACCGGTTTGCGCAGCCCCGCGGTCGAGAGCTCGAACGCCGCCCCGCCCTCGACGATGCCCTCGAGCGCGATCTCGTAGTAGTAGCGCAGGTCCTTCTCCGGCCACGGCCGATCCCGGCCCCAGACCTTGACCAGATCGGGGTGGGCCATGACGTCGAACATGCCGCTGGCCGCGGCGTCGCCGAGCACCTCGAAGTAGCGTCGCCACACCTTGTCCGCGTTGTCGGCCCGCGTCCAGACGTCGTACTTGTCGTAGTCGACGGCGTCGTTCCCGAGGAAGTGGACCGACCCGATGACGTAGTCCCAGGGCTTGCCGTCGAGCAGGCTCGCCATGCGGTCCTCGCGACCCGGGATGTAGTCGGCCTCGATGCCGAGCTTGAGGTCGGTCTCCTCCAGGACGAACGCGCAGTAGTCGTCGAGCTCGTCGAACGCGCTGTCGCGCCAGTACTCGTGGTCCCAGACCTCGAGCGCCTCGCGGAAGCGGTAGACGTGCTCGCTGACGCCGAGCTCGGCGATGCCGCGCTCGTCCGCGGCGTCGCGGAAGCGGTCGACGTTGGTCTGGGTGAAGTACCGCGAGGACGGGGTGTCGGGGCCGTCCGGGCGCAGGTGGACGTGGTAGTCGGTCAGCATCAGGCGGGGTCCGGGGCGTCGCGGTGGGCGAGGAGCAGCTCGGCCAGCTGCAGATCCTCGGGGGTGGTGACCTTCAGGTTGCTGCGGGGGGATGGTACGAGGACGACGGTGCCGCCCGCCGCCTCGACCAGCGAGGCGTCGTCGGTCGCGGCCGCGAGCACGTCGTCGGGCTGCGCGAGCACCCGCTCGAGGACCGCGCGACGGAAAACCTGCGGAGTCTGGACCGCCCACAGCCGGGAGCGGTCGAGCGTCGCGTCGACGACCCGTGACGGCCCCGCCTGCTTGATGGTGTCCGTGATCGGGGCGGCGGCGATCGCCGCGTCCACCGCGGGGTCATCCATCGCCGCCAGGCAGTCGGCCACGATCGCCGCGCTCAGCAGCGGCCGTGCGGCGTCGTGCACCAGGACGAGATCGACGTCCGCCCCGACGGCCGCCAGCGCGTTGCGCACCGAGTGGGAGCGCTCCGCGCCCCCGGGGACGGTGACGACACCGTCGACGGGGAGCCCGCCTTCGGAGGGCAGCGCGACGACCGTCTCCCGGACGCCGGGGGCCTCCCGCAGCACGTCCAGGCTCCACTCCAGCATCGGACGGCCCCCCAGCACGACGAACGCCTTGGGACCGTCGGACCCAAGGCGCTCGCCCTTGCCGGCGGCCACGACGAGCGCGACCGTGGCGTTCAACGGCTCAGCCCTTCGCGCCGATCTTCTCGCCCGCCGACTCGGCGAGGAGCCCGTCGAGATGCGCCTCGGCCTCCTCCTCGGTCTTGTCGAGTGCGTACATCAGCTCGGACGCGAGGATCTTCTTCGCACGGGTGAACATCTGCTTCTCGCCCGTGGAGAGGCCCTTCTCGTGCTCGCGCAGCGCGAGGTTGCGGACGACCTCGGCGAGCTCGTAGATGTCGCCCGTCTTGATCTTGTCGCGGTTGTGCTTGAACCGGCGGTTCCAGTTCTTGGGCATCTCGGACACGTCGTCCTGCAGGACGCCCAGGACCTTCTGCACGGTCTCCTCGTCGATGACGCGACGGAGGCCCGCGATCCCGGCGTTCTCGCACGGGACCATGACGGTCATGTCGTTGTGGAGGATCTTGATGGTGAGGTACTCGCGCTCCTCACCGAACATCTTGCGAAGCTCCTTCTTCAGGACCTTCCCCGCACCGTGGTGCGGGTAGACGACGTTGTCGCCACACTCGAACTCGATGTTCTCGATGACGACAGGCTCGAGGTCCTCGAGCAGCTCCGCCTCGTTGAGCTCCGTATCGGAAATGGTGATCTCTCCTCGTGGTCAAGCCGGGCGGCGGCAGCCGCTCCGGGGTGCTTCGCTACGTCGTTTACGTCTGCAGGTACCGATCAACGAGGTTGATCTCCTGAAGTCGGCGGAGGCCCTCGCGGATCTCCTTCGCCCGCATCTCCCCCACGCCCTCGACGGATTCCAGCTCCGCGTCGGTGGCGGCGAGCATCTCGTCGAGCCCGCCGAACTCCTGCACGATCTGCTGGACGACCAGCTTCGGCAGGCGTGGGATGCGCCCGAGGATCCGGTAGCCGCGGGGCGACACCGGATAGTCGAGTGTGTTGAGCTTGCGGTCGTACCCCATGACCTCGCCGAGCCGGCCGAAGTCGAGGAGGTCCTGGTGCGGCAGGCGCCCGATCTGGTCGAGCGCTGCGGCGAAGGCCTCGTCGGTGTGCTCGGCGAGATAGTCGTGCACCAGCGCGGACTTGTCCGCGGCGGTCCCGACCATCGTCTCCTCGAGCTGCATCTCGATGAGCCGGCCCTCGGTGCCGAGCTCGACGATGTAGCGCTCGATCTCGACCGCCATGCGGGTCACGAGCTCGGAGCGCTGCAGAACCGTCAGGACGTCGTGGAGGGTCGCGCCACCCTCGAACTCGAGCGCGGTGAGCCGCGTGGAGACCTGGTCGAGGCGGGTGCGGTACTTGTCGAGCGTCGCGAGCGCCTGGTTGGCCTTCGCGAGGACGACGGGGATGTCCTCGAGGATGTACTTCGCCCCGTCCACGTAGAGCGAGACGACCTCGCGCCGCTGCGAGATCGCGATGACCAGCGCATCGGTCTGCTTGGAGACGCGCTCGGCGGTGCGGTGCCGTGTACCGGTTTCCAGGGAGAGGATCGTCGGGTCGGGCATGAGCTGCACGTTGGCCATCGCGATCTTCGTCGCGTTGGCGTTCAGCGTGATGCCGCCGTCCATCTTCGCCACCTGGTAGAGCAGCGCAGGCGTGTAGTCGATCTCGAGCTTGATGCCGCCGGAGAAGAGGAAGCTGAGCTCGTCCGTGTCGCCGATGACGATCAGGCCGCCGGTCCTGGCGTGCAGGATGTTGTCGAGGCCCTCGCGAAGCGCCGTGCCGGGCGCGACCATCTCGAGCGCCTTCACCAGGCGAGGTTCTTGACGACCCTCGAGTTCGTTCGGGTCATCGCTGGAACGCTGCGCCATCGGAGAGGATTCTACCAGCACGCGCGCATTTTCCTTAGCTCGCCTTGAGGTGGTCGCCAGACACCGGATTCCGGGGTAGGATGGAGCGATGGGGTGTGGGGACGCAGGTGCTGGACGGGGGCACGTCAGATGACGTGGTTGAACGACCTCGTCTGCGATGGGATCCCGGTCATGGGACCGAGCCTGCTGAGCACGCTGCACCCCGACACGGCCACGGCGCTCCGGTCGGCGGGCCGGACGGTGCGGTACCCGGTCGACGCCGCGCTCATGCTGCGTCAGCAGCCCGGCGAGAGCGTCCACGTCCTGCTGGAGGGGCACGTCAAGATCGTGGCCCCGAGCGGCGGGCGGGACACGCTGCTGGGCTTCCGCGGTCCGGGCGACCTGCTCGGGGAGATGGCCGCGGTCCAGGAGGGCCACCAGCGCGCGAGCACGGTGATCGCGCTCGAACCGGTCATGTCGCTCATCGTCCCGGGCACGAGTTTCCGCTCCCTGGTCCATCAGCGTCCCGACCTCGCACTCGTCGTCATCGGCACGCTCGCCGACCGCCTCCGGGACGCGGACATGAAGCGGGCGGAGTTCGCGGAACTCGACGCCACGGGGCGGGTCGCCTCGCGGCTGTGCGAGCTCTCCGACCGGTTCGGCCGGCCCGAGCCCGAGGGCCGTGCCGTGCACGTCGGGCTGAGCATCACTCAGGCCGAGCTCGCGGGCTGGGCGGCGACCTCCCTGGAGTCCGCGGTCCGCGCCCTGTCGCAGCTGCGCTCGCTCGGGTGGATCTCGACCGAGCGCCGGCGCATCGTCGTGCACGAGCTCGAGGCCCTTCGGGGCCGCGCAGGATCCTGAGCGTCACGGGGCCGGACGTCGGCCGGTCTGCCCGGCCTCAGGACGGACCGGCGCCGCCCGGTCCGAGGGCGAGCTTGAGCGCCTGCCGCAGCGTGGGAGCCCGCTCCGGGGTGATCACCGGTCCGAGCCCGAACTTCTTCGCCTCGTCGATGCGCCGGTCGGCGTGACCGACGCTACGCAGCTCACCGGTCAGCCCGACCTCGCCGAAGCAGGCCAGCGGCAGCGGCCGGTCCTCGCCGCCCGCCGTGACGCCGCGGGTCGCGCTCGCGACGGCCAGGGCGACCGCGAGATCGGCTCCGGGCTCGTCGACGCGGACGCCGCCGACGACGTTGACGAAGACGTCCGCGGTCCCGACGCCCACGCCCGCGTGGCGGCCGAGGACCGCGAGCACCAGTGCCAGGCGGTTGCGGTCGATGCCGTTGCAGACCCGTCGGGGCGGGACGATCTCGCTGGGTGAGACGAGCGCCTGCACCTCGACCAGCAGCGGCCTCGTGCCCTCCATCGCAGCGAGGACCACGCTGCCGGGCTTGCGGGTGGCCTCCCCCACGAAGCGGGCGCTCGCGTCCAGCACCTCCACCAGCCCGCCGTCGGCCATCTCGAAGACACCGGTCTCGTTCGTGGAGCCGAACCGGTTCTTCAGTGCGCGTAGGGTGCGGTAGGTCCGCTCGCGCTCGCCCTCGAACTGCAGGACGCAGTCGACGAGGTGCTCGAGCACGCGGGGCCCGGCGAGCGAGCCCTCCTTCGTGACGTGGCCGACGAGGAAGACCGCGGTCCCCTGTCCCTTGGCGACGGACATGATCCGCGAGGCGACCTCCCGGACCTGCCCGACGGACCCGGGCGCGCCCGTCAGCTCGGCGGCGTGGAGCGTCTGCACCGAGTCGATGACGCAGACGTCGGGCTTCTCGGCGACGATCGTCGCGAGCACGGTGTCGAGGTCCGTCTCCGCCAGGACGGGGACGTCCAGGGCCGCACATCCGTCCGGGCCCGGCCGCTCGAGCCGCTCGGCCCGCAGGCGGATCTGCGCCGCGGACTCCTCCCCGGACACGTACAGCGTCGTGCGCCGGGCCGTCGCGAGATGCCCCATGACCATGTTGGTCAGCGTCGACTTGCCGATGCCCGGCGAACCGCCCAGCAGGACGAGGGAACCCGGCACGATGCCGCCCCCCAGCACGCGGTCGAGCTCGCCGATGCCGGTGGCCAGGCGGGCGACCCGGACCTGCTCGACCTCGCGCAGCGGCCGCACCGCCACCGCCGAGCCCGCGCCACCGGCCCTCGCCGACCGGGCGCCGCCCCCGCGGCCGACCGCCGCCACCGGACGCTCCTCGACCATCGTGTTCCACGCGCCGCAGCCAGGGCACTGGCCCATCCAGCGGGGCTCGGCGTGCCCGCAGTCGCTGCAGACGTGGAGGGTGACGGGGCGAGCCATGACGCCGACACGTTAGGCCCCGGCCCCGACGGGTCGTTCCCGTCAGGTCACGGTGGGGCCGTCGCCGACGCCGGACGCGTGCTTCGGCGTCTGTTGATCTTTGGGGCGGCGTGCGTGCGGTGGTGATCGTTCAGGCGGCGGCGTCGAGCGCGGCGAGGACGTCGGCGACGACGTCGGCGGTCGCCTCGACGCCGACGCTGAAGCGGACGAACCCGTCGGGCACCGGATCGGTGCCCCAGCGTCCGCGGCGCTCGGCGGTCGAGTGCACGCCCCCGAAGCTCGTCGCCTCGGCCACGAGCTCGCAGGCCGCCAGGAACGCTCGGGCCCGCGCCGCGTCGGCGAGGGTGAAGCAGACCACCGGGCCGACCCCGGGCCAGCGCACGTCCTGCACGTCCTCGCGCTGCCGAAGAACGGCAGCGAGCGCGGTCGCCGTCTCCTCCTGGCGGGCGGTCCGCACCCCGAGCGTCGCGAGCGACCGGTGGGCGAGCCACGCCTCGAACGGGCCGGGGATCGCTCCGACGGTGGTCCGCCACGCCCGCAGCGACGCCAGCCGCGCGGGATCCGTGGTGCTCACGACGCCCAGGAGCAGGTCGGAGTGCCCGGTGAGCTGCTTGGAGCCGCTGAGCATGCTGACGTCGGCACCCAGTGCCAGCGGGCGGACACGCAGCGGTCCCGCGAGGGTGTTGTCGACCATCAGGACCGCTCCGGCGGTATGGACGTCCCGCGCGAGGACCTCGAGGTCCAGGACGTCGAGCAACGGGTTGCTCGGGCTCTCGACCCAGACGGCGGTCGCTCCCGGGAGCGCCGCGCGGATCGCGCGCTCGTCGGTCGGCACGAGCCGGCACGTCACGCCGATGGGCTCGAGGTGGTCGTGGCAGACGGCGCGCACGCCCGGGTAGGAGTCGACGGGCGCGACGAGGACGTCCCCCGGCCGCAGGGACCCGAGCAGCGCGGCGCTCAGCGCCGCCATTCCGGAGGAGAACAGCACCGACGAGCCGCCCTCGAGTACGCCGAGGGCGGCCTCGTAGCCCTCCCACGTCGGGTTCGTGAAGCGGCCGTAGCCCTCGCGGGTCGGCAGCTCCGGATCCCCGGCGAGGTGGAAGGGCGCCGCGAACGCCGGCCCCGGGAGGAACGGCGTCCCGTTCGCGGCGGCGGGCAGGCCGCCATGCACGACCTGCGTCTCGGGGTTCAGCTCCGTCATGTCGCGCATCCCCGGGACGCTACCGCCCGGACGACCGCGCCCCGGACGGATCCCCGTCGCCGCGTAGGCTGGCGGTGATGGCACCGCCCACCGAGCAGCTCGCCCCCCTCGGCCGTCGTGCGGCCGCCCATCTGCTGGACGTCGTCGCGCTGACGGCGCTCCAGCTGGCGGTGTTCTTCGCGGTGGCCGAGAAGGAGCCGAGCAGCACGCCGACCGGGTCGTCCTTCGGGGGGTACGAGCCGAGCGAGAGCGCCCAGGCCACCGCCCAGATCACGCTGGGCGACGACCGCTGGTTCCTCGAGGGCGGAGCCGCCGCCCTCGTGGATCGTCGACGCGTTCCCGTACCTGATCCCGTGGCTCACGGGCTTCCTCGTGGCCCGCGGCTCCGCGAAGCGCCAGCGGCTGGGCGACCGCACGGCGCGCACGTGGGTCGTGCGCGCCGGGTGATCACCTCCGCTCAGGCGTGGTGCTTGCGGGACTCGACGAGCGCCTTGAGCTTCTCCGCCACCGTCGGGGAGAGCTTCGTGAGCTTCTTCGTGTCCCAGCGGTCCAGGGTGACGAGCAGCATCGGCGACGTCGCCGTCACCGTCGCCGACCGCTGGCTCCTGTCCAGCACGCCCATCTCGCCGATGATGTCGCCCGGGCCGAGCTCGGCGATCACCTCGCCGCTCTTCTCGACCTTCGCGGTGCCCTCCTCGATCGCGAGCAGCTGATAGCTGTAGTCGCCCTCGCGCACGAGCTCCTTGCCCGCGGGGACCGAGACCTCCGCCGCCAGGCTCGCGATGGCATCGCGCTCCTCGTCGGTCAGGTCGGCCAGAACCGGGATGCCCTTCAAGCGTGCTGCGTCCACTGCGTCTCCCTCGAATCGAAACTGATGCGCGCATCCTCTCCGATCCTGTGGATGGCGTGGGAGAAAGGTGTCGAACCGCACGCAACGAGGGCGGCCTCTCGGCCGCCCTCGAAGGTCTGGCGGAACCGCGGCGCGGGCTATTCCTCGGCGGAGGGCTCCTCGTCGGCCGATCCCTCGACCGCGGGGGGCTCGGGGGCCGGCGCGTCGTCGTCGCCGCCCTCGGCACCGACGGCGGCCGGCACCTTCTTCGGCTTCTTGGGCTGCACGACGGAGAGCTTGACCGGCTCCTCGCCCTCCTCGTCGCTGCCCCGGTCCACCATGACGGTGCCGCCGGGGGTCAGCTCGGCGCGGAGCACGAAGTCGGCCAGCGGGTCCTCGATGTAGCGCTGGATCGCGCGACGGAGCGGACGGGCACCCATCGCGGGGTCCCAGCCCTTCTCCACGAGGTAGTCCTTGGCGTCCTCGCTCAGCTCCAGCTGCAGCTCCCGCTCCGCGAGGCTCTGGCGGATGCGGCGCAGGAGGAGCTCGACGATCGTCTTGATCTCGTCCTTCTGCAGCTTGTGGAAGACGATGACGTCGTCGATGCGGTTGATGAACTCCGGGCGGAAGACCTTCTTCAGCTCGCCCATCACCCGCGCCTTCATGTCGTCGTACGTCATGCCGTGCTCCTCGTCACCGACGGAGAACCCCAGCGGGGTGTTCCGGGCGATCTCGGAGGCGCCGATGTTCGACGTCATGATCACGATGGCGTGCCGGAAGTCCACCGTGCGGCCCTGCGAGTCGGTCAGGCGGCCGTCCTCCAGGATCTGCAGGAGGATGTTGAAGACGTCCGGGTGGGCCTTCTCGATCTCGTCGAGGAGCAGCACGCAGTACGGCTTGCGCCGCACGGCCTCGGTCAGCTGGCCGCCCTCGTCGTACCCGATGTAACCGGGAGGCGAGCCGACGAGCCGCGAGACCGCGTGCTTCTCCATGTACTCCGACATGTCGATGCGGATCATTGAGTCCTCGTCACCGACCAGGAACTCGGCGAGGGTCCGGGCCAGCTCGGTCTTGCCGACGCCGGACGGTCCGAGGAACACGAA
>JBBSJQ010000021.1:0-78237 GCA_038257095.1 Solirubrobacterales bacterium
CCGACGCCGCGCCGGCCGCGCCCGCCGCGGAGGAGACCCCGACGAATGGCTGAGTTCACCGCCCAGGACGTGAAGGCCCTGCGTCAGAAGACGGGCGCCGGGATGATGGACTGCAAGAACGCCCTGACCGAGGCCGGCGGCGACGCCGCCAAGGCCGAGGAGCTCCTCAAGGTCAAGCTCGGCAAGAAGCTCGGCAAGCTCGCCGACCGCGAGGCCGCCGAGGGCACCGTGCAGTCCTACATCCACAGCAACGGCAAGGTCGGCGTCATCGTCGAGGTCGACTGCAACACCGACTTCGTCGCGCGAAACGACGACTTCATCGGCTTCGCCCGGGAGATCGCGATGCACATCGCGGCCTCGCCGACCGCGAAGTTCGTGACCGCCGACGAGGTCCCGCAGGACATCAAGGACGCCGAGTCCCGCGTGTTCGAGCAGCAGGTCGCCGACAAGCCGGAGAACATCCGGCCGAAGATCGTCGAGGGCATGCTCAAGAAGTGGCTCTCGGAGATCGTGTTGCTGGACCAGGTGCACGTCAACGCCGACAAGTACGACGGCAAGACGATCGAGCAGCTGCGCGCGGGCATGTCGACGACGACCGGGGAGAACGTCGTCATCCGCCGCTTCGCCAGGTTCGCGGTCGGCGAGTAGCCCGGTAGGTTCGCCGTATCGTGACCGACCCTGACGCCGCGACGCCCGCGTTCAAGCGGATCCTGCTGAAGCTGTCCGGGGAGGCCCTCATGGGCTCCCTGGACTACGGCACCGATCCCGAGCGCCTGAAGGCCGTCGCGGCGCAGGTCAAGCAGATCCACGACCGCGGCGTCGAGATCGCGATCGTGGTCGGCGCGGGCAACATCTACCGCGGCATGACCGGTGCCGCGGCCGGGATGGACCGCGCCACGGCGGACTACATGGGCATGCTGGCGACGGTGCTCAACGCCCTGCCGCTGCAGGACGCGCTGGAGAAGCTGAACATCCACGTGCGCGTCGTGTCGGCGATCACCATCGCCGAGGTCGCCGAGCCGTATCTGCGGCGGCGCGCGATGCGTCACCTCGAGAAGGGGCGCGTCGTGATCTTCGCGGCGGGCACCGGCAACCCGTTCTTCACCACCGACACCGCCGCCGCGCTGCGGGCCCGTGAGATGCACGCGGACGCGCTGCTGATGGCCAAGAACGGTGTCGAGGGCGTGTACTCCGGGGACCCGCGGACGGACCCGTCCGCGACGTTCATCCCGGAGATCACGCACATGGAGGCGCTGCAGCGTGGCCTGAAGGTGATGGACGCCACGGCGCTCACCATCTGCATGGACGAGCGCCTCCCGATCCACGTGTTCAACATGGACGACGAGTCCAACATCGACCGGATAGTGTGCGGCGAGCGCGTCGGAACCCTGGTCGCGACGGAGGGCTGAGGAATGAGTGAACTGATCGACGAGCTCCTGGCGGACGCGCGCGAGCGCATGGCCAAGTCCGTGGAATCGACGTCCGGGGAGTTCGGCTCCGTCCGCACCGGCCGGGCCAGCCCCATGCTGCTGGACCGCATCGTCGTCGACTACTACGGCGCGATGACGCCGCTCAAGCAGCTCGCCACGGTCAACGCCCCCGAGGCGCGGATGCTCACCGTCCAGCCGTTCGACCAGGCCTCGATCCCCGCCGTCGAGAAGGCGATCATGCAGGCCGACCTCGGCCTGACGCCCAGCAACGACGGTCGTCTGATCCGCCTCAGCGTGCCGGAGCTCAACGAGGAGCGCCGTCGCGAGATGGTCAAGCTCGTCCGCAACATCGCCGAGGAGGGGCGCGTCGCGATCCGCAACGTGCGCCGCGACGTGATGCAGGACCTCAAGGAGCTGAAGGACGAGGGCGAGGTCGGCGCCGACGACGAGCACCGCGGCGAGGTCGAGCTGCAGAAGCTCACCGACGCCAACGTGGGACAGCTCGACGGTGTCCTGAAGGCCAAGGAAGCCGAGATCCTCGAGGTCTGATGACCGACGCAGCCGCCGCGCCGCGGTACGTCGCGATCATCACGGACGGCAACGGTCGTTGGGCGGAGTCCCGCGGGCTGCCGGTCAACGACGGGCACGCCGCCGGGGCGGACGTCGTGAAGGCACGGCTGCGCGACGCGGCCGAGTGGGGGATCGAGGAGCTGACGGTCTACTCGTTCTCCACGGAGAACTGGTCGCGCTCCGCGGAGGAGGTCACCGGCCTCATGCGGATGTTCGCGCAGCGCATCCGGACGGAAACGCCCGAGCTCAAGGAGCAGGGCGTGCGGATGCGGTTCATCGGCCGCCGCGAGCGGATCACGCCGGCGCTGCTGGAGCTCATGGACTGGGCGGAGGCTGAGACCGCGGCGAACACCCGCATCACGCTCTTCATCGCGTTCAACTACGGCGGCCGCGCCGAGATCGTCGACGCCGCCGCGCGCTTCTCGGGGGGCACCGAGGAGGACTTCGCGAAGCTCCTCTACGCACCGGAGATGCACGAGCCCGAGCTCGTCATCCGCACCTCGGGCGAGCAGCGACTCTCGAACTACCTCCTGTGGCAGTCCGCCTACAGCGAGCTCGTCTTCGTCGACGAGCTGTGGCCCGACTTCGGCCGCGACGCGTTCCGCGGCGCCCTCGACTCCTACGGCGGGCGCGCCCGTCGCTTCGGGGGGCGCTGAACGTTGGCGACCCGACGCGGGGAGGCCCCGCAGCGCAGCGACCTGATGGCCCGCATCGTCGTGGCGATCCCGGCGATCGCCTTCGCGATCCTGATCGTCGCCCTCGGCGACATCTGGTTCACGCTCGGACTCATCGCGCTGGGGCTCGTCTGCCTGCACGAGCTGTTCGACATGTTCGACAAGGCGCACCCTTCGCGCCTGGGCGGCTTCATCGGGATCATCGCCCTGTCGCTCGCGGCGCTGTTCGGCGATGCGACGCACGTGATGATCGCGCTGGTCGCCACGTTCCCCGTGGTGTTCCTGCTGACCGCCGTGCAGCCCAAGGGCGGCGCGCCGGCGATCTCGGTGACGATCCTGGGCGTGGCCTGGATCGGCCTGGGGCTCGCGCACGCGATCCTCCTGCGCGATCTGCCGCACGGCGGAGCGATCATCGTCGACGTCCTCGTCGGCACGTTCCTCGGCGACACCGGCGCCTACCTCGGCGGCCGGCAGTTCGGCCGTCGCAAGCTCGCGCCGTCGATCTCGCCGAACAAGACGGTCGAGGGCCTCGCGATCGGGTTCGTGACCGCCGTCGTCGCGACCTGGGCGGCCGGGCTCTACCAGGACTGGCTCTCCGGGACCGACGCGCTGATCCTGGGCGCCTGCGTCGGGTTCATCGCGCCGATCGGGGACCTGTTCGAGAGCTACCTCAAGCGCGACGCGGGCACGAAGGACACCGGCACGCTCTTCGGCGCCCACGGCGGCGCGCTGGACCGGCTGGACGCGGTGCTCTTCAGCATCGTCGTCGGCTACTACGTCTGGCTCGGCCTGATGTAGCGGCCGCAAGTTCGGGGCCGCGGTGTCGTTCCTGCTGTCGGCAGCACGTTTCCCGCTATCCCGAGGTACCACCAGCATGACCCGCCTTCTGACCGCCGGTGCCCTCGGCGCCGCCGTCCTCGCCGTCGCCCCCGCCGCAGCGAGCGCCGCCACCCAGCAGCTGCTCACCGGCTCGATCTCCACGGGCGGCACCGCCGCGCGGGCCTGCCAGCTGGCACCTGCGGCGGGCGCTCCCGGTGTCGTGACGCGCACCGTGCAGGTGCCGACCCTCGGTGTCGTCACGGCACGGCTGACCGGCAGTCGCGCCGACTGGGACCTCGCGGTCTTCGACGTGGGGACCCGTCGGCTCGTCGGCGCGTCAGCGGCACCCGGGACCGCGGAGCTCGCGCAGGGGTTCGGGTTGCCGGGTCGCCGCCTGCTGGTGCAGGCCTGCCTGCGAGACGGCGCCTCAGGGACGCCGAGGCTCACCGTGTCGAACCGCGAGATGGGCAAGGACATCGAGGCGTTCCGCCTGAAGCTCGTGGAGGTCGCCACGCCGACGCAGGCCGCCAAGCGCCTCGTGCAGGCCCTCGACCTCGACCTGACCGAGCACGGTGGCGACGGAACCCTGCAGCTCGTGCTGCACAGCTCCGCCGAGGAGGCCAAGCTGCGTGACGCGGGCTTCACGCCGAAGGTCGTCGTCGCGGATCTGATCACGATGGCCGCGCAGAACGCGGCCGAGACGCTGCGCTACCGCGCGACGACCGCACGCAGCGCGCTGCCGTCGCAGCGCACGGACTACCGCCATCTCGCCGACTACGAGTCGGAGATGAAGATGCTCGCGCAGCAGAACCCGGGCCTCGTCAAGCTCATCACCCTGCCGAACAAGAGCCTCGAGGGCCGCCCGATCCTGGCGCTCGAGATCGCCAAGGACGTCAACGTCGCCGACGGCCGCCCGACGTTCGTACAGACCGGCGTCCACCACGCGCGCGAATGGCCCTCCGGTGAGCACGCCATGGAGTACGCCTACGACCTCATCCGTGGCTTCGGCAAGGACGAGCGGATCACCAGGATCGTCACGCAGGGCCGGACGGTCGTCGTCCCTATCGTCAACGTCGACGGTTTCAATCTGTCGCGTGAAGCCCCCGTCGATCTCGGCACCGCCGCCGCGATGGCGAACCTGCCGACCGAGGCGAACGAGCAACTGCCGATTGCGGACCCGGCCTACACCGCGGCGATTCTCGCCGACCAGAGCTCCGGCTCGTTCGCCTACAAGCGCCGCAACTGCCGCGTGAAGGACGGCGCCATGCCGGCCGAAGGTGAGTGCGGCACGATGGCCAGCCGGACGCTCGGCACCGATCCGAACCGCAACTACGGCGCCCTGTGGGGCGGCGCGGGCGCGGACTTCACCCCGACGAGCGACATCTACCGCGGGGCAGCGCCGTTCTCGGAGCCGGAGACGCAGAACATCCAGGCGCTCGTCTCCACGCGGCAGGCCACCGCGCTCATCACCAACCACACCTTCTCGAACCTGATCCTGCGTCCGCCGGGCGTGCGCGCCCAGGGCGTGTCGGTGGACGAGACGGCCCTGAAGGCCCTGTCCGACGGGATGGCGGCGCAGAACGGGTACGCGTCGATCCCGGGCTACCAGCTGTACGACACCACCGGCACGACGGAGGACTGGAGCTACGCCGCGACCGGCGGCTTCGGCTACACGTTCGAGATCGGCTCCGAGCAGTTCCATCCGCCGTTCCCGGAGGTCGTCGGTGAGTACGAGGGCATCGGCCAGTTCGCCGGCAAGGGCAACCGTGCCGCGTACCTCCTCGCGGCCGAGGCCTCGGTCGACGCCGCGCAGCACAGCCTCCTCACCGGCCGGGCACCGAAGGGCACGACGCTGCGCGTCAAGAAGGAGTTCGCGTCGCAGACCTCGCCGGTCCTCCAGGACGCCGAGGGCAAGACGGGGGCGCCGATCAGCTTCCCGGATCGCGTCGAGTCGCTGCTCGAGGTCGGGGACAGCGGGGCCTTCACGTGGCACGTGAACCCGTCGACCCGCCCACAGCTCGCGAAGGCCCGCACGACGTCGGAGATCGCCGACGCGCCGGCCTCCGAGCTGGACATCTCGTCGCCGACCCCGGTGCTGCCGGCACAGCCCAAGCTCGTGGAGTTCATGGTGCCCGCGAACGCGACGCGTCAGTTCCGCGCGTCGATCTCCAGTGCGGTGCCGGTCGACGACTACGACCTCTACCTCTACGAGGACGAGTTCGGTCCCAACAACCTCTCGGGTTCCAGCGCCTCGGCGGAGGCCGAGGAGGTCATCGTCTTCGACGACCCGGTCCCGGGCCGCAAGTACATCCTGGAGATCCGCAACTTCAGCGCGGTCGGCCCGGTCGACGGCAAGATCCAGTTCCTGGCTGCGAAGCCCGGGACCCTGGTCACGAGCCCGCCGCAGAAGGAGTCCTACACGCTGACCTGCGAGAAGCCGGCGGGCACCGTCCTCACCACCCAGAAGGTCACCGTCGACCGCGGGCAGAAGCTCGCTCTCGGCAACGTCTGCGCCCGCGGACAGGCTTCCGGTAAGAGCCCGTTGAAGCTGAGCGTCGGGGTGGACCGGCGACGGCTCGGCAAGGCGTTGAGCAGCGGCATCCGCACCCGGGCGAGGTGCTCGGTGCGGTGCACCGTGCGCGTGCTCCTGACGCTCGACGGTCGCACCTCGAAGCGGCTGGGGCTCTCCAAGGCCGGGAAGACCGTCGTCGTCGCGCGGACCGTCACCAAGAGGAACCTCATGGGCCGCAAGACGTTCACGCTGAAGTTCACGCCGAAGGCGAGGGCTGCGCTGAGGAAGGTCGCCGCGGGCCGGACCGTCCGGTTCCGCGTGTTGGCCACGGCGACCGACGCGCAGAAACGTAAGGTCTCGGCCTCGCGGGCGGTCACGCTGCGCCGTTGAGACCGGCCGTAGGAGGCCGACCGCCGCGGGCCGGGCCTCCATGTCCACGGGATGTGGCTGCTCCAGGCGCTCCAGCGCGGTTACCCGGTCGTGACGGCGGGACTGCCATCATGGGCACGTGTCCCGACGCATCCTTCTGCTGGGGTCCACCGGGTCGATCGGCACCCAGGCCCTGGACGTCATCTCGCGCTCCGACGATCTCGAGGTCGTCGGCCTCAGCGCCCAGACCAACTGGCAGCAGCTCGTGGCCCAGGCCGTGGAGCACCGCGTGCCGCGGATCGCGGTCACCGACCTGGACCTCGCGGCCCAGGCGGCCGAAGGGTGGACCGACGGCGAGGTCCTGCGCGGGCCCGAGGGTCTCGTGCAGCTCGTGCTCGAGTCGGGCGCCGACCTCGTGCTCAACGCGCTGGTCGGGTCGGCTGGGCTCGGCCCGACCGTCGCGACCCTGGGCGAGGGCATCGACCTCGCCCTCGCCAACAAGGAGTCCCTCGTCGTCGGTGGAGAACTCGTGATGGCGCTCGCGGAGGCCACCGGCGCGCAGATCCTGCCCGTCGACAGCGAGCACTCGGCGATCCACCAGCTGATCCACGGCGAGCAGGCGACCGGCGGGATGGCCTCGATCGAGAAGCTCGTCCTCACGGCGTCCGGCGGCCCGTTCCGGGGCCGCACGCGGGCCGACCTCGAGGGCGTGACCGTCGAGCAGGCCCTGGACCACCCGACCTGGGCGATGGGTGGCAAGATCACCATCGACTCCGCGACGCTCATGAACAAGGGGCTCGAGGTCATCGAAGCCCACCACCTGTTCGGCACCCCGTACGAGCGGATCGACGTCGTCGTGCACCCGCAGTCGATCGTCCACTCGCTCATCACCCTCGTGGACGGCGCCGCGCTCGCACACCTCGGCCATCCGGACATGCGCGCGCCGATCGCCTACGCCCTGCACCACCCGCAGCGCCACCCGGTGCCGCTGAAGCCCCTGGACCTCGCCGAGGTCGGGGCGCTGACCTTCGAGCGCGTCGACGTCGAGGCCTTCCCGTGCCTGCGGATGGCGCGCGAGGCGGGGATCGCCGGCGGTACCGCGCCCTGCGTCCTGAACGCCGCCAACGAGGTCGCGGTCCACGCGTTCCTCGGGGGCCGGCTGTCCTTCCTGGGCATCTCGGAGGTCATCGAGGGTGCCCTCGACGCGCTCGGCAGCTCGCCGATCAGGGCGTTCGAGACGCTCTACGAGGCCGATCGTGAGGCCCGCGAGGTCGCCGCGGACCTGATCGACCGGGTCACGGCGTGAGCTGGATCATCGCCTTCGTCGGGTTCGCGGCACTCATCGTCCTCCACGAGTTCGGCCACTTCGCCGCGGCCAAGGCCGTCGGCATGCGCGTCGAGCGGTTCGCGCTGTTCTTCCCGCCGATCATCGCGAAGGTCAAGCGGGGGGAGACGGAGTACGGGATCGGCGCGATCCCCCTCGGGGGCTACGTGAAGATCACCGGGATGAACCCGGCGGAGGACATCCCGGAGGAGCATCAGCACCGCGCCTACTACCGCCAGCCGGTGTGGAAGCGCATCGTGGTCATCTCCGCGGGACCCGTCATGAACGTGCTGGTCGCGTTCCTCATCCTGACCGCCCTGTACGCCACCCAGACCCTCGCGGAGCCGACGACGCGCGTCGAGGCGATCGAGGCGGGGGCGCCCGCCCAGGGCATCCTGAAGACCGGTGACCGCGTGGTCTCGGTCGACGGCAAGCGGACGTCGAGCACCGAGGAGATCTCCGCGCAGGTCGGCACGCACCGCTGCCCGGCCGAGCAGATCGCCGGGTGCGCGGCGGCGACGCCGGCGACGCTCGTCATCGAGCGCGCCGGACGGCCGGTCACCGTGGAGATCACGCCGCGCTACGACGGCGAGCTCGAACGCAGCCGGCTGGGCTTCGGCTTCGGCGTCGACCCCAAGACGTTCGGCGTCACCGGGGCGGCGGGGGAGAGCGTCTCGGACATGTGGGGCATCACCACCGGCACCGTGCGGGCGATCACGCGGCTGTTCTACGACGCGGAGGCCCGCAAGGAGGTCTCCGGGGTCGTCGGCTCCTACGAGACCACGCGGCAGTCCGTCGAGGTGTCCTGGATCCAGGCGATGAACATCCTCGCGATCATCTCGCTGTCGCTGGCGATCGTGAACCTCTTCCCGTTCCTGCCGCTGGACGGCGGGCACATCTTCTGGGCGACCGCCGAGAAGCTGCGCCGCAGGCCGATCCCCTTCAGCGTCATGGAGCGCGCGAGCGTGGTGGGCTTCGTGCTCGTGATCTTCATCTTCGCGATCGGGTTGACGAACGACATCGGCCGTCTACGCGGCGAGGGCTTCGGCCTCCAGTGATCGGACGGCCTGTCCGCACAAGGTGACGCCAGCGTCACCTTTGCGGCACGGCACGGACCGCTGAGGTACGCTCACCCGGGAGAGGGCCGCGCGGCGGCGCCAGGAGCACGGAGAGGGAGTACACCGATGGAGAGCAGCACCGCGAGCCGCAAGGCCGTCGACGCCCGGTCGATCGCCGAGGCGTTCCGCATCACCGCGCGGCAGCGCGCCGGCGAGGTCGCCATCCGCACCAAGGGCGACGAGGTCTCGTGGACCTGGTCGGAGCTGCAGGGGCGCGTCGACGCGCTCGCCGGCGGCCTGGCCGGCCTGGGCGTGCAGAAGGGGGACGCGGTCGCGATCCTGCTGATCAACCGCCCCGAGTTCCACCTCGTGGACGTCGCGGCGATGATGGTCGGCGCCACGCCGTTCTCGATCTACATGCAGTACACGCCGGAGCAGATCCAGTTCGTGGTCTCCGACGCGGACGCGAAGGTGCTCATCACCGAGCAGGCGTTCCTGCCGCAGGTCCTCGAGGCACGGAAGAGCCTGCCGGACCTCGAGCACGTCATCGTCATCGACGGGGACGCGCCCGAGGGCACGGTCCCGCTGTCGGACGTCGAGGGATCCAACCCGTCGTTCGACGTCGAGGCCAGCGCCGCGGCGCTCACCGGCGACGACGTCCTGACCCTGATCTACACCTCGGGCACCACCGGCCCGCCGAAGGGCGTGCAGCTCGCGCACCGCAACCTCCTGGCGGCGGTCGTCGGCATCGAGGCGCTCGTGCAGTTCCCGGAGGGCGCCCGCGTCATCTCCTGGCTGCCCGCGGCGCACATCGCCGAGCGCGCGGCGCACCACTACCTGCCGATCGTCTTCGGCTTCACGATCACCTCGTGCCCGGACGCGCGGCAGGTCCTCTCCTACCTGCCCGAGGTCCGGCCGAACTGGTTCTTCGCCGTCCCGCGCATCTGGGAGAAGCTGAAGGCCGGCCTCGAGACGCAGATCGCGTCGCGCGAGCCCGAGGAGCGCGCGAAGGCGGAGGCCGCCCTCGGTGCCGCGGTGCAGAAGGTGCGCCTGGAGCAGGCCGGTGAGCCGGTGCCGGAGGCGCTCGCCGCCGCCGTGGCCCAGGCCGACGAGCTGATGTTCGCGCCGATCCGCGCGATGCTCGGCTTCGACCAGATCAACGCGGTCAACGTCGGCGCCGCGCCGACGCCCGTCGAGGTCCTGGAGTTCTTCCACGCCATCGGCATCCCGCTCGCCGAGCTGTGGGGGATGAGCGAGACCTGCGGCGCCGGCACCTGCAACCCGCCGGAGCGGATCAAGCTCGGCACGGTCGGGCCGCCCGCGCCCGGCGTCGAGATCAAGCTCGCGGAGGACGGCGAGGTGCTCGTCAAGGGCGGCGTCGTGATGCTCGGCTACCGCAACCTGCCCGAGAAGACCGCCGAGGCGATCGACGACGAGGGCTGGCTGCACACCGGCGACATCGGGCAGATCGACGAGGACGGCTACCTCAAGATCGTCGACCGCAAGAAGGAGATCATCATCAACGCGGCCGGCAAGAACATGTCGCCCGCGAACATCGAGGCGACGCTCAAGAGCTCCTCGCCGCTGATCGCCCAGGCGTGCTGCATCGGCGACGCCCGCCGCTACAACACGGCGCTCCTCGTGCTCGACGCGGACTTCGCCCCGATGTGGGCCTCCCAGCAGGGCATCGAGGACACGTCGCTGGAGGCGCTCGCGGGCGACGAGAAGATCCACGCCGAGGTCGACAAGGCCATCGCCGCGGCGAACGAGAAGCTCGCCCGCGTCGAGCAGATCAAGAAGTTCACCATCGTCTCCGGCGACTGGCTGCCGGGTGGCGACGAGCTGACGCCGACGATGAAGCTGAAGCGCAAGCCGATCGACGCGAAGTACGCGGAGACGATCGACGGGATGTACGCGGACTGAGATGGGTCGGGTGACGGCCCAGCTCTCGGTCTCGCTGGACGTCTTCGCGGCCGGGCCGGATCAGAGCCTCGCCGACCCGCTCGGGGTCGGCGGGGCGGGGCTGCACACCTGGGAGTTCGCGGGAGAGGCCGGGGTCGACGCCGAGTTCGCCGCGGCCAGTCGAGGGCGACATGACGGCAGCTCCGCCCGGGACGAGCAGACGTCCCGGGGTCGCGGCGCCGAGACGTTGCGCGGCGCCGAGCGCTTGTGCTTCAAGCAAGGCAGCACAGCGAAGGCCCAGCCCAGTGCGCCAGCGTGCTCGGAGCGTGAGCTGCGGGACCCTCACGCAGTCTCGGCGCGCTCGGATTTCGCGCGGAGCAGCCGTCGGGTCCAGGCGTCGAGTTGCACGTTGACGCCCTCGTGCGGGAGCAAACGTGCAATCGCACGATGACTCCGTCCGCGTGGACGCACGAGCGGTTGGGCTGAACCGCGCGAGACGGCTTGTCCAGCCTGAACTGGGTGTCCCTGAGCCCACATATGGGCTCAGGGACACCCAGATTCGCCGGCGTGCGGCTTCCGCGGAGTCTCCGCTCACTAGCGCAACGCGCGAGAAGCGACTGTCCGGGCGTCGGCGATCCAACGCCGACGTCTGCGGCGCGACCTACCTCCGCGGGGTCTCCCGGCGCTCGAGCAGGGCGCCGGAGATCCCGAAGACGATGCCGAACGCGAGCAGCGCCCGGGGGACGGCACCGCCGTCGTCGCCGACGATGCCGTAGGCGACCACGAGCACGAACCCGAACAGCAGCATGCCGAGCGCGAGGGGGCTGTTGAACCTCTTGGGCTTCACGGGGCCAGATGATCGCCGGTCACGTCGGCGGGCGTCGGCGCGCCCAGGAGCGTCATGCCCAGCTCGATCTCCGTGCGCAGCAGCTCCAGGACGTTCGCGGCGCCCTCCTCGCCGTCGCAGACCAGGCCCCAGAGCATCGGGCGGCCCACCAGCACCGCGCGGGCACCGAGGGCCAGTGCGGTCAGGACGTCCGTCCCGCGGCGGATGCCGCCGTCCACCAGCACCTCGACGCGGTCACCCACCGCGTCCACGACGGGCCCGAGCATGTCGATGCTCGCGGGGACGCCGTCGAGCTGCCGGCCGCCGTGGTTGCTCACGATGACCCCGGCCGCGCCGTGGTCGACCGCTCGCTCGGCGTCCGCGGGGTGGTGGATGCCCTTGACGAGCACGGGCACCGGGCTCTCCTGCACCAGCACCTCGAGATCGCGCCAGGTCAGCGTCAGGTCCATCAGGGAGAAGAACCCCGCCGCGTCGATCCCGGCCGTCGAGCCGAGGGCGGCGGAGACCGCGGGCATGTCGATCCCCGGTGGCACCGAGAACCCGGCGCGCAGGTCCCGTTCGCGACGGCCGGCGCGCGGGGCGTCGACGGTGAGGACGAGCGCGTCGTAGCCGCTGTCCAGCGCTTCGTCGACCAGCGCGCGGGTCACCCCGCGGTCCTTCAGGACGTAGACCTGGAACCAGCGCGGGGCGTCCGGTGCCGCGGCCGCGACGTCGGCCGGGCGCGTCGTCGCGATCGTCGAGACGGTCATGATCGTCCCGGCGCGCGCCGCCGCCCGGGCCATGGCCTCCTCGCCCTCCGGATGCGCCAGCTTCTGCAACGCGGTGGGCGCGACGAGGACCGGCATGGACACCGGCGTCCCCAGCACGGTCGTGGCGGCGCTGACCCCGCTGACGTCGACGAGGCACCGCGGCAGCAGCCGGTGACGGGAGAAGGCCTCGACGTTGTCGCGTAGCGTGCGCTCGTCGCCGGCGGCACCGGCGTAGTACGCCAGCGGGCCGGCAGGCATCCGTTGCGCGGCCAACGCCTCGTAGTCGTGGAGGTTCAGCGGGGGCACGGTCATCGGCCGGGACCCTAACGCCCGTACAATGGTCAGATGGCTTCCAAGCGCCAGATCAACGTCGGCGGGGTCCCGATCGGCGGCGGCGCACCCGTCGCGGTCCAGACCATGACCAAGACGGAGACGGCAAACCTCTCCGAGACGATGGCGCAGATCCATCGCGTGGCCGAGGCCGGGGCGGACCTCGTGCGTGTCGCGGTCCCGCGGATCGAGGATGTCGAGGCGCTGAAGACGATCGTGGTGCAGTCCCCGATCCCGATCATCGCCGACATCCACTTCAACCACACCCTGGCGTTGAAGGCCATCGACGCGGGCGCGCACTGCATTCGCATCAACCCCGGCAACATCGGCGGTCCGGAGAAGGTCGCGGAGGTCGTCGAGGCGGCCCGCCGCGCCGACGTCCCGCTGCGGGTCGGCGTCAACTCCGGCTCGCTGCCCAAGCACCTTCGGGAGCTCGAGTTCACCAGCCCGGTGGACGCGCTCGTCGCCGCCGGCCTCGAGACCGTCGCGCTCATGGAGTCCCTGAAGTTCGAGAACTTCAAGCTGTCGATGAAGTCGACCAGCGTGCCGAACACGATCGCGTCCAACCGGATCATGGCCGAGAAGATCGACTACCCGCTGCACCTCGGCGTCACCGAGGCGGGCACGAAGTGGTCGGGTTCGCTGAAGAGCGCCGTCGGGCTGGGCACGCTGCTGGCCGACGGCATCGGCGACACCATCCGGATCTCGCTCTCCACGTTCCACGCGGAGGAGGAGGTCAAGGTCGGCTGGGAGATCCTGAAGGCGCTGAAACTGCGCGAGCGCGGTCCGGTCCTGATCGCCTGTCCGACCTGCGGCCGCCTGCAGTTCGACATGGACTCGGTGGTCACCGAGGTCGAGCGGCGCCTCGAGGCCTACGACGACCCGATCGAGGTCTCGATCCTCGGCTGTGCGGTCAACGGCATCGGCGAGGCACGCCACGCGGACTTCGGGATCACCGGCGCCAAGGACGCGGCGATGATCTTCTCCAAGGGTGAGCCGCTCAAGAAGGTGCCGACCGACCGCCTGGTGGAGGAGCTGTTCGCCGAGATCGACCGGTACTACGAGGCGGGGAAGACCGTCGTCGTCGATCAGCAGGCCGCCGCCGAGGCGGCGAAGTGGCTGGCGGAGAACGAGGACGCCGAGGCGATGACCCCGGAGCGGCTCGCAGCGCTCGAGGTCGAGCAGGCGCGCAAGGAGGCCGACGCGGCGGCGGTCGACGAGGCCAGCTCGCCGACGGCCGGCCGGCGCTTCACCCGCGCCTAGCGCGGGCCGCGTCCCGCGCCGCGCGGACCACGGTGTCCAGCACGCTGGAGAACCGTCGCACGGCGCGTCGCACGCCGCCCACGCCCGCCTGCAGCACGTAGGTGAAGCGGTAGTCCACGGAGCTGGTCACGGCGCCCGGCGGCGCCGTCGTCTTCCAGAAGCCGTTCGCGTCGGTTCGGACCTGCGCGACCCGCGCCCAGCCCCGCCCGCCGCCGCGCCGCCGCATGACGCTGACCTCCACCGGGCCGTCGCCCGGACGCACCTGGCCCCAAAGACCGACCTTGTGGTCGCGGCGCTGCACGGCCCAGATCGGGTGCGGGAAGACGTCGAGCGCCGGCTTGCGCCGGCCGTCGGCGAAGAACAGACCGGACTGCCAGGAGGCGTAGGCGCGGGTCCCGGATCTCGCCTTGCGCGAGATCTTCTCGTCGCGCCACTCGTAGTGCGTGAGCGCCTTGACCCGCGGGTTGCGCCAGGCGATGTACGCCGACTGGGCGAGCCACCGCGCCTGCTTGGCCAGGGAGACGCCGACCGCCCGGTCCGGCGGATTGGTCTGGTAGGCGAACTCGGTGAGGTACAGATCGAGCGGGCTGCGGCTCTGCGGGCCCCGGAGGATGCCGCGTGCGACGGACCGGTCGACGACGCGCGCGAGACGCGGCAGGTCGGCGATGGCGGCCTCGTCGCGGTTCGGGTTGGGCTCGTCGGGGGCGCGCAGCACACCGTGGGGGTGGTAGGCGAGGCCGTCGGTGCGCAGCGCCCGCTGACGCGGGCAGGTTCCGGACCGTAGGCGCGCGTAGCTCTCCGACACGCACGACATGGCACGGATGAACGTCAGTGGCCGCATCGCCGCGTTGGCTCGGCGCGGGTTGGAGCCCTTGGGGGCGAGCGCCCCGATCAGGACCTGTGCCGAGCCGTCCACGCGCTTGATCGCGTCATGGGCGGCGCGGTAGAGGCGACGGTAGTGGTGCGGCGCGAAGGGCTTGCAGGCGCCGGAGCGGCAGGTGAACTGCGGCTGCAGCCAGGCGGGCTGGTTGGGCTCGTTCCACACGATGTAGCGGTGGACGCGGCCCGCGTAACGGCTGGCGACGGCGCTCGCGAACGCGCCGAACTGCGTGGGATCGGGCTTCCAGCGATGGTTACGGCGGCCCGGTTCGAGGCTCGTCCACAGCGGGCCGGAGCCGGTGATCGAGACCATCGGGCGGATCCCGTTGCGCAACAGCAGGTCGACCGCGAGATCCAGCGTCGCCCAGTTGTACCTGGGATCCTGCGGGTTCGTCGCGTTGAAGCCCTTGGGTGCGCGACGATCGTGCGGCCGGGGGGCGATGACGATCCAGCGTGCGTGGACGCGGGCGACGTCGATCCCGAGCCGCTTCCACTCCCGCACGATGCGCGGCGCCTCCTTGGGCCGGTGCAGGAAGACCGCGTCGTCGGCGATCCCTATCTCGACGTCAGGAGCCGCGAGCGCGATCGACGGCGCGACGAGGGCGACGACCAGCGCCAGGGCGGCCGGCAGTCTCCGGCGTCGCCACCCCGCGCGGGTCCGCGGCACCGGTCCTATCCCTTGCCGACCCGTGCGGTGCGGGAGACGACGGCCTCGCCGCCGTCCTCGGGCGTCCAGCGCAGCCGCCAGGTGCCGGGCCTGCTGTCGACGCGGACGTCGATGAAGCCCTTGGCGTCGGTCGTCTGCACGGTCTGGACCGTCTGGAACTCCTCGCCACCGGCCGGGTCGTTCTGGATCTCGACGTCCTCGAGGGTGTCGTCGTCAGCAGGGCGGACCTGACCCCAGACACGCAGGCGTCCAGCGCTCGACCGAGCGACCCAGATCGGCAGGCGGTACGCGGCGAACGCCGGTTTCGGCCGGCCGTCGTGGAAGCGCAGGCCGGTCTGGAACGAGGCCAGGTTGCTCTCGTCCCGGAGCTCGTACTGCGCCACCGAGCGGACCGCCTTGTCCTTGTAGGCGATGAAATCACTCTGGTTGATGTACGTCGCCTGCTGCTCGAGCGACACGCCGAACAGCTCGTCCGGCGGGTTGGTCTGGAACCCGTACTCCGTGTACCAGATCGGCAGTCCGGTCCGCAGCCGCATCTGGCGTCCCGCGGCGCTGAGGATCGACTTGAGCCGGGTCGCGGAGGACATGGTGATCTCGGTCGAGCCACCGGTCGTCGTCGGCGGCCGGCTGCCGCCCCGCGTGTACGGGTGGTGGCTGATGCCGGTCACCGCGATGCGGGTGAAGCCGCCGCAGTCCATCGCCGTCGCCCGGGCGCCGGTGAGCTTGCGCCCGCGCGTGTCGAGGCACAGGACGTCGCGCAGGAACTCCGTAGGAGGCGTCGGCCGGGTCGACAACGATCCCGTACGGCGTCCGATGGGCGCGGTCTCCCCGAGGAGGACGTCGTCGGAGCCGTGGCCGGTCTCCTTCAGCGCCTTGAGCGCCGCGCGGACCAGGCCGCGGTAGAGGACGGGACTGACCGGGACGGTCTTCCCCTTGATCTTCGCGTACTGCGGCGTGAGCCACCCGCCCTGGTTGGGCTCGTTCCAGATCGACCAGCGGGCGACGCGCGGGAGGATGCCGCGGCCCTGGTTCTCGTCGGCGTACTCCCCGGAGTACCGCTTCCCGAGGGCGGCGACGAACCGCTTGAACTGCGTCTGGTTCGGCCGGCAGGACCGGCGAAGGGCGAGCTTCGTCGACGGGCAGCCCGACGCCCACGACGGGATCGGGGCCGACGGGCTGAGGATGAGGTCCATCCCGCGCACGCTCGCCCCGCGCACGAGGCCGTCGTACTTGTCCCACAGCTCCGACGGATAGGCGGCCGGGTCGCTGCCGTCGAACCCGCTCGGGCGCCTGCGCTCCAGCGCGGCCGGGGCGATCTTGTGCCAGAAGGCGACGGAGTGGACCGTGTCCACCCCGAGCTCCTGCAGATCGTCGAGGGTGCGCTCGCGCGTGCTGTCGCCCGAGAGCACGAGCAGCCGGTCGTCCTGGAAGACGGACAGCTGCTGCTTCCCCCCGGAAGCGGGTGAGGCGAACGTGGCGGCGACCACGACGGCCACCGCCAGAGGGATCAGGAACCGGTGCATCACGAGGTGGAACGTAGTGGGTGCCGCAGGATTGCGGGTTTACCCGACGGATCCGATCGTGCTGATCGCGAGGAACGGCTTCTCGTTGCCGTTGGCCCACACGGCGCGCAGCGATCCGGGGCCCGGCGTCTGCACCGACGTCTGGAAGTAGCCATGCCCGTTGGTGACGGTCAAGGGACCGGGACCGACCGGGAGCCAGCCGCTCGAGCCGTCGGCCGACAGCCATTGCAGCGACACCGCGTCCTGCGCACCCGGCGGCCGGTCGTTGGGCCGGAACCGCAACATGCCCCAGACCGAGACGTCCCGCACACCGGTCGCCGGGTCGGCGACGGCGGTCGTGAACGAGACCAGCGGGAAGGACCAGGCGCCGGCGGCGGGCTTGGCGGTGCCGGTGCGGTTGAAGAGCCCCGACTGGTAGGTGAACCAGTACGCCTTCGAGTCCTTCTTGTGCTTGCGCACGGGGGACACGTCGCGCAGCAGGAACTGGGAGTGGCCCAGGATCCGCGGGTTGTTGTACGTGAGGAACTCGCCGAGGACGATGTTCTTGGCCTGGTCGGCGAGCGAGATCCCCTGGAACGGGTCCGGAGGGTTCGTCTCGTAGCCGAACTCGGTCGACATGATCGGCAGACCGGCCTTGACGCGGCCCCTCGCCGCGGCCTCGTCGAGCAGGGCGCCGAGCTCGTCGATGTTGGCGAGCGTCAGCGACTCCGGGTCGGTCTCGCGCGTGAACGGCGCGTTCTTCTTCGTGTACGGGTGGTGGGCCCAGGCGCCCGCCTGGACGGGCCCCTCCTTGTCGAAGTCCGTGCAGCCGGCGCCCGGGGCGTCCAGGCAGAAGAACTCGCGCAGGAACTTCTTCGGTCGCATCGCGGACTTCGTGGTCTGCGCGGCGACGCCGATCGGTGCGGTCTCGCCGGCGAGGATGAGGTCGCCGCCGTGTCCGGTGGAGGTCAGCGCGCGGCGGCCGAAGAACCACAGCTTGCGGTAGATCTGCGGGGAGACGGCCTTGCCGGCCACCCACTGCGGGGCCAGCCAGCCGGCCTGGTTGGGCTCGTTCCACAGGGACCAGAGCTGGACCTTCGGCAGACGCTGGCGGCTGTCGTTCTCGTCCTTGAACTTGCCGCCGTACCGCTTGCCGACCGCCTGCACGAACTTGTAGTACTCGCGCTCCTTCGGCCGCCAGGCCTTGGCGACGGCGGACTTCGTGCCCTTCGGCGCCTTGCCGTGGGCCCACTTCGGGCCCGGGCCCGTGATGTTGAAGAGCACGCCGATCTTCAGCGTCTTGCCGGCCCGCACGAGCCGGTCGTAGCGGTCCCAGTTGAGCTTCGGGTAGGCGCGCGGATCGTCGGCGCCCAGCTTGCGGAAGCGCTTGTCCTTGGCCTTGGTGCTCCGGGCGTTCTCGGCGACACGGTCCCACAGCAGGGTCACACGGACGACGTCGACGCCGATCTCCTTCATCTGGCGCAGCGCGGAGTCGCGGGTCGCGTCGTCGCGGTACACCAGGAGATCGTCGTCCTGGATGATGCCGAGCTGGTTCGGGGCGGCCTGCGCGCCGGGCGCGACGAGGCCGAGGCCGACCAGGCCCAGGAGGATGCTGCGACGGAAGGTGAGACGACGGTGGGACACGGGGCTCCGGCTTCGGTTCGGGTACACGAACGAGCAGGGCGGCGGCGGCGACCACCCTGCGGGTCGGAACACGAGGGTATCGACGGAGTTCCGCCAAAGCGCCGACGGGCCCGTCAGGCGTCGTAGATGGCGCCGAGGCGCGCCGTCCGACCGTGATGGGTCGGACGGCGCGGACGGTCCGGGCGCGGTACTTCGGACGGGGGTGGCTGCGCCACCCCAGGTGTGCTGCTACTTCGCGGCGGAGTACCGCTCGGCGACCTTGGTCCAGTCGACGACGTTCCAGAACGCCTTGAGGTACGCGGGGCGCTTGTTCTGGTAGAGCAGGTAGTAGGCGTGCTCCCAGACGTCGTTGCCCAGCAGCGGCGTCTTGCCGGCGGTCAGCGGGGAGTCCTGGTTCGGGGTGCTGGTGACGGCGAGCTTGCCGCCGTCGAGCACGAGCCACGCCCAGCCGGAGCCGAACTGGCCGACGCCGGCGGCCTCGAACTGCTCCTTGAAGTCGTCGTACGAGCCGAACGCCTCGTCGATCGCGGCGCCGAGGTCGCCGTCGGGGGCGCCGCCACCGGAGCCGCTGAGGGACTCCCAGAACATGGAGTGGTTCAGGTGGCCTCCACCGTTGTTGCGGACGGGGCCCTTCTTGTCGTCGGGGAGGCTGTCGAGGTTGGCGACGATCTCCTCGATCGACTTGTCGGCCCACTCGGTGCCGTCCACGGCGGCGTTGAGCTTGTCGACGTACGCCTGGTGGTGCTTGTCGTGGTGGATCTCCATCGTCTGCGCGTCGATGTGGGGCTCGAGCGCGTCGAAGGCGTAGGGAAGCGGGGGAACGGTGAAGGCCATGGGGTTCTCCTGAGGCTGTTGTCGAGTGGTTCGCGGCGCCGCTCACCCTATCCCGCGTGGCCCCTCGGCTCCGGCCGGGTGCGGCACGGTGACCGGTCCTGCGGGCATGATGCCCGGCAGATGCCCGTCCTACGCATCGACCGGCGCCTGCTCGCCGTCTGCACGGCGCTTCCCGCTGCGGCACGGCTCGCGTTGCGGGTCCGCGGCGCGGCCGATCGCGTCCGCGAGACCGTCGACTGCGGCCGCGGCTCCGACACCGCACGCATCGACCGCCGCGATCGCGTGCGCGGGCGCGAGCGCGTGTCGCGTGGGTGACGGCGGCGGATCGCGGCTAGGCTAGGGCCGCCGATGACGCGTCTCTCCAGCCTGCTCCTGCCCACCGAGCGCCAGCCCCCGGCCGACGCCGAGGCACTGTCGCACCAGCTCATGGTGCGCGCCGGCCTGGTCCGCCAGATCGGCGCCGGTCTGTGGTCGTGGCTCCCGGCCGGGTGGCGCGTGCACCAGAAGGTCGTACAGGTCGTCCGCGAGGAGATGGACGCGATCGGGGGCCAGGAGATGCTGATGCCCGTGCTGTTGCCGGCGGAGCTCTGGAAGCGCTCGGGCCGCTACGACACGGTCGGCTCCGAGCTCATGCGCCTCAAGGACCGCAAGGACGCCGACATGGTCCTGGCGATGACGCACGAGGAGGCGGTGACGTTCCATGTGGCGCAGGTCGTGAAGTCCTACCGCGAGCTCCCGAAGATCCTGTACCACTTCCAGATCAAGGAGCGGGACGAGCCGCGGCCGCGCGCCGGCGTCCTGCGCACGCGCGAGTTCATCATGAAGGACGCGTACACCTTCGACCGCGACCAGGCCGGGCTCGACGAGGCCTACGAGAAGCACCGTGGCGCGTACGCCCGCGTCTACGACCGCTGCGGCCTGGAGTGGTTCGAGTGCCAGTCCGACGTCGGGATGATGGGCGGCACGATGGCCCACGAGTACATGGCCCCGTGCGCGGCGGGCGAGGACGACGTCGTCATCGCCGGGAGCTACAGCGCCAACCTCGAGATCGCATGTGCCGACGCGGTGGCCGTCGAGCTGCCGGCGCCCCTGGCCGCGCCGGTGCGCGTGGACACGCCCGGCGCCCGGACGATCGACGCGATCTCGGCGTTGCTGGGCATCCCCGACGGCGCGCAGATGAAGTCCTTCCCGGTCGTCGTGGACGACGAACGGTTCGTGCTGGTCCTGGTGCGCGGCGACCACCAGATCTCCGAGACGAAGCTCCGCAACCACCTCGGCGCGCCCTGGCGTCCGGCCGGGGAGGAGGAGATCCGCAAGGAGCTCGGGCCCCCCGGGTCGCTCGGCCCGGTCGGCACGTCGGTCGACGTGCTGCTCGACACTGCCATCCGCGACGACGACGGCGCCTCGTACACCACCGGGGCCAACGAGGAGGGCGTGCACCTGCAGGGCGTGCGTCCCGGCCGCGACTTCTCGTTCGAGCGCGCCGACGTCCGTGAGGTCGTCCCGGGCGACACGATCGACGGCGTCACCGTGCGGATCGAGCCCGCCATCGAGATCGGCAACATCTTCCAGCTCGGCACGCGCTACTCCGAGCCCCTGGGGGCGACCTACCTGGACCAGGACGGCAAGCAGCAGCCGGTCGTCATGGGCTCCTACGGCATCGGCCCGGCCCGTATCGCGGCGGCGGCGGTCGAGCAGTTCGCCGACGAGAAGGGCATCCCGTGGCCGAAGGCGATCGCACCGTGGGCCGTCGAGCTCGTCGTCCTCGGCAAGGCCGGCACGCCCGAGCGCGAGGCCGGTGACCGCCTGTACGACGAGCTGCGCGCGGCGGGCATCGACGTCCTGATCGACGACCGCGACGGCGGTCCCGGCGCGAAGTTCGCGGACGCCGAGCTGCTCGGCTGCCCGCTGCGGCTCACGCTCGGCCGGCGCTCGCTGGAGTCCGGCGTCCTGGAGGCGCAGTCGCGCCGCGGCCTGGTGGACCACGAGGCCGGCATCCCCATCGACGGTGCGGCAGAGGCGGTGCAGGAGCTGTGGTCGACCCTCCCCTGACGCCGCGCGAGCGGGTCGAGCAGGCGCGTGAGACGACGCGCGAACGCGTGGAGCAGGCGCGTGAGACCACCCGCGGGCGGGTGGAGCAGGCGCGTGAGACGACGCTCGAGCGCACGGAGCCGATCCGCATGTCCACGCGGCGGCTCTTCGGGCTGGACCGCTCGGGACCGCCGCCGGCCCAGACCCTCGAGGACGCGCCGTGGAACGTCTGGACGATCCCGAACGCGATCGGGTTCGTGCGCGCGATCCTCATCCCCGTCTTCCTGGTGCTGGCGTTCCGATCGGAGTCGGGGACCGACGCGCTGCCCGCGATCCTCTTCGCCGTCATCGGCTGGAGCGACTACCTCGACGGCATGGCCGCCCGGATCACGGGGCAGTATTCGCGCTTCGGTGCCCTCCTCGACCCGATCGTCGACCGGATGCTCGTCATCTCCGGCGTCGTCGTGGTCTGGCACTTCGAGCTGCTGCCGCGCTGGGCGCTGGGGCTCGTCGTGTTCCGCGAGGTCCTGATGCTCTTCGGCGGCCGATACGCGCTCAACCGCGGCGCGACCCTCCGGATCAACTGGCCGGGCCGCCTCGCCGTCGGGCCGACGATGGCGGCCGTCTTCTTCGCGCTCGTCGACGTGCACTGGCTGGCTGTCGCGATGCTGGTGCTGGGTCTCGGACTGGGGTGGACCGCGACGGCCCTCTACATCCGGGACGCCCGCGCGCAGATCGCTGCACGGAACCGTTCACCCTCAAGCTCTGGTTGACCCTTCGTCCCGCGCTGCTATGCTCGCGCGGCCCGCGGTCCACACTCGAACACCCGCGCGCAAAGGACAAGGACATGGACACGTTCCCGGACCTCGGGGCCCTGGCGGACCAGGAGCTGAAGGATCTCATCCAGCAGCTCACCGAGGAGGAGATCGACATCTCCTACAAGCGTCGGATCCTGCACGGCAAGATCGACATCCTCCGTGCCGAGCTGGTCAACCGGCTGCGCAAGAAGCACGAGACGGGCGAGGACGTCATCACCGGCGCCGACGTCCAGCGGCTGACCGACATCCTCGCCGGGCGTGCCTCTGGCGCGCCAGAGCAGTAGGACCCGGGCGACCGGAGACCGGCGACCGTCGTGGCCGTGCACTGCCCGGAATGCGCCTTCGTCAACACGGAGGGGGCGAACTACTGCCAGAAGTGCGGTGCGTACCTCGGTGCGCCCGCGCCTTCCGACGGGCCCGGCGAGTCGCAGACCGCGACCTACCGCGTCGGGGAGACCGGCGAGTTCATCCCCGTGGACCTCGACGACGTCGTCGCCCAGGGTGCGGCGCTGGTCATCCGCGCCGGCGGCGGCCGGGTGGGTGAGAGCTTCCCGCTCGACGGGCAGCGCCACTCGATCGGGCGCCGCCCCGACTCCGCGGTGTTCCTCGACGACGTCACGGTCTCCCGGGACCACGCGCTCGTGGTGCGCCGCGGGGAGGACTGGCACCTCGACGACCTCGGATCCCTCAACGGCACGTACGTCAACCGTCAGCGCATCGACAGCCAACGCCTCGCCGACGGCGACGAGCTGCAGATCGGCAAATACAAGCTGACGTTCCTCACGCGCTGATGTCGGTCGTCGACCCGCATCTGCAGGCGCTCGGCGCCGCTGCGGACACCGACCATGGCCCGGGCGAGCGGCCGCGGAAGTCGATGACGATCGGCGCTGTCTGCAAGTCCCTGCAGACCGAGTTCCCCGACATCTCGATCTCCAAGATCCGCTACCTCGAGGACCAGAAGCTCCTGCAGCCGCGCCGCACGCCCGGCGGGTACCGACTGTACAGCGGCTCCGACGTGCAGCGGCTGCGCACGATCCTGCGACTGCAGCGCGACGAGTTCCTGCCGCTCCGCGTGATCCGCCAGGAGCTGGCGTCCGGTCGCGCGCAGGAGGACGAGCGTGCCACCCCGGGTGCTGCGCCCGTCGCCGCCAAGGACCCGCGTGGTCGCCGGCGGACCACCGTCACCGTCAACGCCAGCGCCCCGATGTACTCGCTCGCCGACGTCGTCGAGGAGACGCGGGCCGACCCGAAGCTCATCCAGGAGCTGGAGGAGTACGGCGTCATCCGCGGCGACCTGCGCGCGGGCACCAGGTACTACGACGAGACCGAGCGCGAGATCGTGCGGGCGGTCGCCGAACTCGCCCGCTACGGCGTCGGCGGCCGCAACCTGCGGGTCTTCCGGACCTCGGCGGACCGCGAGGCGGCGCTCCTGCAGCAGCTGCTCGCACCGGCCCTGCGCTCGCGCAACGCCGAGCGCCGCAAGGAGGCGCTCGAGGCGCTGGAGAATCTCGCGGCGGTCACCACCCACCTCAAGCACCTCCTGCTGATCCGCGACCTGCGCAAGATCACCGGGTGAGCACCTACGAGGACGTCGACCTCCGGGCGGCGATCCGGGAGATCCCGGACTTCCCGTCGCCCGGCATCGGGTTCAAGGACATCACCACGCTGCTCGCCGACCCGCTGGCGCTCGACGCCGCCGTTCGGCGCCTGGCCGACGGCGCCCGTCCGCTCGCCCCGGACGTCGTGATCGGTGCTGAGGCCCGCGGGTTCCTCCTCGGGCCCGCCCTGGCCCGGGAGCTGGGCTGCGGGTTCGTCCTCGCCCGCAAGCCGGGCAAGCTGCCGCACACCACCGTCCGCGCGGAGTACGCGCTGGAGTACGGCACCGACGCGCTGGAGCTGCACAGCGACGCGGTCGCCCATGGCGCCCGTGTCCTGGTCCACGACGACCTCCTGGCGACCGGCGGCACCGCCCGGGCACTGTGCGAGCTCGTCGAGCAGCTCGGCGGAACCGTCGTGGGCTGCGCGTTCCTCGTGGAGCTCACCTTCCTGCCGGGCCGGGCGGCGCTGGCGCCACGACCGGTGCACGCGCTCGTCAGCTACGACACGGAGTAGACGCCATGCCGACGACCAAGCGCTCCCGCACGATCCTGGCGACCCCCGACGAGCTGTGGGCGATCGTCGGCGACCCGTACCACCTGCCGCGCTGGTGGCCGCGTGTCTTGCGCGTGGAGGCGGTCGACGACAGCTCGTTCACACAGGTGATGACGACCGAGCGGGGCCGCAGCGTCCGCGCGGACTTCCGGCTGACCGCCCTCGAGGAGCCGGAGCACGTCGGCTGGGCCCAGGACGTCGAGGGCACGCCGTTCGAGCACCTCCTCGAGGTCTCCACCATCGACATCCGGCTGCGGGCCGACGGACCGGGGACGAAGGTCACGCTGGAGCAGACCACGCGGATGAAGGGCGTGTCCCGTCTCGGCGGGCCCATGGTCCGCAAGGCGGCCCGCGGGCTGCTCGACGACGCGCTCGACGGCCTCGAGCGGCTGCACGAACGCTGAGCCGCCGCCGGAGCGCGGCGACCCTGCGCTCCGCTGCTCAGGTCCCGAGGTCGAGGGTGCCGCGCAGGACGATCGTGCCCGGGCGCTGCGGCCGGTCGACCTTCTCCCTGGTGACGACGAGCTGCTTGAACTTCGCCGCGTCCTCCGGGACCGGCGCGAGTCCGCTGAGGCGGCCGTCCTCGCCGACCGGCGGCGCGAAGCCGAGGAACTGCGAGTCCGAGGGCGAGTTGTAGAGCCAGACGACGTATCGGGAGCTGGCCTGCAGGTCCTGGCCGGTGACGGCGAGGGCGCGCTGGCCGTCCTGCGAGAGGACCTGCGCGACGCCGAGCGCCTTGGAGCCCTCGGTCGCGGCGGTGAGGTTGATCTGCGCGTCGACCGTGGGCGTGGCGCCCGTCGGACCGGTCGGCGTGGTCTGGGCGGCCGCCGGCGTGTCGTCCTGCTCGTCGTCGTCGCCGCCGCCGAGGACCAGCACGCCGCCGACGGCGATCGCGACGCCCAGGCCGATGAGCACCAGGAGCCCGCCGAGGCGCGAGGACTTCGCGCGCTCCTGACGGGCGACCTTGCGCGCCTCGAGGGCGTCGAACGCCTCGTCGGCCTCCTTGCCCGCCGCAGGGATGTCGGGCAGCGCGTCCCCGGCGATCGGCCGCAGCTCGCTGGCCACGACACGCGCCCAGGCCCGGCCGGCCGCCGAGGTCTCCAGGAGGTCCCGGGTCGCGGCACGCTTGGACGCCGACTGCTGGCCCAGGAGGAAGTCGGAGATGTCGTCCTGATGGCCGGAGTCCAGATCGCCCGCGTCGTCGGGGCCGAGGCTGTCCAGCGCGTCGAGCGCCCGGTCGCGCACGCCCGCACCGTCGAGCCGCAGCAGCGCCGCGAGCTCGTCGTAGGTCTTGCCCTGCTTCAGGAGCAGCTGGATGACGGCCTTCTGATCGGCCGGCAGGTCATCGACACGAGCCATAGGGCGCGGAGCCTAGTGGACGGGCGCCGTCCGGCGCGTCAGGCGGTCATCTAGGGTCCACGGCCATGAGCGAGCTTCCGACCCCGCTGCCGTACGAGCGCACCTTCGACGCCCTCTACGGCCTCGTCGTCGACGAGCAGGCCGACGACCGCGTGGTCGCCCACGTCGACCTGCAGGATCACCACAAGCAGCCGATGGGCCTCGTGCACGGAGGGGTGCTGGCCTCGATCGCCGAGGCCATCACCTCGCTGGGCACGGCGCGCGTGGTCATGCGCGACGGGGAGATGGCGCAGGGACTGTCCAACCAGACGAACTTCCTGCGTCCGGTCTTCGGCACCGTCATCCGCGCGACCGCGACCCGCCGCCACCGCGGGCGGACGACCTGGGTCTGGGAGGTCGACATCACCGACGACCAGGACCGGCTCTGCGCGATCATCCGCATGACGATCGCCGTGCGTCCGCTGCCGTCCGAGCTGGCCGAGCTCGCGCGCAAGGCGCACGCCGACGGCGCGATCTGAGCCGCCCGGCGGCGGCGGTCAGCCGCCGTAGCGGTTGGTGATCGGGAGCCGCCGGTCCCGTCCCAGCGCCCGCGGCGTGATCTTGATGCCGGGCGGCGACTGCCGGCGCTTGTACTCCGCGAGGTCGACCAGGCGGATGACCCGGTCGACGTCGGCCTGCTCGAACCCGCGCGCGACGAGCTGCTCCCGGCCGAGGTCGCGCTCGACGTAGCCCTCGAGGATCGCGTCCAGGATCTCGTAGGGCGGCAGCGAGTCGTCGTCGCGCTGGTCGGGGCGCAGCTCCGCGGACGGGGGGCGGCTGACGATGCTCTGGGGGACCGGGTCCGTGACGTCGCGTCCGCGCCGCCAGGCGGTCAGGCGGTAGACGAGCTGCTTGGGGCAGTCCTTGATCACCGCGAAGCCGCCGGCGCTGTCGCCGTAGAGCGTCGAGTAGCCGACCGACATCTCGGACTTGTTGCCGGTCGTGAGCACCAGCCAGCCGAGCTTGTTGGACAGGGCCATGAGCAGGTTGCCCCGGATGCGGGCCTGGAGGTTCTCCTCGGTCAGGTCGGGCTCCCGTCCGGCGAAGACCCCGGCGAGCAGCTCGTCGTAGGCGACCATCGGCCCCTGGATCGGCAGCTCGAGCTGCTCGACCCCGAGGTTCGCCGCGAGGGCGCGCGCGTCGCCCTGCGTCCCGTCGGACGAGTAGCGCGACGGCATGACCACGCAGCTCACACGGTCCGCACCGAGCGCGTCGACCGCGATCAGCAGCACGAGGGTGGAGTCGATGCCGCCGGAGAGGCCGAGCACCACGTGGCCGAATCCGTTCTTCTCGACGTAGTCCCGCGTGCCCAGGACGAGCGCTCCGTAGATCTCGGCGTCCAGCTCCAGCAGCGGGGAGATCTCGCCGTCCGGGGCGTCGGCAGGGGCCGCGGGGCCGCCCGCGGCGTCCGACGGGGCGGTGGTCGTCAGACGAGCGATCGTCTCGACCTGGGGCCGGGTCTCCCGGGTTGCGAGGCGCGGGCGCGTGTCGCGCAGCCGCGCGTTCGCCGCGGCGCGCGTGTCGACCGTCGCGAGCAGGAGCGTCTCCTCGAACTGCGGGGCGCGGGCGATGACCCGGCCCTCGTGATCCAGCACGACGCTGTGACCGTCGAAGACGAGCTCGTCCTGCCCGCCGACGAGCGCGCAGAACGCCACGGGCGCGAGGTGATCGCGGGCGCGCTGCTGGAGCATCCGCTCCCGGTCGGCGCCCTTGCCGGCGTGGTAGGGCGACGCGGAGAGGTTCACCAGCAGCCGCGCGCCGGCGAGCGCCTCGTCGGTCGCGGGAGGACCCGGGACCCAGACGTCCTCGCAGATCGTCAGACCGACCGGGATCCCGTCGACGTCGACGATGGCGGGCCGATCCCCGGCCTGGAAGTAGCGGACCTCGTCGAAGACCCCGTAGTTCGGCAGCCGCATCTTGCGGTAGACGCCCTGGACAGCCCCGTCGGCGAGCACCGCGGCGGCGTTGTACACGTCGTCGTCGCGCTCGGGGAAGCCGACGACCGCGACGATCCCGCTCGTGCGTGCTGCCAGGCGGTCGACGCACGCGCGGGCGTCCGCAAGGAAGTGCTCCTTGAACAGGAGGTCTTCCGGCGGGTAGCCGGTGACGGCGAGCTCGGGGAAGAGGACGAGCTGTGCGCCCGCGTCCTCTGCCTGCGCGATCGACCCGGCGATCTTCTCCTCGTTGGCGTCGAGGTCGCCAACGGTGAGGTTGAGCTGGGCGAGTGCGATCCGCATGGGACGGGAAGGATCGCATGCGACCCCGGTTCACCAACATTCAACAAGAGGGGTCGACAATGTTCAAGGTTCTGTGTATGGTTGTGCAAGGTTGTTGTTGAAGGTCCACCATCCCCCCAGAAGCCCGAAGGACCAGCCATGAACCTCGCCGACCAGACCACGTTCTCCCGCATCTACGACGCCCACCACCGCGGCGTCTACGGAGCGGCGTACCGCATCCTCGGAAACGACGCGCAGGCGCAGGACGTCACCCAGGACGTCTTCGTCCGCGTCTGGCGCTCGCCGGAGAAGTACGACGCCCGCCGCGGCGAGCTCGGCAGCTACCTGCGTCTGATGGCCCGTTCGCGCGCCCTCGACCTCTGGCGCGAGGCGCAGGCCGCCGGCCGCGCCAGCGACCGCCTGAAGGTCGTCGTCGCGATGGACGAGCCGCGCATCGACGACCGGCCCGAGCACGTCGCCGAGCGCGACGGCGACCGCTTGGTCGTGCGCGAGGCCCTGCGTGCCCTCCCGGTCGCGCAGCGTGAAGCGGTCGTCCTCGCCTACTGGGGCGGTCTCACCGCCGACCAGATCGCGCGCCGCGCCGGCGTGCCCCTCGGCACCGCAAAGAGCCGCATCCGGCTCGGCCTCGCGAAGCTCCGCGACGAGATCGGCCAGCAGCTCGAGTCGTCGATGGTTCCCGCCGCCTGAGCACGCCGCGCCTCGGGTGCGGGCGTGAGAAGCGCCTGCACCCGACGAAGTGCAGGATTCTGGTCAGTGTGACCTGCGTCACATCCGCGGCCGGATCCTGCTGTACTCTGCGAACAGTTGTTCGATCGCCGAGTCGTCTCCGCCCACTGCGGGGACGAGCGGGGGACCCACTCGCCGACACCGGAGACCCCGGTGCCGGCTGGGGCGAATCGGTCGCTGATGCGACCGTAGCGTCTCGTCGAGGCACGCCAGAAGCGTGACCCGGCGGGCTGCGAGCCCGACAGCTAACCCCGTAGGCGGCAGAAGAATCGCAGGAGGACACGGCATGCTGCCGTCCAATTCGCGTTCCCGCGCGCTGCTGCTCGCGGGCGCGCTGACCCTCGCGACGGTGCCCGCCGTCGCGACCGCCCAGACCGCCGCGCCCCAGGCGACGGCCAGTGCCTCGCCCGTCACGGCGAAGCTCATCGACTCCCACATCCGCTACGGATCCGCGGTGACCGTCACCGGTCGCATCGCCAGGACCGGCGCCGGTACCCCGATCGTGCTCGAGTTCCGCCCTTCGGGTGGACAGTGGGGCGCCGTCGGCAAGGCCCGGACGACGAAGGACGGTCGCTTCCGCCTTCGCGCCGACGTCCGCCGCAACGGTGCGCTGCGGGTCGTCACGGCCGGCTCCACCACGGCGGTCGCCGCCGGATCGCCGACCAGCGCCGTCGGCTCCAGCCGTGAGCTGGTGGTCCGCGTCGCCGCTGCGCTGCGGACCACGAAGGTCCGCCGCGACGTCGTCGCCGGTCGGGCGGCCACGGTCTCCGGACGGGTCCTGCCCGCCCGCGGCGGCCGGGTCGTGCGGCTGCAGGTCCGCCGCGGCGGCGCCTGGAAGACCGTCGACCGCGACGCCACCTCCCGGGGCGGCGCCTACGCGCTGCGCTGGAAGACCAGCGGCATCGGCCGCATGTCGATGCGCGTGCGGGTCGGCTCGGACCGCTCGACGACCGCGGCCCGCCGCACCATCGGCCGGCTGAACGTCTACCGCCGCGTATTCGCGTCCTGGTACGGCCCCGGCTTCTACGGCGGCCGGACCGCCTGCGGCCAGACGCTCGGCTACGGCACCCTCGGTGTCGCGCACAAGTCGCTGCCGTGCGGCACGAAGATCACGTTCCGCCTGCGCGGCCGGAAGGTCACCGTCCCGGTGATCGATCGCGGCCCGTACGTCGGCGGCCGGGAGTACGACCTCACGGGCGCCACGAAGCGGGCGCTCGGCTTCGGGTCGACCGGTCACGTGCTCGCGACGACCTAGTCGGACGAGCAGCCCGGGCCCGGCAGGCCGACACGTACATCTGTTCGTGTCGCCGTCGGGCCCGCGGCGTAGTCTCTGCGGAGACGTGAGCCGCCGTATCGCCCACCTCGACATCGACGCGTTCTACGCCTCGGTCGAGTTGCAGCGCCGCCCCGAGCTGAAGGGCCTGCCGGTGATCGTCAGCGGCACCGGCCCGCGCGCCGTTGTCACCACCGCGAGCTACGAGGCCAGGCGCTTCGGCGTCGGCTCTGCCATGCCCACGTCGCAGGCCCGGCGCCTCTGCCCGGAGGCCGTGCTCATCCCGCCGGACTTCGAGGCCTACCGCGCGGCCTCGAGGATCGTCATGGGCCTTGTCCGTGCCGCCGTCGACACCGTCGAGGTGGTCGGCCTGGACGAGGCGTACCTCGACCTCACGGGGCTGTACTCGCCGAAGGCCGAGATGCGTCGGCTCGTCGCGCAGATCCGTGCGGCCACCGGCCTCAGCGCCTCGGTGGGGATCGGGCCCAACAAGCTCGTCGCGAAGGTCGCCTCGGACGCCGACAAGCCCGCCGGGTTCTGCGTGCTGGACCGCGAGCAGGCGATCGCACGCTTCGCATCGGCGTCGCCTGGCCTCGTTCCGGGGATCGGGCCGAAGACCGTCGAGCGGCTCACCGCGCTGGGCATCACGACGCTCGCGCAGCTCGCCGCCGCGCCCGACGAGATCCTCGCCGACCGTTTCGGCGCCAACCAGGGTCCGTGGCTGCGCCGTCGCGGCGCCTTCCTCGACGACGCGCCCGTGAGCGAGGAGCGGATCGCGGTGAGCGAGTCGAAGGAGCGCACCTTCGACGTCGACGTGCACGAGCAGCACGAGATGGAGGACCACCTGCGGCGCATGGCCGTCGAGCTCTGCGCCGGCCTGGCCAAGCAGGACCGGCGCGCCCGCACGATCGCGATCAAGGTGCGCCTGGACGACTGGACCACGGTCACCCGGGCCCGCACGATCCCGGAGTACACCGCCGAGCCGGACCGGGTGGGCGGGATCGCGGTCGAGCTGCTGCGCACGTACGCGCCGGCGCGACCGGTCCGGCTGCTCGGGGTGCGCATGGCGTCGTTCGCCCACGAGGCGCCGGCCACCGCCGACAGGGGGGACCAGCTCGCGCTCGAGCTGTAGGAGGCCCGTCGCGGCGTGTACCGTGGCCCGCCATGAGCGAGCGCATCGACATCGGCGGACGGGTCCTGCACGTCGTCCGTCGCGGCAGCGGCGATCCGCTGCTGCTGATCCAGGGCATGAGCGGGACGCACGCATCGTGGGGCGAGCCGTTCCTGTCGGGCCTCGACCCGGCGCTCGCGACGATCTCCTACGACCACCGCGGCATCGGCCGCTCCGATCCCGCAGGTGACCCCTTCTCGATCGTCGACCTCGCCGACGACGCGCTCGCGCTGCTCGACGCCCTGGGGCACGAGAGCGCGCACGTCCTGGGCATCTCGATGGGCGGCATGGTGGCGCAGGAGCTCGCACTCAAGGCGCCGCAGCGGGTCCGCTCGCTCACGCTGGGCTGCACCTACAGCGGCGGGGAGGGCGCGGCGCTGGCGGCGCCCGAGACGATCCAGCGGCTGTCGGAGGGCATGATGTCCGGGGACCGCGAGCGGGCGATCCGCACGGGCTTCGAGATCAACGTCTCGGCGCCGTTCGCCGCCGACGAGACGCACTGGCCGGCGTTCCTGGAGATGGCGACGTCCACCCCCGCGCCGATCGCGACGATCATGCTCCAGATGCAGGCCATCGGCGTGCACGACACGCTCGCCCGCCTGGGGACGATCACCACGCCGACGCTCGTCGTTCACGGCGACGAGGACCTGATGCTGCCCGTGGCCAACGGCCGGATGATCGGGGCGGCGATCCCGGGAGCCCGCCTCGAGGTCCTCGAGGGCGCCGGGCACATGTTCTGGTGGGAGCGCCCCGCGGAGTCCGCCGCGCTGGTCGTCGCACACTGCGCGGGCGCGACCAACCCGGCCTGATGGTCTAGTAGAGCGCCGCGGCCAGGCGGCGCCGGCCGTCGCGCGCGAGCGGGTGGTCGACGCCCAGCGGGTCGAGGATCCCGATGACCGCCTGACGGAGGTCGTCCTTGCGGTCCGGGGCGACCGCCATCCCGTCGAGCAACGCGGTCAGCGCGGCCTCGTGGTCACCGCCGTCGAGCGCCTTCCAGGCGGCGTCGAGCTCCAGCGGACCAGGGTCCTGCTCCAGGCGGATGCGGGCGGAGAGCCCGTCGGCGGCGAAGCTGCCGCGGACCTTGTCCAGGACCTCCAGCGCCTCGACACCGTCGCCGCGGCGGTGCAGTAGTCCCGCGAGCGTGAGGGAGGCGTCCGGCCGGCCGGGCTCGAGCTCGAGCGCGCGCCGCAGGTCGTCCTCGCTCTCGCTGGTCGCCAGGCCGTCGGCCTCGCTGGGCACCAGCTTGCGGAGGAAGCGCTCGATGATCGCCGGGTTCTGGACGCCGACGAACTCGTCGACGACCTGGCCGCCGCTGAACGCCTTGACGGCGGGGATGCCCTGGATCTGGAAGCGCTCGGAGATGGCGGGGTTCGCGTCCGTGTCGATCTTCGCGAGGACCACGGCGCCGTCGTGCTTGGCGATCTCGCGTTCGAGGATCGGGCCGAGCTGCCGGCACGGGGCGCACCACTCGGCCCAGAAGTCGACGACCACGGGGGTCGTGGCGGAGCGGTCGAGCACCTCCGCCTGGAACGTCGCCTCGGTCACGTCGATCACGGTCATGTCCGGCAGATTACGCTGCGGTGATGCCCGGCCCGCACCTGCACGTCACCGTCGCCGGCGACGGCCCGCCCGTCGTCCTGCTGCACGGCCTGACCGCGACGCACCGCTACGTCGTGCACGGATCCAAGGCGCTCGAACGGGCGGGGCTGCGCGTGGTGGCGTACGACGCGCGCGGTCACGGGGCGTCCGACCCCGCGGCGTCCCCGGAGGACTACGACTACGGGGCGCTCGCCGCCGACCTCGGGCGCGTCATGGACGCGCAGGGCATCGACCGAGCCGTCCTCGCCGGCGCCTCGATGGGCGGCCACACCGCATTGCGCTTCGCGCTGGACCACCCGGACCGTGTCGCCGGCCTGGCGATCATCACCCCTGCCTACGACGGACACGACCCCACTGGCCCCACCCGGGCCAACGCGCTCGCGCGCTGGGATCGCCTGTCCGACGGTCTGCGGGAGGGCGGCGTCGAGGGCTTCGTCGAGGCCTACGGCGACCCCGGGGTCCCGGAGCAGTGGCGGGACACGGTCATCGGGGTCGTGCGCCAGCGACTGGCCCGGCACGACCATCCCGACGCCCTCGCCGACGCCCTGCGCGCCGTGCCGCGCTCGGCCCCGTTCGGCGGGCTCGACGACCTCGGCTGGATCAGCGCGCCGACCATCGTGGTGGCCGACCGCGACGAAGCCGACCCGGGGCACCCACTCGCGGTCGGCGAGGCCTACGCGGACGCGATCCCGGGGGCGGAGCTCGTCGTCGAGGAACCAGGGGAGAGCCCGATCGCCTGGTCCGGAGGCCGCCTGTCGAGGGTCGTCGCCGGGCTCGTGGCGGGCACGGCGTGAGCCCGCTGGCCGGGTACTCGGGGCGCCCGCTCGCGCAGAAGCTCGGGATCAAGGAGGGCCACCTCGTGTCCCTGCTCGCCGCGCCGTCCGGGTTCGCCGAGCACGGGCTCGGCCCGCTGCCCGACGGGGTCGTGCTCCACGAGCGCCTCGTCGACGGCGCCGACGTCGTGTTGACCTTCCGCACCTCGCGGGCCGCGCTCGAGGCCGACCGCGTGCCCCTGACCCGGGCCATCGGGCCCGCCGCGTGCTGGTGGGTGTGCTGGCCGAAGAAGGCCTCGAAGGTCCCGACCGACATCACCGAGGACGTCATCCGCGAGATCGCGCTGCCGCACGGGCTGGTCGACACCAAGGTCTGCGCGGTCGACCACGTGTGGTCCGGCCTGCGCCTCGTCATACGTCGCGAGCGGCGTACGGGGACGGTCGCGGACCTCCTCAGCGGATAGCGTCTGCGGCTGATGAGCCCGCTGACCGACATCCTCGTCGAGCGCCACGACGGCGTCGCCGTGCTCACCCTCGACGCCCCGGACCGCCGCAACGCACTGACGATCGACATGGCGCAGTCCATGATCGACGCGTGCGACGCGCTGGACGCCGATGCGACCGTCGGGGCCGTCGTGGTCCGCGGTGCCGGCGGGTACTTCTGCGCCGGCGGGGAGCGCGGCACGCTCGCGGCAGCCGGCGAGGACCCGGCCGCACCCGACGCGTTCACCGGCATGGGAACGATCTACCGGGCGTTCCACCGCGTCGGCGAGCTGCAGGTCCCGACGATCGCGGCGATCCACGGCGGTGCGGTCGGCGCGGGCATGAACCTCGCCTTCGCGACCGACCTGCGCATCGTCGCGCGCGACGCGAAGCTCGCCTCCGGGTTCATCCCGATCGGCCTGCACCCCGGCGGCGGCCACGGCGTGCTCCTCGGGCGCACCGGCGCCCGCGAGACGACCGCGGCCCTCGCGCTCTTCGGCGAACGGCTGACGGGCGAGCAGGCGGTCGCCGCCGGGCTGGCGTACGAGGCGGTCGACGCCGACGCGGTCGACGCCCGGGCGCTCGAGCTCGCCGCGGTGCCGGCGAAGGACCCGGAGCTCGCCCGGCGCACGACGCTGTCGCTGCGCACCGAGCTCGGCCCGCCCGCCCTGCCCTGGGGCGCCGCGCTGGAGATGGAGCGCTCGGCGCAGATGTGGTCGATGCGCCGCAAGGCGATCGCGTCGCAGGACGCATGACCGAGCCGATCTTCGTCTCCGACGGAGCGGCGTACGCGCCGACCGGTCACGCCCGCGGACCCTGGGACGACCGCCACCAGCACGGAGGCGCACCCGCCGGCCTGATCGCGCGCGAGCTCGACCGCACGCCGTCGGGCGTCGACGGGGTGGAGATGGCGATCGCGCGGATCACGTACGAGTTCCTCGGCCCGGTCCCGCTCGCGCCGCTCACCGTCCGCGCGGAGATCACCAAGCCCGGCCGGCGGTTCCAGCTCGCCGAGGCCGAGCTCGCCGTCGCGGGCGGCCCGGTCGTCGTGCGCGCACGGGCGGTACGGCTGCGGCACGGCGCCATGGAGGTCCCCGAGCTGGCACGGGGGAGCCTCGAGGTCCCCGGTGGTCCCGATCCGCTGGCCCATCCAGTCGAGGCGATGGAGCGCTTCGGCGAGGCGACCGAGACGTTCGGCATCTCCGGCATGGAGCTGCGGATGGTCCGGGGCTCGTTCTTCGAGGAGGGCCCGGCCGTCACGTGGTTCCGCGCCGCGCGGCCGCTGGTCGACGACGAGCCCGCGCCGCCGGTGGCGCGGGCGGCCATGGCCGCCGACTTCGGCAACGGCGTCAGCCGCGTCCTGGGCTTCCGCGAGCACCTGTTCGTCAACACCGACCTGACGCTGCACCTGCACCGCGAACCCGTGGGGGAGTGGGTCCAGCTCGACTCCCGCACGGCGGTCGACGAGCGCGGCGTCGGGCTCGCCGAGTCCCGCCTGTCGGATTCGCGCGGCGCTCTGGGCACCAGCGCACAGACCCTCTACGTGGAGGCACGATGACCGCTCGCCGTTCCGCCGTGGCCGTGGTCACGGCCGCCACCGTCCTGTTCGTCGTTGCGCCCGGCGCACGGGCCATCGCGCCATGCGCGGACGGGGCACCCGCGGCGACGCCGGTCCTCACCGGGCAGGGCGTCCTGGAGTCGGTCATCGTGGACGCGCGCGGCCGGCTCTACTACACGGACACCGACCGCAAGGAGCTGCGGCGCCTCGACGCGCCCGGCGCGCAGTCGGAGACGATCGCGGCCGGGATCGACGCTCCGGGCGGCCTGGCGATCGACGACCAGGGCCGGATCCTGGTCGGGCAGGGCGACGGCATCGTGCCGGGCCTGCAGGGCAACCTCGTCCCCAGGGCGAAGCTCCTGCGCGTCGACCCGGAGACGAGGGTCGTCGAGACCTACGCGTCCGGGCTGCAGATGGCCAACGGCGTGGTGCGCGCCGACGACGGCACCGTCTTCGCGTCCAGCGACGTGGGCTTCGGGATCGACCGGATCGACACGGCCGGCACCGTCCAGACGCGGTGGGCGTCGGTCTTCTCCGCCAACGGCCTGGCGATCGATCGCGCGCAGCGGTACCTGTACGCGGCCCAGACCTTCCAGCCCGCCGCGATCACCCGCATCGACCTGCGTGACTCGGCGAAGGTCGAGACGTTCGCGACCCCGCCCGCCGACGGAGTCGCCGCCGGCCCGGACGGGATGACGATCGACGGGGCGGACCGGCTGTACGTCGCGGCGCAGACCGCGGGCGAACTGTGGCGGGTCGACACCGCTGACCGCAGCGTGTGCGCGATCGGCACCGGTCTCACGACCCCCAGCGCGGTCGCGATCGGTCACGGGGACCGCGGCTTCTCGGCCGGCCGGCTGTTCACCGTCGGGTTCGACGGCGTGGTCGCGGAGATCCCGGGGCCGAGGCTCATGGGCGCGCAGCTCCCGCCGGTGCCGGCCGACGTGCCCGCCGCCGTCGCCCCGGCGGGCGCCGACCGGGTCGTGCTGACACCCTCGCGGGTGACGGTACGCGGCGGCGTCGCGCGGTTCACCCCGCGCGTCGCGCTGCGGCGCGGGGACGGCACCCACCGCACGCTGGTCCGCCGCATCCGCCTTCCGGGCGGGCGCGTCGTCCGCACCGGGCGGACGGTCGCCGTGCGCGTCGCCCCGCGCGCGCGGTCCCTGCGCGTGCGGTTCGTCGTACGGCGCGTCACGCGCATCCGCACGATCGCGCTGCGGCGCCCCTGAAGCGTCAGCCCGCGACGACCTCGGTGCTCCCCGAGGCGACGGAGAAGCTCGCGAGCGTCACCGCCTTCGCGTCCTTCTGCAGGGCGTCGACCGACTTGTACTGGACCTTCAGGCCGTCCGTCCGCGCCTCGACGAGGCCGAAGCCGCGGTTCTCGAAGTTCACGTACTTGATGTGCGGGTTGGTCGTCTGCAGGCCCGCCTTGATCGTCTCGCGCACGGGCCGATCCGGGAAGAAGTCCTCGAACCCCGGCGAGGTGATCGACCCACCGACGAACTCCGTGCCGATCGCCGGCGTCGTCGTGCGGCCGTTGGTGTGCACGGTGCCCGCGAAGAACGTGTGGATGTCCCCGGTCAGGAACGTCAGATCCTTGACACCTTTGGCGAGGAAGTGCTCGAGGATCTCCCGGCGCTCCGCGCCGTACCCGTCCCAGGCGTCGACGTTGATCGTCGTCCCGGGGGCCGAATCGACGGCCATGATCATCAGCTGGTTGGCGACGATCTTCCACTGCGCGCCGGAGGAGACGATGGCGTCCTTGAACCACGTCTTCTGCGTGGCGCCGAGGTAGGTGCGCGAGCCCGTCTCGGCGTCGGGGCACGGTTCGATGACCTCGCCGCCGCAGGCCTGGGGGTCGCGGTACTGGCGCTGGTCCAGGAGGAAGACCTCGGCGGTCCTCCCGAGCCGGACGCTGCCGTAGATGCGGAAGTCGACCGGCTTGCTGCGCAGGCGCGGCATGTACTCGAAGAAGGCGAGGTAGCCGTTGCGACGGCGGTCCTTGATGTCGTAGGGCGCGCTCTGGCCCTTGGCGGTGTCGCGCCTGTCGCCCGCGTAGTTGTCCTCGACCTCGTGGTCGTCCCAGATCGCGACGAACGGGTGCGCGGCGTGGAGCGCGCGGAGGTTCGGGTCGGCTTTGTAGAGCTGGTACTTCTGCCGCCATTCGGGCAGGGACAGGACGAAGGCGTCCTTGTTCGCCCCGAGCGTGTCCTTGCGGTCGGCCGGGCCGTCGTAGAACGTCTGCTCGTAGACGTAGTCCCCCAGGCAGACGACGAGGTCGAGGTCGTCCTGGGCGGCGAGCGCCGCATGGGCCGGGTAGTAGCCGGCCTGGTAGTCCTGGCACGAGAAGTAGCCGATCCGGACGGGCTCGTTGGAGTCTGCCGGCCGGGCGGTGCGGAAGCGGCCGACCTCGGATGCGGTGCGCTTGGTGGTGAAGCGGTAGAAGAACTCCTCGCCGGGCTTCAGCGGCCCGCCCTTCAGACGGGCGTGAACGGTCGAGTCGCGCACGACCGGGACGCGGACGTCCTTCTTGATGACCGTGTTGCGGAAGTCCTTGTCGCGCGCCACCTCCAGCCGGATGCGGCTGTTGCGGTCGACGTCCGCGACGCGGGTCCAGAGCGTGATCTCGTCGGTGCCGGGGAAGCCCGAGCCCACGCCGAGGTGGAAGTCGCCGTCGGTGAGGAACGGCTCCCTGACCTTCCTGCGTGGTGCCTTCTTCGTCGCGGCGAGCGCGGCGGGGCCCCCCAGCAGGACGGCGCCGCCGGTGGCCAGCGCGCCGCCGACGACGGTGCGGCGGGTGATCGGGACATGGAGATCGCTCACGGGCGCGGAAGCCTGACTGATGGAGGTGGTCGTGCGGTGAACGCCGCGTGAACGCGGACGTTCACGCGGAGGCTAGCCGGGTCGACCCCGCGGTGTGGCAGCATCGCGACCGTGCCCCCGTCCGTCGAGCGTCGCGACACCGCCCGCGTCATGGCCGCGGTCGCGCTCACCGCGTCCTTCGCCCCGTCGCTGCTGCGCCGTCGCCGGCGCGACCAGGCGGCCGTCACCGTCGGCGCCGTCGCGCTGGGCGCCGGTGCCGGGGCCGTCACGGAGGTCGCCGTCCTGCGCCTGGCGGAGCGCCTGGGCGGGGAGTCCGAGGCCCGCCTGGCGATCGCCGCGATCGGCGCGGTCGCCACCGTCGCCGAGCTGCCCAAGAGTCCGTCGAACACGGTCGCGGCGCTGGGCACCGGTGCCCGGGTCGCTGGCATCGGCGCGCTGTTGGGCGCTCTGGCCCCGGTCCGCGAGCGCCGCGCGCCGGTCGACCGCGTCGCACTCGCGGGGGCCGCCGGTCTCGCCGGCGCGGGCTGGTGGGCGTGGAAGCGCACCGATCCGAAGCGGCGCCGGACGCGGATGACCGCCTACCCGCCCGTCGGCGGGGTGTTCCTGCCGACGGTCTCCGGCGGAGACGGCAGCGCGGTCCCGCGCGACACGCTGGACTTCGAGGGGACCCGCTTCCTCGCCTGTGCGGTGCCGGCACGGGAGATCCTCGGGCTGCGGCTGGACGGCGGTGACGCCGTCGACCCGATCCGCGTGTTCGTCGGCGTCGGCAGCGCCCCGACCGTGCCGGAGCGGGCTGTCCTGGCCGTCGACGAGCTCGAGCGGCTCGGGGCGTTCGACCGTGCGCGGATCGTCGTGTGGTCCGCGACCCTGCGTGGGTTCGTGAACCCGGTGCCGCTGGACGCCGAGGAGGTCCTCTGCCGTGGCGACGTCGCGTCGGTCTGCGTGCAGTACTGGGACCGGCCCACGCTCGCCATGCCGTTCAAGGTCCCGGTGGCACGGGACACGCACCGCGCGGTGCTCGGCGAGCTCGCCGAGCGACTGGAGGGCCGGGAGCACCGGCCCGAGCTCGTGATCTACGGCGAGAGCCTCGGGGCGTGGGCCAGCCAGGAGGTCTTCAAGGACGGCGGGGTGGACGCGTTGGACGCCGCCGGGGTGGATCGGGCCCTGTGGGCGGGGACGCCGTTCTTCAGCGGGCTGAAGCGAGCGTTCCTGAAGGGCCGTGCCGCGGTCGACGGTCGTGTCGCGCTCGTGACGACCCGCGAGCTGCTGGAGGCCGCGCCGCAGGAGGTGGAGGCGGTCCGGTTCACGTTCCTGGACCGGCGCGTGGACCCGGTGGTGCTCTTCAGCGGCTTCGACGTGCTGTGGCGCCGGCCCGAGTGGCTCGACGAGCGCCTCGACGAGGAGGGCGCTCCGGCCGGGCTGAAGTGGGTCCCCGGCATCACGTTCCTGCAACTGGTGTTCGACCTCCTGCGGGCGACGCGCTGGACCTCCGACCTGCCGCAGGCTGCCGCGCACGACTACCGCGTCGAGTTGCCGCTCGCGGTCAACCGCGCGCTCGGCCACCACCTGCCGCAGGAGCAGGCGCGCCTGCTGGCCGACCGGCTGATCGAGCGTGAGGTCGCGCGCGGGACCCGGCTGCGCGCGCTCAGGAAGGGCGAGCCGGAGCCGGGGTCGGACCCGGACGGCTCGGGGGCGTGAGCCGGCGGACGGCAAGGACGATGATCCCGCCGGCCAACAGCACCGCGATCCCGACCTGGCCGGTGCGGCCCGTCGCGGACTCCAGCGCGTCGGAGAACGCCCAGCCGATCGCCAGGTAGGTCCCGGCCCACAGGGCGATCCCGACCGCGTCGAACGGCAGGAACTTGCGGTAACGCATACCGCTGGCGCCGGTGAGGAACGGAGCCAGGACGCGCACCGGTCCGACGAACCGTCCGGCGATCAGGATCCACCCGCCGCCGCGGGCCACCCGCAGCGCGACACGGTCGACCCGCACCTGCGTCAGTCCGACGCGCGCCCCGATCCGCGGGAGCGCGGCCGCGCCGTAGCGACGCCCGAGCGCCCAGCTGATCGTGTCGCCGGTGATGCCGCACAGCCAGGCGACCACGATCAGCAGCACGGGGTCCAGCACGCCGGCGGCCGCGGCCGCGCCCGCGACGGCGATGACCGCCTCTCCGGGGGACAGGATCCCCAGGCCGACGCTGGTCTCCAGCAGGACGACCGCGCCGACGAGCACATAGGTCCACGCGCCGAGCGACTCGACGGCGTCGCGGGCCGCCGGGTAGGGATCGGGCAGCGGCAGCACCCCGGCGAGGACGACCAGACCGGCGGCCCCGACGATCGCAAGAGCGAGCACGGAGACGTGACCGAGGGACCGCATCCGAGTGAGGCTGGCAGGCCGTCGCGACGATCTGGTGAACGCTAGGTTGCCGTCGATGACGAGACCCGACCGGCTCGAGCGGCTGCCCGCGCAGTTCTTCACCGGCATCCTGGCGGCCGTCGCCCACGCGTCGACGCTCCCTGGCCCGCGGGTCATCGACCTCGGCCGCGGCAATCCCGACCTTCCACCGTCGCTGCACGCGCGCGAGGCGGTCGCCGCCGCGCTCGACGAGACGGCCACGACCGCGGTCCACGGCTACCCGCCGTTCCAGGGGACGGCGGCGCTGCGCGAGGCGATCGCCCGCCGCTACGCGCGGGACCACGGCGTCACGGTCGACCCGGACCGGGAGGTCGCCGTCGTCCCCGGGACGAAGACCGCGATCTCGCTCGTGGCGCTCGCGACGGCGCAGCGCGGCGACACCGTGCTGGTCCCCGATCCCGGCTATCCCGACTACCGCAGCGGCGTAGCGCTCGCCGGCGCACGCGAGGTCCCGCTGCCGCTGGATCCGGCCTCGGGCTGGCAGCCCGACTGGGCCGCGGTCCCGGAGGGCGACCTGCGCGACGCGGCACTGGCGATCCTCAACTACCCGTCCAACCCGTGTGCCGTGCTGGCCGCGGCCGGCACGCTCGAGGAGGCCGTCCGCCGAGCGCACGACCACGACATGGTCCTGGTGCACGATCTCGCCTACGGCTTCCTGGCGTTCGACGGGGGGCGTGCGCGCAGCGTCCTCGAGGTCGACGGCGCCCGCGAGGTCGGGGTGGAGCTGTGGTCCGCCTCCAAGGTGCACGGCATGGCGGGCTGGCGGATCGGGTTCGTCGTGGGCAACGCCGAGGTCGTCGGGCGCGTGCAGACGCTGCTGGACCACCTGCACGCCGGGATCTTCACCGCATTGCAGCGCGGCCTCGTCGCCGCACTCGACGAGGACCGGCGCGACGTCGCGGACCGGGTGGCGGTGTACACGGCCCGTCGCGACCGGCTGGTGGCCGCCGGCCTTGCGGGACTCGAGGCGCCGCAGGGGACGTTCTACGCCTGGTGGCGCCTCCCGGAGGGCTGGACGGCCGAGCGCGTCCTCGCCGATCTGCGGGTCGCCGTGGCTCCCGGCGAGGGCTTCGGCGCACGCGGGGCGGGTCATGCCCGGCTGTCGCTGGCCCTTCCCGACGGCGAGCTCGACGAGGCCCTGACACGGCTGTCGAGCATCGACGCCTGAGGTCGCGGGGTCGCGAACTGGTCTCGCGGAGCCGGACCCGTCCCGTGGTTCTGCTCAAATGTGGCGCGGATGCGCGCCGTCAACCCGGAAGAGCCACCGCCGCGCCCGCTGCCGCGCGGCCGTCATTCGCCGGGTGGCGAGGTGGTGGCGAGCTCGCAGCGCACCCGGCTGCTCGACGCGCTCGTCGAGCTCGTGGCCGAGAACGGCTACGCCAAGGTCAAGGTCGGGGAGATCGCGCGCCGCGCCGGGGTCTCGCTGTCGACGTTCTACGCGCACTTCCCCGGCAAGGAGGAATGCTTCCTCGAAGCGTACGAGTCCGTCGTCAAGGCGCTGATGACCGACGTGGGCGCCGGGATGCACGGCGTCACCACCCTGGACGCGGGCATCGAGGCCGCCGCGGTCGGCTACTTCGGCTGGTTCGCGGAGCGCCCCGCCGCGGCGCGGACCTTCCTCATCGAGATCCGGGGCGCGGGCAACGTCGCACTTGGACGGCGGGCCGAGGCGATCGAGCAGTTCGTCGCCGTGTTCTCCGCGGCGCTCTCGCGCGCCGGACGCCTCGACCTGCCGCCGCCCCGCGCACGGATCCTCGCGGTCCTCGGGGCCGTGGAGGCGCTCGCGCACGACCGGGTGCTCTCCGGACACCCGGAGCAGCTGGTCGACGTGGTGCCGGACGCCGTGGACGCGGCCCGCCGGCTGCTCTCCCCGCCCTCCTGAGGGCGCCGCGCCGCGCGGGCGTTGGGCGGGCCCACGAGGAGCCCGCCCGGTGCCCGACTGATGATCACCTGTAACTACAAACGTCCCAGGACTGATGACTGTGTCTGCCTGGGCGGCTAAACACTCCCGACCACCGGACTGTCCACCGAGCCGAAACTGCGGTGCGTTGCGCGGGTGGGTCCCGTAGACCCCGGGCCGAGTAGGCGATCCGTCGTCCCTCAAGGCTAGTACACCGGAGGGGTGGGGGGCCAGTCCGACGGGACATCTCCCCGCAACGTCCGTCCGCGATGATGTGCGCATGCCCGTACGTTCGCCGCTCGCCGTCCTCGCGCTCGTGGGCGCGGTCCTCCTCACCGGTTGCGGGTCCGACGACGGGGGAGGGGGCGCCGACCGCGCGCCGCGCGGCCCCGCCTCCGCGACTCTGCGCGCCGAGCTGGCCAAGGCGACGGACGTCGACCTTGCCGCGTTCCCGAAGAGCTCGGGCAAGACCCTGCAGCAGATCGCCGACGGGCTCGACGGCGCAGGCACCACCGTCGGCCTCGCCACGACGGTCCTCCCGACGCCCAGCCCGCGCCTGTCCTTCGGCGTCATCGACGGGGAGAACAGGTTCGTCTACGCACCGACGGTCGTCTACGTGGCGACGTCGACGAAGGCCGGGGCGATCGGGCCGTTCGCCGCCCCGGCGGACCTGCTCGTGACCGATCCGCCGTTCCGCAGCCGCCAGGCGGCGAGCGAGAAGGACCCCTTCGCGGCGGTCTACACGACGGAGATCGACGCGGAGAAGCCGGGGACCTACCGCGTCCTGGTCGTCAGCGACGTCAACGGCGACCTCGTCGGGGCGACGTCGTCGGTGAAGGTGATCGACCCCAAGGACGACCCGGTCCCGGCCCCGGGGGAGCAGGCGCCCTCGGTGGACACCGACACGGTCGAGTCCGCGGGCGGCGACCTCGAGTCCATCGACACGCGCATCCCGGCGTCCGACCTCCACGAGGAGAGCCTCAAGGACGTGCTGGGCAAGAAGCCCGTCGTCCTGCTGTTCGCGACCCCGCAGCTCTGCCAGTCGCGGGTTTGCGGGCCCGTCGTCGACATCGCGCTGCAGCTGCAGGCGAAGTACGGAGACCGGGCGACGTTCATCCACCAGGAGGTCTTCGTGGACAACGACCTGCAGAAGGGCCTGCGCGCGCCGCTCAAGGCGTTCGGCCTGCCGACCGAGCCGTGGCTCTTCACGATCCGGGCCGACGGGACCATCGCCGGCCGTGTGGAGGGCTCCTTCGGCTTCCGGACCTTCGAACAGGCGATCCAGGCCGCGCTCTAGCCCTGGCGCTGCAGCGCGTCGCGCACGAACGGGCCGAGCAGCTTCGAGACCTGCGCGGCGGTCAGGGACGACGGACCGCCGGGCAGCGTCGCGTAGCTGATCGCGAGACGGACGACGACCTCCGAGAGCATCCGGGCGTCGTCTGCGCGCAGGCCGTCCCAGTGCTCCACGATGACCGCCTGCAGCTGGTCGGTGGCGCGCTGGAGCACCGGCTCGCCGTGCGTCGTCACGAGGGCGAGCAGCTCGTCGCTGCCGTCGCCGGTGAGCACGGACCGCACGAGCGGGTCCCGCTCCGCGGCGACGAGGAACACCTCGAACGCGGCGCTGAGCGCGACGACCGGGTCGGCCGCGTTCGCGCGGACGGCCTCGTGGACCGCGGCAACGAATCGCTCGGCCTCGCGCAGGACGAACGCCTGCGCGAACTCCTCGCGCGAGCCGAACTCGTTGTAGACCGTCTGGCGGCTGACGCCCGCCGCGGTGGCGACCTGGGCCATCGTGACGTCGGCCCAGGCACGCTCGGCGAGCAACAAGCGCGCGCCGTCGAGCAGCGACTCGCGCAGCAGCTCCTTCGCGGCGGCGGCGTACGGGAGCCGGCTCTTCACGAGCCCTCCGCCGGCTCGAAGTCCACCTTCTCGCGCACGGCACAATCAGGGCACGCCCAGTCGTCTGGCACGTCGGCCCAGGCGGTCCCGGCAGGGAAGCCCTCACGGGGGTTCCCGACAGCCTCGTCGTAGACGTAGCCGCAGGCGGGACAGGCGAAGGCGCTCATGCGCCGTACCGGGCGAGCACGCGCTCGCGCCTGCGCGGATGGATGTTCACCTTGTCCAGGTCGCCGCCGTAGTGCGCGAGGACCCGTGGGTCCATGACGCGACGCCACAGCGGCGGGAAGGCCGCCAGCACGATCATCCCGGCGTACCCGGTAGGCAGCTGCGGCGCCTCCTCGAAGTGGCGCAGCGCCTGGTAGCGACGGATCGGGTTCGCGTGGTGGTCGCTGTGACGCTGCAGGTGGTAGAGGAACACGTTGGAGGCGACGTTGTTGGCGTTCCAGCTGTGCTCCGGCGCGGTGCGGACGTAGCGGCCGTCCTCGCGCTTGGCGCGCAGCAGGCCGTAGTGCTCGAGGTAGTTGACGACCTCCAGCAGCGAGAAGCCGAGGACCGCCTGCACCAGGAGGTAGGGCAGGACGACCGGGCCGAACGCGACCGTGAGCGCACCGAACAGAACGACGGTCATCAGCCAGGCGTTGAGGATGTCGTTCTTCAGTGTCCAGGGGCTGCTGCCGGTCCGCTTGAGTCGCTCGGCCTCGATCTCCCACGACGAGGTGAACGAGCCCTTGACGGTCCGGGGCAGGAAGGCCCAGAAGGACTCGCCCAGTCGCGAGGACGCGGGGTCCTCCGGGGTGGCGACACGCACGTGGTGGCCGCGGTTGTGCTCGATGAAGAAGTGGCCGTAGAACGTCGGCGCGAGGGCGACCTTGCTGAGCCATCGCTCCGCGCTCGCGCGCTTGTGGCCGAGCTCGTGCGCGGTGTTGATGCCGATGCCGTTGACCAGCCCGATCGACCAGGTGAGGCCGATGGTGGCGAGGAGGCCCAGGTCGCCGGAGGACCACAGCGCGGCGGCGAGGACGAGCGCGCCGTACTGCAGCGGCAGGAACGCGTAGGTGCACCAGCGGTAGTAGCGGTCGTTCTCGAGCCACTTGATGATGCTGTCCGGCGGGTTCCCGCTGTCCTTGCCGATGACGGTGTCGAGCAGCGGCATGGCGACGAAGACCAGCAGCGGGGTGAGGAACCAGACGGCCGGCGTGCCCCACGCCTCGTCCATCGCCCAGGCCAGGAACGGCGATAGCGGGACGATGAGGCCGAGCAGCCAGGCGTAGCGCTTGCCATCGGTCCAGGACGGCGCCTCGAGATCGAGCGGCTCGTCGTGGTGGTCGTGGAGCGCGGCGGTGGTGGCCATACGCCAGAGTTTACACCACGCGCCTTTGGTGTCAAGAACAACGACTCGCCGGTCTTCCGATGTCAAGCTGGGTTGGCGGGATTCCCCGGTGCCGGGAGCGGCCGCCGGGTAACGTCCGCGACAGTGACCGAGCCAGACATCGACCCGCAGGAGACGCAGGAGTGGATCGAGTCGCTGCGCGACGTCGTGGCCCGCGACGGCGCCGACCGCGCCCGCACGCTCCTGGACGCCGTCCGCAACGCCGCGCACGAGTCCGGTGTCCCGCTGCGCAACCACCTCAGCACGCCGTACGTGAACACGATCCCGACGGCGGCCGAGCCGCCGATGCCGGGGGACCCGCAGATCGAGCACGAGCTCCGGTCGCTCATCCGCTGGAACGCGATGTCGCTCGTGCTGCGCGCCAACGCCGAGTCCTCGGAGCTCGGCGGGCACATCGCCTCGTTCCAGTCCGCGGCCACGCTCTACGAGGTCGGCTTCAACCACTTCTGGCACGCACCGTCGCCCGCGCACGGCGGCGACCTCGTCTACATCCAGGGTCACTCCTCGCCGGGCATCTACGCCCGCGCGTTCCTCGAGGGACGCATCCCCGAGGAGCGTCTGCTGCGCTTCCGGCAGGAGAGCGACGCGACACAGCCCGGGCTCTCGTCCTATCCGCACCCGTGGCTGATGCCGGACTTCTGGCAGTTCCCGACCGTCTCGATGGGCCTCGGCCCCCTGATGGCGATCTACCAGGCGCACTTCATGAAGTACCTGACGGGCCGTGGACTCACGGACACCTCGCGCCGCAAGGTCTGGGCGTTCATGGGCGACGGCGAGATGGACGAGCCCGAGTCGATGGGCGCGCTCACGATGGCCGGCCGCGAGAAGCTCGACAATCTCGTCTTCGTCATCAACTGCAACCTGCAGCGCCTCGACGGCCCGGTTCGCGGCAACGGCAAGATCATCCAGGAGCTCGAGACGAACTTCCGTGGCGCCGGGTGGAACGTCATCAAGGTCATCTGGGGCTCGCGCTGGGACCCGCTGCTGGAACGCGACACCGAGGGACACCTGCGCCGGCGCATGCAGGAGGTGCTGGACGGCGACTACCAGGCCTACAAGGCCCGGGACGGCGCGTTCGTGCGCGAGCACTTCTTCGGTGCGTCGGCCGAGTTGCGCGACATGGTGAAGGACATGAGCGACCAGGAGATCTGGGCGCTCAACCGCGGCGGCCACGACCCGCACAAGGTCCACGCGGCCTACGCCGCGGCCGTCGCGCACGAGGGGCAGCCGACGGTGATCCTCGCCAAGACCGTCAAGGGCTACGGGATGGGGAAGGCCGGCGAGGGCCAGAACATCACCCACCAGCAGAAGAAGATGGACGACGAGGCGCTGCTGGCCTTCCGCAACCGCTTCGACCTCCCGATCAGCGACGACGACGTCCGCAACAAGGTCTTCGTCAAGCCGGGCGACGACGAGCCGACGATGCAGTACCTCAAGGAGCGCCGCAGGCTCCTGGGAGGCAGCCTGCCCGTCCGCGACCCGCAGGGCGAGCCGATGGAGGTCCCGGCGCTCGAGGTCTTCAAGACCGTCCTCGAAGGCAGCGGAGACCGCGAGATCTCCACCACGATGGCCTTCGTGCGGGTACTCGCCGGGATCGTGCGCGACAAGACGATCGGGCGCCACGTGGTGCCGATCGTCGCCGACGAGTCGCGGACGTTCGGCATGGAGGGCATGTTCCGCCAGCTGGGGATCTTCAGCCAGGTCGGGCAGCTGTACCAGCCCGAGGACGCCGACCAGCTCATGTTCTACAAGGAGGACAAGGGCGGCCAGATCCTCCAGGAGGGCATCAACGAGGCGGGCGCGATGTCCGCGTGGATCGCCGCGGCGACGTCGTATGCCAACCACGGCGTGCCGATGATCCCGTTCTACATCTACTACTCGATGTTCGGCTTCCAGCGGATCGGTGATCTCGCGTGGGCCGCCGGCGACAGCCGCGCCCGCGGCTTCCTCCTCGGCGGCACCGCCGGACGCACGACGCTCAACGGCGAGGGTCTGCAGCACGAGGACGGGCACAGCCACCTGCAGGCGGCGACGATCCCCAACTGCGTCGCCTACGACCCGGCGTACGGGTACGAGGTCGCGGTGATCGTGCAGGACGGCCTGCGGCGGATGGTGGCCGAACAGGAGGACGTCTTCTACTACGTCACCCTGATGAACGAGAACTACCCGCAGCCCGCGCTGCCGGAGGGCTCCGAGCAGGAGATCCTGCGCGGGATGCACCGTGTCCGCGAGGTGCAGCAGCCTGCGATCCAGCTGCTCGGATCCGGCACCATCCTGCGCGAGGTGCTCGCCGGCGCCGACCTGCTGCGCGACGACTTCGGCGTCGAAGCCGACGTCTTCAGCGTCACCTCGTTCACAGAGCTGTCCCGGGACGGGTACGCCGCCGAGCGCCACAACCGTCTGCACCCGACCCAGGAGCCGCGGATGTCGTTCGTGGAGCAGCAGCTCGGCTCGCCGGACGTCCCCGTCGTCATCTCCACCGACTACCAGCGCGCCGTGCCCGACCTGATCCGTCCCCTGCTGGACGGCCGCCGCTGCACCGTGCTCGGCACCGACGGCTTCGGGCGCAGCGACTACCGCAAGGCGCTGCGGCGCTTCTTCGAGGTGGACCGCCATCACGTCGTCGTCGCGGCGCTGCACGCGCTCGGCCGGGCGGACGACGCCGCGAAGGCGATCAAGCAGTACGACATCGATCCTGACCTGGAGGTCCCGTGGCGTCGCTGACCGAGGTTGCCGTCCCCGACATCGGGGACTTCTCGGACATCCCCATCGTCGCGATCCTCGTGTCCGTCGGGGACACGGTCGCGGTCGAGGACCCGCTCGTCGAGATCGAGTCCGACAAGGCGACCCTCGAGGTCCCGGCCCCGCAGGCCGGGGTCGTCAAGGAGCTGAAGGTGAGCGTCGGGGACACCGTCTCCGAGGGCACCGTGTTGCTGCTGCTCGAGCCGTCGGAGGGCGACGCGGCGCCGGTGAAGGAGGACGAGCCGGAGCCGAAGATCGAGGAGAAGTCGGAGGAGGTCGCGCAGGAGTCCTCCGAGAAGGCGCCGCAGCAGGCCGAATCGGCGAAGGACGACGAGGACGTCCACGCCAGCCCCATCGCGCGCCGGGTCGCGCGGGACCTCGGCGTCGACCTCGGCACCGTCAGCGGCTCCGGGCGCGGCGGCCGCATCACCAAGGAGGACGTCGAGGCTGCCGCCGGAGGCACTGGGACGTCGACGCCGGCGAAGCCCTCCGCTGCTGCTCCCGCGCCAGGTGAAGTGCAGCGGATCGAGCTGTCCCGCATCCAGAAGGCCTCCGCGAAGAACCTGCAGGGCGCGTGGCAGACGATCCCGCACGTGACGCACCACGAGGACGCCGACATCACGACGCTCGAGGCGTTCCGCAAGCAGCTGAACGCCGAGCAGTCCGAGGTCAAGGTCACGATGGTCGCGCTGCTGCTGAAGGCGACCGCGGCGACGATCCAGGAGTTCCCGAAGTTCGCCTCGTCGCTCGACGGCGACGAGCTCGTCGTCAAGCCTGACCTGCACATCGGCTTCGCGGCGGACACGCCCAACGGCCTCGTCGTCCCCGTCGTGCGCGACGTCGCCCACAAGGGCATCCTGCAGCTCGCCGGCGAGCTCACGGAGCTGTCGGGCAAGGCGCGTGCAGGCAAGCTGTCGCCGAAGGAGATGAGCGGCGCCGTCTTCACGATCAGCTCGCTCGGCGGCATCGGTGGAACCGGCTTCACGCCGATCGTCAACCCGCCGCAGGTCTGCGTGCTCGGCGTCGTGCGCAGCGCGATGAAGCCGGTGTGGGACGGCCAGGAGTTCCAGCCGCGGATGATGCTCCCGCTGTCGCTCTCCTACGACCACCGGGTGATCGACGGCGCCGCGGCCGCGCGGTTCTGCGCGCACCTCGCGAAGGTCCTGGCGGACCTGCGCCGCGTGCTGCTGTAGCCGGGCCGCGCCCGGTAGCGTGCCGGGCCATGGGGAAACGCTCCCGCGCACAACGCCCGCCCGGCCCTCGACCCGCCCGCACGCCCCGTCCGGCCGCGCCGAAGGCCGGCCGCGAGAAGGGCTTCGGCCGGCTTCCGGCCGCCCGTCGGGTCCTCGCGACCTACCTGGGTGGGGCGATGCTGGTCGCGCTCGTCACCCTCGTCGGCATCGCGGTGCTCGGGGGGACGCTCGGCCCGTTCCTCGTCTTCGCGTTCGCCGTCGTCGCCGGCGGCCTGCTGTTCCGCTGGGCGCAGTCGTCGCTCACCGGCGCGACCATGAGCGACGAGGACCGCGTCATGCAGACGATGGCCGGCGGGCTGCTGCTCATCGGCGTGGTGCTTTCGTTCATCTCCGCGATCGCGGTCCAGGCCTCCTAGGTGCAGGACGCGCTGCGCCCGGACGGGCCGGAGAGACCGGACCCCGGCCGCGGGGTCGGGGCGACGCTGCTCGTCGCCGCCGGAGCCGCGCAGGAGCTCGACGCCCACCTCGCCGATCTTGGCGCGAGCAGCCGGGCGCTCTACGACGTCGCCCCGGCGGACGACCTGCGCGCACGGATGGGGCAGCTCGGTGCTGCGGGTGCCCGCGCCCGCATCACGGTGCGGCCCGACGGGGTCACCCGCGTGACGTCCAGGGCGTTCCGCCCGCCGGCACCCGGTGGGCCGCCGGTCCGGCTCGTGCCCTTCGTGCTTCCCGGTGGGCTGGGCGCGCACGACTGGGCCGACCGCCGGCTCGCGGACGACCTGTGCGCCCGGGCGGGGGAGGGCGCACTGCCGCTGCTGCTCGACGAGGACGGGGAGGTGCTGGAGCCGGTCGGGGAGACGGTGCTGCTCGTGCAGACGGGGGAGCTCGTCGGACCGCCGCTGGACGACCGCCGGCGCCACGCGGTCGCCGCCGCCCGGCTGCCGGTCGCGCGGCGAACGCGGCTGGATCTCGACGTCCTGGCGGCCGCCGACCAGGTCGTCGTCGTGTCCTCCCTGAACGGCGTGCGCCCGGCCGAGGTCCACCGGTGAGGAGGACCAGCCTGCGCACCGTGCTGGGCGTGCTGCTGACCCTCGCCGTCCTGGTCGTCGCCGCGCTCTCGGGCGGGGGCGCCGAGCGCACGGCCGACGACCACTACGACAGCTTCGTCACGATCCCGGAGGCCGAGCGCCCGTGAGCTTCCTGAACGATCCGGCCTTGGCGGCCACCTCCACGCCGGTCCCGGTCCTGGCGCCGCGGGTCGCCGACCTCATCGCCCAGGCTCGCGAGCTCGGCTTCACGGTGGTCGAGGTCGACCGTAGCGACCACCCGACCAGCGCCGATCTCGTCGCGCGGTTCGCCGTGCCGCTCGCGTTCCCCGACTGGGTCGGCCGCACGCTCGACGCGTTGACCGACGCGCTGCGCGACCTGAGTTGGAGCGATGCGCCGGGCTATCTCGTGGTGGTGGACGGTCCGCGGGACGCCCGCCTCGCGGGTGTCCTCCAGGACGCCGCCGAGTTCCAGGCGCAGGACGGCGTGCCGTTCTGGGGCGTCTGGATCGTCCCCCCGCCGGCCGGGTAGCGTAGCCGCGGTGACCGCGCGCCTCCCGGACGGCTTCCTCCTCGGCCACTGGACCCACCCCGGTGGGCACACCGGCTGCACCGTGGTCCTCGCGCCCGGCGGCGCGGTCGCCGGGGTCGAGGTCCGCGGGGGAGGACCGGGCACGCGGGAAACCGACGTGCTCGCGCCGTCCAGCGCCGCGCGCGACGTCCACGCGGTATTGCTGACCGGCGGCAGCGCCTTCGGGCTCGCCGCCGCCGACGGAGTCGTCCGCTGGCTGGCCGAACGTGGACACGGTCACCTCACCCGGTCCGGCGTCCGGGTGCCGCTCGTGCCGGCGGCGGTCGTCTTCGACGCCGGCGCACTCGATCCCGCCGCCCGCCCCGACGCCGACGCGGGCCGTGCCGCCTGCGACGCCGCCGGTCCGGGGGTTCCGGTCCGCGGCCAGGTGGGCGCGGGCGCCGGGGTCGCGGCCGGCAAGCTTCTCGGACCGCAGGGCTGGACCCGGACCGGCATCGGCGTCGCCTCCGACGACAGCGCTGGGGCCCTGGTGACCGCGATCGCGGTCGCGAACCCCGTCGGCGAGATCGTGGGCGCCGACGGTGCCGTGCTCGCGGGCGCCCGCGGGCCGGACGGCGTCGTGCGGCGGACCATCGACCTGGTGCGCGACGGCGCCCTCGAGCAGGCCCCGGGCGACGGACGTGAAGCGACGGTCCTCGTGGCGGTCCTGACCGACGCCACGCTCGACCGCACCGGGGCGTGGCTGCTCGCCCGCGCCGCGACCGCGGGCGTCTCGCGGGCGGTCCACCCGGTCGCCACGCCGTACGACGGCGACGTCGTCTTCGCGCTGTCGCGCGGCACCGTCGCCGCCGACCCGTTCGCGCTGCAGGTCAGCGCCGCCGAGGCCACCGCCGCGGCCGTCCGCGACGCCGCCGCGGCCTGAGCACAGGCCCATCGGTCCATCGGACGAACGGCGGGTCGTTCCGCCAGAACCCCTGTCGGCAGCGCCACTGCGCTGATACCCAGCCCTGACATGACGTCCGCCTCCCGCACCTCCGACCGCGAGATCCTCCTCACCGGCGCCACCGGCTTCCTCGGCACCGAGCTCCTGCACCGGCTGCTCACCGAGACCGACCGGCACGTCGTCGCCCTCGTGCGTGCAGCCGACGACCCGCGGGCGAGCGAGCGGCTGTACGGCGTCCTCGCGACGCTCTTCGGTCCGGGCGCACCGAGCTACGCCGGTCGCGTGCGGGCGGTGGCGGCGGATCTCGAGGCGCCCGGACTGGGACTGGGCGCTGCCGCCCGCCGGGAGCTCGCGTCCGGCGTCGACGTCGTCGTCCACTGCGCGGCGTCGGTCGCGTTCACGCTGCCGCTCGACGAGGCCCGGCGGATCAACGTCGACGGGACCCGCGAGGTGCTCGACCTCGCGGCGCTCGCGCCTGGGCTCGACCGCGTCGTCCACGTGTCGACGGCCTACGTCGCCGGGGACCGTGACGGGATCGCCTTCGAGCACGAGGGCGACGTCGGCCAGACGCCCCGCAACACCTACGAGCAGACCAAACTCGAGGCCGAGCTGGTGCTCGCGGCGTCCGGGCTGCCCTCCTGCGTGCTACGACCGAGCATCGTCGTCGGCGACTCGCGGACCGGCTGGACCCCGGCCTTCAACGTCATCTACTGGCCGCTGCAGGCGTTCTCGCGCGGCATGCTCCGCGTGGTGCCGGGCGACCCGGAGGGACGCGTCGACGTGGTGCCCGTCGACACCGTGGCCGACGCGCTGCTGTGCCTCGCGACCGGGCCGCGGGAGTGCGGCACGTTCCACGCCGTCTCCGGGGACCGGGCACCGACGACGGGTCGGCTGGTGGAGCTCGCCTCGGATCGGTTCGGCACCGACCTGCCGCGATTCGTCGCGCCTGGTGAGGCCCCCGACGTCGAGGCGTGGGCGGGTCCGTTCCTGCCGTACTTCCGGGTCCGCAACCGGTTCGGCGACGCCCGGGGCGCGGACCTCGGGATCCGCGCGCCGTCGATGGACGAGATGTTCGAGGCCCTCATGGACTATGCGGTCCGCGCCCGGTGGGGCCGCAGCCCGGTGTCGCGGTGGGAGCTCGAGCGCGAGCTCGCGGGGCCGGCGGCGGCCTGACGCGCCCGTCTCGCCGCGTCAGTCCTCGTCGTAGGGGCGGTTGAGCGCGAGCAGCTGCTCGACGGCCTGCGCCCGTGCGTCGTCGACCGCGGTTTCGAAGTCGGTCGCGTCGGGGTCGAGCACGGCGATCACGACCGGCTCGGACTCCGAACGGCCGGGAGGCAGCAGCTCGACGACGAGCCGTCCGCCGTCCGCGCGCTCGGACAGCCACCAGCGGGGCGCACCGGTCCCGATGTCGCGCCCGGCCAGGACCCGCGTGACGATCAGGCCGAGGGCACCGCTGGCCAGCAGGAGGAGCAGGACGACGAGGAGACCCTTCACCGGAACGTGCTCGCCGTGGGCGACGTGGACGGGCTGCGGCGCATGGTCATCGGACGGTAGCTGGTGCGTGCGCGCACCGCCGTCGAGGCCTGCGTGCTGCCACACTGCCCGTCGATGCTCGGTCTCACCGTTTTCGGCGTGTCCATCACCGAGGTCCTCAACGACCTCGGCTACCTCGGGCTGGCGCTGCTCATGTTCGCGGAGACGGTCTTCCCACCGATCCCGTCGGAGGCGGTGCTGCCGCTCGCCGGTTACCTCGTCGCCATCGACGAGTTCGGGTTCGTGCAGGTCCTGCTCGCCAGCACCGCAGGCTCGGTCATCGGCGCGATGCTCCTCTACGAGGCGGCGGCCCGCGGCGGACGCCCGTTCGCCGAGCGGTTCCTGAAGGTCGCCCGGCAGGACCTGCGGCGTCTGGAGCACGCCGAGGAGTGGTTCGACCGTCGCGGTGCGGTCGTCGTGGTCGTCGGCCGGTGCATCCCGGGCGTCCGCAGCCTCGTGTCGCTCCCCGCGGGCGTCCTGCGGATGTCGCGCGTGAAGTACGTCCTGCTGACGACGCTCGGCTCGCTGATCTGGAACTCGATCCTCGTCGGGGCCGGCATGGCGCTGGGCTCCCGCTGGGAGGAGGTCGGCGACGTGATCGGCCCGCTCTCCAAGCCGCTGCTCGCCCTCGTCGTGCTCGGCAGCGCCGCGTTCCTGCTCGTCCGCGGGCTACGGGCGCGCCGCAAGGCCGCAGCCTGACCCTCAGTCCTCGGCGAGCACGATCAGCTTGTCGTCGGGCCCGCACGGGAAGAGCGCCGTCTTCGGGGGGCTGATCGTCACGCCGTAGCCCGCGCCCTGGTCCTCGGCCGCCGACGCCTCGCGGTACCCGATGGCGCTCTCCCCGCGCGCCCGTGCCGAAGCGACCAGGGTCGCGAAGGCGACCGGTGCGCCGGGCGTGACGTACGCGCCGGCCTCGCGGAGGTAGACCTCGGAGCCGGCCGCGCTGAACAGCTCGTCGAAGACTTCGGCGAGGTGCTCGTTCTCGGAGATCTGGGCGAGCATCAGGCTGACGATGTGCTCGCTCACGATGACGTCGTCGACCTTCGTGACCTGGGCGAGCTCGCGGTTGCTCTCGTCGAGCATCTCGGAGGCGATCGTCACGTGCTTGTCCGCGCCGTCGGTGAGCTCGCGCAGGTGCAGCAGCGTCACCAGGGTCCGGGCGTCGGAGCGCTGCGGAGACAGGTCGTCGTCGGACATGACGATCACGTGGTCGAATCCGTGGACATCGACCGACTCCAGGGTCGCTCGGTCGGTCGAGACGCCCTCGACGGTCCTCGTCGCGAGGTTCACGAGCACGCCGGCGCGGGCGACGACCCGCAGCAGCCGCGCCTCGTCAGCGCCCATCAGTACGACCTCCGACCCGGCCGACGAGAAGGCGTCGAGCTCGCGGAGCACCGCGGTGGTGCGACGGTTGACACCGATGATCAGTGCGCGCCGCGGCGCCTCGGGCGGGGTCTGCGCACGGACGATCCGTTCGTCCGCCGACTGCCCCTGCGGCCCTTCACCTGCCTCCAGGACGCTGTCGTCGAGGGCCAGCGCGATGATCTCGTCCTGCGGCCCGATCACGGTCGCTGCCGACGGATTGACCAGGACACCGTCCACGGTCCGCAGGCCCATGACGGCGCAGTGCTCGTAGGCGAGCAGGGCGTCCCCGTAGGTGGTGCCGGTCAGCGACGGATCGCTGCGGAAGTAGATCTCGGCGCCGTCGAAGTCCAGGAGCTCGACGTAGACAGCGGCCGCGCCGGCCTGGCGAGACGCCTGCACGATCAGGCGGGCGATGGTGTCGCCCTTGTCGACGATCACCGCCTCGTCGCCACCGACCAGGTGCGCGGCCTCGATGTTCGACGGGTGCTCGATCTCCGCGACGATCCGGTACGGCGCCTCGCGCCGGTCAGGTCCGCGTGTCAGTGCGAGGATCGTCTTGATGACGCTGGTGTCAGGGTCCTCCTCCTCGGGGGAGAGCACGATGATCGACCGGCAGTCGTGGTGGTTGACGATCGCGAGGTCGCGGAGATTGATCGGGCTGCCGGTGCGGCAGACGACCTTCGTGCCCCGCAGATCCTGGATGCGCTCGCGGATCGCGTCCTCCATCTCGACCTTGTCCTTGTCGGCCAGGATCACGATGACCGGGTTGCGCTCGCTCTCGTTGGCGATGGCGAGCTCGGAGAGGATCGTGAAGATCGTGTCCGACCAGCCCAGGACGAGCGTGTGGTCCTTCTCCAGCACGCCCGAACGGCCCTTGCGCAGCTCGGCCAGCCGCTCGTCGAGCGTCGTCGCGAGCACACCGATGAACGCGCTGAAGATCACGATCCCGCCCGCGGTCACCATGAGTCCGAGGATGATGTAGCCGGTCCCGGTGTCCCCGGCGACCGTGCCGCTGTCGATCGTGTGGAGCAGCGCGTTGTACGCGGCCGTGATCGGGTTGTCCGTGGGGCCGGCGCCGAAGATCAGCGCGACCAGCGCGGTGAGGACCACCATGAGGACGACCGCGAGGCCGAGGTAGCCGAGCAGCGCGCTGGGGCCCCGGGCCATCGAGGCGTCGAACGCGTACCGGACGCGCTGGCCGACACTCGGCTCGGGACGGGGCTTGGAGGAGCGGCGGATCGGCGTGGCGACCGCGGCGGCGCGCTGACGGCGCAGGCGAGATGAAGAGGACAAGGCGCGCGATGATATGGCCACGGGTCCCGGATCCCGTGGAACGTCCGTCCAGCTTCAGGAGCCGCGGCGCCAGCGGCGCCCTCTGCGCTCCTCCTCCTCGCCACCGCCCAGACCGTCCGGACCGACCTCGATCTCGCCGTCGATGAGCTTCTTGGCGATCCCGAGGGCCTGCGACCACATCGCGTCGAGCTGCCGGCGCAGCTCGGCGTCGTCCGGCTCCTCGCCGGCGCGCAGCGCGCGCGGGTCGTCGTTGCCGACCGGGTCGATGAGGATGTAGCGCCGCCCGCCCGGCCAGCTGACGGAGATCAGCACCCGATCGTCGGCGCGCAGGGCGGTGGCGAGGGTCAGGTCCTCCGAGGCGACGACCACCTGCTCGGCGGCGATGTCGTGGTCCTCGACCCAGTCCGGGGGCCACTGCGGCAGCGGATCCGTCATGCCGTCAGTCAAGCGGATCGCCGCGCGGGGAGGAAGACGCCCTTGAGGCTGACCGGGCGGCGGCGCAGCTCGCCGAGGACCGCGCCGCCGATCGTCCGGTAGAAGCCGGCGCGGGGGACCTCGGCGAAGAGCGAGCGCAGCCACGCGCGGTCGAGGCCGAACGTGATCAGGCCCGCCGACACGTCGATCAGGTCGGAGCGGCGCACCAGCTCGACCTCGAGGCCGAGGTCGCGGCGCGACGTCGGGGCGTGGTGCTGCTCGCAGGCGTCCATGCAGCGCCGCACGCGGTCGGCGTCCCAGCCGAACGGTTCAAGGACGTCCTGCGCGAGCCGGGCGCCCTCGGTGACGTACGGGTCGTCGCTCTCCACGAACAGCCCGGCGTCGTGGAGCCAGCACGCGCACAGCAGGACCTCCCGGTCGAACGCCTCGCTCCCGGCGAGCCGCTCGCAGATGGCGAACTGCCGCATGCAGTGCGCCTCCATCGGGCCGCTCCGGCCGGCGGCCGCGCGAAGCGCGGCGAGGCACGCGCGTTCGGCCGGGGTGGTGCAGAGCTCGTCGGCGTCCATGGGTGCAGCCTAGGAGACTCGTCGAGTGGTCGGAGGCGTCTGGGACACTGGCCGCTTGCTCACCACCGGACTCGTCCTCCTCGCGATCGGCATCGCCGCCGCGATCGGCTGCTTCTTCTGGATGCGCTCCAGCGAGAAGACCGCCGGCTGGTGGGCGGCGGTCGCCGCCGTGGACATCGTCACCGCGCTCGACGCGGGCGACGGGACGGCGGTCGCCGTCACCGGAACCACGGTGGCGCCCGTGACCTCGGACGGCGCCGCCCAACGCGACCCGGTCCTCAAGCAGGAGTGCGCCTGGTGGCGCGAGACGATCACCGAGCACTGGGAGGAGCGCGTCCGCGTCCACCGCGGCAAGGACGACACCGGGCCGGACCACCGCTGGGAGGAGCGCAGCAACGAGGTGAGCAGCCGCGAGAGCGTGCTGCCGTTCGTGGTGCGCGACGGGGGCGACCTCACGATCACGCTGCCGGACATCGACATCGACGACGAGCTGCTGCAGTCCCGGGCCGACCGCGACCGCCCGCAGGAGACGACCGCCGGCGGCCTCGCGGAGGCGATCGTGCAGGGCCTGGTGCGCGGCGGTGACGACCGGCGCGACAGCTACGTGGAGACCCGCATCTCCGTCCTGCCCGCTGGCGTCAAGGTGCTCGTCGCCGGCCGGATGGCAGGCACGACCCTCGTGGCCGACGACGAGCACCGGCTGCAGGTCTGCAAGGGGACCGTCCAGGAACGGCTGGGGGAGAGCCGTCGCAGCGCCGGGCGGGCGCGGTTCGGGCTGATCGCGGGAGGGGTGCTCGCGGTGGTCGGCCTGCTTCTGACCGTCGCCGGCGCGGTCGTCGGCTGAGCCGGCCGGAACCCCCCGGACGGGGGTGCGTCGGTAACCGGGTGGCGAGCGCGGGATATCTGGGCCCATGCAGCTCCCGCGTCTCCCGCACGGCCGCGCCCGCCCGCGCGGCCCGAAGGTCGGGCTCGTGCTCGGTGCGGGCGGCATCACCGGGATCGCCTGGCTGGCCGGCGCGCTGCGCGCCGTGCACGAGCAGACCGGCTGGGACCCGGCCACCGCCGACATCATCACCGGCACGTCCGCCGGCGCCGTCGCCGCGACGGTGCTCGCCGCCGGGCACGATCCCTGCGACCTGCTCGCCTATGCCGAGGACCCGGTGCTGCTGGCCGGCGCGATCGCCGCCGCGACCGCCGACCGCGGCCCCGAGGGACTCGCGCTCCCGCTCCCAGGGTCGCTCGCGCTCGCCGCGTCCGGCCTCGTCGGCGGCACCGCACGCCGTCGGCTCACCGCGCTCAGCGGCCTGCTGCCGCGGGGCATCCGCAGCGGCGACGAGATCCGCGGCCTCACGCACGAGGCCGCCGCGGCGGGCTGGCCATCGCGCGCCGAGCTGTGGCTGCACGCCTGCGACCTGCGCAGTGGGCGGCTCGTGACCTTCGGCCGCCGCGGGGCGCCGACGGCCCCCGTCGCCGACGCTGTCGCGGCGTCGTGCGCGGTTCCGGCCTACTACCGGCCGGTCACCATCGACGGCCGGCGGTACGTCGACGGCGGCCTGCGGTCCTTCACGAACGCCGACCGGCTCGCGGGGGAGGGGTGCGACGTCGTGCTGGTGCTGTCCCCGTTCTCCTCGCGCCATCGCGGGGCGCTGCTCGACACCGCGGTGTTCGGCGTCGCCCGTGCGGCGACGGCGTCGCGTACCGATCGGGAGCTCCGTCGCCTCGAGGAGGACGGTGCCCGGGTCGCGCTGGTGCAGCCCGACGCGGGAGACATCCGCGCCATGGGCCTCAACCCGATGGACCGCTCGCGCAGCCGCCGGGTGCTCGAGAGCGCCGAGGCGTCGGTGGCGGCGAGGGCCGACGTGCTGTTCGGCGCGGTCGCCCTCCCGGGCGAGCGGCGCGCTCGGCGGCACCTGCGCGCCGTGGCCTGACCGACCCGGTCCACCCGCGGCACGGGGCGCGCCGCGGCGGCGACGGGAGTCGTAGTCTCGCCCTGGTGACCGACGGCAGCCAGGCGCCCAGCGCCCCCGAGGCATCCACGGTGCCACTGCGGCCGGCCGTTGCGGCCGGGCTGGTGTTCCTCGCCTCCGGCTCCGTCCTGGTCCTGGAGATCCTCGGGGTGCGGCTGCTCGCGCCCTACGTCGGGCTGACGCTCGAGACCACCACGTCCATCATCGGCGTGGTGCTGGGTGGCATCGCGGCGGGCTCGGCGCTCGGAGGACGCCTCGCGGACCGGCTGGACCCGCGCCGGCTCATCGCCGGGTTGCTCGTGGTCGGCGGGATGCTCGGGCTGGCGACGGTGCCGGTCGTCCGGGCGCTCGGCCCGGGGGCCGACGGCGACGCCGGGGCGCTGTTCGTCACGTTCGTGGCGCTGCTGCCCGGCGCCGCGTCGCTGAGCGCCGTCACGCCGGCGGTGGCCCGGCTGCAGCTGCGCAGCATGGGGGAGGTCGGCACCGTCTACGGCCGGCTGTCGGCCTGGGCCACGGCCGGTGCGCTGGCAGGGACCTTCGGCACCGGCTTCGTGCTGGTGCCACTGCTGCCCGTCTCGGTCGCGGTGCTCGGCGTGGGCGTCGGCCTGATCCTCGCGGGCGTCCTCGTCGGCCTCAGGGCGGGCAGCACGACGCCCCGGACCGGAGCTGCGATCGTCGCCGGCGGCCTGCTGATCGGACTCGCGTCGGTGGCCGGGGGCTCGCCGTGTGATGCCGAGAGCACCTACCACTGCGCCCGGGTGACGGTGGACCCGGAGCGCGCAGGTGGCCGGCTGCTCCTGCTCGACGACCTGCGGCACTCCTACGTCGACCTCGACGACCCACGGCACCTCGAGTTCCCCTACACGCGGTGGGTGGCGGACGGCATCGACGGCGCCGCGCCTCCGGGCACGCCGTTGGACGCGGTCTTCGTCGGCGGCGGCGCCTTCACGCTGCCCCGGTACCTGGAGGCGACCAGACCGAGGTCGCGCTCGCTGGTCCTGGAGGTCGACGGAAAAGTGGTCGACCTCGCGCGCCGACGGTTCGGCCTGCGCACCGGCGACCGTCTGCGCGTGGACGTCGGGGACGCGCGGGTCACGCTGCGAAGGGCACCCGACGCCTCGGCCGACGTCGTGGTCGGGGACGCGTTCGGGGCGCTCGCGGTGCCGTGGCACCTCACGACACGCGAGTGGCTGACAGAGGTCCGTCGCGTCCTGAGGCCGGACGGCCTCTACGTGCTCAACGTCATCGACCGCGGCGACCTGGGCCTGGTCCGTGCGATCGCTGCGACGCTGCTGGACGGCTTCGCGGACGTGCGCGTCGTACGGCGGGCCGGGCCCGGGGACGGCGGTGGCAACGTCGTGTTCTACGCGTCGCAGCGGCCGCTGCCCGCCGCCGTTGCGTCGACCGCGCGGGGCGCGGTCACACTCGCCCGCCCGGCGGTGCAGCGGCTCGCGGCGGACGCCGACGTCCTGACCGACGACGACGCCCCGGCCGAGGCCCTCCACACCGCGGGCTGACCGCGTTCTTCCGGGTACACCCAAACCGTACCGTTTGGTACGGTCCGACCGTACCCATGCCCAACCCATTCGTCTTCGATCGCCCATTGCCCGCAGACCGCGCGGTCGGACGCTCCGCGCAGCTGGAGCGCCTGCTCGAGCTGGTGCTCGGCGGCCAGTCGGTCCGTCTCGCCGCTCCACGGCGCTACGGCAAGACGACGCTGCTGCAGCACCTGGCCGAGGTGTCGTGGGAGGCCCATGACCTCGTTCCCGCCTACGTCGACCTGTCCCGCGTAACCAGCCTCCAGGACGTCGCGCTGCGCGTGGCGCGCGCCTACGAGCACCGTCTCGCACCTGGGACCTGGCGCCACCTTCGCTCGCGGTTGAGCGGCCAGGTCCAGGCCGGACTGCCCGGGTTCGGGTCGGCGTCGGTGAGCCTCGGTGCCGCCGCGCCGGGCGACGCGCTCGCCGCGCTGCACGAGGTCCTCGAGCTCCCGGCGATGGTGCAGGCCCGCACCGGGCAGCGCTCGCTGGTGATCTTCGACGAGTTCCAGGACCTCCTCACCGTGGGTGAGGACCTCGACGGCGTCCTGCGCAGCCACCTGCAGCACCACCTCGGCGTCGCGTCCTACGTGTTCGCCGGGTCACAGCCGTCGATGATGGCCGCGCTCTTCGGGGACCGCCGCCGGCCGCTCTTCGACCAGGCGCGCGCGATGGGCCTGGCGCCGCTCCCGGCCGTCGACCTGGGCGACTTCGTCGCGCAGACGCTCGAGGACGCGGGCCGGTCGGACCTCGTGGACCGCGTCGACCCGCTCGTGCGGCTCAGCGGCGGACACCCCCAGCGCGCAATGCTGCTCGCACACATGCTCTTCGACCAGCCCACCGACCAGGAGGATCCCGTGGCCGCCGCGCTCGCCGCGGCAGTCGCCGAGGCCGCGGACGGCCTCGAGCAGACCTGGCGGTCACTGACCGGCCACCAGCGCCGCATCCTCGGAGCGGTCGCCCACGGGCACGACCGGCTCCTCACCGTGGCCGCGCTGCAGCGCACCGGCCTCGGGAAGGGCTCGCAGGCGGGCGCGCGGGACGTCCTCATCGACGCCGCGCTGCTGGAACGGAGCGACACCGGCCCCGTCACGTTCGTCGACCCCCTGATGCCGTACTGGATCCTGCGGGAGCCCGTCGCGTGAGCCTCCTGCGCGCGCTGCCCGCCGAGCCGACCGCCGACACCCTCTTCGACGCCTTCACCGGCTGGGTGCAGGACCAGGGCCTGGAGCTCTACGCCCACCAGGAGGAGGCGGCCATCGAGCTGTTCAGCGGCGCGAACGTCGTGCTCGCGACGCCGACGGGATCCGGCAAGTCGCTCGTCGCCGTCGCGGCGCACTTCGCCGCGCTCGCCGACGACCGGGTCACGTTCTACACCGCTCCGATCAAGGCGCTGGTGTCGGAGAAGTTCTTCGCGCTCTGCGGGATCTTCGGCGCGCAGAACGTCGGGATGCTCACCGGCGACGCCTCGGTGAACCCGGACGCGCCGATCATCTGCTGCACCGCCGAGGTCCTGGCCAACATCGCGCTGCGCGAGGGCGCCGACGCCGACGTCGGTCAGGTCGTGATGGACGAGTTCCACTTCTACGCCGACGGGCAGCGCGGATGGGCGTGGCAGGTACCGCTGCTGAGCCTGCCGAACGCGCAGTTCCTGCTGATGTCGGCGACCCTCGGCGACGTCGGCGAACTCGCCGCCGACATCGCGCGGCGGACGGGCCGCGACACCGCGGTCGTCGACGACGCGCAGCGCCCCGTCCCACTCACGCACTCGTGGTCGGTCGAGCCGCTGCACGAGCTGCTCGAGACGCTCGTGGCCGAGGACCAGGCTCCGATCTACGTCGTCCACTTCACGCAGGCCTCGGCCATGGAGCGCGCGCAGTCACTGCTGTCGGCCAAGCTCTGCACGCGCGAGGAGCGCGACGCGATCGCCGCCGAGATCGGCGCCTTCCGGTTCACCGCGGGCTTCGGCCGCTCGCTGTCCAAGCTCGTGCGCGGCGGCATCGGGGTGCACCACGCGGGGATGCTCCCGCGCTACCGGCGGCTGGTCGAGCAGCTCGCCCAGACGGGCATGCTGAAGGTCATCTGCGGCACCGACACGCTCGGTGTCGGCATCAACGTCCCGATCCGCACCGTCGTCTTCACGAGCCTCGCGAAGTACGACGGCACGAAGTACCGGCTGCTCAAGGCCCGCGAGTACCACCAGATCGCCGGGCGCGCCGGACGCGCCGGGTTCGACACCTCCGGCTACGTCGTCGTTCAGGCACCCGACCACGTCATCGAGCGCGTCCGCGCGATCGCCAAGGCCGGGGACGACCCGAAGAAGCGCCGCAAGGTGCAGACGAAGAAGGCCCCGGACGGTGAGGTCAGCTGGACCGAGGAGACGTTCGAGCGCCTGCGCGAGGCGACGCCCGAGCCGCTCACCTCGAAGATGCGGGTGGACCACGCGATGATCCTCAACGTGGTCAACCAGCCGGCCGACCCGGTCGAGGTGATGCGGTCGCTGATGGAGGACAACCACGAGGACGAGCGCGGCCGCCGGCGTCTGGCCGAGCAGGCCGTGCTGCTCGGTGACGAGCTGCTCGCCGCCGGGGTCCTGGAGTGGCTGCCCGAGCCCGACCGCACCGGGCGGACGCTGCAGCTTGCGCTGGACCTGCAGGCCGACTTCGCGCTCAACCAGCCGCTCGCGTCGTTCGCGCTCTCCGCGTTCGACCTGCTCGAGCGCGACTCCGAGACCTACACCTTGGACCTCATCTCGGTGGTCGAGGCGATCCTCGACGACCCGTTCCCGGTCCTCAAGGCGCAGGCCAACAAGGCCCGGGGCGAGGCGGTCGCCGCCATGAAGGCGGACGGCATCGAGTACGACGAGCGCATGGAGCTGCTGGAGGAGGTCACCTACCCGCAGCCGCTGGGGGAGGGCCTGCGCGACGCGCTTCGGGTGCACCGCGAGACCCGGCCATGGCTGCGCGAGTCCGACCTGTCCCCGAAGTCCGTCGTGCGCGACATGTACGAGGCCGGTCGCACCTTCACGGAGTTCGTCGCGTTCTACGGACTCACGCGCTCCGAGGGTCTGCTCCTGCGGTACCTCAGCGGCGCCTACCGTGCGCTGCGCCAGACGATCCCGGAGGAGCTCGGCACCGACGAGCTCGACGAGATCATCGACTGGCTCGGGGAGACCGTGCGCCAGACGGATTCGAGCCTATTGGACGAGTGGGAGGCGCTCACCGACCCGGAAGCGGTGGCCCGGGTGGCCGCGGGGGAGCCCGCTCCTCCGCCGCGGCCCATCACCGGCAACGACCGTGCCTTCACGGTCATGGTCCGTAACGCGCTGTTCCAGCGGGTGCAGGCCGCGGCACGCGACGACGCTCGGGCGCTCGCGGAGCTCGAGGCGGCCTCGGCCGCGCTTACGGAGCCGCCGACCCGCCCGGCGATGACGCTCGCGGCCTGGGAGGAGGCACTGGACGCCTACTGGGCGGAGTACGACTCGATCGGCACCGGCCCGGACGCACGGTCCCCGGACCTGCTGCTGATCGACCGGACCCGACCGCCCGACGGCACGCGGGCGTGGACCGTCCGCCAGGTCCTGCAGGACCCCGAGGACCACCGCGACTTCGCGCTCGTGGTGCTCGTGGACCTCGACGCGTCGGACGCCGCGGGCGAGCCGGTGATCCGCACCGTGTCGCTGGGCAGCGGCTGACGCGGACGAGCGCTCACGGCCTATCGTGGGCGCGTGCTCGCGCTCTTCGCCGAGCGCGGGGGAGGGGTTGCCCGCCGGCTGCGCGTGGAGGACGTGCGGCCGGGTCTCGATCGTCGGGTGAGCTGGAACGGCATCCGCAGGGACGGCACCGCCGCGCCCGACGGGCGCTACCGCGTCCGGGCCGTGGCGCCCGCCATCGGACAGCGGCGTCGGGTCGGAGCCTTCACCCTGCGCGGGCGGATGTACCCGATCCGTGGCCCGCACGCCGACCGCGGGCAGGTCGGCCTGTTCGGCGGGCCGCGGAACGGCGGCCGCACGCACGAGGGCTACGACGTGAACGCCCCGTGCGGCACGATGCTGGTCGCCGCCCGTGGCGGCACCGTGATCCGCAGCCGCTTCGACCCGGTGCTCTACGGGCACGAGGTCATCATCCGCGGCGTGTTGGACGGCCGGACCTACCGCTACGCGCACCTGCGGGAGACGCCGTCGGTCCGTCGCGGGGACCGCGTGCGGACGGGGCAGCGGATCGGGTCGGGCGGTGATACCGGCAACGCACGGACCACCGGCTGCCACCTGCACTTCGAGCTGCGCGACCGGCGCGGCCGGCTGCTGGATCCCGGCCCGCACCTGCGCGAGTGGGACCGCGGCGACTGATGCTCAGGCGGCGGCGCGGCGGGACGCCGCCGTGCGCCGCGTGACGGGCGGTGCCGGGTGCTCGGCGAGGCCGAAGTAGAGCAGCAGGTCCCAGGGGTCCAGGCGCAGGGCGACGAACGCAGCGCGGGCGAGGCGCAGGGCGAGCACGATCGCCCCGAGGGTCAGGAGCAGAGTTATGGTCACGCGGCAAGGTTCGCCGCGCGGGGCGCGGACCCTGCGCGCGGGTGCGTCGGGGCCTCAGCGATCGGTGCCGTCGCTCAGCCGCCCGCGGCGCCGGGCGCCGGGCAGACGCTCGACCACGCCGCCGAGCGCGGCGAGCGAGGGTTCGACCCGCGCGATCTGTGCGGCGATCGCGCCGACCTGCTGCTCGACGGCGCGGATGTCCTGCGGCAGCTCGGGGAGGGTGCGTAGGCGGTCGGCCAGCTCGCCGAGGACCTGTGCGAGGTCGCCGAGACGGTCCAGCGTGACCGGCAGCCTCGCGAGCTCGTCCAGCGGGCCGCCGGGGACGACGAGGCGCTCGACCGGCCCGTCGCGGCCGAGGAGCCGGTCGAGCGGACCGTCGTCCTCGATCAGACGGCTCACGCTGCCCTGCGGCTCCAGCAGCTTGTGGATCATGCCGGCGGGCTCGAGCAGCCGCTCGATGATCCCGCCGGGGGCGAAAAGCCGCTCCAGGACGCCATCGTCCTCGAGCACGCGGTCGAGGGTGCCGCCGGGCTGGGTCAGGCGGTCCAGTGCGCCATCGTCGGCGAGGAGCCGGTCGAGCGGGCCGCCGGCGGAGAGCAGCCGTTCGACCGGGCCGCCGGGCATGAGGAGCCGTTCGACCGCGCCGTCGTCCGCCAGCAGGCGGTCGAGTGCGCCACCTTCGGCGAGGACCCGGTCCAGCGGTCCGCCGGCGGCGAGCGCGCGGCCCAGCGGCTGGTCGTCGGAGGTGAGCCGCGCGAGCTGCTCGATCCGGGCCAGCGGGCCGGTGGGATCGCTCAGCCGGGCCAGCGAGTCCAGCGCGCCGCCCTCCTCCAGTAGGAGGTCGACGCGGTCGATGATCCCGTCCTGCCGGCGGACCGGGCCGTCGGCGGCGAGGAGGTCGCGCGCGGAGAGCACGAGCTCCGCGGTGGCGACGGCGGTGCGAGCGGGGAGGAGCGCAAGTGCGAGGAGACCCATGGTCCCCGGATACTCGCGCATCCACGGCGCCGTCAGGGGCGCAGGATCAACGGGTCGTGGAAGTCGCCGATCTGCATGGTCTTGCCGTTGTGCTCGTAGAAGTCGATGCGCACGCTGCGGATGCGCGAGGTCGACGGCAGCGAGGTCCACTTCAGCGTCTTGGGCGTCGTGGGCCGGCAGCCGCGGTCATCGATGACGCCGGTGCCGTTCTTCGAGCCGTCGCGGTAGGTCACGGCGACGAAGAAGCGCACGACGTGCCGGTCGTTCGGGCACAGGTCGTCGACCTTGACGTTCACCGTGACCTTCTTGCCGCCGTCGGTGAAGGTGACGAGCCCGTTCGCCTTCGCCTTGCCGGGCGTGAACTTCGTGCCGAGGCGCAGGTCGATGCGGTGCTTCGGGCCGGTGGCGGCGATGACGACGGCCGGGAGCACGAGCGCAGCAAGCGCGGCGAGCACCAGGAGCGGGAGACGACGGGAGGGACGCATGGCCCGGATCCTGCCCGTGGACGTGCGGTTGAACGAGCGGGTCTCACCGAGTTCTCACGCAGGCCGGGCCGGCCGCGCGACGGGCTCAGGCGAGAACGTCGAGGACCGCGCGGTCCATGTCCAGCGCGGTCCGCAGCATGGCGGTGTTGGCCGCGACGCCGTCGGCGGCGACCATCGCCCCGACGACCACGTCGATGAGCTCGCCCGATCCGGGAGGGAGGGCCACACGTCCGGCGGTCGTGGGGTCCAGCCCGGCCGACCCGTCGTCGGGTGCCGTCTCGACCCGCGCCACCCTGGCCGCGGCACTGTCGAACACCGCCTGGTTGGCGCTGATGCCCGAGAGGGCGCTCCCGACGGCGGAGATGCTCATGTCCCAGGTGTCGTCATGGAGGGCCGACGGGCTGCAGCCGGGACCCCGGGACTCGACGATCGTTGACGGAGAAGGCACGACGGTCCGGTGCTGCTCGTCCGCCCGTCCTACACCGGCGGGATCCGCACGCGGGCCAGCAGCAGCTCGCGACTGAAGGTGGCGGTCGCGGCGCCCGTGTGCGCACGCGGGTCGTCGACCCAGGCCCGGAGCACCTCGAGGTCGGCCGGGTCGGCGAGCCCGTCGAGCGCCCGGAAGGTGCCGGCCAGCCGATCTGCGACGAAGGTGCCGATCGCTTCGTCATCGGTCGCTGACGCGGTGTCGCGAAGCGTGCGCGCGTCGACGACGTCGTACCCGGCGGCGTCGAGCAGCTCGGCGTGGCGTCCTGCGGAGTCGGGTCGGCGTCCGGCCGACGCCGACCACGCTGCGGTGAGGCGGTCCCAGAGGCCGGGTACGCCGAGGTCGGTCGCGAGGCGCACCGTGGTCGGCTCGGCGCGTTCCAGCACGCACAGCAGGCCGTCGGGGGAGAGGAGACCCCGGACCTCGCGCAGCGTGGCGAGCTCGTCGGCGGCGTGGTGCAGGGACATCGATGCCCAGACGAGCTCCGCGGTCCCGAGCGGGCGCAGGTCCCCGTCGAGATCGAGCAGCCGGGTGTCGACGCGACCAGCTGCGGCGGACCCTGCCGCCAGGGCCTCCGCACGCCGGAGCATCGCCGCGGAGCCGTCGACGGCGACGACCCGGGCCGCGGGAAAGCGGTCGGCCAGCAGCACGGAGGTGACGCCCGGTCCGCTGCCGAGGTCGAGGACCCGGCGGACGGACGAACCGGTCGAGGCGAGCTGCTCGTGGCAGAGCCGGGCGGCCTCCCGGTGGACGCCCGAGGCGAGTCGGGCTTCGGACTCGAGCCGACGGACGTACTGCTCGTCGTCGAAGGACGCGGAGTGCCCGTGGTGGGCTGCGGAACCGTGTGCGTGATGGGTCATGCCGTCGAACTCCGTTCCCTGCCGGCCACGCTGGCCACGATAGAGCTCAGACCACCTGCGCCGCCGCGTGGCCCGAGGCCCAGGCCCACTGGAAGTTGAAGCCACCGAGGTGCCCGGCGACGTCGAGCACCTCGCCGACGAAGTACAGACCCGGGCTCTTGAGCGACTCCATCGTCTTGGACGACACCTCGCGGGTGTCGACGCCACCCAGCGTGACCTCGGCGGTCCGGTAACCCTCGGTGCCGGCCGGCACCACCTTCCACGCGCCGAGCCGGTCGGCGATCTCCCGCAGCTCGGCCGGGGGGTACCGCTTCATCGGCCTCGAGGCGAACCAGCGCTCCGCGAGGAGGGTCGCCATCTTCCTGGTGAAGACCTCGCCAAGCACGGTCTTCAGCTCGCTGTCGGGGCGCGCCGCCTGCTGCTCCCGCAGCCACTCCAGGACGTCGTGGTCGGGGACCAGATCGATCTCCACCGCGTCGCCGAGGTGCCAGAAGGAGGAGATCTGGAGGATCGCCGGGCCGCTGAGCCCACGGTGGGTGAAGAGGATGTTCTCGCGGAAGCTCTGGCCGTTGCAGCGCACGACGCAGGCCACCGACGTCCCGGTCAGCTCGGTGCACAGCTCCTTGAGCTGGTCGGTGATGATGAACGGCACCAGGCCGGCGCGGGTGTCCAGCACGGTGTGACCGAACTGCCGCGCGATCTCGTAGCCGAAGCCGGTGGCGCCGAGGGTCGGGATCGACAGGCCGCCGGTGGCGATCACCAGCGACGACGCGTGAACGGACCCGAGGTCGGTCCGCAGCGCGTATCCCGCTCCGGTCCGTTCCACCTCGTGCACCGCGGTGTCGAGGTGCAGGTCGACGCCTGCCTGCTCGCACTCCTCGACGAGGAGATCGCGAATGTCCCGTGACTTGTTGTCGCAGAAGAGCTGCCCGAGCTTCTTCTCGTGATGCGGGACGCCGTGCTTGTCGACGAGCGCGATGAAGTCCCACGGGGAGTAGCGCGCGAGGGCCGACTTGCAGAAGTGCGGGTTCGGGCTCTGCGAGAAGAAGTTGGCGGGCTCCGTCCACATGTTCGTGAAGTTGCAGCGGCCACCACCGGACATGAGGATCTTCTTGCCCGGCTTGTTCGAGCGCTCGATGAGCAGCACGTCGCGGCCGCGCGCGGCCGCGGTCATCGCGCACATCAGACCGGCGGCGCCGGCACCGATGATCACCACGTCGGGGGAACGCACGGGCCACAAGGTACGGACTACACGGTCAGCGCCAGACGCAGACCGAGGGCGATCATCGCCACGCCGGCGACCGCGCCGAGCCGTTCGAGCGTCTGGCGACGCTCGCGCAGCCACCCGCGCGCGGTGCCCGCCAGCAGCCCCCAGGCTGCGTCGCAGACGAGCGCCGTCAGCACCACGAGCGACCCGAGGAGCAACAGCTGGGCCGGGACCGCGGCCGCGCCGGTGGTCACGAACTGCGGCAGCAGCGCCACGAGCAGCAGCAGGCGCTTGGGGTTCAGGGCCCCGACGATCACCCCGTCCCGCACGACACGTGCGCGTCCGGTGGCCGGCCCCTCGGCCCGCGCCTCGGCGACGAGGCCGCGGCGGCCCCGGTAGGCCCGGATCCCCAGCGCGACGAGCACGATGGCGCCGCCGGCCCGGACCAGGGTCGAGGCGAGGTCCGACCGCGCCAGGAGGACGCCGATGCCGGCCGACACCCCGACGACCTGCAGGAGCAGACCGGCACCGACGGCGCCGGCCGCCAGCAGGGCCGACGAGCGTCCGGCGGCGACGCCGCGCCCGACGACGTAGAGGACGCTGGGCCCCGGGAGGGCCAGCACGGCCGCCGCCGTGATCAGCAGCTCGAGCGTCTCGGGAAGCGACAGCTCCACATGGGAGGTACGGGCCGGGGAGCGGCCCGGCCTCGTCGCGTCCTGCGGCCGCGGCGGTCCTGGCGGCCTCGCGTTGCGCAGCAGGTCCGCGCGAGACCGCGCCCTGGACGTTCGTCCGATGTCTCCGACCGCGGCGCCGGACAGGCGTCCGACGTGACGAGGTACTCCTCGGACCACGGCAAACCCGTCGCGAGGCGGGGACGCGAAACCAGGGGCGTTGCACCGCAAGGCCGCCCAGTTGCCCAGGAGGCATCACATGTTCCATCGTCTGCTCGCCGTCGCCGGCGTCACAGCCATTCTCACCGTCCCGATGATCGGCACAGCGGCCGCCGAGAAGCCCGACGGGGCCGGGGGCGGGAAGCCCACCTCGACCGGCAAGCCGCCGGGTGCGGGTAAGCCGGAGGGCGCGGGCAAGCCGCCGGGTGCGGGCAAGCCCCCGGGTGCGGGCAAGCCAGAGGGCGCGGGTAAGCCGGAGGGCGCGGGCAAGCCTGCGCCGACGACGACGGAGAGCGGCACGACGACCACGACGACGGAGCCGGGCACGTCCACCTCCACGCCGGAGGGGACGACCACCACCGAGGGCACCACCACCGACGGGACCACGGAGCCCACCGTGCTGCCCGGCCCGACGGCGCCGGCAGCGGTGAAGAAGGCCGCCTACGGCCAGTACTGCAAGGGCCAGAGCAAGCGCCGCGTGGGGGGCGGCAAGGGCACGCCGTTCAGCCAGTGCGTGACCGCGATGGCCAAGCTCGCCGCCGGGAAGGCGAAGACCGCCCGGACGGCCTGCAAGTCGCTGAGCCGCAAGAAGGCCAAGGGCACCAAGCGCTCTCCGTTCAACCTCTGCATGAAGGCCGCCCGCGAGTTCACCGACGACCTCGAGTCCGGCGGTGACGACACGAGCACCGGGGGCACCACCGACCCGGTTCCGGCCACCGACCCGGCCCCGGTCCCGACGCAGGACCCGACCCCGGTACCGACGACCGACCCGGCCCCGACGACGGGCACCTGAGGACGCCCGGCCTGCCTCCGTGTCGTGGGTTCGCCACGGCACGGGGCGGTCGCCTGCAGCAACCGCACAGACGGAGCAGGGGAAGTCCGTCGGAAATACCCGGTCATCGTGACGTCAGGGATACGCTTGGGGCATGAGCACCACGGTCCACCGCCAGTGCACGCTGTGCGAAGCCCATTGCGGCATCTCCGTCGAGGTGGAGGGGAGCACCGTTCTGCGGATCACCGGTGACCCCGACCACCATCTGTCGCGGGGGTACATCTGCCCGAAGGCCGCGGCGCTGACCGACCTCTACGAGGATCCCGATCGCCTGCGCGCCCCGGTCCGCCGACGGCCCGACGGGTCGTGGGAGCAGATCGGGTGGGACGAGGCGCTCGAGTACGCGTCGGCCGGCCTGCGCGGCGTCGCCGAGCGACACGGCCGGCACGCGGTCGCGAACTACCTGGGCAACCCGGGGGCGCACACGTGGTCGGTCCTCGCGCTGGTGAACCTGCGCATCGCGCTCTGGACGCGGAACAACTACTCAGCGTCGTCGACCGACCAGCTCCCGCAGCACGTCGTCGCCACGGACATGTACGGCAACCCGGTAGCGATTCCCGTGCCGGACATCGACCGCACCGATCACATGCTCGTCATCGGCGCGAATCCCGCGGTGTCCAACGGGTCGGTCATGACCGCGCCCGGTGTGCGCGACCGGCTGCGCGCGATCCGAGGGCGCGGCGGCAGGGTCGTCGTGGTCGACCCGCGCCGCACGGAGACCGTCAAGCTCGCCGACGAGCACGTGCAGGTCCGCCCGGGCGGCGACCCGTACCTGCTCCTCGGCATGCTGCACACGCTCTTCGCAGAGGACCGCGTGCGGCTGCGGCACCTCGCGGCTCACGCGGACGGCCTCGACGACGTGCGTTCGCTGGTGGCGCCGTGGACGCCCGAGCGTGCCGCCGACCACGCCGGGGTGGACGCGGGGACGATCGCCCGGATGGCACGGGAGTTCGCCGACGCCCCGAGTGCGGTCGCCTACGGCCGCGTCGGCATCTGCCAGCAGACGACCGGGACGCTGACGTATTGGCTCATCAACGTCCTCAATGCGGTCACGGGCAACCTCGACCGGGCCGGCGGGGCGATGTTCACGACACCCGCATTCGACGCGACGCTGCTGTTCAAGCTGATGGCAAAGCGTGGCATCCGGCTGCATCGCGCCCGCACCCAGCGGGTGAGCGGCCTGCCCGATGCGCTCGCCGAGTTCCCCGTCTCCGGTCTGGCCGACGAGATCCTGACGCCGGGTCCCGGACAGGTCCGTGGCCTGGTCGTGTTCGCCGGCAACCCCGTGCTGTCCACGCCCGGGGGTCGACGCCTGGACGAGGCGCTGGAGCAGCTCGAGTTCTGTGTCGCTGTGGACTCCTTCGTCACCGAGACGACGCGTCACGCCGACGTCATCCTGCCCGCGGTCTCGCCGCTGGAGCGGGACGACCTCGACCTGGTCCTCTCCGGCTTCGGCGTGCGCAACCACCTGGCGTACAACCGGGCGGCCGTGCCCGCGGCCCCCGGAGAGCGACAGGACTGGCAGATCCTCAACGATCTCGCCGCCCGCGTGGGGGTCGGGCGGGCCGGCAGGGCGACGTCGGCGTACTTCGCGGTCGCCAACCGCCTCGGACTGACGAACCCCGCGCGGATCGCCGAGCTGGCGATCCAGACCGGGCCGTACGGCCTGCTGCGCCGCGGCCTGCGCAGCGGCATCACCGTCGGGCGGCTGCGTCGCTCCGAGCACGGGGTCGACCTCGGGCCGCTCGAGCCGCGCATGCCCGGGGCATTGACGACGAAGAACGGCCATATGCAGCTCGCCCCAGCCGTCTTCCTCGAGGAGGCCGCCCAGCTCGACGTCCTCGCGGCCGAGCGCGAGGAGGCCCGCACACGCGGCTTCGACCTCACCCTCATCGGGCGACGCTCGCTGCGCAGCAACAATTCGTGGCTGCACAACAGCAAGCGGCTCATGAAGGGCCCCGACCGCTGCGTCGCCCTGCTGCATCCCGACGACGCCCGCGAGCGGGGGATCGACGACGGTGTGAGCGTCCGGGTCTCCTCGCGCATGGGCTCGATCGAGCTGCCGGTGCAGGTCAGCGACGAGATGCGGCCGGGGGTCGTGTCGATCCCGCACGGCTTCGGCCATGGCCGTCCCGGCGTCGGCTGGACCCACGCGGCCACCAAGCCGGGGGTCAGCGTGAACGACATCACGGACCCGACCGTCGTCGACCGGCTGAGCGGCAACGCCGCCTACAACGCGGTGCCCGTGCGCATCGAGGTCGTGGTGCCGAGCGAGGCGCCCGTGCCGGCGACGGCGGGCGTCGCGATCTGACGGACGCGCGCCGGTCGGCATCGACCTCGTGACGAACTACCCGGCCGGCTCGGGGGTGGGGCGGGGCACGACGCCCGCCTGCTCGGCGTACTCCTTGGTCGCCAGGCTGAGGTTCGACTCGCTGTCGATGGCGGGCTCGGCGCCGCCGGGAACCAAGAGGACCATGCCCGCAAGAGCGAGCATGGTGACGACGACTCCGGCGATGGCCAGGACGATGTCCATGACTCAGGCCCTCGCGCTCATGGCCGCGACCCAGAAGGCACCTGCGGCAAGGATCGACGGGACCCAGATGCCGACGTAGATGCCCTCCTCCCGGCTACCGGAGAACCAGAGGCCGATGGAGAGGAAGAACGACACGACTGCCGCGAGGAGGAAGAGGGTCACCCCGAGCATGTGGCGGTCGGCGGGGCGGGTGCTGAGCTTGGGGATGCTGCGGTTCGGACGTTCCTGCGTCATGTTCGCCACGGGGGCTCCTCGGGTGGTCGGTCAGGCGCCGGAGATTCCGCGCGCCCACCTTGGCTACGCGCCGCAGCTCTGCCCGTACCACCTACCCTCGAGCGCGACCCCGCCGAGTGGTGATCACTTCCGCGGCGCGATGCGCCGGCGCGTCAGTAGTAGTGCCGGCGCCCGCCGACGGCGCGGCCGACCAGGCCGAGCACGGCAAGGATCAGCCCGATGACGATGCACAGCAGGCCGATGCCCCAGAGGACCGCGAGGTCGGGCACGAGCGCAGCAACGATGAGGAGAAGGACGCCGAAACCGATCATGTTCGTCGGGTCTTCCCATCCACGGCCTGGGTCACACCCACCGTGCCGCAGCCGGTCACCGGTCGCTGCGGAACGACGGATCAACGTCAACGATCTCGGGATCGCCGCGACCGCGACCGCGCACGGGCTGCCGGTCGTGAGCCAGGACGATGACTTCGCGCCGCTCGACGGCGTCGCTGGGGTCCGCGTCGTCCGCGTGTGACGCGAGCCGTCGCTTGCGTAGAACGACGGTCGAATGACAGTCGTCGTTCGTGAGCGTTCAGCGTGCTCGTTTGCCGGCGGTGCAGGTGCGGTAGCGGCGGGTGGTGCGGATGGAGCTGTTGCCCGCGCGGGCGCTGACGCGCACGACGTAGCGTCCGAGGGGGCGGCCAGCGAGGGTGATTCGCACACCGCGCTTTCCGACGCGTTGGGTCTTGACCCGGCGTCCGTCGATGGTGACGCGTACTTGGGTGAGGCGTCGGTCGCGGACGGCGCTCTTGGCGAGGTTGAGAACGACACGGCGCTTGCTCGTGCATGGCGGGACAGACGGGCCGGGGCCGAAGGAGCTCTCGTCGACGATCGGCAGCTCGACGCTCGAGGGCGCCGTGGCGGTGCGTTGGATCTGGTAGACGCCTCCGATGAGGTTGGCGAGCTGCGGCAGGTTCGGGAACGCGCGTGGGAAGTCGGTGGAGTTGATGGTGACGCGCAGGCGGTGTCCGGGCCGCAGGGTGAGGGTGGTGGGGAAGACCTCGATGTCGAAGCGCGTGACCTTGCCCGGCTCGACGGGCGCGGAGGCGGCACGGGTGTAGGGGTGGTAGGGCTGCAGGTAGTTGCCGCCTGAGCCTTTCCAGCTGCGCGAGTCGTCGATCGCGCGGTGAGATCCGGCCAGCAGTCCGGAGGTGATCGGGCGCGCGGTGCCGTCGGGCGCGACGTCTGAGACCTGCACGGCCATCTGCGTCTCTGTGGTCGTGGAGGTGGCGTAGAGGGTCGCACCGATCGGCCCAGCGATCGTCAGGTCCTGCTTGACGGGGGCGGTGGTGTAGCTGGCCTGACCAGGCCCGCTCTGGGAGAGGCGGGCGTCGGCGTCGCAGGGGAACTCCATGCCGATCTGCTTGTAGAACGGCTGCGGCAACCCGGCGGCGTACTGGTCGGTGGAGCTCGTGCAGGCCAGTCCGAGGACGGTCTGCAGGATCTGATCCTGCCCCGCGCTCTGGGTGGGCTTCTCGGGGGCGAGAGTGCCGTCGGCGCCTAGGTAGTAGCTCGTCGGTCGGGTGCCGCGTAGGGGGTAGGCGGTGGACTCGCGGTAGGTCTTGGTGCCGAGGTCCCAGAGGTGCAGTGGGGTGTCGGTGTCCTGGATGCCGGTGTCGACGTCCTTGAGCCAGTGGTCAAACCAGGCGAGCTGCAGCTCGTCGAGCGTGAGGCCGCGGTAGCGCGGAGTGCGGTCGGCGGAGGAGTGGAACTCGGGGCCCTGCAGCAGCTGGTAGCGGGCGGTCGGCTTCTGTTTGGGGTCCATCGCGGAGAACGCCGGGCGGCCGGCAAAGACGTTCTGTAGGGCGGCGTAGCTCATTGGGCCGCCGCGCTGGAAGAGGTCGTACCAGCCGCCGTAGAAGAACGCGGGGATCTTGTTGGCGACGATCCGGTCGAGCCGCTCGGCCGGGGAGCGGGCTGTCCAGTATTCGTCGTCGTAGGCCCGGTCGCCGCCCTGGGCGATGACGTCGGAGATGAGGCCGATGTTCGTCTGGGTGATGCCGCCGAGGTGCCCGAGCAGCACCTGGAGGGTGTCGGCGTTAGGGCCGACGAGCGGGTTGGTGGCGTGCAGGGTGCCGGTGAGCCCGAGGAAGATGAGGTTGAACTCGAAGCCGGGGATGCCGCCGGCGAAGGCGGTGTCGCGGTAGAGGTCGTTGGCGGCGATGCCGGGGAAGATCGCCTTGATCGACGAGTTCGGGCCTGCGGACTCCGCGGTGAGCAGCTGGATGATTCCGAGGTAGGAGGAGCCGGTCAGACCGACCTTGCCGGAGGAGCCGGGCAGCTTGGCCGCCCACTCGGCGAGCTCTGCGCCGTCGCGGCCCTCCTGGGGGCTGAAGAACTCCCAGGAGCCCTGGGAGCGGCCGGTGCCGCGGACGTCGGCGTCGACGGTGATGTACCCGCGCTTGGCGAAGTAGGAGGAGTTGCCGACCAATCCGCTGACGCCGAAGGCAGGCGCGGCCTGCTCGAGCACCTTGCCGTAAGCCGACTGGTAGAGCAACACCGGCAGCTTGCCTGTCAGCCGCTTGCCCGTCTGCTTGTCGGTGGGGTAGGTGACGTCAGCGCGCAGGATCGTCCCGTCCTGCATCGTGACGGGAAGCGCTTGCTGGCGCTCGGTCCCGAACTGCTCGGGTCCCGGCGTCCATGCGGCCGAGGCCTGCGGCGCCGCGAGCAGCACCGCGGCGGCGGCCACCCAGGCACCGCGGCGAACAAGAAACGAACGGTGGGGCTGCATCGCTGAAGAGCTCCTGCTGCGCCGCGAAGCGGCGAGGTGGAAGACGGGCCGCACCGGGATGCGGACCGCGACGCTAGCAGAGAGGTACGTTCACGTTTCTCACTAGGCTTGCGGAGTGCCCAGCGAGCCGACCGCCTCGATTCCAGTCGCCCTGCCGCGCGGCCCGCACGGTCTTGAGCCGGAAGTGGTGCGTGAGTCGCAGCGGCTCAGGGCGATCGACGCGATGACCCGGGCGGTGGCCGAGAAGGGGTACGCCGTCGTTGCGGTGGCCGACGTGGTCTCGATGGCCGGTGTCTCACGGCGCACGTTCTATGAGCTCTTCGTCAACAAGGAGGACTGCTTCCTCGCCGCCTACGACGCGGCGATGCAGCACTTCCTCGTCGCGTTCGCCGAGCGGACACGCACAACCGCAGATGGCGGCTGGAACGTGCGGCTCGACGCGGCTCTTGCCGACACACTCGAAGCGCTTGCCGCACAGCCCGACAGGGCCCGCCTGTATTACCTCGAGGTGCTCAACGCGGGAGCCCGAGCGCTCGAACGGCGAGCCGCGACGATGCATCAGATCGTGAGCGCCTTGCAGGCGCTCCTGTCCCAGAGCCGCGCCGCCGAGCCGAACCTTCGCCACGTGAGCGATCAGGTCCTCTTCGCGTTCGTCGCCGGCGCGCAGGAGCTTGCCGCGGAATCCATCCGGACGCGCGGCACCGACTCGCTGCCACAGCTCAAGCCAGCACTCCTCGACCTTGCCACATCTGTGCTCTCGCGCCCGGGGACATCGCGCGATTGACCTCGTCCACCTGGTGCTCGGCCGCGAATGACCTTCTCCTGGGGTTCTACGCTCGATAATCCATCTTATGTAACCCAACAACGTCGAGAGTCGCCTTAAGCGCTCAAGCCTACGCCTGCGGCTCGAGCCGACGCCGCAGCAGCGAGCGCTCCGCGGGCGAGGGCGCGAGCTCGAGCGCCCGGGCGTCGGCCAGCCGGGCGCCGTCGGGGTCGCCCGCGCGGCGCAGCAGTTCGGCGCGGGTCGCGTGCAGCAGGTAGTAGCCGTCCAGCGCGCGCTCGAGGCCGGCGAGCTCGTCGAGCGCCGCGGCCGGGCCGTGCACCTCGGCGAGCGCGACCGCGCGGTTGAGGCGCACGACCGGCGTGTCCTGCACGCCGACCAGGCGGTCGTAGAAGGCGAGGACGGTGGGCCAGTCGGTGGGGCCGTCGGCCAGGTGGGTGGCGACGATCGCGGCCTGCAGGACGTAGGGGCCGGGCGGGCC
>JBBSJQ010000022.1:0-34468 GCA_038257095.1 Solirubrobacterales bacterium
CGGGGCGTCGGCGGGCGGCGCCGGGGCGTCGGCGGGCGGGACCGGGGGCGCCGGGGCGGGCTCGGCCGGCGGGGCCGGCTCGGGCTGCGGGGCGGGAGCCGGGACGCCGCCCGCGGCCGGATCGGCGACAGGCCCGGGGCTCGCGGCCGGTGGCTCGACGGCCGCGGGAGCGGAGGTCGGCGCGGGGACGACGGGGGGGACCGGGACGGCCGGAGCGGGCACGACGGGCTCGTCGGGGCCGGCGACGCCCCCGGTGCCGGGCGGCAGCACCTCGCCGAGGCGGACGGTGTCGGAGCCCTCCTGCGTCGGCAGGACGCCGTCGACGGCGGCCGGGACGACGGCCGGGAGGGCGGCAGGGACATCCGGGACGGCGGCGGGGAACGGCAGGACCGGCGCCGCGGCAGCGGGTGCGTCGTCGGCGTCGCGCGTCGAGGCGGCCCCGGCACGCACCTCCTCGTCCCCGGTCAGCGCGCCGCCGGTCTCGGTGACCGTGGTGATCGCCTCCTCCTGCGGGGTGCTCGCGACGACGACGGGTGGCGCGGAGACGATCGCGGCGACGGCGGGCGGTGCGATGGCCGCGAGGGCCGGTGCGCGATCGACCTTCGTGCGGCGCGCGTGGTCGACCTCGACCGCCCCGGCGGCGACGATCGCCGCGGCCGTCAGACCGGCGGCGGCCTTCGTCCCGATCGCGGTGATGCCGGCACTCAGCGCACCTCCGGCGGCAGCGCTGCCCGCGGTACCACCGGCGACGGCGGCACCACCGGCCGCGGCCCCCGCGGCGCCGGTGCCTGCCGCACCCTGGGCGATGAGGAACTTCTTCAGCAGCAGCAGCGGCCCGACCGGGAAGACGGCGGCGAGGGTCCTGTCGGTCTGCCGCAGGTGCCGCTTGAAGGCGGCGCAGCTGTCGCACTGACGGACGTGGCGACGGACGGGCGGCGTCGAGCGCCGGAGGCCCTCGGCGACCTCGCCGAGCTCGTCGCGGGCCTGCTCGCAGGTGAGGAGGCGCGCTTCGGCCGCCTCGGCGAGCGAGACGCGGGCGCGCACCAGGAGCGACTTGACCGACGGGATCGTCGTCTCCATCGCCTCGGCGATCTGCTCGTAGGAGAGCGCGTCGATCTCCCGCAGCAGCAACGCGGTGCGCTGGGTCTCCGGGAGCTCCTGGACGTCGGCGACGAGCTGCCGGAACTCCTCGCGCTTGTGAACCTTGTCGGCGGTCGTCGCGCCATGTTCGGCGAGGTGGACGTCCATCGAGTCCACCCCGATCGCCTGCTGGCGGCGTAGGTGGTTCAGGCACCGGTTGCGGGCGATGCGGTAGAGCCAGGGCCGGGCGTTGATCGGCCGGTCGTCGGAGAGCATCGCGTTGTACGCGGCCGCGAAGACCTCCTGCAGCACGTCCTCCGCGTCCTCCTTCGAGGACAGCATGTGGCGGCAGAACGCCAGCAGCCGGGCCTGGTAGCGGGCGACGAGCGCCTCGTAGGCGGACTGGTTGCCACGGCGGGTGAGCGCGATCAGGCGGTCGTCGCCCTGCAGACGCAGGAGCGGTGTCGGTCCCCGGAGGCCGGGGGCGTGATCGAGAGCGGTCGTGAAATCCATGGAGGAGCGTGGCCCAGTGCTGCGAACACCACCTTGACACGGAAGTTGTCCCGCGGGGAAGGTGCTCTCACACTCCCCTCACAGCGGGGTGGGCAAACCCGGTCAGGAGAACTTCGCGAAAATGTTCGCAAGGTTCTGCGTCACCTGACGTTGGGGGCTGACGGGTAAACCAGATCGCCTTGGAGAGGGAGATCGCCGGACACGTGCGTCATTCGAGGGTCATCGGGAGGTACATCGCGGTCGCCGCGAGCGTCGTCGCGCTCGCCGCGGTGGCCTTCGTGGTGCTCGGTACCGGCGGTCCGGACTACACCGTCACGGCGCGGTTCATCAACGCCAGCCAGCTGGTGAAGGGCAACCTCGTGCAGGTCGGCGGCCGGTCGATCGGCGAGGTCACCGAGATCGACCTGACCGACGACGGGCAGGCCGAGGTGACGATGGACATCAGCGACGACGGCTACATCCCGCTGCGGCGCGGCACGACCGCGACGGTCCGGCAGGCGTCGCTCTCGGGCGTCGCCAACCGCTACATCGACCTGCGTCTGGCACCGGGCGGCACCGCCGAGATCGACGACGGCGGCGTCCTGGACTCCAGCGAGACGACCACGGCCGTCGACCTCGACCAGCTCTTCAACGCCTTCGACACCGACACGCGCAAGGGCCTGCAGCAGGTCGTCCAGGGCTTCGGGACGAGTAACGAGGGCAAGGGGGAGGAGATCAACAAGGGCTTCCTCTACCTCAACCCGTCGCTCGCGGCCTCCAGCCGGCTCTTCAGCGAGTTGAACCGCGACACCCCGCTGCTGAAGCGCTTCATCGTCGCGAGCAGCAAGCTCGTCACCGACGTGGCCGACCGTCGCGATGACGTCGCCGGACTGGTCGACCGCCTCGCGGTGACGACCTCGGCGATCGGCCGGGAGAAGGCGGCGCTGCGGGACGCCATCGGGCAGCTGCCCGACTTCATGCGGCGCTCCAACACGACGTTCGTCAACCTCCGCCGTGCGCTGGACGACCTCGATCCGCTCGTCGACGAGAGCCGTCCCGTCGCCCGCAAGCTCCGCCCGTTCCTCGCGGAACTCCGTCCGCTGGCCCGCGACGCCCGCCCGACGCTGCGCGACCTCAGCCGTCTGGTGCGCGCGAGCGGCAAGGACAACGACCTGATCGAGCTGACCAACGCGGCGGTGCCGCTGAACGCGGCGGCGACGAAGTCCACGCAGCGCAACGGCAAGGAGCGCGACGGCGCGTTCCCGGAGACCGTGGACGCCCTCAAGGTCGCCGCGCCCGAGCTCGCGTACGCCCGGCCGTACGCCCCCGAGCTCACCGGGTGGTTCGACGACTTCTCGCATTCCGGCATCTACGACGCACTCGGCGGCGCCAGTCGCGCCGCGGTGCACGTCAACGCGTTCACGCTCGTCGGCGGGCAACTGCAGCCGATCCCGCCGGAGCTGCGCCAGGAGGCGTTCAAGGCCGGCGCCCAGACCAGGCAGCTGAACCGCTGCCCGGGCTCGATCGAGCGCGGCGGCATCTGGAAGCCGACCCCCGACTACAACTGCGACGAGACGCAGGTGCCGCCCGGCCCATGAGACGGCTCGCGGCCATCCTCCTGCTGCTCTGCGTCGGCGCGCTCGCGCTGCTCGCGACCGGCGCCGGCGACGGCGAAGGCGGGCCCGCCCGCGCCTACAGCGCGGAGCTCGACAACGCGTTCGGCCTCGTCGAGGGCGGCGACCTGAAGGTCGCGGGCGTCCGCGCGGGCAAGGTCACCGACCTCCGGCTGAACCTCGAGACCAACCGCGCCATCGTCGACTTCGAGGTGACCGAGACCGGCTTCGGCTCCCTGCGCACCGACGTCCGCTGTGACGCCCGGCCGCAGTCGCTCATCGGCGAGTACTTCCTGGACTGCCTGCCGGGTACCGCGGCGAAGGAGCTGCCGGTCGGCTCCACGATCCCGGTCCGCCAGACCACCTCCACCGTCCCGGGCGACCTGGTCAACAACGTCCTGCGGCGACCGTACCGCGAGCGGCTGGCGATCATCCTCGGCGAGCTCGGAGCCGGCGTCGCGGGCAACGGCAAGAACCTCAACGACGCGATCCGTCGCGCGAGCCCGGCGCTGCGCCAGACCAGCCGCGTCCTGAAGACCCTGGCGAAGCAGAACCAGGTGCTCGCCGACCTCGTGACCGACGCCGACGAGGTCGTCACCGACCTCGCGGGCAACAAGAAGGACGTCGGCCGGTTCATCGTCGAGGCGGGCGAGACGGCCGCCACATCCGCCGAGCGCCGCGACGAGAGCGCGGCCGGCCTGCGCAAGCTGCCCGGGTTCCTCGAGCAGCTCGAGCCGACCATGGAGGCGCTCGGCGCCACGGCGGACGAGCAGACGCCGGCGCTGACCAACCTGCGTGCGTCCGCCGGCCAGCTCGAGCGGCTGCTCGGCAACCTCGGACCGCTCGCCGACGCCTCGCGGCCGGCCGTCCGGTCGCTCGGCAAGACGTCCGTCACCGGCCGCGAGGCCGTCACGGCCGCGCGCCCGAGCGTCCAGGAGCTCGACCGGTTCACGCAGAAGGCCCCCGAAGTGGGGAACAACCTGCGGTTCATCCTCGAGCATCTGAACGACCGGGACAAGGGGGTCGAGGACGACCCGCGCAGCCCGGGCGGCAAGGGCTACACGGGCTTCGAGGCGCTGCTGACCTACGTGTTCGACCAGGTCATGTCGGTCAACATCTACGACCAGAACGCGCACGTCCTGAACATCTCGGTCATCCCGCCGGAGGACCCCTGCGCCGCCTACGCCGACGTCGAGCGCGCCAAGGACCCGGAGACGAAGGACTGCGCCAGCGCACTGGGCCCCAACCAGCCCGGCATCAACTTCGTCGACCCCAGCGCCGGGGACGCGGCGACCGCGCAGCGGCGTCGGCGCACGGACGGCCAGACCAGGCCCGCTCCCGGGGAGGTCGCTCCGCCGCACAGCCTGCCCAGCGCCGACCAGGCGCCCGAGGCCGCGAAGCCGGACGGGCCGACCGTCCCGCTGCTGCCCGGGCTGCCGCAGATCGATCTGCCGCCGCTCCCCGGGCTACCGGGTCTGAGCATCGGCGGACGCGGCAAGGACGGGGAGCCCAGCCTCCTCGACGGCGCGAAGTCCCCGCAGGCCCGCACCGCCCTCCTCGACTACCTCATGGGCAAGTGACCGGCCGGCGCAACAGCCCCTCGGTGATCGCGAACCCCGTGCTCGTCGGCGCGGTGACGACGCTCATCGTGGTCGTCGCGGTGTTCCTGGCCTACAACGCCAACAACGGCCTGCCGTTCGTGCCCACGCGCGCCCTGAACGTGCAGATCGCCAACGGCGCGAACCTCGTCCCTGGCAACGAGGTCCGCTCCGGCGGCTTCCGCGTCGGCGTCGTGGAGGACATGAAGCCGATCAAGCTCCCGGGCGGCCGCATCGGCGCCGAGCTGCAGCTCAAGCTCGACGAGAAGCTCGGGCCGCTCCCGGTCGACACCACGGCGGTCGTCCGGCCCCGCTCCGCCCTGGGCCTGAAGTTCATCGAGATCACCGTGGGGAAGAGCCCGCGGACGTTCGCCGACGGCGCGACCCTCCCAGCCACGCAGACCTCCGCCTCGACCGAGCTCGACGAGGTCTTCAGCACCTTCGACACGAAGACCCGCGTGGCGAGCCGCGTGAACCTCGAGGAGTTCGGCGACGCCCTCACCGGTCGCGGTCGCGGTCTCAACGACACGATCCGCGCCGCCCCGCAGCTGCTGGGCCGCCTCGAGGGCGTCACCGAGAACCTCGCCGACCCGCGCACCCGCCTGCCGCGGTTCTTCGCCGAGCTCGGGGACACCGCCCGCATCCTCCAGCCGATCTCGAAGATCAACGCCCAGACGTTCACGTTCCTGGCGAACACCTTCGAGGCGATCGGCCGCGACCCGCAGGCGCTGAAGGACACGATCGAGCGGTCGGTCGCCACGTTGGACGTCGGCACCCGCTCGCTGCGCACGCAGCGGCCGTTCCTGGTGCGCTTCGCCGGGCTCTCGCGTGACCTGAACGGGGTGAGCAAGGAGCTCCGCGCGTCGCTGCCCACCATCAACCGGGCGGTCGAGGTCGGCACGCCCGTGCTGCGGCGGTCGGTGGCGCTGAACGAGGACCTCGGGACGACGATGGTCGCCCTGCGCGACCTCGTGCGGGCACCGACGACCAACGCGGCCCTGCGCGGGCTCACCGCGACGGTGACCACGCTCAACCCGACCCTGCGGTTCCTCGGCCCGTACGTCACGGTCTGCAACTCCTGGAACGTCTTCTGGACCTTCGCGGCCGAGCACCTCAGCTCGCCGACCGCGACCGGCAGCCAGCAGCGCGCGCTGCTCAACACGGCCCCCATGAACCTCCCCGGCGGGGACGGCGTCGGGCAGATGGGGGCGAACGAGTTCGCGCACGGCAAGGAGAGCCCGGAGCCCGGCACCACCAAGACCTACCTGCACGGTGCGTTCTTCGGACCCGCGGTCACCAAGGACGGGCTCGCGAACTGCGGTGCCGGCCAGCAGGGCTACGCGCAGAGCCAGAACCCGTTCCGTGACCGCTCGGTCCCCGGCGACCCGTATCGCGACACGTTCGTCGACACCCCGAACCTCGACGACGTCCCGCGCGTCGGCCCGACCTTCTCCAAGTTCGACCGGCAGGGCCGCGGCATCGCGCTGAACCCCGACCGGATCCCGGCGGGCCAGACCTTCACCCATCTCCCGGGCGGCCGTGGGCTGGACGTCCCGCGGGTCAAGCCGGAGAAGGCGGCGGGGGTGCCGGCCAAGTGAGGCGCAACCAGAAACCACGCCTGAGCTTCTTCGGTGTCGGGCTGCTCGTGCTCGGGCTCATCGCGATCGGCACGTACCTGGGGTTCAGCAAGGACGTCCCGCTGCTGAACCAGCCGTTCGAGGTGCGCGCGGTCTTCCCGAGCGCGAACAACATCCGGGCGAACTCCCCGGTGCGCATCGCCGGCGTGAACGTCGGCAAGGTCACCGCGATCGAGCGCGTGCGGCCGGGAGCCGACGCGGCCCGGGTCGTCATGTCGATCGACCGCGACGCGCTGCCGATCCACACCGATGCCGAGATGACGATCCGCCCGCGGATCTTCCTCGAGGGCAACTTCTTCGTGGACGTCAAGCCCGGCTCGCCGTCGGCGCCCGCGATCGGCGACGGCGACACGATCCCGATCAACCAGACCCGCACGCCGGTCCAGATCGACCAGATCCTCACCGCCCTGCAGAACGACACGCGGGAGGACCTCAGGACCCTCCTGCAGGATCTCGGCGACGGCCTCGCCGAGGGCGGTGGCGAGGCGTACAACCGCACCACCGACTTCTTCGAGCCCGCCTACCGCGACTCGGCGATCGTGAACGACGCGTCGCTGGGCCTGGCGCAGCGCGACCTCAGCAACTACGTCCGCGATGCGGGGGCCACCGCGGCGGCGCTCGATCGCAACGCCGGCGCCCTGAAGTCCCTCCTCACCGACTTCCGCGTCACCGCCGGCGCGTTCGCGGCCAACGACCGTCAACTGCAGGAGGCGGTCGCCGAGCTGCCGCGCACGCTGCGCGCCGCGAGCCCCGCCTTCGCCGCGCTCAACCGCGCGTTCCCGCCGCTGCGCCGGTTCGTCGCCGACCTGCGCCCGGGCATCCGCTCCTCCGGGCCCGCGCTCGACGCGAGCCTGCCGTTCGCCCAGCAGGTCCGCGGGCTCGTCCAGGACAGCGAGCTGCGCGGCCTCAGCCGCGACCTGCGGCCGGTCGTGCCGTCGCTGACCAGGCTCTCGAAGCTCAGCGTCCCGCTGCTCGGGCAGACCGCGCAGGCGTCCAGCTGCCAGAACGAGGTCATCCTGCCGTGGTCCAAGGACACGATCCAGGACGAGGACTTCCCCGCGGTCGGCCCCGTCTTCCAGGACTCGATCAAGAACCTGCCCGGCCTTGCGGGGGAGAGCCGCAGCGGTGACGCCAACGGCCAGTGGTTCCGGGTGCTTGTCGCCGGCGGCACGTACGTGACGCCGCTGGGCAATGGTCAGATGTTCCTCACCGACACCCCCGTGGGCGGCATCAACCCGATGCCGCCGACCGGCGGCCGCTCCCCGCTACGCGCCGACGTCCCCTGCGAGACGCAGGAGGCGCCCGACCTGCGCTCCAAGCCCGGTCAGCCGTCGAGCCCGAGCCGGAAGGTCACCATCCCGGCGTCCGGCCCCGGACGCGAGCTCTACGACGGCTTCGTCGAGAAGGCGGTCAAGAACCTGCGCGGTGAGGCGAAGGCTCGGAAGCTGCCGCTGAAGGTCTCGGCCGTCGAAGCGACCCGCGACACCATCGCGAAGGTCAAGGCGGCCGCCGACCGGGCGAAGGGAGGCGGAAAGTGAAGCGCGCGATCCGCAAGTACTTCAAGGACTTCGTCGCGGTGCTCGGCCTGATGGTGATCGCCGCCGGCGTCGGCGGCTACATCCTGAGCAAGCAGCGCCTGCGCTTCCCGATCGTGGAGTCGTCCCCGTACGTGCTCAACGCCGAGTTCTCGACCGCTCAGGCGGTCACCCCCGGTCAGGGCCAGACGGTCCGCGTCTCGGGCGTGCGGATCGGCGACATCGCGAAGGTCGAGCTCCGCGACGGCGTCGCGGTGGTGCGGATGGACATCGACCAGGAATTCAAGGACGTCATCCGCACCGATGCGAAGGCGCTCCTGCGGCCCAAGACCGGCCTGAAGGACATGTTCATCGAGGTCGTGCCGGGCTCCAAGCGCGCCCCGGTCGCGAAGGAGAACTGGACGATGCCGGTCGCGAACACGCTGCCGGACGTCAACCCGGACGAGATCTTCTCTGCGCTGGACGCCGACACCCGCGACTACCTACAGCTGCTCGTCGGAGGGGCCGGCCAGGGCCTGCGCGGCCGCGGCGACGATCTGCGCGAGGTCTTCCGCCGGTTCGAACCGACGCACCGTGACCTCGCGAAGGTCACCGGGCAGGTCGCCAAGCGCGAGCGCAACCTCCGCCGGCTGATCAACAGCCTCGGCGAGCTCAACGGCGAGCTGGCCGACAAGGACGACGAGCTCGCCGGGTTCGTGTCCTCCAGCTCCGAGGTCCTCGGCGCGTTCGCGAGCGAGCAGGAGGGCATCACGGAGGCGGTCGGCCGCCTGCCCGGCACGCTGAAGCAGACGACCCGGACCCTCGGCAAGGTCGAGCGTCTCGCCGACGTCCTCGGTCCGGCGGTCACCGAGCTGCGGCCCGCGGTGCGCAAGCTCGACGACGCCAACAAGGCGCTCACCCCGTTCGTCCGCGAGGCCGCGCCGCTCCTGCGCACGCAGGTCCGGCCGTTCGTCCGGGCGGCCCGGCCGCTGGTGCGGGACCTGAAGGCCCCGGCCGAGCGCCTCGCCGCGACCACGCCGGACCTGACGCGCTCGTTCACCGCGCTCAACGCCCTGCTGAACCTGGCCGGCTACAACCAGAACGGCAAGGAGGGCCCGGACGTCGCCTCCCGCGACGAGGGCTACCTCTTCTGGGCCGCCTGGCTGCAGCACGTCGGCAACGCGCTGTTCTCGACCGGCGACGCCAACGGTCCCTTCCGGCCGGTCTCGGTCGGCGGCAGCTGCGGCACGATCTCCCAGGTCGCCAACCAGGAGCCGCTGCTGGGCATGGTCCTCGCCCCGGTGCTCGCCGACCCGACGGTCTGCAAGGACGTGCTCGGGTAATGGTCAAGCAGGCGCCCACCTTCGGCCGGCTCATGACGATGGTGCTCTTCGCGCTGTCGTGCTTCGGCCTGCTCCTCTTCCTCTGGGTGTCCTTCGGCGGCTCGACGCCGCTGAAGCCCGAGGGCTACCGCTTCAAGGTCGCGGTGCCTGAGTCGACGCAGCTCGGCCTTGAGGCCGACGTGCGCACGGCAGGCGTGTCGATCGGCAAGGTCCGCGGCAAGGACATCGACGTCGAGAACCACCCCAATGCCACCGTCGCCACGGTCGAGGTGGATCCGCGGTTCGCGCCGATCGCCAGCGACGCCAAGGTGACGCTGCGCCAGAAGACGCTGCTCGGGGAGACCTACCTCGAGATCACGCCCGGGTCCAAGGCCGCGCCGCGGGTGAAGGAGGGCGGCTGGCTCGCCGACGCGCAGGTCAAGGAGACCACGCAGCTCGACGAGATCTTCAACGCGCTCGACGCGAAGACGCGCGCGAGCTTCAAGACCTGGCAGCAGGACCTGGCACAGGGCGTCGACGGTCGCGGACAGGACCTCAACGACGCGCTCGGCAACCTCCCCGCCTTCGCCGCCGACGCCAACGACGTGCTCGGGGTCCTCGACTCCCAGGACGGCGTGGTGCGTCGCCTCGTGCGCAACACCGGGGTGGTCTTCGGCGCGCTGACCGAACGCGAGGACCAGCTCGCGAACCTCATCACGTCGAGCAACGACGTGTTCTCCGCGACGAGCGCCCAGCAGGAGAAGCTCGCCGAGACCTTCCGGATCTTCCCGACGTTCCTGGACGAGTCGAAGGTGACCCTCGCCCGCCTGGAGCGGTTCGCGACCGACACCGACCCGCTCGTCCGGGACCTCGCTCCCGCGCTGCAGGACCTGCGGCCGGCCGTCGCCGACCTCCGCGCCGCCTCGCCGGACCTCGAGGCGTTCTTCCGCGACCTGTCCCCGCTGATCACGGCGGCGAGGACGGGCCTGCCCGCGACGCGCGACGTCCTGAACGGCGCCAAGCCGCTGCTGGGCGAGCTGCAGCCGTTCCTCGAGCAGCTCAACCCGATCCTGGAGTGGCTCGAGTACCACCAGATCACCGTTGCCGACTTCATCTCCAACGGAGCGGGCGCGCTCGCCGACACGATCCCGACCCGCAACGGCTTCGAGCGCGGCCACTACCTGCGCCAGTTCGGGCCCGTCGGTGCGGAGACTGCCGCGATGTACACCACGCGCCCGGCCGGCGCCCGCGGGAACGCCTACCTGAACCCCGGGGGCATCCAGGGTCCCGAGCGGGCCAAGCGGATGATCTTCGGCAACTTCGACTGCGCGAACACCGGCGTCGGCGAGTACCAGACCGAGTTGCCCGACAAAAACGACATGCCGTCCTGCTGGGTGCAGCCCGCGCCGCAGGTGCCCGCCGGGAACACCCGGGCCTACCCCCGCATCGTCGAGGCGGACTACTCCAAGTAACGCGAACGGCCGCCCAAGGTGGGCGGCCGGTTCACGTCACGTCGATGGTCGGCCGCGACGGTGCGCGGCACCGGGGTCCGTCCGGGTCAGGCGACCTTCGCCTCGGCGACCTGCACCGGGCTGAGCGCCTCGAGCAGCGTGCTCGCCAGGTCGGTGTCGCCGCTGATCTGCAGCTCGGCACGTGACTGGTCGGGACCGAGGGCCTCGATCCAGGCGCGTTCCGGACCGGAGATCCGGGCGTCGGCCTCCGGCGCGGACCGCTCCTCGTAGGTCAGCGTGCCCTTGGACGCGGTGAGGACGTAGCGCTTCAGCTGACCGTCCCGGCGCTCGGCCGTGATCTCGACGACGCCGGTGACCTTGCCGGGGACGGCGAGGCCGGGGCTGGAGCGGAAGACCGCACCGATGTCGATGGCCTCGTCGGGACGCGGCGGGCTCCAGGCCCATTGGGAGCCCCAGCGGGCGAGTGCGCCGATGACGGGCAGCAGGTCGCGGGCGCGCTCGGTGAGCTCGTAGTCGACCCGCGGCGGGACCTCGCGGTACCGCTGCCGGGTGAGGAGGCCGTCGGCGACCATCCGGTTCAGGCGGGAGCGCAGCTGCTCGGTCGAGATGCCGGGGAGGACCCGCTGCAGCTCGACGAATCGCCGGGGTCCACCGACGAGATCGCGGACGATCAGCAGCGTCCATTTGTCGCCGACGAGGTCGAGCGCGCGGGCATCGGGGGCCCACTGGTCGTAGGGGTGGCGCTTGGGTGGGGGTACGGTGGGAATGGGGTGCTCCTCGGGAATCGTGGGAACGAAGTGCGACCTGAACGGCACGATAGCGGCGGCTCTTGATCGACGCGCCGGTTTTCCGCCTCAAGTCGCTCGGCGGCGTTCGGGGCCGTACCGATCGACACGCGTGGAACCGGTGTATCCCGTGAACGCAAGGCTCAACCCTCCCTACGGACGAATGACGGATGGATTGCCGAAAGATTTAGCCCGATGGTGCGTTTCAGCGCCTCAGGGACCCGTGAACGGACTCGCGGAGGGGGAGCGGACATCGGTTCCAGGAGGCGGACATGGGTGAAGTGATCGACTTGCAGGCACGACGGTCCCGGCGCGGGAGCCCGGTGGGCGAGGTGCCGGCGTTCGTCGGCGGCGCGGACATCCCCGCCGCGGGCGGCCCGCGATCGGTGGCCGGGCACGGGCGGTCGCCCCGCCGGCGGATGGTCTTCTCGTTCGACCCGGTGGCCGGCGAGTCCTATCTCGCGGCGGAGCGTGTCGACCGCCTCGGTGGCGACGTCACCTGGGTGCCGGTGTCACCGCTGGCCGCGCCCTCGCGCATCGACGAGCGTGCCCGCCGGGCGGCGATCGCCGGCCGGGCGCAGGCGCTCCGCCTCCCGCTGGTCTGGCCCGACCCCGCCCCGGGTTCCGTGCGGGCGACGCGCGTCGCCACCCTGGCGGCCGAGCAGGGCAGCCTGCCGGCCTTCGCGCTCGCCGCCGGGCGGCTCATCTACTGCGGGGGCTACGACCTCGACGACCCGGAGATCCTCGCGGAGGCGGCGGCCGCCGCCGGCCTGGGGATCGACGCCTGCCTGCGCGCCGCCGCGGACGTCCGTCGCGACAGCCGACCGCAGGCTGCCGCGCACGCACTCGCGCAGCGCGGCGCGGACCGGCTCCCGTGCTTCCAGGTCGGCCCGACGCTGTTCGACGGCGAGACGCGGCTGCCCGAGGCCGTGGCCGCGATGCGGGCGCCCGCCCGCTCGTCGCGCCCGAACCGGGCGGTCTGACCCGGGGGTGGGGTGTGCCCCACCCCGACCGACCGGCTGGCCCGCTGGACAATCGAGGGTGACGCCGCGACCATCGGATGATGCTCCGGGCGCCCTTGCGGTTCGCCTTCCGCAAGCTGGGTCGCCGGTACCCGCGGATCGCGATGGTCGTGCAGTTCCAGTTCGCCCACGTCATCGCGATGGGCGGCGTCGGACTCCTGCTGCTCTACGTCGACATGAGCGGCGGCGAGTTCGGGCGGATCGTCGCCGTGTCGCAGGGCCTGCTGCTGCTGGAGAACACGCTGGCCGTCCGGGCCGCCTTCAAGCTCGTGCGGCCGGCCGACCCCTGGCTGCGCGGCGACCGGTCGGCGCCCTCGGCGATCGCGGCGTTCCGCGCGCTCGCCGGTCTGCCCCTCGACTTCCTGCGGTCCCGCAGGTGGCAGTTGCTCTGGAGCCTTGTGCCCATCAGCGTGTTCATCGCCTGGGAGGTCGACGAGGGATGGTGGCCGGCGCTCCCGATCATCGTGGTCGGCGCGAGCGTCGTGCTCCTGTACGGCGCGCTGCTGCGGTTCCTGGCGCTCGAGCTCATGATGCGGCCGGTCCTCGAGCAGATCTCCGACGACCTGCCCGACGACGCCCAGCTCGGCCGCGCGACCATCCCGCTGCAGCGCCGGCTGCTGCTGGTCCTGCCCGCGATCAACATCATCACCGGCGTCGTCGTCAGCGGGCTGGCGTCCCCCGGGCAGGACGGTCTCACCGCCCTGGGCTTCGGTGTCCTGCTGGCCGTCGGCGTCGCCTTCACGCTGAGCTTCGAGCTCTCCCTCCTGCTCGCGCGCTCCATCGTCGAGCCGCTCAGCGACCTGCGCAAGGGCGCGGACGCGGTCGCCCGGGGTGACCTGTCGGTGCGGGTGCCGGTCCTGGGGACCGACGAAGCGGGCGCACTGGCGATGTCGTTCAACACGATGGTCGCCGGACTGCAGGAGCGCGAGAAGCTGCACGGGGCGCTGGCCGCGTTCGTGGACCCGCAGGTCACGGGCCGGATCCTCGCCGAGGGGCACGAGCTTCCGGGGGAGGAGGTCGAGGTGAGCATCCTCTTCCTCGACATCCGCGGGTTCACCGGGTTCGCGGAGCGCGCGAGCGCGGCCGAGGTCGTGGAGCGGCTCAACGACTTCTACGGCCTCGTCGTCCCGCTGCTGATCGCGCACGGGGGACACGTCAACAAGTTCATCGGAGACGGCCTGCTCGCCGTCTTCGGGGCGCCGAGCCGGCTGGAGGGCCACGCCGACCGCGCGGTCTCCGCCGCGCTCACGGTCGCGCGCTCCGTGCGCGAGCGGTACGGGAACGAGTTGCGGATCGGGGTCGGGGTCAACAGCGGGCTGGTCGTCGCCGGGACGATCGGCGGCGGCGGCCGCGTGGACTTCACGGTCATCGGCGATGCCGTCAACACGGCCGCACGCGTCGAGGAGGCGACCCGCACCACCGGGGACGACCTCCTGCTGACGGCGGGCACGCGCGCGCTGCTCACCGCCGACCACGGCGGCTTCGTCGCCCGGGAGGGCATCCGCCTCAAGGGCAAGCGCGACGAGGTCGTGCTCTACGCCCCGCTCGCGGCCGCGACGGATGAACGGGAGCGTTCAATCGGGCGCCACGACGCGGGCGACCCCGCTAGGGTGGCCCGACCATGAGCACGGATACCCAGTCCACCACCCAGCTCCACGGCGGCCGCCTCGTCGCCAAGCGCCTCAAGGCCCACGGCGTCACGAAGCTGTTCACCCTCTCCGGCGGGCACCTCTTCTCGATCTACGACGGCTGCCGCGAGGAGGGCATCGACCTCGTCGATGTCCGCCACGAGCAGGCTGCGGCCTTCGCGGCCGAAGGCTGGGCGAAGGTCACCCGTGAGCCCGGCGTGGCCGCGCTGACCGCCGGTCCGGGCGTCACGAACGGCATGAGCGCGCTCGGCTCGGCGCAGATGAACAACTCCCCGATGCTCGTCCTCGGCGGCCGAGCACCGGCGATGCGCTGGGGGCAGGGCTCGCTGCAGGAGATCGACCACGTGCCGTTCGTCGCGCCGCTGACGAAGTTCGCGGCCACCCCGAACTCCACCGCCGAGATCCCCGGCCTGGTCGACCAGGCGCTGGTCGCCGCGGTGTCGGCCCACAGCGGTCCGACCTTCGTCGACTTCCCGCTGGACTACGTCTTCATGGAGTCCGAGGAGCCGGAGTCGGACGTCGTCCTGCCGTCGATGGCGGAGGGGCCCGAGGCGGACGGTGATGCGCTCGAGCGCGCGATCGAGCTGCTGCGCGGGGCCGAGCGCCCGGTCGTCATGGCCGGCACCAACCTGTACTGGGGACGCGGCGAGGTCGCGCTCATGGAGCTGCTCGAGGAGCTGCGCATCCCGGCGTTCGTCAACGGCCTGGGCCGCGGCTGCGTGCCGGCGGACCACGAGCTGTACTTCTCCCGCGCCCGCGGGACGGGACTCAAGGGCGCCGACGTCGCGCTGGTCATCGGCGTGCCGATGGACTTCCGCCTCGGCTTCGGCGGCTCGTTCGGCGAGGACACGAAGCTCGTCGTGATCGACCGCGCCGAGCCGATCCGCAAGCATCCGCGGCCCGTCGAGGCCGAGCTCTACGGCGGCATCCCGGCGATCCTCACCGCGCTGCGCGAGGGTGCGCGCGGCGCGGGCCCGGACCGGGCCGGCTGGGTTTCCACGCTGCGCACCGACGAGGACGAGCGCCGAGCGGCGGAGAACGACGAGCGCAACGACCCGCGCGGACCGCTGCACCCGATGCGGCTCTACAAGGAGCTCAGCGAGGTCATCGACCGCAACGCGATCCTCATCGGCGATGGCGGCGACTTCGTGTCGTACGCCGGCCGCGTGATCGACACCTACGAGCCCGGCTGCTGGCTGGACCCGGGCCCGTTCGGGTGCCTGGGCTGCGGTCCTGGCTACGCGATCGCCGCCAAGGTCGCGCACCCCGACCGCCAGGTCGTGCTGCTGCAGGGCGACGGCGCGTTCGGGTTCAGCGCGATGGAGTACGACACGATGGCCCGCCTGGGGATCAACGTCGTCGGCGTAATGGGCAACAACGGCATCTGGGCGCTGGAGAAGCACCCGATGGAGTTCCTGTACGGCTACTCGGTTGCCGCCGACCTGCGTCCCGAGACCCGGTACGACCAGGTCATCGAGGCGCTCGGCGGGCACGGCGAATTCGTCCGGACGCCCGACGAGGTCAAGCCCGCGCTCGAGCGCGCGTTCGCGGCGGGCAAGCCGGCGATGGTCAACATCTCGACCGACCCGACCGTGATCTACCCGCGGAAGTCGAACCTGGCCTAGGAGGCCGGTCCCCCTGGGGGTCGGGAAACAGTGAGAGCCACCCGAGGGTGGCTCTCAAAGTTCGGCCCCGCAGGACGGGCAGGGGTACGTGCCTTGCAGGGGCCTTATGAGGTGACTCGAGCGGCGGGAGGCGCCGTTTCGATGCGGCTACGCCCGAATCTATGTGGCCGGTTTGAAGAGTGTCGGTCTATTCGACTGCCACCCGGTTGGACCCGGCTCGAGGAGTATCGGGCCCGGACGGCCGCTCGGCAATCAGACGTCCGTCCAGATCGGCGCCCAGAACTGATGAACCGGCGAACGCGCCAGCGGGCCCGCGCCGTCACGTCGCGGCCTCCCGCGCGAGCCGCAGGGCGGCGCCGCGCAGGATGTCGTGCTCGCTGACCGTGACCTCGTCCAGCGCGTAGGCGTTCATCGCCTCGAGCAGCAGGATGACGCCCTGCACGATCGTCGGGGCGCGATCGGGATGCAGCCCGGCCAGGGCGCGGCGCTCTCCGACGTCCATCTGCGCCATCCGTGCGAGCAGCAGCTCGCACGTCGCCCGCGTGAGCCGGTGCCCGTGGACACGGTCGGGGTCGTAGGGCTCGAGCTCCAGCTCGATCGCGGCACAGGACGTGGCGGTCCCGGCGACCGCGATCCCCGCGCGCACCTCCGCGCGGATCTCGGCGGGCACGGCGTCGCTGAAGGTCGCGCGGACCTCGTCGGCGACCGCCGCCAGCTCGCCGGGCTGCGGCGGGTCGTGGTGCACGTGGCGTTCGCCCTGCCGCACCACCCCGACCTGGGTCGAGACGTGGAAGCGGATGCCGTCGCCGTCGCCGACGACGAACTCGGTCGATCCGCCGCCGATGTCGACGACGACGACCTGGCCGGGGATGTCGGCGTCACGCTCGCTGGTGGCGCCGAGGAACGTCATCTGCGCCTCCTCGTCACCCGTCAGTGTGCGGGCATCCAGGCCGAAGTCCTCGCGGACGCGGGCCGTGAACCGCGCACCGTTGTCCGCGTCGCGTACCGCGCTGGTCAGGACGGCGAGGTTCGGGCCGGTCCCGAGCTCGTCCATCGCGACCCGGTAGCCGGCCAGGCATTCCAGGACACGCTGCATTGCATCGGGGTGCAGCGACCCCGTCGCGTCGACGCCCTGGCCCAGGCGGGTGACGGTCGAGCGGCGGTCCAGCTCGGTCACCGTGCCGTCCGGGGCCACGTCCGCGACGAGCAGGCGGGTGGAGTTGGTGCCGATGTCGACGATCGCGACGCGCATCGCCCGACTGTACGTCAGCGCAGCGGCGCGGGGTGCGGCATCGGTCGTCCCTCGAGGGCGGCGAGGAGGTTGCCGACCGCGAGCTCGGTCATGCGCTCACGTGCGACATGGGTCGCGGAGCCGATGTGGGGGAGGACCGTGAGGTTCGGGGCCTGCAGGAGCGGGTCGTCGGACGGCAGCGGCTCGGGGTCGGTCACGTCCAGGGCGGCGCCGGCGAGGCGTCCGTCGTGGAGCGCCTGCGCGAGCGCCACCTGGTCGACGAGTCCGCCGCGAGCCGTGTTCACGAGCAGCGCGGACGGCCGGCAGGCGGCGAGCGCGGAGGTGTCGATCATCCGCCGGGTGGCCGCGGTCAGCGGGCAGTGCAGGCTGATGACGTCGGCATCGCGTAGTGCGGCGTGCAGGTCGCCGTCGCGACCGAGGACCTCGACATCCATGCCGAACGCGGCAGCCCGCTGCTGGACGGCGCGGCCGATGCGTCCGGCGCCGCCGACGAGCAGCAGCCGCGCCCCCCGGAGCTCCAGGCCCAGCCAGCCGCGCGGCTCCCAGGTGCGCCAGCCGCCCTGCGTCTGCACGGCGCGGGCGGCCTCGGGCAGCCGGCGGGCGGCGCTGAGCAGCAGCGCGATGGTCAGGTCGGCGGTCGCGTCGGTCAGGACGTCGGGCGTGATCCCGACCGGGATGCCGCGGGCGCGGACCGCCGCCGCGTCGACGTTGTCGAACCCGACCGCGTAGTTCGCGATCGCGCGCAGTCGCGGGGCCGCGGCGAGCAGCTCGGTGTCGATCCGCTCGGTCAGGAGGCAGAGCAGTGCGTCGGCGTCGCGGGTCAGCACCCGGAGCTCTTCGGGGGAGGGCGGCAGGTCGCCCGGCCAGATCTCGACCTCGTGGCCGGCGTCCCGGAGACGGTCCAGGGCCCGGCCGGGCAGCCGGCGGGTGACGACCACGTGCGCCATGTGTCGATCGTCGCAGTTCAAGCGCATCGCCCTCCGGCCGACTATCGCGAACGACGCGTCCCCCGCCGCTGCGGTCCGCGCCATCCGAGAGACCACCGCAGAAGGGATCACATGTTTGGCAAGAAGAAGGCCGGCCCGCCCGTGACCGATCCGGTCGTGCGCGACCTGACCGCGAGGCTCCAGAGCCTCGACAAGAACTGCCTCAGCGGCCTCGAGCGGGGACTGAGCTCGATGACCCAGGGCGACCTGACCGTCCAGGTCACGCCGGTCACGACGCCGATCGACACGCACTCGGAGAACCCCGAGATCGAGGCGCTCGTCGAGATCTTCAACTCCATGCTCGGTCGCGCGCAGGTGACGCTCGACAGCTACAACACGATGCGTGAGGAGCTGCGGGAGGCGCTGGGCGACCAGTCGACCCTGAGCGACCTGCGCGGGCGCCTGCGGTCGTTGAACGACCACTGCCTGACGAACCTCGAGGCCGGCGTCGTCGCGATGCAGAACGGCGACCTCACCGTCCAGGTCGACCCGAAGACGACCCCGATCGAGTCGACGACCGGCGCCCCGATCGGTGAGCTGGCCGAGACGTTCAACTCGATGCTCGGCACTGCGCAGAGCGCGCTCGTCGCCTACAACGCGACCCGTGAGGAGCTCCGCGGCGCCCTGGGCGACCACTCGGTGCTCGACCAGCTGCGGACCCGTCTGCGTTCGCTCAACGACAACTGCCTGACGAACCTCGAGGCCGGTGTCGTCGCGATGCAGAACGGTGACCTCACCGTTCAGGTCGATCCGAAGACCACCCCGATCGCATCGGAGTCCGGTGCGCCGATCGGCGAGCTCGCCGAGGTCTTCAACGACATGCTCGGCCGCGCGCAGAGCTCGCTCGTCGCGTACAACACCGCCCGGGAGACCCTTCGCGGCGCGCTCGGCGACCACTCGGTCCTCGACCAGCTGACGGCCCGTCTGGGCAGCCTCAACTCCAACTGCCTGACGAACCTGCAGGTCGGTCTCGAGGCCATGAGCGAGCAGGGTGACCTCTCCATCGAGGTCATCCCGGTCACCACGCCGGTCGAGTCCCCGACCGGCGCCCCGATCGGGCAGCTCGGTGAGATCTTCAACGGGATGCTGGGCCGCGCCCAGTCCTCGCTGGAGGCCTACAACGCGATGCGGGAGAACCTCGCGGGCTTCGCGGACACCGCGGCGCTCGTCGCCGACGGCGACCTGTCGTTCCAGATCCACGTCAAGGGCGACCAGGACCGTCTCGGGCACGCCTTCCACGAGATGACCGCCCGCCTGGGCGAGCTCGTGGGCGAGCTGACCGAGATGGCCGCCGAACTCGGTGGCGCCTCCCAGCGGATGGCGCAGACCAGCGACGAGGCCGGGCGGGCGATCGGCGAGATCGCCCAGGCGGTCGGCGAGGTCGCACACGGCGCCGAGCGGCAGGTCCGCACGGTGGAGAGCGCGCAGCGGATGACCGAGGAGATGGTCACCGCCACGCAGTCCAGTGCGGCGAGCGCCGACGAGGCCACCACCGCCGCCCGCGCGGCCCGCGACGTCGCCCACGAGGGTGCCGAGGCGGTCACGCAGGCGACCGAGGCCATGACCGCGGTCCGCGAGTCGTCCGTCGCCGTCAGCGGCGTGATGGGCGACCTCGCCAAGAAGAGCGACCAGATCGGCGGCATCGTCGACACGATCACCAACATCGCCGAGCAGACGAACCTCCTGGCGCTCAACGCGGCCATCGAGGCCGCCCGCGCCGGCGACATGGGCCGCGGCTTCGCGGTCGTCGCCGAGGAGGTCCGCAAGCTGGCCGAGGAGTCGCAGCGCGCGGCCGCCTCGATCGGCGGGCTCATCACCGAGATCCAGGGCGAGACGCAGCGGGCGATCACCGCGGTCAAGGACGGCGCACAGGCGACCGAGTCCGGGGCCACGACGGTCGAGCAGGCCCGCGAGTCGTTCCTGCGGATCGGCGGCTCCGTCGACGACATGAACGACCGCGTCGGGCAGATCGCGGCGGCGATCAAGCAGATCGCGGAGGCGTCCTCGCGGATGCAGGCCGACATGGGCGACGTCGCCAGCGTGGCGGAGGAGTCCTCGGCCAGCGCCCAGCAGGTTTCGGCGTCCACCCAGCAGACCAGCGCCTCGGCGCAGGAGATCGCGACGAGCGCGGCCGAGTTGGCCGGGCGCGCCACGACCCTCGAGGAGCTGGTGGGTCGCTTCAAGCTCGCGGCGGTCTAGTCCGAGAGGACCGACCGACCGCTCAGAGGTCCGGAGGCCCCGCTCGGCGCGGTGGTCCAGCGGCGATCCTGAACGACCTCCGGCAGACCGACGGGCCCGTTTCCCTCAGGGAGGCGGGCCCGTCGTGCGTTCGGGATACCCGCCGCGTGCCCGGCAGGCCGTCATCTCGCCTTCGACCCCACACGAAGCTGGTCCTGAAAGACTCCTTCGATGTCCGACGTTCACGCCGATCCGCTGCCGTCGGGTGTCGTGAGCCTGCTGTTCACCGACGTGGAGGGTTCGACCCGGCTGTGGGCGGCCGACCCCGATGCGATGTCGGCGAGCCTGCGGCTCCACGACGAGATCCTCCGGCGCGCCGTGGAGTCGCGTGGCGGGTACGTCTTCACGACCGCCGGGGACTCGTTCGCGGTGGCGTTCTCGCACGCGTCGGCCGCGGTGAAGGCCGCGTTGACCGCGCAGCAGGATCTCGCGTCGGCGTCGTGGCCCGGGCCCGAGCTGCGGGTACGGATGGGTCTGCATCTCGGCGAGGCCGAGGCGCGCGGCGGCGACTACTTCGGCCCGGTGGTCAACGCCTGCGCGCGAGTCGGGGCGACGGGGCACGGAGGCCAGGTGCTCCTGACCGCAGCGATCGCGTCGGTGATCGAGGGCGACGGGCTCGTGGACCTCGGCGAGCACCAGCTGCGCGACCTCTCCGCGCCGATCCGGCTGTTCCAGCTCGGCACGGGCGACTTCGGGCCGTTGCGGGGAACGGTCGGCGCGCGCGACACGCTCCCGCCCCGCCGCACCCGCCTGCTCGGTCGGGATCGCGAGGTCGCCACGGTCCGCAACCGGTTCGACGACGCGCGCTTGGTGACCCTCGTCGGTCCGGGCGGGATCGGGAAGACGAGCCTCGCGATCGAGGCCGCCGGTGGCTTGAGCTCCGCGTTCCCCGGTGGCGTGGCCTTCGCCGACCTGGCGCAGGTCGGCGAGCCCGACGGCATCCTCGCGGCGATGTGCCGCGCCGTGGGGCTCGTCACGACCTCGTCGCCGTACGAGCAGCTGCGCGATCACCTGGCCGCCCGGGCCACGCTCGTGATCGTCGACAACTGCGAGCACCTGATCGACGACGTCGCCGGTCTCGTCGACCGGCTGCTCGACGACGTCCCGTCGCTGCGGCTCCTCGCGACCTCGCGCGAGCACCTCGATCTCCCCGGCGAGCACGTGGTCACGGTTGGTCCGCTCGAGGCCGGCGTCGACTCGTCCGCGGTACGGCTGTTCGTCGAGCGCGTCGTCGCGATCGCGCCCGACTTCGCACCGTCGACCGAGGACCTGCAGACGATCTCGGACATCTGCACGCGCCTCGACGGCATGCCGCTGGCGATCGAGCTCGCCGCAGGCCGGACCCGCGCCATGGGGCTGGCCGACATCCAACGTGGGCTCGACGACCGGTTCACGCTGCTCGCCGGCAGCCGTCGCGGCAAGCTGCGTCGTCAGCAGACGCTGCGAGCCGCGATCGACTGGTCGATCGACCTCCTGACCGACGACGAGCGCCGCCTGCTCGCGCGCCTCGCGGTCATCTCAGGCCCGTTCGCGATCGACGTCGCCGCCGCCGTCGACGAGGCGTCGGCGGCGGTCGCCGCCGACCTCCTGGGGTCGCTCACCGCCAAGTCGCTCGTGCAGCGCGCGCCCGATGTGGATGGCGCGGCCTGGTTCCAGCTCCTCGAGACCGTGCGCGAGTGGGGTCTCGATCACCTCGACGGACGTGACGAGCTCCGGGCGGTCCGCGACGTCCACGCGCAGTGGTACCTCACGCAGGCAGAGTCGCTGGGTCCGGTCGAGCACTGCGCCGCCACGTCGTACCAAGCCGCCGCGGGACCGGTCGTCGATCCGGTTGCGGCCGCCACGCATCTCCGCGAGCACGACGTCACCGGAGCCGCGCTCATCCTCGGCCGATTCGGGCGCGGCATCGCCCAATCCGGCCTCGGGCCGTTGGCCCAGGAGATCCAGGGCGAGGCACGCGCCGCAGGGTGGGGGCGATCGGCATGCCGGCTCTGGGCCGCCGAGCACTTCCTGATCCTGGACCTCGCCCAGGGGCTCCCCGCCGGGGACCCCCCTCCCGCCGACGACGGCACCTTCGAATGGCGCTTCATCGTCGGCGGCTCGAGCCACGAGAACGCCGGGCTGCTCGGCTGGTACCGGACGTGGACCGAACCGGCGACGCTCATCGACGAGGTCCGTGAACTCCCGCCGGTCGCCGACGACACCGAGGCGCTCTGCATCCGTGCCTTCGCGGTCTCGAACCTCGCCCAGGCCCTTGCGTTCATTGGGCGCTTCGAGGACACGATCGAGGCGTACGAGGAGTCGGCCCGGCTCTGGGCACGCGCGCGGTCACCGCGTGCCTCGCTCGCCAGCGAGATCTCCGCGCTGGGCACGGCTGCCGTCGTGCTGGGCCACGACCTGCGCGACCTTCCGACGAACTTCGGCGAGTCCCAGAGAGCAACGGGTCAGCTGTCCATTGCCCGGCTCGGGGACGCCGTCGTGCTCACCGCACCGCAGGATCGCCGGCACGCCGTCGCGCTGGCCGCGCGGGATCACTGCGACGGGCGGTACCCGAGCGACGAGAGCGCCTACCTCGCGGTCCTCGCCTTCTACGCGCTCGACGACGACGCCGAGCGAGCCGGGTGGCTCGTCGAGACGGCGGCCCCTCGCACTCCGGGGACCGTGCCGCTCAAGCGGCTCGTCGGACTCCACGCGCGCGGCGAGCCGCTCGAGCTCATGGCCGACCAGGCACACCACCAGCGTGCGCTCGTCGCCGAACTGGTGACACTCGAGGTGCGACAGGCCCACGCGTCGGTGAACCGCCGCAAGCTCGACGACGAGGTCGCCCGCATCCTGGACTGACGGCGCCCGTCCCCGGGTTCGTGGTCGTCAGCGGGCCTGTTCGCGGGCCGCGGCCGTCGCGCGGGCCTTCCCCTTGGCGCGGGCCTTCGCCTTCGCCTTGGCCCGGTCGACCTCGGCACGGGACCGCAGCGCGCGGACGCTCGCGGCCGCGCGGCCGACCGGCGGTGCGCCGGGACCGACGGCGGCCGCGCGCACCGTGTAGGTGCCGCGTCGTGGGGCGATCCAGCGATAGTCGTGGCGCCCGCGCGGCAGCGTCACCTGGCGAGACAGCACCGTCCGCCCGCGTGCGTCGCGCACGACGAGCGACACGGTGGAGATCTTCGACACCCACACCGACAGTCCGGCACCGTCGCGGGCCCGCGGGCGCCGCGGGACGTCCAGGGTCACGCGGGTGGGCTCGCGCAGGTACCGCCGGAAGCGCCTCGTGGCGGCGCAGTACCGCTTCCCGGCCCGACGGTCGCAGAGGTCCGCCAGGAAGCCGGTGACCAGCCGGTGGTAGCCGAGGCTGGACTCCTGCCCGCCGTCGCTGTAGCGCGACCAGGCACCCGTGTCCGCCTCGCGCAGCTCGACGCGCGCGGCGCCCTCGCCCCGGCGGAACAGCCGCAGCGCCCTTCCGGACTCGCCGAGGTTCGCGAGGTCGCGCAGCCCGGTGAGCGCGCGCAGGTGCCCGTTGAGGATCCGCAGTCCGGGCTCGGTGGAGTACATGACGAAGTGGGAGCCGCCGGGCGCCCGGGTCGAGACCCCGAACGGCGCACGGCGGTCGAACGCGCCGAGCGCCGCGCGCGCGTGCCGGTCGTCGGCCGCCGTGCGCAGGACGGCGGAGGTGCGGACGAGCGCCTGGATCGCCGTGCCCTGCGTCATCGCGCTGATCCACGGGGCCCGGGCGCCGCCCCAGCGGAAGTAGCTCTCGAACCGCAGCACGCCCTCGCGGCGTACGCCGAGCGCCAGGAGCCGGTCGACGGAGGAGCGCAGGCGCCGGCGCGGGCAGTGGGCGCGGTCGCGGAGGCAGTTCCCGGAGAGCGCGGCGACCCGGCCCCAGCTCGCGAGCTGGTGCAGCACGAGGCCACGACCGGGGACGTAGCGCAGCGTGACCGGATCGCCGCCGCGGACGATCGAGCGGCCGTAGGCGGGCGCGTCGCGCCGGGTCCACCAGTCGGTGTTGCGCCGCAGCGTCAACAGCACGGCGGGGAGGCGGTCGGTGGTGAGGATCCCCTCGGCGGCGAGGTCCTGCGCGATGCGCAAGGCGGCACGGTGCTCCGCGCCGCGGCTGCCGGTGAGCTGCCCGGCCGCGCGGCGGGCGTCCCGCAGGATGCGGCGGTGGGCGGCGTAGCCGGCGTCGTCGGTCGTCCGGGTCAGCCAGGCGCGACGGACGACCGCGTCGATCGTGCGCGAGCCACGGAGGCGTCGCAGCTCGGCCCGCCGCACCCGTCGGTCGAGGGCGCGGGCACCCTCGTCGAGGTCGGCCACCGCGTCGGCGGTCACGGTCACGGCCGTCGGCAGCAGGGGCAGGTCGAACGGCAGCGGGCGCGGGGCGTCCGGGCCGGCCGCGGCGAGCGCGACCAGGGAGAAGAGCAGCAGGACGGGGTGGAGCGGGTGGTGGCGGGACACGACCGGTCAGGAGTCCTATCGGCAGTCGGGCAGCCGTGCGCCAGTCGGTCTCGAGAAGTTTTCGGGTAGATCCGTGACGTTCGCGTCTCCCGTCCGTTCCAGGGGCATGTCCCGCTCAACGACCTCAGTCACCACCGCGATCGCCCTCGGCACGCTCGGGGCGGTCGGCCTCGGGGCCACGGCCGCCGGCGCCCTCGAGAGCGGCACGCTCAAGTCCCGCAGCGCGCCCGTGTCCGCGACCGTCGACGGATTCGACTCCGGAAAGGGCCAGGGCACCGTGCGCCTGGCGTTCCCCTCGAGCTGGCCGGCGAGGACCACCTCCAGGGCGCTGACCGTCACCCGGCCGTCCCGGGCCTGCACGTTCACCGTGATCGCGAAGGCCGACTACGTGCTCGGTGACAAGGGCGCCGACACGACGGAGCTGGTCACGGCGGCCACCCCGGCCTCAGGGCCGTACGTCCTTGACCAGGGCACGCGGGGATCCGCCTCCTGGCGGGTGACCCGGATCAAGGACACGACCCGCACGAAGCTCCTGGCCGTGCGCATGTCGCCGACGGCGATCACCGCCGGCAAGGGCGCGCCGCTGCCCGCCGGCAAGCAGTTCTTCCTGCGCACTACCGTCTCGGCGATCGACCGCGCGACGGACGAGTGCCACTCCGGCAGCTACCGGTCGTCGCTCGGCCCGGCGATCGGCGACGCGCTGGCGACCCAGAAGGGCCGCGGGTTCATCCAGCCGAGGTAGCGGCCTGCGCCTCGTAGGCCTTGCGTAGTCCCTGCAGGAGGACCTCCGGGGGCTGCGCGCCCGTCAGACCCATGCGCCGGTCCAGGACGAAGGCGGGCACGCCCTGCAGGCCGAAGTCCACGGCTTGCTCGACGTCCCGCCGGACCTCGGGCCCGAAGTCGTCGCCGTCGAGCGTGGCGGTGACCTGCGCCTCGTCCAGACCCGCGCCGACCGCCAGGCGGGTGAGCGTCGCCGGGTCGCCGAGATGCTCCCCGTCGGCGTGGTAGGCCTGCAGGAGGCGTTCCTTCAGCTCGTCCTGCCGCCCGGCCGCATGGGCGAGCTGCAGCAGGCGGTGGGCGTCGAAGGTGTTGGTGAGCCGGACGCGGTCGGGGGCGAGCTCGAGTCCGGACTCGGCCCCCATCGCCACCACGCGCCCCTGCATCTCGGCCGCCTCCTGGAGCGTGCGTCCGTACTTCTGCGCGAGGTGCTCGAGCTGCGTGCCCGGGATCTCGAGCGGCGCGTCGGGCGCCAGCTGGAAGCTGCGCCAGCGGACCTCGACCTCGTCGGCGTGCTCGAACTGCTCGAGCGCCGCCTCCATGTTGCGCTTGCCGATGAAGCAGAACGGGCAGGCGACGTCCGACCAGATCTCCAGGAGCATGCCGCTCATCGTGACAGTCGCGCACCTCGCCGTGGGTCACGCGCGGTGCAGCCCGGCGAGGCGCTCGATCCAGTGACGGCCGACGATCTCCGACCCGCGGGCGTTCAGGTTGTAGCCGTTGCGACAGCGCAGCTCCGGCCGCCGGCCGAGGCGCTCGTCGTGATTGACGACCTCGATGCCGGCCTCGTCGGCGGCGCGTCTCAGGGTGCTGCGGACCGTCTCCGACCAGGCGAGCCGCCACTGGCCCTCGCGACAGGCCTGGAAGGGGATCTCCATCACGACCGTCGCCTGCGGCCAGGCGTCGCGGACCACCCGGGCGAAGCGCGCCACCTGGCCGTCCTCGCGCAGCGTCCGGTACGGCCGCCCGTACCGGCGCAGGATCGTGTCGATCACGCGGTAGGCGGGACGGGCGACCCCGGGGGAGAGGCGTGCGGCGAGGGCGTTGCGGGTCCGCAGCACGAGCTCCCGCTCGCCGAGGACCTGCGTGATCGCGTAGATCGCCCCGACCTGGACGACCACGACGTCCGGCGCGGCGGCGAGGCGGTAGTGCTGCAGGAGAGCGGGCTCGTCGGCGGGGAGGTCGTCGAGGTCCAGGCAGAAGATGTTCTGCCACGCCACCCGCATGCCGTGCTCGCGCAGCAGTCCGTCGACGGCGACGGCGGGGTAGCCGACCGGTTCCAGCGAGTTGTGCGCGGCGGGCATCGCGCGGAACTCGCACGCGCCGAAGCGGACGACGCGCAGGTCGGCCGGCTCCGGGAGACCGAGCCATCCAGCCGCACGATCCCGACGGCGCCGCGGCCGCGGCGCGCCCACGCGAGATCCCTGATCGACCCCCATCTGGGATGACCCTATCGGCCTGCCGGGGAGGGCTCGTCCGCACTCGAAGTGCTACGATCGTTGACCGCCGCGGGGTGGAGCAGTCTGGTAGCTCGTCGGGCTCATAACCCGAAGGTCGCAGGTTCGAATCCTGCCCCCGCTACTAGGGATGTTCTTCGGAACATCCCCGACCGGAAGCCTCCTCTCGCCGGGAGGCTTTCGTGTTTCCGAGGCAAGCCGGGCACCGGCGAAGTCTCAATTTGGTCACGTTTGTCCTCGGAAACGGTAGCGCCTGTCGCGGCGATTCGGAGCGGACCGCTCGTGTCTGTGCCGTCCCGTAGGACTTCCTGGACGGGAGAGCGCGACGTGAGCTCTGGGGAACATACGTTCGATATGGTCGCCGGTAGATGGGCGATCACGGACACGCATACCCCCGTTTCCGTCGTGCCCTCCTCACCAAGAACCTCGCGCTCGTCGACGCGGCGGCTCGCGAGTTGCCTCGCGTCGATCTTGCTGACGCCCTGAAGATCCTCGTGTTGATGGCAGACCAACGCGACGCGCGGTTCCAGCGCGCGGCAGCGCGCTGGGCAGCACGCGCCACCGGCGAACTCGGTCTCGACCTTGACCAGAGCCGCCGGCTCTTCGCACTTGTCGACGCGCTTCCGGAAGCGCCCGAAGTCATCGCGGAGCACCTACGCGGTCTGCTTGTTCGCGCCGGCGGCTGAAACTCAGGGGGGAGTAGTTCCGCTCCCGCGCGACTAAGGAGGTATGGCCAGTCTTCTCTCGTCGGCACGGCGCGCCTTGGGCGGCCGTCCCCCCGATCGTCGCAGTGTTGTACCGCGCGACGGTTCGCAGCTGGCAGTGGAGGGTATTCAGCGGCGCGAGCAAGGGAGCGGCAAGGTGTCGGACGCGTTCACCTGGGAGGACCGACGGTGGCACTAGCGCCGCAGGCCGACGGGCGCTCTGAGCTCGACCGCGCGTTCGAGGAACACCGCCCCGCGATCATGTCGATGCTCCGCCTCGAGTTCGCGGGCGTGGACGACCACGAGGACCTCTACCAAGAGGCCTGGGTCGAGGCGCTGGAGAAGATCCAGCAAGGGACCGAGGTCAAGAACCTCCGCGCGTTCCTCCGGCTGATCGCTTGGCGTCGCGCGAGGGACAAGCTCCGCAACGTCGCAGCGGCACCCGAGGACCCCAAGGGAGATGTTCTCGGCGAGCAGATGGACATAAGCCCGCTCCCCGACGAGATCGCCCAGGTTCACATCGACGCGAAGGCGGTCAGAAACGTCATCGACGCGCTCGACGAGCGACGGGCCGCAGCGGTGAAGATGCGCTTCGACCTCGGCATGACCTCGGTCGAGATCGAGAGCGCGCTCGGAATCAGTCGCAAGCGTCTCGACAAGCTCTTCGGAAGTGCCTACCGGCTGATCGAGGAGCAACTCCTCGCTGACGAGACCGGGGAAGCGCCGTGGACCCGGCGTCAGCGGAGCCTCCTTCACACGTGCCTCTCCGGGATCGCCAGCGAAGCGCAGCGCGCGCGTGCCCAGCACCTCGTCGACACCGATCCGGCGTGCCGAGCGATGCTCGCGCAGATGCGCGCCAGCCTCGACAAGGTCGCAGCCGCGCTGCCGGTGCCGGTCATCCTCGACGCGCAGACCGATCGTGCTGTGCCGTTCTTCGACCACGTCCAGAACGCGGCCTCCAGCCTTCGGGAGACGGTTGGATCACTGCTCGGGCGGTCCGGCAGCCACGGGTCGACGCTCGAGCCGGTGGCGGGCGGCCTGGCAGGCGCCGGCGCAGCGAGCGCGGCAAAGGTCGTCGTCGTCTGCCTCAGCCTGGGGGCGGGGGCAGCGACGTGCGTCGAACTAGGCGTGGTTGGCGGGGACCCGAAGCCCGAGAACGCCCAAGCGAAGCCTTACGAGAAGCGGCCTGCTCCGAAGGAGGAGCGGGTAGCGGCCGTCGCACCCAAACCGACGCCGACTCCACGGCCCGTCATAACGAAACGACCGAGGCCGAAGGCTGCAGCACCAGCCGCGACACCGTCGGCGCCTATTCCCAGGACCAACGGGCCGGCGGCTGCCTCGCCGGCGCCCGCAGGAAGCGTCGAGTTCGGGCCCGGCTCGGTCGGGTCGGTCCCGGCGTCGCAACAGCCGGCCGCGGCCCCCGTAGACGGTGGTGGCGAGTTCACCCCATGACTGAGGAGCGGAGCAAGATGAGGATCGGGCTAGTCAATCTGCTGGTGCTCCTGGGCCTGGGCATGCTTCTCGCCCCAGGCGCAGCGCGGGCTGGAACGTACGACGTGCACGCGTGCAACCCGGCCGTTGCCGGAGGAGCCAACAACGCGTTCTTCCCGCTGAGCAACGCCGGTCTGACGGCGTTCGCCGAATGCCCTGCGGGCCAGGGGATCACGGTGCGCAACGGCTGGGACAACGGCCAGAGTTCGTTCCTGGAGGGTGCGTACATGGTCTTTGACGCTCCGAACGGAAACGTCGTCGAGAGCGTGCAGTTCCAGGCCGGCTTCGAGCGGCACGACTGTTCGTGGGGGACCGGTGTCGGGGCAGGTGGCTACGACCTCGGCGGTACGCGCGTCTGGGGCTTCGCCCCCGGTGTCGATTGCGGCTCCGGTCAGACACCCGGGCCGACGAACTTCTTCCCGAGCCGGTTCGACTTCGCGATCAACCAACCGCGCGTCCGCTTCGAGACTCGCTGCGGGGCGGGCACCTGCCCACGGACCGGTATCGCGGCGTTCCGAGTTCGCGACGTGCTCGTCCGGGTTCGTGACGACGCCGGCCCTGCGTTGGCCGGCGGCCGCGGCGCGCTGTGGACGAGCGATGGCTGGCTCGCCGGAAGCCACGCGGCGGGCTTCGACGCGAGCGATCCCTCTGGGATCCGCGAGATCGGGATCTCGGTCGACGGGAAGCGGGTCGGGACGAGCTCGCCTCCCTGCGACTTCACCCGTCCGACCCCGTGTCCGCCAGCGTCTATCGAGGAGCCGCAAAACACCGCCGGGTGGGGTGGCGACGGTGAGCACACGGTCACGCTCACCGCTGTGGATGCGGCAGGGAACGCGTCGACCTCGAGCCGGACGGTCAAGGTGGACAACACCGCGCCTGGAGCGCCGACAGACGTCATCGTCGAAGGCGGCGACGGCTGGCGCCCGAGCAACGGCTTCAACGTCCGATGGACGAATCCGGAGCAGACGGCGGCGCCCATCGCCGGCGTGACCTGGGAGCTCTGCACGCCGGACGGCAAGGAGTGCAAGCGCGGCAGCGAAGACAAGGCTGACGTCGAAGTGCTCGACAAGCTCGAACTCCCGGCGCCGGGCGAGTATGTCCTGAAGCTCTGGCTTCGAGACGCGGCCGGCAATCAGGAGGAGCGCCTCGCTTCGGCGCCGATGACGCTTCGCTACGACGACGCCAGCCCGGAGGTCGAGCTGGAGCCTCTCACCGCCGAGGACCCGACCCGGGTCAGCGCGAAGGTGTCCGACCGCGGCTCTGGTGTGGTGTCCGGAACGATCGAGATGCGTCGCGTCGGAGCGACCGACTGGACAGCCCTGCAGACGACGGTCGACGCCGGACAGCTCGTTGCGCGCATCGACGACGAAGGTTTGGGCGACGGGCTCTTCGAGCTGCGGGCTCGCGCTGCGGACCACGCCGGTAACGAGCGCGCCACAACAACCATGGCGGACGGCCGGACGGCGCAGATCACGCTCCCGCTGCGGCTGAAGACGAACCTTGCTGTCGGAGTGGTCAAGCGAAGCCGGCGCGGGGAGAAGCTCGTGTCTGCTGCCCGCGTCAGCTACGGCCAGTTGGTCCGGGTCCGAGGGCGGATGACGTCACCTGAGGGCAATCCGCTGCAGGACCTCGAGGTCCAAGCTGTGTCTCAGGTCTTGGACGGGGTGACTCCGCCGCGGGTCATTGCGACCGTCAAGACGTCCCGGACCGGGCGTTTCTCGTTCCTCGTGCGCAAGGGCCCAAGCCGGAGCATCACGGTGCGCTACGCGGGGGCCCCGCAGGTGCGATCGGCGACCCGCGACCTCAAGCTGAACGTACGCTCGAATACGACCATCCGGCCGAACCGTCGCTCCTTCGTCAACGGAGACACTGTTCGCTTCCGCGGATCGGTCACCACCGGCCGGATCCCCGGGGCAGGCAAGCTCATCGAGGTCCAGGTCCAGTCTCGCGGCACATGGCGGACCTTCGCCACTACGCGGACCGGGAAGAAGGGGACGTGGCGGCACGACTACCGCTTCGACGGAACGAACGGTCGCGTCACGTATCGCTTCCGGGCACGCGTGCCGCGCGAAAGCGGCTACCCGTTCGTCACCGGCGATTCGCGGAGCATCAGAGTGCGAGTTCGAGGGTTGTAGGGGAGAGGACCGGCCTCGCGGCACTAGGGAGGGGAAGGGCAATTCATGCGGAACGGAGGAACGACGTGATCGATCGATTTAAGGCCAAGCTGAGTTACGCGAACGTCATGGCCACGCTCGCGGTCTTCGTTGCGCTAGGCGGAAGCTCGTACGCGGCGATCACGTTGCCGCGAAACAGCGTCGGGGACCAGCAGGTCCGAGCCGGAGCGGTCCGATCGAGTGAGGTCCGCGATCGTTCCCTCGGCGTCCGCGACCTCAGTCTGGGCGCCCGCAAGTCGCTCCGGGGTCTCGCAGGGCCCGCCGGTCCCGCGGGCGCGCAGGGTCCCGCGGGACAAAGCGCGGCCAAGTTCTTCGCCGTCGTCGCGCCGAGCGGCTCGTTCATCCGCGGCAACGCCACGAGCGGCGGCAAGGCGGGCGGATTCGGGACCTACCTCGTGTCCTTTGCGAGCCCGGTGAGCTCGTGCGCGTTCTCGGCGACGCTCGCGTCCACCGAGGGTTCGCCGGCGCCGGCAGGTCGGGTGACGGTCGCAGATTCGGGGAGTGGCGGAGTGACTGTCCAGACCTATGACGCGGCAGGCACCGCCGCTGACCTCGGTTTCCACCTCATCGTCGCCTGCTGAGAAGCCAAGCACCACCAGATGTTCTCGGGGCGGGCCACGACGAGATCGGCGGCGGAGAGCAGATCAAGCCACCTGATCCGGGCATCTTGAGGCGTTTCGCCAACCCCGACGGCCCAACAACCCGCCGCGGACCCGCTACTGGCGCGGGATGAGAAGCCGCCCCTCGATTGGCTCGTACTGGACCTCGATGCCGGCGAGCATCTCGTCGAGACGTTCGCGCGGTTCACTCGTCGCGAACAGGACCTGTTGGCCGTGCTGGCCGGCCTGCGATGCCCGCTCGAGGAGCATCTGCAGGCTGTATTCCTTGGCTGATTGCTGCTTTGGCTCATCGAAGATGAGCAGCCCCGGGTGGGGGGTCACGACGGACCTCGCTGTCTCGAGCAGGCCGAGCAGATACGCCCAGATGAGCCGGATGCCATCGCTGGCGGAGATCTGGAATCCGAGGTCTACGTTGCCCGCCGCGGGGAGGTAACTCTCGCGGGAGATCGCGAGGTCCTCAAGCGGCAACGATTCGGGCTGATATAGGCGCAGCTGATCGAGGAAAGTCGACTGCAGGAGCGCGATCCGCTGCTCGTCCTCCGGTGTCAGTCCTCCGGATGGCAGGGCAGCCGAGTCGGCGCGGTTGAGAGACGCGCGGGTGGCAATGCCCATAAGGGCGTCGCGCAGCGCTCCGAGGGCCACCTCGGCGTCGGACATTCGATCGATTCGCCGCTCGAGGTTCAGGCGGCGCTGAACGTCAGCCGCGGACGGTACGCCTCGCGCTCGTACCAAGGCGTCGCGCAGCGCACGGACCTCCGCTCGAGCGTCGGCGATCGCCTGCCGCGCGGCCGTCTGCTGCTCGACAGTTAGCTGGATTTCGGCCTCGGCGCGGCTTTGCGCGGCACGGACTACCTCCTTCTGCTGCTCGATGTAGGCGATGTTCTGCTCGACAGTCATCGTCTCGCGCTCGAGAGTGCCGAGCAAGGTCGGCGGGAGGTCCTGGTGGCAGGTCGGGCAGTCGCGGTGATCGTCGGTCCAGGGCTCGCCGCCAAACCGATGCAGACGAGCGGCGTCCCTGTTGCGGACGAGGTCCTCGTCCAGGCGCTCCATCTGCTCGACCAAGGCCGCTTGCTCGCGGCGCAGCCGCAAGACGTCGCGTTCGCGCTGGCGCGAGTCGAGCATTGCGGCCTGCAGCCGGGGCTCCAACTCGCGCAGCCGAGCCTCGTCGCCGGACAGCGTCTCATCGCTGCGGTCGGTATCGGCCGTCTCAGAGAGACGCGCCAGTTCTGATCGGGCCTCAGCGAGCTCGTCGGCGAGCGTTCGCGAGGAGCGTAGGTCGACGGCGTACAGCGGCGTGTCCGCGCCGAAGTCAGGATCGACGTCGCCAGGGGTCCGCAGGCGAATTCCAGCGCTTCCGAGCTGTGACTCGGCGGTGCGAACGGTGGTCGTCCAGTCGCGCTTGATCTCGTCGAGCTCTCGGCGAAGCTCCAGGCGGCGACGCTGACGTTCATAAACGGTCAGGCCAAGGATGTACTCGCGGGCGCGCTTACGCACGTCGGGGATGCCAAAGGTTGGCATCGTCGCCTGAATGCCTCCCCATCCTCCTCTCTGTTCGACGAACATGAGCGCCATGATCAGCTCGGGGTACAGGCGCCGCTCGGCGCCGTCGGGCATAACGATCACCGGCACGTCCCAGCCGATGAACTCTTCGAGCCATCGGCCTATGGCCAAATGCCCGACGCCCGAGCCCTGGACGCGGGCAAGCATGTCGCGGTAGCTGTCGTCGGGCGACGGAGCGGTCAAGCGCGGGGCGTCCCAGACGCGGATCGTGCGCGTGTCCCCGTCTCGGCGTTTGGCATACCGCTCGAGCGTTGCCACCTGGCCGCGGTGGTTCTCGATCTGCAGCAGTACGACGGACTCGCTGACGTTGAGAGTGCTGCCATCGGGTGCCCGGAGCTGCTGAGTCATCGCCGCGGTCAGCGGCACCGCGTGCCGTTCGGTGATCAGGCCCTCCATGCCAAGTGCGTAGAGGATGGAGTTCGTCGCCGTGGTCTTGCCCATCGAGTTCTCTGCCCGCAGGACGATCAGCCCGTCGCCGAAGTGCAGGTCGCGGCCGAACTCGCCGGCCTCTGTGTGGGCGAGCAGCCGCACGGAGCGGAGGCGGAGGCTCACGATCCGGCCCCCGCCGCGAGCTTGGCTTTGCCCTGGGTGATCTTCCCCGGGATCTCGGCGAGGGCGGTGCGTTCGGCATGCAGGATGCCGGCGCTCCGGACTGCTTTGAGCGCGGTGCGCCCAGACGAGGTGAGGTTGACGGTCGCGTTGGTGCTCATCTCCAGTAGCCCTGGAGTTCCCCCGTTCCGGTGGACAGGGTTTGGTTAGGCGACTTGTTCCTCTTGTGAGAGGGGGAGATTGATCTTCTCGTACTGCGCCGGGGAGAGTTGGCCGAGGGTGCTGTGGCGGCGCTGGCGGTTGTAGAAGACCTCGATGTAGTCGAAGACCTCCAGGCGCAGTTCGTTCTTGGTGGGCCAGGAGCGGCGGTGCACGAGCTCCTTCTTGATCGTGGCGAAGAAG
>JBBSJQ010000023.1:0-31374 GCA_038257095.1 Solirubrobacterales bacterium
AGGGCCTTGAGCGCGGAGCCCCGGATGACCGGCAGGTCGTCGCCCGGGAAGTTGTACTTGCTCAACAGCTCGCGGACCTCGAGCTCGACGAGCTCGAGGAGCTCCTCGTCGTCGACCATGTCGGCCTTGTTCAGGAACACGACGATCGACGGCACGCCGACCTGGCGGGCGAGCAGGATGTGCTCACGCGTCTGCGGCATGGGGCCGTCGGCGGCGGACACGACCAGGATCGCGCCGTCCATCTGCGCGGCGCCCGTGATCATGTTCTTCACGTAGTCGGCGTGCCCGGGGCAGTCGACGTGCGCGTAGTGACGGTTCTCCGTCTGGTACTCCACGTGGGAGGTCGCGATCGTGATGCCGCGCTCCTTCTCCTCCGGAGCGTTGTCGATCTCGGCGAAGGACTTCGCCTCGCCGCCCATGGCCTCGGCCAGGACGGTGGTGATCGCAGCGGTCAGCGTGGTCTTGCCATGGTCGATGTGACCGATGGTCCCGACGTTGACGTGCGGCTTATCGCGCTCGAACTTCTCTTTGGCCATCTACGTTCGCTCCTCGTGGAAAATCTCTGCTGGGGGTCGGCCCGCCGACCATCAGCGAACCAAATAAAGCTATCTCAGAACTGCTTTTCGTGCGGTCTGGGTCAGGCCGCGCTCGGGGTGCCCGTCCGCGTCTCGGCGATCTTCTCGGCGAGGTTCGGGGGCACCTCCTCGTACTTCTCGAACTGCATCGTCGAGGACGCACGGCCCTGCGTGTTGGAACGCAGGTCGGTCACGTACCCGAACATCTCCGACAGCGGCACGTAGGCCGAGACGGCGAGGGCGTTGCCGCGGGGCTCCTGCCCCTCGACGCGACCACGACGGCTGGAGAGGTCGCCGATGACCGCGCCGAGGAACTCCTCGGGGGTCACGACCTCGACCTTGAAGATCGGCTCCAGGAGCACCGGCTTCGCGCGGCGGCACGCCTCCTTGAAGGCGATCGAGCCGGCCATCTTGAAGGCGATCTCCGAGGAGTCCGTCTCGTGGTACTTGCCGTCGACCAGCGTCACGCGGACATCGACCATCGGGTAGCCGGCCTTGACGCCGTTGCCCATGGCCTCCTCGCAACCCTTCGCGACCGACGGGATGTACTCCGTCGGGATGGAGCCGCCCTTGATCTTCGACACGAACTCGAAGCCCTCGCCGGGGATGGGCTCGACGTTGATCTGCACGACGCCGTACTGCCCCGAGCCGCCGGTCTGCTTGACGAACTTGCCCTCGACCTTCTCCGCGGTGCCGCGGATGGTCTCGCGGTACGAGACCTGGGGCTTGCCGACGTTCGCCTCGACGTTGAACTCGCGCTTCATACGGTCGACGAGGATCTCGAGGTGGAGCTCGCCCATGCCGGAGATCTCGGTCTGGCCGGTCTCCTCGTTGGTGGCGACGACGAAGGTGGGGTCCTCCTCGGCCAGACGGCCGAGGGCGATGCCCATCTTCTCCTGGTCGGACTTCGTCTTCGGCTCGACGGCCACCTTGATGACCGGCTCCGGGAACTCCATCGACTCGAGCTTGATCGGCTTCTCCGGCGAGCAGAGCGTGTCGCCCGTGACGATCTGCTTGATGCCGACGCCGGCGGCGATGTCGCCCGCGTAGACCTCGGTGACGTCCTCGCGGTCGTTGGCGTGCATCATCAGCAGGCGGCCGATGCGCTCGGTCTTGCCGGTGCCGACGTTGAGGACCTTGTCGCCCGCGTTCAGCATGCCGGAGTAGACGCGGAAGTACGTGAGCTTGCCGAAGAACGGATCGCCCATGATCTTGAACGCGAGCGCCGCGAACGGCTCCTCGTCGCTGGAGGAGCGGGTTGCGGGATCGCCGTCGGTCCCGTCGCGGTTGGGCACGAAGCCCTCCATCGGCGGGACGTCGAGCGGGCTCGGGAGGTAGTCGATGACCGCGTCGAGCAGGGGCTGAACGCCCTTGTTCTTGAAGGAGGACCCGCAGAGGATCGGCGTGATCGCGATGGCGAGCGTCGCCGCGCGAAGCGCCTTCTTGATCTGCGCCTCGGGGATGTCGCCGTCTTCGAGGACGAGCTCCATCAGGTCGTCGTCGTACTTGGAGATCTCGTCGAGCATCGTCTCGCGCGCCTCTTCGGCGGCGTCCTGCAGCTCGGCCGGGATGGCGACGACGTCGATCTCCTTGCCGAGATCGTCCTTGTACAGCGTCGCCTTCATGGTGACGAGGTCGATGATGCCCTTGAAGTCGTTCTCCGCGCCGATCGGCAGCTGGATCGGGACCGGGTTCGCGCCCAGGCGGTCGACCATCGTCTGGACGGACATCGCGAAGTCCGCGCCCATCTTGTCCATCTTGTTGCAGTAGGCGATCCGCGGGACGCTGTACTTGTCCGCCTGACGCCAGACGGTCTCGGACTGCGGCTCGACGCCGGCGGACGCGTCGAAGGTCGCGATCGCGCCGTCGAGCACGCGCAGGGAGCGTTCCACCTCGACGGTGAAGTCGACGTGCCCGGGCGTGTCGATGATGTTGATGCGATGACTCTGCCACTCGCAGGTCGTGGCAGCAGAGGTGATCGTGATGCCACGCTCCTGCTCCTGCTCCATCCAGTCCATCGTGGCGGCGCCGTCGTGGACCTCACCGATCTTGTGGCTGCGACCGGTGTAGTAGAGGATGCGCTCCGTCGTCGTCGTCTTGCCGGCGTCGATGTGCGCCATGATCCCGATGTTCCGGGTCTTCTCGAGGGAAAATTTACGTGGCATGAGTCAGCAGCTTCTCGATCGTCGTGGCAAAAAGAACGGGCCCGATGGGCCCGCACGAACAACAGGAGTGGTACCCGTGATTCGCGCTATGTGGCAGAGGTCTCCATCAGGGCGCAGCCTTCGTGACCGGGCTTTCCGCGCATGAGCACGGGAACCCCGGAAGCGGCGCGGGACCATAGCAGATCGAAGCTCGCGAACCGGGCTTCTCCGGGCCTGGTCACCGCGTCCCGCAGCGTCCTCGTGCTCGTCGGGTTCGCCGGTGCGGTCCTGGTCGCGCTCACGACCTTCACGACCATCATCGAGATCACGATCGGCGGCGGCGGTAGCGCCACCGCCGACTTCGACCCGAACCTGTCCGGCTACGACCGTCACAGCGTCGCGCTGCTCCTGATCGGCGCGCTCGCGGCTGTGCTGCACGCGGGTGCCGCGCGCGGCGCCCGCCCGGCGATGCTGGCCGTCGCCGCCTGCGGCATCGCGGTCCTGCTCATCGCGGTCCTCGGGGACGCCCCCGACCTCGACCAGGCAGGCCGGGTCGCCGAGTTGTACGAGGACACCACCGCCCAGGCCGGGATCGGCTTCTACCTCGAGACGCTCGGCGGCGCGCTGCTCGCGATCGCCGGCGTCGGGCTGTTGGTGCTGGGCGGCGGCGCGACCGCGCTCGGCGGTGCGGCCCGTCCGCGGACGGAGGCACCGAAGGCCGCGGCACGCGACGAGGACGTCGCCGGCGCTCCGGCGGGCGAGGTCCCGGTGGTGCGCCCCGCCCCGGCACCCTCGTCCGCGCCGGACGTCGTCGCCGAGCCCTCTGAGGACGCCGGGCCCTCCCCCGTGCGCCGGTTCGGTGCCGGGCTCGCCGCCGGCGCGGCGCGGGCACGGCAGGCGCGCGAGGAGCAGCAGGCCCGGCGTGCGGAGCGCGCGGAGGCCGAGCGGGTACGAGAGCAGGCGCGGGCGGAGCGTGCGGCCGCGGAGCAGGCCGCGGCCGCCGAGCAGGCCGCCGCCGCCGAGCAGGCCGCCGCCGCGGAGCAGGCCGCCGCCGCCGAGCAGGCCGCCGCCGCGGAGCAGGCCGAGGCAGAGCGGGCGGACGAGGAGGCCCGCGCTGCCGAGGAGGCCCGTCGGGTCGAGGCGCAGCGGGGCCTCGGAGGCGAGCAGGAGGCGGAGACGGCCCGTGCCGCCGAGGACGTTCGTCGCGCCGCGGAGGCGCAGGAGACCCGTGCCGTCGAGGACGCCGGTCGTGCCGAGGAGGCTCGGAACGCCGAGGTCGCTGCGTCCACCGCGCCGGTCGAGCCGGGCACCGACGGGGAGCTCAGCTTCGACGAGCGCCTGCGGCAGGCGCGCGAGCGGGCGCGCCGGTCGCGCCCCTGACGAAAGCTCTGGACACCAGCGCATCCGCGGGTGAGCTGGTGTCCTCCCGTCGCCTCTGCACCGCACCGCGTTCCGGGAGCGCGCTGGACAGCGGGGGTGCCGTCCCGCAACGACGAACGCCGCCCGGAAGGGGCGGCGTCGAAGCCTGCGGAAGGCGTGGAGGAGCGGCTACCAGCGGTAGTGCGCGAAGGCCTTGTTGGCCTGCGCCATGCGGTAGATGTCGTCCTTGCGCTTGTACGCGCCGCCCTGGGAGTTCTGCGCGTCGAGCAGCTCCATCGCGAGGCGCTGCGCCATCGTCTTCTCGCGGCGCCCGCGGGCGAACTCGGCGAGCCAGCGGATCGCGAGCGTGCGGGCGCGACGGGCCGGGACCTCGACGGGGACCTGGTAGGTCGCACCGCCGACGCGGCGGGAGCGGACCTCGAGGTTCGGCGTGAGGGCCTTGAGCGAGAGCTCGAGCGCCTCGACCGGGTCCTTGCCCGTCTTCTCGGACAGGATCGCGAGGGCGTCGTAGACGATCCGCTCGGCGGTGGACTTCTTGCCGTCCAGCATGATCTTGTTGATCAGCTGCTGGACGAGGCGTGAACGGTGGACGGCGTCCGGCTCGATCGTCCGGATCTGCGCTGCTGCGCGACGGGGCATTCAGATACCTACTTGCTCTTCTTGACCCCGTACTGCGACCGCGCCTTCTTGCGATCGCTGACGCCGGCGGCGTCCAGGGTTCCTCGGACGACCTTGTACCGCACGCCCGGCAGGTCCTTGACGCGACCGCCACGCACGAGCACGACGGAGTGCTCCTGCAGGTTGTGGCCCTCGCCCGGGATGTAGGCCGTGACCTCGATACCACCGGAGATGCGGACACGCGCGACCTTCCGCAGCGCCGAGTTCGGCTTCTTGGGGGTCGTCGTGTACACGCGAGTGCAGACACCGCGACGCTGAGGAGCGGCGGTCTTCTTCTTGCGGCCCTTGCCGGACTTGAGGCCCGGGGTGGACAGCTTCTTGCTCTTCGGCGTGCGACCCTTGCGGATCAGCTGGCTGGTCGTAGGCATGCGACCGGGGAGAGTAGCAACGATCGTTCGGCGGCGACCCGTCCCCCCTCCGTGCCGGAATCCGCCATCCCATGCTGCCCGCGGCGCCCGCCCGGGAGTGGTAGACACCAGTCATGGCCAGCGCGAATCCCCTCCGGCACCTCGGCACCCAGCTGGAGGCGCTCGCCTCCTCGCTCGCGGTCCTGCCGTCCGTGGGCCGTCAGCTCACGCTCATGCGCCGCGAGGTCAAGGGCCTGCGTGGTGACCTCGCCGAGCTGCCCGAGCTCATCCGCGAGCTGACCGTGGTCGTCACCCGCATGGCGGACGAGGTCGAGGGCATGCACAAGGACGTGATCGTCATCGGCGACCGCGTCGAGCCGCTCGCCGCACAGCTCGAGCCGCTCGCCCCCACACTGGGGACGCTGGAGCCGAATCTCGAGCGGATGCTCGAGGAGATGGGCGGCCTGCGCAACGACCTCAACCGCCTGCCGTTCATGGGCGGCGGCCGACGCGGGCGGCGGACCGGCGACCCGCTGCGACCGGTCGCCGAGCTGCCGGAGCCGCAGGATGCCGTCAACGACGCGACCTAGAGGTCACTAGGCCGCGACGCGCGCGAGCGCATCTGCCGGCGGCAGGTACGTCAGGCCCTGGTCGCGCGCCACGGGCTCGTAGGTGACCGCTCCGGCCGCGACGTTGAGGCCCGCCATGAAGCCCGGGTCGGCGCCGAGCGCCCCGTGCACGCCCTCCGTGGCCAGCCGTACGACGTACGGCATCGTGGCGTTCGTCAGGGCGAAGGTCGACGTGATCGGCACGGCACCGGGCATGTTCGCGACGCAGTAGTGGGTCACGCCGTCGACCTCGTAGGTCGGGTCGGAGTGCGTGGTGGGCCTGGACGTCTCGAAGCAGCCTCCCTGGTCGATGGAGACGTCGACGAGCACCGCGTTGCGCTTCATGAGCCCCAGCTGCTCCCGCGTGACGACCCGCGGCGCCTTGGCGCCGTGCACCAGGACCGCGCCGATGACGAGGTCGGCCTCCGGGAGCAACTGCTCGATGCTCAGGGTCGTGGAGAACACGGTGGAGCAGCGGTTGTTCAGCAGGAAGTCGACCTCGCGCAACCGGTCGATGTCGCGGTCGAGCACGTAGGTCTCGGCGCCCATCCCGATCGCGATCTCCGCGGCGGTCAGGCCCACGACCCCGCCGCCGATGACGACGACCTTCCCGGCCGCGACCCCCGGGACCCCGCCGAGCAGCAGCCCCCGCCCGCCGAGAGGCTTCTCGAGCATGAAGGCACCCGCCTGTGTGGCGATCTTGCCGGCCACCTCGCTCATCGGTGCGAGGAGCGGGAGCCGGCCCTGACGGTCCTCGACGGTCTCGTAGGCGATGCAGGTCGCGCCGCTGTCGACGAGACCCTGCGTGAGCGCCGCGTCGGGCGCCAGGTGCAGGTAGGTGAAGAGGACGTGGTCGGGGCGCAGCCGCCCGATCTCCTCGGGCTGGGGCTCCTTGACCTTCACGATCATCCTGGCCTGCGCGAAGACGGCGTCCGCGTCCGGCACGATCCGCGCACCCTGCGCGACGTACTCGCCGTCCCCGATCGCCGAGCCCTCCCCGGCGCCCTGCTGGACGACCACCTCGTGCCCGCGGTCGACGAGCTCGCGCACCCCGGCGGGCGTGAGCGCGACGCGGTACTCATCGGTCTTGATCTCGGTCGGCACACCCACAGTGGTCATGACGGGGATGATGCGTCCCGGCACCCCGCACGACAAGCACAGGAGTCCGTGACCGTGAGAACCGACGAGCCCGACGCGATCAACCGTGAACTTCTCCGCCTGCTCGGCGAGAACGGTCGCGCGAGCTTCACCGACCTGGGCGTCGCGGTCGGCCTGAGCCCGCACGCCACGGCCGACCGTGTCCGCCGGCTCCAGGAGTCCGGGGTCATCCGCGGCTTCACGACCATCGTCGACCACGCCGCCCTCGGTGGGGGCCTCGAGGCGCTGATCGACGTCCGGCTGCTCGCGGCCACGCCGCCGGAGCAGTTCGAGGCGTTCGTCGGGACCCTGCCGGACGTGCGTGACCTGTGGTTCGTGACCGGCCGCTACGACTACGAGCTGCGGATCACGTGCGCCGACGCGGAGGCGCTGGACCGCACCGTCCGGGAGATCCGCCGCGGAGGCGGTGTCGCCGCCACCGAGACGCGCATCGTCATGCGCTCGCGACGGTTCCCCGACGCTTAGACCCCCACGGTGAACGTGCAGCCTCGCGCCTCGAGCTCCGGGAAGAGCAGCTCGGGCGTGAGCGCGCGCTCCGGCGGCAGGACGCCGAACCCCGCCCGGCGCAGGTCGCCCCGGGCGAAAAGCCGCACGACCGACGACGCGACGGTCGCGGTGGACCGGACCCCGCCGCCGAAGCGCAGCTCGTCGTCGGGGCGCGTCATGGCGGTCACCGTGACCGTCGCGGGCGCGCCGTCGCGCATCCCGGCCAGCTCGACGTGCTGGGCGGAGAAGGTCGACCCGGACGGTCGGGCGGGTCGGATCGACCGCAGCTCCTCCCGGGGAAGGGCGGCGAGCTCGAGCAGCCTCTCGCGGACCGCGGGCTCCAGCGAGAGCCGGAAGTCGCAGGACGCGGCGCCCAGCGAGCCCGGGAGCGTGAGGACCTCGGAGTGCAGCGTGTACAGGGAGCCGCGCGGGCCGATGGGGTCGCTGAACGCGACCGTCCCGCCGTCGGTCAGCGGGGCCACCGCCCGCGCGACCCCGTCGCGGACGACGATGGGCTCGAGGGTCAGCTCGTCGATCAGGGTCTCGAGGGCGTACGGAGCGGCGAACCCGGGCGCCGGGTCGCCGTCCAGGCCGGCCGAACTGCAGCGCACGGCGTCGACGCGATCCAGCTCGCGAGCGCCACGCACCGCCATGACGTTCGTCTTTCCCGGCGCCGCGCCGCAGCCGAGGATCGCGAGGAGCCCCCGCTCCGCGAACGCCTCGTGCAGGCGCAGCTGCTGCGCGGTCACGTGGTAGAGGCCGCCGAGGTCGAGATAGCAGCAGTCCGCGGCGAGCGCCGCGTCCATCGCCGCCAGGTTGGTGCGGTAGCTCGCCGCGTTCACCAGGACCTGGTGTCCCTCGATCGCCAGCGTCAGGGCCTGACGGTCGTCGCCGTCGACCGCGGCCGCCTGGGCCGTGCCCGCGCCGTGTTGCTCCGCCACCGCCCGGGCGGACGCCCCGTCGCGATCCAGGAGCGTCAGCTCGTCGATCTCGGGGCTCCCGGCCAGGTCGGCGACGATCGCCGGGGCGATCGTGCCGGCCGCGCCGAGCACCGCGATCCTCACCGCCGGCCGCCGTCCCCCGCGGTCGCCGGCGCCATCTCGCGCCCGCGCAGCGCGAGCCAGAACTCGATCCGGTCGCGCGCGCGTCCGAGGTCGCGGCCGGTGATCTCCTCGATCTTGCGGATCCGGTAGCGCAGCGTGTGGCGGTGGCAGAAGAGGAGACGGGCCGCCGACTCCCACTGGCCGTTGCACTCGATGAACGCCTCGAGCGAGCGCATCAGCTCGCCGCCGTAGTGCCCTTCGCCGTCCTCGATCGGCCCCAGGAGCGACTCGCAGAAGAGCCGTAGGGCGTCCGTGTCCTGCAGGGCCAGCAGCAGCTGGAAGGAGCCCAGGTCCCGGTAGGTCGCGACCCGCGCCGCCTCCGCGGAGGCCGCGGTGCCGTTGCGCGCGCCCGCCGGGTCGGCCCCGAGCTCACGGGCCTCCAGCGCGCAGCGGGCCTCGTGCCAGGCCTCGCGGGCCCGGCCCGCCTGGACGGCCCGTCCGGCCCCGGCGAGCGGCTCCAGGCCCAGGGTCGCGGCGACGCGGGCGACGAGCCGCTCGCAGGTGTCGAAGAGCTCCTCGTCGAGGAACCCCGGGAGCAGCACGCCGACGAACCGGCCGGTCGTGGCCACGAGCCCGCTGACCGCCTCCGCGCGGAGGGCCTCCGTGACCGCCGTCTCCACCTTGGTCGGCGGACCCGACACCGGATGGCTCGGCCCGCTGCCCGGCACCGCGACGGCCAGCGCGGTGATCCGGCCGCCGAGGCCGAACGGCTCCAGGCGGCGCTGCAGCTCGGGACCCTCGACCTCCCCGGCCACGATCTCGCTGAGCACGTCGCCCGCCAGCCGGCGCTCGGTCGCGTCGGCGACCCGCACGCGCAGGAGCTCCAGCGCGACGACCGTGACCGCCTGGTGGAGGATCAGCCGGTCGATCTCGGCCAGGCCTCCCTGGTCCTTGGCCGCCACCAGCCACGCCTGCGGGACCGAACCCGCCGTCGCGCCGGGGCTGGCGACCGGGAGGGCCAGCGCGCGACCACCGAAGGCGGCGGTCGTCGGCAGGAACTCGCGGGCCTCGCCGCGACGCGCACGCTCGCGCAGCTCCTCGCCCAGCGAGGCGAGCAGCTCCGGGTCGGCGTCGCGACGGAACGTCCGGTGGGCCAGCGGCTCCCCGCGACCGTCGAACACCAGCGCCGCGCCACCGATGAGCGTCGCGAGCTGACCGGCGATCGCCTCGAGGCCACGCTCGGAGAGCACGATCCGCTGGAGCCGCTCCTGCGCGACGATCGATCGCTGCAGGAGGGCGTACTGCTCGTTGACCAGCCGGGTGAACGCCCGCTCGGTGAGGGCGATGAACGGCAGCTCGTACGGCACCTCGAAGAGCGGGAAGCCGAGCTCGGCCGCCGCCTTGATCATCGCCTCCGGCACCGCGTCGTGGCCGAAGCCCGTCCCGACCCCGAGCCCGGCGAGGCCGTGGTCGGCCAGCCGTGTCACGAACTCGCGCTGGGCCTTCGCCGCGTTGAGCGCCATCCCGGTGGTCAGCAGGAGCTCGCCGCCGTTGAGGAACGGGGTTGGGTCGGGCAGCTCGGTGATGTGCACCCAGCGCACGGGCTGGTCGAGCGCGCCCTCGCCGGCGAGGAGGCGGACGTCCAGATCGACGAGCAGTTCGCTGAGCGTGAGCATCAGATCCGGATCGACGCCTCCTCGAGCACGGGACGAAGGATCGACTCGATCTCGGCGAAGTGCTCGGGACCGGAAATCAGCGGCGGCGAGAGCTGGATGACCGGGTCGCCGCGATCGTCGGCGCGGCAGATCAGGCCCCGCCGGAAGAGCTCACCGGAGAGGAACCCGCGCAGCAGCGACTCGCCCTCGGCGCGGGAGAAGGACGCCTTGGTCTCGCGATCCTTCACCAGCTCGATCGCCTGGAAGTACCCGGCGCCGCGTACGTCGCCGACGATCGGGATGTCGCGCAGGGACTCGAGCATCGCGCGGAACTGCGGCTCGTTCTCCCGGACGTTCTCGAGGATGCCCTCCTCCTCGAACACGTCCAGGTTCGCCATCGCGACCGCCGCGCACATCGGATGTCCGCCCCAGGTGAAGCCGTGGGCGAAGGAGTTGGTGCCCTCCAGGAACGGCTCCATGAGCTTGTCCGACGCGAGGACGGCGCCCATCGGGGCGTAGGAGCTCGTCAGGCCCTTCGCCGTCGTGATGATGTCCGGCTGGTAGCCGTAGCGCTGCGCGCCGAACCACTCCCCGAGCCGGCCGAACGCGCAGATGACCTCGTCGCTGATGAGCAGCACGTCGCGCTCGTCGCAGATCTCGCGGACGCGCTGGAAGTACCCCTCGGGCGGCACGAAGCAGCCGCCGGCGTTCTGCACGGGCTCGAGGATGACGGCTGCGACGGTCTCGGGACCCTCGAAGTCGATCCGCTTCGCGATCGCCTCCGCGAGGTTCTCGGCGCCGTAGCCGGGCTCGAGGCGGTACTGGTTGGTGTTCGTGACGTGACAGCCGCCCGGGGTGAAGGGCTCGAACGGCTGACGTAGCGCAGTGATACCGGTCGCCGCGAGCGCCCCGAGCGTGGTCCCGTGGTACGCGGTCTCCCGCGCGACGATCTTCGTCTTGTTCGGATTGCCGGTGAGCTTGTGGTACTGCCGTACCAGCTTGATCGCGGACTCGACGGACTCTCCGCCGCCGCTCGTGAAGAACACGCGGTTGAGGTCGCCCGGTGCCAGGTCGGCGAGGCGGGCGGCGAGCTCGATGGCGCGCGGGTGGGCGTAGGACCAGTTCGTGAAGAAGCCCAGCTCCCTCGCCTGGTCGGCGCCCGCCTGGGCGACGTCGTGGCGTCCGTGGCCGATGTTGACGCAGAAGAGCGCGCTCAGGCCGTCGAAGTACCGGTTGCCGTGCTCGTCCCAGACGTGGCAGCCCTCGCCCCTGACGATGATCGGGATCTCCGCGCCGGCGTCGTAGGCGCCCATGCGGCTGAAGTGCAGCCACAGGTGCCGCTTGGCCAGCTCCTGGAGGTTGCTGCTCGTCTTCGGCTCCGTCGTGGCCATGACTTCCTTTTGGACGATCCGCACAATGCGCTGTCGATCTGGACAACGCTACTCGGACCTGACCGTATCCGCGACCCACCATGTCCATGGCGGCACATGCTCGGAAGAACGGGACGACGGTGCGGCAGCGGGTCGCGCGCGATCACGCCGCGTGCGACGTGCGACGGGCGGCGGGCTCGCGGGCCTCGAGGTACACGAGGACCGCCGCGACCCGGCGGTGCTGCTGCGGCGACGGCGGCAGGTCGAGCTTGCTGAAGATGCTGCGGACGTGCGTCTCGACCGTCTTGGGACTCAGCCACAGCCGCTCGCCGATCATCCCGTTGGACCACCCCAGGGCGATGAGCCCGAGCAGCTCTTCTTCGCGGTTGGTGAGCGCCGCCAGACGCTCGTTCGCCGGGACCATCATGGTTTGGACACCCCTGTGTTCCAACATGGCACCAGTATCCGGGCGTCCCCTGACCTCCACCACGTCATATGACGACCTGCCACGAAGCTCACGTCGATGATGGCCTGGCTGCCGCGCCGTGACGTTCAGGGTCCTCCCTGATGTGCACCCTGCGCGACCGCTCTAGCGTGGGCCCCATGACCACGGTGGCGCTTTTTCCGGGACAGGGCTCGCAGACGCCGGACATCGGTGCACTCGTCGCACGCGTGCGCCCCGATCTGCTCGCCCACGCGATCGAGCTCGCCGGCGAGGACCCGTTCCCGCGGATCACGGAGGCGGGGCGGTTCGCCCAGCCCGCGATCTTCTGCGCCAGCATCGCCTGGTGGGACGACCTCGGCGGGCTGGACGTCGCCGCGACCGCGGGACACTCGCTCGGCGAGTTCGCGGCCCTGGTGTGCGCCGGCGCGCTCGACGCCCACGACGCCCTGCGCCTCGTGGCCCTGCGCGGCGCCCTCACCGACGAGGCCGCAGGCACCGGGCCGCCCGGCGGGATGGTGGCCGTTCTCGGCCGCGACGCGGTTGCGCAGGCGGACGAGCTCGCCGCCGCGCACGGGCTCGTCGTCGCCAACGACAACGGCCCGCAGCAGATCGTGCTTTCCGGACCGCGCGCGGCGGTCCTCGCTGCAGCCCGCGACGGCGCCGCTCGCGGCATCGGCTGCGCGGTGCTCCCGGTCCCCGGGGCCATGCACTCCGAGGCGCTGCGCCCGGCGGTCGCGCCGTTCCGCGACGCGCTGCAGGCCACGACCTTCTCGGAGCCGCGCGTGCCGGTCGTCTCCTGCACGAACGGCCGACCGATCGCGGACCCCGTCTCCGATCTCGCCGAGACCCTCGTGCAGCCGGTCCGCTGGCCGGCGACCATCCAGGCGCTCGTCGGCCTCGGGGCCGACCGGTTCGTCGAGGTGGGCCCCGGCCGCGTGCTGCGCGGTCTGACGCGCCGGCTCGTGCCGGGCGCGTGGGTCGTCACCGGCGAGCAGCTTCTCGGCTCGACCGCCGCCTGAGCGGGGACATCTCCCGGCCCCCGGTCCCTGGGGCGGCCGCCGCGTCGCAGAGCAGCGCCTGCGCGCACCCCGTAGGCCGCGACGTTGACGTACCGGCGCGGCTCCAGGTGCTCCGCGAGACGGTCGGCGAAGCTCGGCCGTCCGGACGCGCGCGTCTGCGACGACGAGTCCCCCAGTGCAGCGAGGACGGACCGGTGCCGCTCACCGCGAAGCCCCGGCCGGCGAGGCCTCGTCGAGGGCTGCGATCAGTCGCTCCCGGGTCTGCGGCGGGGAGATGACGGCGTCGACCGCACCCGCCGCGACCGCCGCCTCCGCGTCGAGGTGCTCCGCCTCGTAGGCCTCGGCCAGGACGCGACGCTCGGCCTCGGGCTCGGCCGCGTCGGCGAGGCGGCGGGCGTGGATCACCTCGCTCGCCTCGCGACCGCCCATGATCCCGATGCGGGCCCCCCTCCAGGCCAGCACGCGGCCGGCGCCGAGCCCGCGTGAACCCATCGCGATGAAGGCACCGCCGGTGGAGCGTCGCAGGACCACGGTGACGACCGGGACCGTCGCGCCCGCCAGGACGAACGCCTCGACGAGACCCGCGCCGGCGCGGATGACCCCATCGGACTCCTGGCGGCGCCCGGGCAGGAAGCCAGGGGTGTCCACGAGGACGACGAGCGGCAGACCGAGCGCCGCACAGCGCCCGACGAACCACGCGGCCTTCCTCGACCCCTCGACGTCGAGCGCGCCGCCGAGGTGCCGGGGCTGGTTCGCGACGACCGCCACCGGGCGCCCGTCGAGGCGGGCGAAGGCCGTGACGACGTTGCGGGCCCAGCGCGGTGCGAGCTCGAGGACGTCCCCGTCGTCGGCGAGCGCCTCGATGACCGTGCGGATGTCGTAGACCGCGCGCGGTGCGGTCGGGACGGACGAGCTCGGGTCGGGGCGGCGGGCCGGGAACCGCCGTGCGGCGGACCGCGCGGGGAGCCCGGGTGCGAGTAGCTCCAGCAGCCGCCGCGCGAGCGCGAACGCCTCGGGCTCCGTGTCCGCGACGAGGTGCGCGACGCCGTTGCGGGCATGCACGCGCGCCCCGCCGAGCTCGTCCGCGCTCACGTGTTCGCCGAGCGCCTCGCGCACCACCCGCGGCCCCGTCAGGAACATCGCGGCGCTCCGCAGCTGGATGACGAAGTCGGTGAGCGCCGGCGAGTAGGACGCTCCGCCGGCGGAGCCCCCGAGGACGATCGAGATCTGCGGGACTCCGGCGTGCGCCAGCAGCACCTGGGCCGCGAACACCCGCGCGTAGCCGTCGAGCGCGCCGACGCCCTCCTGCAACCGCGCCCCCCCGGAGTCCACCAGGCCGATCACCGGCAGCCGGGAGCTCAGCGCAAGGCGCAGCGCGGCGACGAGCACGTCCGCTTCGTCGGGCCCGAGCGTGCCGGCGCGCACCGACCGGTCCTGCGCCCAGACGACGACGGGGCGCCCGGCGACGCGGGCCTGCGCGGCACGGACGGCGACGCCCGACCAGCCACCCGAATCGAGCATCCGCAGGGACCCGGGATCGCACAGGGCCGCGAGCCGGTCCGGGGCCCGGACCGGGCCGGAGGCGGTGGTGGTGGCCGTTGCGTGCATCTCGTGACCCGTACGCCTGCCGCTCGCCGGGGCCGGGCGCCTAGGCGCCCCAGCCCCCGTCGACGCTGAGCGTCGCGCCGGTCACGTAGCTCGCCTCCACGGACGCCAGGAACCGCACGCAGGCGGCGACCTCCTCAGGACGTCCGGCGCGCCGGGCGGGGATCATCTGCACCGCCTCGGCCGGGAGGTCCGCCGTCATGTCGGTGGTGATGAGGCCGGGAGCGACCGCGTTGACGGTCACGCCCCGACGCGCCACCTCGGCGGCGACGGACCGGGTGAGTCCGAACAGCGCCGCCTTCGAGGCGGCGTAGTTCGCCTGGCCCGGGTTGGCCCTCAGCCCGACGACGGACGAGACGTTGACGATCCGGCCGAACCGCCCGCGGACCATCTTCGGCAGCGCGCGGCGGACGCAGCGGAACGAGCCGGTGAGGTTCGTGTCGATGACCCGGTGCCACTCGTCGTCCGTCAGCTGCATGGACAGCTGGTCCGCCCGGATGCCCGCGTTGTTCACGAGCACCGCGACGCGGCCGAACCGCTCCTCGGCCGTGGTGAACAGGGCCTCGACGTCGTCGGGCTCGCTCACGTCCGCGCGTACGGCGAAGGTGCCGGCACCGAGCTCCTGCGCGACCGCCCTGCCCGAGTCCGCGTCCGCCCGGTAGCTCAGGCAGACCGGCCAGCCGTCGGCGGCGAGCGCGCGGGCGATCGCCGCACCGATCCCTCGCGACCCGCCGGTCACGATGGCGCAGCCATCCGGGCGTCCGGACTCCTCAGGCATCCGCGCCCCACTGGAGCACGACGCCGCCCCACACCAGTCCCCCGCCGAACGCGGCGAGTGCCAGTCGGGCACCGGGCCGCAGGCGTCCGGCCTCGCGGGCCTTCTGCAGGGCGATCGGGATCGACGCCGAGGACGTGTTGCCGATCGTCTCGATGCAGTCGACCACACGTTCGGCAGACGCGCCGAGTCGTCGGGCGACCGCTTGGGTGATGCGGCCGTTGGCCTGGTGCATGACGAAGAGATCGATGTCGTCGAGCTTCAGGCCGGCGGCGGCGACCGCCTCGACCGTGACGGACGCCAGCCGCGGAACCGCCTCCGCGAAGACGGCCTGGCCGTCCATGGAGAACGTGTGGTCGGGCGTGACGCGCATGACCTCCGGGCCCGAGGCGTCGGCGTGCAGCACGACCGGTCCGATCCGCGTCTCCCCGTCGCACGCGCCGATCAGCGCGGCGCCGGCCCCGTCGCCGGCGAGGTGGTGCGTGTGGCGCGGGTCCGCGTGTACGAGGCGCGACAGCTGCTCGGCCCCGACGACGAGGACCATCCCCGCCCGCCCGGACTCGACGAGCCCGGTGGCGAAGGACATGGCGGAGATCCAGCCGTTGCAGGCGCAGCCGACATCGAAGGCGCCGGCGTTCACCGCACCGATCTTGTGGGCGACGAGCGCCGAGGCGGGCGGGATCACCGCACTGGCCGACATGCTCGCCAGGACGACCATGTCGACGTCCTGCGCCGCGACGCCGGCGTCCCGCAGCGCCGCGGTGGCGGCCTGGGCGCCGAGCTCCACGACGCCGTCCTGGGCGTCGGACCGGTGCCGCGAGTGGATCCCCGTCCGCGAGACCAGCCACTCGTCGTCGACCCCGAGGTGCGCGAAGTCGGCGTTCGTGGTGACGCCGTCGGGTAGCGCCGAGCCGAAGCCGAGCATGGCCGCGCCGGTGTCGATGCGACGATCGCGCGACGATCGCGCGGCCGTGGCCGACCGGTCGTGCGTGAGCATGTGCCCCTCCCCCGTCGTGGTCCGCATCGGCCTGACGGTAGAAGCCGGGAGTGCCCCGCACATCGGGGCTACCCCTGAACCGAGGAGCGGGCTAGGCGGTGGCGGTGCGGGCAGCCTCGGTCGAGCGGACCGGGGCCGGGGTGAGCGCGCTGGCGATGACGACCATCGCGAAGGCGACGGCGGCGAAGACGATGCCCACCGCGTCGGCAGGCATCGGATCACCGAAGACGACGATGCCGCCGGCGATGCACGAGATGTTCGCCGCCGTGCCGGTGATCGCGATGACCTCCACCGCCCCACCGTCCTGCAGCGACTTGGCCGAGGCGTAGAACGCGGTGGCCGACGCGGCGATCGCCACGACGAGCCAGGGGCTGATGAGCGCGGTGACGCCCTCCATCCCGATGAGCTCGGTCAGGGCCTTCACGGCGATGTTGCAGACGCCGAAGAGGATGCCGGTCGCGGCGGCGAGCATGACGCCGTGGTGCTCGCTCGGCGCACCCGCGCGCGGACCGAGCAGTAGGAGCGCGCCGAGGCCGATGAGACCGGCCTCGAAGGCGACCATCGCCTGCAGCGAGAAGCCGTGGATCTCGCGTCCGCCGGGCATGGTGAGGGCGAGGACGGCGAGTCCGATGCCGGTGAGGCCCAGGCCCCACCACTGACGCCGGTCGACCGAGAAGCCGAAGATGCGGTCCGCCATGACCGCGATGAGCACGACGCCGCTGGAGAGGACGACCTGCACGGTGGAGAGCGGGGCGAGGGCGATCGCGCCGACGTGGAGGATCCAGCCGACGAGGCCGAGCAGCATGCCGAGCGCGAACCACTTCGAGCTCCACAGCGACTTCGCGGTGCGGAGCGGGTGCTTCACGTCGACCGACGGCACCTCGTTGCAGCCGCGGTGCTTGTAGAAGAAGCCCAGGTTGGCGGCGAGCGCACAGAGGAGGGCGAGGAGGATTCCGATTTGGATCGTCATACGTGTGGTTGTCGCCGGGCCGTCGCGGGACAGATGCGACGGGAGCGGTCATGCCATTCATCGACAGCTCGGACCGTGGGCTTGACCAGAACCGGCTCGAGGAACGGTATCGCGTCCTCGTCAGAAGTACGCCGTACGCGCAGAAAAGTCACCATGTGGGCGCACATGCCTGCCAAACCCCTGCTGCTCGTGGACGTCGATGGCGTCATCTCGCTGTTCGGCTTCACCCCCGACACCTGTCCAGACGGCTCCTGGCACCAGATCGACGGTGTCGCCCATCTCCTTTCAGCCCAGGCTCCCGCTCTCCTCCTGGGCCTGATGTCGGAGTTCGAGCTCGTGTGGTGCACCGGCTGGGAGGAACGGGCGGACGAGCACCTGCCGGCGCTGCTGGGTCTCCCCCGGCTTCCGTGGCTGTCGTTCGACCGCAATCCCGGTCGCGCCAACGCCCACTGGAAGTTGGCGGCGATCGACGGTCATGTCGGCGCGCAGGCGGTCGCCTGGCTCGACGACGCGCTGGACGCGCGCTGCGACACCTGGGCGCACGAGCGCCGTGGGCGGGGCGCTCCCACACTGCTCGTCCGCACGGATCCGGCCGTGGGACTGACGACGGCGGAGCGTGACGCGCTGCGGATCTGGGCCGCCGGACTCAGCTCCACACCCGACGCACGCTGACGTCGGGCGGCGGCGTCAGCGGCCGACGAAGACGGCGCTGCCCGCCCCGGCGGTCCGGAAGCTCTCCAGGCCGGCGTCGAGGTCGGCGGTGTCGAACAGCGGTGCCGTGAGTGCCGGGAGCGCCGCGTCGGCGGCCGCGACGCCCTCCCGCGCCGCCGTCAGCACGACCCGCCGGGTGACCACGTGCGCCCGTGTCGGCCCGGCGGCGAGCTTCCGCGCCAGCGCGCGGCCCTTGAGCAGGAGCGCGTCCTCGTCCTCGACGACGCGGTTGACCACCCCCCACTCGTGCAGGACGGGCGCGCGGTACAGGCCGCCCGTGAGCACGAGCTCCAGGGCCCGGCCCGCACCCGCCCGTGCGGTCAGCCGCTGGGTGCCGCCCATGAGCGGCGTCAGACCCACGACGGCCTCGACGAGCCCGAAGCGTGCGGTGCGCGTCGCGACCACGAGATCGCAGGCGAGCGCGAGCTCGAGCCCGGCGGTGAGGCACAGGCCGTGGACGAGGACGATCGTCGGGCACGGCAGCTCCTCGAACGCGTGGGCGAGCGCGAGCACCTCCGCGACGAACTGCGGGGCGGTGCGGCCGTCGTGCTCGGCGAAGACCTCGGGATCGGCCCCCGCGGTGAAGCAGTCGCCCTCCGCCCGCAGCACCACGGCGCGGGCGCCGACCTCGCGCGCCTCGTCGATCCCGGCGTGCAGCGCCCGCCGCATCGCGTGGTCGAACAGGTTGCGTGGAGGGGAGACGAGGACGAGCTCGATGACGTCTCCGTGCTGCTCCACCCGCACCGGCCCTCCGGAGGCGTTCACGCCGGCGTCCTCGGGTCGGTGAGCGCCGCAAGGTCCGTCGGCTGGCGCCGCCAGTCCTCCGGCACATGGCCGCCGACCGCGCGCAGCCCACCGTCGACGTGGATGAGCTCCCCGGTGATGCCACGCGAGTAGTCGCTCATCAGCAGGCAGATCGCGTCCGCCACGACGCCGGCGTCGTCCGGGTCCCACCCCACCGGGGCCTGCCCGCCCCAGGAGTCGGCCGCCTTCTCGAGCAGCGGCAACACACTCCCCGAGACGGTGCGCAGCGGGCCGGAGGCAACGAGGTTGCAGCGCACCCCGTGCGGGCCGAGCTCGGCGCACAGGTACGTGTTGATGCTCCGCAGCGACGCCTTCGCGACCGCGAGCCAGTTGTACCCGGCCCAGGCCGCGGCCCCGTCGAAGTCGAGGCCGACGAGCGAGGCGCCCCGCGGTGCCCGTGCCATCAGCGGCGCGACCGTCCGCGCGAGCGCGTTGTAGCTCCACGCGGTGGTGCGGAACGCCTGCATCGCCGCGTCCTCGTCGGTGTCGACGAACGACCCGGAGTAGGCGTCGGCGTTGCCGAACGCGATCGCGTGCAGCACCCCGTCGACCGCGCCCCAGCGGGCGTCGAGCTCTCGGGCGAGCGCCCGGTGATGCTCGTCGTCGTGCACGTCGAGCTCGAGGATGTCGATCTCGGCGCTCAGCGTCCGCGCCGCGCGGGCCGTCATCCGCATCGCCCGCCCGAACGAGGTCAGGACGACCTCCGCTCCGAGGTCCAGTGCCCGCTCGGCCGTCGCGTGGGCGATGCTCTCGCGGGTCAGGACGCCCGTGATGAGCAGGCGCTTGCCGTCCAGCAGGGTCATGCCATCACTTCTTCGCAGACGAGCGCCCGACGCCACAGGATGTCGAGCCCGACCGACATGGCGCAGTCCCCGCGGTGCGTGAGCACCCGGCCCTTCCAGCTCACCAGGCCCGTGCCGTCGTCGATCTCCACCAGCCGCGCGACGCGTGCCTCGAGGTGGATCGTGTCCCCCGGGCGCACCGGAGCGCGGAACGTCGCGTCGGTGACCCGACGGACCGCGACGACCCGGCTGCGCTCCAGGCACGGGCCGACGAGGCCCATCGCGAACGACAGGACGAGCATGCCGTGGGCGATGCGGCCGCCGAAGGGCGATGCGGCCGCCCACTCCTGGTCGGTGTGCACCGGGTGCACGTCCCACGTGAGCGCGGCGAAGGCGGCGATGTCGGCCTCCGTCACGGTGCGGCCGTCGCTGTGCAGCGCCGTCCCGACCTCGAGCTCGTCGAACGGCTCGGCGATCCGGTTCATGCCGCGGCCCCCAGGCAGAGCACGGCGTTGTGACCGCCGAAGCCGAACGAGTTGGAGAGGGCGACCGGCGGTGCGGAGCGCGTCTCCATCGGACGGGGACCGGAGCGGACGAAGTCCAGACCGAGCGCCGGGTCCGGCTGCTCGCAGGACAACGTCGGCGGCGTCACCCGCTCGTTGAGCGCGCGCAGCGTCACGATCGCCTCGACCACCCCCGCGGCGCCGATGAGGTGCCCCGTCGAGGACTTCAGCGACGAGACCGGGACGGTCTCCGCCCGCGGCCCGAGCGCGGTGCGGATGGCCCGGACCTCGGCCGCGTCGTTCAGCGGGGTCCCGGTGCCGTGGGCGTTGACGTAGGCGACGTCGTCGGGGTCCACGCCGGCGCTCCGCAGGGCGAGCGTCATCGCGCGCGCGGCCTGACGCCCGTCGGGCCCCGGGGCGACGATGTGGTGGGCGTCGCTGGTGAGGCCCACGCCGAGCAGCGTCCCGTGGACGCGCGCGCCGCGGGCCCGGGCGACCTCGGCCGCCTCGAGCACGACCGCACCCGCACCCTCACCGGGGACGAACCCATCGCGACGCACGTCGAACGGCAGCGACCGGCCCGTCAGCGACGTGGCGCCGACGCTGGCGAAGCACGCGTCGGCCATCGGAGTCATCGGCGCCTCGCTGCCGCCGGCGACGACGACGTCGGCGGCCCCGGTCTGCAGCAGCATCCACGCCATGGCCAGCGACTGCCCGCCCGAGGCGCAGGCCACGCTGACGGCGAAGGACGGCCCCCGCAGGCCGCGCCGCATCGCGATCGCGGCGGGTGCGGAGTTGGAGATGATCGCCGGGATCGCGTACGGCGAGACGCACTCGGCGCCGCGCTCCACGAGGTCGCGCACGGTCTCCTCGATCGTGACGATCCCCCCGATCTGCGTCCCCCAGACCACGCCGGCGAGGTCGGGGTCGCCGGGCACCCCGTCGCCCCAGCCGGCGTCGAGCATCGCCTCCTCGGCGGCCGCGACCGACAGGTGCGTGAAGCGGTCGCTGCGGCGGATGTCCTTCTTGGTGAGCCAGTCGGTCGCGCGGAAGTCTCGGCAGTGGGCCCGACCGTCCTCGATCGCCACCCGCCCGGCGATCCATCCGTCCCACAGGCTCGCGGCGCCGCAGCCGTGTGGCGTGACCGCACCGACACCGGTGATGACGACGTCCCGGCGCTCCATCACGCCCTGCCGACCACGAGGGTGACGACGTCGCCGACGGTGCGCAGCTCCTTGAGGTCCTCGCGCAGGAGGCGGATCCCGAGCTCCTCCTCGACGATCTGCTGGACCTCGACGAGATCCAGCGAGTCGATCTTGAGCTCCTCGAACGTGGTCTCGCTGCGGACGAGCGACTCGTCCTCGACGAGGTCGATGAGCGCCTGGAAGACGACGCCCTCGGCGCGCTCGGTGGTCACGGGGGTCATGCTGCGGTCCTCCTGTGTCGTGGTGATCGGTCCTGGGAAGCGCCGGGCCTGTCGGTCCCGGTCCATTCGACGTGCACGCCGCCCCAGACGAGGCCGCCGCCGAAAGCCGCGAGCACGACGCGCGTGCCCGGGCGCAGCCGGCCGTCGGCGCGCGCAAGGTCCAGCGCGATCGGGATCGACGCCGAAGAGGTGTTGCCCAGCGTCTCGATGCAGTCGACCAGGCGGTCTCCGGCGAAGCCCAGCCGGCGCCCGACGGCCTGGGTGATGCGCCCGCTGGCCTGGTGCAGGACGAGCAGGTCGACGTCGTCCAGGACGGTCCCGGCGGCGGCGGCCGCCGCCCGGGCGGCGTCGCTCCGCCGCGGGACGGCCTCGGCGAAGGTCGCGGCGCCGTCCATCGAGAGCTCGCGGTCGCTCGTGACCCGCATGACCTGTGGCCCGCCCCCGTCGGACCGCAGGACGACCGGTCCGATCCGGGAGCGCTCGGTGTCGGCGACGACGAGGACGGCACCGGCCCCGTCCCCAGGGAGCGGCGCGGTCTGCTCCGGCGCGGCGTGGTGCATCCGCGACAGCTGCTCGGCGCCCACGACGAGGACGTTGTCGGCACGACCCGACTCGACCATCCCGGTGGCGAACGCCACCCCGGACAGGAAGCCGCAGCAGCTGCCGACCAGGTCGCAGGCGGTGGCGTCCCCGGCACCCAGCGCGTGCGCGACGAGCGCCGATGCCGGCGGGACGGCGGTCCGGGTCGAGATGCTGGCCACGACCACGACATCGACCTCGGACGCGGACACGCCGGCGTCTGTGAGGGCCGCGGCGCCGGCCAGGGTCCCGAGCGCGACGACGCCGTCCTGGGCGTCGCAGCGACGGCGCGACGCGATGCCGGTGCGCGACCGCAGCCACGCGTCGTCGAGGCCGAGGTGGGCGAAGGCCGCGTTGTCCACCGTCGTCTCGGGGAGCGCCGAGCCCAGCCCCCGTACGGCGGCGCCGCGCAGACGCCCGAAGCGGGCGACCCCGCCGGGCGGCTCGTCGATCTCGCTGCTCATCGCTGTTCCCCGTGGGCGTCCGTCCATCGTGCTCCCACGGTAGGGCGGGTGCGGCGGGCCCACATCAGGGCTGCCCCTGAACCGTCGCGACCGGTGGCGCGGCGCCGTCCGGGGGGGCCGGGCGGTCGTGGCGCAGGGGTGTCCAGGCGCGGTCGCCGAGCAGGACGAGGATCGCGGGCAGCAGGACCATCCGGACCACGGTCGCGTCGACGGCGATCGCGAAGACGAGGCCGATGCCGAGCTGCCGCAGGAACACCGAGTCGGTAGTCGCGAACGCGGCGAAGACGGCGCACATGATGAGCGCCGCCCCGGTGACCACCGGACCGGTGCTGATGAGTGCGCTGCGGATCGCCTCGTGCGACCCCCGGGCGCCGACGAGGGCCTCGCGCATCCGCGACAGCAGGAACACCTGGTAGTCGATGGACAGCGCGAAGACGATCACGAAGATCATCGTCAGCGCGAGCGTGTCGATGTCGCCGGGTCCACCGAGGATGGGGTCCGTACCGACGAAGCCGAGGACGAGCGCCCCGAAGGTCGCGGCGACGGTGACGAGGTTCAGGAGGACGGCGACGAGCGGCACGAGGAGGCAGCGCAGCAGGACCGCCAGCGCGACGAAGGACGCGATCGTCAGCGCGAGCACCAGCACGGGGAACCGGTGCGTGAGCACGTCCTCGTACTCGACGACCTCCCCGCCGACGCCGCCGACGGCCGCGCGCAGCCCGTGGTCGCCGGCCACGCGCGCAAGCTCCTCCTGCAGCCGCCGGTGGACGGCGACGGCCTGCTGACTGCCTGCGCCGCCGTCGGGAGCCACGAACATCCGCATCCCCCGCCCGCCGAACGCCGGGTCGACCAGGACGCGGGCGGCGCTCCGGGCGGCCGGCGGACCGCCGGCGATCGCGGCCAGCACGAGGTGCCCGCGCCCGTCGGCACCGATGATCGCCGCCGGCCCGCGCCCGGCCCCGGGCGGCGTGCTCGATCGACGCGACGCCGCGGGCTCATCCGGCGGCGCCGATGCGGGGGCGGGCGCCGGCGCGGGGGCGGGTGCCGCGCCCGTCGGCCTGCTGCCGGTCTCGAGACGGTCGATGCCGGCGTCGCCGACCACGGCGGCGATCTCCGTCGCGATCTCCTGCGGTCCCACCGCGGCGGTCACACCGGGCATCGCCAGAACCCGGCGTTGACTGGCGACGAGCGCCTCCAGGATGCGCGGACTCGTCGTCGGGGTCTCGTCCGTCGCGTAGGTGACCTCCAGCGGCGCCTCCCAGCCGACGCCGTAGCTCGAGCGGAGCACCTCGACGTCCGCGCGCACGGGATCGTCTGCCGGAAGCTGCCGCGACGTCGGGGCGTTCGCCTCGAGCCCGACGGCCGGCGCGGAGACCGCGAGCAGCGGCAGGAGCGTCAGCAGGATCGCGCGGCGCGGGCGGCGCAGGACGAGGGTGGCCAGCCGACCCTGCCGCGCGGTCGGCGGCCCGCCGATCCGCCAGCGGTCGAGGTGCGCGCCGACGAGCGTCAGCGCCGCAGGGACTGCGAGGAGGCTCGAGCCGGTCGCGATCACGGCCGTGAGCAGGACGCCGACGGCGGCCGACAGGACGGACGTGCCGGGTGCGAACAGCACGGCGGTGAGCATCGCGACCATCAGCAGCGCACCCGCATGGGCGGCCGTGCGCCCGGCGGTCAGCGTGGTGAGCGTCGCGGCGCGACCGACCTCCGCGGCCGTCGACGCCGAGGGATCGCGCTCGGACCACGCCTGACGGAAGCGCGTGACGATCAGCAGCGAGTAGTCGACCCCGAGCGCCAGGCCCATGATCGACGCGAGGTTGACCGCGAACGCGTCGAGCTCGAGCCCCGCGCGAAGCAGGAGGTCGATGCCCCCCATGGCCGCCGCGACGGTGCTCCCGCCGACGATCGCCGGGACGAGCGCCGCCAGCGGCGAGCGGAAGAGCAGCAGCAGCACGATCAGCAGGACGGGGAAGGCGATGAGCTCGGCGTGCGCGGCCGCGTCGATCCCCTGGCGGCTGATGCTCGACGCGACCGCCACCGGTCCGGTCACCCGCGCCGTCACCGCCGGGTCCGTGCTACGCGCGACGGCGTCGACCGGCTCGGCGGCGTCGACCGGCTGCTGTCCCGGCTCGAGCCGTCGGATCACGAGGACGAGCACGGCCCGGCGCCCGGGCCCTGCCGCCCGTGCGGGCGGGACGAGCACTCGGTTGGCGGGGTCGGCCTGCAGGCGACGGGCGATCCGTGGGGCCTCCTCGGAGACGGCGGCCGCCGGTCCGTGGACCAGCACCGGGACCGTGGAGGTCTGCCCGAAGTGCTCGTCGCGCAGCTCCTGCTCCACCGCCGCGTCCGTGCCGGCGAGCTGCAGACCTGCCACGTCGATGCGGTCGTCGATGCCCCGGCCGAGCAGCGCGAGGATCGCGACCACCACCACCCAGACGACGAGGACCGGGCGCGACCGACGGGTGGCCAGGGCGGCGAGCGTGGCGAGCACGGCTCACCCGGCCGGCAGCGGGACCGGGCGCGGACGGTGCGGCAGCGCCGCCCGCCCCCAGCGCGCCTCGTCGGCGTGGCGGAGGATGCGCGGCAGCAGGGTCTCTGCCGGGACGGGCCGGAAGCCGAGCTCGCGCGCCCGCTGCAGCTCGAAGCGCCCCCGGATGTCGGTGTACGGCGAGTAGACGCCGAGGCGGTCGGCGATCGAAGGGTCGCACGGCAGCTCGGACAGCCCGTAGTGCTCGGCGAGCACCCGACGGAGGTCCTCCATGGTGCGTGCCGTCTCGCCCGCGACGACCTGGACGATCCCGCGCTCGTGCGGCCGCGCGACGAGCCGGTCGATCACGTCCCCGACCTGGTCGACGCCGACGAGGTCCACGACGCACCCCGGCGGCGCGGGCACGACCTTCAGGACGCGACGCGCGATCAGCCGCAGCGTCGGGTAGATGACGTTGTACGCGCTCGTCCAGCCCGTGTGCGAGTCGCCGACCACGATGCTCGGCCGGACGATCACCGTGTCGCCGCCCAGCGCGGTGACCGCGCGCTCGGCGGCATGCTTGGTCTCCTCGTAGGTGTTGCGGTAGGCCGGAGCGACGGGATCGCACTCGCCGCCGATGGCGTCGGCCCGACCGTGGACGTAGGCGGTCGAGACGTGCACGAGCCGGCCGGCCCGCCCGCGGGCCCGGGCCGCGGAGACGAGCTCGAGCACGCGGCGGGTGCCGTCGAGATTGATCGCCGTCGCCTCGGCGAGCGGCAGGTCGAAGTCGATAGAGGCGGCGCAGTGGACGACCGTCCCGGCCTCGTCGGCGAGCTCGTCGAAGGCCTGTTCGGACAGCCCCAGGCGCGGTCGGCCGAGGTCGGAGGCGAGGGTCCGCACCCGTCCCTCCAGGGGCGCGGCGTCCCCCCAGGTCACCCGGGCGAGCTCCTCGAGCCGCGCCTGGGCGGCCCCGTCGTCGGCCGCCCGGACGAGCGCGACGACCTGCACGTCCGGCCGCGCCAGCAGCCGCTCGAGCACGAGGGTGCCGACGAAGCCCGTGGCGCCGGTCAGGACGACGTGCCCGTCCGCCGGGCGCTCGAGACCGCTCATGCCCGCCTCGAGGGCTCGTGGTCCGGCGTCGACGCGTCGTCCCAGATGCCCGCGCGCCGGTGCTCGTCCGGCGGACGGCGGTCGCGGTGCTGCACAAGAAACGCCCGTCCGTCGTCCCCGACCATGACCAGCCCGTCCATCGCGGTCGCCCGGCGGAGCACCTCGACCGCCTGCTCCGGGGTCTGGACGATCGGCGAGCCGACGTTCAGTGAGGTGTTCACCGCGACCTCCACACCCACGTGCCGGCCCATGGCCTCCAGCGTCGCGAAGGTCAGCGGGTCCTCGAGGGGCCGCACGATCTGGATGCGCGACGTGCCGTCGCGGTGGACCACGGCGGGGACGCTGCGCCGCGCCCCCTGGCGCGCCCGCGCCGCGAGCACCATCCAGTCGTAGGCGCAGTGGTCGGCGGTGGCCGCCCCCTCGGCGAGCTCGAACAGCGCCGGGGCCGCGCGGTGGGTGACCATCGGAGCGAGCGGGCGGACGCGCTCGCGCCGCTTCACGCGATCGTTGATCACCGCCAGGGTGTCCGGGTTGGTGGGGTTGGCGAGGATCGACCGGTGCCCGAGCGCCCGGGGGCCGATCTCGGCGGCGCCCTGGAAGAGGCCGAGGACGCCGTCCGCGGCCAGCGTCCGGGCGATCCGGTCGGCGAGGGCATCGACGCCGTCCGCGGCGTCGCCGACCTCGCGCCACTCCAGGTCGGCGGCGCTCGCGGCGCGCTCGATCGCGGCGCTCGTCGGCGCGATCCCGCAGTGGAAGGCGTGCCGCAGGCGCTCGCCGGGGCGCCCCCCGGCCCGGAGGCCGAAGGCCATCGCGGCGCCGATCGGCCCCCCGGCGTCACTGGGGACCGGAGGCGCCCAGATCGCGAGCGGCCCGCAGGCGCGCCCGTGCAGCCGCGTCATCCGGGGGCCGTCGAAGTGCTCGAGCAGCTTCAGCGACGCGACGCAGTTCAGCGCCGTGCCGCCCGAGAGGACGAGGCGCTCGACGCCCGTCGACCGGACCGCGTGCTCGATGACGTGCAGCAGGCAGTCCTCGAAGACCATCTGCAGCGCAGCGGCCTTGTCGACGCGGTCCTCGGTGATCTCCGCGTGCGCGACGGCGTCGACGTCGAGCACGGCGTCCGGGTGCCAGAGCTGGTCGCGCGTCAGCGCCGGGCCGAGGATCCGCTCGAGCTCGGCGGTGTACGGTCGGCCCTTGCCGTACCGCGCCCAGCCGGCGAGCGCGCGGTTGATGCGGAACTCCCCGTCGGGGGTCAGCCACACGATCTGCCGCAGCAGCCGGTAATAGGGGTTCGCGAGACGGTCCTGCTCGCCCCAGGCGGCGGCGCCCATGTAGCGGCCCTCGCTGCTCAGCATCGGCCAGCCCCCCTGGGTCGAGCTGATGAGCCCGTACAGGAGGCCGAGCGAGTCGACGAGGCTGGGGAACCGGCGCAGCAGCCGCACGCCGGTGCCGTCCGCGAGGTAGAGGGAGACCGCCGAGCTCTCGCCGTAGCCGTCGATCACGGTGACGAGCGTGGTCCGGCCGTCCTGGGCGAACGGCGAGAGCGACCAGCCCAGGGCCGCGTGCCCTTCGTGGTGGTCGACCCCCACCACGGGGATGTCGCGGCCGAACGCCTCGCGCAGGCGACCGGCGGTGCCCGACGCGGCGAGCATGTGGCGGTGGTTCATCTCCTCGGGGGCCCCGAAGACCAGGGGTCCGGGAAACTCCTCGATCGTGCAGCGCGCCATCGTGCCGCCGAGGACCGCATAGTCCCAGGCGGTCAGGGCGCAGAGGACGTCCTGCGGCCCGGCACCGAGCGCGTCGAGCCGCCTACGCGCGACATCCAGTGCGCGCACCGGGAACGCGTCGCAGTGCTTCTCGGCGGTGAAGCGTTCCTCCTCGTCGCTGCCGTGCAGCACCATTCGACCGTCCCCGTCGACCTCGACGATCGAGACCCCGGTGTTGTGTCCCGCGGGCAGGATGCCCAGCAGGAGCGACCGTTCGCCGCGGTCCATGGCGGTGCGCAGGCGCCCGGCCAGTCCGCCGGCCGCCGCGCTGTCCGGCCCCACCGTCCCGCGGGCGGCGAACGCGGCGCGCAGCAGCGGTCGCGCGGCCCGGTCGGCGACGCCGCCGAGACCCGGGACGAGTGGTCCGATCCTCAGCTTGCGGCCCACGGCGCACCTCCTCCGTCCTGCTCCGCTCGCCGCCGGTCCCCGTGGTCGACCACCATGCCCGGCAGGCTGGCAGCCGGGCGGCGGGCGCACATCAGGGCCAACCCTGAACCCGCCCGGAACGACGGAGGCCCGCCGATCTCGGCGGGCCTCCGTCCCGATGCGTCAGGCCCTGACGGGCACGGCGCTCAGTCCTCGGTCGGGATGTCCAGGTCGGCGAGCTCCTCGGCGAAGCCGGGATCCGTTCCGCCGACGCCGATGTCCTCGAGCGTCGAGATGTCGTTGTCGAACGAGGAGCCGAACCCGCCGAGCCCGCCGTCGCCCTCGAGGAGCTCCGCGGCGATCTCGTCCTGGTCCAACAGGCCCACGTCGTCCATCGCCCGGGGCAGCGGCTCCGCCGGCTCGATCTCGATGCGGCGGTAGCGCTTGAGGCCCGTGGCCGCCGGGATGAGCTTCCCGATGATCACGTTCTCCTTCAGGCCGTTGAGCGTGTCCTTCTTGCCCTCGAGCGCCGCGTCGGTCAGCACCTTCGTCGTCTCCTGGAAGGAGGCGGCCGAGAGGAACGAGTCCGTGTTCAGCGAGGCCTTCGTGATGCCGAGGATGATCTCCTCGTACTGCGCGGTCTCGCCCTTGGACTTCTTGACCGCCGCGTTCGCGTCCGCGAACTCGTAGCGGTCGACCAGCGCGCCGGGCAGGTAGTGCGTGTCGCCCTTCTGGTCCACGCGGACCTTCTTGAGCATCTGCCGCACGATCAGCTCGATGTGCTTGTCGTTGATGTCCACGCCCTGGGACTTGTAGACCTCCTGCACCTCCTTGACGAGGTAGCGCTCGGTCTCGGTCCGGCCGCGCAGACGCAGCAGGTCGTGTGGGTACAGCGAGCCCTCGCTGAGCTGACGGCCGGCCTTGACCTGCTCGCCGTCCTCGACGAAGAGGCGCGTACGCGGCGGGAACTTGTAGGCGTGCTCCTCGCCCGTCTCGTCGGTCACCGTGACGATGATGTCCTTGTCGGACTTCTCGACCCGGGTGACGCCGTCCTGCTCGGCGATCTGCGCGAGGCCCTTCGGCTTGCGGGCCTCGAACAGCTCGACGACACGCGGCAGGCCGTGCGTGATGTCCGCGCCGGCGACGCCGCCGGTGTGGAACGTGCGCATGGTCAGCTGGGTGCCGGGCTCGCCGATCGACTGCGCGGCGATGATGCCGACCGCGTCGCCGATCTGGGCGGTGTTGCCCGAGGCCATGGACCGGGCGTAGCACGCCTGACACACGCCGGACTCGGCGATGCACTTCAGCACCGAGCGGACCGCGATGCGCGGGGCGTCGACCTGGTTGGGGTCGACACGGTGTGCCTCGAACTCGGCCGTGAAGGACTCGCCGATGATCGCGGCCTCCGCGCGGTCGATCTCCGTGCCCTTCTTGGCGATCATCCCGTTCGGACCCTTGACGTCCTGCGCGGCGATGCGGCCGATCAGGTTGTCGTTGACCTCACCCGTCGGGTTGTAGGTCTCGAGGGTGATGAACTCCTTCGTCCCGCAGTCCGGCTCGCGGATGATGACGTCCTGCGCGACGTCGACCAGACGCCGGGTGAGGTACCCGGAGTCCGCGGTACGCAGCGCGGTGTCCGCGAGCCCCTTCCGGGCACCGTGGGTGGAGATGAAGTACTCCAGGACCGTCAGGCCCTCCATGAAGTTCGACCGGATCGGCCGGTTGGCGATGATCTCGCCCTTCGGGTTGGCCATCAGGCCGCGCATGCCGGCGAGCTGACGGATCTGCTTGAAGGAACCACGAGCGCCCGAGTCGGCCATCATGAAGATGGAGTTCAGGGAGTCGAAGTTCTCCTGCATGGCGTCCGCGACCTCTTCGGTGCAGGCGTTCCACTGGTCCACGGTCTTCTCGTGGAGCTCCTCGGCCGTGATCAGACCCATGTCGTACTGGTCGTTCAGCTCGGTGACCAGCGACTCGTGCGAGTCCAGGATCTTCTGCTTGTTCGGCGGGATGATCACGTCGTTCTTCGACACGGTGATGCCGGCGAGCGTCGAGTACTTGAACCCGAGGTCCTTGAAGGCGTCGAGGACCTGCGCGACCGCCGGGGCCCCGTAGGCCTGGACGAGCGCGTCGATGACCTTGACCGTGTCGCGCTTCTTCATCGCCTGGTTGACGAACGCGTACTCGGCCGGGTCGAACCGGTCGCCCAGCGCCTCCTCCAGCGCCCGCTCGATGCGGTCGTTGTAGATGACGCGGCCGACCGTGGTGAGGACGTGCCCGCCCGCGCGGCCGTGCGGCCGGAACTCGGCGAGCGTGTGCAGCCCGACGACCTTCGCCTCGTAGGAGAGCTCGGCCTCCTGCGCGGTGCGGAAGACGTGCGGACGCTCGCGGCCGGAGGGCCACTCGTTCGCACGCAGCTGCGTCTGCAGCTCGGCCAGCTCCGCCGGCTCCGGGCCGAGCGTCAGGTAGTAGGCGCCGAGCACCATGTCCTGCGTCGGGGTGGCCAGCGGCGCGCCGTGCGCCGGGGACAGGATGTTGTTGCTCGAGAGCATCAGGATCCGGGCCTCCGCCTGCGCCTCGGCGCTGAGCGGGAGGTGGACGGCCATCTGGTCGCCGTCGAAGTCCGCGTTGAACGCGGAGCAGACGAGCGGGTGGACCTGGATGGCCTTGCCCTCGACCAGCACCGGCTCGAACGCCTGGATGCCCAGACGGTGGAGCGTCGGCGCGCGGTTGAGGAGCACCGGGTGCTCGTGGATGACCTGCTCCAGGACGTCCCAGACCTCGGGGATCATGGAGTCGACCATCTTCTTGGCGGCCTTGATGTTCTGCGCGGCCTTGCGCTCGACGAGCTGGGCCATGATGAACGGCTTGAACAGCTCGAGCGCCATGAGCTTCGGCAGCCCGCACTGGTGCAGCTTGAGGTACGGGCCGGCCACGATGACCGAACGGCCCGAGTAGTCCACGCGCTTGCCGAGCAGGTTCTGGCGGAAGCGGCCCTGCTTGCCCTTCAGCATGTCGCTCAGGGACTTCAGCGGCCGGTTGCCCGGACCGGTCACCGGGCGACCGCGTCGGCCGTTGTCGAACAGCGCGTAGACGGCCTCCTGGAGCATCCGCTTCTCGTTGTTCACGATGATCTCGGGCGCGCCG
>JBBSJQ010000024.1:0-25817 GCA_038257095.1 Solirubrobacterales bacterium
AGGTCTTCTACAACCGCCAGCGCCGCCACAGCACCCTCGGCCAACTCTCCCCAGCGCAGTACGAGAAGATCAATCTCCCCCTCTCACAAGAGGAACAAGTCGCCTAACCAAACCCTGTCCACCGGAACGGGGGAACTCCACGCTGCTCTCCCGCTGATCTGAGCCAAGGACTCGATTTCCGAGCGCAGCGGGTCTATACAGGCCCTTGTCGCCGACGTTCGGGTGACCCTGATGTCAACGAGAGGTCTCGCATGTCGTCCCATTCCGCCCCGAAGATCGTCGGCTCGCAAGACGGCAAGGCTGGCAGCCTTGGATCCATCGGCGTTCGCTTCGTCATCGACACGGAGGAAACCGCCGACGGCAGCTTCTCGATGGTCGAGCACCCCATGCCCCCGCGGGCGCTTGCCGCGCCGTTGCACCGTCACTCGCGGGAGGACGAGTACTCATTCGTGCTCGAGGGTCGGATGGGCGCGCTGCTCGGCGACGACGTCGTCTACGCGGACATCGGCGACCTCGTCCACAAGCCCCGAAACCAGTGGCACACGTTCTGGAACGCAGGCGATGAGCCGTGCCGGATCCTCGAGATCATCTCCCCGGGCGGTTTCGAGGACTTCTTCGACGAGCTCGTCGATGCGGGCGCCGCGGAGCCACCGGATGCCGCGGCGCTTCTCGGCCTCGGGGCTCGCTTCGGCATCGAGTTCGACCTCGAATCAATCCCCGACTTGTGTGAGCGGTTCGGGCTGCACTTCAGCTAGGCACGTCAGCGAGCTTCGCAGCCGCGAACGCGATCGGTGCTGCCGGCGATGACCCGATCGTGCCCAGGCCCGCAGTCGACGAGGTCGCGACTTGAAGATCGGGGAGACAGGATCTGAACCTGCGACCGCCCGGCCCCAGCCAAGCGTCGCTGGTCGAGCTGCGCGCAGATTGCGTCCCCACAGTCCCCTGCGTTCCCACGCCGGACCAGTCAGAACGCATCGGACGCAGTAAGCGGTACCACCTCGGCACCGCTTTTTCACTAGCCGGAGCGACCGCCGCCTGATCGTGCTCGAGGTCCTCCTCACGCGTCGTGAGCGGCTCGTCCCGCAACTCGGCTCTCGCGCCTGGCAACTTCGTGCAGGGCACAAATGCTTGCTCGGTTCCACGCGGGTCGGGCCTCGTGGAACAGCCGCCGCGCGGCGTGGGTCGTGCTGCTAGCTCCATTGGCATTGAAGCCCTGAACGGCGGCGTCGAACAGGACGCGGGCCATGGCGTTGCCGATGGCGTGTGTCCAGGCGGCGCTCGCAACGCGCCGCAAAGTCGCATGTCCGCGGAGTGGCTCGCCCGGGTCCCGGGTAGGACTGCGGCAGTAGCCGAATCCCACGAGAGGCGGACACCATGTCAGGCGATCAGCGGACCGATCAGTTCCCCCACCCCGCGTCATGAGTCACGACGCCCTACACACGTATCTCAACGACCATCTGGCGGGTGCGACACTCGGTTGTGATCACGCGCGCCAGCTGGAACAGGCGACCGCCGATACGCCGTTCGGGCCCGCGATGGCGCGCGTTGCGCAGGAGATCGAGGAGGATCGCGACAGCCTCGTCGAGTTGATGGACGACGTCGGGGCCACCCGCAACCCCGTGAAGCAGGCAGGCGCGTGGGTAGCTGAGAAGGCAGGGCGCGTCAAGTTCTCCGGCCTGTCCTCGGGTAGCGGTTCGGAACTCGGTCACTTCCTCGCACTCGAGATGATGTCGATCGGCCTCGAAGGCAAGCGCTCTCTGTGGAAGGCTCTGGATGAGATCGCCGATCAGCATCCCGAACTTCAGCATGACGCGCTCCAGCGACTGATCGACCGGGCGGTCGAGCAACGCGAGACCGTGGAGACCGAGCGTCTCGCAGCAGCCCATCGTGGACTTGAGAGCTGAGGCTGCGTCTCGGCCCGCGCCGCGGTAGGCCTCGTAGGACTCGTTGGCCTACCGCTCGACCGCGATTCGTCCTCGAGCCGGCGCTTGCTCTCCAGCAGCAGCTCGGCGCGCGGGCCGGGACTCAGTCGGGCCAGCGCGGCGCGGTCGCGGTCCAGCTGCTGCGCCGCGGCGCGCAGCCAACCGCGCCGGGCCTGACGGCTCGCGACCGCGAACGGCACTCGTCTCCGCGCTGGTCACCGAGCCTCGCGGTCTCGGCCTGGTCGGTGGCGATCTGCTCCTCGACGATCGCGCTCCCAGCAGCGTCTAGGTGAGCGTGCGGTCGCGGTTGGCGTTCGCCGTGATCTTCGTGCAGTCGATCGCGATCGAAAGCCCCGCCTCATTTGCAGGGCTTCCGAAGATCGGGGAGACAGGATTTGAACCTGCGACCGCCCGGCCCCCAGCCCATGCGCACGGGTTTCGCTCAGTTCGAAACCCAGTGTTCATCGGGGTTCCGGCCTTCTGGGTTCGTGTCCGTTTGCTCAATTTGGACCCCGAATTGGACCCCGAGCGTCTGTTTGCACGGCCGCGGCCTCGTCTCGAGGCGTGATCAGGCGGCGAGCAGGTCGAGGAACTGGCGGGGCGTGAGGACCGGCGGGGTCGGGTCGGTGAGATCGAGCAGGTGGTGGTCGCCGGAGACCAGGTAGTCCGCTCGGGTGGCGCGCGCGAGTGCGATCAGGTAGTCGTCGTCGGGGTCCGGCGACACACCGGGCAGCGCGGGCGGGTCCTGGATGACGAGCGTGTCCTGCGCGAGTCCGTCGATGAACTCGGCCGCGGTCTCGGTGCTGACCCAGCGGCGAAACCGGGGCCGGGCCAGGACGTCGCGCAGTTCCTCCAACAGGGTGGGGCTGGCGATCAGCTCGAAACGACCGTCGACCCAGGCGGTGAGGATCTGGCGTGAGGGCCCAGCCGTGGAGATCACGGCCGAGACGAACACGTTGGCGTCCAGGACGACCCGCACGCGCGATCAGCGCTTGGCGCGGCGCTCGCGGCGCATCGCGTGCAACTCCTCATCGGCCAGCGCGAGCGCCGCGTCGGCGTCCAGACTCTCGCCGGCCTCGCCGGCCTGGTGCTCCAGCGCGGCGGCGACGCGCTCGCGGCCACCGGCCAGTTGCAGGTAGCGCTCGTAGGAGAGCACGACCGCCTCCGGTCGGCGACGCGCGCCGATCACCACCGGCTCGGCGTCGGCGCCCGCCTCGCGAAAGCGCGCCAGCAAAGCGGGCAGCTGGGCGCGCGCCTCGCGCGTGGCCAGCACGTCATGGGGCTTGCCAGTCATGGTCCAAAGCGTAGCACGAACGTGTACACGTAAGTGATCACACCGGTCCTGGCTGAGGTTCTCGCCGCGGCCGGCCGTCTGCGGGGTTCGACCCCTCTTACTGTGGCAGTCGTTCGGGGATCGCTCCCGCAGCCGGTGGGACTCAGCGGCGGAAGGTCGGCGCCGGCCACGCGGGTCGCGGCGTCAGACGAGCTTGCACGCCGACGCGAGGTTGATCCGCGCCTGGCTCTTTGAGAACGCGAACGAGCCGTTCTCTTCCCTGACCTGGGCTCGCGACGTCGCTCCCGAGTTCAGCGCGCGAGCATCGGCGACTCGCGACGCCTGCTTCTGCGCAGCTCGCAGTTCGGGGCTGAGATGTCCAACGGGCACCGCCATGGCCTCCTCACCGTAGAACGACCCGACGGTGAGCCCAAGCGATCAGGCGGAACCGCGACCGGGCAGGCTCGGACCCAGATTGGAACCAACGCGACAGCGCGGAAACTCCCCGAGAACGTGAGAAACGCTGGAGTTTCAGGTGCTGTCGCGAAGACTCGGCGACAAGATTGGAACCAACGACCGCCCGGCCACCGACGCAACTCAGAACGACGAAAGCCCCGCTTTTGCAGGGCTTCCGTGCATCGGGGAGACAGGATTTGAACCTGCGACCGCCCGGCCCCCAGCCGGGAGGCGCTAGGTGATCTCAGGTGCTTTCAGGCCTCTAGCAAGGGCTTGGACGGCGGTCCGTCACGTGGTCTACGCTCATATTGGAACCAAATTGGAACCAAGATCGGAGCAGACGTGGCAGGGACCAACGCAAAGCGCGGCTACGGCACCGGATCCCTCCAGCAGGTCGGGAAGGTCTGGTACGGCCTCTGGCGCGACGAAGCCGGCACCAGGGTCAAGTCCCGCATCGGCTATATCAAGAGCCAACAGCACCCCGACGGCCTGAACCGTCGGCAGGCTGAGGAGGCCTTCGCCAAGGTCCGAAGCGCCGACCGCCCGCCGACCGCAGACACGACCGCGCGCATCACGGTCGAGGTGGCGGGCGAGGCGCTGAAGTCCAGCCTCGAGATCCGCGGACGCCGCAAGAGCCACAAGCTGACCGTCGCGTCCGACTTGAGGAACCATCTCGCTCCGTTCTTCGACGACCGCGCCCTCTCGGAGATCACACCCGACGACGTCGAGCGATACATCCGGGTCAAGAGCAAGACACTCGCGATAAAGACGATCCGCAACCACGTCAACACCCTCCATTCGATCTTCGAGATCGGTGTTCGAAAGAGCTGGTGCGCAGCCAACCCGGTCAAGGTCGCCGACCGGCCGCAGATCAAGAAGTCCGAGACCCGCATCCGCTTCCTCGATCAGCCCCAGCTCGACACGCTCATCGCGGGCGTGTATCCCGACGATGTCTTCGGGTCTATCGAGCCGACGCTCTACCTCACCGCCGCGATGACCGGCCTGCGGCAAGGCGAGCTACTGGGACTGCGCTGGCGCGACGTGGACTTCACGGCACGCCGCGTTCGCGTGGTCTCCCCTTACGTCCGTGGCGAGTTCGACGACACCAAGAGCATCGACTCCAGTCGCTCCGTGCCGATGGCAAGCCACGTCAGCCAAGCCTTGACCGATCTGCGCGGCCGCTCGCTCTACTCCACGCCGGGCGACCTGGTGTTCTGCCACCCCGAAACCGGCCACCCGCTCGACCGCTCGAAGCTCACCCGACGCTTCGCAAAAGCCCTGACCGCCAATGCGATCCCCAAGGTCACTTTCCACGAACTGCGCCACACGTTCGGCACCCGAATGGCCGCCGCCGGCGTCCCGATCCGCACCATCCAGCAGTGGATGGGACACGCCGACATGAAGACCACCCAGATCTACGCCCACTACTCCCCCACCGACCACGAAGCCGACACGATCGACGCAGCGTTCAGCTAGACAAGGACCGATCGCAACCGGCCGGTTCGTGCCGCGATCTCGACCGCGACGTCGGCCACCGAAAACTCGGGGGGAGGTAGTTGGCGTCTCGCGCGACTGGATGAGCATGAGACCTACCAGCAATACGAACCGTCACCTCACGTCACCTGACGACAAGCTGCTCGACGCAGAAGAGGTGGCACGCCTCCTTCGGGTCCCCACGAGCTGGGTCTACGCCGAAGCCCGAGCTGGCCGTCTTCCCCACGTGTGCGTCGGGCGCTATCGCCGCTTCCGACGCCAGACTCTGGAGGACTGGATCGCCTCGAACGAGAAGGGGCCTCGCCGGTGAGGGGTCAACACAAACGGGCATGGCTCGCTCGTGTGCTCGGCAGCATGCCGTGTCACAAGCGGTGCGATCCCTGAAGCTGCGGGTCATCCCCGAGAACGGCCAGGCCGTGCCCCGGTCGCCCGGTCCTCCTACGGACGGCTCACGCCCAGTCGCGGACCTGGGCGCGGACAGCGTCGGCAAGACGCTGGGCCGCCAGGGGCCCTTCGACCCGTGCCGTCCAGTTGATCGCGACAGCAGCCGACACCAGGAGCCGGCGACGAGCCACCATGCCGGCCGCCGGGACCTCGCCGCGGGCGGACGCCCGTCGAAGCGCTGCTCCGAATCCGTCGCTCAACGCATCCAGGTAGCGGTCCATGCGCGCACGTACGCCGGACGATGCCAGCGATCCCGGTGAGAGGTTGACCACGAGGCAGCCGGCCGCGCCCGACCCCGACGACTTGAGAGCGCGGAGCGTCGAGAGGAACCGGTCGATGTCCTCGAGGCCTCGCGAGCCCTCGCGCAGCGGCTGCATGAGCACCTCGTCGAACAGTGCGAGGTAACGATCGAGCGCGGCCAGGAGGAGCTCCTCCTTCGAGCCGAAGGTGTTCAGGAGGCTGGAGCGTGACAGTGACGTGGCCTCCTCCAGGGCGGCCGTCGTAGTGCTTTCGTAGCCCTGGGTCCAGAAAATTCGCATGACGTGGTCGAGCGCCGTTTCCGGTGCGAAGGACAATGGTCGCCCGCGGCGCTCCTCTGACGATGTCGGGTGCACTGTGACGAGCGTAACAAAAATGGTAGGCTCCGCCCCTTCGTTTTCTGATACTCCCAGAACAGAAGGCTAGGACCATGTCGCTCAGACAGACGCTCATTCGCGCAAACACCACTCGCAACGTCGGCCCTCTCGACCGCGTGATCCGCGCTGCGCTGCCGTTCGTCGTCGGTGGGCTCTGGCTGGCCGGTGCCCTCCCCGCAGTCCTCGCCATTGCGCTCGGGGTGCTGGCGTTGATGCTCCTGCCCACGGCGGCCACCGGGGCGTGCAGCGTGTACTACACGACCGGGATCTCAACGCTCAAGCCGGCGGAGCCCGGCTCGTGAGCGCCTCAACTGTCATCGCTGAGCACCGCGCCGCCGGGCGGACGTTCACCGCGGGCGGAGCGCAGAGCTTCGTCCGGGAGGACGGCGACGGTCCGCCGGTCGTCTGCATCCACGGCGTCCCGACGTCCTCCTTCCTCTACCGCAAGGTGCTCGCCGAGCTCGCCGCGCGTGACCTGCGGGGCATCGCCTTCGACCTCCCTGGGCTCGGCCTGGCCGCGCGACCTGCGGGCTTCGACTACACGTGGAGCGGCCTCGGGCGCTTTTGCTCCGCGGCCGTAGACGCGCTCGGCCTCGAGCAGTACCACCTCGTCGTGCACGACATCGGGGGCCCGGTCGGCTTCGAGCTCGCCGCAGCCCATCGCGAACGGCTGCTGTCCTTGACGGTCCTCAACACGATGATCGACGTCGACACGTTCAAACGACCGCTGTCGATGGAGCCGTTCGCACGGCGCGGCCTCGGACCCGTCTACCTAAAAGCGCTCTCCAAGCCCGCGTTCCGGCTGCTCATGCGCCTCCAGGGGATCGGCGACATGAGCGCGGTGCGCGCCGCGGAACTCGACGCCTACGTCGACCTGCTCAAACGGGAGGACGGCGGCGCCGCGTTCCTCAAGATCATGCGCGGGTTCGAGCGCACCGCCGCCAAGCGCGAGAAGTACCACGCCACGGTCCGCGATGTCCCCTACCCGGTCCAGATCGTCTGGGGAGCGGACGACCCCGCGCTCAAGGTCGGAGTTGAGGGCGAGCAGGTGCGGCTGGCGGCCGGGCTCCCGGAACTGCACCGGCTTCCCGCCAAGCACTTCCTGCAGGAGGACCAGGCCCCGGCGCTCGCCGCGTGTATCGCGACGCTGGTCGCCGCCTGATCGCGTCCGCCGAACAGAAGCAGCTCAGCGCGACTCGCACGCGAGGTCCATACGAAATTCGTGACGACCGGATGCCATTGCCGGGCGGCGCGCCTCGCCAGAGGCGGGTCAGACGTCGTGTGGCGCTGCCGTTCCTGAGCGCCGAAGGCCGACCGCCCCGCCTGCCACGTTCAAGGCGCCCACGATCGCCAGCGCGATCGCGTAGGTGGTCGCATCGTCGAGGGTGTCCGGTGCGCGCGGCGTGAGCGCGAGGAGCAGCCCGCCCCCGGCGATCGTCGCGGCGAGGCCGATCTCGCTGACGAGGAAGCCGCGGGCGCGCAGGAGCCCTGCCGCGACGCCTGCCAACCCGGCGCCGACGAGGTACGCGCCGGCTGGGTCGATGTCCGTCGGCCGCACCTCGCCCATGAAGGCCACCGCGATGCCCCAGCCGCTCAATCCCACGCCTGTGGCCCAGTACCCCCCACGGGGCCCGTCGATCACCGCGGCCAGCAGGTACGTGACCCCGAGGATCAGGGGCGTCCAGTAGAACGGGATGCGGTCGGCACCCGCGGTGACGTAGAGGGTCCCGGCTCCGCCCGCCAGCAGCAGGCCCTGGATCACGCGGTTGCCCGGGGTCCGCACAGGCACCGAGGCGGGGAGAGTCGAAGACATGCCTTGCGGACCCGGGGCGAGCTGTTCCGGTTCGCGTCGTGGCGCGAGGACGGTCGCCACCTGCTCGGCCTGAACCCTTTGGGGACATCGCGGTGTCCAACCCAACGTGACCGACAGCCTTCGATCCGTCGTCGAGTCTGCAGGCCTGCTCGGCCCGGCGCTCTTCGTGATCGCGTACGCAGCGCTGACCGTCGCCTTCGTCCCGGGAACCATCCCCTCGCTGTTGGCCGGAGCGCTGTTCGGGCCGGTGTGGGGTTCGCTCCTCACGATCGTCGGAGCCACCGCCGGCGCGGTGGCTGCGTTCGAGATTGCGCGCCGCGTCGGGCGCGAGCGCAGTCGGCGCGTGCTCGGAACGAGGATCGCCGGAGCGGATCAGTGGATCGAGCGCCGCGGTCTGACGGGCGTCATCGCGCTGCGCCTGCTGCCGGTCGTGCCGTTCAACGCGCTCAACTACGCCTTCGGTTTGTCTTCAGTGGGTCGTCGGGAGCACGCCGTGGGCACCGCCGTCGGGATCGTTCCCGGCACCCTGGCTTTCGTCGGGCTGGGGAGCAGCATCGCCGATCCGGGCTCCGCCGGCTTCATCGTGTCGCTCGTCGCCGTCGTCGCGTTGATGTCGGCGTCGATGGTTCGCAGTCGCACCCGCGGCGGCGCGACGGCCTCGTGAACCGCGCGGAACGAACCGTCGGCGCCCGTGCTGGGTCAGACGCGCAGATGCTCTCCCTCCTGCGCCGCATCCTGCACAAGCTGACCGCCCTGCGCGAGGGCAGCCGGCCCGAGCATCCGGAGACGTCCGCCGCGTTGCAGCGCCGGTGGGCGACGCTCCCCGAGTTCGCCCGCTCAGATGCGCAGTTGCTTGGCCGCCGCACGGTCGGCTGCGAAGGCACGCATGGAGTCTTCCCGCGGTGCAACCTGGCCTGCACGCCCTGCTATCACGCCAAGGAGGCGCAGCAGGTCCGCACGGACGGCGAGCACACGGTCGCGCAGGTCAGCGAGCAGATGGCGTACCTGCGCAGCGTCAACGGGTCGGGCCAGCACGCGCAGCTCATCGGCGGCGAGGTCTCGCTGCTGCCGGCCAGCGAGCACGCGCGGACGCTCGAGGTGATGCGCGCACACGGGCGCAAGCCGATGAGCATGACCCACGGTGACTTCGACTACGACTACCTGCGGGACGTGGCGGTCGCTCCGGACGGCAGTCGCCGATTCGAGACCATCCGGATGGCGGTCCACATCGACTCCCTGATGCTCGGCCGGCGCGCGGTCCCCCGTCCGCGTTCCGAACGCGAACTGCACCCCGAGCGACGGCGCGTCGTGGCGATGTTCGAACGCTTGGAGGCCGAGCACCGGGTGGCGTTCGATCTCGCCCACAACATGACCGTCACCCCGACCAACCTGCCGGAGGTCGCGGAGGTCTCCCGCGCCGCGATGGACCTCGGCTACGGGATGGCGTCCTTCCAGCCCGCCGCGCACGTCGGCAACCCCAAGCGCTGGCGGGAGGACTACCGCGCACTCACCATGGACGACGTCTGGGAGCAGATCGAACGCGGCGCCGGCACCCGCCTGCCGTGGGCGCATCTGCAGATGGGTGACACGCGTTGCAACCGATCGGCCTACGGCCTGCTGGTCGCGGGCCGCTGGTTCCCCTGGCTCGACGATCGCGACGCACGGGACCTCCACACGCGCGATCGCTTCCTGGACGCGTTCGGCGGGATGGACTTCGACCGTCCGATGCTCCTGCGCTCGCTCGCCGTCTTGCGGGTCGTGGGTAGGCGCCCCGGCCTCGCGCTCACGGCCGCCGGCTGGGCGGTGCGCTTCGCGCGACGTGTCGGTCCAGGACGTCTGCTGTCGGGTCGACCGCGCGCGATGACGTTCGTCGTGCACGCGTTCATGGACGCCGGGGTCGTCCGGCCCGCCTGGGAGGCGATGGAGCGCGGAGAGATCGCCGAGGACCCCGACGTGCGGGCTGCCCAAGAGCGACTGCAGGCATGCTCGTATGTGATGGCGCATCCCGAGCAGGACAGGACCGTCCCCGCCTGTGTGCAGCACTCCGTCCTCGATCCGGCCGAGAACATGGAGCTGCTGCGGTTGCTGCCGATGCATCCGGCGGCGTGACCAGCGGAGAGGAGTGGATCCGTGCGCGGCTGACGGAGCTGCGCGCGCGTCGGTACTCACCGGCCGCGGTCGCCTCGTTCCTGGCCGCCTCGCAGGTGCGGGCAGGCGAGGTCCGGAGGGACCGCCCGGAGCTGGCGCGCCGAGCCCGGTCGTGGGAGCTCGGCGGCGCGGCCGCCTGGCTCCTGCTCGCGCTCGCCTGCCGCGAGCCCTACCGCCGCCGGGTCACAGCCGGACTCTCCTGGTGGGCGCTCTCGGCCCTGATGCTCGAGTGGCACCTCGGGATGGTCGAGAGCGAGGACGGCGTCCCACGCAACCTCTCTGCGGCCGACGCCCTGACACTGGCCCGCGCCTGGTCGGTGCCCGTCATCGCCGACGACCTGTCGCCGGTCGTCCTGCTGGCCGCCGGGATCAGCGACGGACTCGACGGGATGCTCGCCCGGGCGACGGTCCCCACCCGCGCCGGACGTGACCTCGAAGGACTTGCAGACGCCGCGGTCCTCGCGGCGGCGCTGCGCTGCGCGTGGCGCGAAGACCGACTGCACCGTGCGGTGGTCGCATTGGAACTCGCTCGCAACACCGCCGGCGTGGCCTACGGGACCGGGGTCTACTTCGCCTACGCGCGGGCGCCGAGCGCCGGAGTGCTGCGGGCGGGCCGGCTCACGACTCCCGTGCGCCTCGCCGGTCTGATCGCCGCCGGCACCGGCCGACGGCGATCCGGCGACGCGCTCGTGCTCGCGGGCTCCGTCGGCGGTCTCGTGACCCTCGTCGTCGGTCTGCGCGGCGAGGCGAACCGTCCACGGGCGGCCGGGGTCTGATCGCCATGGCCCAAGCGCAGCTCAAACGATGGTTCACCGGTCTCTACGTGACCGCCAACAGCCTGCTGCTCACCAGAGGGCTCCGACGCATGCGCAGCCAGCCGTTGCTGACGACCGGCGGATCGATCGCCGCGCACGGCGCGCCGCTGGTGTTCCTCGTGTCGCTGTACGCACTGCGCCGCGGCCGCACCTCCGAGCGGCTGCTCGTGCTCAGATCGGTGGTCGGGCTCGGCGCGGTCGCGTCCCTCGCCGAGCACAACGACCGCGGACCACGAGCGAGAGGCGCCGCGATCGCCGGGGTCCTGGCCACCGAGCTGTACGTCCGCTGGTACTCGCGACTGGGACGTCGAGCGTCGGTCGACCTCGCGACCGGCGGCCGCCTGCCGGACGACCTGCGGTTCGTCGACCTGGACGGCGGCGACGTCACCGCCGCCGACCTCCGAGGCCGGCCGATCGCGCTGTTCTTCTACCGTGGCAACTGGTGTCCGCTGTGCGTGGCGCAGGTCCGTGAGATGGCCGAGCGCTGGCAGGAGCTCGACGCTCTCGGCGTCGACGTGGTCCTCATCTCGCCGCAGTCCGACGAGCAGTCCCGGGAGCTGGCGGAGCGTTTCGGCGTGCGGTTCCGCTATCTCTCCGACCCCGGCCTCACGTCGGCCCGGCGGCTCGGTCTCGTCCACGAGGACGGAGTCCCGCTCGGGATCCCCGGCTACGACCCCGACACCGTCTTCCCGACGGTCCTCGTGCTCGGCGCCGATGGCACGATCCTCTTCAGCGACCAGACCGACAACTACCGCGTGCGCCCCGAGCCGCAGACGATCATCCAGGCGCTCCGCGACGCCGCACGACCCGTCGCGGCCTGATGCTCGACCAACGGGCCCGCACGCTCTATGGCCCCGCGGTCGGCGGCGTCGCCGCCAGAGCAGCGAACGCAGGCGTCAGCGCCGGCACCGTGACGGCCCTCGGACTCCTGGTCGGCGTCGGCAGCTGCGTCGCGGCGGCGCTCGGCGCCTGGAGCCTCGCCCTCCCGTTGTGGCTGGCCAATCGCATGCTCGACGGGCTCGACGGCGCGATCGCGCGACGGACAGGCCCCTCGGACCTTGGCGGCATGCTGGATTTCGTCTGCGACTTCGTCGTCTACGCGGGCTTCGTCGTCGCCGTCGCGATCGCGGTCCCGGACGCGCGGCTGGCGGCGACCGTGCTCCTGGCCGCCTACCTGCTCAACAACGTGGCGCTGCTGAGCTTCGCGTCGCTCATCGAGAAGCGCGATCTTCCGCTCGGTGACGAACGGTCCCTGCGGTTCACCTCCGGGCTCACGGAGGGGACCGAGACCGTGCTGGCCTACGCCGCGATCTGCCTGCTGCCGACCCATGCCGGGACGATCGCCTGGACCTTCGCCGGCATGGTGCTCATAACCGCGGGACAGCGCGTCGCATTCGCGGTCCGGACACTGGACTGATGGGCGCACCATGCTGATCGAGCTCCTCTGCTTCGAGGGCTGCCCCGGCGCCGTTCGGCTCCGGGCCTGCCTGCCCGAACTGCTCGCGCGCCATGGCATCCCCGACGAGGTGCTGATCGTTCGCGTGGAGACGCACGAGGACGCGGTCGCGCGACGGTTCCTCGGATCGCCGACGCTGCGAATCGACGGCCAGGACATCGACCCGTCGGCGGCCACCCGCGACGACTTCGGCCTGAAATGCCGCCTCTACACCACTCCCGCCGGCCTGCGAGGGACCCCGCCGGACGACCTGCTCTCGAAGGCCCTGACCGATGCCGGACGGTGAAGGCGTCCCGCTGGACACGTGGGACGAGGTGAGCGGTCACTACGACCGTCAGCGCTGGCTCGAGCGTTCGGCGATCTCCACGGCGGTGGGCCTCCTTCACCCGCAGCCCGACGAGCGGGTCCTCGACCTCGCCACCGGTACCGGCCAGGTCCTGCGTCAGCTGGCCGCGCTTGCGCGCCCGCCCCGTCAGGTCATCGGCGTCGACCAGTCAGCCGGGATGCTGTCCCGGGTCCCGGCCCTCCCGGCCCACTGGTCGACCCGGCAGGCTGACGCCCGCGACCTGCCGTTCACGGACGCACACTTCGACGTCGCCGTGGCGTCGTACCTCCTGCACCTCCTGAACTCCGAAGACCTCGCGGTCGTCCTCGCCGAACTGCGGCGGGTGCTCCGTTCAGGAGGCCGGCTCGCGACCTGCACCCCGGCAACCCGCCAGCTGGACCGGCGCGGACGCTCGCGCGCAGCCTCGACCGTCTCGCAGTCCGGAACCCGCGACGCTACGGCGGCCTCCGCGCACTCGACGTCCGGCCCGCGCTCGAAGCCGCCGGCTTCACGATCACCGCGGCACGGTGGAACCTCCGGGGGTACCCCACGCTCTGCGTGCTGGCACGGTCACCCGGCTGAGCGGCCCGGAGGTCCGGCGGGGCGGACCTCGACGCCGCCCCAGAACGCGATGCGCCCCTTCACCCGCCGGGCCAGCGGCGACGGACGGCGGTACCCCCAGGCCGCACCCTGCGCGCGAGAACCCTCGACCTCGACGTCCCAGTAGTTGGCCAGGCCCTCCAGATGCACAGCGACCGACGAGCGACCGGCTTCAGCAGCTCCATGCGCACGTCAGACTCGGGGAAGTAGTGGTTGCCCTCCACCACGATCGTGTCGTCACTACGGGCGACGGTGACGCCGCTCCAGGTCGCGATCATCCTCATGCCTCTTCCGACCCCGGGCCGGGCCGAACGATTCGCGGTTGATCGCCGGGCGCACCGGGGAGAGGCACCCCATGCCCCGCCCACTCTGGATCGCTTTCGACCTCAACGGAACCCTGCTGGATCCGTCGGCGCTCCTTCCCGACGGGCACGCCGAGACGGCACGCATCGCGCTCGACGTCGCCGTCGTCCAGGCGATGACCGACACCATGACGGGCGCGTTCCGGCCGTTTCCGGACTACCTCCGCGCGGCGCTCGAGCGCGGGCTGCTCGACGCCGGACTGGACCCCGACCTGCTCGAACCCGCCATGGTGCAGGCACGGACCCTTCCGGCGTTCCCCGAGGCGGCCGCAGCGCTCCGGACGCTGCGCTGCGCCGGCTACCGGATCGCGGTCGTCACCAACAGCGCCGCCGAGAACGCTCGATCGGCACTGTCCGCCGCCGGCCTTGCGGACGACGTGACGCTCGTTGTCGGGGCCGACGAGGTCCAGGTCTACAAGCCGCACCCAGAGGTGTACGCCCATGCCGCTGCCCGGCTGGGCGCCGAAGACGCCGCGATCTGCCTCGTCGCCGCCCACGCATGGGACGTCGTCGGCGCCCACCGCGCCGGATGGCAGGCCGTCTGGGTCGGTCACCGCGAGCACCACATGCTCCAGACCGTGCCGACCGCGGTGACGCCGGCGGCCGGCCTGTCTGAGGCGGCCGCGATGCTCGCCGACCAGTAGGCGCACGTCGCCCGTCAGCGGCCCAGCCGGCGCGCCGCGAGGACCGGGCGCAGCAGGCGGCGGTACCGCGGGTCGGCGTAGCGCTGCCGCAGGTGCTCGTCGGCGGCACGGGCCGGGCCCTCCGCGAACGTCGGGTAGGCGTGCACGGTGGTCGAGACGACGTCGACGCGGTGGCCGGCCTTGATGTGGGTCGTGAGCTCGGCGATCGCCTCCCCTGCCGCGGACCCGACGACCGTCGCCCCCACGAGGCGCTGACTGGGGTTCACGACGAGCAGCGCGAACCCGCGGGTGTCGCCCTCGGTGACGGCGCGGTCGAGCGCTGAGTAGTCGCTGCGAGCGACGACGGCGCGACCGTCGAAGCGCTCCTGCGCCTGCGCCTCGGTCAACCCGACGTGGGCCACCTCGGGATCGGTGAAGGTGACCCACGGCACCGTCTGATCGATGGTCCGGCGCGTCCCGAGCAGGGCGTTGATGGTCGCGACTCGGGCGTGATGTGCCGCCACATGGGTGAAGGGCAGCAGGCCGGTGACGTCCCCGGCGGCGTAGATCCGCGAGGCGGACGTCCGCAACCGCGTGTCGACCGTCACCGCCCCGCGGTCGTCGACCTCGATACCGGCGGCCTCAAGGCCGGCGCCGTCGGTCCGCGGTCGCCGGCCCGCGACGACGAGGACCATGTCGAACTCCAGCAGCTCCTGTGCGCCGTGGCGATCGAGCACCAGGTGCTTCGGCCCATCCTCGGGGCGGCGGAGCTCGACCGCCCGCGCGCCGAGCCGCACATCGACCCCGTCAGCGGTCAGGCTCGCTGCCACGACGGACGATGCCTCGTGCTCTTCCTTGGGCAGCAGCCGGTCCCCGAGCTCGACGATCGTCACGCCGGCTCCGAGCCGCGCGAAGGCCTGCCCGAGCTCGCACCCGATCGGTCCTCCGCCGAGGACGACGAGCCGTCGCGGCAGCTCCCGCAGCTGCCAGACGTCGTCGCTGCTCAGCACATCGTCGCCGCTCAGGCCGGGAACGGGCGGCTGCGCGGGGGCCGATCCGGTCGCGACGATCGCCGAGGCGAAGCGCAGCGGACGCCCGCCCGCCTGGATCGTCCGCCCGTCGACGAAGCGGCCGTCGGCCTCGATCACCTCGACCCCGGTGGCGCGCAGCCGCTGCGGGGAGTCGTGGGGCTCGATCGTGGCGATCGCTCCGTGCACGCGGTCCATCACCCGCGCGAAGTCGACCTGCGGATCGACGGGCGCGAGTCCCACCCGGTCGGCGTGGCGCATGCGGTGTGCGAGATGCGCACTGGCGATCAGCGCCTTGCTCGGCACGCACCCCGTCCAGAGGCAGTCGCCGCCGGTGCGTTCGCGCTCGACGAGCGCCACCCGCGCGCCCATGCCGGCGGCGATGAAGGCCGAGACGAGACCGGCGGTCCCGCCGCCGAGGACGATCAGGTCGTAGCGGGCGGTCATGTCCAGAAGGTGGTCGGCACGTCAGGTCTGACCCTCGGATCGCTGCGGCGGTTCGGACGGTCGTGGCGTCGGTCAGCGCCGATCCCGCGGCGGCACCCGCCACAGCCGCTCGTCCGGCAGCGTGATGCCGACCTCCTCACCGGCCCGGGGCGCGTGATGGGGTGCGACATGGGCGATGACCGACCTGCCCTCGCAGTCGGCGACCACGCGCACGTGATCGCCGGCGTAGACCGCCTCGACCACGCGTCCGCGCAGCTCGCCGTCCTCCTCGAGGATCACGTGCTCGGGACGGATGGCGAGCATGGCGTCGCCGTCCGGGAGGAGGTTCGTGGCCCCGAAGAACCGTGCGACAGCCGCGCTGACGGGACGTTCGAACAGGGCCCGAGGCTCGTCGTGCTGGACGATGCGTCCCTCGAGCATGAGGGCGATGCTGTCACCGAGCTCCGCCGCTTCGCCGCGGTCGTGGGTGACGATCACCGTCGTCAGCCGCCGATCCCGCTGCACATCGCAGATCAGGCGGCGCATCGCGCCGCGCCGATTGGGGTCCAGGGCCCCAAGCGGCTCGTCGAGCAGCAGCAGGAGCGGATCGGCGGTGAGGGCGCGAGCCAACGCGATCCGCTGCAGCTCACCGCCCGAGAGCCCCTGGACCCGCCGCTGCGCAAGCCCCGAGAGGCCGACCTCCTCCAGGTGGGATGCGGCAACGCGACGGCGCTCGCGCCGCCCGACGCCGGCCGCGCGCAGCGGCAACGCGACGTTGTCGAGCACCGCGAGATGGCCCAGCAGCCGCGGCTCCTGGAAGACCACCGCGATCTTGCGGCGGTGCGGAGGCAGACGGTCGATCGCCACGCCGTCCAGCAGGACGCTGCCCTCGGTCAGCGGCTCGAGACCGGCGATGGCGCGCAGGAGGGTCGTCTTGCCCGCGCCTGACGGACCGACGAGCGCCGCCCGACTGCCGGCCGTGACCTCGAGCGCGAGGCCGCGCAGGACCGGGCTGGTGCCGCCTGGCGCGACGGTGAGGTCGGAGCACCGAAGGCCGTCACGGCTCACAGGGGCCGCCTTCCGGCACGGACGGTGAGGACGAGTGCGGCGACGGCGGGCGCGAGGAACAGCAGTGTCAGCGTCGCGGCGACCTGCGGATCGCCGCCGACGAACGGCAGCAGCACGACCGGGAGCATCGGGCGTCCCGCTCCCAGCGCGAGGCTCGCCCCGTAGTCGCTCCACGACACGAGGAACCCCAGCAGCACGGCTGCGCCGATCGTCGGGGCCGCCGCCGGGATCGTGACGAGCCACAGACGTCGCACCGGCGATAGTCCGAGCACGCTGCCCATCTCCTCGACGGCGCTCAGCCGCGGCCCGAAGCCCGAGAGGAGCACGAGCGTCACGTACGGCAGGACCGTCGTGAGGTGTGCGGCGACGAGGCCCGGCGTGGTGCCGTCCAGCCCCAACCGGATGAACCACTCCGTCAGGCCGGTCCCCACCGCGTAGCTGGGAATGAGCAACGGCATCGCGAGCAGCAGGAAGACCGGACCCGGACGTCGCAGGCGGCGCTCTCCGAGCACGCGGGCGGCAGGCCAGGCGATGACGAGGGCGATCGCGACCGTGAGCAGAGCGACCTGGGCGGAGTTGACGAACGCGGCACCCGTCTCGCCCCCGAACGCGACGCGGACGCCGCGCAGCCCGAGCCGCTGAGGCAGCAGCGCGGGCGCGCGCCATTCGTCGGCGAAGGCGCGCAGGACGAGGGCCAGGAGCGGCAGTGCCAGGACGGTGGCGGCGACGACCGCGAGCGCTGGTCGACGTGCGCGACTACGCACCCTGCGGATCCTTGGCAACACGGACGGCGAGGGCCGCCAGGAGCATGGAGGCCGCCGCGGTGCTCAGCAGGGCAGCGGCGGCGATGCCCGGGCCGGCGATCAGGTCCGCGTCGGAGCGCTGCAGGGCGTACTCGGCGATGGTGGGCGGGTAGGACGGCCCCACCACCAGTGGGACCTCGAACGCACCGACGACGTACGCGAAGACGATGATGCATCCGACGATCAGCGGGCCGCGGATCGTGGGCCAGAGCACCCATCGGAGTCGCTGGCGGGGGGACACGCCGATCGCCGCCGCCGCCTCGTCGCGTTCGCGGTATCCCTGCCCCATCGCGGCGAGCAGGAGCACGACGAGGAAGGGGATCTCCTTGTAGAGGTAGACGAGCACGATCCCGGCCCCCTCCTGGTCGTGGACCAGGTCGACCGGGAGCGAGCCGAGGATCCGCTCGGCCAGCCCGCCCGGGGACAGCCAGAGCACGGCGAGCGTCGCGACGAGCAGATGCGGTACGGGGACCGGCAACGCGAGCAGGGCGCGGACCGCGGTCCCGCTGCGGCGGGCCGCCCACGCCAGGAGGACCGCGAGCACCCCGGCCAGGACGGTGCTGATCGCCGCGGTGCGCAGCGTGAATCGGACGGCGTCGCGGAACTCGCCGTCGGACAGCAGCGTGCGCCATGCGTCGGTGCCGGCCTCGCCGCCGAGCGGCACGAGGCTCGTCCTGACCGCACCGGCCAACGCGCCTCCGAACAGCAAGAGGATCGTCAGCACTGCAGGCGCGAGCATCAGCCGGTCACGGCCTGCCCGGTGCCCTCCCGCGACGACGCGCATCTAGCGCAGGATCTCCTGGGTCCACCGCCGCTCCAGCGGCGCAACGGTGTCGGCCGCGAGCTCCGCGACCGGCCGGCCGAGATCCGCGAGCAGATAGGGACTCTTCGTCGCCTGCCGGAACAGCGTGCGCTGCTCGCCTACCCGGTCGAGGTCCAGGACCGTCGGGTTGCCGAGCGTCCGCTGATCGAGCTTGGCGGCCTGGAGCGCCGGGCTGAGCAGCAGATCGGCGACGACCTGGGCACCCTCCGTGTTCGCGGCGTTCGCCGGGATCGCCACGAACGAGGTGTTCTGCAGCGAGCTGTCCCCCAGCAGGAACGGGCGGGCCGACTTCGGGAACCGGCCCTTGCGCACCGCGGAGGCGACGAAGGCGGCGTCGTAGGACATGGCGATGTCGATCTGACCGTCGCCGAACAGCGTGTTGAGCTCGGCCTCGGACTTCGGATACGTCTTCCCGCCCCGCCAGAGGTGCGGCTCGAGCTGCTTGAGATAGGCGAACCCCTCGTCCTCGCCCTTCTGCTGCACGACCTGCCGGACGAAGGCCGAGCCGGTGAAGTCGGGCGGCGCCGGGTAGGTCACGCGCCCCGGGTGGGCCTTGGCGTAGCGCAGCAGCGCGTCCAGGTCCCGCGGGGGCGCGGGCGTCCTGTCGCGATCGTAGGCGTAGACGAACGCGGCCTTCTGCCACGGCGACTCCTGGCCGTCGACCGGGACCTGGAAGTCCCGACTGATCGACGGATCACCCTGGTCGACGTGCCGGCGCGCGTTGGGAAGGCGCCTCGCCCAGTCCTTCAGCCACAGGCCTGCCGTCTTGCCGTCCGCAAAATTCTCGCCGTTGATCCAGATGAGGTCCACGGCGCCGCCCGAGGTCTTGCCGGCGCGACGCTCGGCGACGACGCGCTGAAGGGCCGTCGCGGTGTCGGCGATCGGGACGCGCTTGATCCGGACGCCCCGTTTACGCGCCGCCGGGGCGACGACGTCGTCGACGTAGGCGTTGACGCGATCGTCGCCGCCGTACATCCACCATCGGACCGTCTGGCCGCGAGCCGCCTCTTCGGTCGCCGCGAAGCCGTCTGCGGACGTGCCGGACGCGCTCGACGTGTCGGCGGCCGGTGGGCTGTCTCCGCAGGCGGCCAGCAGCAGCACCGTGAGGGCGAGAGCAGGCAGCAGAGCGAGTCGGGTGGGGAGATGCATCGATCCTCGTGGTTCATCGATGAGCCGCAGGTACGACTCGGTTGTCAGGTCCGACCTTCGCCGGCCACGGACGATTCACCGAGCTCGCGCCCCCTCATGCGGGCGGGCTCACGATCCTCACGTCGCCGGTGAGAAACGCCGCGAGCGCGAACCAGAACTGCTGGTCGTGGGCGATACGCTCGAGACGCGCACCCCGCCGCGGGCCGGAGATCGCCCGCCCGGCGATGTCCCACACCGTGCCGTCGGCCGCCACGAACCGTCCGGCCCGCGAGGGCACCGGACGGAGGGCTCCGGCGGTCGACGCGTCGTAGATCGCGGCGGTGCCGATGTCACGCGAGTCCCCGATCCGCTCCTGGTCGAGCGCGGAGGCGACGCCCGGGGACCACAGCGCGACGAGGTCGCGGCCGAAGGCCGTGAACTCCAGGACGCGCTCGTCGCGCGCCAGATCGAGCGGGACGACGACCGCGTCGCGGCCCTTGCGGACCGCGAGGACGCGTTGCTTGGGCTGCAGCCGACGATCGGTCTCGCCGTCGAGCAGGAACGGCTCGCTCGCGGGGTCGTCGTACCCCACGTACGGATTGGCGCCGTAGTCGCGGTCGAAGCCGGTGTCCTGCGAGAGGACCTGTGCGTCGGGGAAGCTCCGTGCGAGCTCCCCGACGCCGATGGTCAGTGCCGGCACCTGCCGAAGGCGCTCTCCCGCCAGCTCGCCGACGATCGCCTCGCCCGTGATCTGCTGCCACCACGACTCGGTCCCGTCGTCCCACATGACCAGATCGGAGCGACGGAGCGCACCAGTCGTCCCGAATCGCAACGTTCGGTCGCGCACCCGGCGGTCGAACACGACCGCCGTATTGCAGAGCGGGCAGTACGTCACCGCCAACGGCACCCCGTCGAGCTCGTCGTTGACGATCTCGTGCCAGACCAGGACGCGGTGCGGGTAGGCCCGGACGGACTCCGCGCCCTCCACGACGAGCACCGGCTCGTTGTCGGGCAGAGCCCGAACGGCCTCGGCGACGCCCGTGAAGCGCGGGTCATCGATCGGTGGGATGCCGTCCTTCCCCGGACCACCGGAGCGGATCTCCGCGAGGGGCACGATCGCGCGGCCGAAGTCCGTCGCCCAGCCGCCGGTGTCGATGCCGTTGCGCGCCAGCGCCGCCACCTCACCGACCTCCGCCGCGGCGGAGTCCCGCCCATCGGCGGCATCGCCGCACCCGGTGAGCGCGACCGCGGCGAGGACCGCGGCGAGGACCGCGGCGAGGAGCGATCTGCGTGGCCCGATCACAGCCTCTGGGACCGGCGCCGACGCGATTCGGTTCAGCGTTTTTCTCGTGAACCCTTCGGCACCGCTCGCGGTCCGAGGGCCTGACCTCACCTCTCTACGAAAGGGACTCACCATGCTGCTCAAGGACCTGGACCGACGACTTGCCTACGGCGTCGTCGCAGGAACGTTCGCCGGGCTGCTCTTCCTCCTGGCGAACATGTGGTACGCCGACAGCCAGGGGCTGCCCGCAGTCGCGCCGCTCTACGACATCTCGACGATCTTCTACTTCACCGACATGCCCGAGCCGATCCCCGTGAACGCCGCGGTCGGCCTCGTGGTCCACCTCGCGCTCGCAGCCGGCTTCGGCGCGACCCTCGCGGCGGTCGCGCCGCTCGCTGGAGGGATGCGGCGTCTGGTCGGACTTGGCGCCGCGTTCGGGATCGCGCTCTACATCGTCAACTTCCAGATCCTCGGCCGGCTCTTCTTCGAGTGGTTCCAGGAGGGACCGAACCAGACCTTCGAGGTCTTCGCACATCTCGGCTACGGGCTCCTGCTCGTCCCGTTCCTCGTCCGGTTCGCCGGCCCGGAGCCGTCGTCGCGCCCCGTCACCTCGTCGGCGGCGGCGCCCGCCTGACCCCCGAGATCGGCGGCGCTTCCTGCGGACCTGCGCGGCGTCGGCGCAACAGTCGGCGCCGGTCCGCGCGCCGCGGCCTCGCCAGGCGGCGGCACCGCGCGCTACGCGTCAGTCGCCGTCTGGCGCTTGGCCCTCGGAACGGAGCCGGTCGATGACGCCGTCGCGTACCGAGGGCGCCTCGCTCGTCTCGCGCAGATCGCGCAGTCCCGTGATCGTCTGCCGCAGCGACGCGAGGAAGCGCGCGCACGGCGGACAGACGTGAGCGTGCGCGGCGACCCGGGCGCTGCGATCCTGGTCGAGCTCTCCGTCGAGGAAGTTCGAGGCGAGCGCCCGGGTCATCCGGTGGTCGTGACCAAAGCGCCACGGGTGAAGGAGCATCGCGCGCATCATCGGTCGGCCTCGTCGGGAAGATAGTCACGGACGGCATCTCGAACCGCAAGCCGAGCACGGTGCAGACGGCTCTTGAGGGCTGCCTCGCCAATGTCCATCACCTGCGCTGCCTCGGCCGTGCTGAGCCCCTCGATGTCCCGCAGGACGAGAGGGATCCGGTACTCGGGCTCGAGCGCGCCGATGGCCGCCTCGAGCGCCGCGCGGAGGTCGGCGTGCTCGACCCGCGTCGCGGGCCCGGGACCCGGATCGCTGGGCTGCACGACCTCGTCATCGAGTCGGACGACCGGCCCACGCCCGGCGCGGCGCGAGGTGATGCGGTGCGCCTCGTTGACGCCGATCCGGTAGAGCCAGGTGAAGAACTGGCTGTCCCCCTTGAAGCGCCCGATCGAGCGCCACGCCCGAAGGAACGCCTCCTGCGTCGCCTCCTCGGCCTCGCCGGGGTCATCGACCAACCGGCGGACCACCGCGTGCAGGCGGTCGGCGTGCAGTCGCACGAGAGCCTCGAACGCCTCGCGGTCACCTTGCTTGGCGCGCGCGACGAGATCGTCGTCCTCGCACGGGGTCATTGACGACCACCTCGCGGACGGCCTCCTCGGGACATGGGGCGTAGCTTCCCAGGTCTGCACCGCGTCGGACGAGCCCGGTGTCAGGGTCATCGGTCCCGGGTCCCGGCGGGTCCGACGGCGTCGTCTCCGCCTGAGCCCTCGCGGCGCAGGCGCTCCACGACGCTCGGAACGACCGACGAGACCTCGCGCTCCCCGTCGCCCAGGGTCCGCAGCGCGGCGCGGACCCGGATGAGCCCGCGAAGCATGGGTCCACACTCCGGGCACTCGTCGACGTGTCGGGCGAGCCGTGCCCGCTCGCGATTGGAGAGGCCGCCGTCGATGGCATCGCCCATCCGGCGGCGGGAGAAGCGATGATCGCGATGCATCGAGTTCCACACTCGCATGCGGGTACGACCCGCCGCCCGGGCGGACGGTTCGCCGCTCGGTGCACCTGAACCGTCCGCGTTGCCCGCGGGTCAGAGTGGCAGCCATGGAGAACGCTCGACCCGCGTCGATCCCACGTGACTGACCCGTCCGCCGGAGTCGGCGTGCTTGCGGCGTTCGCTGCCGGGATGGTGTCCTTTCTCTCGCCGTGCGTCCTGCCGCTCGTGCCTGGCTACCTCTCCGCGGTGAGCGGCGTCGGGCCGCAGGACCGCGAGAGCGCCTCGTTGCGCCGGGTCCTCGTGCCGAGCATGGTGTTCGTCGCGACGTTCTCGGCCGTCTTCGTCCTGCTCGGCGTCACCGCCACCGGGGTAGGACGGTCGTTGCAGACCGAACGCGCCACGCTCGAGAAGATCTCGGCCGCGATAATCGTCACGCTCGGCGTCGTCTTCGTCGCCGCGCGCTTCGTCCCGCGCCTCAACCGCGAGTGGCACGTGGAAGGCCTCCTCGAGCGTGCCGGGAAGGGCGGGCCGGTACTGGCCGGCGCCGCGTTCGCCATCGCCTGGACCCCATGCGTCGGCCCGACGCTCGGCGCCATCCTCACCGCATCGGCGCTGACGGAATCCGCCGGCCGGGGCGCGTACCTCATGGCCTGGTACTCCGCGGGCCTGGCGCTTCCCTTTCTCGCAACCGCCGTCTTCTTCGACCGCGCGACCCGTGCGTTCGCCGTCGTCAAGCGCCACTACAGCGCCGTCCTCACCGCCGGAGGTGTCGTCCTGATCGTGATGGGTGTCCTCATCTGGACGGGCGACCTCATCCAGATCAACAGCGAGGCCCAGCAGCTGCTGGACAGTCTCGGAATCACGTTCCTCACGGAGGCCTGAACATGTCACGCCGCTTCATCGCGCTGCTGATCACCGCAGTCGCAGCCCTGGCGCTCACCGCCTGCGGATCGCAGACCGACAGCCCTTCCGACGGCACCTCGACAGCCGCAGCGAACGCAGGCGCCCCGCAGAAAGGCCCGCCGCTTCCGGACGTGAACGTGCTGGACCTCGCAGGTGGCGAGCTCAGCGTGGCCGATCTCGCAGGCGGGGACCGCCCGGTCCTCGTGTGGTTCTGGGCACCGCACTGCCCGTACTGCAACGCCGAGGCGAAGAACGTCGAGGCGTTCGCCAAGGAGCATCGGGACACGGTAGAGGTCGTCGGGCTCGGCACCCAGGATTCGGTGCAGGAAGCGCAGGAGTTCGTCCGCGAGCACGGACTCAAGACCCCCCGAATGCTCTACGACCCGAGCTTCGCCTCCTGGCAGCAGCTCGGCATCCGAGGACAGCCCGCGGCGATCCTGTTCGATCGCGACGGCGTCGGGCGGAGCATCTGGTTCGGGCCCTTCGACCATCAGGAGGTCCTGGACGTGGCCGGACGCCTCTGACGAACGCTCAGCGCGCGAGGGCGAAGGTTCGCTGCGCCACGTCGCGATCGTCCCGGGCGTCGAGGCCGAGGAACGCGACCTTGTCCCGATAGCGGCGGCTCACCCTGCCGAGCACCAGTGCCTCGTCGCGAGAACTCGGGCACCAGGCCGCCCAGACGTTTACGCAACCGGGACCCCGCTCAACCGCTCCAGGCGCGCGCAGAGGTGGGCGTTGATGACGTCCGGGGCCTCCTGACGCAGCAGGCGAAGCTCCGCACGTACCGCCGGGTCACGCGCGGCCGGCGCCTGGCCGGCCGAGGCGACGGTCGTCTCCGGCCGCTCGGGGACGGTCGTGAGGATCCACCCGGCACCCGGGCCGGCCAGTCGCGAGCACAGCGATTCGTCGAGCCTTGGCCCCCAGGCGTCGTTGGTGGCAGAGTCCGCGGATGCCATCGGCGCTGCAGGCTTCCGTGCGCTACTGCACGCAACCGCACCACCTCCGACGCACGGCGCGGATTGCGTTGATCGTGGGCCTGCTGCTCACCCTCATCAACCAAGGTGCAGTCATCGCGTCCGCCGACGCGACGTTCGCGACCTGGGTGCGGTGCGGCCTCAACTTCGTCATCCCGTTCGTGGTCTCAAACCTCGGGCTCCTCAGCGGGCGGCCGTCCGACGACCGCTCTGATGCCAGGGCAAACTCGAAGCCTTCGTGAATCGCTTCGGCACGAGTGCGGGTCACACGACTCAACCCAGGAACAAGGAGCCCGTTTCATGCCGAAAGCCGCTGTGATCCTCCTCGCCGATACGGAGACGCCAGAAGGCGCCGGGCGGATGGCGAACGCGCTGACGACCGCCAAGGAGTTCAGGGAGTCCGGCGATGAGGTGGTCGTCATCTTCGACGGAGCCGGTACCCGCTGGATCCCAGTGCTCGCCGACGAGACCCACAAGTACCACCGACTGCTGGAGGACGTGCGCGGCAGCGTCCGCGGCGCCTGCGTCTACTGCGCACGGGCCTACGGCGTCAAGGACGCGATCGAAGCCTCAGGCATCCCCTTGCTGGACGAGTACAAGGGCCACCCGAGCATCCGCAACCTGATGGCGGACGGCTACCAGATCGTCACGTTCTGACCGAGGCGAAGGGGTCAGACAGCGCGTATTTGTCGCAGCGTCCCCGGGGCTGATGTCGAGCACGCCGCCGCGCTTGACAGGTTGGCTGATGGGAGCGAGAACGGCTCGGGCGCGAGCATTGGGCGGGCACGCTCGCCCGGGCGCAGTGATTCGAACCTGCGACCTTCGGGTTATGAGCAAGAAGGCCCGGTCACGAGCCGATCGCGAACCCGGGCAGCGCACCGTGACGGTCCCAGAACTCCTGGATCTCCACGGGCGAGGCCACGTCTGTCAAGGCCGGTTGAAATCTGACCCTTTGGCGCCGGGCGAAAACTGACCCCCCTGGGTGGGGTCGACGGGTCTGCGGAGGCGAAGGCCCGTAGGGCCGAGCCGGAGCAGATCCGTCGGGCGAGCCGTCGGGCCGGGGG
>JBBSJQ010000025.1:0-22594 GCA_038257095.1 Solirubrobacterales bacterium
CCCCCGGCCCGACGGCTCGCCCGACGGATCTGCTCCGGCTCGGCCCTACGGGCCTTCGCCTCCGCAGACCCGTCGACCCCACCCAGGGGGGTCAGTTTTCGCCCGGCGCCAAAGGGTCAGATTTCAACCGGCCTTGACAGATGACACGTGGCGGGGGAACTGAGAGGGAACATCGCTTCCACTTTCACGGTCTGCCGCCGTCCGCGGCAATCACTGGAAGGTCGATGAACACTGGCTTTGCGGACCTTCGCGGACCCACGCCACCCCGCCGTCGTCCCTTCCAAGCTGAATGTCGCCGGTTCGAACCCGGTCGCCCGCTTCGCTCAGCGCTCGGGGTGCGCTCAGAACAGCTGAAGGACCTCGAACCGCCCGAGCGGATACCGGGCCGGCTCGGCGACCGGTGGCGCGGCCGGCGCGGAACGACGGCGCCGACGTGGCACGCGCGGCACGACGAACAGTGCGATCCGGCGCGGATCCTGCAGCCACTCCAGACGCTCGATGTCCGCCGGTGCGTGGAGGCGTGTGGGCTGGGCACGACGCCACGCGCGGCGCTCGTCGAGCTTCCCCTCCCAGCGGGCGAACGCCGGCGTGCGCTCGGCCTCGACGATGCGGTCGAGCGCGAAGAAGCGCATCGGCGGGCGGAACCCGTGCGGGTTCGGCGCAAGCGCATCGGGCGCACCGAGCAGCGCGCCGACCAGGCCCTCGGTCCACGCGCGCTGGCGCTTCAGGTCGCTCGCGCTCACCAGGGGTGTGGGGCTTCGTGCCGGCACACCGCTGAGGGTAAGCGCTACCGCACCAGCCGCTTCTGCACCGCCGCGAACAGCGGCTGGTGCCGCGCCGGCAGCAGGCGCACGATCGCGTCGACGAGCTTCGCGTCGTTGCCGACGAGGACGCGAGGCTTCCCGGCCTCGACGCCCTTGACGATGGTCTCCGCCGCCTCGGAGGCGGGCATCTTCAGGAGCTTCTCGTTGTAGATGCGGTTGCGCTCCTCGTGCTCGGCGGTGACCGGCATCCCCGTCGTGCGAGCGTGCTCCAGCGCGTTGTCGGCGATGGCCGTCTTGATGCCGCCCGGGTGCACGACGGTGACCCCGACCCGGTGCCCACCGGCGACCATCTCGGCCCGAAGGGTCTCGGTGAAGCCGCGCACCGCGAACTTCGAGGTGCAGTAGTGGCTCATCTCCGGCTGGGCGAGGTAGCCGTTGAGCGACGACACGTTGATCACGTGACCGTCGCCGGAGGCGACGATGTGGGGCAGGAAGGCCTTCGTGCCGTGGATGACGCCCCAGAGGTTGATGCCCAGGACGCGCTCGTAGTCGGCGTACTCCGATTCCAGGACGGTGCTGGAGTGCGCGATGCCGGCGTTGTTGTAGACCTGGTGGACGACGCCGAACTCGCCGACCACGGCGGACGAATACGCCTCCATCGCATCGCGATCGCTGACGTCTACGCGCGCCGTATGGACCTCCGCGCCGAGGGCGCGCGCCTGTGCCGCGGTCTCCGCGAGGCCGGCCTCGTTGACGTCCGACAGCGCGAGCTTCGCCCCGCGGCGAGCAAGGCCGAGGGCCAGCTCGCGACCGATGCCCGAGCCGGCGCCGGTGACGACGCAGACCTTGCCGGTGACCGCGCTCACGCCGCGACCTCCACGGCACGGTCGGCAGCGGCGGTGCGAATCCCGGTGAACCGCAGGCCGACGTCGGCGACCGGGCCGTGCCGCAGGTTCGCAACGTCCTCCTGGTAGTCCATGGGGAGCACCCACGGCGCGGAAGATCCCTGCTTGGGGAGCATCTCGAGCGACCGCAGCACGTAGCCGGCGGAGAAGTCCAGCAGCGGCCGGGTGTCCATCTCGTGGTCCTCGACGACGGGGACGACCGCGCCGAGACCGCGCGCGTCCATGTGCTCGAGCAGCCGGCAGAGGTGCTCGCACACGAGGTCGACCTTCAGCGTCCAGGACGAGTTGGTGTAGCCGATGGCGAACGCGAAGTTCGGCACGCCGCTGAGCATCATGCCCTTGTAGGCGATCCGCTCGGCGGGGTTGACGGCCTCGCCGTCGACGTCCAGCGTGGCGGCGCCGAAGAGCTGCAGGTTCAGGCCGGTCGCCGTGACGATGATGTCGGCCTCGAGCTCCTCCCCGGAGGTCAGGCGCACGCCCTTGGCGGTGAACGTCTGGATGCCGTCGGTGACGATGTCGGCGCCGCCCTTGCGGAAGGCGCGGAACAGGTCGCCGTTGGGGACGGCGCAGAGGCGCTGGTCCCACGGGCCGTACTTCGGCTTGAAGTGCGTGTCGACGTCGATGTGGTCGGGCAGCTGGCGGTCGGTCAGCGAGCGGATGATCTTGCGCGCACGCTCCGGGTACTTCTGGCAGAACTTGTAGACCATGCGCTGCTGGAAGATGTTCTTCTTACGCGTGAAGTCGTGGCCGCGCTCGTCGCCGAAGACCCGGCGCAGCCGGTCGGCGATGACGTCCTTCTCCGGGAGCGACATGACGTACGAGGGGGAGCGCTGCAGCATCGTGACCTTCTCGGCGCCCTCCTTGACCAGGGCGGGGATCAGGGTCACGGCCGTGGCGCCGGAGCCGATCACGACGATCCGCTTGCCGGCGACGTCGAGGTCCTCGGGCCAGTGCTGGGGGTGGATGACCTGCCCGCCGAAGTCCTCGACGCCCGCGAAGCGCGGCGTGAAGCCCTCGTCGTAGCGGTAGTAGCCGCTGGCGCAGAAGAGGACGGCGGCCGAGAGCTGGACGGTCTCACCGGTGTCGCTGCGCACGGCGTCGACGGTCCAGCGCTGGTCCTCGCTGGAGTACGAGGCGTGGACGACCTTGTGCCCGAAGCGGATGTGCTGGTCGATGCCGGCGTCGGCGGCGGTCTCGCGCAGGTAGCTGAGGATCTCCGGGCCGTCGGCGATCGCCTTCTCGCCGGTCCACGGCTTGAACGCGTAGGCGAAGGTCGACAGGTCGCTGTCCGACCGGATGCCCGGGTAGCGAAAGAGGTCCCACGTGCCGCCGCTGCTGCCCCGCGCCTCGAGGATCGCGTACGTCTTGCCGGGCTGCTTGTCCTGGAGGTGCCAGGCGGTGCCGATGCCGGAGAGGCCGGCTCCGACGATGAGGACGTCGACGTGATCGATGGCGGTCGTGGTCATAGGACAACTATCAACCGACCGACCGGTCAGCACCAGGGGCAGAGTGCCCTGATATAGGATCGTGGTTGTGCAAGGTGCCCAAGATCTCTGGCCGTCACCCTCGGGGCCCGTCCGTGACCTCATCCGCCGTGCCGCCGAGCAGCTGCTTGCCGTACCGGAGGAGGGGTACGACGCGATCGACGACGTCACGCTGTCCGACCTCGATCCTGCCATCCTGGGCGATCCGGCGTTGGTCGCCGCGATCCGGCGCACCAACCGGGCGAACCTCCGGCACTGGCTGCAGGCCAACGCGCAGGACCCGGGTGCCCGCGTGGAGCCGGCACCGCCGAGTGAGACGTTCGGGATCGCCCGCGACCTGGTCCGTCGCGGTATGGACCAGACGTCGATCGACGCATACCGCACCGGCCAGAACGCGGCCTGGCGCCTGTGGATGGCGCAGGCCTTCGCGCTGACGTCGGACCCCGCGGAGCTGGGTGAGCTGCTGGACGTCACCGCCCGGTCGATCTTCGACTTCGTCGACCGGACCCTCGCGGGTATCGCGATCGAGGTCCAGCGCGAGCGGGCGCATCTGACGAGGGGCACGCAGGCCGAGCGGCTCGAGGTCACGACCCTCGTGCTCGGCGGGGCGCCGATCTCGGCCGACCGCGCGAGCCGCCGCCTGGGCTACGACCTCGACCGCACCCACACGGCCGCGGTGGTCTTCACCGACGCGGCCGAGCCGGATCAGGGCGCGCTCGACGGCGGGGCCGAGCTGCTCGCCCGCGCGGCGGGGTCCAGGCGGCCGCTCACCGTGCTGGCGAGCTCGGCCGCTCTGTGGACGTGGACCTCCGGGGCCGACGGCCCGGACCTCGACGAACTGCACGCGGGGCTGGCCGGTCTGCCCGCGACCCGGATCGCGCTCGGGCCGGCGGCCGCGGGGGTCGACGGCTTCCGACGCAGCCACCTCGACGCGCTGGCCACCCAGCGCCTGATGCAGCGCGCCCCCGACGTGCAGCTCACGACCTTCGACGAGGTCCAGGTCGTCGCGCTCGCCACCCAGGACGAGCAGCGGGCCGACGAGCTCGTGCGCCGCACGCTGGGCGAGCTCGCCGACGCCCCGGCCGAGCTGCGCGAGACGCTGCGCACCTACCTGCGGGAGGAATCCAACGCCACGCGCGCGGCGAAGGCGCTCTTCGCCCACCGCAACACCGTGCTGAACCGGCTGGCCCGCGCGCAGGAGCTCTTGCCCGCGCCGCTGGAGGGCCGCACGCTCCAGGTGGGATTGGCCCTGGAGATCGTGCACTGGCTCGGTCCGCGCTGATCAGGTCTTGCTGCGCGAGCGCTTCTTCGGCTTTGCCTTCGACGAGGACGAGTGCCCGCGGGAGCGCGGACTCTTCTTCTTGGACGTGTCGAGGCTCTGCTGCAGCAGGTCCATCAGATCGGGCGTCTCGGACGGCTGCTCCGGCGTCTCGGGCGCCTCGATCGTCTGGCCCTTGCGCTTCTTCTTGACGATCTCCCGCAGTGCGTCGGAGTACGTGTCCTCGTAGTCCGTCTTGTCGAAGCCGTCGTGCACCCGCAGGCACCCGAGCTGCTGGCGGTTGCGCATGACGTAGGTGCCGATCGCCGAGAGGCCGGACTCCTCGAGCGCGCGAGCGAGCAGGGCGTAGACCTTCTCGGCACCTTCGGCCGGGCTGAGGTGGTAGGTCCGCTCGAAGGACACCGGGTCGATCTCGTCGTGCTCGACGAAGTCCAGGAGGTCGAGCGTCTTGCCCTGCTCGGTGGCCGCCGCGGCCTCGAAGTCGCTGTCCTCCATGGGGACGTACTCGGTGTCCGACCACTGGTAGGCCTTGACGATCTCGTCCTCCGGGACCTTCTTGCCCTCCTTCTTGCAGACCTTCTCGTAGCCGATCCGCGACCCGTCCTTCTCGTGGACGTAATGGAAGCGCAGGTCGTGCTCGTGGATGGCGCTGTAGAGCTTGACCGGGATGTTGACGAGGCCGAAGGAGATGGCTCCGGACCACAGAGAGCGGGGCATGGGAGCCCGTCTACCCGGACCGCGGCGGGTCAGGCGGGCGGGCCGAGCACCGCGTGGCTCGTCACCGCGCGGGCGATGACGCGGTCGCCCTGCGTGATTTCGGCTTCCGCGGAGGCGATGCGCCGGCCGGCGCTGACGCATCGCCCGCGGCAGACCAGCGTCGTCCCAGGCAGCGCGGCGCGCACGTACTGCACGCTCAACTGGACGTGGGGGGCCGGGACGCCGGCGGGGATCTTCGCGTGGACGGCCCAGCCGGTCGCGCTGTCGAGCAGCGCGGTGAGGTAGCCACCGTGGACGATGCCGCCACCGTTGAGGTGCTCGGGCAGCGGGTCGGCCTCGACCAGCGAGCCGTCGTCGTCGGCCTGCAGCACCCGGAAGCCCAGGAGCACGGCGAACGGCCCCGGCCCGATCAGATCCTCGTCGTCGGCGGTCATGCGGCGGGACGCTACAACGGCCGGCGGCTCACCAGCTGTCGATGTAGCGGCGTCCCGGCCCGGGGACGTCACGGCCGTCCGCCGCCGCCAGCGTCCGGGCGATGACCCCGCGCGTCTGCGCGGGGTCGATCACGTCGTCGAGCTCGAAGAGCGCGGCAGCGTTCAGCGCCCGGGCGTTCTCCTCGGCGAGCTTCGTCACGTCCCGGACGCGCTGCTCGCGCTCGTCGTCGTCCTCGATGGCCTCGAGCTCCTTGCGCAGACCCAGGCGCACCGCGCCCTCCAGGCCCATCGGCCCGAGATGGGCGGACGGCCACGCGACGGTCAGCAGCGGCTCGTGCAGCGAACCCATCGCCATCGCCTGGGCGCCGAGTCCGTAGCCACGGCGCAGCACCACCGCGATCACCGGGACGCGCAGCGCAGCGCCGGCGAGCAACAGCCGGGAGGCGTGACGGACCAGCGCGGTCGCCTCGGCCTTGGGGCCGACCATGATCCCGGGGGTGTCGATCAGCGAGACGACCGGCAGGCCGAACGCGTCGCACAGCTGCAGGAACCGGGCGGCCTTGTCGGCGCCGTCGCTGGTGATCGCCCCGGCGACGTACATCGTGTTGTTTCCGATGACGCCGACCGGACGGCCCTCGATGCGGGCGAGCGCCGTCGCCATCTCGGGCGCAAAGCGCGGACGCAGGTGCGTGACCGAGCCCTCGTCGGCCAGCGTCTCGATGATCGGCGCGAGCTTGTACGCACGGCGCGCGCGCTCGGGCACGAGCGTCCGCAGCAGCTCCTGCTCGGCGGCGGCCGCGTCCGGGTCCGGGGTCGCGGGGCGGAAGTACGACAGCAGCCGCCGCGAGACCGCGACCGCCTCCGCCTCGTCCTGGACGAGGACGTCGATCACGCCGTTCTTCGTCTGCATCTCCACCGGGCCGACGTCGTCCGCCGCGACCTCGCCCTGCCCGCCTCCGGCGATCATCGCCGGGCCGCCCATCCCGATCGACGTGCCCTTCGTCGCCACGATGAGGTCCGCGCACCCCGCGATCACCGCGTTCCCCGCGAAGCAGCGGCCGTGCACGACCGCGATGCGCGGCACGTGGCCGGAGAGCTTGGCCCAGAGCGCGAACGCCCGGACATGGAGCGCCGAGACGACGGGGTGGTCGGTGTCACCCGGCCGCCCGCCGCCGCCCTCGGCGAAGAAGACCGTGGGCAGGCGCAGGCGCTCGATGATCTCGAAGAGCCGGTCCTTCTTGAGGTGCCCGACCGCGCCCTGCGTGCCCGCGAGGACGGTGTAGTCGTAGGCGAGGACGGCCGCCGGATGGCCGTCGATCTGCGCGGTGCCCGCGAGCATCCCGTCGGCCGGCGTGGAGGCCCGCAGGTCCTCGACGGTCCGCCGGCCGCGCTGCGGGGCGATGGCGTGCCGGCCGTACTCGACGAAGCTGCCGTCGTCGACGAGATCGGCGACGTTCTCGCGGGCCGTCCGCCCGCCGCGACCGTGCCGCCGCGCGACCGCCTCGGGCCGCGCGGCATCCTCCGTCAGCGCCCGGCGGCGCAGCAGCTCCTCGAGATCCTCCATCGGGGGGTTCTATCCGACGTGGCCCCTGCAAGTGGTTTGTGGTGATTCCACAAAAGCCCCGCACGGCTGAGTGCTCCGCTCCATAGGCCCGGGACCCCGCCGCCGCCTACGGTCGGGTCATCGCGGGTGGTCGGAGGACCCCTGCAGGCAGAGCAACGACGTAAGGGAGAGAGCTATGGGGTTGACGACGGGTGACTTCCCGCCGGTTGAGCCGGCGAAGTTCATGGACAAGCCGTATCTGGAGCGCATCAGGACGCTCTCCACGCACTGGGCCGAGTACGGCTTCGGCACGCCGAAGATCGTGGCCTTCATCTACCTGGCGAAGGTGCTGTTCCTCTTCGCGATCGGCGGCATCCTCATCGGGACGCTGTCCACGGGCATGGATCCATTGAGCCCGTCGGAGTGGTGGGACGAGCCGATCTTCTACCAGAAGGTCGTGGTCTGGGTCTGCCTGTTGGAGGCGCTCGGCGTCGCCGGCTCCTGGGGCCCGCTGGCCGGTCATTTCAAGCCCATGACGGGCGGCGTCCTGTACTACGCCCGGGTCGGCACGCTGCGCAACCCGCCGTACCCGGACAAGGTGCCCGGCACCGCCGGCGGCGCCCGCACCCCGGTCGACGTCTTCCTGTTCCTCGGCTTCGTCGCCTTCGCGATCGTCAACCTGGCCCACCCCGGTGTGTCGGACTCCGGCGTCACCGAGGCGATCGGCGCCAACGAGGGCCTGCTGCCCGCCTGGTCGCTGCTGGCGACCGTCGGCTTCCTCTTGGCGCTCGGCCTGCGCGACAAGATCGCGTTCCTGCAGGCGCGTGCTGAGCAGTACGTCCCGCCGATGGTCGTCTTCGCGCTGTTCCCGTTCGTCGACATGATCGTCGCGGCCAAGATCCTCATCGTCATCGTCTGGTGCGGCGCGGCCTTCTCGAAGGTCGGCAAGCACTTCGACAACGTCATCCCGCCGATGGTGTCCAACACGCCGTGGATGTTCTCCAAGGCGGCCAAGCGGATGCACTACCGGGACTTCCCGAACGATCTGCGTCCGTCGAAGCACGCGTCCCGCCTGGCCCAAGGGCCCGGCACGGTCGTGGAGTTCGGTGCCCCGCTGGTGCTGCTGTTCTCGCAGAACGAGACGCTCAGCATCGCGGCCGCCTGCCTGATGATCGGCTTCCACATCTTCATCTTCTCCACGTTCCCGCTGGCGGTCCCGCTCGAGTGGAACGTCGCGTTCATGTTCATCACCGCGTTCCTCTTCATCGGGTTCCCGAACCATGAGGGCTACGGCCTGGGAGACATCGACACGGTGCTCCTGATCGTCACGGCCGCGGCGATGCTGTTCTTCCCGATCCTCGGCAACCTGAGGCCGGACAAGGTGTCCTTCCTCCCAGCCATGCGGCAGTACGCCGGCAACTGGGCGTCGGCGATGTGGGCGTTCGCCCCGGGCGCCGAGTCCAAGCTGGACGAGGGCCTCATCAAGCCGGCCCTCATGCAGCGTCAGCAGCTCGCCCCGCTCTACGGCGAGGACGAGGCCGAGGTCATCATGCACCAGCTCCTGGGCTGGCGGTCGATGCACAGCCAGGGCCGGGGCATGAACTCGATCATGATGAAGACGCTCGGCGACGACATGAACCACTACATCCCGCGCGAGGCCGAGTTCTCGTGCAACGCCATCACCGGGTTCAACTTCGGTGACGGGCACTTCCACGACGAGAAGCTGCTGAGGGCGATCCAGGAGCGGTGCAACTTCGCTCCCGGCGAGTTCTTGGTCGTCTGGGTGGAGTCCGAGGCCGCCTTCCACGGCACGCAGTACTACTGGGTGATGGACGTCGCGGTCGGCATCATCGAGCGGGGCACCTGGAAGGTCGAGGACGCGGTCGCCGAGCAGCCCTGGCTGCCCAACGGTCCGATCGCGCACCAGGTCACCTGGCAGCTCGACGGCTACGAGCGGGTCCGGTACCCGAAGCAGCCGCGCCCGTGGGCGGACGCGGTCGCGGCCGCGGCACCGGACACGGCGCCCGTGGTATGAGCACGGCGGTCGTCGTCGGCAGTGGTCCCAACGGTCTCTCCGCCGCGCTCACGCTCGCGGCGGAGGGGCTGCAGGTGACCGTGCTGGAGGCGGCCGACCGGCTCGGGGGCGGGACGCGCAGCAGTGAGCTGACCGTCCCCGGGCTGCTGCACGACGAGTGCGCCGCGGCCCATCCGCTGGCGCTGGACACGCCGTTCTCGCGGCGGTTCGACCTCGGGGCACACGGCCTGGTCTGGAAGTGGCCCGAGGTGCAGTACTCCCACCCGCTGGACGGCGGCCGCGGGGCCGCCGCCTGGCGGTCGGTGGACAGGACCGCCGATGCGCTCGGCGGCAGGGACGGCAAACGCTGGAAGCGGCTCTTCGGCTACCTGACCGAGCGCTTCGACGACCTCGCCGCGGAGATCGTCCAGCCGGTGCTCCACGTCCCGTCGGCCCCGATCAAGATGGGTGTCTTCGGTGCCTTCTCCGGGATGCCGGCCTCGGTGCTCGGCCGCGCCTGGTCGACGCCCGAGGGCCGCGCGCTCTTCGCCGGGGTCGCGGCGCACGCGTTCCGGCCGTTCTCCTCGCCGATGTCCTCGGCGATCGGCGTCACGCTCGGCACCGCCGCCCACCGCTACGGCTGGCCCGTCGCCCAGGGGGGCTCCCAGGCGATCGGCAACGCGATGATCGCGCTGGCCAAGGAGCACGGCGTCACCTTCGAGACCGGCGTCGAGGTGACCTCGCTGGACGAGGTCGCCGGCCACGACGTCGTGATGCTCGACACGTCCCCGTCGGCCGCCGCGAGGATCGCGGGGGACCGGATGCCGCGCCGCGTCACTCGGGCCTACAAGCGCTACCGGCACGGCCCGGGCGCCTTCAAGGTCGAGTTCGCGGTCGAGGGCGGGGTGCCCTGGGCGCACGCCGAGTCCCGCCTCGCCGGCACCGTGCACGTCTGCGGTGACGCGGCCGAGACCGCCGCCGCCGAGCGGATGACCGCGCGCGGCGAGATGCCCGACAAGCCGTACGTCCTCGTCTGCCAGCAGTCCCTCGCCGACCCCTCGCGCGCGTCCGGCGACACCCATCCGCTGTACGCCTACGCCCACGTCCCGTCCGGCTACACCGGTGACGCGACCGCCGCGATCGAGGCGCAGCTGGAGCGGTTCGCGCCCGGGTTCCGCGACCGGATCGTCGGGAAGCACGTCCGCTCCGCCGTGGCGATGCAGGAGCACAACGCCAACTACGTCGGTGGCGACATCGTGACCGGTGCCAACGACCCGCTCCAGATGGTCTTCCGGCCGCGCGCGACGCTCAACCCATACGCGACCGGCATCGACGGCGTCTTCCTCTGCAGCGCCGCGACGCCGCCGGGCGCGGGCGCGCACGGCATGTGCGGATACAACGCGGCGCTGGCCGCCCTGAAACAGGTGGATCCGGCTGCCGCCAAGCGCGCTGCGGCGGGCCGGGAGACCCCGGAGCCAGAGTTCGCCGGGGGCTGGTAGGGGAGTGACATGATGCTCCCCGTGGTCGAGGAGCAGCTCCAGACCGTCGTACGGGAGAGGATCGCGGAGGTCGCGGCGCGTATCGACGCGCCGGCGCTCGGTCAGGTCATGGGCGATCAGCTCATGGTCACGATCCCCGAGTTCCTCGACGCGACCGACGCGGACTTCCGCGCCGGCCTCGTGATGAGCTGCGCCAGCAACATCGTGGCGATCCAGGACGCCCTGGTCCGCGGGACGCCGATGGCGCCCGGCACCACGGAGGCACCCGCCGCCGCCCGCGCCTGGGCGCACGAGCTGGTGCACCGCGGCATGCCTCTCGCGTCGCTGCTGCGGGCCTACCGGCTCGGGCACAGCCTCTTCGAGCGCGAGTTCGAGCAGCTCACCGCGGAGCTCGACGTCGAACCCGAGGTCGCCTGGCGCGTCCTGGCGGACGCGGGGCGCGAGCTGTTCATCTACATCGACACGGTCTGCACGCAACTCGTCGACGACTACGAGAACGAGCGCGAGCAGTGGCTGCGTGGCGCCGCGGCCGCACAGGCCGAGCTCGTGCAGGCGATCATCGCCGGGGAGGAGGTGGACCGCCGCGCGGCGGCCGCGACGCTGCGCTACGACGTCGAGGGCCAGCAGCTCGGGCTGATCGTGTGGATCGAGCCGGGCGCGATGTCGACGAGCGGCTCGCAGGCTCCGACGACCATCGCGCGGGAGCTCGCCGCCGAGCTCGGCGGCACCCAGACCCTCATCGTCCCGGTGGGCGAACGGGTCGCGTGGGCCTGGACCACCGGCGACGGCCTGGAGGCTGCGCCCGGTGCGCGGCCCGTCGCCCTCAGCGGGGGCGCCCGCGCGACGATGGGCGCCATCCACCCAGGGATCCCAGGGATGTGCCGCAGTCACCTCGACGCGCGGGCCGCGCGGCGCGTGGTCGAGACGTTCGGCGCCCGGCCGGCGACGCTCTCCCGCTACCCCGCGCTCGCGCTGACGTCCCTGGTGAGCGCCGAGCCCGGGCGGGCCGCCGAGTTCACCGCCACCGAGCTCGGTGAGCTCGGCGCGGACTCCGACGCGATGCGGCGGCTGCGGGCGACGATCCAGGTCTACCTCGACGAACGGCTCAGTCCCGCGCGGACCGCGCGAAGGCTGAGCATCCACCAGAACACCGTCGTCTATCGCGTCAAGCGCGCCGAGGAGCTGCTGGGGCGGCCGCTCGACGAGCGCCGGCTGGAGCTCGAGATCGCGCTCAAGCTGTTCGACGGGCTGGACCGGCTCCGCGCGTCGGTCTGAAGCAGCTCAGCGCTTGGGCGGGAACTTCTCCCGCCGGATGGTCGCCTTGCGGCCCTTGATCGTGCTCGACCGCATCGCCTGGATGACCTCGTCGGCGGACGCGTCGGGCACCTCGACGAGCGAGAAACGGTCGGCGATCTCGATGGCGCCGATCTGCTTGCCGGTGAGCGACGACTCGCCGGTGATCGCGCCGACGAGGTCCTGCGGGCGGATGCCTGCGGCGCGGCCGGCGCCGATGAAGATGCGGGTCGTCGGACCCTGGTCGGCGAGCCGGGCTCCGCGCTTTCCCCCGCCTGCGGAGGGGCCGCCCGGGCCGCTCTTCTCCCAGCGGGGCTTCTTGTCGACCGCGACCTCCGGGATCTCCTGCTCGTCCTCGTCGGGACCGCCGGACTGCGCCTCGTGGGCGAGGCGCACCGCGGCCATCGCGACCTGCACGATGTCGAACTCGTCGGTGAGCGTCTCGACGACGACGCGGAAGCGCTCGAGATCGTCCTCGAGCAGGCTCTCGTGGAGCGCGGCACGGGTGGTCTCCAGCCGGCGGGCGTGGAGGTCGGCGACCGTCGGGACCTTCTCGATCTTGATCGGCTGCCGCGTGATCTTCTCGATCATCTTCAGCATCCGGTGCTCGCGCGGCTGCGCGAGGGTGATCGCGACGCCCTCACGGCCCGCGCGACCGACGCGGCCGATGCGATGCACATAGGCCTCGGGCGCGGCGGGGACGTCGTAGTTGACGACGTGGGTCAGTTGGTCGATGTCCAGACCGCGAGCGGCCACGTCGGTGGCGACGAGCAGCTCGGTCGTGCCCGCGCGCAGGCGGGCGAGCACCTTGGTGCGTTGCTCCTGGCTGAGGCCGCCGTGCAGCGCCTCGGCGCGGTAGCCGCGGCCGTTGAGCGTCTCGGTCAGGCCGTCGACCTCGGCACGCGTGCGGCAGAAGACGATCGCCGCGGTGGGCACCTCGAGGTCGAGGATGCGGCCGAGCGCGGCGGCCTTGTGGGCACGCGTGACGACGTAGGCGGCCTGGCGGACCTTGGGCAGCTCGCCCTCGGGGGTCTCGGCGCGCTTGATCTCGATGTGCACCGGGTCGTTCAGGTGCTTCTTCACCATGCGGGCGATGCGCGGCGGCATCGTCGCGCTGAAGAGCACGGTCTGACGCTCGGTCGGCGCCGACTCGAGGATCGACTCGATGTCGTCGGCGAAGCCCATGTCGAGCATCTCGTCGGCCTCGTCGAGCACGACGGTCTGCAGCTGCGAGAGGTCGAGGGTCCCGCGTCCGATGTGGTCCAGCGCGCGGCCCGGGGTGGCGACGACGATGTCGACGCCCGACTGCAGCGCGCGGAGCTGACGGACGATCGGCTGGCCGCCGTAGATCGGCAGCACACGGGCGCCGATCCCGCGGCCGTACTTGTGCATCGCCTCGGAGACCTGGGTCGCCAGCTCGCGGGTGGGGGCGAGCACCAGGACGCTGGGGGCCTTGCCCCGACCGCCGCTCTGCGCGTTCGCGACGGCCAGGCGCTCCAGCGCGGGGAGCGCGAACGCGGCCGTCTTGCCGGTGCCTGTCGCGGCCTGACCGAGCAGGTCGCGCCCCGCGAGCAGCGGCGGCATGGTCTGCGCCTGGATCGGGGTGGGCTCCTCGTAGCCGAGGGCGGTCAGGGCGTCGAGCAGCTCGGAACGCAGTCCGAGGTCGGCGAAGAGGATGGGGGCGTCGTCGTCCGGCACCCTTCCACCCTGACAGGGCTTGGCGCTGACGGGCTGTCCGGTCGATCCGGCTAACCGCCGGGAGTGCCGGCGGTGAACGGAGATTCACAGCCCGCTGGAGGGCGGGATATCGACAGTGCAAGCCGGGGCAGCGCCAAGCTGTCGATCTCCGGCCCCGCTGGGGGCTGTGAATCTCCGTTCACCGCTGCCCGGGCAGCGGGGCGCGTCGCGGGGCGGGCGGGCTCAGGCGTCCGGTTCGCCGCGGCGGTGGACCAGGCGGGAGAGGACGACCTGCGACCGCGTGCGGACCACGGTGCCGTCGGCCTGCAGCGAGCGGATCAGCCGTTCGAGGTCCGCGTTGTCGCGCGTGCGCACGCGGGCGATGGCGTCGGCCTCGCCGGTGACGCTCCAGGCCTCGACGACCTCGGGTACCGCGCGCAGGGACGCGGCGACGGCGTCGAGCGTCACGCCCGGACCGTAGAAGAGCTCGATCAGCGCCTCGGCGCCGTAGCCCAGCGCCTCGTGGTCCACCACCGCGGTGAAGCCCTTGAGCGTGCCATCGCGGCGCAGCCGGTCGACCCGGCGCTTGACCGCGGGGGAGGAGAGGGAGACGCGGCCGGCAATGTCGTCGTAGGTCCGTCGCCCGTCCTGGGTAAGGAGCGCAAGAATATGATGGTCCGTGTCGTCCATGGGCAGGATTGTAAATGCATTACGACCCGGATCGGCATTGAGCGACGCCCGGTGCCGCATCTACTCTCTGGCGATGGCTTTCGTCGACACCCCTGCCGCAGTCGCGCGCGTCCTCTTCGACGAGGCCCATGGGGAGGCGTGGACGATCTCCCGCGAACGGGCGGCGACGCTGCAGCCCGCCCATCCCCAGGACTCCAGCTACGCCGACGCGGCCGACGCACTGCGCGCCCGGGAGCTCACGGTCGAGGCGCACCGCGCGGGCCCGCTCGACGCGGCCGCGCTCGCGCACGCCGACGTGCTCGTCATCGCCCATCCGTCCGAGCGGACCTGGGAGAAGACCGACGGGGCGTCCCCGCTGTTCGCCGACGACGAGCTCGACGCGATCGAGGACTGGGTCCGCGAGGGTGGCGGGCTGGTGGTCCTCGGGGAGACCGAGCAGGCGAAGTACGGCACGAACGTCGACGTCCTGCTCGCCCGGTTCGGCCTGGCGGTGCGGACCACGACCGTCTACGACTACGCGCACGCTCATGCGGGCAACCCGGCCTGGGTGCTCGGAGAGCGCGCCGTCGCAAGCACCACCGTCGGCGGTGCCGACCTCCTCGCGCGGGTGGAGCAGGCGGCGTTCTACCGCGCCGGGACACTGGAGCTGTCGGGCGGCGCCACACCGATCCTCCGGACCTCGGCGCAGGCGGACCCGGCCGGCGCGCCGCTCCTCGCGGCCGCCACCGCGGGCGCCGGCCGTGTCGTCGTCTTCGCCGACTCCGACCTCTTCGGCGACGACTGCCTGGGCGACCTCGACCACCGCAGCCTCTGGGTCGACACGATCACCTGGTCGGCGCAGACCGCCTTCGCGGCCGCCGGCGGCGACGCCATCGCCGCGCCGGTCCTCGACGACCCGCACTGGCACACGCTCAAGCGCGAGGTCGATGAGCTGCGCCTGCTGCAGGAGCCCGACGGTGCGGTCGACCTCCAGACGCACGACGCCACCGACGTGCAGGGTCGCGTGTGCCGGATCGCCCAGGCGGTCACCGGCCTCGCTCCGAAGTTCCCGCATCAGGCGGCGTACATCGAGGCGGTCGTCGCCGACCTCCACGGCTGGGCCGCCGCGGGCTTCACCGCCAAGCCCGACTTCACGCGCGCGCTCGAGCTCCTCCGTCCCGACCTGCACCGTGAGGACGGGATCCAGCACCTCGTCGTCTTCCCGATGTACACGCAGAACGGGTCCCGCGACACGCGCTTCGAGGCGCTCGTCGTCCGCGTGCCGTGGCCGGCCTGGCTCGCCGAGCTCGAGAGCACCCGGTACGACAACCCGAAGTTCGTGCCCGTCACGTTCGTGGACCGCACCGCCGGCTACGACAGCGAGTGCGCCGTGCTCTTCCCGGAGACGTTCAGCACCGGTGAGACGAAGCCGGCGGTGAACCACTTCGGTGGCATCTTCTGCGACCGCGAGGCCGAGCGGTTCCGCCGCGTCGTGGGCGCCGCGACCGAGCTGCTGGGCGTGAACCTCCCGGCCGACGCGGCCGCGCTGCTGGCGTCTCCGCGCATCAGTGAGGAGGCCTTCGTCCTGTGGGACCTCGTCCACGACCGCGCGCACAGCCGCGGCGACCTGCCGTTCGACCCCTTCATGATCCGCCAGCGCATGCCGTTCTGGATGTACTCGCTGGAGGAGCTGCGCTGCGACCTGACGGCGTTCAGCGAGGCGGTGAAGCTCGAGGCCGAGGGCTTCGCCTTCGCCCGCCACGTGCAGACCGCGATCCTCTTCGACCGCCTCTTCCGCTTTCCGGTCACCGGGACGCGTGTGCGCAACTACGACGGCCTCGGCGGCCAGCTGCTGTTCGCGTTCCTGCACGACCGCGGCACGATCCGCTGGACGGACAACCGCATGACGATCGACTGGAAGGACGTCGCCGACGGGGTCGTCGCGCTTCGTGAGAAGGTGGAGGCGCTGTACCGCTCCGGCATCGATCTCCCGAAGGTGCGTTACTGGATGACCGCTCACGACCTCGTCAGCTCCTACGTCGCGCCCAGCGTCACCTCCGCCTGGGCGGACGGCGCGCGCGCCCTCTACGAGGAGCCCGACCCCAGGCGTTGGATCGACGCGGTGCAGGACGACGAGTTCCCGCTCAGCGTCTTCTACACGCAGCTGCAGCCGAAGCTCGAGCCCGTGCTGGTGGCCGCATGAGCGGCGAAGACGACGACCACGGACCCTTCGCCGGCCGCGTCATCGCGATCGCCGGCGCGACCGGCGGCCTCGGTCCGGCGGTGGCGCACACGCTCGCCGGGCACGGCGCGACGGTCGCGCTGACCGACGTGGACGCGGAGAAGCTCGATGCACTGAAGACCGACCTCGACCTGCCCGAGGACCGCGTCGACGTACAGGTCGTCGACCTCCTCGACGAGGAAGCGACCAAGGCCTGGGCAGCGTCGCTCGAGTCGCGGTTCGGGAACGTCAGCGGCGTCGCGCACCTCGTCGGTGGCTGGCGCGGCGGCGAGCCACTGGAGACCGCCCCCATGGAGGACTGGACGCTGCTGCACGACCTGCTCGTCCGCACCGTCCAGCACACGACCCGCGCGTTCAGCGCTGCGCTGCTGGACAGCGGTCACGGTCGCTTCATCCTGGTCAGCAGCAAGCAGGCGCAGGCGCCGACGCACACCAACGCCGCGTACGGCGCGGCCAAGGCGGCGGCCGAGGCGTGGACGCTCGCGCTCGCCGACGGCTTCGCGCAGCAGGCCGCCGAGGACCCGCGTAAGGCAACGGCAAACATCGTGGTGGTCGACGCGATCGCCACGCGGGCGATGGTCGAGGGCAAGCCCGACAGCGCGTTCCGCACCTTCGCCGACACGCCCGACATCGCGATGACGATCTGCTCGCTCGTCGCCGACGGCGCGAGCGCGATGAACGGCCAGCGCGTCTCGCTGCACGGCGGCTCGCGCCGGTGACCGCGTTCGCGTCGGACAACTACGCGGGCGCGCACCCGGAGGTCCTGGCCGCGATCGCGCAGGCCGACGGGCTCGGCCACGTGCCCGCGTACGGCGCCGACCCGGTCACGACGAGCGCGATCGCGACCGTGCGCGAGCACCTGGGGGATGAGGCGCAGGTCTTCTTCGTCTGGGGCGGCACCGCCGCCAACGTCCTCTGCCTGGAGTCCCTCGCGCCCGCGAACCACCACGCGATCGTCTGCGCCGAGTCGGCGCACATCTACGTCGACGAGGGCGGTGCCCCGGAGCGCCTGCTCGGGCGCAAGCTGCTGCCGGTCGCGACGCCCGACGGCAAACTGACCCCCGAGCTCGTCGACCCGCGACTGATCCGCTTCGGCGACGAGCACGCCGTGCAGCCGAAGGTCGTCTCGATCACGCAGTCCACCGAGCTCGGCACGCGCTACACGCCGGCGGAGATCCGCGCGCTCGCCGATGCGGTCCATGCACGCGGGATGCTGCTGCACCTCGACGGCGCCCGGATCATGAACGCCGCGGCAGCGCAGTCGCTCTCGCTGCGGGAGGCGACGCGCGACCTCGGGGTCGACGCGCTCTCGCTCGGCCTCACCAAGAACGGCACCCTGGGTGCCGAGGCCGTCGTGCTGTTCGACGAGACGCACGCCGAGGGTCTGCGCTGGCGGCGCAAGGCCGCGATGCAGCTGTCGTCCAAGCAGCGGTACCTCGCCGCCCAGGCGCAGGCGCTCCTCACCGACGACCTCTGGCGGCGCAGCGCGCTGCACGCCAACGCGATGGCCGTCCGGCTCGCGGCGGGCGTCGCCGGGCTCCCCGGTGTCCGGGTGACCCAGGAGGTCGGGGCCAACGCGGTCTTCGCGATCGTCCCGCCCGCGGTCACCCAGGCCCTGTGGGACGACGGCTTCCTCTTCTACGTGTGGGATGAGCGGACCGGCGAGGTCCGCTGGATGTGCTCATGGGATACCACGGAGGACGTCGTCGACGGCTTCGTGGCCGCGGTCGCACGGCACTCCGGCGCGTAGCGACGTCGTTTGGCGCGTCGGCGGCCGGGTACCCGTCGGCCATGAGCACGTACGACGAGCAGCACGCCGACGAGACCGCGGTCCACCGTGGTTCGCACCGTGGGGCGTCCGCGGGACGGGCGATCCGCAGCGAGACCCGGGACTTCAGGCGCACCAGCGAGTTCTGGGCGGTTGTCGTGACGGCCCTGGCGATCGTGATCGCCGGCAGCGTCGTCGGTGCCAACGGGGACGACGCCGACGTCTTCCGTGCCGACAAGGTGTGGCTGTACGTGACGATCCTCATCGCCGCGTACGTCGTCAGCCGGGGCATGGCCAAGGCGGGCACCGGTTCGACGGACAGCGATCGTGACGCACGACACGACGACCGCAGCGACCGCGTGCCGTTGGCCGACCGCGTCAAGGCAGCGGCGCACGTCCTCGCCGACGGACCGGACGACCGCACCTCCGGTCGCGCGCACGACGAGCACGACACCGTGGGCGTGCCGCCCCGCCGATAGGTTGGGCGCTCGATGAGCGCTCCTCCCGATCACCGGTTCGGTCGCCCCGGCGAGCGCTGCGCCGCCTGGCACCACCGGGCGCACGGAGTGCCCGAGGGCACTGATCGCCCGTGCGTGGTCTTGGCCCACGGCTTCACCATGACCGCCGACGCGGGGCTGCACGCCTACGCGCAGCGGTTCGCCGCGGCGGGCCTCGACGCGTTCGTCTTCGACTACCGCTGCTGCGGGGCGAGCGAGGGGACGCCGCGGATGTGGATCGACGTCCCGCGTCAGCACGAGGACTGGCGGGCGGCGATCGCCCACGCCTGCCGGCTGCCTGACGTCGATCCCGAGCGGATCGCGCTGTGGGGCACCTCGTTCAGCGGTGGACACGTCGCCGCGGTCGCCGCCGACGATCCGGGCATCGCCGCGGTCGTCAGCCAGGTGCCGTTCAGCGGCCTCGGCGGCTCGCGTCCGCAGGGCGGCCCGCCACGGCGGCCCGGTCACCAGGCGCGGATGCTCGCCGCGGCGCTGCGCGACGCCGCCGCGGCCCGCCTCGGTCGTCCGCCCGCGTACATCCCGGTCGTCGCCGATCCTCCGGCGTTCGCCGCAGGAAATCAGCCGGGCGCGGTCGCCGAGCTGGCCGTCCTCACCGACCAAGCCGGTACGTGGGAGAACCGCTTCACCCCGCGGGTCGTGCTCCAGATGGCGCGCTACCGACCGTTCGGTCGGGCGGCGGACATCCGCTGCCCGTGGCTGCTGCAGGTCTGCGCCCCGGACGTGATCACGCCGGCCGACGCTGCGGTGCAGCGGGCCACGGGGGCACCTCGCCTGACGGTCGAGCGATACCCCTACGGCCACTACGACGTCTACACGGGCGAGGCGTTCGAACGACTTGTCGGCGCGCAGGTCGAGTTCCTGACCGCGGTGCTGCTCGACTGACCGGCTCCTTGCGAACGCTCCATTTGATGGGCTTTCGTGCATTCGGAGCGGGACCGTGCTGAGATTGCGCCATGCGCTGGGGACTGCTGCTGGGGATGTGCGTGCTGCTGGCGGCCGAGCCGGCGGGGGCCTCGACGCTCCGGATCGCCCGCCAGACGGTGCTGCCGACCCCAGCCGGGGTCTGCGGCGGGGTCGCGGACGCCTCTACCCCGACCGTCGACGCGGACCCCGTCGGCACGGTCATCTCGGCGTCGCTCCTACTGCGCGGCGGTGACGCAGCGTCGTTCGCGCGTTCCAGTGACGGCGGACGGACCTTCGTTCCCGAGGTGATCCCGGGCGCGAGCGCCTGCTCAGGAGGCGCCGCGTCGCACACGTTCCTCGTCAACCCGCGCGCCGCTCTCGGACCGGACGGCAGGGCGTGGTACGCGTCGTCCTGGGTCGGGAGCGACGGCGGACTGTTCGACTATGGCGTCGAGCTCTTCGCTCGTGGGGGCGGCGTCGCGCGTCCCTCCGGCGGCAATCAGCAGGATCTCGCCGTGCTCCCCGACGTGGCCGGGGACGGCGCGCGGGTGCTGTGGAACGAGTTCGACCAGGTCCCGAACCCGGCGACGTACCTGCCGCCGGCCACGCGCCTGCTGACGGCGCGAGCCGGGGCCGACGGCTCGCTCGGCGCACCGACGACCGCCCTGGATCCGGGCGTGGGGCAGGTCCTGGACGATCCGAGCCTGATGCGGGACCGGGACGGCACGCTCGTCGTGGTCGCGTCGGTCGCGCCGCTCACGGACCTCGTGACCTTCCTCAACCCGGCGACCGCCGACGAGCCGGTGCGGTTCACCGGTGTGAGCGCACGGTCGGTCGACGGCGGCACGACGTGGTCGGCGGGAGGGCGAGCCGGTTCGCCATCCCTCTTCACCTTCCGCCGGGACGGGATCGAGCTCCTCGTCGGCCTCACAGCGGCCGACGCGGGACACGGGCGGATCGTGCGCGTGTACGCCGGCGAGCCGGTCGACGGGCGTGGCCGACTCGTCCTCACGCAGAGCGTCGACGGCGGCCGGACGTGGAGCGAGCCGCGGTCGGTCGTCGACGTCCCGGTCCTGCTGTACCAGCCCTCGGTCGCGGTCCTTCCCGGCGGCCGCCTCGCACTGTCCTGGTACGACGCGCGCAGCGACGTCGAGGGAGACGGCCGTCTCGACCTGCGGCCGTGGGCTGCGGTCCTGGAGTCGGATGGGACGAGGAGGGAGCTGGCGCTCGGCGCGGCCTTCGACTTCCGCCCGCTGCAGGCGCCGGGCTACCCGGTGGACAACTCGGCGCTCGGGATCTCGCAGGACCTGGTCGCGCTGCCGGCGGGGTTCGGGGCAGTCCACACCGAGCCGGCCGCGACACCCGGGGTGACGCGCGTCGTGTACAGCCGGCTGTCGACGAAGCCGAACCCGAAGTCGCGTGCGAAAAAGCCGAAGCGTCCGCGGCGTTAGAGCCGCGGAGGTCCCTGCCGGATCGTCTGCGTCACGACGTCCAGCTTCGGCTGCTCGTCCCAGCCGGTGAGGCACCAGGTCGCGCCCGCGTCGATCCACCTCTGCCAGTCCGCGCCGGGCGGGTCGGTGATCACGAGGTCCTGACCGGGCTTCAGCTGCTTAGCGATCTCGGGCAGCGCCTCAGGCCCCGGGAGGTCGATGGGGAAGAAGCCATCCCAGTTGCGGGCACGCTCGATCGGCCTGCGGTTCGGATAGCGGCCCGCGAGCCAGACCGGGATGCGCGGCTGCTGGACCGGCGGCGGCTCGAAGGTGCCCGACCAGTAGTCGGCGAGCTGCGCAAGGCTCTCGTCGTAGCGGCGGGCGCGCTCCTTCGTGTCGTCCGCTCCCGGCTCGAAGTCCTGAAACTCGCGCGAGCTGTCGCTGCCCAGTCCGGCGCCGAAGATCAGCCGGCCTTCGCTGAGATGATCGAGCGTGACGGTCTCGCGCGCGAGCTTGTGCGCACGCCGTCGCGCGGGTGGGGTGATCATCGGACCGAGCTTGATCTGCGAGGTCGCCTGCGCGATCGCGGCCAGCACGATCCACGGGTCGGCGACCCGCCGGACCGGTGCGCGGTAGCGGATGTGGTCCCAGAGGAAGATGCCGTCCCACCCCTGCTCCTCCGCCTCGACGGCGAGCCGTACCAGGAGGCGCGGGTCGTACAGATCGTCGAACGGGGCGATGAAGACGCCGTGCCTGGCCATGCAGCGGAGCGTACGCGCGGGGCTGGACGCGCCCGCGGGGGTCCGGCCGGTACCCTGTGCGACGCACCACGGGGAGTGGCGCAGTCTGGTAGCGCACCCGGCTGGGGGCCGGGCGGTCGCAGGTTCAAATCCTGTCTCCCCGACTACTCGAAAGCCCTGCAAATGCGGGGCTTTCGGCGCTATTGGGTTCGTTATTCCTGCTCTCGATTGGTTCCAATTTGGTTCCAATTACCCTCGAATCCCAGCGACGCTTTCCTGGCCCTCCGCAGATCCGGAGGGGAGTAGATGGCCACTCGCGCGACAAGGTTGTAGAAGGGCCGGCGCGTTCGCAGCCGGCCGGACGACCTACGAGAGGCGGAGAGATGGAGAACGAGGACTGGCAGGAGATCGTCGTGGCGCTCGTCGACGCGAAACGTCGACTACGTGCGGCGTGGGGAACGCTCGACGGCACGGACGGCGCTGCAGACGGCGTCGAGCATGCTTTCGCCTCAGCGACCACCATCATCGATTCGATCTACGCGATCGAGTCTGCCCACGCGTTCAACGCTGACGTGTGTCGGCGCCGGGTGAAGACTGACCCCTCTTCGCCGGTTGAAATCTGACCCCCTCGGGTGGTTGGCGGAGGCGTCCGGGGTGTTGCCGACGCTCGCTTGATCCGGATGGATCGAGGTGAGGGCGGTGAAGGGGTGGTCGG
>JBBSJQ010000026.1:0-20782 GCA_038257095.1 Solirubrobacterales bacterium
CTCGATGTCGGCTCGTCGCATCCTGGGGCTGAAGTAGGTCCCAAGGGTTGGGCTGTTCGCCCATTAAAGCGGTACGCGAGCTGGGTTCAGAACGTCGTGAGACAGTTCGGTCCCTATCTGCCGTGGGCGTTGGAGAATTGAGAGGATTTGCCCCTAGTACGAGAGGACCGGGGTGAACGGACCTCTGGTGTAGCTGTTGTTCTGCCAAGGGCATCGCAGCCTAGCTACGTCCGGATCGGATAACCGCTGAAAGCATCTAAGCGGGAAGCCGGCCTCGAGATGAGTTCTCCCACCTCCTAGAGAGGGTAAGACCCCTGGTAGACCACCAGGTTGATAGGCCGTAGCTGGAAGTGCCGTGAGGCATGAAGGTGAGCGGTACTAATGGGTCGAGGGCTTGACGGTATTTTTTTAAGTGGTACCCGTAACGTGGCGAACTGTGCAGTTTTGAAGGGCCCCGGAGGGCGCTCTCACGAGTTTCCGGTGGCTATGGCGAGGGGGAAACACCTCTTCCCTTTCCGAACAGAGCAGTTAAGCCCCTCAGCGCCGATGGTACTTGGCCCGCAAGGGCCTGGGAGAGTAGGTCGCCGCCGGTTTAATATGACAAAGGCCGTCCCTTCGGGGGCGGCCTTTCGTCGTTCCGTGTTCGCCTGCGCGCGCCGCGACATTCCTCTTCACTACGACACTTCGCCTCCGGCTACGTGTCGGACGTCGTTCAGAAGAACGTCACGTCGCGCTCCGGCTTTCCCTGAGCCTCGACCGGCGGATTGATTCGCGCCGGCGAACGCCATCGAGCCCGTCGGGCTCAAAGCGGGAGCGGGGTTCGATGCTTTCCTTCTCCTCGCACGACGAAGGGCCGCCCCCACGAGCGGCCCTTCGGTACGTCTGGTCGGAACGGCCCTCCCAGGCCGGCGGCTTAGTGCACGGGGTGCTGATGCCGCTGCCGCGTCCGCGCCGTCACCGGCGTGAGGCAGTCCTGCTCCCGCGCGACCGGGGCACCGTGGCGACGCGTGCGATCCCTCGTGAGGGGCACGTGGCGGTGCGGATGCTGATCGCGGGTGTCGACGGGGTCGGACGGGCTCGGGGCATCGAGATCCTCGAGCAGGGCGAAGCTCACGACCGAGTCGACGGCCCGGCGCAGCACGGCTCGCAACGAGCTCGCGGACACCGGGGTTCTTGGCGTGGGGGAGAACATGTGTTCGCCAAGGTACGCCGCTCGGCGGACGGATACGTACGAACGCGTGTTCCGGCACTCAGATTTCGTCGTTTTCCGCATGGATAAGCGGAATATGTGGCCTGGTGCTGCAAGAGATCTTGCGCGGAGAACCCCCGTCACGTGGTTCATCTGCGTCTCGTCATCCCTGGTGAGCCATCGCCGTCGAGGTGGTGGACACCACGATCTCCCGGGCTGCCGACGAGGGCGAGCGCGTCGCGTCGGGGTCACCGTCGGACGCCGTGATCTGGGAGCACGTCGAGGCGCGGACCTCCGAGAGCGCCACGCTCTCCGGGGCCTACCTCGCGTTCATGGTCCTCGCCGCGCTGATCGCCGCCGCCGGCACCTCGCGGAGATCGGCGAGAACCCGGAGACCTGCGGCCGCGGCAGCGCCGCCGCCGAAGCCTGACCGACGTTCAGACGGTCGAGCCCAGCGACGACCAGACCTCGATCTTCGTCTTGATCCGGTTGATGACGTCGGTGGTGAAGTCGGTCGTGCCGACGTGTCCGCCGAGGTCGGGCGTGCGGACACCCGCAGCGGTCGCCTCGAGCACCGACTCGTAGATCGCCCGCGAGGCGCGCTCGGTCTTCGCCGCGTCGGCGCCCGCCTCGCCGGCGGCGTAGTGCAGAACCGCAGCGCAGCTGAGGATCATCGCCATCGGGTTTGCGACGTCCTTGCCCATGAGGGCGGGCGCGGTGCCGTGCGGGGCCTCCGCCATCGCGACGGTGGTGTTGTAGGCGGCGTCGAAGGCCAGCAGGACGCTCTCCGCACCGGCGATCGAGCCGAACATCGGCATCACCAGGTCGCTCAGGCAGTCGCCGTCGCGGTTCAGCGCCGGGATGACCAGCGGCGTCTCGGTGGCGCCGGAGACGAGGCCGGCGTAGGTCGCGTCGATCAGGACCGGGCGGTAGGTGACGTCGGGGTACCGCGCGGCCGCCGCGTCCATCTCCTCCTTGAGCATGCCCTCGTAGACCGGGGACACGGTCCACTTCGGGCCGCCGTAGACCTTGCCGCCCATCTTGCGCGCGGTGCGGAAGGCGTAGTCGGAGACCGCGCGACACACGCTGCGCGTGATCCGCTCGGTCCTGAAGGCGACCTCGTCCGGGAGGCCCTCCTCGCCCTCGCGCCACTCCTTCGCGCCGTAGGCGTCGCCGACCGCCATGCGGACGATGCTGATCGGATGGTAGGTGCCGCCGAGCGGCGTGACGCCCGGGATGCGGCGGCCGGTGCGGACGATGACCTTGCCGTCGATCCCCTCGCGCAGCAGGCGGTTCGGTGAGCCGACGTCGTCCTTGCCCTCCGGCGTGATCGTCGCCGCCTTGATGCCCAGACCGCACTCGCGCATGGCCTGCGCGGCTTCCGACACCACACCGTTGTCGGTCGCGCGGCGGTTCTCGAGGGAGAGGTCGAAGCGCTCGAGGTCCAGATCGAGATCCAGGACGTCCGGCGCCAGGACGCGGACGGACTGCTCGAGCAGCTCCTGGCCGGTCTCGTCGCCCTCGAGGATGATGATCTTCAGCCGCTCGCTCATGGCGCCGCACACTAGCGAGGCACCACGGGCCCCGGAAGGGACGGCGCGGCGATCAACGATCGACGGCGGGTCGTCGCCAGCACCCCGCCGAGCACCGCCACGGCGGCTGCGCAGAACACCGCGCTGCGCCAGCCCGGCCCCTCGCTCAGCACCCCGGCCACCGCGTTGCCACCCGCGATCCCGCCGACCAGCGCCATCGTGCCCCAGGTGTACGCCTCGGTCAGCGTCCCCTCGGGCGCGAGCTGGCCGATGAGCTCGTTGCCGGCCGTGATCAGGGGCGCGATGCAGCAGCCGGCGAGCGCGGCCAGCGGCACCATCACGAGGATCGACGGGGCGAACGCCAGCGGCACGAAGGTCAACCCGCACCCGACCAGGAGCCGCGGCCAGCGGTCACCGAGCGGCAACGACCAGGCGCGCGCGCCGTATGCGAACCCGCCGGCGGCGCTCACCAGCGCCCAGACCGCCAGCAGCAGCGTCGCGGCGTCCGGCGAGCCCTCGGCCCGGGCGAAGGCCGGGAGCGCGACCTCCGTGGCGCCGAAGCAGAAGCCGGCCGGCACCGTGCAGAGGATCACCGTGCGGATGCCTGGAGAGGAGAGGGCGCCGAGTCGCCCGTGGCCGTGCCGCGCGAGCGCCGGTCCGGCCGCCCTCGATGCGGGCTGGGCCGCGAAGGCGACGGTGCCGGCCAGGGTCAGGACCGCACCGAGGAGCAGGGCGGCCTCCGGGGCGAGGATCGCCGCGGCCGTCGCGACGATCAGCGGACCGCTGACGAAGATGAGCTCGATCGCGATCGCGTCCAGGGCCAGCGCCGCCGGCAGCAGCTCGTCGAGATCGTCACCCAGGAGGGCGGGCCACAGCGCACGCAGCGCGCTCGACAGCGGCGGGACGGACGCCCCGGTGAGGAACGCGAGCCCGACCAGGGCCGCGGTGGATGCGTCGGCGTGGCCGAGGGGGACCAGCAGCCCCATGCAGACCGCGTGCGTGACGCCGAGCGGCAGCAGGACACGGCGTTGGCCGATGCGGTCGATCAGCCGGCCGAGCAGCGGCGCGGCCAGCCCGGTACCCAGCGCGTAGCCGGCGGCCGCCGCGCCGGCGATCGCGAATGAGCCTGTCTCCTCGCGAAGGAAGAGCACCAGCGCGATCCCCACGAGACCGATCGGGAGCCGACCCAGGACGGTCAGGGCGTAGAGCGGCGCCACGCCGGGCGAGCCGAGCACCCGGCGGTACCGGCCGGCGGCCGCCGGCTGCGTCACGGCCCGGCGCTGCCCTCGAGGCCGAGCTCGGCGGCGTGCGGCTCGAGCGCGCCGATGACGGAGGCGATGTGCGCATCGAGCTCCACCCCGAGCTGCTCGACGCCCTCGCGGATGTCGTCGCGGTTCACGGCGGCCGCGAACGCGGGGGTCTTCAGCTTCTTCTTCACCGACTTCGGCGTCATGCCTCGGAGGCCCTCCGGACGGACGGCCGCGACGGCGACGACGAAGCCACTCAACTCGTCGACCGCGAACAGGGTCTTCTCCATCGCCGATTCCCGCGAGACGCCCAGGAAGTCCGCGTGGGACGCGATCCCGCGCACCAGCTCGGGCGGCGCATCGAGCTCCTCGAGGACGCGCATCGCCGTCCGGGGATGCCCGTCGGCCGTGTCCATGTCCGGGAATCGCTCGTAGTCCATGTCGTGCAGCAGACCGGTCACCGACCACAGCTCCGCCTCGTCGGCGGGTAGGTCCCGCGCCGCGGCGGCCGCTTCCATCGCGAGCTGGACGCAGCGGCAGTGCCGCCGCAGCGAGTCGGACTCCACCCACTCCTCCAGAAGGGTCCGGGCAGCGTCGCGCGAAAGGGGTGACGACATGGCTGTTACCCTAGCCCAGCCCGCGGGCTCCCCCTTCCCCGCGCAGGCCCCTCGTACCATGGAGAAGTTCGTCATCGACGGCGGCGTTCCGCTGTCCGGCACGGTCACCCCGGCCGGCAACAAGAACGGCGCCCTGCCCATCCTCGCCGCCTCGGTCCTCACCACCGAGGAGGTCGTCGTGCGCAACGTCCCGCGCATCGCCGACGTCGAGGCGATGCTCGAGGTCCTGCGAGGACTCGGCGTGCTCGTGGAGTGGCGCGGGCCCAACGAGGTCGCGCTCGACGCCGCCGCCGTGACCGCGGAGTCGAGCATCGACCGGGCCAACGCCGAGCGCATCCGCGCCTCGTTCCTCCTCGCCGGGCCGCTCCTCGCGCGCTTCGGCCACTGCGAGATGCCGCCCCCGGGCGGCGACGTGATCGGCCGCCGCCGGCTCGATCCCCACCTCGACGCGTTCGTCGCCCTCGGGGCGAGCTACGACCACCAGCGCGACATCGTCCTCACCGCGACCGGACCGGACAAGCGCCTGCGCGCCGGCGAGGTCTTCATGGACGAACCCTCCGTCATGGCGACGGAGAACGCCCTGCTGGCCGCCGCGCTCACGCCGGGCGTCACCGTCATCGGCAACGCCGCCTGCGAGCCGCACGTCCAGGACCTCGCGCGGCTGCTGCAGAAGATGGGCGCCGACATCCAGGGCGTCGGCTCGAACGTCATGGTCGTCAGCGGCCGGGACGAGCTGGGTGGGTGCACCCACGACGTGTCGCCCGACCACATCGAGATCGGGTCCTTCATGGCGCTCGCCGGCGTCACCGGCGGGGAGATGCGCATCGTCGACACGGTCCCCGAGGACCTGCGGATGATCCGCCTGGTCTTCGAGAAGCTCGGCCTGCGGAGCGAGATCGACGGCGCCGACGTGCTGATCCCCGGCGGGCAGAAGCTCGTCACCGGCCGCGACGTCGGCGAGTACAAGAGCAAGGTGCAGGACGGCCCGTGGCCGGCGTTCCCCGCCGACCTCACGTCGATCGCGGTCGCCCTCGCGACGCAGTGCGAGGGATCGGTCCTCATCCACGAGTGGATGTTCGAGAACCGGCTGGTCTTCACCGACAAGCTCGTGCTGATGGGCGCCGACATCACCCTGTGCGACCCGCACCGCGCCATCGTCAGCGGCCCGTCGCGGCTGCGCGGCGAGCGGGTCGAGAGCCCGGACATCCGCGCCGGCATGGCGATGCTGATCGCCGCGCTGTGCGCCGAGGGCCGAAGCGAGATCCACAACATCCGTCAGATCGACCGTGGCTACGAGCGGATCGACGAGCGCCTGCGCGACCTGGGCGCCAAGATCGACCGCGTGCCGGTCGAGCCGCACCACGCCTCGTAATCCCAGGCGTGCGCGGCGGACCGGACGACGGCGCGCGCGGGCGCTCCGTCACACTCAAGGTCCCATGATCCACCCCCTTCCCAGCGGCACCCGCGACGTGCTCCCCGACGAGAGCCGGGAGCTGCGGGCCATCACCGAGGCCATGCGCGGCGTGTTCGAGCGCTCCGGGTACGGCGAGGTCTGGACGCCCGCCATCGAGTACGAGTCGGTCGTCGGCCGGATGGACGGCGGCCGCGGGGTCTACCGCCTGTTCGACGACCACGGCGAAGTGCTGCTGCTGCGCTCGGACCTGACGGTCCCGATCGCGCGGCTGGCCGCCACCCGGTACGCCCCCTCGGCGTTCCCCCTGCGCCTCAGCACGTTCGCGCACGTGTACCGCGGCGTCACGCCGCACCGCGGGCAGATGCGCGAGACGCTGCAGGCCGGCATCGAGCTGCTCGGCGCCGGCGCGCCCGACGGCACCGCGGAGGTCCTCAACGTCCTCTGCGCGGCGCTCGACGCGGCCGGGCTGAAGGACTACCGCGTCGGGCTCGGCGACGCCACGCTCTACCCGGAGCTCCTCGCGGCTCTCGGCGTCCCCGAGGAGGCCCGTGACGGCCTGCTCGACACGCTGGTCCGCCGCGACCACGTCGAACTCGAGGCACGGGTCCGTGCGCTGGGGCTCGACGACGACAAGGCGCGCGAGCTCGCCCGCATCCCGCAGCTGCGCGGCGGGGAGGACCTCCTCGGCGACCTGCCGCCCGGTCCCGCCGCCGACTCGGTCGCCGGCCTGCGCAGCGTCCTGTCCCGCCTGGATCCCGGCGTGGCCGAGCGGGTCATCCTCGACCTGGGCCTGCTGCGCGACCGCGGCTACTACACCGGCGCGGTGTTCGAGGTCTACGCCCCCGGCGTGGGCATGCCGCTCGGCGGTGGCGGGCGCTACGACGACCTGCTGGGCCGCTTCGGCCAGGACGCGCCCGCGGTCGGCTTCGCCCTCGGGGTCGACAAGGTGCACCTCGCCGTCGTCGCGGAGTCGGAGGCGACCGCATGACCCCGAACAACGGCCTGACGATCGCGGTCCCCCGCGGCGCGCTGATGAAGGACACGCTGAACCTGCTCGACGGGCTCGGGATCGACACCAGCGAGGTCCGCGACAACGACCGCAAGCTGCTCTTCGAGGACGTCGGCATCGTCACGATGCGCCCAAGCGACGTGCCGACGTACGTCGAGGCCGGCGCCGCCGACATCGGCATCACCGGCAAGGACGTCCTGCTGGAGCAGTCCGAACGTGAGGTCTACGAGCTGCTGGACCTCGGCTACGGGCGCTGCGTGATGGTCGTCGCCAGCGTCGACGAACCCGGCGGCGACCCGATGAACGAGGCCCTGCGCCGCCTCGGCGTCACCCGCATCGCCACCAAGTACTCCAAGATCGCCGCCCGCCACTTCGAGGCGACCGGCCGTCAGGTCGAGATCGTCGAGGTCAAGGGCGCGGTCGAGCTCGCGCCGCTCACCGGGCTCTCCGAGGCGATCGTCGACCTGACCGCCACCGGCACCACGCTGCGGGAGAACGGCCTCGTCATCCGCGAGGAGCTCTTCGTCGCGACGGCGCGCCTGATCGCCAACCCGGTGGCGCACAAGCTCAAGGCCCAGGCCATCGACGACATCGTGGAGCGGCTCCGTGCTGGTTGAGCGCTTCGCCGCCGGGCCCGACCACGCCGCGACGGTCGCCGCCATCCGCGGGCTCACGCCCGACGGAGGGTCGGTGACCTCGCTGGTGCGGGAGATCGTGGCGTCCGTCCGCGAGGGCGGGGACGCCGCACTGGCCAAGCACGTCGAGCGGTTCGACCGCCCGGCCGCTGCGCCCGAGCCGCTATCCGCGGACGTCGAGGCCGGGCTCCGTGTCGCGATCGACAACGTCCGCGCGGTCGCGCGCGCGCAGGTCGGCGGGGACACGCGCGTCACCCTGCCGCAGGGGCACACGGTCGAGGTCCGCGAGCTGCCCGTCCGCCGGGCCGCGATCTACGTGCCCGGTGGCCGCAACCCGTACCCCAGCACCGTCGTCATGGGCGTCGTCACCGCACAGGAGGCCGGGGTGGAGGAGATCGTCGTCTGCGCCCCCGGCATGCACCCGGTCGTGGCCGGCGCCTGTGCGCTGCTCGGCGTCACCGAGACCTACGCGATGGGCGGTGCGCACGCCGTCGCCGCGCTCGCGTACGGGACGGAGTCGATCGAACGCGTGGACGTCATCGCCGGCCCCGGCGGTCTCTGGGTGCAGGAGGCCAAGCGCCAGGTGTCCGGTGCCGTCGGGATCGACGGCTTCCTCGGACCCTCCGACGTCCTGGTCTGCGCCGACGGCCTGGCCGACCGCGACCTCGTCCTGGCCGACCTGCGCGCGCAGGCCGAGCACGGCGAGGGAACGATCGTCGTCCTCGTCGCCGACGACGAGGCGCTGCTGGACGATCTCCACGCCGAGCTCGGCGTCTTCGAGACCGCCGCGGTCGCGGTGACCGTCCTTGCCGCCGACGCTGCCGACGCGGTGGCGCTCGCAAACGCGTTCGCCCCGGAGCACCTGCAGCTCGCCGGCCCGTCGATGGAGGCACTCGTCGACGACGTCCGCACGGCCGGTTGCACCTTCGTCGGAACGGCGGGCGGTACCGCGTTCGGCGACTACGTGGCCGGGTCCAACCACTCGCTGCCGACCGGTGGCAGCGGCCGTTTCGCGTCGGCGCTGGGTCCGCGGACCTTCCGCCGGCGCATGAGCGTCGTGCGGATCGGAGACGCGGCGGACGCCCTGGCGAGCGCCGGCGCGCCGATCGCGCGGGCCGAGGGATTCACCGAGCACGCGCGATCCATGACCCTGCGACAGAATGGTCCACAGTGAGCGACCGCCGCGCCGAGATCACCCGCCGCACCCAGGAGACCGACGTCACGCTCGCGCTCGGGCTGGACGGCGCGGGAGCCGGTTCCCGAACGACCGGGGTCGGCTTCTTCGACCACATGCTCGACCTCCTCGCGCGGCACGCCCGCCTGAACCTCCAGGTCGCCGTCACCGGCGACCTGCAGACCGGCGCGCACCACACGGTGGAGGACACCGGGATCGTGCTGGGCCAGGCGCTGGACAAGGCGCTGGGCGACCGGCGCGGCATCTACCGCTACGGCCACGCCGTCGTGCCGATGGACGAGGCCCGCGCGAGCTGCACGCTGGACATCTCCGGCCGGCCGTACTGCGCGTTCCAGGCCGTCCTGCCGCCCGGAGGGATCGGGAACTTCGACCACGACCTCGCGGAGGAGTTCTTCCGCGCCGTCGCCGGATCGGCGAAGCTCACCCTGCACCTGCAGGCAGAGGCCGGGACGAACGCCCACCACATCATCGAGGCGCTCTTCAAGGCGTTCGCCCGCGCGCTGCGCGGCGCCGTCTCCATCGACCCGACCGAGCCGGGCGTGCCCTCCACGAAGGGCACCCTCACCGGATGAGCGACCTCGCGCCCGCGCCCACCATCGCCGTCGTCGACTACGGGATGGGCAACCGCCGCAGCGTCGAGAAGGCGCTCGAGCGGGTCGGCGTCCGCGCGCGGGTCACCAGCGACCACGACGAGCTGCGCGCCGTCGACGGCCTGCTGGTCCCCGGCGTCGGGGCGTTCCCCGCCGCGATGGCCCGGTTGCACGAGCAGGGGCTCGTCACGCTGCTGCGCGAGCTCGCGCAGGGCGGCAAGCCGCTCTTCGGCGCCTGCCTGGGCATGCAGCTCCTCTTCGAGCGCTCGGTCGAGCACGGCGGCGCCGAGGGTCTCGCGCTCCTGCCCGGCGACATCGTCGCACTGGATCCAGGCCCCACCCACCCGGGCCTCAAGCTCCCGCACATCGGCTGGAACGAGGTCCGCTGGGAGCGCTCCTCGCCGATCAGCGACGGCCTGCCTGATCCCTCGACCTTCTACCACGTCCACAGCTACGTCCCGGTGCCCTCGGCGCCGGACGTCGTGATCGGCACGAGCGACTACGGCGTGCCGTTCGCCAGCGTCGTCGGACGTGATCACGTCTTCGGGGCCCAGTTCCACCCCGAGAAGTCGTCCGCCCACGGACTCGCGATGCTCGCGAACTTCGCCCGCCTCTGTGCCGTCACGGCGCAGCCGAATCCCCCGGTCCCCGCATGATCCTCTACCCCGCAATCGACATCTACGGCGGCAAGGCCGTCCGCCTGAAGCAGGGCGACTTCGCCGACAAGACGGTCTACGACGACGACCCGCTGGACGCCGCGCGTGCCTGGGTCAAGGCCGGTGCGCGCTACCTGCACATCGTCGACCTCGACGGGGCGAAGTCGGGGGCGCCGCAGAACCTCGAGCACATCGAGCGGATCACCTCCGAGGTGCAGGTCCCGGTGCAGCTGGGCGGTGGACTGCGCTCGCTCGCGTCTGTCAGCGCGGCGCTCGACGCCGGGGTCGAGCGCGTGATCCTCGGTACCGCCGCATTCAACGACATCGACTTCCTCGACGACGTCCTCGGCGCGTACCGCGACCGCGTCATCGTGTCGGTCGACACCCGCGGCGGCATGGTCTCGACCCACGGCTGGACCGAGACCACGACGATCCCCGCCGAGGCGGTCATCGAGCAGCTGCAGAACCGCGGCGTGCGCTCGTTCGTCTACTCGAACGTCGATCGCGACGGCATGCTGCAAGGCCCCGACCTCGACGAGGTGACCCGGATCGCCACCGTCGTCCGCGGCCGCTTCATCTACTCCGGCGGCATCGGCAAGGTCGAGGACCTCGCCGCGCTCGCCGCGCTGCGCCAGGTCAACCTCGGCGGCGTCATCGTCGGCAAGGCGCTCTACGAGCAGAAGTTCACGATCGGCGACGCCCACGACGCGCTGCTGCCGCCCCGTCGGGCGGGTGGGACCGGATCCTCCGCGGGTGCGACCGACCTGTTCAAACCCGGCCGGGACTAGCCAGGCACCGGACGATGCACCTCAAGCGGGTCATCCCGTGCCTCGACGTCGACGCCGGACGCGTCGTGAAGGGCACGAACTTCATCGACATCCGCGACGCCGGGGACCCGGTCGAGCTCGCCGAGCGCTACGACGCCGAGGGCGCGGACGAGCTCGTCTTCCTCGACATCACCGCCACGCACGAGAAGCGCGACACGATCGTCGAGCTCGCGCGGCGGACCGCGGACAACGTCTTCATCCCGTTCACCATCGGCGGTGGGATCCGTTCGGTCGCCGACGCCCAGGGCGTGCTGGACGCCGGAGCGGACAAGGTCTCGATCAACAGCGCGGCGGTCGCGCGACCCGAGCTCGTGGGCGAGCTCGCCGACGTCTTCGGCGCCCAGTGCGTCGTCCTCGCGGTCGACTGCAAGGCCAAGGCCGACGGGAACGGCTGGGAGGTCTACGTCGCCGGCGGCCGCACACCGACCGGGCTCGACGTCGTGCAGTGGATCCGGCAGGCGGTCGAGCGCGGCGCGGGGGAGATCCTCCTGACGAGCATGGACCGCGACGGCACCAACGACGGGTACGACCTGCCGCTGACGAGTGCCGTGGCGGCGGCGGTCGGCGTCCCGGTCATCGCGTCAGGCGGCGCCGGGCAGCTCGACCACCTCGTCGACGCGCTGCAGGCCGGGGCGGACGCGGCGCTCTGCGCCTCGATCTTCCACTACGGGCAGCACACGGTCGGCGAGGCCAAGCAGCACCTGCTGGACGCCGGCGTGCCGGTCCGTCCGCCCGCCGCCTGAGGACGCGCCGGACCCGCCCGGCCCGCGCGCGGCTACTCCTTACGGGCGCGGCAGACGCGCTCGCCCGCCGGGTCGCGGAAGCAGACGACCGGTCGCCGCGGCCGACAGGTCGTGCGGCCGGACGCGCCCTCGACGCAGACCAGCGGCGCGGGCCGGCGGCAGACGGTCCGGCCGTCGCTGCGGAAGCAGAACCGCACACCCGAGCGGCGCAGCGCGTTGCGACGTGCCACCGCCGCCCGTCGGGCGGCCACACGCCGGGCGAGCGCCCGCGCCGCGGCCTTCTGCCGGAGCGCGGCCCGGCGGCCGGCCACGCGCCGGCGCTCGGCGGCGGTCAACGGCCTCGCCTTCGGTGCGTCCCCGCCCCGCGCGTCCGGGCGCCCGTCGAAGGCGAACATGCTGGTCGACCCCATGACGAACAGGCCGCGGCCGGTCGACACGACCGGGTTGAACTTCCCGCGGCCGAAGCGCCAGATGGTCCGGCCGGACTGCGCGGCGACCGCGGTCGTCCGTCCCTCGAGCGTCGAGGAGAAGACGAGGTCGCCGATGACCGTGACGCCACCCGAGATGCGGCCGCCCATGTTCCTGGTCCAGCGCGGCTGCCCGGTGCGGGCGTCCAGCGCGTAGAGCTTCTTGTCGTACGAGCCGATGTATACGGTCGGGCGTGTTCCGGGGACCTGCGCGACGGCGGGGGAGGAGTAGACGAACCCGCCCGTCTCCTTGCGCCAGGCGAGCTTGCCGGTGTCGGCGGAGAACGAGTACACGCCGCCGTCGGTGTTCCCGACGTAGACGCGGCCGAAGGCGACCGCCGGGGTGGAGTAGAAGTTGCCGGCGGACAGGCCGAAGCGCCCGCCGCTCGTCTCGGTGCGCCAGATGCGCTTGCCGTCGCGCAGCCGCAGAGCCTGGACCGCGCCGCCGTAGTCGGCCATGAACAGGCGTCCGTCGTCGAGGGCCAGGGCGCCCTTCACCGCGCCCGCCGCCTTGGCGGTCCAGACCACGCTGCCGTCGCTCGCGTCGAGGGCGTAGACCGTCCCGTTCTCGGTTCCGAAGTAGAGCTTGCCACGGTGGATGAGCGGCGAGGACTCGGCGCGGCTGGGCAGCTTGCGCGACCACCGGGTGCGGCCGTCCTTGGCGGAGAGCGCGACGACGCGGCCCTCCTTGATGCCCTTGCCGCGCTCGAGGATCACCGCATAGACGGTGTTGTGCGCGACCGCCGGCGACGAGGCGGCCAGATACCCGAGCTTCGCCTTCCAGCGGATCTTGCCGGTCTGTCGGGCCATCGCGTAGAGCGCGGCGTTGTTCTTCAGCAGGTACACGGAGCGGGCGCCGAGGACCGGGGCGAACTCCAGGAGGATCTTCCCGCCGAGCTTCCAGCGACGCTCGAAGGGCGGCCGCAACGGCCTTGCGAGCGGCAGGTACTGCGTGCGGGCCTTCGTATAGCCGTAGACCGGCCAGTTGAACGCGCTCGGACCCTCCTCCTGCGGAGCGGGCGCCGGCGGGGTCTCCGCCGGCTCGGGGCGGAACTCGACGTCGGAGTTCACGACGTCGCCCTGCTCGTTGCCCGACAGCAGCAGCCACGACGCACCCGCACCGGACAGGAACAGGGCGAGCCCTGCTGCGAGGGCGAGGACCAGGCGTCTCCGTCGCCGGGGGCGCGATGGCATCACCACACCGTAGCCGGGACACTTGCGACGTGCGCCTGCCGGCCGAGATCCTCGATGCCCTGCGTGCGGCCCCCGGAGCCGGCGCGCTCCTCGACGCGTTGCGCGACGTCCCGGACGTCTGGGTGGTGGGCGGTGCGGTCCGCGACGTGCTGCTCGGGGTGACGCCGACCGAGCTCGACGTGGTCGTCGAGGGTGATCCCGCGGCGGCGCTCGCGGCGATCGGCGGGGCGACGGTCCGCCACGACCGCTTCGGCACCGCGACGGTCACGCCCGACGGCGCCGATCGGGCCCACGACGTGGTCCGCGCCCGCCGCGAGCGCTACGCCGTGCCGGGCGGGCTGCCCGAGGTGGAGCCGGCCGGCATCGACGATGACCTCACGCGGCGGGACTTCACCGTCAACGCGATCGGCCTGCGCGTCACCGGTGGCGAGCCCGAGCTGCGGGCGGTCCCCGGGGCGCTCGACGACCTCGAGGCCGGCACCCTGCGGGTCCTGCACGACGGGAGCTTCACCGACGATCCGACACGTCTGTGGCGCGCGGCGCGCTACGCGGTGCGCCTGGGATTCGCCGTGGACGAGCACACGCGTGTCCTCGCCGGGGCCGCCGATCCTGCCACCGTCAGCGGTCCGCGGATGGGCAACGAGCTGCGCCGGGCGCTGCAGGAGCCGGAGCCTCTCGACGTCCTGCGCGCCGCCCGCGACCTGCACCCCGAGCTGCTGCCCCCGACGTTCACCACCGACCCGCCACGGCTGCAGGCCGCGCTCGACCTGCTGCCGCAGGACGGCCGACCGGACCTCGTCCTCCTCGCCGCCTGCGCGGAGCCGATGCCCGCCGGTGAGGTCGTCGCCTGGCTCGACGCCCTCGCGTTCGGCGCCACCGACCGTGACACCGTGGCCGCCGGGTCCCGCGAGATGGTCCGCACCCCGCTGCGCGTCGCGCGCGGCGCGAGCGAGATCGGGCGCGCGGCCCGCGGTGTGCCCGTCGAGATCGTCGCGCTCGCCGGCGGGGAGCAGGCCCGGCGGTGGATCGACGAGCTTCGCCACGTCCGCCTGGAGATCACGGGCGCGGACCTGCTGGCGGCCGGGGTCCCGCAGGGGCCGGACCTCGGCGCCCGGCTGGCTCGGGCGCTCGACGCGCGGCTGGACGGGGCGGCACCCGACCGCGAGTCGCAGCTGCGCGTCGCGCTGGGTGACGAGGCTCCCGGATAGGGTTGGGGCGATGAGCGAGCTCCCGGCGCCGTTCCGCTGGAGCGGTGAGCACATCACGGCGGACCTCCCCGGAGGTCACGTCCTCTTCACCACCCGAAGGGGCGGGGTCAGCCGGCCGCCCTACGACAGCCTGAACCTCGGTCCCTGGACCGAGGACGAGGACGCCGCCGTCGACGCCAACCGCGCCGCGCTCGCCCGCCTGGTCGGCCGACCGCTCGCCGGCGTGCGCCAGGTGCACGGGACCACCGTCGTGTCGATCGAGGAGCGTCCCGCCCGCGGGGAGGACCCGCGGCACGACCCGCAGGAGGGCGACGCCCTCGTCACCGACCGCCCCGATGTCGCGGTCGGCGTCCTGGTCGCCGACTGCCTGCCGATCGTCGTCGTCGGGCACGGGGCGGTCGCCGCCGCCCACGCCGGCTGGCGTGGGCTCGCCAGCGGCGTCGTCGACGGCGCCGTCGAGGGCGTCCGCGACGCGCAGATCGCCGACCACTCCCCGATGGTCGCCGCCATCGGGCCCGGGGCCGGCGGCTGCTGCTACGAGGTGGGCGACGAGGTCCGCGACGCCTTCGCCCACCACGGGGACGCCGTGCTCGACGGGCGCCGCATCGACCTCAAGGCGATCGCCGCCGCGGAGCTCCGCGCGGCCGGCGTCAGCGAGGTCCACGACGTCGGTCTCTGCACGCTCTGCGCCCCGGCCGGTCTGCTCTTCAGTCACCGGCGCGACGGCGGGACCACCGGCCGCCAGATGGGCCTCGCGTGGCGGAGCTGATCCGCGGGCTCGACGCGGCACGGCTGCGCGAGCAGGTCGCCGCCGTCCGCGCGGAGATCGAAAGGGCGTGCGCCGCGGTCGGCCGCGATCCCAGCGGCGTCGAGCTGGTGGCCGCCGTGAAGTACGTGGCCGTCGAAGAGCTCGCCGTCCTCGCAGAGGCCGGGATATCGGTCCTGGGGGAGAACCGCGCACAGGACCTCGAGCGCAAGGCCGCCGCCTGGGAGGACGCCGGGCTCGGGCCGGTCACCTGGGACTTCATCGGCCACCTGCAGAGCCGCAAGGTCAAGGCCGTCGCGCCCCTCGTGCACCGCATCCACTCGGTGGGCAGCGACAGCGCCCTGCGCGAGCTGGGCAAGCTCGACACGCCGGTCGAGGTGCTCGTCGAGGTCAACATCGCCGGGGAGGAGGGCAAGAGCGGCATCGCCCCGGACGATCTCGAGAGGTTCCTGTCGCGCTGCCCGGTCCCCGTCACCGGGCTCATGACGATGCCGCCCCTCGCCGCCGACCCGCAGGAGAACCGGCCCTGGTTCGCCGCCCTGGCGTCGCTCGCGGCCGCCCACGAGCTGCACGAGCTGTCGATGGGAACCACGCAGGACTTCGCCGTCGCCGTGCAGGAGGGCGCCACGATCGTGCGCGTCGGCACCCGCCTGTACACCTGAAAGCCGACGTCACGGCACGCATCGTGCAGGGGAAACGCCCGCGACCGCGTACTCTTGGGGAGCTATGGCCCTCCGCGACAGCTGGCACCGCACCATGGTCTACTTCGGTCTCGCCGAAGAGCGTGACCCTGCGTACGACGACGACATCGTCGACGACTACGCGCCCGAGGCGGAGCTGGAGGAGCGCTACCGCGAGCGGCCAAACGTCCGCCGGCTGAGCAGCCGCCGCCGCCGCGACGACTTCGACGACATCTTCAGCGACGACGAGCCGGCGGGCCGCGGCCCGAAGACCACACAGCTGCGGGCGGTCGGCGGCAACGGGACGCGCAACCGCGACGTCCGCGTGCACCTCGTCATCCCCAAGAGCTTCAACGACGCCCAGCAGGTCGCGGACAAGTTCAAGGACGGCATCCCGGTCGTCCTGAACCTCCAGTCCACCGACAACGACCTGAACAAGCGGCTCATCGACTTCGCGTCCGGCCTCACCTACGCCCTCGACGGCGGCATGCAGCGGATCGCCGACAAGGTCTTCATGCTCACCCCGCGCAACGTCGAGATCAGCGCCGAAGAGCGCGCCGAGCTGATCGAGAAGGGCTTCTTCAATCAGTCTTGAGTTCGGGGCCCCGTCCGCGGTCACGCGGTCGTGGGTGCATCCGTCGCCGGCGTGGATGCAGCGCGCCGGCCACGCCGTGCTCGCCGACGGCGGCGTCTGGCTGATCGACCCGCCGGACGGGGAGGGCCTCGACGAGGCCGTCGCCGAGCTGGGTCCGCCTGCTGGTGTGCTGCAGCTCCTGGACCGCCACCCGCGCGACTGCGCGGCGATCGCCGACCGGCTCGGCGTCCCGCTGTACCGCGTGCCGCTGGACGGCGACGCCCTGCCGTTCGAGGTCGTGCCCATGTGGCACCTGCCGCTCTGGAAGGAGGACGCGCTCTGGCTCCCGGCCGATCGGGTCCTCGTGGTCGCCGAGGCCCTCGTCGGCGCCCCGGAGTTCGCGGCGCCCGGGGAGACCGTGGGCGTGCACCCCATGCGCCGCCTCCTGCCGCCCGCGGGGCTGCGGCGGTTCGCGCCCGACACGCTGCTGCTCGGTCACGGACCCGCGCTGCACGGCGAGGCGGCCAGGGCAGCGATGGACGACGCCCTGCGCGGCGCCCGCCGGCGCATCCCGCGCCTGGCCCTCGCGCAGCTGCAACGTGCCGTGCGCGGCACCTACCGCTGAACGCTTCCGGGCCCCGACCCCCGTACTCTTGGCAGCGATGCAGATCGGGTTGATCGGTTCGGGGAACATGGCCGGCGCGATGGCGCGCGGCTGGGGACGGCCCGTGCTGTGCAGCGACGCGCTCCCCGGGCGTGCCGAGGCCCTGGCCGCCCAGACCGGCGGCGAGGCCATCGCCTCCAACCTCGAGCTCGCCCGCCGCGCCGACGTGGTGGTCCTCTGCCACAAGCCCGGCCAGCTCGACGACGTCGCGCAGGAGATCGGCGCGGACGCGAAGGCGATCGTCTCGGTCCTCGGCGGCGTGGCCCTCGCCGCGCTGCGGGCCGCCTACCCCGACCGCCCGGTCCTGCGCCTCCTTCCCAGCACGCCCGTCGAGGTCCGTCAGGGCGTCGTCCTGCTCGCCGACGACGGCGACGGGCTGCTCGACGACCCGCTCGGCCGGGCCGTCAGGGAGCTCGTCGGCGAGCTCGGGACCGCCGTCCGCCTGCCCGAGGCGCAGATCGACGTCGCGATGGGCCTCATGAGCAACGCGCCCGCCTACATGGCGCTCGTCGCCGAGGCGCAGATCGACGCCGGCGTCCGCGCCGGACTGCCGGTGCACGTCGCGCAGCAGCTCGTCGTCCGCACGATGGCGGGAACCGCGGCGCTCATCGAGCACAAGGACTTCGACACCCTGGCCGTCCGGCGCGAGGTCACCTCGCCCGGCGGATCGACCGCCCGGGGCCTCGACGCCCTCGAGCGTGCCGGGCTGCGCACCGCCTTCTCCGACGCTCTCGACGCCGTGCTCCAGAAAGTCCGCCGATGACCGCCACGTTCCTGCTCGCCACCGTCCAGGAGGAGATCGGCGGGTACATCCGCACGCTGACCTACGTCTACGTGCTGCTGATCATCGCGTACATCCTGAGCCAGCTCTTCTTCGGGTTCGGCGGCCGGATGCCGTACAACCGGGTCGGCAGCGCGGTCCTCGGCTTCCTGAACGACACGGTGTCGCCGTACCTGAACGTCTTCCGGCGGTTCATCCCGCCGCTGGGCCCGCTCGACCTCAGCCCGATCGTCGGCATCTTCGTCCTGCAGATCGTCGGCAACGTGCTGGCGAGCATCGTCGAGAGCGCGTGAGCGGGACGACCGCGAGGTCGTGGCGGCTCGCGACGCTGGTCCTCGTCGTCGTCCTGGGCGTCGACCAGCTGACCAAGGTGCTGGTGCGGTCCGGCGTCGAGCTGGGGAGCACCGACCCGATCTTCCCGGCGCTCAAGCTCGTCCACGTCGAGAACCGCGGTGTCGCGTTCGGCGCCTTCGCAGGCGACGGCCAGACCATCGTGATCATCGTCATCGCGGTCGCTCTCGCCGGTCTGCTGGCGTACTTCGCCACGCACGCCGCCCAGCCGGGGGTCTGGCTTCCGACGGGGATGCTGATCGGCGGCGCTCTGGGCAACATCATCGACCGCATCGGCCAGGGTGCCGTGACCGACTTCCTGAAGATCCCGGCCTGGCCGGCCTTCAACATCGCCGACGTGGCGATCACGGTCGGCGTCCTCGCGCTGCTGGTCGTCGTCGAGCGCAACGACCGCGAAGAGGAGGCGATCGACCTCGATGGAGCTCACGGTCCCGTCTGACTGGGAGGGGGAGCGCCTGGACGCGTACCTGGCCGAGCCGTTGGGCTCGCGCACGCGCGCCACGCGGCTCATCGAGGCCGGGGCGGTCGCAGTCGACGGCAACGCCGTGCGCAAGCGCCATCTCGTGCGCGAGGGCGAGGTCGTCACGGTCGACGAGGCGCTGGACCCGGTCCGCGAGGTCGCGCCCGACGAGGGGACCCCGGCCGAGTTCGGCGTCGCCTACGAGGACGAGCACCTGCTCGTCGTCGACAAGCCCCCCGGGGTCGTCGTCCATCCGGCGCGCGGCAACCGGTATGGCACGCTCGCGCAGGCCCTCGCCGGCCGCGCGGCGGGCGGGGACGAGGACTGGCGCGCGGGGATCGTCCACCGCCTCGACAAGGACACCAGCGGCCTCCTGGTCGTGGCCAAGGACGACGCGACCCACCGTGCGCTGAAGGAGCTGCTCCAGGCCCGCGAGATCACCCGGGAGTACCTGGCGCTGGTCGACGGGCGTCCTCCCGCACGGACCGGCACCATCGATGCGCCGATCGGCCGTGACCGCAAGGTCCGCGTCCGCATGTCGACCGACACCGACGAGCCGCGCGAGGCGCGCACGCACTTCGAGCTCGAGCGGGCGCTGCCGTCGTCCTCGCTGCTGCGAGTGCGCCTGGAGACCGGGCGCACGCACCAGATCCGCGTCCACCTCCAGGCGATCGGCCATCCGGTCTGCGGCGACGGTGAGTACGGCCGGGCCGGGACGTTCGGCCTGACGCGCCAGTTCCTCCACGCGACGCATCTGCGGTTCGTCCACCCGTCCGGCGGCGGGGAGGTCGACATCGTCTCGCCGCTGCCCGCCGATCTCGCTGAGGCGCTGGGTCGGGCCGAGGGACCCTCCCGCAGTTGAGGCCGGCGGTGCGGCCGCCTGCCGCACCGCCGCCTCGAAGAAGTGCGGACCGGACCGCCGGAGGTAGGGGAAGGGAGGGCCGGCCCGCACCTGCCCCAACGACCGTGAACCGGGGAACTTGCGTAGACTCGTCCCCTCGATCAGTCCCCTATCTCGCCGGGACACCTCGAGCCGCCCTGCCCGGAAGTTGAACCGGGTCCGTGCCCGAGCCGGTGAGCGCAGCACCACCTATTCCTCTTCACGAAGCAAAGGGAGCAGCACCCATGGCCGAAGTCGGCATCAAGGAGCTGCTGGAGTCCGGAGTGCATTTCGGACACCAGACGCGCCGTTGGAACCCCAAGATGCGCCGGTTCATCCACGGTGAACGTGGCGGCATCTACATCATCGACCTCCTCAAGACGCAGAAGCTGCTCGCCGACGCGCAGGAGTTCGCCGGGACCGTCGCCCACCGTGGTGGCGTCGTGCTGTTCGTCGGCACGAAGAAGCAGGCCCGCGACGGCATCAAGGAGATCGCGGAGTCCTGCGGTCAGCCGTACGTCAACCATCGTTGGCTCGGCGGTCTGCTGACGAACTTCCAGACGATCAGCGCCCGCATCAAGCGGCTGCACGACCTCGAGCGCTACGAGACCGAGGGCCAGCTCGCGCTGCTCCCGACCCGTGAGCGCATGGCGGCCCAGGCCGACCTCGAGAAGCTGCGCGCCAACCTCGGCGGCGTGAAGAACATGCAGCGTCCGCCGGACGCGATGTTCGTCATCGACCTCAAGGTCGAGGAGATCGCCGTCAAGGAGGCGCGTCGCCTCCGCATCCCGATCATCGGCATGGTCGACACCAACTGCGATCCGGACGGCATCGACTACGTCGTGCCGGGCAACGACGACTCGATCCGCTCCTGCACGGCGATCACGAAGGCCATCGGCGACGTCGTCGCCCAGGGCCGTGGCGTCTTCCAGGCGGCCGAGCAGGCCCGCCAGCAGGCCGAGGCCGAGGAGCGTGCCAAGCGCGACGCCGAGACGCGCGCCCGTAAGGAGGCCGAGGAGGCCGCCAAGCAGGCTGCCGAGGCCGCCGCCGCCGCGCCGTCCGCCCCGGTCGCCGCGCCGGCCGAGGCCCCCGCCGCCGCGGCC
>JBBSJQ010000027.1:0-14767 GCA_038257095.1 Solirubrobacterales bacterium
CGCACCGATCGTCTGCAGCTCGCCACGGGCGAGCGCCGGCTTGAGGATCGAGGCCGCGTCGATCGCGCCCTCGGCCGCCCCGGCACCGACGAGGTTGTGGATCTCGTCGATGAACAGGATGATGTCGCCGCGCTGGGTGATCTCCTTCATCACCTTCTTGAGCCGCTCCTCGAACTCGCCGCGGTACTTCGACCCGGCGACGAGCGCCGCGAGGTCCAGCGTGTAGATCTGCTTGCCCTTCAGCAGCTCCGGCACGTCGGAGTTCGTGATGCGCTGGGCGAGGCCCTCGACGACAGCGGTCTTGCCGACGCCGGGCTCGCCGATGAGCACCGGATTGTTCTTCGTGCGGCGGGAGAGGATCTGCATGATCCGCTCGATCTCCTTCTCACGGCCGACCACGGGGTCGAGCTTGCCGTCGGAGGCGAGCTTCGTGAGGTTGCGCCCGAACTGGTCGAGCAGCTTGGAGCTCTTCTTGCCCTCGCCCTGTGCACCGGCGGCGCCGGCACCCGCGCCGGACCCGGCTGCGGCACCCGAACCCGAGCCGGAGCCCGAGCGACGGCCGCCGGGGCCGGACAGCATGCGGATGACCTCGTTGCGGATCTTCTCGCTATCCGCGTCGAAGTCCAGGAGGATGCGAGCGGCGATGCCCTCGTTCTCCCGGACGAGGCCGAGCAGGATGTGCTCGGTCCCGATGTAGTTGTGGCCGAGGCTCAGAGCCTCGCGGAGTGCCAGCTCGAGCACCTTCTTGGCACGGGGCGTGAACGGGATCTGACCGGAGGTGACCTCCTCACCCGATCCAACGATCCGGACGACCTGCGCGCGGACGCGCTCGACGGTGATGTCGAGGCTCTCCAGGACGCGGGCCGCGAGGCCCTCCTCCTCGCGCAGCAGGCCGAGCAGGATGTGCTCGGTCCCGATGTAGTTGTGCTTGAGCGTCCGCGCCTCTTCCTGCGCGAGAACGACGACCTGACGGGCTCGTTCGGTGAATCGCTCGAACATCAGTGCTGATCCCTTCTGCTGGCGGCGTGCAGGTCGTCAGCGTGGCTTCGTGCGTGGTCCGGAACGTCGGTGCTGCGTGTGGGGTCGCCGAGGCGACCGGTACCCATGTATTCGGCCGGGAGGGCCGCAAGGATGAGTTCCCGGGTCGGATCGGCGCGCATGGGTCATCCTACCAACCGGGTTGGGCGGGCCGACCACCTACCGCGGGGAGGGAACCCGCAATGTGCGGATGGCCCGTCCGGAGAACCGCCGCGGCGCCATCCGCGGTCATGACGGGGAGGTCGCCTCCTGCGCCGGGCGGTGCCACACCGTCTGCTGCGGGAAGGGGATCTCGATGCCCTCGCCGTCGAAGGCCGCCTTGATGCTCTCACGCAGCATGCGGCTGACGCGGTACTGCTCCGACGGCCGGGTCTTGACGACGAGACGGACCGTGATGCCGCTGGCCCCGAGGGACTCCACGCCCCACACGGCAGGCTGCTCGACGATGTCCCGGTCGCGCTTCCAGGCCTCGTCCGCGACGGTCTGCAGCACCGCCTTGACCCGCTCGATGTCGGTGTCGTAGGCGACCTCGATGTCCAGGAGCGCCCGCGACCAGTGCTGGCTCTGGTTGCCCGCGCGGCGGATCTCGCCGTTGGGGACGTGCCAGACGGTGCCGTCGACGCTGCGCAGCCTCGTGGTGCGCAGCGAGACCGCCTCGACGGTGCCGCTCGTCTCGTCGTCGAGGTTGACGATGTCGCCGACCCCGTACTGGTCCTCGATGAGGATGAAGATGCCCGACAGGAAGTCCTTGACCAGCGTCTGGGATCCGAACCCGAGCGCCACGCCGACGATCCCGGCGCTGGCGAGGAGCGGCGCGATGTCCACGCCGCTGCGACCGAGGGCGACGAACCCGGCGATCAGGAAGATCACGAAGGATGCGACGCTCTGAAGCACGCCGCTCAGGGCGTCGATGCGCTGCTCGGCGCGCAGCGAGGTCTCGCGGGTCTCGAGCAGCGCGCCGGGCGTCATGCGGCGGACCCGTCCCCCCATCCGCTCCGCGACGCCGCCGGAGTGCAGCCGCCGCAGGGAGCCCTTGATGGAGCGCCGCACCACGCGGTTGACGACGAGCGCCACCGCGAGGATCGCGAGCAGCGCGAGCGGCAGGCCGATGAAGGTGTCGGCCAGGCCCGCGAGCGTGCGGTCCTCGGTGGCGTCCATCACCTCCCGGCACCAGAAGGAGGGCTCCTCACCGCAGGCACCGCGCAGACGACCGGCGGACACCTCGGCGAGCGGGACGGGCATCGCGGAGAGCATCCAGTAGGGCGTTCCCAGGTCCCCTGGGTCCAAACGTCAGTCGCGCATGGCGGGGAAGAGCACGACCTCGCGGATCGAGCGCTGTCCCGTCATGAGCATCACCAGCCGGTCGATGCCCAGCCCCAGGCCGCCGGTGGGCGGCATGCCCTGCTCCATCGCCTGGACGAAGATCTCGTCGTAGGGCTGGGTCTCGTCGTCGCCCTCGCCGGCGAGCCGCACCTGCGCCTCGAAGCGCTCGCGCTGCACGTCGGGGTCGTTGAGCTCGGTGAAGGCGTTGGCGATCTCCATACCGCCGCAGAACGCCTCGAAGCGCTCCGTCAGCCCGGGCTCGGAGCGGTGGGCCTTCGCGAACGGGGAGATCTCGACCGGGTAGTCCATGACGAGCGTCGGCTGCTGCAGCAGGGGCTCGACGTACTTGGAGAGGAGGTCGTCGACGAGCTGCGGCCAGGTCCGGTCGCCCGTCGCGAGGTCGACCTGCCCCGACGCGTCGATCGCGGCCCGCAGGGCGGTGGAGTCGCGGTGCTCGAGGATGTCGATCCCCGTGGCGTCGCGGATCGCGCCGACGAAGGTCACCCGGCGCCAGGGTGTGTCGAACTCGAGCTCGCCGTCGTACCCGACCGCCTGCGCGACGGCGCCGACGATGCGCTCCAGGCGGGCGGCGGCGTCCTGGTAGTCGGCGTAGGCCTCGTACCACTCGATCATCGTGAACTCGGGGTTGTGCTTGAAGCTCACGCCCTCGTTGCGGAAGTCCTTGCCGAGCTCGTAGACGCGCTCGAGGCCGCCGACGATGCAGCGCTTGAGGTACAGCTCGGTGGCGATCCGCAGGTAGAAGTCGCGGTCGAGCTGGTTGTGGTGCGTGACGAACGGCTTCGCCAGCGCGCCGCCGTAGAGCGGCTGGAGGATCGGCGTCTCGACCTCGATGAAGCCGTCGTCGTCGAGCTGCCGGCGCACGGTGGCGATGACCTTCGCCCGCGTGAGGAAGATCGCCCGCGAGTCCTCGTTGGCGATGAGGTCGAGCTCGCGGCGGCGGAAGCGCGTCTCCACGTCCTGCAGGCCCGCGTGCTTGTCGGGCGGCGGGCGCAGCGACTTGGCGAGCACCGTGAAGCCGTCGACGCGCAGCGTGAGCTCGCCGCGGCGCGACATGAACGCCGTGCCGTCGATGCCGAGCAGGTCTCCGAGGTCGAGCGACAGCAGCCGCTCCATGAGCTCGGGCCCCAGGACGTCGAGCTTCGCCTGCAGCTGGATGCGCCCGCTGCGGTCGACCAGGTCCAGGAACGCCATCTTCCCCTGGCCGCGGCGCGCGGCCAGGCGGCCGGCGACGCGGTGGGTCGACTCGGTCTCCGCCCCGTCCTCGAGGCCGGAGTGGGCGTGACGGATGGTCTCGATGGGCTCGACGTCCGGGAAGGCGTGCGGGAACGGATCGACGCCGTCGGCCCGCAGCTGGTCCAGCTTCTGTCGGCGGACGGCGAGGAGCTCGGCCTCGGTACCGCCCGCGGGCTCGGTCAGAGCCCGACCTCGATCTTGGTGATCTTGAGCTTTCGCGCCGGGCCCTTGGGGACCTGGACCGAGACGACCTCGTTCTTCTTGTGGCCCATGAGCGCCCGGCCGACCGGCGACTCGTTGGAGAGCTTCATCTCGGCCATGTCGGCCTCGGCGGAGCCGACGATCGTGAACTTCTGCGAGTTCCCGGTCTTCTCGTCCTTGATGTGAACGGTGGTCCCGATGCCCACGACGTCGCTGGAGACCTCGTCCGCGTCGATGACCTGGGCGGAGCGGAGCTTCTCCTCGAGGGTCAGGATGCGCGACTCGAGCATGGCCTGCTCGTTCTTCGCGTCGTCGTACTCCGAGTTCTCGGAGATGTCTCCGAACTCCCGTGCCTCCTTGATGCGCGCGGCGACCTCACGGCGCTTCTCGGTGGAGAGGTGCTCGAGCTCCTCCTTGAGCTTCTCGAGACCTTCGGGGGTGAGGATGACGTCCTTCGGCATGTGGCAACCTGAGAGTTCGCGGGGGGTTCCACCGGCCGTCCGGAGCGACAAAAACCCCGCACGTGGCGGGGATCGCCGCCCACCTGCGGGCCGGGCGAGCCGCGCAGTATAGCGCGTGTCCCCCGGCTCAGGCCGGTGCCAGGGAGAGCCGCAGCGGTTCGAGCACCACGCGCGCCTCGTCGACCGTGTCCGTGCGCTGGAGCGCCTGCTGCAGGGCGGTCCCCTCGCCGAGCTTCGTGACGTACCAGGGGTAGAACTTCCGCAGGTACCGCCCGCCCCGGTCGGCGCCGAGATGCTCGACGGCACGGTCCATGACCCAGTCGAGCTCGTCGAGGATCTCGGTGCGCGTGGGCTCGCTTCCCCGCAGGCCGAGGACCTGCTCGAACAGCCACGGATTGCCCAGGCAGCCCCGGGCGAGCATCACCGCGGCGGCGCCGGTGTGCTCGAAGGCCGCCTGCACCGACGCGACGTCCTGCAGGCCGCCGGTGAGGATGACCGGCGCCGGGAGGGACTGCACGAGCTCGGCGGCGAGGTCGTAGTCCGGTGTGCCCTTGTGGTGCACCTGGGCCGAGCGCGGGTGGAAGGTGATGGCCGCGACGCCCGCCTCCTCGACGAGGCGGTGCGCGAGCGCGACACCGCTGGTATCGCCCTTGCGGTCGCCCGAGCGCAACTTGACGGTGACCGGCAGGCCACTGCCCTCGATCGCGGCGCGGGCGACCGCGACCGCGGTGTCCGGGTCCTTGAGCATCGCGGCACCGGCGCCCGTCTTGGTGACCTTCGGGACCGGGCAGCCCATGTTGAGGTCGATGATGTCCACGCCGCCGACCCGCGCCACCGACGCGGCGGCGGAGCGCATGACGTCGGGGTCCTGTCCGAAGAGCTGCAGGGAGACCGGCCCGCCGGACCCCGCCCGGTGCTCGTCCGGGTGGACCCGGAGCATCTCGGTGCAGGTCTTCTCGTTGCCGTGATGGATGCCGAAGCTCGACACCATCTCGCTGACGGCCATGCCCGCGCCGTAGCGCTTGGCCTGTAGGCGCACGAACCAGTTGCCGATCCCGGCCAGGGGCGCGAGCAGCACGCGGTTGGGGACGTGGACGCCCCCGAGCTCCCAGCTGTCCTGCAGACTCGGCATGTCGTGATGGTACGCGGAGGGCTTCGGGGGGCCCGTCTCGGCGGCCATGTGGCCGCCTGCGACACCCCACTACGAGTTGAGTTCGTGCAGGAGCCGCAGGCCCTCGAGCGTCAGCAGGTCGTCCTGCTCGTCGATCAGCTCGCAGAACGGCACGATCGTGCCGGCGAGGCCGCCGGTGGCCAGGACGCGCGTGTCCTCCCCCAGCTCCTCGAGCAGCCGGCGGACGATCCCGTCGACCTGGGAGGCGAAGCCGTAGACGATCCCCGACCGGATCGCGTCGACCGTCGACTTGCCGATGAGCGTGCGCGGCGGCCCGAGGTCGATGCGCGGGAGCTTCGCCGCGCGGGAGGTCAGGGCGTCCATCGAGATCTCGACCCCCGGGGAGATGATCCCGCCGAGGTACTCCCCGTCGGCGCTGACCGGGTCGTAGGTGATCGCGGTACCGAAGTCCACGACGATGCAGGCGCCCTGCACCTTGTCGAACGCGGCGACGGCGTTGACCAGCCGGTCGGCGCCGATCTCGCGCGGGTTGTCGTAGCGCAGCGCCATCCCGGTCCTGATGCCGGGGCCGACGACGACCATCTCGTGCGAGAGGTAGCGGGACGCCATCGCCGCCCACTCGGGGGCGAGCTGCGGCACGGTCGAGGAGACGATGGAGGAGCTGAGGTCCGCCAGACCGACCCCGCGAAGCTCGAGAAGGTTCCGCAGCGCCGCACCGATCTCGTCGGCGGTCGAGGACCGGACCGTCGCGAAGCGCCAATGCTCGACGAGCTCGCCCTGCGGGGAGTAGGTGCCGAAGTGCGTCTGGGTGTTCCCGACGTCGACCACGAGGAGCATGGACGGCGCATTATGCTTGCCCCATGCCCAACAAGCTCTTCATGATCGACGGCTCCCATCCCTGTGCGACCGTCGAGCGCGCCCTGACGATGAAGGGCATTCCCTACAAGACCGTCGAGCTGGTGCCCCCGATGCACGCGCCCGTGGCCCGCGCGCTCTTCGGGAAGCGCACGGTCCCGGCGATGAAGTTCGAGGACGGCACGAAGGTCAGCGGGTCCCGCGCGATCCTCGCCGAGCTCGAGCGCCGCGTGCCCGAGCCGTCGCTGTGGCCGGCCGACGAGACGCAGCGCGCAGCCGTCGCCGAGGCGGAGCGGTGGGGCGACGAGGTGTTCCAGTCGATCCCGCGTCGCATCCTGTGGCCCGCGTTCCAGCGCAACCCGAAGGCGCTGCCCTCCTTCACCGAGAACTCGAAGATCCCGGCCCCGGGCGCCGCGCTCGTGGCCATGGCGCCGGTGCTGACGCGGGTGGAGCGCCGGATGAACGGCGCGACCGACGCGGCGACGCGCGCCGACCTCCTGGCCCTGCCCGCACACCTCGACAGGATCGACGCCTGGATCGCCGACGGCACCCTCGGCGGCGAGCCGCCGAACGCGGCGGACCTGCAGATCCTGCCGTCGGTCCGGCTGCTCATGACGATCGGCGACGTCGCCCCCCTCATCGAAGGGCGACCGGTCGCCGACCTCGTGCGCCGCGCGCTGCCCGCGATCGGCGGGCACGTGCCCGCGGGGACCTACCCGGCGGACTGGCTGCCGGCTCCCGCGACCGCGACCGCCTGACCCGCGGCCGCGAAGGCGCGGATCTCGTCGGCGAGCCGCTGCGGCTGGTCCCAGGACACGAAGGTCTTCGCGTCCGCGATCTCGACCAGCCGGGCGTCCGCGAACGTCTCCTCGAGGCGCCGGCCCATCGCGATGGTGAAGAAGCGGTCCGCCGGCGCCCAGGTGAGCAGCACCCGTCCGGGGTAGTCCGGCAGCCTGGTCGACACGTCGAGCAGGTCCGTTGGACGGACGTTGCGCAGGAACTCCATCGTCTCGCGCCGGATCACGGGGTCGGTGAGGAACGGCTGGGTCCACGAACGCAGCAGCTCGTCCGGGATCCGCGTCCGCGCGAGCGTGCCGAGCCCGATGTGCCGACCGAGCCGCAGCCGCATGGTCTGAAAGACGCCCTCGACCAGGCCGGGGACCCGCTTCATCGGGTGCAGCAGGCTGAACGGCGCGGGCGGGAAGACGTCGAACGCGTCGCAGTTGGTGAGGACCAGGCGGGCGATCCGATGTGGCTGCTCGTCGAGCACGAACTGGCACAGCGCCCCGCCGGTGTCGTTGCCCACGAGCGTCACGTCCTGAAGATCGAGCTCGTCGACCAGGGAGAGGATCAGCCGGGCCACGCCGCGGGGGGACATCGTGGCCGGGTCGCCGAGCGGGGTACGGTGGGCACCGAGCGGCAGGTCGGGGCGGATCACGCGGTGGTCCGCCGCGAGCGCAGCCGCCGTGGACTCCCAGAGCCGGCCGTCGACGAGGAATCCGTGGATGAAGACCACCGGCGGAGCGTCGGCCGGACCGTCCTGGTGGACGACGACCGGGCCCTGCGGCAGCTGGACGGTGGAGGTGGTGCTCGGCATGACGGTGTCTCCTGCTTCCTGTAGCTTCGGTGGATGCGTACAACCTGTACGAGATTTACATACAGACAGTCTGGATGTCAATGACGGCCCCCGAGGAGGCCCACGTCTCCAAGCACGCCGTGCGGTCCGCGGCGACTCGCGGAGCGCTCGTGGCCGCCGGGCGCGAGCTGTTCGCCTCGCGGGGCTACGCGGACGTCGGCACCGAGGAGATCGTCCGCGCGGCCGGGGTCACGCGGGGAGCGCTGTACCACCAGTTCGCCGATAAACGGGAGTTGTTCGAGGCGGTCTACGAGGCGATCGAGGAGGAGCTCACCCGCGACCTCGCCCCCCGGGCGCTGGAGGCGGCCCAGGCCGGTGACCCGCTCGATGCGCTGGCCGCGGCGGCGACGGCGTTCCTGGAGCACTGCCGCGACCCGGCGGTCGAGCGGATCGCCCTGATCGACGCTCCCTCGGTCCTCGGCTGGGACCGCTGGCGCGAGATCGGCCTCAAGCACGGGCTCGGCATGACCGAGGCCGTCCTCGCGGCGGCCGTCGAGGCCGGGGTCCTCGCCGCACAGCCGACCCGGCCGCTGGCCCACCTCCTGCTCGGCGCCATCGACGAGGGAGCGCTCTATGTGGCGCGGGCCGAGGACCCCGACACGGCGAGTGTCGAGACGCTCGCCGCGATCGCGACCCTCCTCGACGGCCTGCGGGTACGCGCATGAGCGCCGCCCGCGTGCGGCGGTACCTCGCCACTGCCACCACCGCGTCCCGCGACGGCCGTCCCGAGGAGGCAGCCGCCGCCCTGGGGCTGGCGGTCGACGCCGCAGCCGGCCTGACCGCCACCGCCCCCGAGCACGCCGACGTCGCCGTCGCCCGCGCCGAGCTCGCGCAGCGGGCCGGCGACCGGCAGGCCGCGGCCGGGTTCTTCGCCGAGGCCTGCGCCCTGGACCGCGCCGCCCATCGGCTCGACGGCGTCGCCCTGATCCGCCGGCTGCGAGCCGCCCTGGCCGCCGACGGCGCCGGCGACCGGCCCGCGGCGCGGCAGCTCGCCGACGAGGCGGTCATCCTGGCCCGCCCGCTGGGCGACGACCTGCGGGCCGAGGCGACGAGCGTCCGGCTGCGCCTGGAGGGCTCGACCCCTCCCCCGCCGCCCGCTCCCGCCCGAGCTGGAGGTCCCCCGTCCGTCCCGGTGGTGCCGGCCCCCGCCACACCGCAGCCCGCCGCCACCGTGGACGAGCTCCTCGCCGAGCTCGACGGACTCGTCGGCCTGGCGGAGATCAAGGCCGAGGTCCGCCGGCTGGTCGCCCTCGCCCGGGTCGCGGAGGCCCGCGGCGCCGCCGGCCTACCGGTGGGGGAGCGCACCCGGCACCTGGCGATGGTCGGCGCCCCCGGCACCGGCAAGACGACGGTCGCCCGTATCCTCGGACGGCTCTACGGGGCGCTGGGCGCCGTCGGGACCGGCCACCTCGTCGAGGTGACGAGGGCCGACCTCGTCGCCGGGTACGTCGGGCAGACCGCGCAGCGCACGAACGCCGTCTGCGACGAGGCCCTCGGCGGGGTCCTGTTCGTCGACGAGGCGTACAGCCTGGTGGCGGGCGGCGCCGAGGACTTCGGGCGCGAGGCGCTCGCCGAGCTCGTCAAGCGCATGGAGGACGACCGCAGCCGCCTTGTCGTGATCCTCGCCGGGTACTCCGCGGAGATGGAGCAGCTGATCTCCGCGAACACCGGGCTGCGCTCACGACTGCAGGCCACGCTCGAGTTCGCCGACTACGACGCCACGCAGCTCGGCAAGATCTTCGACGTCATCGTCGAGCGCGACCACTGGAAACTCACCCCGGCGGCCCGCACACGTGCCCACGCGACGCTCGCCGCGATGTACGAGGCCCGCGGGCCGGACTGGGCGAACGCCCGGACCGCCCGCACGTTCTTCGAGCGCTGCCTCGCGCACCAGGCCCTGCGCGCGACCGCCGACGGGGTGGTCGAGGGCGACGACCTCGACACGATCGACGAGGCGGACGTGCCCGGCGGTCCCGAATGACCGGCGCGGTCGTCCTCTAGCCTTGCCGATCGTGCCGACGTTCCAGGGACTCGAGTTCGACTACGCCCTCCACCATCTGCCGCCGGGCCGGATGGGCTTCAGCCGCTGGCGCTGGGAGCTGTGGCACGGCCGGACGCTGCTCGCAAGCGGCTGGCGAACCGACCGCCGTGCTGCGGTGCGCGCGCTCCAGCGGCACGGCACCCGCGTCGCGCTGGGCATGTTCGGACTTCGCCGCGAGCTCCCGGCGCCGGCCGAGCTCCCGGCGGACCTGCCGCCTGGTCGCACCCTGAAGGTCGAGGTGGGAGCGGTCAGCTTCCTGCTGGTCCCGCTCGGGCTCGACCGGGACCTCGCCGTCCCGGCCTAGGAGTCTGTTGATCTTTGCTTAGGCGCACGGCCCGCCCAGCGGCGCACCCTCACGCCGCACGCCTTCGTCCAGGGGCAGGGACGCCAGCGCGTCCGCGAGCGACGCGCCATCCGGGGTGCGCAGCCCGAGGTCGAGCTCGAGCAGCGGGACGAGCACGAACCGCCGGGACGCCACCTGCGCGTGCGGGAGCACCAGACGATCGCTCGCGTGGGCCTCATCGCCCAGCAGCAGGAGGTCCACGTCGATCGGCCGCGGGCCGTGACGGACGTATCCGTCCTCCCCGGCCAGGACGCGGCCGAGCTCCTGCTCGACGGCCTTGCATGCGTCCAGCAGCGCCTCGGGGCCGAGCGCGGTCTCGATCCGCACGCACGCGTTGAGGAACGACGGCTGGTCCTGGACCTCCCCGACCGGGTCGGTGTCGTAGGTCGAGCTGGCGGCGGTCACGGTGACGCCCTGCGCGGGCAGCAGATCGACCGCCGCCTGCAGGTTCGCGCGCCGGTCGCCGACGTTGGAGCCCAGGCCGAGGTACCCGATCACGACGGCGCGGGGTTCTGCCCGGACTGCAGGGCGGCGAGCGCGCGGCCCATGCCCTCGACGACCGCCTGCAGCCCGCTGAGCGGCCGGATCATCACGGTGAGGTCGGAGATCAGCCCGTCGCTGCCGACCCGCAGGAGGTCCACCCCCTCGATGTGCCGGTCCCCGACACGGGCCACGAAGCGCAGCGTCGCGGTGTCGTCGCCATGCAGCTCGTCGATGTAGCGGAAGTCCTCGAAGACCTGCAGGACGCCGGCGAGGACGAACGCGGTCGCGTCGCGGCCCTCGTAGGGCTTGAAGACCGCCGGGGAGCTGAACGTGACATCGGGCGCGAGGGTGGCGACGAGGGCCTCGTGGTCGTGGGCGACGACGGCGTCGCGGAAGGCGTGGGTGCTCATGGACGGACCTTCTCACGCCGGGCGCGCAGCAGCGCGAGCTGCCTGCCCTGCGCGAGCAGCGTGCCGTCCGGCGCCCACAGCTCGGCGTCCTCCTCGGAGAGTCCGTCCTGGGACGTGCGGGAGAGGTAGCGGCCCAGGAAGGGCTGCGCCGGATCCATGGCCTGGGCGGCCCGCGGGTCGCGAAAGTGGATCGTCAGGTCGAGCGTGGGCGCGGCGGCGACGCGGTCCAACCGGCACCAGGGAGCCGGCAGCCAGGCGTCGACCATCAGGGCGAGCAGCGCGGCGTCCACGGGCACCGGATCCTTGAGCCGGATGTAGCCGCCCGTCAGCGCTTCGTCCGCGCTCGTGAACGGCGGCGCGCCGAGCGCGTAGCGGATGTCGAACCGGTGCGCGATCTCCGGCGCCTGCGGGGGCAGCTCGACCGGCCCGAGCGTCTCGAACGCGGGAGCCCGGGGCGGCGGGGTCGCGTAGTCCGCCGCCGACGGGAAGGGGAGCGAGAGCGCGCCGATCGCGAGGATGCAGAGATCCTCGCCCTGGAGCATGCGGGCCGTCACCGTCGCGACGGACCGGCCGGACCGCTCGACGACCACGCGGATCTCGGCGTCCCGGTCGACCTGCGGGGAGCGCAGGTAGTGCAGCGTGAGCGAGCGCAGCGACCGGTCGGGGTCGCCGACCTCGGTCTCCATCGCCCGGATGACCATCGCGGCGATGTAGCCGCCGTTGGGACCGACCGGCGCCGACCAGCTCGGCGTCACAAAGGCGCCGTAGCGGCCGTCGCCCAGCGGCCGGACCGCCGAGTCCCGGCGGAAGTCGGGAGCGTCGGACATGGGCCTCAGACGTCGCGGGCGGTGCGCCAGACCTCGACGCTCACCTCTTGGACGGGCAGGGCGATCGGCGGCTCGGGCTTGGCGGCCTTCACCCAGACCTCCTCCGCCGCGAAGCGGTCCAGCAGCGAGTCGGCGATCGCGGAGCACAGCCGCTCCAGCGTCTTGTACGAGCGCTGTTGCGCGACGAGCGCGCAGAGGTTGCACACCTCGCCGTAGTCGACGGTGTCCTCCACCATGTCGGTGACCGTCGCATCGCACTCGCCGACCTCCAGGCGGATGTCGAGCACGAGCCGCTGACCGATCTCGCGCTCCGCCGCCGTGACCCCGTGATGGGTGTAGAGGGACAGCCCGCTGATCTCGATCGTGACCTCGGTCTGCGGACCTGCGTCCTCGTCGAAGTCGTGCTCGTCGAGCTCGTCGTCCTCGAGGTCGTCGTCCTCGAGCTCGTCGTCGGGACCCTGGTGGTCGTCGCTGATCACGGCGCCAACGTAGCAGCCACCACCGTGAGGGCGTCCACGTGCTCGGCGACGTCGTGCACGCGGAACACGGACGCCCCGCGCTCGTACGCGAGGACGTTCGTCGCGAGGGTCGCCGCGACCCGCCGGGTGGGGTCGTCCCGCCCGGTGAGACGACCCAGGAACGACTTGCGGGAGGTCCCGACTACGACCGGGAAGCCGAGTGTGCAGAACGCGTCGAGCCGGCGGACCAGCTCCAGGTTGTGCTCGATGGTCTTCCCGAACCCGATGCCGGGGTCGAGCTGGATCCGGGTCTCCTTGACCCCCTCGGCGACCGCGAAGGTCACCCGCTCCTCGAGGAACGCGAGGACGTCGTCCACGACGTTCTCGTACCGCGGATCCCGCTGCATGGTGCGCGGGTCCCCGAGCATGTGCATCAGGCAGCAGTCCACGCGCCTGTCGGCGACGAGGCCGGCCAGCTCCGGTTCCGCACGGAACGCCGTGACGTCGTTGACGTAGACCGCCCCGGCGTCCAGTGCCGCGCGCGCGACCGCGACCTTCGAGGTGTCGATGGAGACCCTCGCCGTCCTGTCGGCCGCCAGGGCCGAGACGACCGGTCGCACGCGACGCAGCTCCTCGGTCGCGTCGACCGCCGCTGCGCCGGGACGGGTCGACTCGCCGCCCACGTCGAGGATCGTGGCGCCCTCGGCGGCGAGACGCCTTCCGTGCGCGATCGCGTCCCGCTCGTCGAGGAACGCGCCACCGTCGCTGAACGAGTCCGGGGTGACGTTGACGATGCCCATGACGGTGAAGGCCGGCACGCGCACGATCCTAGACGCCGGGCGCGGGCGGTCCGGCAACGCCGGAGACGTCCAGGAGGCTCCTAGAGCAGGGGCTTCTCGGGGCTGTCGAGGCCTCGGGCCTCGACACCGCCGCCGGCGAGGCCGGGACGGGGCAGCGAGCGCGGGGTCTCGCGACCGGCGCGCTCGGCAGGGGCCGCCGCCACGGGCGTCGCGTCCTCGGCGGGCGGCTCGACGTCGTCGGGGCCCCAGACCTCGAGCTCCGACTTGCCCTCGAGCAGCGCGACGAACTCGTCGCGCTCGATCGTCTCGCGCTTGAGGAGCAGCTCGGAGATCGACTGGAGCATGTCGCGGTGCTCGTTGAGGATGTCCTTGGCCCGCTGGTGCGCGGACTCGACGATGCGGCGGATCTCCGCGTCGATCTCCCTGGCGATGTCGTCGCTGTAGTCCGGCTCACTGCTGAACTCGCGGCCGAGGAACGGCTGCCCGTGATCGTGACCGAAGACCCGCGGCCCGAGCTTCTCGCTCATGCCGAAGCGCATGACCATCTGCTTCGCCGTCGCGGTGACCTTCTGGAGGTCGTTCGACGCTCCGGTGGTGATCTCCTTGAAGACGATCTCCTCCGCGGCGCGGCCGCCGAGGGTCATCGCCATCGTGTCGAGGAGCTCTGCGCGCGTGGTGAGGAACTTGTCCTCGCCCGGCATCGAGATGGTGTAGCCGAGCGCCTGTCCACGGCTGACGACCGAGATCTTGTGGACCGGGTCGGAGTGCTCGAGGAAGTGCCCGACGAGCGCATGGCCCATCTCGTGGTAGGCGGTGATGAGCCGTTCCTTGTCGCCCATCATGCGGGTCTTCTTCTCGGGACCCGCGATGACACGCATGATCCCCTCCTCGAGCTCGACCTGGGTGATCTCGCGCTTTCCCGTACGGGCGGCGAGCAGCGCGGCCTCGTTGACGAGGTTGGCCAGGTCGGCACCGGTGAAGCCCGGGGTCTGCCCCGCGAGCGTGTCGGTGTCGATCTCCTTGGCCAGCGGCTTGCCGCGGGTATGGACGTCGAGGATCTTCGCGCGGCCCTTGCGGTCGGGGCGGTCGACGACGATCTGGCGGTCGAAGCGGCCCGGGCGCAGGAGCGCGGGATCGAGGATGTCGGGGCGGTTCGTCGCCGCGATGAGGATGATGTTGTCCGTCATCGTGAAGCCGTCCATCTCGACGAGGAGCTGGTTGAGCGTCTGCTCGCGCTCGTCGTGCCCGCCGCCCATGCCGGCGCCACGGTGCCGACCGACGGCATCGATCTCGTCCATGAAGATGATGCAGGGCGAGTTCTGCTTGGCCTGCTCGAACAGGTCGCGGACGCGGCTCGCGCCGACGCCGACGAACATCTCCACGAAGTCGGAACCGGAGATGGAGAAGAACGGGACGCCCGCCTCTCCGGCGACGGCGCGCGCGAGCAGGGTCTTGCCGGTGCCAGGAGGGCCGAAGAGCAGGACTCCCTTCGGGATCCGGGCGCC
>JBBSJQ010000028.1:0-8315 GCA_038257095.1 Solirubrobacterales bacterium
CAGTGGATGAAACTCATCGACCGCATCGGCAGCATCGACAACCCCACCGTCGCCACCGAACCGTCCAAGTACGCCATCCCCGCAGGCAAGGACGTCCAGACCGCCGCAGAACGCGCCAGCAGCGCACACCGCGGCGAGTAGTGCCTGACGCCTCCGGCTCGCCGCTGCCGCACTTCAAGTTCGTCCAGTTCGAGTTCCCCTGGGTGCTCGGACCGGACGACGGGCGGTACGTGGTGCGGGGCCATGCGGCGGAGGTGGATCAGGTCATCGTCACCCAGACGCTCGGCGCCCCCGAGCGTCGCGGGCTGGTTCGCAACCGTCGTCCGCGGGAGGTCGCGTCCGAGCCGCCCGTCACCCCGGTCACCGTGACCCGGGTGACGATCGTGGGTCCCACGCCCTTCGACTCCCTGCAGGACGCGGAGGCTTGGCGGAAGGAGGCCGACGGAGAGGAGGAGGCCGCGGAGGCGGTCGCCGTCCTCAACCGGATGCTGCACCTCCACCGCACGGCGACCGCCGACCCGTACATCCGCGAGGTGTCGCGGGCCCAGGCGATCTGCGTGCGCGTCGGCACCGGCGAGGGCGAGCAGCTCGCGCACAGCCGCTGGTCCGACGCCGTCGAGCTGCCGCCCGCGCCGCGGCGTAAGGCGACCAACCGTGATGCGGCGCTCCGCCCGCAGGAGCGCCTGGCCGCCCTGCTGGGCGCCCGTGACGTCGCCCTGGCCTGCGAGGAGCTGATCCTGCGCGCCCGCGTCGACCTCGACGCCGGCCGCAGCCGCGAGACGGCCCTGCAGCTGCGTGTCGCGCTCGAGGCCGCCATCGCGGAGCTCACGCCCTGGGCCGACCGGGCTCAGATCGCCGGCCGGCTCGACGCCCTCCGCTCGGAGCGGCGGGTGGTGGGAGCCGCCGCCAACCGTGCGCTGGAGGGCGGTCTGGACGAGGACACGATCGCCGAGGTCGCCCGCGTCGTCGGACTCGTCGAGGGCGTCCTGCGCATGCGGACGTCCCTCGGCTTCTCCTGACCGCGACAGGGCCGGCTACGTGGCCGGTCGCTCCCCCGGCATCGGCATGGGTGCCGGCGTCAGCGCGGCCGCGCCGATGACCAGTGCGAACGCGGCGAGACGCAGCACGACGCCGAAGGTCCCCTCTGGGAGCGGCTCGCCGAACACCACGAGGCCCGACGTGATGGTGCTGAGGTTCGCCGCCGCCGACGTGACCGCGATGACCGGGACCGGGTCTCCGATCTGCAGCGAACGGGCCGAGACGACCAGCCCGATCAGCGACAGGACCAGGATCACGAGAGCCAGCGGGTGGAGGAGGACGAGGATCCCGTCCTCCTCGAGGTAGCCGGTCAGCGCCTTGATCGAGACGTCCGATCCGCCCCACTGCAGGCCCGCGGCGGCCGCGAGGATCACCCCGGCGTGTCGCGGCAGCCGCGACGCTGCGAACATCGCGGCGCCGGACATGGCGGTGAGGCCGCCGACGTAGAGGGCCAGCGTCGGGCCGTCGAACTCGTTGTGCGCACTGTCGGCGGCCTCGCCGCCCAGCGTGGCGGCCAGGATCGCGAGGCCCGCGGCGGTCAGGGCGACCCCGATCCACTCGCGACGGCTGACCTCCAGGCCGAACAGCCGGTCGGCGACCACGGTCAGGAACACGAGGCCGCCGGCGATCACCGTCTGTACCAGCGTGATCGGCGCGAGCGCCAGGGCGGCGACGTGGAAGACCCACGAGCCCATCGCGACCAGGATCCCGATCGTCCACCACTTGTTGGCGAACAGCCCCCGCGTCGAGGAGATCGGCGTGCGCCACTGGACCTCGGGCGCGTCGACCGCCCCACGGTGCTTGAAGAGGAATCCGAGGATCGAGACGAACGCGGTGGCGAGCGACAGGACCAGCCCGAGCTGGACAGCGACGCTCACCCGGCGCCGTCCGTCGGCGCCGCGCGCTCGCGCCGGCGGGCCTTCTCGCGCTCGAGGTCGGGGTCGACCAGACCCTTGGCCGGGGGAGCATGGCGGGCCGGGATCCCGAGACCGGCCGTGGCGGCCGTCCCGAGTGCCGCCCCGGCGGCGACCAGCTCGTCCTGGCCGATCCGGTCGCGTCCCGGTAGCGCGAGCAGGTCGGTGACGGCGAGGACGCAGCCGACCCGGATGCCGCGCAGCTCGCCGACGCGGAAGAGTGCCGCGCTCTCCATCTCGACCGCGACCGCGCCGGCGCTCCGCCAGCCGTCCTCGACGGTCGCGTCGCGCTCGTAGAAGACGTCGGTGGTCGCGACGAGGGCGGGCTCTTTCCCGGTCGCGGCCGCCAGGGCCGTGCTGAGTCCAGCGTCCGCTCGTACCGCGCCGTCGGCGCCGAGGGCCCGACTCGTGCCGTCCTGGGCCAGGGCGCGGCCGACCACGACGAGCTCACCGTGCTCCTGGTCGGGATCGAGGCCGCCGCAGGTCCCGACCCGGATCGCCTCCGTGACGCCCATGTCGCACAGCTCCTCGAGCACGATCGCCGCGCTCGGGCCGCCCATCCCGGTCGCCTGGATCGTCAGCAGCTCGCCGTCCGCCGCGGGGCCGGTGTATCCCCACAGACCACGGTGATGGTTGAACATCTTCGGTCCGTCGAGGAGGAGCTGCGCGAGGGCGAGCGCCCGGCCCGGATCGCCGGGCAGGAGCACGCGCGGGGCGAGGTCCGCGGTCGGGTGGACGTGGATCCCTGGCGCGGGCACGGCGAGGGAGGATAGTGTGCGCGTCGTGGCCAAGAAGAGCAAGAAGAACAAGAGCCGTGCCGAGCAGGTCCGCACGGCCGTCGATCAGGCATTCCAGGCGACCGCGCAGGTGACTGCGGACGGTGCCCAGGTGACGCGCGATCGCGCCCAGGAGCTCGCCGACGAGCTCGCGAACGCGGCGACCCGCGTCCGCGATGCCCTCGAGGAGCTGCGTCCGCCGACGGGTGACGAAGTGCGTCGTCTGCTGGATCGCGTCGACGCGCTCGAGGCGAAGGTCGCCGCGCTGGAGAGCTCGGCGTCCAAGCCGGCGGCCGCGCCGCGTGCGCCTGCCCGCAAGCCCGCAGCCGCCAAGTCTGCCGCCGCGAAGCCCGCTGCTGCGAGGCGCCCGGCTGCGAAGCGCGCCGCTGCCAAGCCGGCTGCTGCGAAGCCCGCCGCCAGGAAGCCTGCCGCCAGGAAGCCTGCCGCCGGCAGGACGACCCCCGTGAAGCCGACCGCGCCCGCCACGTCGGCGACGCCGGCGAAGCCCGCTGCTCGCCGCCGTCCCGCCGCCGGCTCGTAGTCGGCACGGAAGGTCGCGTCGCCGCGGTGGGCGCGTTCGCCTCGACCGAGGAGTTCCGCTCGGTCATGGACCGGGTCTTCGCCCTCATGAGCGAGGACCCCGTCATGGGCCCGCGCCTGCGGGCCGCCGACGTCCCGCAGCGCCACGAGTACGGCGACCTCGGGCTGGTCGTCAACATCCGTGCCGGTCGGCCGGACGAGCGCCACAACCTCGTCTGGGAGTGGTCCGACGACGTCGACTGGACCCCGCGGGTCGAGATGTCCATGACCTCGGACATCGCCAACCGGTACTTCCAGGGCAAGGAGAACATCGCGGTCGCGATCGCGCGTCGCCGGATCACGACCGCCGGCGACCTCAAGGCCGCGCTCGCCCTGATCCCGCTCACGAAGCCGGTGCACGCCCGCTACCGGGACATCCTGGCTGCCGAGTACCCCCACCTCGTCGCGTGACCGGGCCCCAGCGCATCACCATGGCCGAGGTGGCCCGCCGCGCCGGCGTCAAGCCCGCGACGCTCCGACGCTGGGTCGACAGCGGTGTCATCCCGGAGCCGCCGGACGGCGTCTGGACCGCCGCCGCGGTCTCGCAGGCGCGGCTCGTCGCCCGGATGCGTGAGCGTGGGCACAGCCTGCAGCAGCTCCGCGAGGCCACGGCCAGCGGCCGTCTCGCGTTCGGCTACATCGAGGACCTGCTCCCGCCCGCGACCTCCGAGTACACCCTCGAGGAGGCCGCGAAGGAGACGGGGCTGGAGACCGCACTGATCGAGCGGATCTACTCGACGGTCGGGTTCAACGCCCACGCGTTGCGACGGATCAGCGCCGACGACCTCCAGTTCCTGCGGTACTGCGCCGCCGTGCTCGCAGCGGGGTTCCCGCTCGTCGCGTTCCTGCAGATGTCGCGCGTCTACGGCCAGGCGCTCGCCCAGGTCGCCGATGCGGAGGTGCGCCTGTTCCACCTGTACGTCCACGAGCCGCTCATGCGCGACGGCGTCCCGGGCCTGGAGATGGCGGAGGAGATGGAGGGCCTGGCACGCGAGCTCCTGCCGCTCGCCTCACCGATGATGGACCACGTCCACCGGCGGTTCCTCCAGCACTTCGTCGAGCAGGACGTCATCGGGCACCTCGAGGCCGATTTCGGCGACGGCGAGCCGCTCGACCTCGGCCGCCTGCGCGTGGCGATCGCGTTCGCGGACCTCGCCGGCTACACCCGCCTCACCGAGGAGGAGGGTGAGGAGGAGGCCGTCAGCGCGGTAGAGCGCTTCGTGGAGAACGTCGAGCACACGCTCCCCGATGACGCGCGGGTCATCAAGACGATCGGCGACGAGGTGATGGTGGTCGGGAGCGACCCGGCGGCGCTCACCGACTGGGCGGTCGGGTTCCAGACGATGGTGGCCGAACGGCCGCTCCCGCGGATCGGGATCCACTACGGGGAGACGCTCTACCGCGACGGCGACTACTACGGCCGCGAGGTCAACCTCGCCGCCCGCGTGGCGGCCCGTTCAGCCGGCGGCGAGGTCATCGTCACCCGCTCGGTGGTCGCGACGGCCGGATCGCACCTCGAGTTCGAGCTCATCGGCGAGGTCCGGCTGAAGGGCTTCAAGGAGGCGACGGAGCTGTTCCTGGCCCGCGTCGCGGAGGACTGACCGTGGCCGGCTCCCGCGGGACGTCCATCGCCATCGCGACGCTGCTCCTCGGCGGCCTCGCCGCCCTGGCCGGGTGCGGCGGCGACGAGGAGGACCCCCGCCGGCGGGCCGTCGAGGCCCTCGCGCGTGTCCCGATCGCCGACGCGTACGAGCTGCGGGTCGCACTCCGCGAGCCCGGGGGACGCCGCCGGATCGTCCGCGTGGTCGTCGAGGCCCGCGACCTGCCGCGCCCCTCGGGCGTCTGGAAGGCGACCTACGAGGTCGACGTGGCCGGACGGCCGGCGTACGAACTCCAGAGCGCGGCCCGCCGGGACGTCGTGTCGGTGAGCGTGGGGACCGGGTCCGCCTCGCTCGTCCCGCCCGAGGTCGGACGCCGCGTGACGTACGCGTCCACGCTGCCGCGCCGCGTGCTGGACAGCCGGTTCCTGCTGGCGCCGTACGACCGCGTCACGCTGGATCCGAGCAGCTGGCCCGGTGAGCTCGAGCCGGTCGCCGGACCGGCCGCCGGCGTCGACCGCCTGGAGGGTCCGGCGCTCGCCGACGCCGTGGTGCGCGACGCACGGTCCTTCGTCGAGAGCGTCGCCGGAGGCGATCGGGCGGCCTCCGGTGCGAAGGCGGCCGGGGCGGAGATGGCCGTCGACGTGGGTCCCGACGGCCGCCTGCAGCTGCTCGTCGCGCGCGCCCGCATCGAGGGCGGAGGGCGCGTCAGCGTGCAGCTGACGGCCCGCCCGGCGGGTCGCGGCGGCCTCTCGTCGGTCCGCGCGCAGGCCGGCGCGCCGTTGCGCGCACTCCCGCCGGTCATGCGCGGCGCCGTGCCGCCCCGGGTCCGCGACGCCTTCGGCGTCGGTGACCCGCTGGGTGGCTGAGCCGCCGCGTGGAAGGCATGAACGATCCGGTCGTCGATCGCGTCCGCGCCCACGTGCGGACGACCGGGCTGCTGGACGCCGGCGTCCTGGTGCTGCTGAGCGGCGGGCGGGACTCCGTCTGCCTCCTGGACGTCTCCGTCGCCGTGGCCGGAGCGGCGCGGGTCGCCGCGCTGCACGTCGACCACGGGCTGCGGCCCGACTCGGCCGACGACGTGGCGCACTGCGAACGTCTCTGCGCGACCCTCGGCGTCGAGTTGGCCGTGGAACGGCCGCGGCGCGGGGACACCCCCGGCAACCTCCAGGCGTGGGCGCGCGAGGTCCGGTACGCCGCAGGCGCACGACACGCCGAGGCCGCGGGGCTGCCGCTCGCCGCCGCCCACACCGCCACCGATCAGGCCGAGACCGTGCTCTACCGCCTTGCCGCCTCACCGGGGCGCCGGGCCTTGCTCGGCATGGAGCAGCGCAGCGGGCGGCTGGTCCGGCCGCTGCTCGGGATCACCCGTGAGGAGACCGGCGCCTACTGCACGGCCCGGGGCCAGGCGTTCCTCGACGACCCGGGCAACGACGGGGACCGCTTCGCCCGCGGGCGGGTGCGGCACGGGCTCGTGCCCGCCCTCCGCGCGCTCCACCCGGCGGCGGAGCGCAACGTGGTGCGGACCGCGGATCTGCTGCGCGAGGAGGCCGAGGTGCTCGACGCGGTCGTGGACGAGCTGCTCGACGGGCGGGCCACCGTCGACGTGGATCGCCTGAGGCGTGCCCCCGGGGCGCTCGCCCGGCTCGTGGTGCGCCGCCTCGCCGAGGACGCGACCGGCGGGCTGTGCCCGCGCGCCCCGGGACGGCTGGACGAGCTGCTCGCGCTGCGCGACGGCGCCCTCGATCTGGGCGACGGCGCCCGGGCCCACGTCCGGGGCGGTGTCCTGAGCGTCGGCCGCACGCCCCCGCTCACCCCCCGCCCGGGGCCAGCGCCTATCCTCCGCGCCATGCGCGACCCGCTCATCGGCGAGATCCTGGTCCAGCCCGACGCGCTCGCGCAGCGCGTCCGCGCCCTGGGCGAGGAGATCTCGCGCGACTACGAGGGCCGGGACCCGCTGCTCGTCGGCGTGCTCAAAGGGGCGGTGTTCTTCCTCGCCGACCTCATGCGGAAGATCGACATCCCCTGCGAGGTCGACTTCATGGCGGTCGCCAGCTACGGCAGCGCGACGGACTCCAGCGGCGTCGTGCGGATCATCAAGGATCTCGACCGCGCGATCGAGGGCCGGCACGTCCTCATCGTCGAGGACATCGTCGACTCCGGACTCACGCTCCAGTACCTCCTGCGGAACCTCGGGGCGCGGGACCCGGCGAGCCTGGAGGTCTGTGCCCTCCTGACCAAGCCCGAACGCCGCAAGGTCGAGCTCGAGGCCCGCTACGTGGGCTTCGAGATCCCCGACCGGTTCGCGATCGGCTACGGCCTGGATCATGCCGAGCGGTACCGCAACCTGCCGTACGTCGCGTCGCTCGTCACCACCGGAACCTGACGCGGCGGGCGCGCGTCCCGGCACGTCCGTGGGCGGCCGAGCTGCGTATCTCCTGCAGATGACCGCCTGCGCGCCCCGTCCCGCCCGGCCTGACGGCCAGACCACCGTGGTAGGCTCGGCTGCCTTGCGTCCACACGCACGACGTCCACACGCCGCCTTCGCGGCGGAGGTTTTCGCCGTATGAGCCGGTTCTTCAAGAGCGCTGCCTTCCCGATCCTGATCGTGGTCGTCCTCGCGTTCTTCGCGCAGCGCCTCATCAGCCCCGGCGACGAGCCGGCGAAGCTGCAGTACTCCGAGCTGATCACCAAGATCAACTCCGGTCAGGTCAAGAAGGTCGAGCTCCGCACGCGCGACAACGTCCTCAAGTACGAGCTGCGCGAGGCGCCGGGCCGCAACCAGCAGGCCAAGGGCGAGTCCGGGTTCACCAACGGCAACGCCGAGCGGCTCGAGGCGCAGCTGACCGCCGCCGTGACGGAGGGCAAGCTCCAGAGCTTCGACGTCAAGGGCAGCAAGAGCAACGGGTGGCTGTCGTTCCTGACCTACCTCCTGCCGTTCCTCATCTTCATCGGCTTCTGGATCTTCCTGATGAACCAGATGCAGGGCGGCGGCTCGAAGGTCATGTCGTTCGGCAAGTCCAAGGCCAAGCGCATGTCCGTCGACTCGCCGAAGATCTCCTTCCGCGACGTCGCCGGCGCCGACGAGGCCGTCGAGGAGCTCCACGAGATCAAGGAGTTCCTGGAGAACCCGAAGAAGTTCCAGGCGCTCGGCGCCCGGATCCCGAAGGGCGTCCTGCTCTTCGGCCCTCCTGGCACCGGCAAGACCCTGCTCGCGCGCGCCGTCGCCGGCGAGGCGGGCGTCCCCTTCTTCTCGATTTCCGGCTCGGACTTCGTCGAGATGTTCGTCGGGGTCGGCGCCAGCCGGGTCCGCGATCTCTTCGACCAGGCGAAGCGGAACGCGCCGTGCATCGTCTTTGTCGACGAGATCGACGCCGTCGGCCGGCAGCGCGGGGCGGGGCTGGGCGGTA
>JBBSJQ010000029.1:0-2666 GCA_038257095.1 Solirubrobacterales bacterium
ATCCCTCGCCTGGGTTCGGAAGGATTCCGCCGGCGCTCGAAGTCGGCCACAGACAACGTCGACCCCGGCGTCCACGCGCGGCGGGACCAGTACGACGCAGGCCGCGCCGGCGTCGTGCTGCACCTCAACCTCGCCCCAGCCGGGCCCGGCGTCCCCGCGCAGCGCCAGCCGGTCCAACGCGTCGTCACCCAGCGACTCCACGCCGTCCCGGTTGACGGCCATCGCCCTAGGGGTCCCGGTCGCGCCTACGGCCCGAATACTTGGGCAAGCGCGTGAGCGGGTCCTGACGAGAGGGCCACGAGGCAGCAAGGACAGCGCGATCAGAACGGCGCCGATGCCACCACCACAAGCAGTCGGGCGGGGCCAGCGTCGCGATGGGCCGGCGTTCAGGCGTCGACAGGGTGATTGACCCTGCGCAGCGAGCTGCTGAAGACGTCCAGGTCCTCCAGCGACATGATCTCGGTGGACGCGCTCAGGAACACCCCGTACCGGGGGCTGTTGTCTGGCATCTGGACGGTCACGTCCACCTGCACGCTGTCGGTGGTGCGCTTGGACTCGGAGACGTCGACGTCGTACCGGTAGCGCAGCGTGGTCGCACCCGCAGCCCCTGGACCTCCAGCAGGGCGGCGGGCTCCAGCGGCTCCGTGCCGGTCTGGTCGTTGCGGATGCCTTCGAGGGTGTCGGTGCGGATACCGAGTGGGCCCACCGCACCGCTCTCGATGAAAACCGCCAGCGCGCTGAGCGTCTCGCCGTTAGCGTCAAGCGGAGGAAGGAAGGAGACGGTCGAGGACGGTATGCAGCTGTCCTCCGACGGCTCCCTGCCCGCGGGCACGGCGAGCACGAGGCGTTCCACTTGCCAGACCGTCCAGTCCGACGGTGCGCCCACTTCGCGGTCCGACCGGCTGACCGCGGCCGCGGTCGTTCCGGGCTCGGGCTGCGACGCCGAGGCCGACGACGAGTCCCCGGAGCCGCCGGGCGCCGTGCTGCCAGCGGCTCACGGCCGAGCAGTCGAGGCCGGGGGTGTTGTGACGGCGGGCGGCGTCGTCGTCTCCGGGCATGCCGCAGGTGTTCGCGACCAGGACGGCGACCAGGACGGCAACGGCTTGAAGGGTCGAACGACGAACGGCAGGGCGGCTCGTGCGGGTCTGCGATCGCGGCGTTGTCGTCCGTGCTCGATGACCGTGATGACCTCAGCGGCCGGGAGACGGCCAGGGTGAGATTGCATCTGATGGGGGACCGGGGCCTGCGCCCCCCACACGACAGGCAGACGGCTGCATGCACAGACGCGCGGCCTACTCGAGCAGGCGGCCCGACTCGGGCGGGAGCGGGCCAGCCGCGAGTACGTCGGCGAAGCGCCCGGAGGGCCCTGGGCGAACGAACTCGGTCGCCACCAGCTCGGCTCCGGTGAAGACGCGACTGAGCTGCTGGGCCGGATCGAGATCGGGGAAGTCGGCGCGCACGTGCGCACCCCGGGTCTCGGTCCGCGCAAGAGCACCTAGCACGGTGGCGCGCGCCGCGAGAAGACCCGCGCGCAGATCGCAGAGCTGAGCGAGGTCGATCCAGCCCTCCGAGTCGACGCGCACGTCCACCTTCTCGCTTCGCGCCTCGAGGTGGTCGAGGCCGGCGAGCGCCGCAGTCAGACCGGCAGCGTCGCGCTCCACGCCGCAGTGCTTCCAGAGGAGGTCGCACAACTCGCGCTGCAGCACTCGGGCGAGCTCGGGTCCGGGCTGCACGCGGGCGGCGAGGGCCTCGGACGCGGCCTCGATCACCGCGCGAGGACGACGAGCGACCTCGAGACCCTGGGCCTCCGCGGCGGCAGCCGATCCCGCACGGGCACCGAACACGAGGATCTCTGCGAGAGAATTCCCGCCCAGACGATTCGCCCCGTGCACCCCGCTCGTCGCCTCACCAGCGGCGAACAGTCCTGGCACGCCCGTCGAGGAGTCCCCCGCGGACACGACAACCCCACCCATCGAGTAGTGGGCCGTCGGTGAGATCTCCATCGGGGTGGTCGAGATGTCGAGCATCTGGTGCTCGATCATCTGGCGGTACATCCGCGGCAGCCTGCTGAGGATGCGCTCCTTGCTCACGTGCGACACGTCGAGGAACACGCCGCCGTTCGGGCCGCCTCGACCGGCGCGGATCTCCTTGTACGCCGCGAGTGCCACCCGGTCTCGTGTCGAGAGTTCCATGCGCTCGGCGTCGTACCGCGCCATGAAGCGCTCGCCATCCGCGTTGGTCAGGATCCCGCCCTCCCCGCGGACGGCCTCGGTCACGAGCGTCCCGGCGACGTTCTCCGGCCACGTCATGCCGGAAGGGTGGAACTGCACCAGCTCCATGTCGGCGAGGGAGGCGCCGGCTCGGGCTGCGAGCGCCATCGCCTCGCCGTAGTTCTCATCGCGCCGCGAGCTGGAACGCCGCCACAACCGCGTATGGCCGCCGGCAGCGAGAACGACCGCGTCGGCGAGGAACGCGGTGTGTTCGCCGGTGGCGAGGTCGAACGCGAGCGCACCGAAGCACCGACCCGTCTCCGGATCGACGAGGAGCTCGGCGACGTACTGGTCGTCAAGGACCTCGATACCGGCGGCAGCGACCCGCGAGTACAAGGTGTCGATGATCGCCCGGCCCGTCCAGTCGCCGGCGAAGCACGTCCGGCGGTACCGGTG
>JBBSJQ010000030.1:0-2636 GCA_038257095.1 Solirubrobacterales bacterium
AGCTGTCGCTGTACGCCGTCGGGGCGCGCGAGGCCTGGGATCTGGACGCGACGCAGCAGGCATACCTCTACGTGCTCGACGACGAGAAGGTGCGCGTGCCGAGCTCGGAGATCGACGGTGACTGGATCGCCGACACGGTCGAGACCGTGGCGGGAGGAATCCTGGCCCAGGACTTCGAGCCGACCCCCTCCTACACGGTCTGCTCGATGTGCGACTACCGGATCGCCTGTCCGGCGGCGGAGCGGTAGCCGCACTACACCGGCGCCAGCGCCCGGCGCGGCGCGGGCGGCAGCTCGACGGCGATCGCGTCGCCGGCGCGGACGTCACCGCTGGCCAGGACGATCCCCATCACGCCCGCCTTGCGCACGAGCTCGCCGCCGGCGTCGCGATCGAGCGTCGCCTGCATCAGCCCGGGCTGGATCTCGTCGAGCTGCCTGCACGGGTTGCGCAGGCCGGTCACCTCGACGACCGCATCCCCGCCCAGCCGCAGCCGGGTTCCCGCAGGCAGGCCGAGCAGGTCGACGCCACGCGTCGTCACGTTCTCGCCCAGCTGCCCGGGCCGCAGCCCGGGGAAGCCGGCAGCGGCGAGCTCGTCGTGCAGCTCGGCGTGGATGAGGTGGACCTGGCGCAGGTTGGCCTGCGTCGGATCGCGGCGCACGCGCGAGCGGTGCTGCACGGTCACGCCGAGATGGGCGTCGCCCTCGACGCCGAGCCCCGCGACCAGGCGGATCGACTCCGCGGTGTCCTTGCCGATCCCGTGCCCGGCCCGCACGCCGACCGCCACCACCGTGCTCATGACAGTCGCGCGAGCACCTGCCGCGCCTCCTCGCCGCGTTGCAGCGGGACGAAGATGTGGTCGTGGTGCACGCCCGCCACGACGTTGCAGCTGATGCCGGCCCGCGTGAGCGCCGCGCTGACCGCCGCCGTCATGCCGACGGCCGCCAGCGAGGAGTGCACCCGCAGCGTGAGCCGGGCCTGCGGCGCCTCGTAGGACAGCCCGGCGGCGTCGGCCTCCTGCTGGGCGAGCACGAGCGTCAGCCCCTCGTCCTCGCGGACCGTGGCGATCGGGTCGACGTCCCCGGGCACCGCCTCGCCGTGGGGCACGAGGGCGAAGACGTACGCGCCGCCGTGGAGCTCGGGATCGAGCGTCCGCAGCAGCGTGGCGAGGTCGGTCTCGCCCGTCAGCGCTCGGGACCCTGCTGTTTGAGGAAGCGCTGGAACTCGGAGGCGATCGCGTCGCCGGAGGGCAGATCGCCCGGGCCCAGCGGCGTCGTGTCGCGCTCGGCGGCCTGCTCGAGGCGCTCGACGAACGCCTGCACGTCGGGGTCGGACTGGACGGCCTGGCCGACCTGGCGCTCGTAGTCCCCGGTCGCGCTTTCGAGCTCGCTGGCGTCGACCGTGACGGCGACGAGGCTCTCGACCTTGCGCACGAGCGCCAGCGCGGCCTTCGGGTTGGGCGCGGCGGCGACGTAGTGCGGGACGGCGGCCCACAGGCTCGCGGACGGCAGGCCCGCCTCCATGCAGGCGGTGTGCAGGACGCCGACGATCCCCGTCGGGCCCTCGTACGTCGTCTCCTTGAGGGCGAGCTTCTCGACGAGCGCGTCGTCGGAGGCGAGGCCCGTGATCGAGACCGGATGGCTGTGCGGGACGTCGGCGAGCAGCGCGCCCATCGTCACGACGAGCTGCGTGTCCAGCGCCTCGGCGAGATCGATGATGTGCTTGCAGAAGCTGCCCCAGCGCATCGACGGCTCGGGGCCCTGCACGAGGATCAGGTCGCGCGGGGCGCGCGGCACGCGCGCGGCGAAGATCTCGATCCCCGGCCACGTGATCTCGCGCCTGCGCTCCTCGGTGAAGCGGATGTGCGGGCGCGTGGACTGAAAGTCGTAGAACTCCTCGGGGTCGATGCGCGCGAAGCGCTCCGCGCCGAGCGACTCGCCCATGAACGTCAGCGCCGCGGATGCCGCGTCGCCGGCGTCGTTCCAACCGCTGAAGGCCGCGACCATCGCCGGGGCACGCAGTCCGTCGGGTCGGCTCTCCCAGATCAGCGGCTGCATCCGATTCACGGTACATCATGGGCTGATGACGATTGCCACGCTGCGGCAGGGCCAGGAGGTCGACGGCGTCTTCGCGTGCACGCGCAAGGACCGCCTGCTGTCGCGCGCCGGCACGCCGTATCTGGCCGTCGAACTGCGCGATCGGACGGGCGCCGTCCAGGGCCGCGCGTTCCGCGACGCCGACGTCCTCGCCGGGCGCTTCGACCGTGGCGACATCGTCCGCGTCGCGGGCCGCGTCGAGCGCTTTCGCGACGAGCTGCAGGTCGAGCTGCGCACGATCGGCCGCGCGAAGGAGGGCGAAGCCGATCCCGCCGCCTTCCTGCCCGTCGCCTACCGCGACCTCGACGAGCTCGACGGCTTCCTCGAGCACCTCGCGCGCGACGTCCACGACCCCGGCCTGAAGGCCCTCCTTGCCGCGCTGCTCGGCGACGCCGCCCTGCGGGCGCAGTGGCGCCGCGCGCCCTGCACGCGCAACGGCCACCACAGCTACCTCGGCGGCCTGCTGGAGCACACGGTCGCCGTCGGGACGCTCGTCGGCGAGACGTGCATCCTGCACCCGCGCCTGGACGGCGACCTGCTCAT
>JBBSJQ010000031.1:0-2385 GCA_038257095.1 Solirubrobacterales bacterium
AGACGCCCAGCGCCCGGTCCGTTGCCCTCGCCTCGACCGGGTCGTCGGATTTCGCGGGGAAGCCCAGCAGCTCTGAGGGACCCCAGATCAGGTAGCCGGTCCCGAGGCCGAAGAACCCCAGAGCAACCGCACGAACATCGAAGCCGTGAACGTCACGATGACCACCTCCAAGTCCATGTCTAACCTCGCGGGTCGGCGACGGGCCCCACCCCTACGGACGACATGGGGCCGGCTCAGGACCCGGCCCGCTGTCGTAGTCCGCAGACACGTCGTCCGTAACGCAGCGGGTCGTCAGCGGACCCTGCGGCGGTCATCGGGAAGCCGCACTGTCCGCCCGGTGCGGTCGAGGTGAGCGAGCAGCGGCAGAACGACACGCCGCGTCGAGTCGAGGCCCTGCCGGGCCTGACTCACGCTGAAGGGCTGCTCCAAGGTCCCGAGGACCTCCACGGCTGCGACGTCGGCGCCCGGTGGGAGGACGATCTGGTCGGAGAGCCGAAGGAGACGCCCAGCGCGGTGTAAGACGGCGAGGTCGCGGCGGTCGAGCTCGAGCGACGCGAGACGGCCCGCCTCCGGAGCCCGAAACGGACCGGCGGCGAAGTCGATCACCAGTGCGTCCGCGGCAGCCAGCAGATGTGCTGGCAGAGCGACTCCTTCTGGCTCGACCCGACCCCCTCTGACCGCCAGCGGAGACTCGACCAGCGCGGTGACGAGACCGGCGTCGGGCAGGCCCAGCTGCTGAACCAACGTCGCCACCCCGAGACCGGGCGGCACGTGGGTCGCCGTGGCGTTGACCAGCGCCATCAGACGCTCACGGAGTCGTTTCGCCATGGCAGCGTCCATGAGCCAGTCGCCGGTCACCACCGCGCCGGGCGGGAGGGGATGGGTGTCGACGCCGATGCGTTGCAGCAGGGACAGCCGGGCGAGGCCGCGAAGCCTCAGCTGCGCGTCGAGCGATGCCCCACTGTCACCCAGAGCTGTGTGGCGGGCGGCGGCGGCACCGCGTCTACGTAGTCCCGGAGGAGCGGGGTCGAGCACCTCGATGCCCCAGAGTGCGCGACTGCCGGGGTCGCGCAGGAGACCGCGGTCCCCGATCCGCAGAGGTAGCGGGCGGTCGAGAGTCAACCGTGCGGTGGTGGATCCGAGCGGTCGGGCGCGGACGCCCAGGGCCACGGTGCCGAGGTGCAACAGTGGACTTTCTGGCAGTCGCTCCGTGTTGCTGAGCCGGACGTCGAGCGTAGTCGTGGGCTCGAAAGCGTGCGGCGTGACGATCACGTCGCCTCGACCGACCTCATCAGGAGCAGCGCCTCCCAGCGCCAGCGCGACGCGTGCCACTCCCTGTGCGGCGTCGACGCTCGTGCCGAGGCATTGCAGCGTGCGGATCCGCACCGGTCGACCGTCGAGCATCAACGCATCGCCAACGCGGAGAGTTCCGGCAGCGAGGGTCCCCGTCACGACCGTCCCCGTCCCGTGAACGCTGAAGGAGCGGTCCACCCAGAGACGCACGTCAGCGGTGGAATCCGGTGTCGACATCTTCCTCAGCTCCCCGGCCAGGGTCGAGCGAAGCTCGTCGAGACCGGCGCCACTACGTCCAGAGACGATCACCCCCGGAATGTCGGCCAGCGAGGTGCTCGCCAGGGCTTCCCGGGCGTGACGAAGTGCCGGAGCCGGGTCCGCGAGATCGGCCCGCGTCACGACCAGCGTCCCGGAGCAGACTCCGAGGGCGTCGAGTGCTGCCAGGTGTTCGGCGGCCTGCGGCATCCAGGGGTCGTCGGCGGCCACGACGAACATCACGGCGGGCACTGGAGCCGCCCCGGCCAGCATCGTCGCGAGGAATCGTTCGTGGCCTGGGACGTCGACGAAGGCGACCTCTCCGACACCCGGTAGTTCGGTCCAGCAGTACCCGAGCTCGATCGAGAGTCCGCGGCGGCGCTCTTCCTCGAGCCGGTCGGGGTCGTGTCCGGTCAGTGCCCGCACCAGGGTGGACTTGCCGTGGTCCACGTGTCCGGCGGTTGCCACGACGTGCACGTCAGGTCCTCGGCCCGAGGACGTGTCGGACAGCCTCGAGCAGTGCGTCGTCGCCGCCGGGCGCCACGGTTCTCAGATCGAGCCAGAGTCGACCTTCGTGGACATGGCCGATCACCGGGACCTCGCCGCGACGCAGCGGCTCCGCGAACCGGGACGGCAGCACCACGGCCGCGCTCGGCAGCACGACCCCAGGCGCGCCACCGCCTCCGACGCGAGCCTGCGAGGTCTCCGCAACCACGTCCTCGACGTCGAGGGCAACGACGATCTTTCGGGCCCGGGCGAGCAGGTCCACGGGGTCTGCGTCCAGTGCCACGGCCACCGGCGAAGGCCCGGCCGTGAGCGTCGCCTCGAGCGCGGCAA
>JBBSJQ010000032.1:0-2136 GCA_038257095.1 Solirubrobacterales bacterium
CCCACTCCGGCGCGATCGCCGGGTCCTGCGCGGCGGGCGTCGTGAAGCGGCCGTTGGGATGCGCGGCGGGCGTCTCGGAGTCGGGCGTCCAGTCGTTGCCCTTCCAGTCGATCGCATGCGCGGGCGGCTCGGACGTCATGCCCTCCCACCACACGTCGCCGTCGTCGGTCAGCGCGCAGTTGGCGAACAGCGTGTTCTTGGCGACCGTCGCCATCGCGTTGGGGTTCGTGTCCTCGCCGGTGCCCGGCGCGACGCCGAAGAAGCCCGACTCGGGGTTGATCGCGTAGAGCCTGCCGTCGTCGCCGAACTTCATCCAGGCGATGTCGTCGCCGATCGTCTCGACGGTCCAGCCCTCGAGCGTCGGGATCAGCATCGCGAGGTTCGTCTTGCCGCAGGCGCTCGGGAACGCGCCGGTGACGACCTTCACCTCGCCCTCGGGGGACGTGAGCTTGAGGATGAGCATGTGCTCGGCCATCCAGCCCTCGTCGCGCGCCATCTTCGACGCGATCCGCAGGGCGAAGCACTTCTTGCCGAGCAGGGCGTTGCCGCCGTAGCCCGACCCGTAGGACCAGATCTCGCGCGTCTCGGGGAAGTGGACGATGTACTTGTTCTCGGCGTTGCAGGGCCAGGCGACATCCGTCTCGCCCTCGGCCAGCGGCGCGCCGACGGTGTGCACGCAGGGGACGAACTCGCCGTCCTCGCCGAGTACGTCGAGCGTCTTTGCGCCGACGCGGGTCATGATCGTCATGTTCACCGCGACGCAGGCCGAGTCGGTCAGCTCGACGCCGATATGGGCGATCGGCGAGCCGAGCGGGCCCATCGAGAAGGGCACGACGTACATCGTGCGCCCCTCCATGCAGCCGTCGAACAGACCGCTGAGCTTCTCGCGCATCTCGCCGGGATCGGTCCAGTTGTTCGTCGGGCCGGCGTCGTGCTCGGTCTGCGTGCAGATGAAGGAGCGGTCCTCGACACGCGCGACGTCACCCGGGTCCGACCGCGCGAGGAACGAGTTGGGCCGCTTGGCATCGGCGAGCTTCGTGAACGTCCCGGCATCTACGAGCAGCTGCGTCAGCCGGTCGTACTCTTCTGCCGACCCATCGCACCAATACACGTGCTTGGGCTTCGTCAGAGCCGAGACCTCGTCGACCCAATCGATGAGCTTCTGGTTCTTCGTCGGAACGGTCGTCGTCTCGCTCACGCCACATCCTCGCCTCGTCGCAGTTTTTGTCGGGCGACATTGTCGCGCAGCCGCGCCCGAAGTGTGGCGCGGGGGTGCCATGTCCGCCGCAAGGGCGCAACTTCTGTGCTCGTGATGGGTCGCAGTTCGAGAGGAACGATCGACAGAGCCGGCGTCCGGCCATCGCCGACGCCAGGAGACAACAGCGTCCTCGCACGCGCGGAAACAGACACGCGCAGCGCATGCCGCCGCGGTGGCTGCGCCCTGCGCCACGCCGGCTCGTACCCCAACCGGAGGAGCATCATGAAGACACCGAACCAGCCGATCCACAACGGGTCCACACGCCGCCGACTGCTCAATCGCGCGCCGCGTACACGCTCGGTCATCGCGGCCACCGGCCTGCTCGTCATCTGCATCAGCCCGTTCGCCGCGGCGAAGACCGGCGGCAACCTGCGCGAGGGTCTGCGCAACGGCACGGCGACGAAGGAGACCGAGATCATCGCGAACATCAACGGGACGACCGCGGTGAAGGGCGGCTACTCGACCCGGCAGTCCAACCTCTCCGCCAGCGGCGGCGGCGCGATCTACGGTTGTCGTTCGAAGGCCGGCGGTTCAGCCGCCAAGCCGCTGCCGCAGAACCCCTGCCTGCGCGCCAACAACCTCTCGACCGGCTTCGCGTTTGAGTTCAACGCGGCCAACGGCGACACCGCCGGGCTGATCAGCGCGGGCGCCGGCGGCGACACGAAGAAGCCGTTCGTCACGAACGCGACGGGCGTCGCGACCGGCCTGAACGCCGACCGGCTCGACAGCCTCGACGCAGCGGCGATCGTGGCCCTGGCGCGGGCAAAGACGGGCCTCGACGCCGACACGCTCGACGGCGAGAACGCAGCGGACCTGAAGGACCGCTGGCTGCTGGTCGGCGCCGACGGCACGATCGTCAAGCAGACCGGCGGCTTCAC
>JBBSJQ010000033.1:0-2127 GCA_038257095.1 Solirubrobacterales bacterium
AGCGAGGTCGAGGCGGACCGTCGACAGCGCACGTCGCCGCTGGAACCACGACGCCTCGACTGCAGTCGACTGGAGCCTGCCGACAGGCACGATCGCGTGATGACGCGTGAACGCTCCGGAACGACTGTGTAGCACCTGTCCGTCGCCCGTCGATCCGACGCCGAGTCCTCGGTAGTACGACTCGCCACAGCCGAGACCCGCGACGATGCAGACAGGCACCGCGATGGCCGCCGCCGCACCGACCGTCCACAGCGCGGCGGCGACCAGCAGGCCGACGGCCGCACCGACGGCGACTCCCCGGATCTGGGCGCGTCGACGGGCGCCACGGGGAGCCGGCGCCAGATCAGGCATCGGCAGTGCCGCTGGTACGACCCGAGCCAGGACGCGCTCGATCTCTGCTCGATCGAGCAGGGGAATGTCGACACGGCTGTGGTCTCCCCCACCTGACGCCGCAGTCCGCACCCGGATGTCGGCCCGTCCGAACGGTCGCAGCAGCAGCCGATGAGCGAGGCGGACGTCCTGGACCCGACCCAGGTCGACGGTGAACTCCGCCTTGCGGAAAAGGCCGTAGGTCACGCGTAGTTCGTCACCTCGGATCGTCGCAGTCAGATCCCAGCGACGAGCGACGCCGATCAGTCCGGCGACGAAGAGCCAGAGCGGCACGCCGACGATGACGAGGATCGCCGTCGTCAGGACTGTGGCCTCGACTCGGCCGAAATCGTCGGGATCGAGTCCGAGGTCAGTGAGCAGATCGAAGGCCACGGCGAACGCAGCGAGCACCGCGGCCACCTCGGGCCCGGTGATGCCCGCGAGGAGCAGGCGAGAAGGTGTCAGACGGACGAGGATCTCCGGTGGCGGGGCACCAGCGACAGGCGATGCCGGGGCCCGCACCAGGGCCACGCCCGCCCGGAGTGACTCTGCTTCGCGTCGAGTCACCGCATCGAGGGAGAGTTCGGCATCCGACCCCCCAGCGGTCTCGACCCGCACCACGGACAGTCCGAAGAGTTGATGGCGTAGTCGTTGCTCGAGCTCGACGTGTTGGATCCGTTCGACCGGGATCCGACGCTGGTTGTGGACGAGCAGGCCTTCGTCGAGGTGCAGGACTCCGTCGGCGTACCACCAGGTCCGGCGCCACCAGGAGAGCGCGTTGTAGGCGAAGCCCAGGACCAGCGCGCCTCCGAGCACCAACAGGAACCGCCCCGATGACGCAGCCACGATCACGATCGGGAGCAGGGGGCGGAGCTGCTCGACGCCGAACACTGCGATCGCCGCCCCCAGTGCTGACGTCCGGCGGGGCGTCGACAGGTCGACCGTGGGCTCAGGTCGCATCGCCGGTCCCGACCAGCTCGAGGATCCGTTGACGGACCATCTCCGCCTCGTTGGCGTCGATGCCCGGAACGGTCGAGTCGGAACTCGCCGACGCCGTACGGAGGACGAGGGTCGTCAGGTGCAGCCGTCGTTCGATCGGCCCCGCCTCGAGATCGATGTGCTGCACACGGTGGTATGGGATGGTCGATGCCCGGCGCGTCATGACGCCGTGACGCAGGTGGAGTGCGTTGGCACCGACCTCGAACCGCCAACCACGCCAGACCAGCGCGGTCCACCACCAGCCGATGCCACAGATCACGCCCGTCACGGTGACGAGTACCGCCGCGGCGACGGGTGCAGGCGTCGTGAATCCGAGGGCGACACCCGCGGCGCCTGCTGCCAGGAGGATCCCGATGCCGATCCTGATCCGCCACAGCACGAGGACGCGATGTTCGAGCGGCACCTGACCGCTGGGATCCACCGGAGCGGTCATCGGCGCCACGTCAGCGCAGACATGGGCCGGTGTCCACGGGGGTCACCAGATCGCCGCCCACCACCGCATCGATCTCGCTCGTGTCGAGGCCGTAGGCGACGTTGGGGTCGTCGGGCGCGATCGCGAAGGCCACGCCGACGACGGCGCCGTTGGCGTCGATCATGGCGGCACCGGAGTCTCCGGGGCGGAGTTGGGAGGCGAGGATCAGGACCTCGCGCTCGGTGCGTTGCGAGTCGTAGATGTCGGTGCCCACAGCTCGGACCTCGTCACCGACGACGAACGGCGCCACCCGGAGCGGTGCGCCACCGGGATGCCCGAACACGCCG
>JBBSJQ010000034.1:0-2095 GCA_038257095.1 Solirubrobacterales bacterium
CCCGGCCACGACGCCGCCCACCACTGAGCCGTTCCCGCTGAGCCTGACGTTCTGACGCGACACGCCAGGGTGTCGAGGTCAGAACGTCAGTCCCAGCGCGCTCGGTGGCGCCAGGTCGGCCACCACGGCGGGGTCTGGGTGGTCCACGCGCCATTTGGACGTGCCAACGCATCCCGTCGGGCGGCCCTCATCCGCGCCGCCGTGGCGTGCGATTGACGATGGTCCTCCGAAGTGACCCGACACACGACCAGTCCGACTCGTTCGAATCGCTCCTGACGAGGGTTGTCCTTCGTCCGATGCTCCGGTCCGTGGAACTGCAGGCCGTCGGACTCGATCACGAACCCGGCCTCCTCGTCGAGCAGATCCGCGATCCCGAGCAGCTGGCCGGAGCGATCGAAGACCGGGCAGTTGACGGACAGGCGCGTCAGACCGGCCTTCTGCACGGCGATGAGCCGGGTGCGGGTCTCGACCGGACTGGCTGAGCGGGAGCTGGACAGACTCAGCGCCTTGCGGGCCTGGACGATTCCACGGACCTTGTGGTGCGAGCCGATCACGCGCTCGATGTTCGCGAGCGTCGTGTGCGGCACGTCCGAGACCGTGCTGGTCGCCATGTCGCAGGCCACGACAGCGGCGGCGAGCGCTGGAGCCGAGCACATCTCATCGAAGGCGGCCCGAGCCATGGTGGCGACCCGGTATCCGGCGAAGTCGATCGTCTCGTCGGGATGGACGAGCGACTCCGAGGGCAGGATGCCCGGCCGGACCCGCAGCTGGCTGCCGGGCAGGCAGTGGATCAGGACCGGTCGGTCGATCTCGGCTGTCGCGCTGCCGTCGAACCAGGTGTTCCCCTGCGCACGCAGTGACGCCCAGCCTCCCAGTGCATTGCAGCTCGACATGAGCGCCACGGCGTTGGCCATGCGGGTGGTGAGCGCGTCGTGCTCGACGAACGCGGGTCGCGCCACCCCGCGCAGGTCCCGAACCCACAACTCGGTGCGCAGCTCCGCGGCGTCGATCCCAGCCGCAGTGGCGTCCCGGACGCGGCGGCTCAGCAGCAAGGGGTCGTAGGAGGTGTCCACCGACCGAGGGTGCGACACCCTCCGCCGTCTTGCCCTCCGTGATCCACAGACCTCGCTGAGCCTGACGTTCTGACGCGACACGCCAGCGTGTCGTGGTCAGAACGTCAGGCCCAGCGGGGAAGTTAGTGGGCGGCGTGCTGGGCGCGGAGGGCGCGGGCGAGGTCGTCGCGGCCCTCGGAGACGTAGCGCACCGAGGCCGGCCCGGCCTGGGTCGTCTCGAGCCAGGCGTCGACCTTGGCGAGGGCGTCGGCTGACGGGTTCGCGGACGGGAACAGGGCGATCAGGGCGTTCTGACCGATCCAGACGCCCTTGTCCTCGATGATCGTCTCGGCCATCTTCAGGTACCGGTCGACATACGGTTCGAGCAGCTCGGCCTGACCGGACACTTGGAACGCGAAGGCCGTCTGGCGGCGGGTCTCGTTGGGCGTCGTGTCGTCCTCGACCACGATGCGCCACGCCTCGGACTTGGCCTCGGCGAGCGGACGGATGGCCCGGGCTGCCGACGCGCGCTCCTGACCACTGATCGTGCTGTCGGCCGCGAGCGTCTTCTCGATCTCCGCTTCGTCGGCCGCGCCGACGCGGGCCAGGGCGGTGATCAGGCTCCAGCGCAGGTCGGCGTCGATCTGCAGACCCTCCAGCGCGCCGTCGAGGATCTCGCGCAAGCGCTCGGGGCCCGAGGCTGCCGTGGCGAAGGCCCGCACGAGGGCCAGCTGGTGGTCGCTGCCCGGATCGGCTGCATCGACCAGCGCGCGCAGACCTGACTCCCAGCGTTGCGCCAGAGCAGGTCGATCGGCGTCGGGGGTGTAGAAGTTGATGGCCCCCGAGCCCTGCCGCAGCAGCGATCCGACAGCGGTGAGATCGGACTCGGTCGCGACTCCGGCCAGGACCAATGACACGAAGTCCGCGCTCGAGAGCTCGGCGTCGCGGGTCATGTCCCAGGCAGATCCCCAGCACAGGGCCCGAGGCAGCGACTCCTCGAACGTCGCGATGCTCTCCAGCAGCGTGGCGAAGGACTGCTCGTC
>JBBSJQ010000035.1:0-1984 GCA_038257095.1 Solirubrobacterales bacterium
ACGCGCCGTACCGCCGTCGGCATCCAGCAGCCGCCAGCACAGGGGCTGATCGTCGAACTCCGGCGCACACCACCACTGCACGCTCGCGTCCGGCGACAGAACCGCCACGCTGCGACCGTCACCCACGAGCCGGAGCCCCGCGAGCGGCGGCGCCCACGAGGTGCGCACTCGTCCGAGTACGTCCCTCGACGGGGAAGATGTCGCCGCTGCGTTGATGCCGGACCTCCTGATGTCGGTGGGTCGGTCGCGGGGTGACTACCCCGATGCAAGGTGTTGCCACGGGATGGTCGCCTCGGATGTTGTCGCGTCTCCGACGGACCTACCAGGCGTGCACGGCCGGCTCGTGGGGCATCCTGCTGGTCGAAGCACCGCACTTCCCTCGAAGGACATGGAGAGACGAACATGGGCGAGATCGCATACGTGTCCGAGGTCCGCGTTGAGCGGCTCGACGGACCAGACCGGGCTGCCTACCTGCCCGGTGACGACGAGCCGACCATCTATGGGATGCACGGCGCCGTCGCCGAGCACTACGGAGCGCAGCCGGGCCAGTTCCCTCCTCACGCGAGCACGATCGACCACCTCGTTGGCGCCGCACTCGGTTGACTCACCGGGACGTTCGCCGGAGCCCTCGCGGCCCGGCGGATCGACCCCACCGGTCTGGTGGGCCACGCACGCGGCGAGGTCGAGCTCGAGAGCAAGGTGCTGGTCGTCAAGCGCATCGCGGTCACCTACACCGGCCTGCAGGTCGCCGAGGACGACCGCGAGAAGGTGGACCGGGTGCTTGGCGTGCACGCCGACGGATGCCCAGTGGCGCGCAGCCTCAAGGGGTCTATCGAGATCACGACCGAGCTCGGCTGACGGCGGCAACGTCTCACGACGGCGTCGATCTGACGGCTCGAGAGGGATCTCACCGTCTCGTTCCGCCCGCTGCGCGCGTCCCGAGAATCCGGCGCTCGGCCTCGTCGATCGAGACGTCGTCGAGGCTGGCCTCGCGACGCCGCATCGAACGGTCCGCGTCGAACCCGCGGTTCTCGTCGCCGTAGTTCTGCCGCCACTGGCCGCCAGCATCTCGCCACTCGTCCCGGAAGCGACCCGCGATCCGCTCGTCGCCGAACCCTCCCTGTCAGGAGGGGGTGATGCACCAACTGGTCCGTCATTCCTGAGCGAGGGCGGGGAGACGAGCCCCTGCAGTGTGTCGAGTGCCGGATTTGATGGAGACATCGAACCCCCGCTGAGCAGGCTGCTACGGGAGCGTGGTGGGCGCTGTGCCGTCTCGTACTCGACGGCGGGACGAGGCTGATCTCGCCTGCGGGAGCCGGAAACCGACGTGTCCGGCGCTTCGGCTTCTTGAGTCGGGCCTCAGGCGCCCGCCGGAGTGCCGCGCGCGCAGGCCACACGACAGCCGCGGTGAGCAGGTCTGAGCGGTGTGGCACCGGCCAGGCCGGTCCAGCGCGGGCCAGGGTGTTGGAAGAATGTTGGAAGGCGCGCTTCGCGGCCTGTCGGCGATGCGTTGCTCTCAACTGCTGACCTGCACTTTTGCGTGTGCCCCCGGCAGGATTCGAACCTGCGCCCCTGCCTCCGGAGGGCAGTGCTCTATCCCCTGAGCTACGGGGGCTCCGAGGGCAAGGACGCTACCAGCCGGATGCGCTCCGCGATCCTGCCGCTGTCCGGTCCCCGGGCTGTGTAGCGTCCCCCGACATGTCGAGCAGCCTGGGTCGCGTCCTCGTCGTGGACGACGACGACGTCATCCGCCAGCTGATCACCGTGAACCTCGAGCTCGAGGGCTTCGACGTGACCACGGCCGTCGACGGTCAGGACTGCCTGGACCAGGTCGCCCGGGTGGCGCCGGACGTGGTCACCCTCGACGTCATGATGCCCAGGCTCGACGGCTGGGAGGCCGCGGCCCGGCTGCGCGCGAACCCCGCCACCGCGGGGATCAAGGTCGTCTTGCTGTCGGCCCGGGCGCAGGAGGCCGACCTCGAGC
>JBBSJQ010000036.1:0-1981 GCA_038257095.1 Solirubrobacterales bacterium
ACGGCGTGATCGAGGCCGCCGAGAGCCGCTGACCGCTGCTCGCCCGGGCTACGACTCGACGTGCTCCCCGGAACGGCCCGTCGCGAACTCACACCAGACCGTCGTCTCGGACCCCTCGGAGATCGACCCCCACTGGTCGGACAACGCCTCTACCAGCAGCAGTCCGCGCCCGTGCACGACGAGCAGGTCGGGCCCGGGGCCTGTGGTGGTCACCACCGCCCTCCCGCGTCCGTCGCGAACCGTCACCACCAGCCGGTCCGGCTCGCGGCGCAGCTCGATGTGCGAGCGGGAGGCGGCGTGCACCACCACGTTGGTGACGAGCTCGGAGAGGCAGAGGACCGCAGCGTCCAGCGTCTCCTCCTCGATCCCCCACCGCGCCAGCTGCCCCCGGGCGAAGCGCCGCGCGACCGCCACCGAGCCCGGATACGGGTCGAGGTCGAGGCGGACCACCTCACCGTGGGACGCGTCCGACACGGGGATCCTCGGCATCGCCGGAATCGTGTTGTCCGCCGACCCCACCTCATGGGCGGCGCGTTCGGCATACAGCTCCAGCAGGGCGACCTGGTGGGGCCCGAAACGTTGAGGCGTGTCGTAGAACAACACGAACCCGCCCCACGTGACGTCTCCGGACTTCAGGGGGAAGGCCGCCACCCCGACGATGCCGGTGCCGCTCTGGGACTCGACGAAAGCCGCATGTCGCTCCTCGAGGAGCTCCAGGGCGTCCACCACCGGCTTGCCCGTCCGCAGGACGGTGGTGATCGGCACATCGTCGTAGGCGTCGATGTGGCACCACTCGAGAGCCTCACCGGGCGCAGGGCGAGCGGAGTCGCGCTCGCCGAGCGTGAAGCGCAGGCGTCGCCCGCCGCCCTCGGTCAGGGCCAGACCAGCACGTCTAACACCGGAAATCTCCAGCAGCGAGTCCAGCACCTGCCCGACGGCGGTGTCGACATCGGCACCATCGCGCACGTGCATGCGTCGTACCTTAGACCGCTTGCGGACCGGTTGCGATCAGCCGAGCGTCGCCACGAGGCGGTGTACGTCGTCCAGCAGGGCCTGCGGGTGACGCACCGAAAGCGTCGCCCCCGGGTGAGTGATGTGTCCGGTCGGGTCGATCCCCTTGACCGACTCGTGAAAGCTCAGGCACAGTGCCGACTCGCCGTTGGTGGTGAAGCTGATCCCGCGGTCAGCAAACGACAGGTGGGGCGGCCCGGCGGTCTTGAGGAATCCGAAGCCGCCGGAGAGCTCGGCCCCGGCCAGGTTGGCCAGCGGCGTAGCCAACCGCCAGAGCCCGTAGTGGACCCGCAGCCCAGCGGGACCGATCTCCACCCACGCCGTTCTCGGAGTGATGCCGAAGGGAAGCGCCGCAACCCGATAGGCCGTGGCGAAGGCGAACTCGTGTCGGATCGGCCCAGCGCCAGCCTGCTTGTCAATGCTCACGCAGCGCCTCGATCAGGTCGTCCTTGCGCATCTCCGAGCGGCCCTCGATGTCCACCTCGGCCGCGCGGGAGCGGAGGTCGTCGACGGTCCAGTCCTCGTAGGCCGGCGACGCCCCTCCCCGCTCGCCCACTGCGTCGCGCCCGTCGCGCGCGGCTGCATTGGCGATCCGCGCCGACTTCTCCTTGCTGTTGCCCTGGTCGCGCAGTTTCTCGTAGAGCTCGTCGTCCTTGACGCTGGGCCCGGGGGACTTCTTCGACTCCGCCATGGCGACGACGCTATCGCCGCCGTACCGGCCTGCCACCGTCCTTCCGGGTGATGGCCCGGCGCTGACCACGCGGGAGCACACTTGGATGGACCTGTGCCGATGGCCCGGGAAGACCTTCAACGAGCACGTGGTGCCCGACGGACTCAGATCGTGGCGACCGAGCCTGAGTCGACGCGGTAGTTGGCACCGTTGACGAAGCTGGCCCGCTCCGAGCAGAGGAACGCGATCACCGACGCGACCTCCTCGGGGCGGCCGCGGCGACCCAGCTCCATGTAGGGC
>JBBSJQ010000037.1:0-1971 GCA_038257095.1 Solirubrobacterales bacterium
GAGGGGCGGTGACGGGCTCGCCGGGGACCGGGGCCACCTCCTGCGCGCCGGCGCCGAGCAGATTGCCGCTCAACGCGATGCCCAGGACGCCGGCGGTGCACAACGCGGCCGCGATGCGTCCGCGGCTTGAGCGATGCGTTGTGCCCTCGGGCTTGGCCTTCATGTGCGGTGAGTCCTCGCGAGTTGATCGGATTGCCGCCCCAGAAGGGCGATTGGTCGCGCTATCGGCGGGGTCGGACGCGACCTTGACCGGAGCACCACCGAACTGGACTCACCGTCCTGCGAGCCCGCGCAGCCGGGCGCAGGCGGTCCAGATCCTGCAATCTCGCGTGCTTCGGGCGGCCGCCGGTTGCAGGCAGGGAATACAGACAGGATGCGCAGCGCGGCGTAACGAGCCTGTCACCGTGCACGACGGGCGAACGCTGACCCTCGACCAGACGCTGAGCCAGAGCGCTCGTTCACACCATCTTCACCGCGCGTTCACGACCGGATAACTCGGCCCCTGCCCCCTGCGCGCACCCTGCGAGAACGATGCAGACGAGTCATGGGGAGCTTGTCAGGATCGGCGATCTGGAGATCCGCCCGCAGGAGGGCCTCGTCCTCGCCGCGGGCCGCGCGCTCGTGCTGTCCGTGCGCGAGTTCGACCTGCTCGTGGCGCTTGCCACGCATGCCGGCCGCGTGGTGTCCCGCGAGGAGCTGTACCGCCAGGCCTGGGGCGGGACGCTGCGGCGCGGCGATCGCTCGTGCGACGTGTACATCCACAAGCTGCGCACGAAGCTCGAGCGGGCGCTGCCGCAGCACCGCTTCATCCACACCCACGTCGGCTTCGGCTACCGCCTCGACCCGGGTCCCTGAACAGGTCCTTTCACATCCTTTTCACACGACGACTACCGGCCGGTAACAGGATGGCGGGCGTGCTGCTGCGACGGTCGCTGCCGCTATGGGAAATCTCAGAGGAGGGCACACCTTGAAGCTCCATCGCTTCAGCGCCGTCGTCGTCACCTGCGGCGCGCTCGCGTTCGGCGTCGCAGCCTGCGGCGACGACGAGGACGAGGGCACCGCCGCCGGCGGCGACAACGCGGCAGCAGTCAGTGAGGATCTGTCGGGCTCGATCCGGATCGACGGCTCGTCGACCGTCGAGCCCGTCGCCCAGGCGGCGATCGAGCTCTTCGCCGAGCCGGCACCGAACGTCGACATCAGCGTCGGCGGCGTCGGTACCGGCGACGGCTTCCAGAAGTACTGTCGCGGCGAACTGCAGATCGCCGACGCCTCGCGGCCGATCAAGAAGGAGGAGTACGACGCCTGCAAGAAGGCCGGCATCACGCCCGTCCAGGTGCAGGTCGGCATCGACGGCCTGTCCGTCATCGCCAACAAGGACCTCGCGATCCCTGACGACTGCATCACGACGGCGCAGCTGAAGAAGCTGCTCGCGCCGGGGTCGAAGGTCAGCAACTACAAGGAGCTCGGAGCCGGCTTCCCCGACCAGGCGGTGTCGTTCTTCACGCCCGGCACGGAGTCGGGCACCTACGACTACTTCACCGAGGCCGTCCTCGAGACCGATGCCGAGCAGCGCACCGGCAAGGCGATCCAGACCTCGCCGGACGACAACCAGATCATCACCGGCGTCGAGGGGACGGCCGGCGCGCTCGGCTACGTGGGCTTCGCCTTCGCGGATGCGCAGAAGGACAAGCTGAAGCTCCTCGCGGTCGACGGCGGCGACGGCTGCGTCAAGCCCGAGGTCGCGACGATCGCCGACGGCAGCTATGCGCCGCTGTCGCGGCCGCTGTTCATGTACCCGACGACCGAGACCGCGGCCAAGCCCGAGGTCAAGGCGTTCATCCAGTTCATCCTCGACGAGAACGAGAAGGTCGTCACAGCCGCGGACTACGTCCCGCTGACCGACGAGCTGCTCACGACGGCGAAGGCGAACCTCGAGGGCGCGACGCCCGTCGAGGCGCCGACGGAGTAGCA
>JBBSJQ010000038.1:0-1719 GCA_038257095.1 Solirubrobacterales bacterium
CAGCGCCTGCGCGAGGCGCAGGTAGCCCGACAGCGGATTGAGCACGTGCTGCCACGGGCGCACGGCCTCGGGGTTGCGCACGGCGATCGGGACGCCGTCGAGCGCGCCGCGCATGATGTCCGGGATCAGCCGCTCCTCGCCCCAGTCGCCACCGCCGATGACGTTGCCGGCGCGCACGGAGCCGAGCCGCGGCCCGTCCACGTTCGGCGCGAAGAACGAGCGCAGGTAGGCGTCGGCGACGAGCTCGGCGCAGCCCTTGGAGTTCGAGTACGGGTCGTGGCCGCCCTTCGGGTCGTCCTCGACGAACGGGCGGGGCGGGCGGGATCGATCATTGTCGTAGCACTTGTCCGAGGTCACGTTCACGACGACGCGCACGGACGGCGTCGCGCGAACCGCCTCGAGCACGTTGACCGTGCCCATGACGTTCGTCTCGTACGTCGTGTGCGGATCGAGGAACGAGCGCCGGACGAACGGCTGCGCCGCCATGTGGATGACGATCTCCGGCGCGTGGCGGCCGACCGCGTCGAGGACGGCGGCGCGGTCGCGGATGTCCGCCCGCACGTCGGCCAACCCGTCGCCGACGCGCGCGAGCTCGAACAGCGACGGCTGCGTCGGGACCGTGTCGGCATAGCCGGTCACGTGCGCGCCCATCGACTGCAGCCACAGCGAGAGCCACGCCCCCTTGAAGCCCGTGTGCCCTGTGACGAGGACCGAGCGGCCGCGCCAGAAGTCCGGATCAACGAGGCGCGCCATTGCGCGCTGATGCTAGTTGCCCGCGTGACCGGGTAGGGCCTCACGTGACCACCGAACTCGGAGGTAGTTACTCGTGCTCAGCCCTCGTGCTGGCCGGATCCTCAGCGCGACGGGAGCGATCATCGTCGCCGGCGCGCTGTTCACGACCTGGTACCACATCGATCGTTCGCAGCTCGCCGATCCCGACACAACGGGCTGGCAGACGTTCTACCGCCTGCGGCTCGTGATCCTCGGCGGCGCCGCGCTCGTGCTTGCGAGCACGCTCATCCGCCAGACGCGGTATGTGCTCACCGCGCGCACGCTGCTGGGCCTGCTGCTCGCCGTGCTGATCGTGCGCCGGATCATCTTCCCGCCCGATCTCGTCGACGCCGTGACGCCGGCGATCGGCGTCTACCTCGGCGCGCTCGGCGCGCTGCTCGTCGCCGCCGGCGGCCTCGTCGACAGCGGCAGGGAGGTCGTCGCCCGCTACCCGGACCTCAGCCCGTGGGGCCCCGGTCCCGTCGCGGAGCTGCCGCGCGGACCGGACGAGGGCGACCGCTCGCGCCTCAGGCGCAAGCCCGCGGCGCCGTCGCACGGCGACGTCGTCGATTCCACGGCCCGGGAGATCTCGCGCTCGCAATAGCCTGACGGGCGCCGATGCCCGTCCCGCTCTTCGACACCAGCACCGCCGTCGAACCCCTGCGCGAGCAGATCGACGCCGCGATCGCCGCCGTCGTCGCCGGTCGGCGCTTCATCCTCGGCCCCGAGGTCGCATCGTTCGAGCGGGAGTTCGCCGCGTACTGCGGGGCGCGGCACGCGGTCGGCGTGGCGAACGGCACCGATGCCCTGACGATCGCGCTGCGGGCCATGGGCGTCGGGCCCGGCGACGAGGTGATCGTGCCCTCGTTCACGTTATATGCAACCGCTGAGGCGGTCCCGGCGACGGGCGCGCGGCCGGTCTTCTGCGACGTCGATCCCGAGACTTTC
>JBBSJQ010000039.1:0-1674 GCA_038257095.1 Solirubrobacterales bacterium
AGCCAATGAGCAGTGAAGGCCCGTCCCGACACTCGGTCGCTCCGCTCCCTCGTGCGGGATGACAACTGGGACTGGATGTCATCCCCGCAGGAGCGCCGAGAGGCGCGAGTGGCGGCGTGTCATCCCGCAGGAGCGCCGACAGGCGCGAGTGTCGGACGGGCTGGACGTGTTCGAATTTCTGTGTGTGAGATCCGGGGTTATCGGGGATCGGGGACGAAGCGATCGGGAAACAGCACGGCGAAATGCGTGACCGCCGCCTGCCAGTCGGGCGCGGCCTGCCAGCGTTTGTGGATGTTCCGGAGCGCGAGGTAGAGCAGCTTGGTCGCGGCGTCATCGCTCGGGAAGTGGCCGCGCGTCTTGATGATCTTCCGGAGTTGCATGTGCAGACTCTCGATCGCGTTGGTCGTCGTCAGGATGCGACGGAGCGCCGGCGGGTAGGCGAAGGCCGGCGTGATCGCGTCCCACTGCCGCGTCCAGATCGGCGCGATCGTCGGATAGCGCTGGCCGTCGGGGCTCGCGGCAAACGCCTCGAGGGCGGCCTGGGCTGCGGGCACGGTCTCAGCGCGGTAGATCGTCCGAAGCTGGCTCGCCACGCGCTTCCGGTCCTTGTACGAGACGAAGGCCAGGCTGCGCCGCACCAGATGCACCACGCAGGTGTGGATCTGCGCCTGCGGAAACACGGTCGTGATCGCCTCGGGGAAGCCCGCGAGCCCGTCGATCAGCGCGATGAGGATGTCGTCGACACCGCGGCTTCGGAGTTCCGTCATCACGCGGAGCCAGAACTTGGCCCCCTCGGTCTGCTCGATCCAGAGCCCGAGCACGTCCTTCGTGCCGCTCGGCGTGATCCCCAGGGCGAGATAGACCGCTTTGTTGCGGACGACCCCTTCATCACGAATCTTGACCCGCAAGGCGTCGAAGATGACCACCGGGTAGCAGCGCTCGAGGGGGCGGCTCTGCCACGCCGTGACCTCCTCGACGACCTCGTCGGTGACGGCACTGATGAAGCTCGGCGCCACGTCGACCTGGTACAACTCCTCCAGGTGCTCCTGGATCTCGCGCACGCTCATGCCGCGCGCGTAGAGCGAGAGCACGGTCTGGTCAAAGCGCGGCAGCCGGCGCGCGTTCTTGGGGATGAGCACCGGCTCGAAGGTGCCGGCCCGGTCGCGCGGGATGGCCAGCGGGATCCGGCCGTCCTCGGTCAGCACCGTCTTGGGCGTCGCGCCATTGCGGTGGTTCGGCTGGTCGGGCGGCCTCGGGGCGCCCTTCGCGTAGCCCAGGTGGTGCGTCAGCTCGCCGGCCAGGACGCGCTCCATGAGCGATTGCTTCATCTGGCGGAACAGGTCGTCGAGCTCCGCCATCGTCGTCCGCTCACCGAGCAGCGCGTCCAGCGCGGCGGGCTCGAAGCGGACCCGCGCCGCGGCGGTACGGTCGGGGGTACGGTCGGGGGTCGTGCGTGCTTTGGTCATGCGGCCCTCCTCGGTCTGAGTATGGCCTCACACACAGAATTCTGTACAGGTCCATATCGCCTGGACCTCGTCGTCGGAGACGCCGTCGTCGTCGAAGTCAAAGCGATCGCCGCGGTCCGCCCGGTTCACGAAGCGCAATTGCTTTCGTATCTGCAGTTGAGTGGCTATCGAGTTGGGGTGCTCATCAACTTCCACGTCGCCCACCTCC
>JBBSJQ010000040.1:0-1605 GCA_038257095.1 Solirubrobacterales bacterium
ACGATCGAGCTCGACCTCGGCGAGGTCGTCCCGTCGCTGGCGGGTCCCAAGCGCCCGCAGGACCGCGTCGCGCTGAGCGATGCGCAGGCGGCGTTCCGGATCGCCCTGAAGGACTTCATGCCCGCCGAGGACGGCGAGGACCCCGAGGGCGGCGACACGATCGAGTTCGACGCGCTCTCGTTCCCGGCCTCCGACCCGCCGACGTACACCGGCCGCAAGGGGATCCGCCCGCCCGAGCACGCGACGGACGCCGGGCACGCGGAGGAGATCGCCGCGGCGCTGCTCGCCGAGCCCCAGGACAACAGCGTCGCGATCGTCATGGACGACGGGACCGAGACGAGGCTCGACAACGGGCATGTCGTGATCGCCGCGATCACGAGCTGCACGAACACCTCCAACCCCTCGGTCATGCTCGCCGCGGGGCTGCTGGCGCGCAACGCCGTCGCGCGCGGGCTGACGAGCAAGCCGTGGGTGAAGACGTCGCTGGCGCCGGGCTCGAAGGTCGTCACGCAATACCTCGACCACGCCGGGCTGACCGGCGACCTCGAGGCGCTCGGCTTCCATCTCGTCGGCTACGGCTGCACGACGTGCATCGGCAACTCAGGCCCGCTGCCGCGCGTCGTCTCCGAGGCGGTGGGCGAGAACGACTTCGCCGTCGTGTCGGTGCTGTCGGGCAACCGCAACTTCGAGGGCCGCATCAACCCCGACGTGAAGATGAACTACCTCGCGTCGCCGCCGCTCGTCGTGGCGTACGCGCTGGCGGGCTCGATGGACGCCGACATCGTCAACGACCCGATCGGGGTCGACCCGGACGGCGTCGACGTCTACCTGCGCGACCTGTGGCCGACGACGCAGGAGGTCGGCGAGACGGTCGAGCGCGCGGTGCGGTCGGAGATGTTCCGCTCCTCCTACGGCGACGTGTTCGCCGGCGACGAGCGCTGGAACTCGCTCGACGTGCCCATCGGCGACCGCTTCGCGTGGGACGACAACTCGACGTACGTGCACCTGCCGCCGTACTTCCAGGGCATGCCCGCCGATCCGCCGGCGGTGCAGGACATCGAGGGCGCGCGCGTGCTGGCGCTGCTCGGCGACTCCGTGACGACGGACCACATCTCCCCCGCCGGCTCGATCAAGCCCGACTCGCCGGCCGGTCTGTACCTGCAGGAGCACGGCGTCGCGCCGCGGGACTTCAACTCCTACGGCGCGCGGCGCGGCAACCACGAGGTGATGGTGCGCGGGACGTTCGCGAACATCCGGCTGAGAAATCTCCTGGCGATGGGACCGGCCCTCCCGGAGGGCGGCTTCACGCTGAAGTTCGACGCGCACACATCACCGGTGCCGATGTCGATCTACGAGGCGTCGCTGGCGTACCTCGAGGAGGGCACGCCGCTCGTCGTGCTGGCGGGCAAGGAGTACGGCTCGGGCTCGTCGCGCGACTGGGCGGCGAAGGGGACGCGGCTGCTCGGCGTGCGGGCGGTTCTGGCGCAGTCCTTCGAGCGCATCCACCGCTCGAACCTCATCGGCATGGGCGTGCTGCCGCTGCAGCTGCCGGCGCCCGCCGTGGACCTGGGGCTGCACGGCGACGAGGCCTTCTCGATCACGGGC